>NZ_CP128846.1:7350000-8550000 GCF_030388665.1 Streptomyces flavofungini | reverse complement strand
CTTGAAGAAGGGGTCGACGCCGAGCTGGTTGAAGACGGAGTCGAGGACGGCGAGCACGAGGACGCCGCCGAGGGTGCCGACCACTCCCCCGCGCCCGCCCGCGAGCACGGTGCCGCCGAGGACGACGGCCGCGATGGACTCCAGGTCGTAGCGGGCCTCGGTGCCGGCCCACGGCGCTCCTGCGCCCAGGCGCGAGGCGAGGAACAGGGCGGCGGCGCCCACGCACAACGAGCACAGGACGTGGGCGGCGATCACGGTGCGGCGGGTGCGGACGCCGGACAGGCGGGCCGCGTGCTCGTCGCCGCCGGTCGCGTACAGGTGATGGCCGAAGCGGGTGCGCCGGGTGATCACCCACAGCGCCGCGGTGACGGCGAGGAGCAGGAAGAGGGAGACGGGGATCGGGCCCATCCGGTCGTAGCCGAGGTGCTGGAAGGAGGCGGGGACCTTGCCCGCGGGCCCGGTGTAGTTGTCCTCGATCCAGCCGCGCAGGATGAAGGCGGTGCCGAGGGTCGCGATGAACGCGTTGACCTTCAGACCGGTGACGATCAGACCGTTGGCGAGCCCGACGGCCGCGGACAGCGCGAGGACCGCGAGGACCCCGGTGACGACGGAGCCGTTCTCCATCGTGGTGGCGGCGACAAGGGTCCCGAGGCTGATGAGGTACGCCACCGACAGGTCGAGGGAGCCGGTGAGGATGACGGCGGTCTGGCCGACGGCGACGAGACCGAGTGCCACGCTGTTCTGCAGGATGCCGACGACGTTGGTGAGGGTGAGGAAGTCGCCGCCGCGCGCGGCCACGGCGATCCACCCGAGCGCGGTGACGGCCGCGGCGGCGAGCCAGACCCCGACGGCGGGGTCGGCGAGCCGGTGGCGGCCGAGCGGGGCGCGGGTCTTCGCCGGGGCCGGAGAGGGCCGGGGGACGAGGGCGGTACCGGTCATGCCACTCCTTCCTGCGGGGTCGGGGCGGACGGGGGCGGGGTGGCGTCCGGGGCGGACGGGGTCGGGGTGGTCCCGTCCGGAGCGGACGGAGGCGCGGCGGTCCCGTCCGGGGCGACGGTGTCGGAGGAGGCGCCGTCAGAGCCGGCCCTGTCCGAGCTCGCGCTGCCCGGACCGGTCGCCGCGGCGCCGTCCCGGGTGGTCGTCGCGAGGCGCATCACGTCCTCCTCGCTCGCCCCGGCGGGCAGTTCACCGGCGATGCGCCCCTCGGCCATGACGAGGATCCGGTCGCTCATGCCGATCAGTTCGGGCAGTTCCGACGAGACGATGAGGACGGCGAGGCCTTCGCGGGCGAGGTCGCGCACCAACGTGTGGATGGCGGCCTTGGCGCCGACGTCGACACCGCGGGTGGGTTCGTCGAAGAGCAGCACCCGGGGGCGGGCGGCGAGCCACTTGGCGATGACGACCTTCTGCTGGTTGCCGCCGGACAGAAAGCGGGCCTCCTGGTGCTCACCGCGCGCCTGGAGCCGGACCTTCTCCAGGAGCGCCGTCACCTCCCGTGCCGTTGGGGGCCGTTCGCGGCCCGGCACGGCGCGGGTCACCAGCAGCGCGTTGTCCCGCACGGACTGGCGCAGCGCGAGCCCCTCCGCCTTGCGGTCCTCCGTGACGAGGGCGACACCGGCGCGGATGGCCTGGCGCGGCGTGCCGGGCCTGAGCGCCGCCCCGTCGACGGTCATGGTGCCCGTGGTGAAGGGCGCGGCGCCGAAGAGGGCCCGGACGAGGGAGGTGCGGCCCGCCCCCTGGAGGCCCGCGACGCCGGTGACCTCGCCCGCGCGCAGCGTCAGGTCGATGCCGGTGAGCCGGGCGTTGCCGCCGCCGCGCACGGCGAGACGGGCCTCGCCGATCTCCTCGGGGTGGGCGCGCGGCGGGTAGTAGGCGCTGAGCTCGCGGCCCACCATGGCCCGTACGATCCGGTCGGTGTCGGTGTCCTCGGTGCGTACCGTCGTCACGTGGCGGCCGTCCTTGAGGACGGTGACGCGCTGGGACAGGTCGAAGACCTCGCGCAGCCGGTGCGAGATGTACAGGATGCCGAGGCCGCGCGCGGCCAGGCGGCGCACCAAGGCGTGCAGCAGACCCGCCTCGTGGTCGGCGAGCGGCGCGGTCGGCTCGTCCATGACGAGGACGCGCACGTCGGAGGCGAGCGCCTTGACGATCTCGACGGTCTGCTGCCGGGCGACGGACAGGTCGCGCACGTACGTCCGCGGCCCGATCCCGGCCTCGCCGAGGTCGGCGAGGAGCCGGGCGGTGCGGTCCTCCATGGCGCGGCGGTCGACGAGGCCGTAGCGGGTCGGCTCGCGGCCGAGGAAGACGTTCTCGGCGACCGTGCGGTGCGCGAGGAGCGCGAACTCCTGGTGGATGATGCCGATCCCCGCGGCCTGCGCCTGGGCGGGGTGGCTGAAGTGGTGGGGCCGTCCGGCGAGCGTGATGACGCCCTCGTCCGGTACGTGTTCGCCCGCGAGGACCTTCATGAGCGTCGACTTGCCCGCGCCGTTCTCCCCGACCAGGGCGTGCACCTCGCCCGCGGCGAGGTCGAGCGAGACGCCGTGCAGCACGCGCACGCCGAGGAAGCTCTTGGACACGCCGTGCATCGCCACCATCGTGTGCGTCGCCTGCTTCGCATGCATCGCCTGCACCCTCAGCTCCTTCGGCAGCGGCCTGCAGAGCAATGTGATGAGACCCCTTTGACCTGTCAAGGGCCCAAGCGCTTTTGTTTACACGGCATTTGACGGGGACTTAGGTCGACGATCAAACATCATCGGCCTTGTGAGCAGCGAAAGTCGTCCCTAGGGTGACTGGCATGCCTGGAGCGCCGGATCCTTCCCCGTCCGCCCCGTCCGCCCCGTCCGCCCCGTCCGCCCCGTCCCCGGACGGCTCACCCGCGCCGGTGGCCTCCTCGCCCGGTGACGTCCTCGCCCTGCTCCGCGCGGGCGCGGCGGCCACCCGGGCGGACCTCGCCCGGCTCACGGGCCTCGCGCGCTCGACGGTCTCCCAGCGGGTGGACGCGCTCATCGCGCACGGATTCGTGACGGAGGAGGCCGACGGCAGTTCCACGGGCGGCAGGCCGCCGCGCAAGCTCCGCCTGCGCACGCGTGAGCACGCCGTCGCGGGCGTCGACCTGGGCGCCTCGCACTGCCGCGTCCTGCTGATGGACGCGGGCGGTCAGACCCTCGCCCTGCGCGAGGACCCGCTGTCGATCGCGGACGGGCCGCAGTCGGTGCTCGGCCATGTGGAGCGCACCCTGCACGCGCTCCTGAAGGAGGCCGGGCGCGAGCCGTCGACCCTCCAGTCCCTCGGCGTCGGCGTGCCGGGGCCCGTGGAGTTCTCCACCGGCCGCCCCGTCGACCCGCCGATCATGCCCGGCTGGCACCAGTACCCGATCCCGGAGTTCTTCGCGGACCGGTTCCAGGTGCGCGCGCTCGTCGACAACGACGTGAACGTGATGGCGCTCGCCGAGCAACGCCGAGCGTTTCCGGACACCCGCTACCTCCTCTACATCAAGGTCGGCACGGGCATCGGCTGCGGGATCGTCGCCGACAGCAGACTGCACAGGGGCGCTCAGGGCAGCGCGGGCGACATCGGCCACATCCGCGTCGGTGAGCTGGACGAACCGTGCCGCTGCGGCAACTCCGGCTGTCTGGAGGCGGTCGCGGGCGGCGCGGCCCTGGCCCGTCGTCTGTCGGACCTCGGCCTGGACGCGGCGTCGGGCAGCGATGTCGTACGCCTGGTGAAATCCGGCCACCGGGACGCGGTCCGCATGGTCCGGGAGGCGGGGCGGGCGGTGGGCGAGGTCCTCGCGGGCCTGGTGAACTTCTTCAACCCGGACACGGTGGTGGTGGGCGGGGCGCTCGCCGCGGTCCACGACCAGCTGCTCGCGGGCGTCCGGGAGGCGGTGTACCGGCGCTCGCACCCGCTGGCCACGCACGTCCTGCGCATCGAGCCGAGCCGCACCGGCGAGAACGCGGCGGCGATCGGCGCGGGCATCCTCGCGGTAGAGCACGCCCTCTCCCCGCGGGAGGTCGACCGGGTGGTCGCGGGGGGCGGGTACTGAGCGGGCCGCGTCCCACGGGGGTGCGCCGGGCCCGCCCCGGCCCTCACCCCGTCTGCCCCCGGCGTCCCTCCTTCGGGGGATGGCGGCCCACCGGACAGATCAACAAGCCTGGTTCCTCCACGGCCCGCGCACCGCTCTCCCGGTGGCCGCCCCCCGCGGACCCGCGCGCCCTGATGACGAAGGTGGACCAGCATGCGCAAGGCCCTCGCCCTGAGGACGAAGCTCCCCCTGCTCTTCGTGGCGGCCCTCGCCGCGGCCACCACGGTCGTGCCGGTCTCCACGGCGCACGCGGCGGACGGCTACGACCGGTGTCCTGACGGCCACTACTGCATGTTCGCGGGCCTCGACGGCACCGGCGACATGATCGCGCTCCGGGCGAGCGCGCCGGATCTGACGGCACTCGGCATGAACGACCGCGCCAAGTCCGACTGGAACAGGACAGCTTCGACCATCTACCTCTGGTCCGACGCGGACTACTCCGGCTGTACGGCGGTGACGTCCTCCGGCCCGACCGGCAAGGGCAACTTCTTCCCCGCCTACCGGGACTTCTTCAGCTCGGTCCGGTTCGACGGCCCCGGCGGCCCGAGCTGCGGCACGCCGCCCGGCGAGGACGGCTGAGCGGCGCGGCGGCCGCGCGGACCAGGACGGTCGTTGTCAGTGGCTCCTCCTACGGTGTGAGCAGTGGGGCCCGCCGGAGAAGCCGCGGGTCCGCCCTGGGGAGGGGTCTGCCATGCCTGCCGCGTCCACGGTCTCGACGACGTATCTGGAACTGTCACAAGAGGGCGAGGGCGCGCACAAGTTCTACGAAGTGACCGTCGCCGACCAGACGGTGACGGTGCGGTACGGGCGCATCGGCGCCGCCGGGCAGACGCAGACGACCTCGTTCGCCTCGACGGCGAAGGCCCAGGCGGCGGCCTCGAAGAAGATCGCGGAGAAGGTCCGCAAGGGGTACGCCCCCGCCGTGCCCGGACAGCGCGCGCCCCGCGCGGTGACGCGGCGCCAGGTGGCGTCGGCGCCGTCCACCGCGCGGGCCGTGGCACCGGTCCTGTGGCGGTTCCGCACGGGTTCCTCGGCGTTCGGCATCCATGTCGACGACGACCACTGCTGGGTGGGCAACCAGGCGGGGGACGTGTACACCCTGGACCACAACGGCGGCGTCCTCGCCCGCTTCCAACTGCCGGACGGCGTGAAGTGCCTGGTCGCCGACGACTTCTGGATCTACGCGGGCTGCGACGACGGCAGCGTCTACGACCTGTCGTCGAAGCTGCCCTTCGCGGCGTACGACATCGCCGCCGACGTCGACATCTTCTGGCTGGACATCCACGAGGGCGTCCTGAACGTCTCGGACCGCGAGGGCCGCCTCACCGTCATCGACCACGAGGACGAGCACCAGTGGGCGCGCCGCAGCCAGGGCGAGCACGCCTGGATGGTCCGCGCCGACGACCGGGCGGTCTACCACGGCCACACCGGCGGCGTGACGGCCTACGCACCCGACGGCGGCGGCGAGTTGTGGCACACACCCACCCGCGGCGGCGTCCTGTTCGGCTGGCAGGAGGACGACGCCGTGTACGCGGGCACCGCTCACCGCGCGGTCCAGCGCCTGTCGAAGGCGACGGGCGCCGTCGAGGCGACGTACGCCTGCGACAGCCCGGTGTACTCCTGCGCGACCTCGCCCAGCGGACGGTTCGTCTTCGCCGGTGACGCCGCGTCGTCCGTCTACTGCTTCGACCGGGACGGCACGCGTCTGTGGAAGCTCGGCACGGGTGGCGGCTCGGCCCTCTCCATGCAGTACCGCGACGGACGGCTGTACCTGGTCACGACGGACGGCTCGCTCGTCTGCGTCGACGCGAGCGAGACGGCGATCTCCGCGGCGCAGCGGGGCACGGTGCCACAGGCGCGGGACGTCAAGCTGGCCGCGGCCCTGCCCACGTACGCACCGGCCACGGCTGCTACCGCGGTGGCCACGGTCACCCGGGTTCCCGCGGGGGCGGTCGTCGTCGAGTGCGTCCAGGACGGCGGCCGGCTGCGCGTGCACGTGGTGTCCGAGGGCTACGACGCCTCCTGGAACGTCCAGTTCCCGCGGGCGATACGGCAGCCCGGGGCGCGCTATGTGGTGGACGCCCTGCACGCGGCAGCCGGTGGGTTCTACCGCGTGCGGGGGGACATCCGGCTTCTGCGGTGACCGCGGTGACCCGCGCGTCACGGGACGCGCGGGCATCACGGAAGTCGCCGCAGCCACGAACGCAGTCACGAATGCCGCCGCAGTCAGGGCAGTTCCGGCAGCCACGGGAGGCGCGGAACCGGAACAGATGGCGGTAGTTCTGGTCTACACCAACCATCCTGGTCCCAGTATTCTCATGCGTGCCAGTTGCACACCGTCCCCCACCCAGGTTGCGTGCTGGCACGGGCGACACCCCCTCTCCACTGCCCCTAGCAGCTGGGTGACTTCCCCCATTCGCCGCCTCCAGGAGGATCACGGTGAAAGTTCGCACCAGAAGCTCGGCGACCGTCGGCGCCATCTGCCTCGTCGCCTCCCTCGCCCTCACCACGGCGTCCGCCGACGAGCCCGCCGCGTCGCAGCAGGCACCGAAGGTCGCGCTCACGAAGGTGACCACGGCCAAGAACCCGAGCGCCGGGACCGCGGGTCCCGGCGGTACGGTCTGGATAGCCGAACGCGCGGGCACCGTACGGGTCCTGAACAGCCAGGGCGGGCTCAGCGACCCCGTCCTCGACATCACGAAGGAGACCACCACCGACGGCGAGCGCGGCCTGCTCGGCATCGCGTTCGACAAGAAGTTCGCCCACTTCTACATCTCGTTCACGAACCTCCAAGGCACCAGCACCATCGACGAGTTCGCCGTGGTGAAGGGCAAGATCCAGCCGCAGACCCGGCGCACCGTCCTCACCCAGACGCAGCCCTACTCCAACCACAACGGCGGCGACATCAAGATCGGTCCCGACGGCTATCTGTACATCGCCTTCGGTGACGGCGGCTCCGGCGGCGATCCGCACGGCAACGGACAGAACCTCGACACGCTGCTCGGCAAGCTCCTGCGGATCGACCCGAGGGGCGGCAAGCCGTACGCCGTCCCGAAGGACAACCCGTTCGTCGGCGACCCGAAGGCGAAGGACGAGATCTGGTCGTACGGCCTGCGCAACCCGTGGAAGTTCTCCTTCGACGCGGGCACCGGCGACCTGCTGATCGGTGACGTCGGCCAGAGCGCCTGGGAGGAGATCGACTGGGCCCCGGCGAGCAGCGATGGCGGCGAGAACTACGGCTGGTCCCAGATGGAGGGCAGCCACCCCTTCCGGGACGGCAAGGAGCCCGCGAACCACGTCCGGCCGGTGTACGAGTACGACCGCACCGGCCTCGGCTGCTCGGTGACCGGCGGCTACGTCTACCGGGGCAAGGCGATCCCCGACCTCAAGGGCCAGTACGTGTACAGCGACTACTGCGACGGCACCGTCCGCTCCCTGAAGATGGAGAACGGCAAGGTCACCGGGGTGAACGACCTCGGCGTCAACGGCGGTGAGGTCGTCTCGTTCATCCAGGGCGGCAACCGCGAGCTGTACGTGCTCGACATCGGCGGCAGCGTGTACCGCATCGACCGGGCATAGCACCCGGGCCCGAGGCTCGGCCTGCCGCCCGGTCCGGAACCAGGCGGCAGGCCGTCGCGCTGCTCGCCCCTCTTCACCGGCGCCGGAGCGGGGAAGGGTGTACGGCATGACGAATCACGATGCTTCCGGCACCTCCCGTCGCGCGGTTCTCGGCGCCGGCGCAGCCCTGGGGGCGCTGGCCGCCCTCGGGCCGCTCGCCTCGTCGGCCCGGGCCGGGGCCCGTGCGACGAAGGCCTCCGCCTGGCCCACGGACTTCCCCCTTCCGAACGGCTTCCAGCCCGAGGGCATCGCCATCGGCCCTGCCGCGACTGCCTGGTTCGGCTCGCGGAAGGGCGGGGAGCTGTACCGCGCGAGCCTCGCCACCGGGCGCGGCGAGACCCTGACGACCGGGACGGACGCGATGAGCCTCGGCCTGAAGAGCGACGGGGGCGGCCGCCTGTTCGTCGCCGGGGGCTTCACCCGCAGGCTGCGCGTGGTCGAGGGCCGCACCGGCCGCGTCCTCGCCTCCTACGAGGTCGGCACGCCGAAGACCGTGGTGAACGACGTAGTCCTCACCCCCCGGGCGGCCTGGTTCACCGACTCCACCCAGCAGCAGTTGTACGGCCTGCCGCTCGGGCCCCGCGGCGAGCTGCCCCCGGCTCGGGAGATCGTCACGCTGCCGCTGGTGGGCGAGTGGGTGTCGGCGCCCGCCGACGGCTTCACCACCAACGGCCTGGAGCGGACGCCCGACGGCCGCGGACTGCTCGTCATCAACGTCCACGCCCACGGCGGCAGCCTCTACCGCGTCGACCCGCGCACCGGCGACACCCGCCTGGTCGACCTCGGCGGCCACAAGCTCCCGGACGGCGACGGAGCCCTCCTCCTGGGCCGCACGCTCTACGTCGTCCAGCAGGTCCAGAACGCCGTGGACGTGTTCCGCATGCACCCCACGGGCCTGCGCGGCACGCCGATCGCACGGATCACCGACGCCCGCTTCCGCATCCCCACCACCGTCGCCGCGTTCGGCGACCGCCTCTACCTGCCCAACTCCCGGTTCACCGAGGAGACGACGCCCACGACGCCGTACAACGCGGTGGCGGTCCGCCAGGTGCACAAGGCCGACCGGACGCGCTAGGTGTATTGCCCTGTGAGGTTGGGGACGCGGCTGGCGGGTGGTCGGCACGCGTGCGAGCAGTACGTCCGGGGCAGCCCGCGCGCGGGCTGCGTCAGCGGTCCCCGAAGAGCTGGGCCGGGACGCGCTCGTCCTGGAGCGGGCCCGGACCGCGCCGCCGGGCTCGACCGGCTCCGCGCCCTCGCCCGCGCGGGCCGGCTCACCCTCCTGACGGCCACCAAGGATCTCCCGCACGGGCACGTGCGGGTCCTGACGGACGGCCCTGTCCTCCACCTGACCGAGGAGCCACGTGTCCCGAACACCACAGCAGATCTTCGAGAGCTACGTCCACGCCGGCGCGATGTCCCGGAACGCCGTCGCCCTCGCCGAGAACTTCACCCCGGACGGCGTCCTCGAGCTGCCGCTGATGCCCGACGACGTCCCTTTCCCGCGGAGGATGGTGGGGCGCGAGGAGATCCGCGGCGTGATGGCCGCGTACTACGAGAGGCAGGCGCAGGACCAGCGTGCGCCGAACCTGGAGAAGTCCGGCTTCGTGCTGCACACGACCGCCGATCCCGACGTGTTCATCGCCGAGATCGACACGGTCTTCGACGGCGGCGGAGAGGGAGACGGGGGTGCGGACGGAGGCGGGAAGGACGTGACCGTCTCTCTCGTGCAGATCTTCCGTGTCCGTGACGGGAAGATCGCACGGCTGCGCGACTACTTCGCGCCCGACCTGATGAGCTGAGGGTCCGCCGACCCACGTCGGCGGACTCCCGGGCCCGGCCGCCCCGCCCCGGCGAGCGCTACGAACCGGCCCCGCCCTCCCACAAGTCGGTGCTGTGGGCCTCCACGAGCGCGCCGACGCGGGCGAGGACGTCGGTCAGCAGGGCGGTGGCCCGCTGCCACAGCTCGGGCGCGGCGACGTACTTTCCGCCGGGGCCGGGCAGGGAGAGCCGGTAGCGGGCGGGGGTGATGCCGAGGGCACGGTAGGCGTCGCGGATCATGTCGAGCGCTCCGCGCGCCTCCCGCTCGACCTGGTCGAGGGTGCAGAAGATGTGCGCGTCGTTGAGCTGGATGGCCCGCACCCGGGTCAAACCGCCGAGGACGCCCGACAGCTCCGCACGGTACATGCCACCCAACTCGGCCATGCGCAGCGGCAGTTCCCGGTAGCTGTGGGAGCGGGAGCGGTAGATCACCGCGTGGTGCGGGCACAGGCTCGGCCGCAGCACGACCTGCTCACCGCCGAGGTCCAGTGGCGGGAACATGTCGTCGCTGTAGTGCGACCAGTGCCCGGAGATCTCGTACAGCTCGCGTTTGCCGAGCACGGGCGAGTACACGTGCCGGTACCCCGACCGGCGTTCGGCGGCGCGGATGTACTCCTCCAGGGCGTGCCGCACGGTCGCCCCGTCGGGGAGCCAGTACGGCAGTCCCGCGCCGATCAGCGGGTCGGTGTCGAAGAGGCCGAGCTCGCGGCCGAGCCGGCGGTGGTCGTGGGCGGTGGTCATCGAGGGCACCGGGAGGCGGGCGCCCTCAGGCGGCGTAGCGGTTGGCGCGCACCGACCAGTCGAGGTTCCCCCGCATCCATGCCTTCATGCCGTCGGACAGCAGGGCCAGGGCCGACTGCTCGGCCTCGGTGACTCCGCTCCAGTGCTTGCACACGCGCCACAGCTCGGCCTCCGCGTCGAGGAACTCCTCGACGTCGCGGGCGACGCCTCGGTAGACGTGGTCGATGGCTCCTTGCAGGTCCAGGCCGAACTCCCGTCGCACGACCATGATTCCGTTGTTCGTGTCGCCGATGCCCACCTCCTTCTTCAGGGACACGACGTCGTTGACCCACGCGACGACGTCGGTGGCCTTCGCGAACATCGTCCGCAGCTGCCGCGTCTCGTGCAGCAGCGACGGCACTTCCTGGCCCGTCGCGTACTCCAGGAGGTCCAGGCACGCGGTGACCGAACTCGACGCGCGGCGCAGCTCGGCGTACGCGGGCAGTCCCGGCGGGAGGCCTTCCTGCCGGTGCAGGCGCTCGTACCGAAACGCCGCCAGGAAGTGCGTGACGTGCGTGGCGAACCGCATGCGCCACCAGCGGCTGAGCTGAGGGGCGATGTGCCGCCAGAGGCGGGCGAGTTCGCGGGCCAGCGGGGCGTCGTGGTGGCGGATCCCGCTCTGCGGCTCCACGGGCAGGGCGTCGATGATCTCCTGGGTGAGGGCGTCGGGGTGGTCCTCGCCCCGGATGTTGAGGCGGTCGTAGTAGTCGTCGATGACGAAGAGCCAGGAGATCCAGCCCGCCAGCGGGGCCGCCCGGTCCGGCCGGAGTCCCGGGTAGCAGTGCGCGATGAGGTCGGCCACGGCGGCGTCGCCGAGTCGTTCGTGGGCCGTGGCGTCCGCCAGCAGGCCGCAGGCCTCGGCCCAGTGGCCGACCAGGTCGTCCAGGCGGTTCTCGTCCGGCTCGGTGCGGGACGGCAGCCGGTACAGGGGGTGCTCGGCGCCGGGGTGGATCCGCAGCGATTCCAGTTCGTCGTACGGGAGTGTCATGACGGCTCGCCGTCCCTTCCGGTCCGCGAGGACGGCGCGAGCAGGGTCAGCGGGGACGCCGTCAGGTGCTGCACGGCCAAAAACCGCCGGTACAGCGCGGGGTCGTCGGGGATGCGGCGCAGCAGGCGCGCCAGGTAGCGGCGCGCGAGCAGGGCCGCTACGGGGGCGTTCTCGGGCCGCCAGCCCAGGTCCAGGCTGGTCGACAGGTACCAGGGCAGGAGCAGGGTCCGGGCGGAGCGGCGCTGGAAGTGCCCGCACGCGTCGGCGGGCGCGTGGGCGTCGAGCGTGCGGGCCAGGAGGACGGCCTGCTGAACGGCGACGGTCATGCCGTGGCCGTAGAGGGGGTTGAGCACGCACAGGGCGTCGCCGAGCACCGCGAGACCGGCGGGCCAGGGGCGGATCCGGTCGTAGCGGCGCCACTGGCCGCCGAGGCCGCCGTAACGGTAGATGGAGCCCAGGGGTTCGGCGCGCGTGACGATGTCCTTGATGTGGGGGTTCGCGAGCGAGTCCGCGTACGCGGCGAATCCCGCCGGGTCGGTGGGGGCGGACTGGCCGTCCGCGCCGAACAGACACACCAGCCAGCGGTCGTCCTCAAGGGCGACGACGGTGCCGCCACGTCGCGCCGTCGGGGCGAACGTGGCCTGCAGGGACGCCTGCCAGTTGGGCGGGGACGCGGTGTCGCGGCGGTAGACGCGCGAGGTGTACGAGAGTCTCCCGTCGACGCGGAGCACGTCGGGTACGGGCAGGCCGCCGGTGGCGAGACCGGCCGGGAGGCGCGAGTTGCGCCCCGTGGCGACGACGACCAGGCGAGCGGGGCGCAGTGAGCCCCCTTCGGTCCGTACGCCGACGACGTGGCCGCGCGCGTCGTCGAACACCACGCGTGCCACTCGGGTGCGGTCGAGCAGGCGGACCCTCGGATGCGCCAGGACGCGGCGTCGCAGCGCGGATTCGAGCAGGGGGCGGCTGAAGGTCTGCAGGGCGAGGTCCGTGCGGACGCGCGGCGACCATCCGGCTGGGTACAGCATCGGGAACTGCCCGAAGTCCGACACCGGGGCACCCGCGTCCCGGAGTTCGGCACGCAGGCCGGGGAAGAGGTGTTCCAGCAGGTCCGCCCCGCGGGCCAGGAGCGCGTGCGGGTGCCGGCTCTGCGGGGTGCCGCGGCGGTGGACGGGGGCGGCGGTGACGTCGTCCTGCTCCAGGACGACCACCTCGTCGAAACGGTCGGCGAGGACGCGCGCGGTGACGAGGCCCGCGTAGCCGCCGCCGACGACCAGGGCGCGCTCGTTCCCCTCAGGCGTCATGGCGCCGCCGGTTCAGCTCGAGGCGGAGCCTGCGGGGGCGGTAGAAGGCCGCGAGCGGCACCGGCCGGGTGTCCGCGCCGGGCGCGCAGCGCACGGTCCAGTGGCTCGCGACCGCGGTGAGGGCGAGGGCGCACTCGGCGACGCCGAAGCCGTCCCCGACGCACTTGCGCGGCCCGGTGCCGAACCCGGCGAACGCCCCGCGCGGCAGCGCCGACGTGCGCTCCGGCAGCCACCGGTCGGGGTCGAAGTCGGCGGCCCGCCGGAAGACGGCGGTGTTCCTGTGCACGGGCACCGGGCTGATGACGACCGTGGTTCCCGCCTTCAGGTGTCGTCCCGCCAGGATGACGGCCTTCGTCGTGACCCTGGTGAACAGCCAGCCCGGTGGGTACAGCCGGATCGTCTCCGTGATGACGCGGTGGGTGTGGGGCAGGTGCGGCAGGTCGTCCCAGCGGGCCGGCCGGCCGCCGAGCACGGTGTCGGCCTCCTCCTGGAGGCGGCGCTGGGCCGCCGGGTTCCGGGACAGCAGGTACAGGGCCCAGGTGAGGGTGGACGCCACGGTCTCGCTGCCTGCTGCCAGGACGGTGACGACCTGGTCGTGGATCTCGGCGTCGGCGGCTCCCGCGGCGTCGCCTCCTTGCGCGGCCCCTTCCGCGCCGGTGTCGGCGGTGCCCGCGGGGGCGGCGCTCTCGCGGGAGGCGAGCAGCACCGAGAGGACGTTCCGCCCGGCGGCCTCCCGGTCCTGCCCCGGCACGCTCTCCTGACCCGCCGTCGCGTCCCGCAGCACCCGGTCCACGATGGCGTTGAGGTTCCGCAGGGCCCGCTGGTGGCGGAGGTTCGCGGGCAGCGGCAGCCGCAGCAGGGCCGGGGGCATGAACATCTGCCGGAAGAACCCGCTGAACGCGATGTCGAAGGAGCGCTGGATGTCCGCGACGACCTCGTCGGTGACGCGGGTCGAGAAGAGCGTGCGCGTCACGGTCCGCAGGGCGAGGGCGTAGAGCACGGGATACGCGTCGACGACCTCCGCGTCGCCCCAGGAGTCGGTCAGCGCCTTCACCTCCTGCTCCATGGTCGTCGCGTAGGCCTCCAGGCGCGACGGGTGGAACGCGGGCTGGAGCAGCCGTCGTTGCCGGCGGTGGTCCTTGTGCGCGCACGTGGCCACGCCGTTCCCTGCCATGGCCCGCGCCCGGTCGTAGTACTTGCCGCCCTTGTCGAAGGTGCGGTCGTCGGTCAGGGTCTGCCGCAGCAGCTCGGGGTGGCACGGGACGTACACCGGCGTCGGGCCGAGCCTGATCTCCACCAGGTCACCGTGGTCCGGGAGCGAGGTCAGGAACTCGATGGGCCGTCGCATCAGGGGCCAGATGTGCCCGAGGCCGGGCAGTGCGCCGGGAACCGTTCCGGTGGTGAAGGGCTGACTGGACATGTTTCCCTCCTGTGTCCCTCCTGCCGACGGGCAGGCTCCCCACTCAACTCAGCCTCTGTGACGGCAACAAGGCGCCCCGTGGGGCGCATCGAACACCGTCGACGCGGGACGGCCGTGTCGGCCGGGCCGGAACGCCCAGCGCGCGGAATCGCTCCTTCCGCACTTCGGTACGCCGCATGGCCCCGCACACCGGCGGGACCGGCTGGGTGCGGTGAAGGAGCCGGTCAGGGGGCGTTGTCAGTGCCGGGTGCGACGATCGCACACATGACTGAGACGGCTGGCGCGCACGACGACTGGCGGCGATTCCTCACGCGGTGGAGCGAGGAGTGGGCGGACGCCTGCGCTCGCGACGAGCTGGGGGCGGACGACGAAGAGGCGCGCCGCGCCCGCTGGTTGGGCTTCGCCCCCGCGCCGCCCGCCCGCGTCGCGGCCCTGGAGAAGCGCCTCGGACACCGGCTGCCGCCGTCCTACCGCACGTTCCTGGAGGTCACCGACGGCTGGCGGCACGCGGGCGGGTTCGTGTGGCGGCTCGCGGGCACGGCGGACGCCCGCTGGTACGAGGACGACGCGGGGCTCGCCGAGATCTTCCAGGAGGGCCTGGCCGAGGACGCGACACGGGAGGAGGTCCTCGAAGCCACGATCTGGACCCGGGCGCTCGAACTGGCCGTGGACTCCGACGTCGTCTCCGTGCTCCTCGACCCGGAGGACGTGGACGAGCACGGCGAGTGGGCGCTCTACACCTGGGCACCCTGGCGGGGCAGTCCGCCGGAACGGCACGCTTCCTTCTGGGAGTTCATGCAGGACGCCTACCGCGAGTTCCACAGCCTGCGGGCGGGCGACGAGGACCAGTCGGAGTTCGAGAACGCCACGACGCGGGAGTGGGACGAGCGCGTGGCACAGGCCCGGCGGGAGGCACTGCGCGGGGCGTACGCATCGGCCGAGGAAGTCCTCGCGAAGGCGCAGGAGTTCGGCAGGCCCCGCGCCTGTGCGCTGCGGGACCAGATCGGCTGGCTGCTCGGCGACCGGTACGCCCGCGACTTCGACGGCCTCGCGGGCGACCCGCTGTACGCACCGGAGCTGCTGCCCGCCCTGCTCGTCGAGGAGACCGAGCAGCACGGCTGGCCCTGGGAGAGCGACGGCGCGTACGCGGCCCATCTGCGCGGCGGTTCGGACGAGACGCGGGACCTGGAGGACGAGGTGCTGCGCCGACTGCGCGACGGCACGTACGCGTACGCGCCGCGGGGACCGTTCGGCGACGCCGTCCGCACGGCCCGGGAGCAGGCCCGCTGGGGCGAGACCGACGCGGCTTGGCGGACCCTCCTGGCCGCCCTGCCCCAATGGCGGCCACTGGGGCCCGACCACCTCGCCCCGGTCGGCCTCCTCGCCGACCCGCTGCTCGGCCCGCTGCTCACGCCGGAGCGGGGCCGGGTGCTGCTGTCCACACCCCGGGGCGAGGAGGCGACCGGTGCCGTCCCCGCGGCGGTCGACCAGGACCGTCCGGGCCTCGCGTGGCTCGCGGAGCAGCCGCAGGGCCACAGCCACCGCCCGGCGTACCGCTTCGTCCTCGTGGAGGGCGTGGAACCCGCCGCGCTGCCCGCCCTTCTCGGCGCCGACGAGGGCGCGGAGCTCCGGGTGCCGATGCGGGAGTGGGACGCGCGCCGGACCCCGCGGCCGGACGGGGTGTCGTCCTCGTACGACGACAAGGCGCTGGTCTCGGTCGGCCGGGCCGGGGACGGCTGGAGCTTCGCGGTCGACCGTGAGCCGCAGCCGTTCCACGACGTGCGGTTCGTCTCCCCCGCCGTCGCCGCGTCCCGGTACGGCCGCGCGGTGGTGGTGTGGGCCGAGCCCGACGCGTTCGACAGGGGCGCGCTGTTCCATCTGTCCGTCGCGGCGCACGGCGCGGAGCGGTACGCGTTCACGGTCTTCGGCGAGCGCTGCGAGCGCTCCGGGGAGATACCGCGGGAGCTGCTGCCGGAGCACCTGTTCCCCGAGGTCCGGGACGGCGGCCGGTACCGCCAGGGACTCGGCGAGACCGCCGCCCTTGAGGCCGTCGGGGCGGCGTTCGGCGTCACGCTGCCCCGGTTCGCCCTGGACCACGGCCGCCTGCACACCTTCCGCACCCGCTCCTGGACGCGGCCACCGGAGTCGGGCGAGACGTACACGGTCATCACAGTGGGGCCGCGCCGGGGCTGACGGTCGGCGGCCCGAGCGCCCGGAGGGGCGTCCGCTACGGCGTCGGCACCTCGGTGTCCCAGAGGAGTTCCGCCACCAGGAAGCGGCACGTCCACCGCCGACGGCTGCGGACGCCCTCCGTGATCATCATGAAGCCGTCGACGGTGCGGTAGAGCTGGGTCCGCCTCCGGTTCCAGGGGTGCTCGGGCACGTAGGTGCGGGCCCGTTCCTCCAGCATGGCCAGGGCCTGCTCCCGGGTCCCGAAGCACTCGCCCAGCAAGTCGGTGCCCCAGAAGCCGCCCCCGGTCGCGGTCTCGTGCCGCTCGACGATCAGATGCCACGTCGTCGGGTGCGCCCGCGGGCTGCCCGTCGGCCGCTGCGGAATCCCCTGGGGCATGTTCACGGTGTCGCCTCTCCCCTCACGTCGCGCGGCGGCGCACGGGCCCTGCCGTCCGCCGCCGCGCGCCGCCACCTCGCTGATCGTCCGTCGAGCATCACCCGGGGAGTTCACGCGTCGACCGCCGTCCCGTCACGGGCCTGCCACAGGAACGGTCCGCGCGCGGCCCGCTAGCGCTTCTTGGCGACGAACACGAACACGTCCGCGACCCCGTTGGTGTCGCCCGGCACGAAGTTCTCGCCGTCGAACCCGGAGAACACGACGGTCCGCGCGGCGGCGTCGGTGCGTGCGTCGATCGCGTTGCCGGGCCCGCCGTCCTTGTCCGGTGAGACCAGCACGTCGGAGCCGGTGCGCAGGTCACGGACGTACTCGGCGTCCTCCGCGGTCAGGACCGCCCAGGTGTCGAGCAGCAGCTTCGAGCCGTCGGCGGCCACCCCGTCCACGGACAGCACGCCCTCGGGTCCGGGCCGCACCGCGTCGATCCGCTGGAGGGTGCCGGTGCGCAGGTCGCACACGAAGGGGTTGTGGCTGCCGTTCGGGTCCCGCCCCGGCACCAGGTTCGAGGCGCTGGAGTCGAAGGCGAGGGTGTCCCCGTCGGCGCTGAACAGCGGGTTGGTGGCCGCGCCGTCGGCGGGGCTGCCGTCGTGGGGCGTGTCGATCTGGGTCTCGCCGCCGGTGTCGCGGTCGTGGACGTAGATGTCGGACCAGTCGCCGCGCGGTGGGCTGCCGTGCACGTACTGGTAGGCGACGCGCCGGCCGTCCGCGCTCAGGGTGGGGGCGCGGAAGCCGAGGAAGGTCTCGTCGGGTTCGGCGGGGAAGCTGACGAGTTCCGTGCGCTGGGCGCGCAGGTCGCGCAGGTAGACGGCTTGGGCGCCGGGGCGGCTCGGGTCGGTGCCGAGGACGGCGAACGCGACCGTGCGCCCGTCGGCGGAGACCGTCGGCGCGTGGGCGTCGATGTGCTGCATGGGGAGGTCCACGTCGGCGCGTTCGGTCCCGCCCTTCCACAGGTCACGGACGATGACGGCGGAGCCCTCGGCATCGCGCGTCGTGTACGCGACGTACCGGCCGTTCGCGCTGAGCGTCGGCGAGGAGATCTCGCCGTGGGGGTCGGCCACGCGCCGGAGCCCGCCGCCGCGCAGGTCCTCTACGAACAGGTCGGACTGGCCGTTGGTGTCCCCGGCGACGAGGTTGGTGGCCTGCGAGGTGAACGCGACGACACGGCCGTCGGCGCTGACGACGGGCCTGCCGGAAGGGCCGTCCGCCTGACCGCCGTCGGCGGCGACGCTGAGCAGTCGGGTGACCCCGGCGGGCCCTCGGGGCGCCGGTGCCGGGGCACCGGCGGGTGTGGCGACGGCCGTGGGCAGGGCCCCGGCCGACAGTAAGACGGCGAGCGCCCCCGCGCTCACCGTCCGTACGACTCCGCCACGTCTCGTGTACGGGCCTGTTCCGGCCATGCGGTCCCCTCCCAGAACGCGGGCCCCTGCCCGGTGCCGGAGCCCCTCGGGGATGCAAGCGCACACCGTGCAGGCGGTCAATCCGCCGGAACGCGTACCCCCCCCCGGACGGGGCGGCGCCCCTGGGGCCGGTGGGCGTGCCACCGGCACGGAGCCCCTGACGCCCCGCGCAGCCGCACGATCTGCGCGCCTGCCGACCCCCGTGCCCGGAAGGCGCGCGGGCGGGGGACAATCGACGCATACGCCCACTGCTCACCCGGGCGCGCACGCGCCCAGAGCACCCAGAACATCCAGAGCACCAGGAGCCACCACTTTGTCCGAGCGCACCTCGCACGCCGACCAGCCCGAACTGCGGGCCGACTGCGGCAGCTGCTTCGGGCTGTGCTGCGTGGCGCTGCCGTTCTCGCGTTCGTCGGACTTCCCGGTGGACAAGGCGGCAGGGACGCCGTGCGGCAATCTCCAGGACGACTTCCGCTGCGGGATCCACGAGCGGCTGCGCGACAAGGGCTACCAGGGCTGTACGGTCTTCGACTGCTTCGGCGCGGGTCAGAAGGTCTCGCAGGTGACGTTCAAGGGCGTCGGCTGGCGGGAGGAACCGGACACGGCCCGCACGATGTACGAGGTCTTCCCCGTCGTGCGGCAGCTCCAGGAGCTCCTGAAGTACACCGCGCAGGCCCTGGACCTGCCCGCGGCCCGGCCCGTGCACCGGGAGCTGCGGCG
This sequence comes from Streptomyces flavofungini, assembly GCF_030388665.1. Lineage (NCBI taxonomy): Bacteria > Bacillati > Actinomycetota > Actinomycetes > Kitasatosporales > Streptomycetaceae > Streptomyces > Streptomyces flavofungini. Next base: position 8,531,248 of record NZ_CP128846.1, on the reverse strand, counting down.
GGCGTACTCCCGGATCGACGCGCTCACCCGGGACACCCCCGAGGCCCTGCTCGGCGTGGACGTGGACGCGCTGCGCGGCGAGGTGAACCCGCTGCTGCTGCGCGCCAGCGAGCTGACCCGGTCGGCCGTGCCGGGGCGCAAGAAGGACCACCGGGGCGCCAACCTCATGGGCAAGCGCCTGCGCGGCGCGAAGCTGCGGGGTGCCAGCCTGCGCGGCGTCCTGCTCATCGCCGCCGACCTGACGGACGCCGACCTGCGCGACGCCGACCTCATCGGCGCGGACATGCGGGACACGAACCTGTGCGGAGCCGACCTGACGGGTGCCCTGTTCCTCACCCAGCCGCAGCTCAACGCCGCGCGCGGCGACGCGCGGACGAAGGTGTCGAGCCCCCTGGAGCGCCCCGGCCACTGGGCCCGCGCCCGTTGACCACGACGCCGGGGCCTGCCGCGATGCCGGGGCAGACCGCAGGGGCGGGGCAGGCCGCAGCGGCAGGGCAGGGGCAGGGGCCGGGCAGGCCGCAGCGCCGGAGCCCGCTGCTCCAGGTGGCCGACGTACCCGGATCACCGCCCCCGCCGATCAGCCGGTGGGAGCCTCGGGCGGCACCGGCTTGTCGAACATGGCGCACGTCACGGCGGTCTGCAGCTCCTGGGACGCCTCGTTGGCCTTCGGGAAGGCGTCCGGGTGCTCGGCGAAGGCCTCCGTCGGAATGAAGACGGTCGCCATGCGCTCGCCGGTGGAGTCGGTGACGTTGGTGCTGAAGTAGCCGGGGATCCCGCCCTCGTGGGCCCACACCGTGCCGCACGGGCTCGCGAAGGTCTGGATGCCGAGCCCGCCGCCGGGTCCGTCGGGACGGTCCGGGTCGACCGGCACGGTGGTGCGCATCTGGGCCAGCAGGGCCGCAGGCAGCAGCTCGCCCGACATCAACGCGTGGTAGAACCGGCCCCAGTCTCGGGCGTTCGACACCATCGCGCCGGCCGCACCGCCCCACGAGGGCGAGTTGGCGGACACGTCGACGTGGCCCGCGCGCGGCGTTCCCCCGTATTCCCTGTACTCATGCGGCACACCCGGCGGCATGTGCGCGGCGTCGGGTTCGTAGCCCCGGGCGTGCGGGCCGCGCCAGGTGGAGTCCGTGGCGTAGTAGGTGTGCTTGAGGCCGAGCGGCCGGGTGATCCGGTCGCGGACCAGTTCGGCGACGCTCTTCCCGGTGACCCGCTCGAGGAGGGCACCGACCGCGGCGTAATGGGTGTTGCTGTACCCCCACTTGGTGCCCGGCGCGGAGACCGGGCCGCTCCGCACGCCGACGGCGAGCAACTGCTCCGACGTCCAGCGCCGCTGGTCCTTGCCGAGGATCGACGGCAGGAGTTCGGGGTCCTCGGTGTAGTCGGCGAGACCGGCGGTGTGGTTGAGGAGCATGCGCAGGGTGATCGCGTCGCCGTGCGGGATCCGGCCGGGCAGCCACTTCTCCACCGGGTCGGTCAGGGCGAGCTTTCCCTCGCCGACCAGTTGCAGGACGAGGGTGGCCATCATGGTCTTGGTGTTGGAGCCCATCCGGAACTCGTCCCCGCCCCGCAGCCGCTGATCGGCTCTGGCCCAGGGCGCCTGCTCGACGACCTCGACCGGCCGGCCGACCCCGTCGTCGACCCGCACGATCACGCCGGGCGCCCCGGCGGCCACCACTTTCCGTGCCAGCCGCTCCAGTTGGGCACGCCGCGGCGCATCGACCCCTGCGGCCTTCGACGTGTCATCCGCGCGGGCGACCGCCTCCGCCTTCGACGGGCCGTCCGTGCGGGCGACCGCCTGCCCTGGCTGGCCGAGTGTGACGACGAGGCCGGTCGCGGCCAGTAACGACGACGCCGCGAGGAGCCGGATGCGGCCTCGGCGGTGGGCAGGTCGGGTGCGGGACGGTCCGGGCCCGCTGACGGGGTGCGCTCTCATCGGCATGCCGCTCACCCTCGTGCACCGGAGCCCCCGAGTCACTGGGGCACACCAGAGAGTCGAAGCTGGGGCGACCCCTACACCGAGGGCCCGCACGTGCCCCCCCCATCCGCCCATTGGTCCACTCCACTGACGCGCCGCAGGCGATGACACCGCCGTGGGCGAAAACACGCCAGACCGGCGCTGACATGGGAAATCCCTTCTCCTGGGCATGATTGACGGATCGTCGGCGAGCCGGTACCACTGACGCACGCCCGGCCCCGCACGCCCCGTCACGCCGCTTCGGCCCTGAAGCCCCAGGAGGCTGCCTTGCGAGGATCCGTCACCGCGTCCGTCCCGCCCACGCGCAGACGCGCCGCCAAGGCGGCGGGCGCTCTCGCGTCGGCCGCGCTGCTGGTGCCCCTGCTCGGCGCCGCGCCGTCGTCCTCCGCGACCGGGCCCGCGTCGGACACCGGGCCCGGGAGCCTGCAGCGCGCCTTCGCGGCGGCGGCCGCCGAGTACGACGTGCCGCAGAGCGTGCTGCTCGGCGTCTCCTACCTCCAGTCCCGCTGGGACGCGCACGGCGGCGCCCCGAGCGTCACCGGCGGCTACGGCCCCATGCACCTCACCGACGCCCGCACCGCGCTCGCCTCCGCCCCGCACCACGGCGACGGCGCGGAGGACCCGCGCGGGGACGCGTCGCGGGCCACGCTGCGGCCCGAGGCGAAGCCGCCGACGGAGGCCCGGCTGCCGGCCCGCTTCAAGACCCTGAAGCGGGCCGCGAAGCTCAGCGGGCTGCCCGCTGAGCGGCTGCGCGAGGACGCGGCGGCGAACGTCCGGGGCGGCGCGGCCCTGCTCGCCGCCGCGCAGAAGCAGCTCGGCAAGCCGCTCAGCGCCGACCCGGCCGACTGGTACGGAGCCATCGCGCGCTTCTCGGGAGCCGACGACCGGGCGAGCGCGGCCACGTACGCCAACGACGTGTTCGCCGTGATCCGCGACGGCCAGCGGCGCACGACCGACGCGGGCCAGCGCGTGACCCTCGCCGCCCGGCCCGGACTCGCCCCGGAGGCGGCCCAGTTGCGCGGCATGGGGCTGCGCAAGGCGAAGGCGGCCGGGACGGACTGCCCGAAGACGCTCGCGTGCGAGTGGATCCCCGCGCCGTACGAGGAGTTCGGCGACGGCGACTACGGCAACCACGACAAGGCCGACCGCCCCAAGAGCCAGGGCATCAAGTACATCGTCGTGCACGACACGGAGGGCACCTGGGAGGGCGTCCTCAAGATGGTGCAGGACCCGACGTACGTGTCCTGGCACTACACGCTGCGCTCCTCCGACGGCCATGTCGCCCAGCACGTGCGGACCAAGGACGTCGCCTGGCACGCGGGCAACTGGTACGTCAACGCCAAGTCCGTCGGCCTGGAGCACGAGGGCTTCCTGACGGCGCCCGACACCTGGTACACGGAGGCGATGTACCGCTCGTCGGCGCGTCTGGTGAAGTACCTCGCCAAGCGGTACGGCATTCCGCTGGACCGCCAGCACATCCTCGGCCACGACACGGTGCCGGGCACGACGGCCGCGACGATCCGCGGCATGCACACCGACCCCGGGCCGTACTGGGACTGGCAGCACTACTTCAAGCTGCTCGGCAAGCCGCTGCACCGCACGGCGGGCCCCAAGGGCGGTCTGGTCACGGTGGCGCCCGAGTTCAGCGAGAACCAGCCGGAGTTCACGGGCTGCGCCAAGCCGGGCGAGAAGTGCGTGCCGCACGGCTCCAGCGCGGTGCGCGTGTACACCGAGCCCCGCGAGGACGCCCCGCTCATCAAGGACATCGGCCTGCGCCCGGGCGGCGAGCCGTCGACGATCGACGTCAACGACATGGGCTCGCGCCTGTCGACGGGCCAGCAGTACGCGGTCGCCGACCGCCAGGGCGACTGGACGGCCGTCTGGTACCTCGGCCAGAAGGCCTGGTTCAAGAACCCGGCGAAGCAGCCGACGGCCGTCGACGCGCGCGGCTGGGTCCTCACCCCGAAGGACGGCGTGAGCGACGTCCCGGTGTACGGCCGCGCCTACCCGGAGAAGGAGGCCTACCCGGCCGGGGTGCCGGTGCAGGCCGTGTCGCCCCTGCCGTACAAGCTGCTCTCCGGCCAGAAGTACGCGGTCGGCGACAAGCTCCCGGGCGAGTACTTCTACTCCCCGACGTTCGACCTCGCCCCGCACCGCGTGGTGCGCGGCAAGGACATGTACTACGAGATCCAGTTCGGCCACCGCGTGGCGTTCGTGCGCGCCGCCGACGTGAAGGTGGTGCCGTCCGGATCGTGACCCCGTGACCGTGTGACCGCGTGACCGTCTGAACTCGTCGGGCCCGGACCTGCGTGGGGGCAGGCTCCGGGCCCGACGTCGTCCCCGCGTACGGCTGGGGCCGGCGGTCGTAGCGGCGGCCCGCCACCGCCTTGAAGGTGTGCTCGCCGCCCCGGCACCAGGGCGCAGCGCAGGGTCAGTTCGTGGGTGCGGGACGCGCGCAGGGCGACGTGGGTGGCGCGGCCGGCGGACCAGGTGATGTCGACCGTGGCACCGCCGCGGGCTCGCGGGCCCCGCACCGAGCCGTCGGGCCGGCTCGCGGGCAGGGCGGGCAGCACCTCGATGGCGTCGTGCCGGCTCTGCGACAGCATCCCGACGATCCCGGACATGGCGCCGAAGTTGCCGTCGATCTGGAACGGCGTGCGGGTGTCCCAGAGGTCGGGCAGCGTGGACGACTTGAGCTGTTCGCCGAGCATCTTGTGGGCGTGGTCGCCGTCACGGAGCCGCGCCCAGAAGTTGATCTTCCGGGCCTTGGACCAGCCGGTGCCGCCGTCACCGCGCGCCCTGAGTCCAGGGTCTGTTCCAGCCGGGTGCGCGGGGCGGAGTCGGCGCCGAGGACGCGGGCGGCCTCAAGGGTGTGGGTGAGCAGGTCGTGCACGATCTGCTGGGACATGGCGGCGCCGACGGTGAGGTCCCCGTGCTCGGGCGAGTAGCTGGGCGTGACGACGAGGGTGCCGTCGCGCGGGTCGGTGCGCAGTTGGTCGAGCTGAACTCCGCGGCTTCCTTCAGGACCGGGTAGGCGGTGTGCCGCAGGTGGTGCGCGGTGAGGTGGTGCGCAGGATGCGGGTGACGGCTCCGGGGCGGTCCGCGCCGAGCCGTCCGACGATCACGGCGTCGGGGTGGGAGGCGAAGAACTCCCGGGTGTGGCGGGTTCCTTGGTGGGTGTACGCGACGTCGGCGACGGCTTGGCGCAGGTCCAGGGTGCGGCGGTAGCTGGCGTCGGGGGCGTCCGGCGCGCCCGTGACGTCGATGCGCAGGTCGCCCAGGGTCTGGTGGGCGCCGTAGCCGCGCCGGGGCTGGCCGGGCGCGGCGGCGACGGCGTCCGGGGCGAGGCGGCCGCGGTCGTCGAGGTCCTCGCGGACGGCTGCGAGGGCGGCGGGGCGGGGGCGCGCCAGTTGCCGTGGTCGTAGCCGCCCTCGGCGCCGGGCCCCGCTGCCGATGGGCAGCGCCTCCCGTTCCCAGTCGGCGGCCGGAGCCCGGCACCAGAGCCTCATGTCATCGGATGACTGGGAGGCATCGCCGGTGGCGGCAATGCCCTGGGAAGCCGCTCCGCCGAGGGCCAGCGCGGCCCCTGCTCCTACGGCCGACTGAAGGGTCTTTCTTCGAGTGATGCCCTGTCGCAGGAATTCCAGGAACTGTGGCCTCATGGGCCGCCACGCTAAAAGTCCGATGACTCGACTGACAAGGCACATGACAAACCCACTCCTTGGACGGAGTGGGCGGACCCGTGGACTTGAGGCCGTCAGCCCTGCTGGAACAGCTCCGCGGGCAGTGGCTTGAGGAGGGCGTACAGGTCGTCGGTGATCGGGCGGTCCCAGGCCGCGATGGTCACCAGGACGTTGTCGCTGCGGTCGAACTGCACACAGGAGACGCGGCTTTCGGACAGCCGCAGGCGGCGCACGATCAGGAGGTTGTCGCCCTGCATCACCGGCACGTCCTCGCTGGCGACGACGGTGACCTCCTCGTCGTTCTCCAGCGCGAGCAGCAGCTGGGCCACCTCGAAGGGCACCTCGCCGTCGGCGAGCTCGCGGGCCGGGGAGCCCTCCGGCAGATTGCCGATGACCATCGCGGGGCCGCGGCCGCCGAACAGGTCGTAGCGCAGGAAGACGCCCTGACAGCTGCCGTCGGGGGCCGGCAGCAGGCCGGCGCCGAGATTGCCGGGCCAGTCACCCGGGTCCATGGCCAGGACGTCGAAGTCCGGGCCCGCGGGAGTGGCGGAGCTGCGGCGGCGGAGGAAGGACATGTCGCCATGGTACGTGTCCGACGCGCCCGCCCCGGCCCGGGGGCGGCGCCGGGAAAGCGCCGGTGAGGGTGCGCTTCGCGGGCCGGACCGGGCCGGACCGGGCTCAGGCCCGTCCCCGGTTGCGCTCGTGGTGGCGGGCCACCCGGGCCCGGTTGCCGCACGCGGGCTTGCACCACTCCTGGCGCGGGTGGTCCTTGAGGAAGTACCGCACGCAGCGGGGCGCGTGGCAGGCGCGCAGCCGCTCCCGGTCGGGCCCGGCGAAGAAGGTGAGCGCCGCGCGGGCCAGGGCGGCGGTCAGGAGGTCCGTGCCCGCGACGGCCTCGGCCCGGTCGACCGGCTCGTCACGGACGACGGGAGCGCCGCCGCGCGGCCAGCTCAGCACGGGCACGGTGGGCACCCGGGCGGCGGCCTCGTTGAGCCTGGTCACGGCCTCGCGGACCGGCAGCAGCCGCCGGGCGTCGGCGGGGCTCGGCGCTCCCGGACGCACGGCGTGGGCGAACAGCGCGCGGACGGCGGCACGCACCCCCCGTACCGCTTCCCGCGCGCTCTCGTCGGCCCGGAAGCGCCGGGGGCCGAGCGCGTCGGGAAGCTCCGCGGCGTGGGCGCGGACCCAGGCGGTGAGGCCGCCCGGTGCGTCGAGGTCGTCGGCGACACCGCCGTGGCCGTCGTGGCGGATCGTGGCGGCGAGGTCGAGGGTGAGGAGAGTGGCGGCCGGTGTGGCCGGCGCGGCCTGCGGGGAGGGCGGGCCGGTCGGCTTCGGCCGGTCGGACGGCACCGACCCCTCGGTGACTGCTGGCGGTGCGGACGGCTCGGGCGCGGCAGGCATGGAGCTAATGATAGGTTCCCCGGCAACCATTAACAGGGGGTGGCCCGCGGTGACGGACGGGACCGTGCTCGACTACTGGCGCGCCGGACTCGACGCCGTACCCGCAGCGGTGTGGGATCACCCCCGCGTCGAGTCCCTGCTCCTCGCCGACAACGCGCTCACGCGCCTGCCCGCCCGCGTCACGGCCCTCACGCGCCTGCGCACCCTGGACCTCGGCCACAACCTGCTGACCGAAATCCCGCCCGAACTGGGCGCGCTGCCCGCACTGACCGACTTCCTCTATCTGCACGACAACCGCCTGACCTCCCTGCCCGAAGAGCTGGGCGGCCTCGACCGGCTCGCCTACCTGAACGTGGGCGAGAACCGGCTCGGCGCCCTGCCCGACGCGCTCGGCCGCATGGCGTCCCTCGTCGAGCTGCGGGCCCAGGACAACCGGCTCACCGCGCTGCCCGCGACGCTCGGCGACCTGCGCCGACTGCGCGAGCTGTGGCTGCGCGGCAACGCGCTGACCACGCTCCCCGACGGCGTGGCCCGCCTCGGTGAACTCCGCGAACTGGAGCTGCGGGAGAACGCGTTCGCGACCGTGCCGGACGCGGTGCGCGGCCTTCCGCTCCTGCGCCGCCTCGACCTGCGGGCCAACCGGCTGCGCGAAGTGCCGCACTGGCTGGCCGCGTTGCCGTCCCTGGAGAAGCTGGATCTGCGCTGGAACGACGTGCGAGGCGGCGAGGACACCCTGGCGGCGCTGCGCGCGCGGGGTTGCGTGGTGCTGCGCTAGGAACCCCTAGGACCTGTCCGTGCCGTTCAGCGCGGGCTCCCGTCGGCGGCGCTCGATCAGCGAGGCGCGGATCTCGCCCGCCCTGACCGCCGTGTTGGACAGGAGCGTCGAGGTGAGGCCGTGGGTGTGTTCCGTGCCGCCCTGGAGGTAGATGTCGGCGGCGACGTTGGCGTGCGTGGCGACGCGGTGGTCACGCCCGACGACGAGGGCGTCCTCGTCGTCCCTGCGGCACAGCTTGCCCAGCTCGCCCATGCGCTCGTCGATGCCGCGCGGCTGGTAGCCCGTCGCGCACACGAGGAGGTCGGCGTCCAGGACGTCGCGTTCGGCGGTGGGCAGGAACTCGATGCCCACGCGCAGGCCGTCGTCGTGGGCCTCGATCTCGCGGATGCGGGAGATGTTGAGCATCCGCATGCGCTGGCGCCCCTGCACCTTCTCCTGGTACATGGTGCGCGAGAGCGACTCGATGAGGTCCATGTCGACCACCGAGTAGTTGGTGCTGCGGTGGTAGTCGAAGAGGGACTGCTTCACCTCCGGCGGCGCGTGGTAGAAGAGGTCCACGGCCTCCGGGTCGAAGATCCGGTTGGCGAAAGGGCTGTCGTCGGCGGGCGTGTAGCCGTACTTCGCGAACACCGAGCAGATCTCGGCGTCGGGGAAGTGCCGGTGGAGGTAGTCCACGCTCTCCGCGGCGCTCTGGCCGGCGCCGAGGACGACGGCGCGGCGCACGGGGGTGCCCGCCTGCAGGAGGGCGCCGACCCGCGGGATCAACTCGCTGTTGTGGAAGACCCGTTCGGAGCGGGCCGCGCTGGGCGGCAGATGGGGCTCCAGGCCGGTGGCGACGCAGAGGCTGCGGGCCCGGCGCACGGTTTTCCGGTCCGGGGCGGCCGGGTCACGGCTGACCACGTCGAAGGCGACGACCTCGCCGTCCTCGGTCACCGGGTTCACCGCGACGACCTCGCGTGAGTACTGGACGAGCCCGGCGACCCGGCCGGCGGCCCACTCCAGATAGTCGTGGAACTCGATGCGCAGCGGGAAGAGCGTCTTCTGGTTGAGGAAGTCCACGAGCCGGTCGCGCTCCTGCAGGTAGCACAGGAAGCTGTAGCTGCTCTTCGGGTCGCGCATGGTGACGAGGTCCTTCAGGAAGGACACCTGCATCGTCGCGTCGTCGATGAGCATGCCCCGGTGCCAGCCGAACCTCGGCTGCTTCTCCAGGAACGCGGCGCGTATCCGGTCACCCTCCGCGGCCTGCGCGTTGTGCTCCTCGATCGCGATCGCGAGGGCGAGGTTGGACGGCCCGAAGCCGATCCCCAGGACGTCGTACGTCACTTCCGGTCCCCCGTGTGTCGGCCCCGTGCCCCCCATTGCCGGCTCCGTGCCGCCGTACGTCGAATCCTGTTCGCTGTGCAGAGTGTTCACCCGCGTCATCGCCTCCCTAAGCAGGCACATGTTAGATAAGGTTAGCCTTACCTTGCAATGTCTGAGGAGGATTCACATGAGGGTCGTCATGTTCGGCTATCAGACGTGGGGCCACCGCACACTGCAGGCTCTCCTCGACTCCGGGCACGACGTGACCCTCGCCGTCACGCACCCCAGAAGCGACCACGCGTACGAGAAGATCTGGGACGACTCGGTCGCCGACCTCGCCGCGAAGCACGACGTGCCCGTGCTGCTGCGCAACCGCCCCGGAGACCCCGAACTCCTCGAAACCCTCAAGTCGGCCGAACCGGACCTCATCGTCGCCAACAACTGGCGCACCTGGCTGCCCCCGGAGATCTTCGACCTGCCCCGGCACGGCACGCTGAACGTACACGACTCGCTCCTGCCGACCTACGCCGGCTTCTCGCCGCTGATCTGGGCCCTCATCAACGGCGAGCCCGAAGTCGGCGTCACCGCCCACCGCATGGACGCCGACCTGGACATGGGCGACGTCCTGATCCAGCGCGCCGTGCCCGTCGGCCCCCGGGACACGGCCGCGGACCTGTTCCGCGCGACGGTCGCCCTGATCGCACCGATCGTGCGCGAGTCGCTCGACCTGATCGCCTCGGGCACGGCGGTGTGGACACCGCAGGACCGGTCGCGAGCCAGCTTCTTCCACAAACGCGCCCTGGAGGACAGCCGCATCGACTGGACCTGGCCGGCCGAGGACCTGGGCCGGCTGGTGCGCGCCCAGTGCGACCCGTACCCGAACGCCTTCACGTACCACCGCGGCAAGCGGCTGCGGATCGTGGAGGCGGCCGTGTCCAGGGGCCGGTACGGCGGCACTCCGGGACGCGTCTTCATCCGCGAGGGCGACGCGGTCGTCATCGTCGCCGGTGCCGACGCGCGCACCGGCCGCCGCCACGGGCTCGCGGTCAGGCGGGTGCGGACGGAGGACGGGGCGGAGCACGCGGCGACGGACTACTTCCGCGCGATGGGCGGATATCTGGCGGCCCGCCCGTCCTGACCCGATCCGATCCGGCCCACAGCGCCAAGGGCGGCACGGCCCGGCCCCCCGCTCACGGCCACCCGGCTCCCGAACCCAAGCCGACCACTTACTTAGGCAAACCTTGCCTTAGTATGGCGTCAACCTCCGGACCGCTCGCACCGACCCCGGACCCCCGACACCGAGGAGAGACCGCAGATGAGCAACCCCTTCGACGACGCCGACGGCCGGTTCTCCGTACTCGTCAACGACGAGGGCCAGCACAGCCTGTGGCCCGAGTTCGCCGAGGTGCCGGGCGGCTGGACCGTGACCCATGGCCCGGCCGACCGGCAGTCCTGCCTGGACCACGTCGAGGCCAACTGGACCGATCTGCGCCCCAGGAGCCTGCGCGAGGCCACGCGCGGCTGAAGCCCGGGGCGGCCCTCACGAGCCCCCCGGACGCCGCGCGGGCGCGAGCGGCCCCTCGTCGACCCGCACGAGGCGGTACCCGCGCCCACCCCCGGGCACCCCGCGCCGCTCCGCCCTGCGAGCTCGGGCGCGGGCGCGGCGGGCGGCGGCGAGGAGCGCCGCGACCTCGGGACTGCGGCGGCGCAGCCGCAGGAAGGACCGCTCCGACCAGCCGCCGAGCACGGCGGCCGAGGGCTGGGGCACCCCGTCGCGCACGGCCCGCAGGACGACCCGCAGGGCCGCCGGGCCCGGACCGGCCGAGGTCGCGGGCGGGCGGCCCCGCTCGCGTCCGTCCGCCGCCATCAGGGCCGCCGCCGCCATCGCCTCCGCGAACGAGGGGTCCTGGGCCTGCCAGTTGAGCAGCAGCCGCTCCGTCACCCCGGCCGCAGCGGCACAGCCCGCCTGCCCGAGTCCGAGTGCCGCCGCACGCAACGCGTCGGCCCTGCGCACCGCGGTCTCCTCGCGCAGACTCGGGTCCACCCGCAGGGCCCGCAGCAAGGAACGATCGATATCTTCTTGCGCGTCGAGGCCCGCGACCACACCATCGGCCCAGGCCTCGAGGCGGTCGACCGCGGCCGTCCGCCGCTCCACCCGTTCGTCTTCCACCACTCACCCCCCAAGCAACTTAGGCTAGCCTCACCTAACAATAGAACAATAGCCCGTCGGATTCCCGTACGGACGAAGACCGGACCCGACACCCCGCTGCCTCGAAGGGATCTGTACGTGCTCTGCACCAGGATCACCAACGCCCGCGTCGTCACGATGGACCCGGACCGTCCCACCGCCCGTGAACTCGGCATCTGGCGGGGGCGGATCGTGGGGCTCGACTCCGATGTGGCGGACCTCCCGGCCCGCCGCGTCCTGGACCTCGGCGGCGCGACCGTGCTGCCCGGCTTCATCGACAGCCACGTCCATCTCATCTGGGCGGGCCTGAAGGCCAGGGCGGCGAGCGTGGCCCCCAGCAGCCGTGTCGACGACGTCCTGAAAGCGGTGGCCGACGCCGTCGCGGCGGCTCCCGGTGACGGCTGGGTGACCATGGCCGACTACGACCAGCGCGAGCTCGACCGGCCCCTGACCGCCAAGGAACTCGACACCGTGAGCGCCGGACGCAAGGTGTACCTGGGGCACGTCTCAGGGCACGCGTGCCTGGTCAACACGGCGATCCTGGACCTGCTCCCGGCGCACATCGCCGGCTCCGACGGCTTCCTCGCGGAGGAGGACATGGGCGCCGTGCTGCGACTGCGGCCACCGCACGCGCTCGGCGAACTGGCCGACGCCGTCGAGCACGCGGCGCGCGCGTGCCGGTCCGAGGGCGTGACGGCGGTCGCGGAGGCGGGCATCGGCAGCGAGCTGTTCGCACACAGCCCCATCGAGGCCGCGGCGTACCAACTCGCCCACGAGTCGGGCAGGTTGCCCGTACGGGTGCAGCTGATGGTGGCCGCGGACGCGCTGCGCCCGGTCGAGGCGGCGCGCGAGGACACCACGAGCCGCGCCTTCGGGCTCGGCCTGCGCACGGGCTTCGGCGACGGCGGCCTCTCCCTCGGCGCCCTGAAGGTGTTCACCGACGGCGGCATGATGGCGCGGACGGCGGCGCTCACCGACCCCTATGTGGGCAGTGAGTCGAACGGCCGGCTCCAGATGGCCCCCGACCTGCTCAAGGACACCATCATCGCGGGCCACCGCGCGGGCTGGCAGCTCGCCGTGCACGCGATCGGCGACCGCGCGGTCGACGTCGCCCTCGACAGCCTGGAGGCGGCCCAGCGCTCCCGGCCCCGCCCCGACGCCCGCCACCGCGTCGAGCACGCGGGCCTGGTCCGCCCGGACCAGCTGCGCCGGTTCGCCGAACTCGGTGTCACGGCGGTCGTCCAGCCCAGCTTCCTGCGGTACTTCGGCGACGACTACGCCACGATCATGGGTGCGGAGCGGGCGCCGTGGATGTACCGGGGCCGGGGCTTCCTCGACCACGGGGTGCGCCTGGTGGGCAGCTCGGACCGGCCCGTGGCCGACGGGGCGCCGCTGCGGGCCATCCAGTTCATGGTCGAGCGGGCCTCCGCCTCGGGGCGGGCCATCGGTCCCGACGAGGCGATCGACGTGGACGCGGCGCTGCGCGCGTACACCATCGACGCCGCGTACGCCTGCCACTGGGAGGACAGCGCGGGCAGCGTCACGCCCGGCAAGCGCGCCGACCTGGTCGTCCTCGGCGACGACCCGAGACAGGTGGAGCCGGGGCGGATCGGCGACATCGAGGTGCTCGGCACCTTCGTCGAGGGCGAGGACGACCTGGCCGCGCCCGCCGCCTGACTCCGTGGCCCCGGCCCCCGCCGCAGCGGAGACCGGGGCCACCGGACGTCGCGGCGCACGCGCGCCACCGCGCGGCCTACGTCAGGTCGAACCGCCCCTCCCGGGCGCCGTGCACGAACGCGCCCCACTCGGCGGGGGTGAAGATCAGGGACGGGCTCTCCGGGCGGCCGCCGTTGCGCATCGCGATGAACCCTTCGACGAAGGCGATCTCCACGTCACCGCGCCCCTCGCTGCTCGACCGCCATTCGGCGCCGCTGAGGTCGAGGTCCGGCTTGTCCCAACCCGCGAGCGGATGCTGCTGGGTGATGGTGCTCTCGGCCACGTCCGTGCTCCTCCCGATGCGTCGTCCGCCCGCCAGCCTAGCTTTCACCCCCGCCGCAGCACAGGCCGCGGCACCGGCCACCGACGCGGGTGGAATCACGCCCACCGGGGCGCGCTTCACGTGGTGGGCGGCTCCGCGCCGACCACCCACATGGCGAAGAACTGCGAGCCCCCTCCGTAGGCGTGCCCAAGTGCCTTGCGCGCACCGGCCACTTGGTGCTCTCCGGCCTGTCCCCGCACCTGGAGCGCGGCCTCGGCGAAGCGGATCATGCCGGAGGCCCCGATGGGGTTGGTGGACAGGACGCCGCCCGACATGTTCACCGGAAGGTCACCGTCCAGTTCCGTCACGCCGGACTCGGTGAGCTTCCAGCCCTCACCCTCCGCCGCGAAGCCCAGGTTCTCCAGCCACATCGGCTCGTACCAGGAGAACGGCACGTACAGCTCGACCGCGTCGATCTCACGGCGCGGGTCGGCGATGCCCGCCTGCCGGTAGACGTCGGCCGCGCAGTCCTTCCCGGCCCGGGGAGACACGAAGTCCTTGCCCGCGAACATGGTGGGCTCGCTGCGCATCGCGCCGCCGTGCATCCAGGCGGGCGGACGCGGCGCCCGGGCCGCGCCCGCCCGGTCGGTGAGGACCATCGCGCAGGCGCCGTCGGAGGAAGGGCAGGTCTCGGAGTAGCGGACGGGGTCCCAGAGCATCGGCGCCGACTGCACCTTCGCCAGCGTGATGTCGTGCTCGTGCAGGTGCGCGTAGGGGTTCTTGAGGGCGTTGCGCCGGTCCTTGTACGCGACGAGCGAGCCGATCGCGTCGGGGGCGCCCGTGCGCCGCATGTACGCGCGGATGTGCGGCGCGAAGAATCCGCCCGCGCCCGCGAGCAGCGGCTGCTGGAACGGCACGGGCAGCGACAGGCCCCACATCGCGTTGGATTCCGACTGCTTTTCGAAGGCCAGGGTGAGGACGGTGCCGTGGACGCGGCCCGCGACGAGGTTCGCGGCGACGAGCGCGGTGGAGCCGCCGACGGAGCCCGCGGTGTGGACGCGCAGCATGGGCTTGCCGACGGCGCCGAGCGCGTCGGCGAGGTACAGCTCGGGCATCATGACGCCCTCGAAGAAGTCGGGCGCCTTGCCGATGACCACGGCGTCGATGTCGGCCCACGTCAACTCGGCGTCCGCGAGGGCGCGTTGGGCGGCCTCGCGGACCAGGCCCGCGATCGACACGTCCCGGCGCGCGGCGACGTGCTTGGTCTGCCCGATCCCCACGACGGCGACCGGCTCCTTCGCCACCCGGGCCGCCCTCGTGGGCGCTGACGTGTCGCTCATCGCGGATCTCCTTCCAGGACGGCGACCAGGTTCTGTTGCAGGCAGGGGCCCGATGTGGCGTGGGCGAGGGCCCGCTCGGAGGCGCCGCTGTGGATGCGGGCCGCGGCCTCGCCGAGCCGGATGAGTCCGGCGGCCATGACCGGGTTGGCGGCGAGGGCGCCGCCCGAGGGGTTGACCGTGACCTGCTCGCCCAGGCGCAGCGCCTTGCGGAGCACGACCTCCTGCGAGGTGAAGGGCGCGTGCAACTCGGCGGTGTCGACGGGCCGTTCGAAGACGCCGGCGCGCTCGGCGGCGAGCCGCGTCGAGGGGGAGTCCGTCAGGTCGCGCACGCCGAGTCCGTGCGCTTCGATGCGGTGGTCGATGCCGCGGATCCACGCGGGCCGTTCGCACAGCCGCCGGGCCCGCTCCCCCGCGGCGAGGACGACGGCGGCGGCGCCGTCGCCGACCGGCGGGCAGTCTCCGGTGCGCAGCGGACGCACGACGTAGTCGCCGTGCGGCACCGAACCCCGCAGCTGGGCATGGGGGTTGGCGCGCGCGGCCGTGCGGCTGCGGGTCGCGACCCCGGCCAGGGCGGGCTCGTCCGTGTCGCCCGCGTCGATCAGGGCCCGCGCCTGCAGCGCCGCGAGCGCGACGGCGTCCGGCCACAGCGGCGCCACGTAGTACGGGTCGAGCTGGCGGGTCAGGACGTCGCGCACCGAGCCGGGCGACGATTTGCCGTAGGAGTAGACGAGCGCGGTGTCGCAGTCGCCAGTCTGGAGCTTCACCCACGCCTCGTACAGGGCCCAGGCGCCGTCCATCTCCACGTGCGACTCGGAGATCGGCGGCCAGGCGCCGACGCCGTCCAGGGCCATCGTGAAGGAGAAGGCGCGCCCGGCGAGGTAGTCCGAGGAGCCGGAGCAGGTGAAACCGATGTCTCCGGTCTTCAGGCCGGTGGCGGCGAGGACGTCGTGCAGGACGGGCATGAGCATCTCGACCTCGGACAGCTCGTCGGTGCTGCGCCGGTGGTCGCTCTGCCCGAAGGCGACGATCGCAACGTCCCGTGCCCCGGGTGCGGCGGGCGCCATCTACACCAGCTCCTTGTACGTGTCGTAGTCCGCGTCGGGTTCGCCGGTGGGCCGGTAGTGGTCGGGGTAGCGGCTGTCCTTGTCGGAGTCGTCCCACACGGGTTCGACGCGCAGGCCCATGCGGACCTGGTCGTAGGGGATGCCCGCGATCCGGGCGTGCAGGGCGAGGTCGGCTCCGTCGAGGGCGATGTGCGCGTAGACGTAGGGCACTTCGATGTCGAGGTTCCTCGCCTTGATGTTGACGATGCAGAAGGTCGTCACCGTGCCGCGCGGTCCGACCTCCACCTGCTCCGTGGTGGCGACGCCGCAGGTGGGGCAGGCTCCGCGCGGCGGCACGTACACCTTGCGGCAGGACGGGCAGCGCTCGCCGACGACCTTGTGTCCGGACAGGGCGTGGATGTACTGGGACTGGGCGCGGCCGGGGCTGTAGGTGTAGTCGAGCCGGGCGTGCGCGACGATCCCGGTGACGGCCTCTCCTGCGAACTCACCTGTGTGCGCCGCTGCTTGATGAGCCGTCACCTGGTCGTACGGTTCGAAGCAGGCGATGTCCGTGATGGCGCCGGTGCGCTGGGCGGACCAGCGGACGCGGACGCGCATGCCGGTGCGCACGGCGTCCGGGCCGGGGGCGTCGAGGGCGTGCAGCAGGGCGGTGTCGGCGCCGTCGAGGCGCACGAGGACCCAGGCGAAGGGGGCGGCAAGGGGCTGGCCGCGGCGGGGCTCGGGGTTCCAGGCCCAGGTGGTGACGGTGCCGGTGGGGGCGACCTCGACCAGGTCGCGCAGTTCCGCGGCGGTCACCGGGTCGTACTCGACGGGCGGCACCAGGACCTTGCCGTCGGCGGTGCGCACGCCGAGCACGGTGCGCTCGCGCAGGCCGGTGAGGAAGGCGGACTGGACGGGGCCGAGGGAGCGGGTGAAGGGGAACTCGACGACCAGTGGCGCCTTGAGTACTTCGGTCACGGGGGTGGCTCCTCGGGTCAGGCGCGGCGGTAGGCGGGCGGGCGCTTCTCGGCGAAGGCGCGGGCGCCCTCCTTGGCGTCGGCGGTGTCGAACACCGGCCAGCCGCGCTTCAGTTCGGCGGCGAGGCCGTCGGCCTCCGTCATGTCGGCGGTCTCGTACACCGAGGCCTTCACGGCCTCGACGGCCAGCGGCCCGCAGGCGTTGATCCGCTCGGCGATGGCGAGGGCCTTCTCCAGGGCGGTGCCGTCGGGGACGACATGGCCGATCAGACCGACGGCGGCGGCCTCGGCGGCGGAGTAGGGGCGGCCGGTGAGCAGCATCTCCAGGGCGTGGGTGCGCGGGATCTGCCGCTGGAGGCGCACGGTGGAGCCGCCGATGGGGAACAGGCCCCGCCTGACCTCGAACAGCCCGAAGGTCGCGGACTCCCCCGCGACCCGGATGTCGGTGCCCTGGAGGATCTCGGTGCCGCCGGCCACACAGGCGCCCTCGACGGCGGCGAGCACGGGCTTGCGGGGGCGGTGGTGGCGCAGCATCGCCTTCCAGTGCAGGTCGGGGTCGGTCTTGAGCCGGTCCCGGTACTCCTCGCCCGCCATCTGCCCGCCCGCGAGCGCCTTCAGGTCCATGCCCGCGCAGAACGCTCCGCCCGCGCCGGTGAGCACGACCGAGCGCACCTCGTCGTCCTCGTCGGCGGCCACCCACCCGTCGTACAGGCCGACCAGCATCGGCAGCGAGAGCGCGTTCCTGGCCTCCGGCCGGTTGAGCGTGAGTATCAGCGTGGCGCCTTCGCGCCGCACGGAGAGATGTTCCGTACCACCCATAGCCGTCCTCCCGTCATCAGACCTGGAACAGGTTGCAGGAGGCGAGGAGCCAGTTCAAGAGTTTTCTGACAGGTAGTCAGTTTTCTTCTACGCGGACTCTTCACACTTGTACGGGCCTCTGCTCTGATGACCGCCACACGGATGACGCCGGGGTCAGGAGGAGCGGTGGAGTACAACCTTGCCGACCTGTTCGAGTCGGTCGTGGACGTGGTGCCGGACCGCGCGGCGCTCCTCTACATCGACCACCCCGGCACGGGCGCGGAACGCGCGCTCAGCTACGCCGGTCTCGACGCGGCCGCCAACCGCCTCGCCCACCACCTGATGGACCAGGGGATCAAGCCGGGCGAGCATCTGGGCCTGCACCTCTACAACGGCGTCGAGTACCTCCAGACGGTCCTGGCCTGCCTGAAGGCGCGGATCGTGCCGGTGAACGTCAACTACCGCTACGTCGAGGAGGAGTTGGCGTACCTGTACCGGGACGCGGATCTGGCCGCGCTGGTCTTCGACGCGGAGTTCGGCCCGCGCGTCGCCGCCGCGCTGCCGCGCGCGGACAAGCTGCGGCATCTGATCCGGGTGGGCGAGGCACCGCCCGGCACGCCGGGGCCGGACGCGGTAGCCTTCGCTCAGGCGGAGGCGTCCGGGTCCCCCGAGCGCGGGTTCCCGGAGCGCTCGGCGGACGACCTGTTCATCATCTACACCGGTGGCACCACCGGCATGCCCAAGGGTGTGATGTGGCGCCAGGAGGACCTGTTCTTCTCGGGGCTCGGCGGCGGCGCACCCACCGGCGAGCCGGTGACGAGCCCGCAGGAGGTCGCGGAGCGGGTGGCGGCCGGGGGCGACGGCATCACCTTCTTCCCCACCCCGCCCCTGATGCACGGCACGTCCACACTCACCGCCTTCATCTGCTTCAACTTCGGCCAACGCCTGGTCATCCACCGCAAGTTCGTCCCCGAAGAGGTCCTGCGCACCATCGCGAAGGAGAAGGTCACCAGCGTGTCCCTGGTGGGCGACGCGATGCTGCGGCCCCTCATCGACGCCCTGAACGGCCCCCTGCGGGGCACCGACCTCTCCGCTCTCTTCAGCGTCTCCTCGTCCGGCGCGATCATGTCGGAGACGGTCCGCGCCCAGTTCGCCGCGCTCGCCCCGAACGTGATGCTCCTGAACAACTTCGGCTCGTCCGAGTCCGGCTTCAACGGCACCGCCACGGATGACTCAGGACCCGAGAAGGGCTTCCGACTGCGGGTCAACTCTCGTACCCAGGTGGTGGATCCGGCGACATACGCGCCCGTCTCCCCCGGCGAACCGGGGCGCATCGCCCAGCGCGGCCACGTACCGCTCGGCTACTACAACGACGCCCGCAAGACCGCGGAGACCTTCTTCCAGCGCGGCGACGAACGCTGGGTGCTGCTCGGCGACATGGCGACGGTCGACGCGGACGGCGTCGTGACCGTGCTCGGCCGGGGCTCGCAGTGCATCAACACGGGCGGCGAGAAGGTCTACCCGGAAGAGGTCGAGCAGGCCCTCAAGTCCCACCCCGACATCTACGACGCGCTGGTCGCCGGAGTGCCGGACGAACGCTGGGGCAACCGGGTCGCGGCGGTCGTCCAACTCCGCGACGGAGCCGGGACCTTGGACCTTTCCGCCCTCCAGGCCCACTGCCGCACGCACCTCGCCGGATACAAGATCCCGCGGGCGGTGGTCTTCACCGACCGCATCCAGCGCTCACCGAGCGGGAAGGCGGACTACCGCTGGGCGCGGACGGTGGCAGCCGGGGCCTGACCCCGCGGTCCGCCCGACGCCCGGCCCCCGCGCGCCCCGGCCCCTCAGCCGCACACCGACCACGAAGCCCGTGCGAGCGCCACCGCGTGCAGTGCGTCGAGGCGTCGCTCGTGCCGCACGTGGGCGGTGGCCGCGGCGAGCAGGCCGCGGCAGTACGGGGCGGTGCGGGCGTGCCCGGACGCGGCGATGGCGTGGACCAGTTCGCCGTTGACGCGGTCGATCTCCTCGCGCACCTTCGTCAGGTCGGGCCGCTCGGTCGGGGCCGACGCGGGATCGGCGTCCCACCGCCGGTGCAGGGCGCGCTGCACGACCTTGTTGGCCTCGATCTGGTCCCGAAAGATCCGCACGGTCGCCTCGGGGTCCGCGCCGACCTGCTCCGCCTGCCGCGCCACGGCGTCCAGGACCTGCCGCTCGCGCGCGGGGTCGTCGATGGGGCTGCCCGTACCGTACTTGGCCGCGGCGACGAGGTCGGCAGTGGCGAGGCGCCGGGCGGAGAGGGCGGAGAGCGGGCGCAGTTGCGCGTACGGACCGGCGGACGCGGGCGTCCGCACGTCCGGCGCGGCGGGGGCGGCGGCTGCCGTGCCCCCGCCCACGAGCAGCGCCGCGGTGACGCCTCCGGCAGCGAGCAGACGTCCGACGGATGAGGCGACGCGCACGAGAACTCCCCTTGCTGACGGCTGCCGTTGGGCGGTCGGGCACCGAAGACGGCGCCTTCCGGGACGCGGCCATCGTACGGCCGCCGTTCCGGTTCAGCGGGTTGTCCCGCCGATCAACCCACTGAAGGATCCCTTGTCATGCACCTTGTGAGGCGCATCGGCTCTTTGCTATTCCTTGGTTAGGAAAGGTTCCTAACCTTCTATGGCTTGGAGTCCCCCATGAGACCAGCTCGTCTGGCCACCGCTCTCGCCGCAGCTCTCGTCGCCGGCCTCGCCTCCGCCGCCCCACCGGCCGCGGCGACCGGGTCGGGCCCCGCCGCCCCGCGCGCCGCCGCGCCGACCCCGGTCGCCGCGAACGGCCAGCTCACCGTGTGCGGCACCAAGCTCTGCAACCAGAACGGCAAGGCCGTCCAGCTGCGCGGCATGAGCAGCCACGGCACCCAGTGGTACGCGCACTGTCTGACCAAGGGCTCGCTCGACGCGCTCGCGGGCGACTGGAAGGCCGATGTCCTGCGCGTCTCCACGTACGTACAGGAAGGCGGGTACGAGACCAACCCCAAGAAGTACACCGACCTCGCGCATTCCCTCATCGAGCAGGCCACCGCGCGCGGCATGTACGTGATCGTGGACTGGCACATGCTCCGCCCCGGCGACCCGCACGCGAACCTGTCCCGGGCCAAGACCTTCTTCACCGAGATCGCCAAGCGGCATCAGGGCAAGAGCAACGTCCTGTACGAGATCGCCAACGAGCCCAGCGGTGTGAGCTGGTCGCGCATCAAGTCCTACGCCGAGCAGATCATCCCGGTGATCAGGAACATCGACTCCAACGCCCCGGTGCTCGTGGGCACCCGCGCCTGGTCGTCGTTCGGCGTCTCGGAGGGCGCAACTGAGTCCGAGGTGGTCAACAACCCGGTGAACGCCACCAACATCATGTACACCTTCCACTTCTACGCCGCCTCGCACCGCGACGAGTACCTGGCCACCCTCTCCCGGGCCTCGGCCAAGCTCCCCGTCTTCGTCACGGAGTTCGGCACCCAGAACTACGCGGGCGAGGAGGCCAACGACTTCGCCATGTCGCAGAAGTACCTGGACCTGATGGCCTCGAAGAAGATCAGCTGGGTCAACTGGAACTTCTCCGACGACGACCGCTCCGGCGCCGTCTTCAAGACCGGCACCTGCGACAAGGGCGGCCCCTGGACCGGCACGGCGCCGCTGAAGCAGGCCGGCGTCTGGATCCGCGAGCGGATGCGCACCGCGGACGACTTCTGAGCACGGTGGGGACCGGCGCGCAGCGTCCGCCGACCGCGCCGGTCCCCGGCACCACCCGCCCGGATCGCCCCCGCTCCGTGCCCGCGAGAACCGGAACGCCACCCCTGTCCCGGGAGCCACCCGCCCGCCGCGACACCGCCCGGGCCACCTCGTACGAAACCCTTGCCAGAAGCCATGAAACCTTGAATAACTGACCCCGACACAAGATCGGCCAAGGGCCGGTCGCCCGGCGTGGGACGGGGGTACTCCAGATGGCGCGCACACCGGCACTGCTGGACGCGGGGGAGCGGCTCGGCCGCGCGGAGCTGGAGGCACTGCAGCTGGACCGGCTCCAGGACACACTGCTGCACGCCTACGAGAACGTGCCCTTCTACCGGGCGGCGTTCGACGCGGCGGGGCTCGGCCCCGACGACTGCCACACGCTCGCCGACCTCGCCCGGTTCCCGTTCACCACGAAGGCGGACCTGCGGGCGAACTACCCCTTCGGGATGCTCGCCGTGGAGCAGTCCGAGCTGCGGCGGCTGCACGCGTCCAGCGGCACCACCGGGCGGCCCACCGTCGTCGGCTACACCGAGCAGGACCTGAGCATGTGGGCCGACGTGGTGGCGCGGTCCATCCGGGCCGCGGGCGGGCGCCCCGGGCAGAAGGTGCACGTGGCGTACGGGTACGGCCTCTTCACGGGCGGGCTCGGCGCGCACTACGGCGCGGAGCGGCTCGGCTGCACGGTGATCCCCGCCTCCGGCGGCATGACCGCGCGCCAGGTGCAGCTCATCCTCGACTTCCGGCCCGAGATCATCATGGTGACGCCGTCGTACATGCTCACCCTCCTGGAGGAGTTCGAGCGCCAGGGCATCGACCCGCGCACCACCTCGCTCCAGGTCGGCATCTTCGGCGCGGAGCCGTGGACGGAGGAGATGCGGCGCGAGATCGAGGAGCGGTTCGCGATCGACGCCGTCGACATATACGGGCTCTCGGAGGTGATCGGTCCCGGGGTCGCCCAGGAGTGCGTGGAGACCAAGGACGGCCTGCACATCTGGGAGGACCACTTCTACCCGGAGGTCGTCGACCCGATCACCGGCGAGGTGCTGCCGGACGGGGAGCACGGCGAGCTGGTCTTCACCTCCCTCACCAAGGAGGCCCTGCCCGTCATCCGGTACCGCACCCGGGACCTGACCCGGCTCCTGCCCGGCACCGCCCGGGTGTTCCGGCGCATGGAGAAGGTCACCGGGCGCAGCGACGACATGGTGATCCTGCGCGGCGTGAACCTCTTCCCCACCCAGATCGAGGAGATCGTCCTGCGCACCCCGGGGCTCGCCCCGCACTTCCAGCTCCGGCTGACGAAGGAGGGACGCATGGACGCCCTCACGGTGTGTGTGGAGGCCCGCGCGGACACCCCGCCCGGGCGGCGGGCCACGGCGGCGCGGGAGATCTCGGCGGCGGTCAAGGACGGCATCGGTGTCACGGTCGCCGTCGAGGTCGTGGACCCCGAGACGATCGAGCGGTCGGTGGGGAAGTTCAAGCGGATCGTGGATCTGCGCGGGAAGTGAGTGCGGCCCGGCGGGGGCTGCCGGCGAGGGAAGTGAGCGCGGCCGGGCGGGGGCCGTCGGCGAGGCGACCGCCCGCCGCCCGGCCGCCGCCGGGCACACCGTCCACCTCGGCGCCCGCCGCACCGACCGCCTCGCCGCGCTGCCCGTCATGCGGACGCGGGGAGGCGGCCACTTCGTGAACATCGCCTCGATCGGCGCGTACGCGGTGTCGCCGACCGCGGCCGTGTACTGCGCCACCAAGTACGCCGTCCGGGCCCTCTCCGCGTGGCTGCGTCAGGAGTCCGGCGGCGACATCCGCGTCAGCCTCGTCTCCCCCGGCGGCGACCCGTAGCCCCGCACCGGGCGGGCCCTAGGGCCGGGCGCGTTCCCAGTACCGCTCGACCGCCTCCACGGCGGCCCGGAACTCCTCGTCCTGACGGCCATCGGCCAGGGCGCCGGGCAGGACGACGGGGCGGCCGTGGACCAGGTGGGCGCGGGCGACGTACCAGGCGACGCCGCCGCGGCCGGTACGTCGCTGCGCCTCGACACGGGTGACCGTGTGCCACGGGATCAGCCGTCGGCTGACGACCGTCCTGATGCGCATCCCCGCGGGGGTGAGCGTGGTCGTGCCGTTCGCGCGGTTCATCACGTAGAAGGCGGTCGGCAGCCAGATCCCGGCGAGCACGGTCGTGGCGGTCCGGCCGCTGCTCGTCGAGTGCGCGTAGGCGCCGGGGAGCACGAACAGCGCGATGAGTCCCAGCGTGAGCGTGAGCACCGCGAGGCCGAGGTGCAGGGAGCGGCGACGGCGTCGAGAAAGCGCTATTCGAACTGTTTCCACCGGTTCATAGTAATTCGCCGCTCCCTGCCCTCTGGCCGCTCGGTCAGTGAATGCCGGTCCGCAGCCGTCGGCCGCGCCGTCAGTCGTTGATCGCCTCGACGCCTTGGACCTTGAGCGCCGCGATGTGGGCGCGCATGTACTGACGCGAGGTGGGCGCGCATGTGCTGAAGGGTCTCGGGCGGGTGCCCCTGCCAGCCGCTGACCTCTGCGACGGCACGCAGGGGCTCACGGGTGCGGTGCGAGCGGGTCGGGTTTCCGGGGAACCTCTTGTCCGTGAGGTCGGGGGTCGTCCTCGAAGGGGCCGGTGGGCTCGACGAGGTAGATCCGCTCGCGCTCCGCACCGGCGGCCGGCTCGGCTCCCCGGACGGCGGCGTCCAGCGTGGCGGTCGGGTACACGAAGTTCGCCCTGTCGCCCTTGCCGTAGTTGGAGCCGCGGCCAGGGCCCAGCAGGGCCCCGGCGGCGACGTCGGCCTTGGTGCCGTGGAAGAAGGGTCCGGGGTCCTTGCTGCCCCAGCGGATCGGTGCGTCCACCATGGGCTCCTTCCGGGGCGGCGGTCCCGGCCACGGTAGCGCCGTCGGGGCCGGTGCCGCCGTCAGGCCCGTGCCGCCGTCAGACCGGTGCCCCGTCAGGCGGGTACCGCCCCGACCAGCCCCCCGTCGATGATCAGGTCCTGGCCGTTGACGTAGGACGCGTCGGACGAGGCGAGGAACGCGACGGCCGCCGCGACCTCGTCGGGGCGGCCGAAGCGGCCGCTGACGATGCGGCCCGTCACCACCGCCGCCTCCGCGTCGCTCAGCGAGGCGGCGGGGTACATGGGCGTGTCGATGTATCCGGGGCTGACGGAGTTGACGCGGATGCCGCGTGGGGCGAGTGCGGCGGCGAGGGTCCGGGCCAGGTTGTGCGCGGCGGCCTTCGTCGCCGAGTACAGGGTGAGGACACTGTTGCCCCGGTGCAGGGTCCAGGACGCGTTGATGACGATCGAGCCGCCGTCCACGAGCAGCGGCAGCACCTTCTGCACGGTGAAGAACACCCCCTTGAGGTTCACGTCGACGGCGTGGTCGAAGTCCGCCTCGGTGATGTCCTCGAACGGCAGGAAGGTGCCGGTGCCCGCGTTCGCGAACAGGCAGTCGAGGCGGCCGTGCCGGTCCCGGACCGTGTCCATCAGCGTGTCCGCCGCGTCGGGTTCGGCGGCGTCGGCCACGGCGCCCGACGCGTTCGGGCCCAGTTCCTCCACGGCCGCCTCCACCCGGGCGCGGGTGCGGCCGGTGACGACGACGTGGGCGCCCTCGGAGACGAGACGGCGCGCGGTCGCGAGACCCATGCCGCTGGTGCCTCCGGTGATGAGGGCGGTCTTTCCGGTGAAGCGGTTCATGACGGCGGTGCTCCTGTCAGGGCTTGGTGGCGGGCTCTCGGGTGTCGGGGCCCGGATGTCAGGGCTCGGGGCCCGGATGTCAGCGCGTGGACGTCAGGGCTCGGGTGATCCAGTCCGCGACCTGGGACAGCCAGTCGGGGCGCGCGTTGCCGAGGAGATGGTCGCCGTGCGGCACGGACAGGTGGGTGCCGTGCGGGGCGAGGCGGGCCAGGGGTTCCCCGTTCGTCACGCCGGGGATGACGTCCTGGCCGCCGTCCACGGTCAGGAGGGGGACCGTGATGTGCGGCGCGAGGGCGGCGAGGTCCACCTGGTCCGCGAACGCGCGGGCCGCTGCGGCCGATCCGGCGCGCCGGGTCAGGACGTCCCGCACGGGCTCGGGGAGTTCGTCCCAGTCGAGCCGGAAGGGGCCGCTGACGGTCGCGGCGGCGGCCACGCGCGGCTCCCGTGCCGCGGACTCGGCCGCGTAGTAGCCGCCGAGGCTGAGGCCGACGACGGCGACGCGCGGCACGCCGAGGGCGTCGATGACGCGGCCGACGACCCGGTGGTAGTCCGCACGCACGGCCGTCGTGGCGGCGAGCGCGCCCTGCCCGGGGCCGTCCATCGCGAACACCGCGAGCCCGCGGTCCAGGAGCGCGGACGCGAGGTCGAGGAACTCCTCCTTGGCCGAGTCCAGGCCGGGGACGACGACCACGGTTCCCGCCGCGTCCGCCGGGCCGCGCAGCCAGCCGGTGAACTCCGGGCCGCGCACGCGCCGGGCGCCGGGCTCGAGGAGGGCGAGCGCCCGGCCGAGCGCGTCGTCCGCCGCGGCCGCCGAACGGTCCGCCCCGGCGAACGGTGCCAGCGTGGCGACGTGGAACCAGCGCGCCGCCCTCAGCAGTTCCTCGCCCGCCGACAGCCAGGATTCCGCGGCCCGCGCGCGCCGGAGGTGCTCGCGTCCGGTGCGCTCGAAGGCCGGGCCCCAGTCGGCGACGGACTCCAGGCCCGCGGTGACGCGCTGGTACGCGTGCGGGTCGAGGCCCGCGCCGGTGGCGCGGCTCCACTGGGCGGCGGCGAACTCGGCGGCGCTCATCGGGTCTCTCCTGTCGTTCGCGTGACCGCTGTCGTCGTTCGGGCCGGCTCCGCCGTTCGGGCAGGCTCCGCCGTTCGATCGCCTCCTGTCGTCCGGGTGACCCCCGTCGTTCGGGCGCCCCCCGTCCTTCGGGCGCCCCCCGTCGTCGGCACGGCTCCGGCCGTCGGCACGGCCCCGCTCGTCCGAGCCTCCCCAGCCGTTCGCTCAGCCCGCGTCGCTCGCTCCGCCCCCGTCGTGAGCACGGCCTTGCCGCGGATGCGCCGCTCCCGCAGAGCGACCAGAGTCCCTGCGGTCTCGCCCCAGTCGGCGACCCGGCCGATCTCGGGGTGCAGCCGCTCCCGTTCCACGAGGCGCACCAGCGTGGCGAGGTCGGGGCCGTAGGGGGCGCCCGCGTAGTGGAAGTGCTGGATCGTGACGCCCGCCGGTCCGCCGAGCAGGTCGAAGAAGTCGAGGGTGACCGGGGTGCGGCTCGCCTGCCCGAACCAGACGAGCAGGCCGCCCGGGCGCGCCTTCGCCAAGGCGGCCGGAAGCTGCGGGCCGCCCGTGGATTCGAGGACCACGTCGAACGGCCCCTGGGCCGCCGCGACCTCGTGCACCACTGCGGCCGCGCCCAGCTCGGCGAGCCGCCGCCCGCGCTCCGGGGTGGCCGTCACCACGGTGAGGTCGGCCCCGGCCGCGGCGGCGAGCTCGGTGACGTAGTGGCCGACACCGCCCGAGGCCCCGGTCAGCAGCACCCGCCGACCGGTCAGGGAGCCCGCCGCGCGCAGCAGGCGCAGGGCGGTGACGCCCGCCAGGGGCAGGGCCGCCGCCCGGACACTGTCGAGGCCGTCCGGGAGCACAGCGAGGGAGTGGGTGGGGACGACCGCGTACTCGGCCCAGCCGCCCTGTGCCGGATGCCCGGCCACGCGGGTGCCGACGCCGGGGCCCGAGCCGTCCGCTGCGGCCTGCACGACGAGCCCCGCGATGTCCTTGCCGGGCAGCAGCCCGGGGGCGGGGCGTTCGAGGAGGAACGTCTCGCCCCTGTTCGGCGCGAACGCCTCCACCTTGATCAGCGCCTCATGGGCCTGCGGAACGGGCTGGGGGACGTCGGTGAACTCCACCGGCCGTGCCGCTTCCCCCGTGGGAATCAGTCTTCGCATGCGGCCGATGCAATCCCGGCCGCCGCCCGGTGATCCAACAACGGACCGCAAAACCCGACAACCATCAGTTGTCGCCTCTGGTGAGGGGCGCGTGTCGCCTAGAGTGAGGGGCGTGGATCTGGACATGGCGCAGGTGCGCGCCTTCGTGTACGCCGCGCAGGAACTGCACTTCGGGCGGGCCGCGGGGAAGCTGGCGATCACGCAACAGGCCCTGTCCAAGCGGATCGGGCGCCTGGAGTCGCTGCTCGGCGCGACGCTCTTCGCGCGCCTCGGCCACGGCGTGGCCCTCACCGAGGCGGGGCGCGGCTTCCTCGAACCGGCGCGGCGGGCCCTGGCCGCCGCCGATGACGCGGTGGCGTCGATGACGCGGAACGACAGCCCGCTGCGCGTCGACGTGTGGGGCCATCTCTACGCGCCGATGCGGACGCTGGCGCGCGTCGCCGACAGGATCCGGGAGGTGGCCGGGCGGACCCTGGAAGCGGCCGGTCAGGCCGGGGACGGGGCCAGTCGGGTCCCCCACGTCGCCGGCCGGACCCACGAGCTCGAACTCGGGCACGGGCGCGATCTGCCGACCGTGATGACGGCACTGCTGCACGGCGACATCGACGCGGCCTTCGGCCGGGTCCACCCGCCGCTGCCCGCTGAGCTGACGCACCGCCTGGTCCGCCTCGAACCCGTCGACGCCGTCCTGAGCGCGGACCATCCGCTGGCGTCCGAGCCGGCGCTCCGGCCCGCGCAACTGCGCGACAGCGTCCTGTGGGCACCCGGCGCCCTGGACCGGCTCGACTTCCTGCGCCAGTTCGCCGACCGCTTCGACGTCCGCGAACGGGCCGTCGGCGTCAACCTGGGCCTCGCCCACTTCCTCGCCGAGGTCGCGGCACACCCGCGCCGCTTCTCCCTGCTCCCCGCCGACGTACCGCTGCCGGACGTCCCCGGCCTGCGCTCCGTCCCCCTGGTCGACCCCACCCCCCTGTACGCCTGGTCGCTCCTGTGGCGCACAGCGAACACCCACCCCGGCCTCGACGCCCTCGCCGCCACGTGCGCCGGGGAGGCGGGGCCGAGCCGGTGGCTAGAGTACGACCCAGCCCGCGACTGGCTGCCGGAACAGCCCGCCCACGTTCCCGACGCGCGGACAGCGACGAGGCCTCGCTGACAGGACCGCACCGTGAGGCGAGGCCTCCCGTTGACAGGGCCGCACCCCGCGACGACATCTCGCTGACACGAGGACCGCACCGCAGGCCGACGTCCCGCTGACACAAGGGCCGAGCCGAGCGCCGACGCCCCGAGAGCCCGCGGTCGCCCCGCACGCCCTCACCGCTCGCCGTCCTCCGCCTCCCCCTCGACGTACGCGGTCGTCAACGCCCCGTGCCGGGTGCGGATCTTGGGGTGCGGGGTCAGGGCGATCCGCTGGGTCCGCGCCGCGGTGTGCGTGGCATCCGCCGCGCCCTCGCCCCCCGGTCAGCCCGAGCCCAACCGGTCCCGTAGCTCCCTCTTGAGGATCTTCCCGCTGGCGTTGCGCGGCAGCGTGTCCACGAACACCACCCGCTTGGGGGCCTTGAAGTGCGCGAGGCGTTCGCGGGCGTGGGCGATGAGTTCGGCCTCGGTGACCTCGCCGCCGCGGACGACGACGGCGGTGACGGCCTCGATCCAGTGCTCGTCGGGCAGGCCGACGACGGCGGTCTCGGCGACGGCGGGGTGGGTGTAGAGCGCGTCCTCGACCTGGCGCGAGGCGACGAGGACGCCGCCGGAGTTGATGACGTCCTTGACCCGGTCGACGACCGTGAAGAAGCCCTCCGCGTCACGCACCGCAAGATCGCCGGAGTGGAACCAGCCGTCACGGAAGGCCTCGGCGGTCTCCTCCGGCTTGTCCCAGTAGCCCTCGCACAACTGCGGTGAGCGGTAGACCACTTCGCCCCGGGTGCCGTCCGGCACCTCCTTGCCCGCCTCGTCGACGACCCTCGCCTCGACGAACAGGACGGGCCGCCCGCAGGAGTCCAGGCGGCCCTCGTGCTCGTCCGGGCCGAGGACGGTGGCGAGCGGGCCGATCTCGCTCTGGCCGAAGCAGTTGTAGAAGGCGAGCCCCGGCAGGCGTGCGCGCAGCCGCTCCAGGACCGGGACCGGCATGATCGACGCACCGTAGTAGGCCTTGCGCAGGGCGCTCAGGTCGCGGGTCGCGAACTCGGGGTGCTGCGACAGGCCGATCCACACGGTCGGCGGCGCGAACAGGCTGTCGGCGCGGCCCGCCGCCACCAGGTCGAAGATCCGTACGGCTTCGGGCGCGTCGAGGATCGTGTTCTCGGCGCCGACCGCCAGGTACGGCAGCAGGAACACATGCATCTGGGCCGAGTGGTAGAGCGGCAGGGAGTGCAGCGGCCGGTCGGACTCCTTGAAGTCCAGGGCGTGCACGGCGCTCATGTACTCGTGGACGAGGGCCCGGTGGGTGAGCATCGCTCCCTTGGGAGCGGCCGTGGTGCCCGAGGTGTACAGGAGTTGCGCGAGGTCCTCGGCGTCCGGCGCGGGTCCGTCGTAGGGGGTCGTGGTCACGAGCCGCGCGAGGAGTGCGTCGTCGGCGTCCCTGAGCGGCAGGACGGCCACGCCGTCGGGGAGGCGGCCCGCGAGGTCGGGGTCCGCGAGGACGAGGGTGCTGCCGGACTGCCGGACGATGTACGCGAGGTCGTCGCCGGTGAGGTTCTGGTTGACCGGGACGTGGACGAGGCCCGCGCGGGCGCAGGCCAGGAAGCCGATGAGGTAGGCGTCCGAGTTGTGGGCGTAGGCGCCGACCCGGTCGCCCCGGTCGAGGCCGGTCGCGCGCAGGACTCCGGCCGCGCGCGAGACGGCGTCGTCGAGTTCGGCGTACGTCCAGGCGCGGTCGCCGTAGCGCAGCGCGGTGCGGGCCGGTGTCCGGCGGGCGCTGCGCCTGAGGACGCCGTCGACCGTGCTGCCGCGCGCCGCCGCGGTGGCCGCCTCGTCGCCCGCTGTCGCCCTGCCGTGTTCACCCGTCATGGGCGTGATCCTGCGGGCGGTCCCGCACGGCGGTCAAGGCCCCCGCGCCGCCCGCGTCGACCCTGCCGGGCGATGTCGCCCCATGCCCTGCGGCGTCGCCACCCCACGCCCTCCGGCACTGGCGCCCCACGCCCCCAGGCGCCATCGCCCCACGTCAGGCGCTCCGGACAAGATACATACCGGTTGGTACGCTCCAATGGCCACTGCTCTCACACCAGTTGGGAGGCTCCATGCGCATCCGCGTCAGACCCGTCGTGGCGTTGTCCGCCGCGCTCCTGACCACCTCGGCCCTGCTCTCACCCATGGCGTCCGCGCGCGACGACGACCGCTCCCCCGACACCCGCCCGTCCGGCGGCGGCCTGTCCGCCACGATCCGCTACACCGAGTACGGCATCCCGCACATCCGCGCCGACGACTACGCGGACCTCGGCTTCGGCACCGGCTGGGCCCAGGCCGCGGACCAGGTGTGCACGCTCGCCGAGGGGTACGCCACCGTGCGCGGTGAGCGCTCCCGCTACTTCGGCGCCGACGGCGACCCCGGCGGCCAGCTGTCGTCGGCCGCCACGAACCTCGCGAGCGACCAGTACTTCCGGGGCGTACGCGAAGCGGGCACCGTGGAGCGGCTGTACCGGCAGCCCGCCCCGCTCGGCATGAGCCGCGAGAGCAAGGAACTGGCGCGCGGGTTCGCCGCGGGCTACAACACCTGGCTGAAGCGGAACCGCGTCACGGACCCGGCATGCGCCAAGGCCGACTGGGTGCGCCCGGTCACCGCCCTCGACCAGGCCCGGCTCACCTACGCGGTGGCGGTGCTCGGCGGCGAGGGCCGCGGCGTCGAGGGGATCGTCGCGGCCAGGCCGCCCGGCGCGGGCGCCGACGCCGCCCGCAAGGCGCCCGACCCGCGCAGGGCCGCCGACGCGGCGCGCGAGCTGGTCTCCCCGGGCCCCGGCGACGCCGACATGGGCTCCAACGCCGTCGCCTTCAGCGGCACCACCACGGCGAACGGCCGCGGCCTGCTGATCGGCAACCCGCACTACCCCTGGCACGGCAGCCGACGCTTCTGGCAGTCGCAGCAGACCATCCCCGGCGAACTGAACGCGTCGGGCGGCTCGCTCCTCGGCACGCCCGTGATCAACGTCGGCTTCAACGCCAAGGTGGCGTGGAGCCACACCGTCGCGACGGGCGTCCCCTTCAACGTGCACGAGCTGACCCTCGACCCCGCGGATCCGACCGCCTACGTCGTGGACGGCAAGCGCGAGCGGATGACGAAGCGGACCGTGACCGTCCCGGTGAAGGGCGGCGCCCCGGTGACGCGCACGCAGTACTGGACCCGCTTCGGCCCGGTCGTGACGTCACTCGGCGGCCAGCTGCCGCTGCCGTGGACGAAGACGACGGCGTACGCGCTCAACGACCCCAACTCCCGCAACCTGCGCGTCGGTGAGGCCAACCTCCGCTTCAGCAAGGCCCGTTCGGTCAAGGGCGTACTGCGGGCGCTGAACGCCACCCAGGGCCTGCCGTGGGTCAACACCGTCGCCGCCGACCGGTACGGCAACACCCTCTACACGCAGTCACAGATCCTGCCCCGGCTCACCGACGGCCTCGTCGGGCGCTGCTCCACCGCCCTCGGCAAGGCCACCTATCCGGCGGCGGGCGTCGCCGTCCTCGACGGGTCCCGCGGCGCGTGCGCGCTCGGCGAGGACAAGGACGCGATCCAGCCGGGCACCTTCGGCCCGTCACGGATGCCGACGCTGGTGAACGCCCCGTACGCCGAGAACTCCAACGACAGCGCCTGGCTGAGCAACGCCGACCAGCCGCTGACCGGGTACGAGCGGGTCTTCGGCACCATCGGCACCCAGCGCTCGATGCGCACTCGCGGCGCGATCGAGGACGTCGCGGCGATGGCCGAGCGCGGCGGCCTGACGGTCAAGGACCTCCAGCGCCAGCAGTTCGCGAACCGCGCCCCTGCCGGCGACCTCGCCGCCGCCGACGTGGCGCGCGCCTGCGCCGCGCTGCCGCCCGGGGCCGCACGCACCAGCGACGGCAAGGCCGTCGACGTCACCGACGCCTGCCGGGTGATCAGGTCCTGGGACCGCACCATGGACGCGTCCAGCAGGGGCGCGTTGCTCTTCGACCGGTTCTGGCGCGCCCTGACGGCGAAGGTGCCGAGCGGCCGGCTGTGGCAGGTGCCGTTCTCCGCGGCCGATCCGGTGCGCACCCCGAACACCCTCAACACCGGTGCGCCCGGCTTCGCGACGGCGCTCGCCGACACGGTGGCGGAGCTGACGGCGGCAGGTATTCCGCTCGACTCCCGGCTCGGGGACCACCAGTTCGTCGTACGCGGTGGCAAGCGGCTGCCGATCCACGGCGGCACCGAGTCCCTGGGCGTCTGGAACAAGATCGAGCCTCGGTGGGACGCGGCGGGCGGCGGCTACACGGAGGTGGCGCACGGCTCCAGCCACATCCAGGCCGTCGGCTGGGACGCGTCGTCGTGCCCCAAGGCCCGCACGCTGCTGTCCTACTCCCAGTCGTCGAACCCCCACTCACCGCACTACAGCGACCAGACACGGCTTTACGCCGAGGAGCGCTGGGTGACGTCACGCTTCTGCGAGAAGGACATCCGCAGCGCGCCCGGCCTGAAGGTGGTGAAGGTCCGCCAGCGCTGACGCCCACCGGTGGGGCGGGGCGCGGCGGTCTCAGACCGCCCGCTCCCGCCCTTCCCAGTAGGGCTCCCGCAGTCGGCGCTTGTACAGCTTGCCGTTGGGGTCCCGGGGCATGGACGCGACGAAGTCGACGCTCTTGGGCCGCTTGTAGCCCGCGAGCAGGCGCTCGCAGTGGCGCAGGATGTCGGCGGCGAGCGCCGCGTTGGCCGGGTGCCCCTCGGCGGCCTCGACGACGGCCTTGACCTCCTCGCCCCAGTCGTCGTGCGGGATGCCGAACGCGGCGGCGTCGGCGACGGCGGGGTGGGTGAGCAGCGCGGACTCGATCTCCGCCGGGTAGATGTTGACGCCGCCCGAGATGATCATGTCGATCTTGCGGTCGCGCAGGAAGAGATAGCCGTCCTCGTCCAGATAGCCGAGGTCGCCGACGGTGAAGAAGTCGCCGATGCGGTTCTTGCGCGTCTTCGAATCGTCCTTGTGGTACGAGAAGCCGCCGGTGCTCATCTTCATGTAGACGGTGCCCAGTTCGCCGGGCGGCAGCTTGTTGCCGTCGTCGTCGAAGACCGCCAACTCGCTGATGGGCCAGGCCTTTCCGACGGTCCCCGGCTTCTCCAGCCAGTCCTCCGCGGTGGCGAACGCGCCCCCTCCCTCGCTGGCCGCGTAGTACTCCTCCACGCAGGTGCCCCACCACTCGATCATCGCCCGCTTCACGTGGTCGGGGCAGGGCGCCGCCCCGTGGATGGCGTGCCGCATCGACGACACGTCGTACGCCTCCCGGATCCCGCCGGGCAGGGCGAGCAGGCGGTGGAACTGGGTGGGGACCATGTGGGTGTGTGTGCAGGCGTGCTCGTCGATGAGGCGCAGCATCTCCTCGGGTGTCCACCGGTCCATGAGGACGAGGGGGTGACCGATGTGCAGGGCCGCGCCCGCGAACTGGAGCACGGCCGTGTGGTAGAGCGGCGAGCACACCAGGTGGACGTTGCCGTCGAAGGGCTTGATGCCGAAGATGCCGAGGAAGCCGCCCAGGTAGGACTCCTCGGGCGGTTTGCCCGGGAGGGGGCGGCGGATGCCGCGGGGCCGCCCCGTGGTGCCGGACGTGTAGTTCATGACCCAGCCGAGGGTGCGGTCGGCGGGCACCGACTCCGGCTGCCCGTCGAGGAGTTGTGCGTACGGGCGGAATCCCGGTACGTCGCCGACGGCGTAGCGGTGTGTCGCGGGAAGCTTCGCCTCGTCGGCCGCCGAGGTCGCGGCGGCGGCGAACCGCTCGTGCGCGATCAGGACCTGCGCGCCCGAGTCGGCGACGATCCAGGCGATCTCCGGGCCCACCAGGTGGTGGTTGACCGGGACGAGGTAGAACCCGGCCTGGCTGGCGGCGAGGTACGCGGTCAGGAACTCCACGCCGTTGGGGAGTACGACGGCGAACGCGTCGCCGGGCTCCAGGCCGGCCGCGCGCAAGCCGTGCACGAGCCGGTTGGCGTCGGCGTGCAGTCGGCCCGCCGTCCACTCCTCGCCACCGGGGTCGACGAGGACGGTGCGGCCGGGGTCGGCGCCGGCCTGGGCCCAGAATCCGTTGGGCGGGGTGCTCATCGGGTCTCCTCGGGGGTTGGGCGCGGGGCGCTGTGGGAGGGACGGGGCGTGGGCCCGACGGGTTTCCGTGCGCTCCGGTCGGCTCAGGTCCGCCCCGCGATGCGGTTGAGGCGGGCGATCGCGCGCTCGAACCCCCGGGTCAGGTCGTCGAACACGGCCTGGACGCTGCGCTCGCTGTTCATCCGGCCGACGATCTGCCCGACGGGCGTGCCGAGCAGCGGCTCCACCTCGTACTTCTGGATGCGCGACACGGCCTCGGCGACGAGCAGTCCCTGCAGCGGCATCGGCAGCGCCCCGGGCCCCGCCGGGTCGTCCCACGCGTCGGTCCACTCCGTCCGCAACTGGCGTGCGGGCTTGCCCGTCAAGGCCCGGGAGCGGACGGTGTCCCCGGACCCGGCGGCGAGCAGTTTGCGGGTGAGGGCGGCGGAGTGCAGGTCGGCCTCCGTCGTCGTGAGCCACACCGAGCCGAGCCAGACGCCCTGCGCGCCGAGGGCGAGAGCCGCCGCGACCTGCTCCCCGCTGCCGATGCCGCCCGCCGCGAGCACCGGCAGCGGCGCGACCGCATCGACGGCCTCGGGCGTGAGCACCATGGACGCGATCTCACCGGTGTGGCCGCCCGCTTCGTAGCCCTGGGCCACCACGATGTCGATGCCGGCGTCCGCGTGCTTGCGGGCGTGCCGGGCGCTGCCCGCGAGGGCGGCGACGAGGACGCCCTGGTCGTGGGCGCGGGTGATGACGTCGGCGGGCGGGGAGCCGAGGGCGTTGGCGAGCAGCTTGATGGGGTGATCGAAGGCGACGTCGAGCTGGCCGCGCGCCACCTGCTCCATCCAGCCGGTGATGCGCCAGCCGGACGCCTCGCCCTCGGCGAGCGCGGGCACGCCGTGCTCGGCGAGGGTCTCCTCGACGAACTTGCGGTGCCCCGCGGGGATCATCGCCTCCACGTCGGCCTCGGTCAGCGCCTGCCCCCCGGGAGCCTCGGCCCGCTTCGCGGGCATGACGACGTCGAGCCCATAGGGCAGGCCGTCCGCGTGCTCCTGCATCCAGTCGAGGTCGCGCGCGAGGTCGTCGGGCGCGGTGTAGCGGACCGCACCGAGCACCCCGAACCCGCCCGCCCGGCTGATGGCGGCCGCCACGGCGGGGAACGGCGTGAAGCCGAAGACGGCGTACTCGACTCCGAGTTGCTTGCTCAGCTCCGTCTGCATGGGCGCAGGATGCCGCAGCGGCGCGGACGAGGGAAGAGATTTTCTGATGCTGCGTCAGTTTCCTTGCGGGATGCCGTTCCGGCGCAGCAGCCTCAGCTGGGCGACCACCGTGGACACCTCCGCCACGAAGGCGTCAGCCGTCTCCCGCGCGGGGATGACCGCGTACTGCGCCGTCGCACCCTGGTGGCTGGGAACGACTCCGCACGCTCCCCTTGCCCGACGTGCTCCTCCACGCGCGCACGGTCTCCTCGACGCGGGCCCGGCACGCGTCGAGGAGGACCACGGCGATGACGAGCAGCACCCCGGCGACCACCCACCAGGCTGCGGCGTCCGGCAGCTCGATGAAGCTGGTCGCGACGTTCACGACGGCCCCGAGCACCACCGATGACAGTGTGGCGGCCACGAGGGCCGACCGACGATAGCCGCTCACCCTGCCCCCGCCGATCACGGACCCGCACCGCGTCCAACGCCGCCGCGAGTTCCCCACCGCCCTCACCCGACGCTCCCAACTCACCGAACACGAAACCCTCCTGCCCCCCGCCCTCAACGGCACCCTCCGCCCCGGTCACCTCCCGACCTCCCTCCGCCGCCTGCGCCGAGCACCGGCACTGCGGATGCTCGCGGGGTACGTGGCCGGGGTGGGGGGTGCGCCCGGAGCGTGCGCCGGGGTTCGCCCGGCGGGAACGGAGTCGTCCGGCCCTGCCCTGGGCTCCGCGGTCCGGGCCGTACGCACCACCACCTGCTGCGAGGGCGCACTGCGTGCCGCGATCGGCCTCGGCGGCGACACGGACACCGTCGCCGCGGTGACCGGAGGTCTCGCGGGGGCGCGCTACGGCCTGGACGCGATCCCCGCGCGGTGGACGCGCCCGCTCCATGCCCCCTGCCGGGGTTCGCAGGACGGGTCCTGCGTCTTCCGGAGCTGCTCGACCTCACGCGCCGCCTCACGGCATGAAGCTCCGCTCGAAGCACCCCTCGCGGGCGGGCCGCTCAGGCGCGGATCCTCCTGCGAGCGGCGTGGAGTCCTAGCGCACCAGACAAGGCTTCTTCGCGTCGAACCTCCAGCCCGGGATCAGGTACTGCATCGCCGCGCCGTCGTCCCGGGCGCCCAGGGACTGCTTCCGGTAGAGGTCGTGGGCCGCCTGGAGGCGGTCCGGGTCGAGGGTGAGGCCGAGGCCGGGGGCGTCGGGGAGGGGGATCTCGCCGTTGGTGATGGTCGGCGGGGTGACGGTGAGGCGTTCCAGGCCCTCCTGCCAGATCCAGTGGGTGTCCAGGGCGTTGTAGGGGCCGGGAGCCGCGGCGCCGCAGTGCGTGACCATCGCCAGGGAGATGTCGAAGTGGTTGTTGGAGTGGCAGCCCCAGGTCAGGCCGAGGGCGTTGCAGAGCTGGGCCACGCGGACCGAGCCCTGCATGGTCCAGAAGTGCGGGTCGGCCAGGGGGATGGAGACCGACTGGAGGGCGAGCGCGTGGGTCAGCTGGCGCCAGTCGGTGGCGATCATGTTGGTCGCGGTCGGCAGGCCGGTGGCGCGGCGGAACTCGGCCAGGACCTCCCTGCCCGAGTAGCCGTCCTCGGCTCCGCAGGGGTCCTCGGCGTAGGCGAGGGTGCCGACCAGGGGTGCGCACAGGTCGACGGCCTCGCGCAGTGACCAGGCTCCGTTCGGGTCCAGGGTGATCCGCGCCTCGGGGAACCGGTCCTTGAGGGCACGCACGGCCGCGACCTCCTCGGCGCCCGGCAGGACCCCGCCCTTGAGTTTGAAGTCCCGGAAGCCGTACCGGGTGTGGGCCGCCTCGGCCTGGCGGACGATGGCCTGCGGCGTCAGCGCCTCCTCGTGCCGGACGCGGTGCCAGGCGACGTCCGCGTCCGGCTCCCGGACGTAGTCCAGGTCCGTGCGGTCCGGGTCGCCGACGTAGAAGAGGTAGCCGAGCACGCGTACGGAGTCGCGCTGCAGGCCGTCGCCGAGCAGCGCCGCCACCGGGACGTCGAGGTGCTGGCCGAGCAGGTCCAGCAGGGCCGACTCGACCGCCGTGACGGCGTGCACGGTCGTCCGCAGGTCGAAGGTCTGGGCGCCGCGTCCGCCCGCGTCGCGGTCCGCGAAACGGCTCCCCATCGCGCGCAGCACCCGCTTGTAGTCCCCCAACTCGGCTCCCACGACCAGGGGTTCGGCGTCCCTGAGGGTCTGCGTGATCTTCTCGCCGCCGGGCACCTCCCCCAGGCCCGTACGGCCCTCGGAGTCCTTGAGGACCACGATGTTGCGGGTGAAGTAGGGGCCGTGGGCGCCGGAGAGGTTCAGTTCCATGCAGTCGCGGCCCGCGACCGGGTAGACGGCGAACTGCGTGACGGTCGGCTGGCGGCTCATGCCGGTCGAGGTCCTTCCGAGGAGAGGGAGTACGTGGGGAGGAAGTACGTGGGGGCGCGCAGAGGGGGAGTTCGCGGGTCGTGATGCGCGGTCTCAGAGGTTCAGGGCGTCAAGGGTTCCCTCCAGGGCCAGGACGCCGCCGAGGCGGCCCGCGATGCGCCGGGCCGCACCGGAGTCGCTCCTGGATGTTCTCTCGCATCCGCGCATGCAGATGATGTGCATGTATGAGAACGGAGATTATGGGGATGAACAGGTGGGGTCAATGGGTGCGGCCACGCGGAATTACGATGTGGCCATGTCGAAGACGAGCGGGACCCGCGGGGTGAAGTCGGCGGCCCGCACCGTGGAACTGCTCGAACTGCTCGCCGCCCGGGGCGACCGGCCCGCCCGCCTGGACGAACTGGCCGCGGAACTCGGCGTACCGCGCAGCAGCATGTACCAACTGCTCCAGACCCTCGTCGACTGCGGCTGGGTGCGCTCCGACACGACCGGGTCGCTGTACGGCATCGGGATCCGCGCCCTGCTCACGGGCACCAGCTACCTGGACAGCGACCCGCGCGTGCGCCGGG
This sequence comes from Streptomyces flavofungini, assembly GCF_030388665.1. Taxonomy (NCBI): domain Bacteria; kingdom Bacillati; phylum Actinomycetota; class Actinomycetes; order Kitasatosporales; family Streptomycetaceae; genus Streptomyces; species Streptomyces flavofungini. Next base: position 8,492,746 of record NZ_CP128846.1, on the reverse strand, counting down.
CCCGCCCCGCGCTCGAGCAGGCGTCGGACACGCTCGGCGAGACGGTCCACCTGGCCAGGCTCGACGGCCCGAACGTCGTCTACCTCGCGACGCGCGAGTCGCACGCCTACGCGCGGACCCTCAGCCGGGTCGGCCGCCGGATCCCCGCGCACGCGGGAGCCCTCGGCAAGGCCCTGCTCGCCGAGCGCCCCGACGGCGAACTCCCCCTCCCCGAGGGCCCGTTGGTCGCGTACACGGAGAACACCCACACGGAAAGGAGCACGCTCGTCGCCGACCTCGCCCAGGTCCGCGAGCGCGGCTACTCCATCGACCGCGAAGAGACGGTGACCGGCATCGCGGGCTTCGGCTTCGCGCTGCGCTACGACGAGCCGGCCACCGACGCCATCAGCTGTTCGGTGCCGGTGGCACGGCTGAGCGCGGAGCACGAGGCCCGGATCGTCGCGGTCATGCGGGAGACCCGGGCCAGGATCGAGAGTGCCGTCGTACCGGCACCGGGCGCCCCCGACTGGCGCTGAGACTCAAGGTCCGTACGCCGAGACTCAGTCCGTACGCCGCCCTCCGCCCGGCACGGGCACGCTCACCGCGGCCGCCCCAGCCACTCCAGCGCCGCCGTCGTCAGCGCCGTCACACCGGTGGTGACGGCCGGCTCCGGCACGGGCGCGAAGCGCGGCGAGTGGTTGGAGGGGATGTCGCGGTCCACGGTGCCCGCGGCCCGGGCCGCGGCGTACGTCGCGGGGTCGCAGCCGCCGAACAGCCAGTAGCAGAGCGGAGCCTTGGCCGCCGTGCCGAGGATCCCCACGTCCTCGCTGCCGGTCACGGGCCCCGGGTCGATCACCTGTCCCGCGCCGACGACCGCGCCGATCGCGGCCATGGTCCTGGCCACCGCCGCCTCGTCGTTGACGACCACGGGGAACGCGTCGAGCTGCGTGAACTCGGGCTCGCGCGTGGCTCCCGCCACCCGGGCCTCGCCGCGCACGATCCGCTCCACGGCGGCCCGCATCCGGGCCCGGACGTCCTCCGTGTAGGAGCGGATGCTCAGCCGCAGCTCGGCCTCGTCCGGGATGACGTTGTCGACCGTGCCCGCCCGCAGCGACCCCACGGTGAGCACCGCCGTCTCCCCCGCCGGCACCTCGCGGGAGACGACGGTCTGCAGCCGCATCACCGTCGCGGCGGCCATCACCACGGGGTCGACGGACGTCTCCGGCCGTGAGCCGTGCGCGCCCTTGCCGTACATGACGACCTTCAGCGAGTCGGTGGCCGCGAACGCCTCTCCGGCGTGACAGGCCACCATGCCCGCGGGCAGCGGCGCGACATGCTGGCCGAGCACCACGTCCGGCGTCCCGAAGCGCTCGAAGAGCCCGTCGTCCACCATCGCCTGCGCGCCCTCACCGACCTCCTCGGCGGGCTGGAACGCGGCGACGACCCGTCCGCGCCAGCTCCCGCGCGCCGCCGCGAGCAGCTTCAGGGCGCCCAGCAGACAGGTGACGTGCAGGTCGTGGCCACAGGCGTGCATCACCCCCTCGGTGCGGGAGGCGTAGGGCAGGCCGGTCAGTTCGACGAGGGGCAGGGCGTCGAAGTCGGCGCGCAGCAGGACGGTGGGGCCCTCGCCGTTGTCGAGGACGGCCACGACGCCGGTGCGGCCCACGCCGGGCGTGACGTCGCAGCCGTACGCCGTGGCGCGCCGGACGATCTCGGCGGCGGTGCGGTGCTCCTCGAAGGGCAGCTCCGGGTGGGAGTGCAGGTCCCGGTACAGGGCGACGAGTTCGGGCAGGGCTGCGTCGAGACCGCCGAGGGCGGAGGGTATGGGTCCGGCAGGGGGAACGGTCCCGGCGGCGGGCTCCTGCGGTTCGGACGGGGGCTTGCTGACGCCCATGCGACGCTCCTTCGGCACGCGGTTGCGGCGTCGCCCCGCGGCCCCGGCGGCCGAGGGATCACGCCCCCCAACTGCTGCCCACGGCCCTCGGGGCACACACCTGTACGCCCCCGCGCCCGGTTCAGCCGCCCCCGGCCCCGATCGCGTTCAGCGTGAACGTCTCCAACTCGTCTGCGGCCGCGTCCAGGTCGAGGTCGGGGTGGGCCAGCCAGTGGCCGATGACGCCGTCGATGGCGCCGCCGACGGCGAGGGAGACGCATCTCCGTGATGACGCGGACGTGGCGGCGGTGCGCCTGCTGGTAGCCGATCAGCGCGTCCCCCGCGGTGGCGGCTCACCGTTCCAGTACGGCCATGGCCGCGTTGTGCCCGGGGATGCCGCTGACCCCGCCCCCGCGCGGCGCGCCCGCGCCGCACAGCAGGACGTTCGCATGCCGGGTCTCCACTCCCCAACGTCCCTGGTGGCCCCGCTGGTCGGGGGCGCCCTCGTCGGCGTACGGGAAGGAAAGGTCGCCGTGGAAGATGTTGCCGCCGGGCAGGCGCAGGGTGCGCTCCAGGTCCAGCGGGGTCTTCGCCTCGACGCACGGGCGCCCTTGCGCGTCCGTGGCGAGGCAGTCGGCGATCGGCTCGGCCAGGTGCGCGTCGAGCTGGGCGAGGGCCGAGGTGAGGAGTTCGGCGCGCAGGGCGTCGTTGGTGGCGTCGGTGAAGAGGCGGGCGGGGGTGTGCAGGCCGAAGAGAGTCAGGGTGTGGCAGCCGCGCTCGACGAGGTCCTGGCCGAGGATGGTCGGGTCCGTGAGGGAGTGGCAGTAGATCTCGGAGGGCGGTGCGGCGGGCAGCCCGCCCGCGGCCGCCTGCGCGTGGGCCCGGGCGAGCTCCGCGTACCCCTCGGCGATGTGGAAGGTCCCGGCGAAGGCCTCGTGCGGGTCGACGTCAGGGTCGCGCAGCGCGGGCAGCCGGTCCAGGAGCATGTTCACCTTGAGCTGGGCGCCCTCGGCCGGGGGCGGCGGCTCGTCGCCGGTCAGCGCGGCGAGCTGCTGCGGCGAGGCGCCCACGAGGACGTGCCGGGCCCCGACCGTGCCCTCGCCGTCCGCCGTCCGGTACGTCACCTCGGCGTACCGTCCGTCGGTGTCGACGCGGGTCACCTCGTGGCCGGTGCGCAGGTCGGCGCCGGCCGCGCGGGCCGCGTCGGTGAGGGCGCGGGTCAGGGCGCCCATGCCGCCGACGGGCACGTTCCAGTCGCCGGTGCCCCCGCCGATCACGTGGTAGAGGAAGCAGCGGTTCTGGCGCAGGGACGGGTCGTGGGCGTCGGCGAAGGTGCCGATCAGCGCGTCCGTGAGGACCACGCCGCGCACCAGGTCGTCGGCGAAGCGCTCCTCGACGGCCCGGCCGATGGGCTCCTCGAACAGCATGCGCCAGGCGGTCTCGTCGTCGACGCGGCGGCGCAGCTCCTTCTTCGTCGGCAGGGGTTCGGTGAGGGTGGGGAACACCCGGGTGGCGACGTGGGCCGTGCGCGCGTAGAACTCCCGCCAGGCCGTGTACTCGCGGTCGTCGCCTGTGAGCCGGGCGAACGACTCCCGGGTGCGGGCCTCGCCGCCGCCCACGAGCAGCCCCGTGGGGCGCCCTTCGCGGACCGTCGGCGTGTACGACGACACCGTGCGGGCGCGCACCCGGAAGTCCAGGTCCAGATCCCGCACGATCTTCCGCGGCAACAGGCTCACCAGGTACGAGTAGCGGGAGAGGCGGGCGTCCATGCCGGGGAAGGGGCGCGTCGAGACGGTGGCTCCGCCGATGTCGGGCAGCCGTTCGAGGAGCAGCACCGAGTGGCCCGCTCTGGCCAGGTAGGCGGAGGCAACCAGGGCGTTGTGGCCGCCGCCGACCACCACTGCGTCGTAGCTGGATCGCATGATTCTTCGTAGCACGGAATCGAGCTGTTGTCCGGAGCCGGACCCGGACGAGCGCGGCCGGGCGTCCACGGCGCCCTCGCGCTGCCGCACGCCCGCCTCGACCCGAAGCGGTCCGGGCCGCCGCGCCCGAGGCGAAGCGGACGGCGGCCCGCGCCTCAGTGCGCCCCGGACGCCCGCCGCTGCCGCAGCGCCGCCACCCTCCGGTACAGCTCCACCGCCTCCGTGCCCCGGCCCAGCTGCTCCAGGCAGTGCGCCTCGTCGTTGCGGCTCGCGAGGGTGTCGGGGTGGTCGGCGCCGAGGACCTGTTCGCGGGCGGCGGCCACCCTGCGGTACTCGGTGAGGGCATCCGGCCACCGGCCGAGCCAACCGAGTCCGACGGCGACCTCCCGGCGGCTGACCAGGGTGTCGGGGTGACCGGCGCCGAGGACGCGTTCACGGATCGCGCACACGTCGCGGGCCTCCGCGAGGGCCTCCTCCCAGCGGCCGAGGCGGCCCAGGTTCACACCGAGGCCGTGCCGGGCGCGCAGGGTCTCGGGGTCGGCGGGGCCGTTGACGCGGGTGCGGTCCTCGATCAGGGCGCGGTACAGCTCCAGGGCCTCCGTGCTGCGGCCGAGCCGGCCGAGGCTGATGCCGACCTCGTAGCGGGCAGCGAGCGTGTCGGGGTGGTCGGCGCCGAGCGCCCGCGTCCGCGCCTCGGCCACTTCGCGGTACGTCTGCAGCGCCTCCGGCCAGTGCCCCAACTGGCCGAGCGCGTAAGCGACTTCGTAGCGGGTGACGAGGGTGTCGGGGTGGGTCGGACCGAGGACGCGGGCCCGGGCGGCGGCCACGTCGCGGGCCAGCCGGTAGGAGTCCTCGAGGCGGCCCAGGCGGCTGAGGTTGAACGCGAGGTTGTGGCGACAGCGCAGGGTGTCGGGGTGGTCGGGGCCCACGGCCCGCTCCCGGACGGCGAGCACCTGCGTGTACACCTGGTGCGCCTCGAAGTGCCGGCCGAGCTGACCGAGGACGTAGGCCATCTCCTGCCGGGCGGCGAGGGTGTCCAAGTGCTCGGCACCCAGGGCGCGTTCACGGCCCTCCGCGACGCGCCCGTACTCGCGCAGGGCGTCCGCGGGGCGGCCGGTGCGGCTGAGCGTGAAGCCGACCTCGTACCGGCTGGCGAGAGTGTCGGGGTGGTCGGGGCCGAGCACGTGCTCGCGTTCGGCGGCGACGGCGCGGTGCACCTCGCCCGCCTCCGCCCAGCGGCCGAGGCGGCCGAGGCTCAGGCCCGCGTTGTGGCGGCTGACCAGGGCGGCGACGACGGACGCCGGGGGCGCGGGCCGCTCCGGCGCGGGCGGCGGGACCACGGTGTGGCGCCCCGTGGGGCGCGGGATCCACTCGCCGGTCAGGCCGGCGGCGGCGTCGGGCGGCGTGGCGCGCAGGCTGGTGCCGGTCGCCTTGTGGCCGGTGGTCATGCCGCGCGTCCAGGGCGGCAGGGCGGGCTCGGAGTGCGGTTCGGGGCGCGCGTGACGCTCGGGGGGCGCGGCGCCGGGGCGGCGCAGGCAGGGCGAGACGACGGTCGGTACGTAGGCGGCGGGGGCGCTGCGGCCCGCGGCGATGCGGCGGCCGAGCTCGCGGGCGTCGGCGGGGCGTTGGTCGGGGTGCTTGGCCAGCAGGTCCAGGACGATCCGGTCGAAGTACGCGGGCAGTTCGCCGCGGTGGCGGCGGGGCGGCTCGGGCGCGGTGTCGCGGTGGCCGACGAGGACCGCCCAGGCGTCCTCCATGTCGAACGGCGGGGCGCCGGTGGCGAGTTCGTAGAGGACGCAGCCGAAGGAGTAGAGGTCGCTGCGCTGGTCGACCTCGGCGCCGCTGATCTGCTCGGGCGACATGTAGTGCGGGGTGCCCATGGCGATGCCGGTGCCGGTGAGCCGTGAGGTGAAGCCGATGTCGTGGCCGAGCCTGGCGATGCCGAAGTCGCAGATCTTCACCGTGCCGTCGAGCAGCCGCATGATGTTGGCGGGCTTCAGGTCGCGGTGCACGATGCCCTGTTCATGGGTGTACGCCAGCGCGGAGGTGACCTGGTCGGCGATGTCCACGACGTCGGTGACGGGCAGTGGGTGCTGTCTGTGGTCCTCCAGGACCTGGCTCAGGTTGCGGCCCTCCAGGAGCTCCATGACCAGGAACAGCACGCCGTCGTTCTCGCCGAAGTCGTGCACGACGGTCACGCCGCGGTGCTGCAGCGCCGCCGCGACCCGCGCCTCGCGCCGGAAGCGCTCCCGCAGGACCCGGGTGAACGACTGGTCGTGCTGGGGCCCGAGCGGCTTGAGGCACTTGACGGCGACCTTGCGGCCGAGCGATTCGTCGCGCGCCCGCCACACTTCGCCCATGCCGCCGCGCCCGATCAGGTCGAGCAGTCGGTACCGGCCCTGGATCAGCCTGGTGTCCCCCACCTCTGGCATCTCGCGCCATCGCCCCCGTTGCCTCGCTGCGCCCTCCCCGGCCCGTCCAGTATGGCGTCCCGTCTGTCGACTTTGTACGGGACATGGCGCGGGTCGGGGCGGCTGCCGGGGCCGAGGCGGGCCATGGCGCGCAGGATGTGCTTCGGCGGGAGCTGCCAGCGCACCCGGGCGGGTACGAGGCGCAGCAGGGTGCCGGTGGCGACCAGGCGGCGGGTGACCGTCCTCGGGGGCGGGGCGGGCCTGCCGTACAGCTCGTGGGCGTAGCGGGGCAGGGACGCGTACGCGAGGTTCGCCACGCGCCGCCAGAGCAGGGCGCGCGCCGGGACCAGCAGGGCCTTCGTGGGCGGCCGGAGCAGGAAGTCGTCGACGGCGCGGGCCTCGGGGCCGACGGCGAGCTCGGGGCGTACCTGCTCGAAGTAGGCGGCGAGTTCGGCGGTGGAGGCCGGTACGGCGTCGGGGTCGAGGCCGACCAGGCGGGCGCTCTCGCGGTGTTCGGCGACGTAGCGGTCGGCGGCCGCGGCGCCGATCGGGAAGCCGGAGCGGCGCAGGACGTGGAGGTAGGAGTCGATCTCCGCGCAGTGCACCCACAGGAGCAGCTCGGGCTCGTCGACGCCGTAGCGCTCCGCGGTGTCGGGGTCGGTGGCGGAGAGCATCGAGTGGATCTTGCGGACCCGGGCGCCCGCCTTCTCCGCGGCCTGCGTGGTGCCGTACGTCGTCGTGCCCACGAAGTTCGCGGTGCGCATCAGGCGGCCCCAGGCGTCCTTGCGGCCACTCTTCTGACGATCGAACGCTGTCGAGTTCTGCATGACGCCGCGCACCGCGCGCGGGTGCAGCGCCTGGAAGTACAGGGCCCTGACGCCCGCGACCCACATCATCGGGTCTCCGTGCGCCTGCCAGGTCACCGACGAGGGCCCGAAGAGCCCGGCGTCCGCTTCGCGCATGCCGTCACCTCCCCTCGCAGGTTACGCACACGCGCGCGGCCCGCGATACGGCCGTGAGCGGGTCGTCCCGTGTCCGTGCGGCGGCACGGGCACGAGACGGTCGCCTCAGCGGCCCGGAGGCTCTGGACTACTGGCCCAGTTCGCCGTTCGGGCTTGCCGCGTCCACGGCCAGCGGCAGCATCAGGGCGACCTTCTCGGCGATCTCGTCGGCGGTGGTGCCGGTGATCGTGGCTATCCGGGCGATGTGCCCGCCGAGGACCTTGCCGAGCTCGTCCGCGGTGACGGGCAGGTTCTCACCCGTGCTCAGCCAGGAGTCGACCTTGTCGCCGAGGCCGGCCTGACGCAGCTCATCGAAGGCGGCAGCGACCTGGCTGCCGTCGTAGAGGGTGGCGATGAGGAGCTGCTCCAGGGGGGTGGCCGGGGCTTCGAAGGCAGCCATGTATGTCTCCCATACGTTGCATGTGGATCGATGGTCCGGGGCACCGCGGCCGAGTGCCGCCGCGAGGTCGCGACCGCGTTCTCCCTGCTGCCGAGGTGCCCTTGTGGGACCAGACGTGAGGGTGCCGTCCGATGGTTGCCCGGCATTTTCGGCGGGGCAAGGAACCAGCCACGCGTCCCGTCCGCACGGCCCGACCAGCACTGGCTTTCGGCCACATCGACACGACCGCGCGGTGAACTCCGCGTTGCCGGGCCGGGGTCGGGCTTCGCTCACGCGATCGAACAAGCACGAGGAACGCCTCAGGGTCCGCCGCACACCTGGCACCACAGCACCGGCCTCGGCAACCCCGACCCGACGAAGCGGCGGTGACGAGTACGCCCGGCTCACGCTGGTGAACGCGCGCAACGCCGTCCCGATGGTCGCGATGTACCGCACCACCACCGGCGACGCCCCCTGCTCCGTCGCCTCGGGCACCACCCCCCTGCCCGAACTCCCACAGCCTCGACCGCACCGGCGGCCAGGACGCCCTCGTCTCGGCCGAGTACAAGAAGGACGCCGCGGGCGGCCGCGTCGTGCGCCGGCCCCCGTCTCCACGCAGAACCTCGCCTGCTCCTGGACCACGGACAGGCTGTGGGGCGTGAACGAACGCATCAACTCCACAAAGGGCAAGCGGGTGGTGTTCTCCGTCACCACCCCCTGGGCAACCCTCGTCGCCCCGCCCGAGCAGTCCGCCCCGAGCCGCCCGTCCGCCCCCACCTACCGTCGGCCGTCCGCCAGAGCCCGCGTTCCGGGAGCGCAGCACTCCCGGAGCGCGGCGAGCTCGGCCGCGGGCAGCCGCAGTGAGGAGCCCCGCCGACTGCCGTCGAGCCGCGCGGCCCCGGTGTCGAGCCACTGCGGGAGCGGCTCCACGCCGATGAACTCGGCAAGCCGGGTCAGCTCCGCGCGGGGCTCGTCGAGCAGGTCCTCGTAGGCGAGCGTGGTCCGCGAGGGGGCGGGAACCTCCCCGAGCAGGTCCACGCCCTGGCTGACCAGCTCCGACCACAGCTTCCCGAACCCGGTCAACGGCAGCTCGCTGTCCAGTACCAGAGCGGCGTCGAACCGCTCCCCGAGCAGCGCAGCCAACTCGGTTGGCAGGGACCTGACCTGATCCTCCGTCAGCTCCTCGACGCGCGCGGCTCCGGTCCGCGCGAGGATCTCACGCAGCAGGAAGATCAGCCGGTAGCCCGGGTGTCGGCTCATGGACAGGGCGCAGTCGGGCCCGTCCCGGAAAAGGTGCACGAAGCGCGCCTTCGGGAACACCTCGCGCAGAAGCGGAACCCACCCCAGTGAGTACCCGGACCGCTCGACGGCCGCCGTACGCCCGAAGCGCGCGCCCAACAGGTCGAACAGCGCCTCGTAGTGCTCAGCGGCCGTACGCTCCGGCCACCGGCGCACGGTCCCCTCCAGCTCGTCGAAGAGCCCGTCCGGGTCGTCGCTCAGATGCGGGAGCACCATCAGGGACAGCGCGGGGATCCCGTCCTTCTCCGTCGAGAAGCGACCGGGACGACGCGGATACACGAACTCCGGCATCGACACGCCGTTCCGGATCATCCGCTCGAACAGCGGATTGGGCTCGGCGAGCAACCGCCAGAAATCCCCGCCCCCGAGCCGCCCCTCCGGAAACCCCCGGCTCTGCACCGACGCCAGCAACTCGTTGAGACTCAGCACATCCGGATGCGCGTGGAGAATGCCGGACAGCGCGGTCGACCCACTGCGGCCGGTACCGACGACGAAGGTCAGGGTGCGCATACGGCGGTTCTCCTCGGAGGGCTCGGACGGCGTGGACGACTCGGACGACGCCCCGTGCCGATCAAGGGCAGGCTTCCCTGGCGGGTGCCGTCCGACGCCTCCCGCTGTACGGGAGCGCCGGATCGTCCGGGTCGCGAGGCCGCACGGCCCGTCAGCGGCGCACCCGCGGCATCCCCAGGCCGATCCACGAGATGATCTCGCGCTGGATCTCGTTGTTGCCGCCGCCGAAGGTGAAGATGACCGCCGAGCGGTAGCCGCGTTCCAGTTCGCCGTGGAGGACGGAGCCTGCCGAGGACTCCTTCAAGGGCCCTGCGGCGCCGATGACTTCCATGAGCCAGGCGTAGGCGTCGCGGCGGGCCTCGGAGCCGTAGACCTTGACGGCGGAGGCGTCCTGGGGGGTGAGGGTGCCGTCCTGGACGGCGTTCACCATTTGCCAGTTGAGGAGTTTCATCGCGTCGAGCCTGGTGTGGGTCTGGGCGAGGCGGCGGCGCACCCAGGGCAGGTCGATGACGCGGCGGCCGTCGGCGAGCTTGGTCTCGGCGGCCCAGCGCTGGACGTCGTGCAGGGCGCGGATGGCCATGGTGCCGTGTGCGGCGAGGGTGACGCGTTCGTGGTTGAGCTGGTTGGTGATCAGGCGCCAGCCCTTGTTCTCCGCGCCGACGCGGCGGGAGACGGGCACGCGGATGTTCTCGTAGTAGCTCGCCGTGGTGTCGTGCGAGGCGAGGGTGTTGATGAGCGTGCAGGAGTAGCCGGGGTCGGACGTCGGCACGAGCAGCATGGTGATGCCCTGGTGCGGGGGCGCGTCGGGGTCGGTGCGGACGGCCAGCCACACCCAGTCGGCCGTGTCGCCGTTGGTCGTCCAGATCTTCTGGCCGTTGACCGTGTAGTGGCCGGTCTCCTCGTCGCCCTCCCGGACGGCCCGGGTCCTGAGCGCCGCCAGGTCCGTGCCCGCGTCGGGCTCGCTGTAGCCGATCGCGAAGTCGATCTCGCCGGAGAGGATCCGGGGCAGGAAGTACGCCTTCTGCTCGTCCGTGCCGTACCGCATGAGCGTCGGGCCCACGGTGTTGAGGGCCATGAGCGGCAGCGGCACCCCGGCCTGGGCCGCCTCGTCGAAGAAGATGAACTGCTCCATCGGCGTGAGCCCGCGGCCGCCGAACTCCTCGGGCCAGCCGACCCCGAGCCAGCCGTCGGCCCCCAGGCGGCGGATCGTCTCGCGGTAGAACCGCTTCTGGGCGGCGGGCTCGGCGTAGCGGGTGTACGCGCGGTCGGGCACGAGGTCGGCGAAGTACGCGCGCAGTTCGGTGCGCAACCGCTGCTGCTCGGGGGTGTATTCGAGGTGCACGGGCCCTCCTGTCGTCCCTGCGCCCGACCCTGCCGTGGCGCTGCGGCTTGACGGCGGACAGAGTAGAACGTGTTTCAGTGAGGGGGAAGGGCGAGGGCACGGGGATGCGGCGGCGCGGGGATGCGGGGAGGGGCGGGCCCGGGCATGCGGGTGCGGCACCCGCCACGACACGGGCGCGTTCCGGGCGAGCCCGTCCACCCCGGCCCCGTCGCAGCCGGCCCGCGCCCGGCCCCCTTGAGAAGCTGGCCGCATGACGAATGATCAGCAGGGTGCGGGCGTCGAGACTCCCGGTCCGCAGGTCGGCGACCGGCACCCCCTCGCCCTGGTCCTCTTCGCGCTCACCGCGGTCAGCGGGTTCGTGGACGCCGTCACCTTCCTCGGGCTCGGGCGGGTCTTCGCGGCGAACATGACCGGCAATGTCGTCGTCATCGGCTTCGCCGCGGCCGGGGCGCCCGGATTCTCCGTCGTCGGATCACTGGTGTCGCTCGGTGCGTTCCTGGTGGGCGCGGCCGGGGCGGGGCGCCTCGCGCGGGCGCTGCGGGGGCGGCGGCGGGCGACGTGGGTGCGGGCCGCTCTGGCCGGCGAGGCGGTGCTCCTCGGCGTCACGACGGCCCTGGCGTTCGCGGGGGCCGCCGACGCCACGTACGCCCTCATCGCCCTGCTGGCCCTGGCGATGGGGCTGCGCAACGGCACCGTCCTGAAGCTGAACGTCCCGGACCTCACCACGACCGTCCTGACGCGCACCCTCACCGGGCTCGCCGCCGAGTCCCGGCTCGCGGGCGGCACGGACCGGCTCGCGGTCCGGCGGGTCGGCGCGACCCTCGCGATGATCGCGGGGGCACTGCCGGGCGCCTGGCTGGTTCTTCGCCACGGGATCGGCTGGCCGCTGCTCGTGGGGACCGCGGCAGTGACGGTCGTGGCCTGCGTGTATCGCGAGCGGCCGGGGGTGACCCCTGAGGGGACGGGCGGTCCGCCCCGCAAGCACGACTTTCGGACGGACTCCTAGCTTGGACATTGTCTCGGTTTGGTCACAGCCCCGAAGAGGCTGAACAGGCGGGAGCGCGGCGCCCGTACTCCCGCCTCGACGGGCCACAACAGCCCGGACGACCGAGCGACGACATCCTTGGGAGACTTCTCATGTTCAGCAAGAACACCCGGCCGGCCATGCTCCTCACGTCCTTCGCAGCGGCGGGCGTGCTGCTCCTGACCGCGTGCGGCGGCGGTGACGACGGCGGCGACGCCAAGGCCGCGGGCGACGCCCCGGCGTCCAACACCCCGGCCGCCGACGGCCAGTCGGGCGGCGGCAGCGCGATGGAACTCTCGCTGCGCTCGGGCACCGCCGAGCAGAACAACGCCGAGCGGCGCACCGGCGACTGGGCCAACCCTCCGGGCAAGCCCGCCACCAAGCCCGTGCAGCGCACGTGGGTCCAGCTCTCGGCGAGCCGGGCGGGCGACCTGAACCCGGTCGTGGTGAACGGGGCGGGCTTCACCCTGTACCGCTTCGACAAGGACACCGCGCAGCCGTCCAAGTCGAACTGCGCCGGCGCCTGCGCCACCACCTGGCCCCCCGTCCTGGTGAACCCGGGCGGCAAGATCTTCGTCGACGGGGTGCAGCCGTCGGACGTCGGCGTCATCAAGCGGGACGACGGCACGCGCCAGGTGACGATCGGCGGCTGGCCCGTCTACCGCTTCAGCAAGGACACCAAGCCCGGTGACACCAACGGCCAGGGCGTGGGCGGCACTTGGTTCGGCGTGACACCGGACGGCCAGAAGTCGGGGCGGCCCGCGGACGGCGGCACGGGCTCCGACGAAGGCACCGAGGGCACAGGCTCGGGCGAAGGCACCGGCGGGACGGGCGGAGGCCGGGCCGCCGCCCCCGCCACCAGCGCCATCCTCTTCGACGACGCCAACTTCCCCGGCGACGGCGTCGCGCAGGGCGTCGCGGGCGAGGGCTGCCAGAACGTGGCGCGCCCGAAGGTGGCGTCCTCCATCTCGGCGAGCGGCTCGCTGAAGCTCTGGTCGAAGGCCGACTGCAAGGGCGAGTCGAAGGTGATCAACGGCGACGTGGCGGACCTCGCCACCATCGGCTTCGACAACAAGACCAGCTCGATCACCTTCGGCTGACGGTCGATCACACCCGGCCGCCGGTACGTCCCGCGCCCCTCACACCCGGCCGCCAGTACACCCCGCGCCCCTCACACCCGGACTCGCGCCACGTGCCCGTCCGGTCGGATCAGCGCCGATCCCACCCCCACCCAGTCGGGGCGGGCCTCGGCCAGCGGCCCCTCGTGGACGACGACGTCCGGCGAGGGGCCGTCGGCGCGCCCGGCGCCGGTGAGGTCGAGCAGCACATGACGGCCGGGCCGCAGCAGGCCGAAGAGATCGCGCCCGCCCGCGAGCCGCAGGTTCGGGGCGCGGCGGCCGGTGAGCGGGTGGCTGCCGGAGTCCGCCGGATACGCCACCGACAGGCCCGAAAGCCCTTCGGCGAGTCGCCGGGAGAACTCCGGTACGGCGGCGACGGCACCGCTGAGCAGGTCGCGCAGGGCCGCTCCGTCGCCGGAGCAGGACGTCATCAGGGCGGTCTGGGCGCGGGTCGTCTCGATCAACTCGGCTCCGACCGGGTGCCGTTCGCGGTGGTAGCTGTCGAGGAGCCCGTCCGGGGCGTCGCCGCGCACGGTCGCGGCCAGCTTCCAGCCGAGGTTGGCGGCGTCCTGCACCCCGACGTTGAGGCCGACCCCGCCCGCCGGGAAGTGCATGTGCGCGGCGTCGCCCGCGAGCAGCACCCGGCCCTTGCGGTACGTCTCCGCCTGCCGTGCCGCGTTCCCGAACCGCGAGAGCCAGCGCGGGTCGCGCATGCCGAAGTCGTCGCCGTTGACGCGCCGGACCTTCGCCCGCAGCTCCTCGAAGGTCAATTCCCCGGGCCAGTCCTGCCGTCGGTCGTCCGGAGTGTGGCCGACGATGCGGTGGACTCCGTCGGGCAGAGCCACGCAGAGCAGTCCGCCCCGGGGTGTCGACACACTGATGACGGGCCGGGCGGGCGGCGTGTCCAGGACGACGTCGCCCAGCCAGCCCCACACCGTGGTGTCACTGCCGGGGAAGCCGATGCCCGCCGCTTCCCGCACGGTGCTGCGGGTGCCGTCACAGCCGACGACGTACGCCGCCTCCGTCTCGTACGGGCCGTCCGGACCCTCGACCTCGACGCGCACGCCGGACGCGTGCTCGGTCAGGCCCGTCACGCGATGGCCGCGCCGGATGTCGGCGCCCGCGGCGCGCGCGTGCCGCTCCAGGAGCGCTTCGGTGCGGGCCTGCGGCAGGGCGAGCGTGAACGGGTACGGGGTGTCGAGGACGCCGAAGTCGAGGCGGTGGTCGAGGGCCGCGAAGTGCCCGTCCGGCAGCCGCACGCCTTCGTCGAGGAACGGCTCGACGACGCCGCGGCACGCCAGGACCTCCAGGGTGCGGGGGTGCACGGTGAGGGCCTTGGAGTGCGGGGACGGCGTGGCGCGCCGCTCCAGGACGGTCACCGGCACGCCACCCAGGCGCAGTTCGGCGGCGAGCCACAGGCCGACGGGGCCCGCTCCTGCGATGACGACGTCGCGCCCTGGCCGGTCCGAACGATCCGAGTGCTGCGTACGCATCGTGTCCTGCGCCTGGTTCGTGTGCACGGGGCCTCCCCTTCGAGCATGTCGCGTAGCACTTGGTCAGTGACCAAGTCGACTGACCGCCAGTAGACTAGGTCAGTGACCAAAAAGCAAGGGACGGCCGCACGGACCGAGAGCGGCTACCGGGCGGGACTCACGCCTGGCGCCGTGGCGCGCGCGGCTCTCGACGTACTCGCCGAGAAGGGTGCCGACGGGCTCTCGGTGCGGGCGACGGCGGAGCGCCTGGGCGTGCGCATGAACACCGTGCTGTGGCACGCCAAGACCAAGACCAGGCTCCTGGAGCTGATGGCCGACGCGATCGTCGCGGAGATCCCCCTCGACGGCCTGCCGGACGAGTGGCGGGCGCGCGTGCGCGAGCTCATGCGCCGCTACCGGCGCGCGCTGCTCGCACACCGGGACGGCGCGCGCATCGTGGCGGGCACCTACGCCGCCGAGCCCGCCACGCTCCGCTTCGCCGAGACGCTCTCGACGGCACTCATGGCAGGCCACCCGACGAGCGAGCGCGAGGCCGCGTGGACGGTCTGGAGCCTGCTGTACTTCGTCCTCGGCCTGACGCAGGAGGAGCAGTCACTGCCAAAGACCCTCGACCCGCGTCTCGAGCGGTCGCTGGAGTCGGGCGAGTACCCGTCACTCCACCGCCTCGCGGCGCACTTCCGCGACCCGTCCTTCGACGGCCGCTTCGAGCACGGCCTCGATCTGCTCCTGGGGACCGGGGCGGCCTAGGCCGTTCGACAGCTGGCCCCAGCGGAGCGCAGGCCGCGGGGCCGCAGGGTTCATGGGACGCGCCGCCCCGATGAAACCTGCGGCCCCGCTCATGCCGCTGTGCCGCGTTCACGACGATGTGCAGATCGCCTGGGCGGTCACTTTCTGAGAGGTGTCGGTCGTGTTCTCGGCGGTGATCTGCCATCCGGTGCCGTCGGCGAGTGGACGCGAGGCGCCGATGAAGGCCTGACCGCTGGGGAAGGAGCCACCGCCGCTGACCACGTGGCCGGGGTCGCAGTTGGCCGTCGCGACCACCTCGCCGCCGGGCTGGACGGTGACCTGGCCGCCGAGCCGCGGCTCGTGGGCGACCGCCGAGCACAGCACGACCGCGTTGAAGTTCTGCTCCGCGTCCGAGTTGTTGAACACCACGGCGTGGTAGTTGCCGCCCGAGGAGGAGAGCCGACTGGGCACGACGCGATGGCCGTCGCGGCCCCGCCCGCCGGGGTGACCACCTCGCGGCCTTGAATCCCGGTGTGATCCGCGGGGGCCGCGGCCCTGGGCTCGGCGGTCCGCGCGCCGCCGGTCGAGCCGACGGCATGGGACATTCCCGCGGTGAGGGCCAGGGCGGCGACCGCCGCCAGCACAGGCATCCTGATCCACTTCGATTTCGTCTCCCGGTGTTCTTGCTGCTCGAAGACAGAAATGCCCGAGAGGAACGAAGCACGCGGAATGTCACTCACCTGAGCCAACAGGGTTCGAAGTTCCACTCAGGCGGGTGCCGCCCGTCCCGCGTCGATGATCGAGCCGAGCATGGCGTGAGCGGCTTGGAGCTGCTCGATGGAGGTGCCCAGACGCTCGCGTTCGCGCTCGAGGTCCTGCGCCATTTCCTCACAGGTGGGCGCGAGGATGGCGCCTTCGTCAGCCATGCAGGGCAGCACCTCCCGGATCAGGTCGGTGTTCAGCCCGGCCGCGAGCAGGATCCGGATCCGGCGCACGGTGGCCACGTCGGACGCGTCGAACTCGCGGTAGCCGCTGGCTCGCCGCCGCGGTCGCAGCAGCCCTTGCTGCTCGTAGTACCGAAGGCCCCTGGTGCTCACGTGGGTGCGCCTCGACAGCTCGCCGATGAACATGTGACTCCCGGCACAGAAGTTTGACTCTGACGTCAACGTCAATGTTTAGCGTAACCGCCATGACAACGACCACCAGCACCCAGCCCTCCTCCGCCATCCCCCCGAAGTTCCTGACGGGCAAGAGGGCCGTCGTCACCGGCGGCACCGTCGGCATGGGCCGGGCCGTCGTCCGGGCCCTCACCGACCGCGGCGCCGAAGTGATCTACACCGGACGCAGCGACCAGCGGCTCGCCGAGGCACAGGCGGCGCTCGACACCCCGCTGGCCCACCCGGTGCGCTCCGACGCCACGGACGCCGCCGCCATCGCCGCCCTCGGCGACCGGGTCGCCGACCGCTTCGGCCGGATCGACCACCTCTTCGTCAATCAGGGCATCGCCGAGTTCCAGACGCTCGAAGAGGTCACCGAGGAGTCCTGGGACCGCATCTTCGACGTCAACACCAAGGGCGCCTTCTTCACGGTGCAGCGACTGGCGCCGCTGCTGTCCGAGGGCGGTTCGATCGTGTTCACCACGGTCTCCAACGACCAGATCTTTCCCGGCCTCAGCGCGTACTCCGCTGCGAAGGAGGCCGTCACCGCGTTCACCAAGGTCCTCGCCGCCGAACTGCTCCCCCGCAAGATCCGCGTCAACGCCATCACCCCCGGCTTCATCCTCACTCCCACCATGGGCGTCGCCGAACTGACCGAGGAACAGCGCGCCGAGTTCATCGAACAGGGCAACGCCTCCACACCGATGGGCCGGGGAGGCACCGTGGAGGAAATCGCCGCCGCCGCGCTGTACCTGGCCGTCGACGCCACCTTCACCACCGGCGTGGAACTGCCCGTGGACGGCGGCTTCGGCCAGGGCATCGGCACCTGACCGGGCCGTCCCACCAGGGTCGCGTACCAGGGCTGCGTCGACGCGGAGTGCCGAGGGAGCTCGACGGCGCCCTGGAACGCGAAGGGGATCGACGGGCTTCCGAGATCCACTGGTGAGCGCGACGTGGCACCGATGGCTACCCCATTCGTCACAGGCCTTTCAGGCACCGGCGATTCGGCCAACCTCGGCGGACCCTCGCTTCCTGCGGGGCAAGGGTCCATGGACTGCGCACTGTTCGCTTCTCGCTCCATCTCGCGGATTCGCTCCCGTCTCAAAGACGTGTGTTCGATCCGGCTGCTCGTGTCGTTGTCCGGGGTGACACCGCCGGGTCCCCCAACGACCGTGCAAGAGGAGATCAGTTGACCTCAGCAGATGCTCGCGATCAGCAAGCCGCTCCCCCGTCTCCCCCTCCGCCGCCGCCCCCCGCCGAGCTCACCTACTCAGGGCAGTACTCCGTGAACCCGCTCGGCGAGGCTTCCTTCCTCAACCTGTGCGCGCAGTTGCCCAACGTCCTTCGCCGCATCGTCAAGATGTCGTGGAGCGTCGATCGCCGTGCCGTACTGCTCCTCTTGGTCTGCCAGTTGTGCACGGGCCTGGCCGCCGCGGTCCTGCTGACGGCGACCTCCCGGGCCATGGGGCCGATCCTGGGCGGCGGCCCCGTCCCGGAGCGGCTCCATCAGGCCCTGCCCGCGCTTCTCGTCGCGGCCGGCGCCGGCTCCCTCGCCCGTGTCGCCGGTGCTGTCGCCACGTACGCCGAGCGCCGGATCACTCCCAAGCTGACGACGGAGACGGACACCGCGCTGGTGGAGGCCGTCTGCCGGGTCGAGGCCGCAGCTTATGCCGTCGACGGGTTCGCCGACCGTCAAGAAGCCGCCGAGATGGGGGCGATGCGCACCCGCGTGATGGTCACCGACGCCCAGCGACTGATGTCGGCCCTGGTACGTATGGTCACGGCGAGCGGATTCCTGTCGGTGCTGAACCCGCTGATGCTGCCCCTTCTGCTGCTCGCGGTGCTCCCGGCCGGTGCGGGGGCGGTGCTCAGTGCCCGCGTGGACTACCAGGTCCACTACGCGAACATCGCCGATCGCAATGTGCGCGGCATGATGCGGTGGTGGACGACGACTCCCAAGTACGGGGACGAGGTCCGCGCCAACGGCATGACCGACTACCTCCTCTTCTGGTACCGGTCGCTGTCGGACCGCTGCGACCGACGCACCCTGGCCGCCGCGCCGCGAACCCTGCGGATCACCCTCGTCTCCTCCCTCGTGAGCGGTCTGTTCCTCGTCGCGACCTGGGCCGCCCTCGCCTGGCTCGCGCTGACGGGACGGATCGCGCTCGCCATCGCCGCCACCGCGGTGGTCGCCGTCCAGACGACGCTGGCCGCCCTCTCACAAGTCGTCGTCAACGCCGCCGCGGTGTTCCACACCAGTCTCTACCTCAGCGACATGCAGGCCTTCCTCGACGACGCCGCCGCCCGCGCGCCCAAGCGGGGAGACCTCGACCTGCACGCCCCCGTGGACGAGATCCAGTTGGACGAAGTCGTCTACCAGTACCCCGGCAGGGGCAGGCCCGCCGTCGACGGCGTCTCCCTGACCCTGCGGCGCGGGGAGATCCTCGCCATCGTCGGAGCCAACGGCTCCGGCAAGTCCACGCTCACCCGGCTGATCACAGGCATCTACCTCGCCGACAAGGGCCGGGTCACATGGAACGGAACGGACCTCTCCCAGGTCGCGCCCGCCACCGTCTGGTGCCGCACCGGGCTGGTGCCGCAGATCTTCGCGCAGTGGCCGTTGCGGGCCCGCGAGAACGTCACGCTGGGCCAACCCCGCAGCTTCGACGACGAGCAAGTGTGGGAGGCGATCGACGCGGTCGGAATGCGGGAGGCCATCGAGAACCTGCCGAGCGGCCTGGACACCCTCCTCGCCCGGGAGGTGTTCGGCGGTGCCGAGCTGTCGGGAGGCCAGTGGCAGCGGCTGGCCTGCTCCAGGGCCCTGTACCGCCGTCCATCGCTGCTGATCCTGGACGAGCCCACATCCCAGATGGACCCGCGGGGCGAACACGCCGTCTTCGAGGAGATCAAGGCGATCGCGGCCGACCGCATCACGATCGTGGTCACGCACCGGCTGGAGAACACCAAGAGCGCCGACCACATCGTGCTCATGGAAGAGGGCCGCATCTGCGAACAGGGCCGCTATGACGACCTGGTCAACGCAGGCGGCACCTTCTCGGAACTGCTGGCGCTCTCGCGGGACCGATAGCTCCAGCTGTCCCGCGGGCGCCTTCCTGTCCCTCCTGTCCCTCCTGTCTCGCGATGTTCCCCGAAGCGGCTCTGCAACGCAGCCCGCGTCACCACATGGCCGGTGCTCCGGAACGACGACATCACTCGCGCGGATGCTGGTAAGTCCACCTTCCGCCGCCCTGTCCCGGCACAGGTTGGGGAACTGGATCGTGTCCCGGGGCCTCGCGAGCGATCGGGACCGGAGGTACTCCGCAGTCGGCACACCCTCGACCGCGCGGGGAGCAGCCCTTCCCATGGTTGCGCCGACGTCAGCCGACCGCCCAGCGACACGGAGGCCCGGGGCAGCGCCAGCGCGCGCAGATGCCCCGGGGCCCTCTACCGATCGCGCTCTCGCCCACGCCTTTGCGTCCGATGGGGAGGTCCACGATCAGTCATGGGGGCACCACCACCGTTCTGCTGCAACACAAGAGGGCGGGCCTAGGCGCCGTCCGCCGCCGCTCGCAGCGCCGCCACGTCGAGTTTCTGCATCGTGAGCATCGCCGCCATGGCCCGCTGCGCGCGCTGTGGGTCGGGGTCGGTCATCAGGGCGCCCAGTTCGTCGGGGACGACCTGCCAGGACAGGCCGTACTTGTCCTTGAGCCAGCCGCACTGGCTCTCCTGGCCGCCGTCCGCGGTGAGCTCGGTCCAGTAGTGGTCGACCTCGTCCTGGTCGGCGCAGCCGATCTGGAAGGAGACGGCCTCGTCGAAGGTGAACTCGGGGCCGCCGTTGATGCCGGTGAAGTCCTGGCCGTCGAGCGAGAACTCGACCGTCAGGACCGTGCCGGCCGGGCGCGGGCCCGCTTCGCCGTAGTACGAGACGTTGGTGACCTTGGAGTTCGGGAACACGGAGACGTAGAACTCGGCGGCCTCCAGTGCCTGGGTGTCGAACCAGAGGTTGGGCGTGATCTTGGGCATGGCGCTCTCCTGTCGTCCGTACGGACCCTCGCTTGTCCGTACTGACCCTCGCTCCGGTGGAAACTCATCGCCACCGGAGCCCGCGGGCTCTTGGCCGCCCTCCCCCGCGCCCCGATGATGCGTGCAGGGGCCGGGCGCGTCGGGGGAGGCCGGTAGGTCCATGGACAGCGGTCTGATCAGTACCGTCATCGCCACCGTGGGCGGTGGTCTGCTCGGCGGGGGCGGCGCGATGCTGAGCCACCGCAGCAACACCCGCACCGCCGCCCGCCTCATCTACGCCGAGCTGGCCAGGAACAGCGCGGCCATCGCCTACTTCCGGCAGACCGGACACTGGACGGCGCCCGCCCTGTCGCGGACCGCGTGGGACGAGCAGGCCGCGGTCATCGCCCGCAGGCGCGGCAGCGCGGCCTTCGTCGCCGTGCACCAGGGGTACGAGGCGCTGGAGACCGCCCCCGTCCTCGCGGCGGGCGAGCTGAGCGACGCCGTGCGCGACCGGCTCCTCAGCGGGGCGGTGCGCCAGTTGGTGCGGGCCCTCGAAGAGGTCGCCGCGATCGCGCGGATCCCTCCGGAGCTCGTCCGCGAGGCGACGGGCCTGCTCGACGGCTCGCACCCGGCGCCCGCCGAGGAGACCGGCGCGCTCACCTGGCTGCTCCAGGGCGTCGTCCCGCTCGCGCTCCAGGCGCGTCTCGCCCCGGAGGACGTGGCCCGCCTCGTCAGCGAGCCCGTGCCGCTGCCGTCGGCCTCGGAGGCGGCCGGCACCGAGGACGCCGACCACGTCGTGTACGACGCCCGGCACAGCCGCGAGACCACGGGGCTCGCCGTGGCCCGGCGCACCGGGCAGGAGCCGACCGGCGACGCCTCTGTGGACGAGGCGTACGACGCGATGCTGGCCACCTCCGTCTTCGCGCGGGCCGTCCTGGGCCGCGACCCCCTGGTCCGGCGGCCCATGACCGCGGTCGTCCACTACGGCGGCGGCTTCAGCAACATGTACTGGAACGGGGAACTGCTGGTCCTCGGTGACGGGGACGGCACGGTCTTCGAGCGGTTCAGCCAGTGCGTCGAGGTCATCGCCGGCGGCATCTGGATGGGCGTACGCGAGATGATGGCGCTCTTCTCCCACGCAGGGCAGAGCGGGGCCCTCTCGGTTTCGATCTGCGACGTCTTCGGCCAGCTCGTCAAGCAGTACACCCTCGGCCTCGGCGTCGAGGAGGCGGACTGGGTGGTCGGCGCCGGACTGCTCGCCCCGGGCGTCCGCGGCGTCGGGCTCCGCTCCCTGAAGTCGCCCGGTACGGCATACGACGACGACGTCCTCGGCAAGGACCCGCAGGCGGCGACCATGGACGACTACGTCCGTACGGGCCGTGACAACGGCGGCGTCCACATCAACAGCGGCATTCCCGGCCACGCCTTCTACCTCGTGGCCGAGCGCCTGGGCGGGCACGCGTGGGAGCGCGCCGGGATGATCTGGTGGGACGCGCTGACCGTGCACGCGGTCGGCGGTGGTCTGCTGTTCGAGGACTGGGCGCGCTTCACGGCGGTGGCGGCCGTGAGCAGGTACGGCGAGGGGAGCGCCGAGCACCGGGCCGTGCTGGAGGCGTGGCAGCGGGTGGGGGTGCGGGTGCCGGAGCGATAGGTGCGGGGCTCCTTGGCGTGGGGCGGCCGGGGCTCCTCGCCCTCGGGCGGGGCGGGCCCCTCAGCCCCGGCCGCGCAACGCCGCCGTCAGGGCCTCGGTGAAATCCGCCGCCGTGGCCTCCTCGGGCCTTTCCAGGGCGCCACGGGTGAGCTGCCGCAGCGCCGGAGTGAACCAGAACTCGCCCTCGGCGGGCGGCTGTTGCCTGTCCCAGTCGGGTACGGGCCCGGCGAGGCGCGCGACCAGGAGCGCCACCCGGTGGACGTCCCGGACCAGGGGCGGCATGCGCGGGTCGTCGCCCCAGTCCGGCTGATGCATCAGGAGGGGCCGCGGGTCGTCCAGGGACGTCACGCTGTCGATGTCGATGAGCCGTCCGCGCCCCCGCCCCTCCTCGACGCCGTACACGAAGTTCTTCCAGTTGGTGTCGCCGTGGGCGAGCCCCAGGTCGTGCAGCAGGGCGTGGGCCGACACCACGTCCAGGAGCAGTTCGGCACGCTGCCGGGACGAGGGCACCTGGCAGCCGACGAAGTCCGGCTCCTCGGCGAGGAGGTGGTCGCCGGTCTGCGCGCCGCCCTCGCGGAGCAGGAACGGGGCCGCGAGCGGCGGGTACAGGACGCCCACGGCCCGCTCGCCGTCGCCCACAACCGCGCGCGGCCACAGCAGGACGCGGTCGGCGGCGCGGCGCCGGGGCGTGGGCAACGTGCCGACCCGGGAGAGGAGTTCGCGGTACGGGGCGAGGGCGCGGACGGGGTTGCGCTGGCGTTCCCCGCCGGCTGGTGGGCCCGCCGCGCGCTCCACGCCGAACTGCTTGAACAGGAACTCCTCCGCGGAGCCTTCGGCGTGGGCCCGGCAGATGTGCGGCGGCGCCCCGGGCGGGGGGCCTCCCCGCCGCAGGCCTGCCCAGGGCAAGAGGTCGATCATCGGGTAGCCGTGGGCCGGTGGGGCGGGCCCGAAACCCTGCCGTGACCAGCTGCTCTCCGGCGTCCCGAGCGGCTTCGCGGGCGTGGGTGCCGGGGCCGGCGGGGGCATGCGGAACGAGTGCGCCAGGGACCCGAGCGGGATGTCGGGCAGGGTGTCGGACCGGCGCACGGACGCAGCCGGGAACGGGGTGGCGGGCGGTGCCCCGTGCGGGAGCCGCGCGGGCGGGTCGATCGTGTCCACCAGGGCCGCGGCCTCCGCGCTGAGCGGCACCGGGCCCGCGCGCCGCGGCACGGTCGCCACGACCCGGCGCACCACCGGCGACGCGGCGATCACGACCGCGCTCGCCGTCGTGCCCTCGGCCGCGCCGTCCGCCCCCGCGGCCCCGGCCACCAGGAGCGCACCCGCCGCCACGTACACGACGAAGGCCACCGACCGGTCGAGGGCCGCCGGTTGCCCCGCGATGCGCGCCGTCGCCCACAGCGCGAGCAGCGCGACGGCCGGGCCGCCGACCGCGATGCCGACGAGGACGTCCTCGTCCCAGTGCCTCGCCTCCGTCCAGCGCGCGTTGACGTCCCACCGCCAGCACGCCGTCTGGCTGCCCGCCCAGACCGCGGTGAGCAGCAGCCACCCGGCGGCGCGGCGGCGCCGGGCCCGCCATCGCAGGCCGCGCAGCCGGTGGGCGTGTCCGGCGAGCTCGGCGCCCCGCGTCGTGGAACCGCTGGTGTCCGCGCGCCGCCGCAGCTCCGCGGCCGCGGCGCCGAACCGCTGCGCGTCGGCCGCCGCGCCGTCCATCGCGCGGCGCACCACTTCGGCGAGGAGCTGGGCGGCGGCCACGGCGAGCACGAGCCACCAGCCGGGGGTCACGTCCAACGCCACTCACCCCGCGCCGGCACCGAACGTGCCGTCGGGCGCTTCGTAGTGGCCGAGCCAGGCGACGGCTGCGGCCCGGTCGTCGCTGCGGTCGTTGCGCCGTACGGCCAGGGACCCCAGGAATGCGAGCGGGGTCGGCGGGGTCGCCCAGATCCGCCCCAGGAAGGTCCGCACCTGCTCGTCGCGGCCGTCGCGGGCCAGCCCGTCGGTGGTCAGGGCAAGGACCTCGCCGTCGCCGAGGTCGAGGACCTGGATCTCCAGCGCCGCGTAGTTGCCGGGCAGGGCCGCGGTGGGTGTCAGGTCCTCGGCCCGGCCGGGGAAGACGGGTGCGAGGAAGCCGGGGCGCAGCCGCCACGCGGTGGAGTCGCCGACGCGGGCGACCACCGCGGCGACGGCGCCGCCCGGCGGGATCCGGGTCGGCAGGGCCGCCACGACGAGCGTCGTGCGGTACTCGCCGTACCCGTGCCCGCCACCGGTGCGCCGCTGGGACTGCCTGTCGAGGGTGACCGCCACGTCGGCGACCGTCTCGCGCACCCGGTCCGCGAGGCGGTCGCCGGAGGGGTCCGGCGCCGCGAGCCACTGCGCGCGGAACGCCGTCACCGCGACCCGGGCGGCGGCGCGGGCGGCGCGGCCCGCGTCCTCCGAGCGGCCCACGCCGTCCGCGACGGCCAGGAAGCAGATGCCGGTCGACGCGTCGGACCAGAGGGCGAAGGCGTCGTTGCAGTTGTCCCGGGGACGGCAGGTCTCCGCCGCCGCCGCGCCCGCCCGCACCGTGACCGCGCCCGCCTGTCCGCCGTCGTAGGCGAGCAGCGGCAGGGCCGCCTCCGCGTCACCGGTGAACAGCGGGGGCTCGTGCCAGGGTCGGTCCATGGCGTCGACGGCCGGAAAGTCGGACATGGTCAGTGGTCCTCGTCCATGGTCGGAAGTCCTCGGTCAGTAGTCCGGGTCATAGGGCCGCTCCGTGCCCGGCGGCTGCACGACCTGCTCGGAGTCCATCGCCACGCTGCGCGCGACGGAGCCGAAGACCAGCTCGGCGAAGCGTTCGATGGCCTGCGCCGGCGAGTCGCTGCGTCCCGCGAGGTAGGCGGCGCTCGGATCGGCGGCGATGGACGCGAGGGTGCGCGGGTCGACGCGGCCGTAGCCGTAGGGCACCAGCAGGACCCGCCGCTCCGGGCCCGCGCTGGTGAGGAGCGCCTGATGCTCCGCGTACCAGCCTGCGGCGCGGTCGCGGTGGGCGGTGGGGCGGCCGTCGGTGAGCATGAACACCAGCGGCGGCCGCGCCGCGGGGCCGAGCGCGGCCAGGTCGTGCGCGACGGTGTGCGCGGTGGCCTCGAAGACCATCGCGAACGAGGTCGGCCCGGAGGCCTCCAGGTCCGGGACGGCCGTCGTCGACGACAGGCTGGTGAGCGGCAGGTCGACGCGGGCGTCCTCGGCGAAGGAGATCACCGAGAGCCGGACCGCCCGCCGGATCGTGGGGTCCTTCGCGAGGCGCGCGAGGAGTTCGCGCAGGACGGTGTTCACCACCTCGATCGCGGTGACGGACCCGGCGGTCTCGGCCATGGACCCGGACCTGTCGGCGAGGACGTACAGCGGAAGGACGTTCATCCGCCGCTCCTCGGGGCGAGCAGCACCAGGGCCTTCTCCATCCGCCCGGCCCGTTCCCGCGGCAGCCGTACGACCTGGAGGACGTTGCCGGAACGCGCGGGATGGTCGTCGAGCGTCACGCTGCGCTCCATGTCGACGAGCGCGGTGAAGTCGTGGGAGCCACGCCGGTCCAGCTCGCCCTCGCCCTCCCTGGCCTCCCCCAGTTCGGCGAGGGCGCGCACGGCGTGCGTCCGCACCGCCGCCATCAGCTGGGTCCAGACGCTGCCCTCGGCGGCCTCGGGCACGAACGCCGACGCGGCCAGGTGGTGGGCGGCGACCACCCAGGCGCCCGGGTCGCCGGTGGCCGCCGCGGCCGGGCCGAGGGCGTCGCACTCGGCGAGCAGCCGCAGCCGGGCCGACCAGCCCGGCACGGTGGTGGCCCGGGTGTGGTCGACGAGGGCCACCTGGCGCATGGCGCCGAGGAGTTCGGCGACGGTCGGCAGGAGGCGCTCCACGGCCTCGCGCGGCGGCAGCCCCGACGGCAGCGGGGTGAGGGTCAGGCCGGGCAGCAGCCGCTCCCCACCGAGCCGGAGGGTGGCGACGTCGACCGCGGAGGGCCCCCACAGCTCGGGCTGTTCGCCCGCCTCGACCGTGCCGGCCCGTACCCATTCGGCGAGCAGTCGGCAGGCGACCTGGCGCGGCCCGGCGGCGGCCACGCCCACCAGGCCGAGGAGCGGCGCGGCGGCCCCGTCGTGGCGGGGGTGCAGGTCGGCGGGGTCCACCAGGGTGCCAAGGACGGTGCTGAGGTCGTCGCAGAGGGCGCGGACGAGGGGGGCGGGCGTGGCGTCGGGGGCCTCGGCGGGGCCGCTTTCGGGGGCACGGTCGGGGCCGCTCCCGGGGCCGCTTCCCGAGGTGCGGGTTCCCGGCGCGCGGGCCTCCTCGGGCCGGGCGTCTTCGACGGGTTTCCTGGCGTCAGAGGATGCCACTGAAGGGGTCCTTGTTCTCGTCGTAGGACAGCCCCGACCTCATGACCTCC
This sequence comes from Streptomyces flavofungini, assembly GCF_030388665.1. Taxonomy (NCBI): domain Bacteria; kingdom Bacillati; phylum Actinomycetota; class Actinomycetes; order Kitasatosporales; family Streptomycetaceae; genus Streptomyces; species Streptomyces flavofungini. Next base: position 8,466,448 of record NZ_CP128846.1, on the reverse strand, counting down.
TCGTAGACCTGGCCGGGTGCGGCGTCGATCAGGTCGAGGGGTTCGGCCACGGTGCGGCGGCGGGGCCGCCGCTGGTGGCAGCGCAGGGCGCCCGTGGCGTCGAGGGACACCCAGACGTAGCCCTCGGGCACATCGGTCAGGGTCCCGAACTCCCGGTGCGCCGGGTCCGGCCCGGCGTCCCGCTCCGTCCCGGCCCCCATCGGCGCCTCGGGCCCCCGGTCCGCCCCCGTGTCCGCCGCCCGGCTCGCCGCCCCCGCGACTCCCGCGCCGGGCAGCCCCCAGTACAGCGTGATCCGCCGCGCGGCCACATGCAGCAACAGCCCGCCCGGCGGGACCGGATCGCCGGCGAAGGCCAGCGGCTCGCGTTCCCGCAGGCCCACGCCGACCTGGTACACCTCCTGGTACAGCGAGTAGCGCAGGGTGGCGGGCGCGCCCTCGCGCTCCGGCGGGGCGACCAGGCCGTGCGGTACGTCGGTCGTGTCGACCGCTGGACCTTCGAGCTGCCAGCCCGGGGTGCCCTTGCACAGCAGGAGCGTGATGTGTTCCTCCTGGTCGATCTCGAAGCGGACGTTGACGCCCGCGGCGGCGAGCGCGTCCGCCTCCTTCAGCAGCATGGTGTGGGTGGCCCACAGCGAGTCGGTGTCGCGGACGCAGTCGTCCTTGGAGACGTCGTAGCGGTGCACGGCGAGCACGGCGCGCAGCGGGTAGGTCGAGCGGCCCTCGGCGTAGGCGCGACCGCCGGGTTCGAGTTCGAGGCGCTGGCCCCGGCTGAACACCGGTTCGTCGTACGTCTCCTGCGACCCCTTGAGGAGGTGGAAGTCCGCCGCCAGGTTCACGTACAGGCGGCTGGCGTCGACGTCCAGGTAGGAGATGCCGCCGCGCAGTTCGGGGATGACCTCGGGGTCGTCGGCGTCGGGGCTGAGGTCGGCCACGGCGTCCAGGTACACGCCGCCGACCGCCGTGCCCGTCTTGGCGAACTCCGCGTCGAACTCGACCTCGAAGGTGGGCGCGAGCTGGTCGCTCTCGAAGCGGCGGCGCAGCTCGTCCTCGATGCCGCGACGCAGCGCCGCGGAGTGCATGGAGCCGCCGGAGAACAGCACCCGGTCGACGCTCTCGTGGCCGCCGCCCGACACGGCGATGCCACCGCGGGCGATGCCACCGGCCAGCCAGGTGATCTCGGCGACGAGTTCCCGCAGTTGCTCGGCGAGTTCGTCGGCGGTGACGATCACCTCCGTGGCCGATGGCCCGGCGGGTTCCGCGCCGTCCGGGGAGACGGGCCAGACGAAGGGGACGACACCGGATTCCGGCACGGCGCCGCCGGGGGCGACGGCGCGGACCCGGACCGCCGCGGGGTTCTCCGTCCCGAGCCCCTGCTGCTTCACCGCCTCCGCCGTCTCCCACAGCGCCTGGAACAGCGCCTTTCGGGACGCGGCCTGCTCGACGCCCCGGAACCGGGTGTCCCCGGGCCTGAACCCCAACTTGCCGCGCAGCAGCTTGAAGAGCTGGGCGGTGAGGCGGTCCCCGCCGAGGTTGAGCCGTCCGCCCGACGCCAGGACCTGCGGCTGGAGCTTGTAGAACCGGCCGGGGCTGTCCCCGGCCGCGGCCGGTGTCGCGTCGACGATGGCCACCTTGATCAGGGCGGAGTCGGATGTGCCCCCGCCGACGTCCAGGACCAGCAGGTTCTCGTGCCAGGCGCGGGCCTTCGCCCACGCGTCGGGCATCTCCCAGGCACGGCCGCCCTCGGGGCAGCGGGCGTTCAGCTTGAACGCCTCGACGCCGAGCAGGAAGTCCGAGCCGAGCCGTTTCATCATCGCGAACCCGGCGGCGGCGACGGCTTCGTCGATGTTCATCTCCACCTTGCCGCCGAGGGTGCGCAGCACCTCGAGCAAGTCGTCGCGCTTGTCCGGCGGGAGCTTGGTGGGGAAGGTCACGCTCAACGTACCGATGGCACGCGGAAGGTTGAGCTCGGCGGCGACCAGCTCGGCGAACCGCGCGTACACCCCGCGGAACAGCTCCCTGCCACTGAGCCCGGTGCCCGGCACCTCGGCGTCGAGGTCGGCCAGATGGCGCTTGGCGCCCCGGACACGTTCGCCCGTGGCGTCCATCGCGAAGTCGACGCTGTCGCCGGTCACGACCAGGTCGCTGGTGCGCGGCTCGGTGTGGCTGACGTGGTGCACGTCCAGGGGCGCGCACGCGAAGATCTCACGCCAGGCCTCGCCCCTGACCCGGGGGATGCCGATGGTGCGGTCCTCGATCTCCTGCGCCGGGTCCGGTGAGTCGTCGGTGGCGAACAGCTGGACCGGCAGCAGGCGCCTGGCCCGTTCCACACCGGCGGCGGGCAGCGCGGCGTCGCTGCCGCGGACCCGGCGGCGGTCGAACACGCCGCACACGGCGCGGCTCGTGCCGAAGTCGAAGAAGGCGCCGATGAGGTCAGGGCCTTGTGTCTGCGTGGGGACGCCGTCGGGCGTGGCCTGGGTCATGGGGCGGTCTCCGATCTGGTCCGGGTCGAGCCGGAAACTGCCGCGTGCCGACGGCGCGGGGACGCGGGACTCCGGTTGGTGGCGGCGGTAGTGGACGACGACCGTGGGCGCGGCGGGTCTGCGCCGCCACGGGGTGAGGGCGAGGTCGGCGTCGGCCGCCGCGCCGTCGACGGGCGGCGTGAAGGTCGTCGTGCTGACGACGGCCGAGCCGTCCAGCACGTCGACGCGCTCTATGCGCCCTGGAACGGTGCCGCGCCGCAGCGCGAGGCCGGTGCTTCCCGACCGGCCGTAGAGCTCCAGCGGCGGCCGGCCATCAGACACGTCCCGCCCTCGCCGTCGACAGTTGCTGCAGCTCGACACCGATCTGGTTGATCACGGCCACCGGTCCGGTGGCGCTCACGAGGGCGAGGCGCTGCTGGACGAGGAGTTCGCCGAGTGCCTTCTGGGTTTGGACGACGTCGGGTTCGAACTTGTCGACCAGCCGCCGTTCGAGGAGCCGCGCCAGCTCCTCGCGGACCCGGGCGACCTGCCGGAAGTACAGCCGCGCCGCCGGACGGTACGCGGAGCCGTCGGCGCCCTCGCGCCCCCCGACCAGCTGGTCGAGCATGTGCCCGGCCACGACGGCGACCTGCGCGGCCGCCTCGGCGTCGGTGTGCGCGCGCACCTGCCTCTCCTCGTCGTCCGCGTCGGCCCCCAGCGGCGTGATGTGCCCGGCCCCCGGCGCTCCGGCGGCGAAGTCCGCACGGGTGTGGGAGGCCCACCAGCTCGCGAGTGCCTCGGTCAGCTCCATGCGGGTCCCGTCGATGGCGGCCGCGGTGAGGCCGCCGATGTCGAGTGCGCGCAGCGGCTGGAACACGTCGGCGGCCGCCCGGCCCCCGGTGCCGGTCTGTTCCAGGGCGAGCCGCACCTTCGACCAGGCGTCGGCCGCGTACACGGCGGTGTCGGCCTGTTCCCTGGCGATGCGCCGCAGGTCGGCGATGGGGCGGGCGTCGTCACGGGCGGCCGCCTCCTGGAGCTTGAGCTTCCCGGCGGCGGGGATGTGGGCGCCCGCCTCCTTGAGCAGGCGGATGCCGTCCTCGATGAGCTCCTCGAACTCCTGCGAGTCGACGTGTGCGGTGTCCTTGTCGGCGAGTTCGGCGATGAGTGCGCGCAGCCGTCCGACTCCGCCGTCGGTGAGGGCGCCCTCGACGGCGAGGCGCAGCTGGCCGCCGGTCGGCCCGGACGGGTCCCAGGCGGCGGCGCGCCACTGCTCGCGCGCGGGCTGGGTGCTCTTCCAGATGTGCGGGTTGTCCGGGTCGAAGGCCATCCAGGCAGCCTCGTCGGTCGCTGCCCAGGGCCCGCTGACGGCGGCGACGCGGGTCTCGCGGCCGGGCCGTCCGTCCGCGTCGATGTCGCGCACCAGGGAGGCGACGGACGTCTCCAGGACGCGCAGGGAGTTGGCGTTGCTCGGGTTGTCGACGGCGTCGAGGCGGGTGGCGACGAAGACGCAGTGCGGGTCGGGCGCGGCGCGCGGCGTCAAGAACTGGCTGCCGCCGCCGCAGGCCACGGTGAGCAGGGCGATGTGCGCGCGGCTCTGCGTCTCGGCGATGACCACGTCTTCCAGGGCGCCGCCCCTGCGGGTACCGGGAGTGTCGACGATCACCACGGACCGGCCCGCCGCCCAGTCGAGCGGCCAGACCTCCGCCGGGACGTGCAGGCGCGCGCCGACCCGGGCGATGAGGGGGACGCCGCGCCCGGTGCTGAAGGTGAGGGAGCCGCCGCGGGCGGCCAGTTCCTCCATGGTCAGGGTCTCGCCGTAGCCGAGGCGGTCCACGGCCTCCAGCATCTCCTGGACCAGACCGAGGTGCGGATGTGCCGTCCGGCTCAGCTCCTCCAGGCTCCGGGGATCGTCCTCGTCCAGGTCGAGCAGCCGACGCGCCCGGCGGCGCGCGCCCTCCTCGGTGAGCGTCACGACACTGTACTCCGGCGGGCCCGTGGGGCCCTCGTCCTGGACGAGCCGCAGCTCCGTGGAGACCGCGCTGACCGCGCCCGGGCCCACGGGGAAGACGTCGTCGCGCCCGAGCAGGAGCCGCAACGTGGTCGACTTCATCGAGGAGTTGACTCCGAGGGCCACGATCCTGACCTCACCGGCGGTGGTGGCCCGCATCCGCTCAAGGACTTGTTTCAGCTGGTCGATCCGGTCGAGGAGTACCGGCGAGTCGGGAGGCAGCGACAGCTGCTCCAGACCCGCCATGAGCTTTTCCAGCTTCCTGACCAGGTAAGCGTCCCCCATCGGGTGCCTCCCCCCTCGGCGTACGGGGAGCACCACCCCGAACGCGCGGAACACCGCAGGCCCACCTGGTGGGCGACGGCTCCAGGCCCTTCAGCCTGAAGCACTTTTCATGATTTTGATAGACATCCGACTCGCCCTGAGGGACCATCAGTTATACGTCCGTCAACGGCTGTTGTCGGTCATATGTACGGAACCACCGCGACGGGGCAGGCCCCGTGCCGCACGGCCGCGTGCGCCGTTCCGCCGAGGCCCCGCCCGGCCTGCGCACGGCCGTCCGGTCGAGCACGCCCCGCGCTCGGTCGGCGGGGCCGACCCTGCGTATCCGCGGCCGGTGGTCCGCACCTGCCGCGACGTGCAGCAGCCGCAGCGGCACACCGCGGCCCAGCGCCTCGCGGGCCGCCCAGTGGGCGTCCATGCCGACGAGGGTGCCGTCGATGCCCGCGACGACCCTGCGCGTGCGGTCACCGGCGGCGTGAGCAGTCCGGGTCCTGCACGGACCGCTCACGGGCGGGCCCGGTTCAGTACGGCCACGACCAGTCCGCGACCTCGGGCAGGTCGGTTCCGTGGTCGCGGATCCAGGTGTGGTGGCGGGTGCGCTGGTCGGCCATCAGCTGGCGCAGGGCCGTGGCGCGGACGGACAGCTCGGGGACGCGGTCGATGACGTCCATGACCAGGCGGTACCGGTCGAGGTCGTTGCGTACGACCATGTCGAAGGGCGTGGTGGTGGTGCCCGCCTCCTTGTAGCCGCGCACGTGGAGGCGGCTGTGGCCGGTGCGGCGGTAGGCGAGGCGGTGGATCAGCCACGGGTAGCCGTGGTAGGCGAAAATAACCGGCTTGTCGCGGGTGAACAGCGCGTCGTACTCGAAGTCGGCCATGCCGTGCGGGTGTTCCTCGCGGGGCAGCAGCCGGGCGATGTCGACGACGTTGACGACGCGCACGGCGAGTTCGGGCAGGTGCTCGCGCAACAGGGCGGCGGCCGCGAGGACTTCGAGGGTGGGGACGTCGCCCGCGCAGGCGAGGACCACGTCGGGGTCGCGCAGGCCGTCGTCGGTGCCCGCCCACTCCCAGACCCCGGCGCCGCGCGCGCAGTGGGCTCGGGCCGCGTCGAGGGTCAGCCAGTCGAAGCAGGGTTGTTTGCCCGCGACGATGACGTTGACGTAGTCGCGGCTGAGCAGGGCGTGTTCGGCGACGGACAGCAGGGTGTTGGCGTCCGGTGGGAGGTAGACGCGTACGACCTCGGGGCTCTTGTTGAGGACGTGGTCGACGAAGCCGGGGTCCTGGTGGGAGAAGCCGTTGTGGTCCTGGCGCCAGACGTGGGAGGTGAGCAGGTAGTTGAGGGAGGGAACGGGAGCGCGCCAGGGCAGGGCGCGGGATGTCTTGAGCCACTTGATGTGCTGGTTGACCATGGAGTCGACGATGTGGACGAACGCCTCGTAGCAGGAGAACAAGCCGTGGCGGCCGGTGAGGAGGTATCCCTCCAGCCAGCCCTGGCAGAGGTGTTCGGACAGGACCTCCATGACCCGGCCGTCGGCGGCGAGGTGCTCGTCGGTGGGCAGCGTCTGGGCCTGCCAGGCCTTGCCGGTGGCGGAGAACAGCGCGCCGAGGCGGTTCGACTCCGTCTCGTCGGGGCCGACGACCCGGAAGTCCCGGCGCTCGGCGGTGTCGGCCATGACCTTGGCGAGCATCCCGCCGAGGACCTTGGCGGGCTCGTGCAGGGCGCTGCCGGGCTTGTCGACGGCGACCGCGAAGTCCTCAAGGGGGCGCAGCGGCAGGGTGCGGGTGAGCAGGCCGCCGTTGGCGTGCGGCGTCGCACCCAGGCGCCGGTCACCCTCTGGCACGCAGGCCAGCACCTTCGGGCTGGGGCGTCCTTCGGCGTCGAACAGCTCCTCGGGGCGGTAGGAGCGCAGCCAGACCTCCAGCTGGCGCAGGTGCTCGGGGTTCTCGCGCACGCCCGCGAGCGGCACCTGGTGGGAGCGCCAGGTGCCCTCGACCGGTTCGCCGTCGACCTGTGCGGGACCGGTCCAGCCCTTGGGGGTGCGCAGCACGATCACCGGCCACGCCGGGTGGCGCCCCCGCCCGGGCCCGCGCCCGCGCCCGCGCGCGGAGCGTGCCTCCCGCTGGATGTGCGTGATGCGCTCCAGTGCCTGGTCGAGGGCGGCGGCCAGGTCGCGGTGGACGGTGCGCGGGTCGTCGCCGGTGACGTGGATCGGCTCGTGGCCGTAGCCGCGCAGCAGGGAGTCGAGTTCGTTCTCGGGGATTCGGGACAGGAGCGCCGGGTTGGCGATCTTGTAGCCGTTCAGGTGCAGGATCGGCAGGACCGCGCCGTCGTGCACCGGGTCGAGGAACTTCGTGGAGTGCCAGGAGGCGGCCAGCGGCCCGGTCTCGGCCTCACCGTCGCCGACGACGCAGGCCACGAGCAGGTCCGGGTTGTCGAAGGCGGCGCCGTAGGCGTGAGCGAGGGAGTAGCCGAGCTCACCGCCCTCGTGGAGGGAGCCGGGAGTCTCGGGCGCGACGTGGCTGGGCACACCGCCGGGGAACGAGAACTGCCGGAACAGCCGCTCCATGCCCGCCGCGTCCCGGGTGACGTCGGGGTAGGTCTGCGTGTAGCTGCCCTCCAGCCAGGAGTTGGCGAGGACCGCGGGACCGCCGTGCCCGGGCCCCCATACACACAGCGCGTCGAGGTCACGCTCCTTGATCAGCCGGTTCAGGTGCGTGTGGACCAGGTTGAGACCGGGCGAGGTGCCCCAGTGGCCCAGGAGACGGGGCTTGATGTGCTCCGGCCGCAGCGGCTCGGCCAGGAGCGGGTTGGCGAGCAGATAGATCTGGCCGGCGGCCAGATAGTTCGCGGCTCGCCAGTGGGCGTCCAGGGCGCTGAGGTGGTCTTTGGCCATGGGATGCGGACCTCGATTCTGTCCGGTTCGTGTCCGGGTCGGCGTCGTGGGTGTCCGGGTCTGCGTCGTGCGGGTCGGGTGTACGTGTACGTCGTTCGGTCCGGGTGTACGTCGCGCCGGTCCGGCTGTACGTCCCGTGGGCGGCCGGGTTCCACGTGCGGCGCTGTTCAGACAGGTCGGGCGCGGGTCCGTTCGGGTGGGCCGCGGTGACGTCCGACACGTCCGGTGCGCACGCCGCGCGGGCGTCGTCCGGGCACGCCGCGCGGGCTCCGCTCAGGCAGGCCGCGCGGGCTCCGCTCAGGCATGGGGCACCACCGTCACCGGGCACGCGGCGTGATGCAGGACGGCGTGGTTCACGGGGCCGAGCTGGACGCCGGTGTGGCCGGGGCGGCGGCGGGCGCCGACCACGATCAGGTCGGCGGTGGCCGAGGCGTCGAGGAGGGCGGCGCGGGCCTGGCCCTCGACGGCTTCGTGGCGCACGGCGACGGCGCCGTGGTCGCGTACCGCAGCGCGCAGGGCCACGTCGAGCTCGTGTTCCGCGCGCAGCCGTCGCGGGTCGGCGCCACCGGCGGGACCTGACTCGCCGGCCTCGGGAGCGGGGCGGCGCCAGGCGTGCACGGCGAGCAGTTCCGTGTCGCGCTGCCGGGCCGCGCGGACCGCGTACCCCACCGCCGCGGCGGCCCCGGCGGCCTCGTCGACGCCGACGACGACGCGCCGGAACCCGCCGCGCAGGCTCTGTTCGCCGCCGCGCACCACGGTGACCGGGCAGAAGGCACGGGCGGCGACGGACAGGCTGACCGACCCCAGGAGAAGGCCGGCGAGGCGGCCGCGCCCCCGGCTGCCGACGACCACCCCGGCCGCCCGGCGGCTCTCGCGGACCAGGGCGGCGGCGGGATCCTCGTCCAGGACCTCGCTCGTCACGTCGGCGGCCGCTCCCGTGCCGCCGGTCGCGCGGGCCCGGTCGCCGAGCCGTGCCGTGGCGGCCGCGAGGACGCGGTCGGCCTGGGCGCGCACGGCCTCGCGGTTGATGCCGAACGACGGTTCGTGGCCTTCGTACCACTCCCAGCCCGAGGCGTGCACGATCCGCAGCGCGAGGGAGCCGCGTACGGCTTCGTCGGCGGCCCAGTCCAGGGCCCGCAGGCTCTGCGGCGAGCCGTCCACTCCGACGATCAGTGTCCCGTCCACGACGTAGGGCCTCCTCGGCGTCATGCCCGCGCTCGCTGGCGGGACCCGCCGCTCGCCCCGGCGGACCCCACCCCGACGCTGGCATGTCCCGGCCGGGTCCGGGCAGAGGCGAACCGGCCCGGCGAGGGGGCCGACCGGCTCTGCCGCGGTACGCGACCGCGTGCGGTCAGCGCCGGGTCAGGGCGGCGCGCTGGGCGGCGCTGAGCCGTTCCTCCCTGGCGACGACGGCGTACGTGTCCGGTGCCGTGCGGCGCGGGGCCACCGGATCCGCGATGTCCGGGTGCTGCTCGGCGTCGTGCAGGGCCGTGGTGACGCGCTCCTCGGTCCAGCCCAGCGAGTCCGCCAGCTGGGCGACCTTCAGGGGGACTTGGGCGTGCACGAGGGCGGCGAGGACGGTGAGGGCGTCGGCGAAGGCCTCCGCCGCGGTGCCCCCGGCCATGTCGTCGCTGAGGCTCGTGAAGAACTGCCGCATGTGGTCGAGACGGGCGCCCGCGGGTGTACCGGGGTCGAGGATGTCGACGCCCGCCTGGGCGGTGTCCGCCATCATCGCGTGCGTACGGGCGCTGGTCAGCCAGGTGCGCAGCCAGACGTCGTCGTCGATGACGTACGCCTCGCGGCGCCCGACGGCGTGGCGCTCGCGGCGCAGCAGCTCCAGGCGTTCCAGGTAGGCGACGGCCTTCGACACGGAGGCGGGGCTGACCCGCAGGCGGCGCGTCAGGTCGGCCGCGGTCAGCGCCCCGGAGTCGGCCGTGACGAGGCTCGCGAGGACCCGGGCGGCCATGCGGGGCAGCCCGGTGTGCACCATCAGCTCCGCGAACTGGTCCACGAAGCCGCGTACCGCTTCGGGGTCGCGGCCGTGCGCCGCCGCCGGGTCGGCGCGGCGGTCGGCGTCGGCGGCGCGGTCGGCGGACGGCAGGTCGTACGGGGCCGGGGCGGTCCTGCGGGCGCGGCGCGCGGTGGCGTGGTGGGCGTGCTCGGCACGGTAGCCCCGGGGGCCGCCGTTGCGGGCCACCTCCCTGCTGACGGTGGACGTCGGCCTGCCGAGCCGCCGGGCGATCTCCGCGTACCCGAGCCCGTCGGTGAGCCCCGTCGCGATCCGCCGCCGGTCCTCGTGGGTCAGCCTGCCTCCGGGCATCGTCGAGCCCTCCGCTCCCCGCCGCCGGTCGATGAGGTGGCCAGTGTGCCTTCACGGACACCTCATTGCAACGCTACTTCGACCGACGTTGCATTCACCTTCAACTCCATTGCACTGATCGACGGAAGTAGCCACTTGCACGACCGCCACTGCCTTCGGAATCGATTGACGCTCCCATGAACGCAACGTAGCTTTCACATCCGCTCAACTCTGGTGGGCCACCCGTCGTACCCGGCCACTCCAACGAACCCAGCGGAACCAGTGACCCCGGCAAACCCTGCGAACCCTGCCGACCCTGCGAATCCGGCCAACCTGACGGACCTGATGACCCTGATGAACCTGGCGAGCGATCCCCCTTCCCCCTGCGATCACGGTGAATTGATGACGATGACGACCACGAAGGCCGGCGAGGACGACGTCGTGCTCGACGTCGACGGGCTGCGCATGCGCTACGGCACGGCCGACGTCCTGCGGGATGTGACGTTCCGCGCGCGGCACGGCGAGGTGCTGGCCCTGCTGGGGCCGAACGGCGCGGGCAAGACGACCACGATCGAGATCCTGGAGGGCTTCCGGATGCGCTCGGCCGGCCGGGTCCGGGTCCTCGGCACGGACCCGGCGCGCGGCGACGAGGCGTGGCGGGCCCGACTGGGTGTCGTCCTGCAGTCGTGGCGCGACCACGGCAAGTGGCGGGTGCGGGAGTTGCTGACGCACTTGGGCAGGTACTACGTCCCGTACGCCACCGAGGCGGTACCACGGCCCTGGGGCGCCGACGAACTCCTCGCCGCCGTGGGCCTGTCGGCGCAGGCGGGCGACAAGGTCCGGACGCTGTCCGGCGGGCAGCGGCGCCGCCTCGACGTGGCGATCGGCCTCGTCGGTCGCCCCGAACTCCTCTTCCTCGACGAGCCGACGGCGGGCCTCGACCCACGGGCACGCCACGAGTTCCACGACCTGGTCCACGGCCTGGCCGCCGACCACCGGACCACGATCCTGCTGACCACGCACGACCTCGCGGAGGCGGACAAGCTGGCCGACCGCATCATGATCCTCTCCGGTGGCCGGATCGTCGCGGACGGCTCCGCGGCCGACCTGGCCCGCACGGCCGCCGCGGCGGACGAGGTGAGCTGGACGTGCGAGGGGCGGCAGTTCACGTACTCGACCGGTGATTCGACGCGGTTCGTCAGGGAGCTGTTCGCCGAGCACGGTGAGGCGATCGGTGACCTGTCCGTCCGCCGGGCCTCCTTGGAGGACACGTACATGGCGCTGGTGCGCGAGCCCGGGAGCGGCGGTGACGACGGCGACGGCTCGGCGGCCGTCGCGCGTGAAAGGCGCGCGACGGAGGTGACCCGATGAGCACCGTCGTCCCCGTGCGCCGGACGCGTCCGGCGCACCCCACGGCCACGGCTCTGCGAGCGGGCTGCGAACGCGGCGCGATCGAACTCCGCCAGTCGTTCACCAACGGCGCGGAGCTGGTGTCGCATCTGCTCTGGCCGGTGCTGATGCTCGTGGCGCTGTTCTTCATGCGGGACGCGGAGTTCGGAGGGAGCGGGCTGCTGCTCGGCACCCTCGCGCTGCCGAGCATCCTCGGCATGAACGCGGCGATGGGCATGGTCACGATGAGCCAGGTCCTCACGGCCGAGCGGGAGGACGGCACCCTGCTGCGGGCCAAGGCGACGCCGGGCGGGATGCGCGGCTATCTGACCGGCAAGGTGATCTCCGTCGCCGGGGGCCTCATCGCGGACCTGGCGATCCTCCTCGTCCCCGGCATGTTCCTGATCGACGGCCTGGCGGCGGACAGCGCGGGGGCCTGGCTGACGCTGCTGTGGATCCTGGTCCTCGGGATGGTGGCGACGCTGCCCATCGGCGCGATCCTCGGCTCCCTGTTCCCCAGCGCCCGCAGTCAGGGCCTCATCCAGCTCCCCGTCATCGGCATGATCTCGATCTCCGGCATCTTCTACCCCGTCACCGCCCTACCCGACTGGCTCCAGATCCTCGCCCAGTGCTTCCCCGTCTACTGGCTCGGACTCGGCATGCGCTCCGCCCTGCTCCCCGACGCCGCGGCGCACGTGGAGATCGCCGCCTCCTGGCGCCACCTGGAGACGGCCGCGGTCCTCGGCGCCTGGGCGGTGCTCGGCCTGGCCCTCGCCCCGGTCGTGCTGCGCCGGATGGCCCGGCGCGAGTCGGGGTCGGGGGTGGCGGAGCGCCGGGAGAAGGCGCTGCAGCGCGTGGGCTAGGGACTGACCGGCGGGGGTCGGTGCTCAGCGAGCCGCTGCGCCCCGATCACATTCGACAGCGGCTGCTCGGGCACTGCCGAACGGTCCGCAACAGAGCCGTTGGGCCCTTGGGCCGCGGTGCGGCCCGGGAACATCATGGGAAGCGGCGAGTGCTCACACCCCTTCTGGAGGCACGCCATGAACCAGTTCCCCGTGCCGAGCACGCTCAAGGCGCTGCCCCCGGCGGACCAGCGGCGGCTGATGGACATCGCCCGCGAGGTGTCGTTCGCGCAGAGCTCCCGGCTCTTCGAGGAGGGCGGGCACGCCGACCGGTTCTGGATCATCCGTACCGGTACGGTCGCGTTGGACCTGCACGTCCCTGGCCGTCGCGCGGCGGTCGTCGAGACCCTCGGCCACGGCCAGCTCATCGGCTGGTCCTGGCTGTTCGCTCCGTACGTCTGGCATCTGGGCGGCGAGGCGACGGCGCCTGTGCGGGCCCACGAGTTCGACGCGGCCGTGGTGCGGGCCATGTGCCAGGAGGACCCCGAGTTCGGTCGGCACATCGCCGAGTGGGTGGGTGGCGTCGTCGCCCACCGGTTGCACTCGACACGCACGCGACTCCTCGATCTGTACGCCCCGCACGGCAGCGGGAGCACCCTGTGACGTCCTGCGGCTGCGGACTCCACACGGGAGTGACCGCCGCGGGGCCGTACGGCACCGCGCGAGGCCTTGCGGCCCCTCCCCCGCGGTCGGCCACGGCGCCACGCTGGATGTGCTCACCGCATCGCCCCGCCGCATCGTCGGTACGGGCGTCGGTACGGGCAGGGAGGAGTTCCTGATGAGTGCTGCCCTGCTGGACGCGTCCACGCTCCAGAGACTGGTCGTCGCGGCTCACGGAGGGCCACCGTCCCCACGCCTCACGGCGCGCCGGCCGCTCGACGGCTGACGCGCTGCCGGTGCGGCACGACCGCCACCGGACATGTCACGCGGTGGATCACGTGGTGGGCCACGGGCCCCGTCCGTGGTCCGACGCGGGGACGTTCCCGCACCCGCCGACCGACGACGAGCAGCCCGGCACCGGGTGCGGTGTCCGGCGGACTCTCCACCTGGCACGACCAGTTCGGCAGCAGCGGCTACGTCGGCTGCGGGCGCTGCGTCGCGTGGTGCCGGGCCGGGATCGACACCACCGAGGAGGTCGCCGCACTGGTCGCCGGGCGCGATGCGGCGGCCCCCGACCAGACCACCGCGCACGACGACGGGTCGGCGCGCCACGACAAGGGGCCACAGCCATGAACACCACGTCAACCACCCGCATGACGCGTGCCCTGTCCTCGGCGCACCGCGCCCGTCTGCTGTGCGTCGCCCGCGAGGTCACCATCCGCCAGGGCACCAGGCTGTTCGAGGAGGGCGCACGCGCCAATCGGTTCTGGATCGTCCGCACCGGAACCGTCACCCTCGACATGCATGTGCCGGGGCGCCGGTCATCCATCATCGAGACTGTCGGCTTCGACGAACTGGTGGGCTGGTCCTGGCTGTTCCCGCCGTACGTGTGGCAGCTCGGCGCCGAGGCGACGACGCAGGTGCGCGCCTACGAGTTCGACGCGACGACGGTGCGACTCATGTGCGAGGACGACCCGCAGCTCGGCTCAGCCGTCGGCCAGTGGGTCGGCAGGGTACTCGCGCACCGCCTGCAGTCGGCCCGCGTCCGGCTGCTCGACCTGTACGCCCCCTGAGGCAGCGACAGCGCGCCACGAGCGCCGCCCCCCACCACGGCTCCGCCCGCACCGCCGGCGCGGGCGGAGTTCCGGCTGCCCGTGCCGTACCGGGGGATCAGCCTGCGTGATCCCGGCAAGGGTCACCACACGAGCGGATTCGAGTGCCCTGTGGACCCAGAAGCCGCAATCCACGTCACACCGCCCTCGACGGACGAGGCCCGAAGGGGCTGCCGCCGTCGGAGCGCCAGCGGGCCCGCGCCGATGAGGACGTGCCCGATCCGACCCTCAAGGCCCCCGTCTCGTGGTGAGTTTCCAGATACAGCGGGGCATCACTACCGTGGACACGGTGCGTGAACGCTCCAGCACTTCGGTCCTCAACGAGTAAGGCATGGATGGCTCCTTCCTCGCCCCTACCGCTGCACGTCGACGTCGTCGCGGGACTCGACCCGGCACTCGTCCGCGTGCGCGGGGACCTGGACGTGGCGAGCGTACCCGTGCTTCGAGCCGCCCTGGCGCCCCTGCTGCACCGACAGATCGAGCTGGACCTGACCGAGGTCTCCTTCATCGACTCCTCGGGGATCAACGCGTTGCTCGCCCATCTGCGCCACTGCCGACTGGCGGGCGGCGACATGACCGTGCCTCACGCGTCCGCGATCGTTTGGAGGCTGCTCCAAATTGTCGGAGTCGAGAGCCTCCTCACTCACCCTCGGAAGCCACCGGAGCCCGGGGGCCCCTCAACTGACTTCTGAGTGGCCTGGATCAAGCTTCTTGCTGGTTGCCGGATCCGCTCTCGCGGCCGGGTCACGGCCAGGTCCGCGCACAGCGCACCGTACCGGTCCTGCATGCCGGGCAGCGCCAGAGTGCTGGTGCCTTCGTGGTTCGAGAGGAGGACGGGGCGCGGTGGTGGCCGATCCAGAGCCAGTAGGAGGTGGACAGGGACAGGCGGATCCGGTGGCCTGCGGGGAATGCCTGGGCGACGCCAGGGGTGTCGCCGCTGTCGCGGCGGGTGAGGTTCGGAGCGGCAGCTCGCTGCTCCAGGCGACTCCAGGACTTGTGCTCGCGCTGGACGATCGAGGCGAGGTCGGCGGCGCGGGTGCCGTACTCGCGGGCGAGGATCGACACCATGGTGGAGACCGGGAAGCCCCCATAGCCGGTGATGGCGTCGACCGTGCCCTCGAAGGCGTCGGGCACGCGGCGGGCGCGGACGAGCCGATCCGGTACGGACACCTCGCCGTCCTGCGGTTCCTCGATGGCCAAAGGCGGTGGACCGGCAGTCGCGGCCGGCGGCGGCCGC
The DNA here is from genome assembly GCF_030388665.1 of Streptomyces flavofungini. NCBI lineage: Bacteria > Bacillati > Actinomycetota > Actinomycetes > Kitasatosporales > Streptomycetaceae > Streptomyces > Streptomyces flavofungini. Next base: position 8,451,266 of record NZ_CP128846.1, on the reverse strand, counting down.
GCGCGGCGTAGGCAGGTTCGCTTCGTCCAATCCGATGACGGAGATGTCCTCGCTCACATGGGCTCCTTCGGGTCCGGGAGGGACGCCTGGACCACATCGGGTGCCCCAAAGGGACGGCACGCACATCCAGGCCCGGAGCCGTCAACTCCCTCCCAGCTGACCGCAGATGGCCGAGACGAAGGCGTCGAGGTCCTTCGGCGTACGAGAAGTGATCAGCGGGTAGTCGCCGTCCGGATCGACGACGACGGGCTCGTCCACCCAGCTCTTGGCGCCGGCGTTGGTGATGTCGGTCCGCAGGGACGGGTATGAGGTGAGGGTCTTTCCCCGCACTACGTCGGCCTCGACCAACGCCCATGGCCCGTGACAGATGGCGGCGACCGGGCGACCGCTCGCGGCGAACGCCTTCACGGTGTCGACGGCGGCCCTCTCCAGGCGCAGGTGGTCGGCGTTGAGGGTGCCGCCGGGGATGAGCAGGAGGTCGTGCGGGGCGGCGCCGAGGGCTTCGTGGGAGACGTCCGGGTCCATGCTCTCTCCGGGGTCCTTGTCCCCTTGCAGCGTCCGGACGGGGTCCGTGCTGACCGCGGCGACGGTGACGTCGGCACCGGCCGCTTGCAACTTCCGGAGCGGGACGAACAGTTCGTCCTGTTCGACGCCGTAGTTGGTGACGAGGGTCAGCACGCTACGGCCTTCGAGTCGTCGGTCTGTCATGGGAGTCGCCCTTCTGTGCGGTAGCGATGGCGGGTGCGGGTCAGCCAATGGGGTACGGAAGGTTCCTCAGGAGCTGAGCGAGGTGGACGGCGTTTTCGACGTTGACGGCGAGTGTGTGCGTCGTGTCCGCCACGGCTCGGGCGTCTCGTCGAGATCCTGGTAGTCGGTGCCGTGCTGGGCCTTCCCCCCACCCAGTACGTGACAGCGCCCGGGGCAAGCGAGAATCCGACGTCGTTCAGGCCCTGGAAGACGTCCGCGCTCACCTCGTGCGCCCCGTCCTCGTTGCCGACCACGGCGACCGCGGCCACCTTGCCGTACAGGAGGGGGCGCCCTTGGTCGTCGTCGGTCGCCGACGCATCGGCGTTCTGCCGTTCCAGGACCCGCTGGCAGACGCTGGAGGGGTGCCTCAGGGCGTGCAGCAGCAGCCACGTGTCGGCCTGGGGCGCGTCCACGCCGTACGGGGCCAGGATGCGGGCGGGGGCGCGGCGGCGCCGGGGCATGGGGCCGTGCCGACGTCGACGCCATCAGCCCGCCAGCCGCGGCAGGACCTCGCTGCGGTAGAAGTCGAAGAAACCCTGCTGGTCGGGCCCGATCTGGCCGACGTACACCTCGTCGAACCCGGCATCCGTGTACGCCTTGACAGCTCCGACGTGCTCGTCCACGTCGTCGCCGCACACCATGCCGTCGGCGACGGCCTCCTCGGTCACGAGCGTCACCGCCTGCTCGAAGTGCGCCGGGTCCGGCAGCACCTGCCCCAGCTCCCCCGGCAGGAACTGGGTCGGCCACAGCCGGTGAGCCGTCTTGACCGCCTGGTCGCGGTCGGTGCCCCAGCACACCTTCACGCCCCCGAGCACGGGCTTCTGCCCGCCTCCCGCACGCCGGAACTGCCCCACCAGATCGGCGTCCGGCGTCATCGTCACGAACCCGTCCCCGATCCGCCCAGCCAGCGCCGCGGCCTTGGGCCCGAACCCGGACACGTAGATCGGCACCGGCTCATCGGGCACGGTGTACAGCCGGGCGTTCTCCACCGTGTAGTGCTTGCCGCGGTGCGTGACCTCCTCCCCGCTCTGCAGGATCCGGATGACGTGGACGGCCTCCTCCAGCATCTCCAGACGGACGTCCACGGCCGGCCAGGCATCGCCCAGGATGTGCTCGTTCAGCGCCTCACCGCTGCCCACACCGAACCGGAATCGGCCGCCGGTGAGCACCCCCGAGGTGGCGACCGCCTGAGCGTTGACCGCCGGATGCATACGGACGGTGGGGCAGGTCACGAACGTCGTCACCGGCAGTGACGTCACCTGGGCGAGCGCACCGATCATCGACCACACAAAGGGGCTCTGCCCCTGCTCATCCGTCCACGGGTGGAAGTGGTCCGAAATCGCCAGGCCGGTGAATCCCGCCTGTTCGGCGGCTCGTGCCTGCTCCAGCAATTCGGCGGGCGTGAACTCCTCGCTCGCCAAGAAGTAGCCAAAACGTGTCATCGCCTGCGTCTCCTCACTGCATGACCCGCGCGACGCCGAAGATCTCGGTCTTCTCGCGGCCTCAAGCGGGTCTCGTGGTATCCCGCACTCCCCATCGCGCCGCCCCTATCAGCCTGCGTGCACGCGATCAGGGACGCCACACGGGCGAGATGAAGTAATCCGTGTACCCCCAGCTCGAACGACAAGTCATGACTTTTACGCGGAACACCGACGGGTGACCGGGACGGTCGTCGGCCCATCGACGATTCGTGCTGCCCTTGAGGGCCTCCTCCGTCGCCGTGGCGATGACGGCGTCCCCTGGGTCGAGGTGCGGCAGGGCGGCCATGACGAGGGGGAAGTGGGCATAGGCGTTGGTCTTGAAGGTCCGGTCCCAGTCCTGCGCGGTCAGCTGCTCCAGCTCGAGTTTGCTGTTCAGGCAGGCCGCGTTGCCCACCAGGATGTTCAGCCTCCCGAACTCAGCCACCGTCCGGGCCACCACGCCCTGGCAGACGGCTGCGTCCTTCAGGTCGCCGGGAAGCGGCAGGCACCTGCGTCCCGTCTCCTCGACCATTCGCCGGGTGTCGTCCGCATCGAGTTGTTCCTCAGGGAGGTAGACGATGGCCACGTCGGCGCCTCCGCGGGCGTACAGCAGCGCGATGGCCCGGCCCGATCCCGCAGTCGCCGCCGGTGATGCGCGCGGTCTTGCCGGCCGGTTCGTCCGCCGCTTTGCGGCGCTCCGCGCGGAAGCGGGGGCTCGGCTCCATGTCCCTTTCCAGGCCCGGGGGTTGCTGCTTGTGCACGGGGAAGTCCGGGGTGGGGTCCACGGCCCCTTGCGGAGTGTCGCGTCCGGGCCCGACTGCCGCCCCGGGCGTGGTCGTTCGTCCCGTCATGCCGTCGTTCCGTTCGATGTCCGTAAGGATCTTGGGGCGAGGGCCGGGTTCCCACGGCCTGCGTACGGAAACCGGGGCTCCGACGTGGCCGGGACCCCGGTGGGTCCTCCGGCGACATGCGAAGGACTGTGGTGGACGCGGGATCCCGCACGGTGCGGCCGACCGTCGTGGACGCCGAGGGGCTGGTCATGGGCGGCACCGCCGCGGCGCCGGCCGACGGCGCGTCCGTGCGATGCGGGCAGCCGGGCAGATGCTGTCTGCCGCAGACGTCCGGTACGGCGGATGTCTGCGGGAGCGGGGTGGCCGGAGTCTGCGCCGCGATCAGTGCTGGGGTGCGGTTGGGAGCCGGACAGAGGCCGCCGCTCGGCAGTGGTCCCGGGAGCGGGACGGCCGACATCGATGCGCGTCCGGAGAGCGTGGCACACCTCGATCAGGCCGAGGGCGATGGCCATGATGCCCGCCGCCGGGGTGAGCGCGCCGATCCAGGTGAACGGCGAGACGATCAGCACGCCGCCCGCCACCATGCCGACGATCCCGGTGAAGAGCGCCCAGCCCCGCGGCGGCGCGTCCGGGGCCGAGGCTGCCGTTGCCGTTGCCGTTGCCGTTGCCGTGACCATGGTCCCGCGCAGCAGCCAGCTGAAGCCGATCCACAGAGCGAGCAGCAGGGTCGACTGCTGGGTGCCGCGGAAGCAGATCAGCCCGTCCGCAGCCTCCCGCAGTCTCACCCGGCAGACCGCCGGAAGCGGGCCTGCCCGATGATCTACGGCAATGTCATGAGCCTGATCTACGGCATGGTCATGAGCCGCCGACCGGCACGAGTACCCGAATCGTCACTCACGTCAGACCCATGATCGGCGATTTCACGACGCACACCACTCACACGATGCACACCGCTCACTTGACCACGCGGACGGTGCGGAATTCAGGGTCAGCGGCGTCCGGCAGATGCATACCGGCTTTCACACCAGTCCGCAGGTAGGCAAGGACAGGCTCCGTCAGCCGTTCGCCGGGCAGGATCGCCGGAATGCCCGGCGGGTACGGCGTCACCATCTCCGCCGCGACGCGACCTGGAGCAGCGCTGAGCGGCACGTCTTCCGTGGCGGCGAAGAAGGCGTCGCGCGGCAGACATGCCTGCTCCATCCGCAGACCCGCCGCAGAGGGCACCGCCACCTGCGGCTCCTCGTCCCAGTCCGCCGCCGCGCGGACGACCGCACGCAGCGCCTCCAGCAGGGGCCTTGTGGTGGCGGCACCGTCGGCGTGCGTGATCTGGACATTGATACGCCGGTGGTCGGCCAGGTGCACACTGATGGAGCGCCGCTCGCGCAGCCAGTCCGCCACCCGGTACCCCGACACGTCGCGGGCAGAAAGGTCGACGACGACCGGGAGGGGGTCGAAGCCGTCGGCAAGCCCGGGTCCGCAGAAGTCACGCGCATCGTTGACGTGCAGGCCCTCGATTTCCTCGATGCCCGCGCGGAGTTCGCCTGCGGTCTTCAGCGCGTGGCTGATCAGCGCATGGCCGTTCAGCGCCATCTGCCGGCGCCAGCCGTCCAGGGCCGCGTAGATGAGCACGGAAGGGCTCGTGGTTCCCAGGAGGTCCGCTCGGTTCTTCAGGACCTCGGCCTTGACGAGGTCTCCCTGCAGGTGGAAGACCGACCCCTGTTCCAGGCCACTGCCCATTTTGTGAATGCTCGTCACGCAGACATCCGCGCCCGCGTCCATCGCCCATGTGGGCAGGTCCGAGTGAAACGGCAGATGGGCGCCCCATGCCTCGTCCACGATGAGCGGGCGGCCCCGCCCGTGACACACCTCGGCGATGCCACGCAGGTCCGCGCTGCTTCCGTACGGCGTGGGGCTGGTCACCACAGCACCCCTGGCGCCGGGGTGGGCTGCGAAAGCATCCGCGTACTCCTGCGCGGAGGGAGGGTGAGCCAGATGGCGCTCCTCGTCCCAGCGCGGCTCCACCCACACGGGCTCGATCCCCGAAAGGATCAGCGCCGCCACCACCGATTTGTGGGCGTCCCGCCCGATCAACAGCTGCTGTTCCGGGCCGGCCACCGCCAGCATGGCCGCCTTGACCGAAAGGGAACTACCGCACGTGGTGAAGAACGTGTGGTCGGCGTGGACGGCATCGGCCATCAATTGCTCGGCTTCCTCAAGGTAGCCGCCCCGCGTCCGCCGGTCGTCCAGACCGCCTGTTGCCAGCAGGTCGTGCTGGAAGACCGACTCCCCCAGCAGGAGCCGGACGGCAGGGTCCACTCCCAGTCCCTGCTTGTGCCCCGGCGGCGAGAACGACAGCACGCCCCGCCGATGGTAGGCGTCGACAGCTTCCAGCACGGGGGCTCGCGAATGATCCAGCGACATACCGACTGGGTTCCCCAGCTCACAGCACCTTTAACAGGCAGCCGAGCCGCCCTCCCCCGGCATCGAGGACGCCTGCGCGACCTCGATGACGTCGGGCGAGACAACAGCCTGCTGACTGCGGCGCCCTCGCCCTCCTGAGGGGCTCAGACGACGCCGTGGGCAGAGCGGACAAGGACCGGCCCGGTCCCCACGGCACGATGTCCACCCGATACGCGCAAGCATGCTCGGGCCGTGGCGGGGCACCTGGAGCGCTGGCAGCTCACATCGACTCACGGAAGGCAGACACATGGAGATCTCAGGGATCATCACCGCCATCGTGATCGGCACAGTGATCGGAGTCCTGGGCCGCCTCGTCCTCCCGGGCCGTCAGCACATCGGCATCCTGTGGACCCTCGCCGTCGGCATCGCCGCCGCCCTGGTCGGCACCGCGATCGCCGGTGCCGTCGGCGTCGCCGATACCAAGGGCGTCGACTGGATCGAAATCATCATCCAGGTCGCTCTCGCCGCCGTGGGTGTCGCGGGCCTCGATCGCCTCAAAGGGCGACGCTGACATCACGAGGCATCTCTTCGCGCACCGGGACCAGTCCAGCTCGCCCCGGGATCCCGGTTCATCGAGGACCAGGCGGTGAAGTCTGGCCCACACCCCGCGCCGAGGACCTCAGTTCATCCGCGCGCGGCCGGCGCCCGTGCGACGACGTGCCTGGGCACGGTCGAGCGCGGTACTCGGCCCGGAACCGGCGGCGCACATCCTCGTCGAGGACGATGCCGTGCATGTAGGCCGCTTCCTGAGGATCATCTGATCGTTGGTTGATGTGTGTCGTTGACTGATGCCCCGTGGACGCACATTGAGCCGTTGCTGCCCGACCGGATGTCTCGGCGGGGCGGGCGGTGGCGGGATCACCGGCAGGTGATCGACGCGATCGCGTTCAAGAAGTACCGCACCGGGACGCCGTGGATGGACCTGCCCGAGCACTTCGGTTCCTGGAAGGGCGCCCACAACCGGCTGCGGATGTGGGCCGCCGAGGGCACCTGGGAGAAGGTCTTCACCGCCCTGTTCGCCCAAGCCGACGCCGACAGCGACCTCGACTGGGTCGTCGCGGTCGACTCCACCATCGTCCGGGCTCACCAGCACGCCGCCGGGACCCGTCACAAGGGGCGCCGGCTGACGAACCGGACGACCATGCCCTCGGACGGTCCCGCGGCGGACTGACCACCAAGATCCACCGCGCGGCCGACGGCCTCTGCCGGCCGCTCGCATGCGTCATCACGCCTGGGCAGGCTGGCGACGCACCCGCATTCGAGCAGGTCATGGCCCGGATCCGAGTACCCCGGCCGGCAGGCAGGCCTCGGACTGCACCGGCTGTTGTCCTCGCGGACAAGGCGTATTCGTCCCGGGCGATCCGCCGGCATCTTCGGCACCGCGCAATCCGGGCAGTCGTCCGCGGCCCGCGGACCAGACCGTGAACCGTCACCGGCTGGGCAGTCGCGGCGGCCGGCCGCCGCCTTCAGGCCGTCCTGCCGGAAGCGGGCGGAGGGCCGGCCAGGCCCTGCCTCGCCCTGCGAAAGCGGCGTGCCACGGGTGGGGTCGGACGGCACTATCTAGTTGCCATTTCAGAAACTAGATGCGAGTCTCGTAACTGAAAGGAAGCGTTCCGCAGGAGGGATCAGTCTTGGAGCGAGAGCTTGATGCGGCCGGCCAGCTGGGGTTCATCGATGGAGCCCCCAAACTGAACAAGCCCGCCGGGGCCGGTGAGCGCGTCCTGGGGGTGGCCTCTGCCGCCGCCTTGCTGTCCGGATTGGCCGTCGCCAGCACCCACAGCACCCCAGCCGCACTGGGTGTTCTGACTCTCCTGGCGGCCGTGGCACTGATGATGGGGTGGTACTGGTTCCATCTGAGCGCCACACGCCGCAGGCCGCACTCCACGGCGGAGAACGCGACGTTGGTCTTCGCCACCGTGATGCTCGGCGCCCCGGGGTCCAAGATTCTCTGGGACAGCCCAGCGCCTCTGGCGGCGGCACTGACCGCAGCGGCGCTGCCGACCGCCGGCTTCCTGATCTACCTCGTGCTGCGGTGGAGGCGCTGAGCATGGCGAGCGAGCACCCACGCACGCGCCTCGTGACGGTGATGCACTCCCCCGTTCGCTTGGCGATTCTCGGCACTCTGCGCCATGTTCAGCAGGTGACCTTCGCCGACCTGCGCGAGGCGCTGGACCTGTCCGCCGCCGAGTTGTCGCGCCAGCTGGGCATCCTGGAGAAGGATGAGCTGGTGGAGATCGCAAAGCTGCGTGAGCGGCGTCGGCCGGTGACACAGGTCCGGCTCTCGGAGTCCGGACGTGAGCGGTTCGAGGAATACCTCGCGCACCTTCGCCTGGTCGTGCAAAGCGACATTCCCTGAAAGCCGGGTGGATGGCTGCATGTGCCCATCCACCCGGCTTCCGCGCGGTTATGCCACTACACCCGCGGCCAGTCGGAGGCTAGCTCCACGGCATCGCACACCAGACGGCATAGCCGCCCAGCGCGGACGCGAGGCCGACGACACCGCCCTTCACGCCAATCTTGATTCCCCGCTTAGCGGCTTCCTTGGTGATCAGCTTGGCCGCCTGCTTCCAGTGCTTGCCCTTGATGGCATTCACGATGGCGGTACTGGAGCCCACGAGGCCGCCCAGGCCAACGCCCCTGAGGACGCAGGAGGCATAGCTGCGCTTGACGCGCTTGGATTCCGACTTGTTCAGGCCCGCGAACTCTTCGGCCAGGGCATCGGCGAGGTCCGCGCCGTACTCGGCACGGGTCTTGTCGTAGTCGAAGATGCCCTCGGCATCGTAGATCTTGCCGTCGAATATCGCCTCAAGGTAGCCCGCGAGTTCGTCGAGCTGCTGTTCCGTGACGCCGTCCGTGGATACGGCGGCCGTTGGGCGAGCATCCCGAGGAGCAGCAGCGTTGGCGATACCGATACCGGAAACACCGACGGCGGCGGCACAGACAGTGGACACGAAAGCGGTCCGAAGACGCATACGGTTCACGTACACTTCCCTTTGCGTGATAGCGCGCAGGGGTGGAGCCCGACGAAGCCAACGGCCTGCGAAACCTTTCGGCTTCGCCTGGTTCCCCCCTGCTTCTTGCGTTGAGCCCTCGATGGTTTGGTCAGAACCTCCGAGCGGGCATTACGAACCGTATCCCTCAGGTGACCCTGTTTCAAATCACGCCAAGGTGAGGGAACTCACATCACCAGGGGTATCTCGCCCTATCCTGAGGCAATTTGAGAAACAGAGGACCTAAGCCCCTTGCTTGCTACACGGGTTGAGCTCGCGCCTCCGCAACTGCTCAATACGTAATGCCTGTCTGACGGCACGACGTATTGACCGCTCGAGCACCCGGTCCGTAGAAGTCGCGCGGGGGACGACACGGCACAACGCCTCCACGGTCCTCCGGCTCCGAATCGGCCTCGGACGCCAGCTGTGGCAACGGGCGGCGCTGATGCAGGCTCCGTTCGGATGAACCGCGCCCAGGCGGGCACCGGGCGCTCGGCCCGGGAGGTTTGCAGACAGTGGCATCGGGCGTGAAGACCGCGCCTGGTGGTCGCCTTACGGACGCCGTTTCACGCCACCGTCGCGAAGACCCGGGCGTCGCAGCAATCCAGGTGAGGCAGAGCGGCAGCAAGTGCCGCAAGACAGCTAGATCGTTTCCTGCGGGTCACCGTGCTGACCAGATGATGGCGGCGAGGTGGAGTCCGGCGGTGTCGGTCTTGTCGTAGCGGGTGGCCAGGCCGCGCCATTGCGTGAGCTTGTTGATGCACCGCTCGACGGTGTTGCGCTCCTGGCCATGCTCGCCCGCGCTTTCCTGGCCGTCCTCGCGGCCCAGGCCGCCGAAAAGGGGGCAGCAGAAACGACATCACCAACACCATCCACCTCACCGTGGCAGAGGTCCGGCGGCTCCTGGACGTACTGCTTCCCCGCCCCGAGCCCCGAGGCGGCACCATCACACACGCCCCGAACTGGTCCCACTGGCGCAGACACCATCAGGCCACAGCACGGCACTGCCACTACCGAAGAAGAACCAGCTCAGGCAACGATTTCTGACTGGAGTACTAGTTGTACAGCGCCTTCTCAAGCGCTGCGCCCATGGCGTCGTGATCGGTGCCCGTCGGGTCGTGGAAGCCCACGTCGTTCTTGGCGAAGGCCCCCTCGGGTGACGGCAGGAGGGTGATGCCGTACTCCTGCGGGTTCTGGCCGACCGGTGACTGCACGGTGGCGGTGAAGCGGTGGAAGAAGCCGGACTGGATGCAGTCGGCCTCGAAGAGCTGGCGCACGTAGTCCAGCGCGTCCACGGTGTCCTGCACGGTCTGGGTCGGGAAGCCGTACATCAGATGGGCGTGCACGAGAATACCGGCGTCCGTGAACCCCCTTGCCACCCGCGCCGCTTGAGCAACGGATACGCCCTTCGTCATTTTCAGCAGGCGGTCGGGTGCCACTTCAAGACCGCCGGAAAATGGCGATGCGTCCAGATTCGGCGAGGAGCTGTGCCAGTTCCGGAGTGAAGGACTTCTCGAAACGGATGTTGCCCCACCAGGTAATGGCGACCTGCCGACGCAGCAGTTCCTCAGCCATGGCCCTGAGCATCTTGGGCGGTGCCGCTTCGTCACGAAGTGGAAGCCGGTCTGGCCGGTTTCCGCGACGACGGCTTCGGCTTCCATACGGTCGACGAGGAGCTCGGCCGTCGCGGTTTCGTACCGCGAGATGCAGTCGAGCGAGACATCGCAGAAGCTGCATTTCTTCCAGTAGCAGCCGTGGGCGATGGTCAGTTCGTTCCAGTGTCCGTCGCTCCACAGCCGGTGCATGGGGTTGAGCGTGTCGAGCAGCGACGGGTAGCTGCGCAGGGGGAGGCCGTCCCAGGTCGGCGTGCCCGTCTCGGCGAAGGGGACATCCGGTTCCGGCCAGGCGTGTTAGCGGACGGCGCCGTCTTCGCGTACGAAGGTGCGCACCAGACGGTCAGCGGTGCGCTCACCGTCGTCCAGGGTGACGAAGTCGACGTAGTCGAACACTCGCGGCTCGGCCAGTTCCCGCAGCTCGGTGTTGACGTAGCCGCCGCCGAGGCACACCGGCGGGTCGGGGCGGCGACGCTTGATGGACTGCGCGATACGGAACGCGGCGTAGACCGCACCGGGGAAGGGCACCGACAACAGCACCACGGTGGGCTGATGCCGTTCTAGGGCCTCTGTGGTCAGTTCGTCCAGTATCGAGTCGATCAGCGTCGGCGGTGCGGCCAGTGCGTCGGCCAGCGGGTCGAAATCCGGCGGCGACATGGCCAGCGAATCGGCGTACCGCACGCCACGGCTTCCCCGGAAGCACCTCGACCATGTAGATGGCTGGTGCCGGACGAGTCATGGGAGCTGTTCCAGCACGTGGTACCGGAAGCGCCATCGCGGCCTCACCGCAGGCCGCCCCCGTCGGTCTCCGACCACACCTCGTACGCCCGGGGGCGGAGGCCGACCTGGACGGTGCTGCGGTGCACCGGGCGGGGTCAGGGGGGAGTGAGGCTGTCGAGTTGAGCGGCGAGGTCGGGGTGGGTGGCGGCCAGGTGGGGGCGGGTGGCGGTCAGGGGGGCGATGAGGTCGGCGGGGTCGTTGTGGGCGAGAGCCGCGTGCAGCTCGCTGAGCGGGCGGCGGGCGGCGGCGGGCAGGTCGGTGAGGGCGGTGATCTGGCCCGCGAGGCGGCGCAGGTCGGCGGCGTTGTGGCGGGCCCACGTGGCGGTGGTGCGCTTGGCGGCCCGGGCCTGGCGGGTGGCGGTGACGCGCTGTTCGCCGGTGGTTCCGGCGGGGCCGGGGCGGCCGCGCAGGTAGCGGCGCTCGGCGGCCTGACGGCTGGTGACGCCGAGGGGCTGGGCGAGGTCGGCCCAGCTGGCGCCCGCGTCGCGGGCGGTTTCGATCAGGCCGGTCTCCCATCCGGCGAGCTGTTCGCGCACCTGCCGCAGCAGCATCAGGGAGGCCAGGGCCTGCTCCGCACCCGGCTCGGCGCCGGGGCCACCAGGGGTCTCGTGCTGAGCTGTGCGCAGGGCGTCGTTGATGGTGTGGAGCGCCGCCGCGGCGGCGAGGAACGACGCCGGGCTCTGGGCGTCGGTGCTGGTGGTGGACGGCTGATCTGCTGTGGTCACGGGCACCTCCCTCGCTTGTGTCATCACATCGACGACATCATGTTTGTCATCCATTGGATGACATGTTACAACGGTGTCAGTGCAGCGCATTGGCAGCAACTGCCGACAACCCGCTGGAGGTGTTTCACGATGTTGATGCGCACTGACCCCTTCCGTGAGCTGGACCGCCTGGCGCAGCAGCTGATGGGCCCGGGCACCTGGTCGAAGCCGTCGGCGATGCCGATGGACGCCTACCGCGAGGGCGACGAGTACGTGGTGGCCTTCGACCTCCCCGGTGTCGCCGCGGATGCGATCGACATCGATGTGGAGCGGAACATGCTCACCGTCAAGGCCGAGCGGCGCCCGGTGGCGAAGGCCGACGAAGTGCAGATGGAGCTGTCCGAGCGGCCGCTGGGCGTCTTCTCCCGCCAGATCGTGCTCGCCGACACCCTCGACACCGAGCACATCCAGGCCGACTACGACGCGGGCGTGCTCACCCTGCGCATCCCGATCGCCGAGCGCGCCAAGCCCCGCAAGATCTCCATCGGCGTCGGCTCCGACCGCAAGGAGATCTCCGGCTGACTGCAGTCAGCCGGACCGGCGCGGAGGGCAGGCACCTGATCTCCCCCTCAGCACCCGTCCTCCGCACCCCTGGACAGTCCGAACAGGAAAGGGGCGGCCGAGATGGCTCTGCGACGCGAAGCGTTCCTCGACCACGTGAGAGAACGCGGTGAGTACGACACCGTGCAGGAAGCGGAGCGGGCGGCCCGCGTGGTCCTCGCCCTGCTCGGCGCGCACCTGGTCGGCGAGGTCCGAGCCAAGCTCGCCGCACGCCTGCCGGAGGGCTTCGCCCTGATCCTGCTCAACCCGCTGCAGAGCGCCGAACCGCTGTCCCCCGAACGGTTCGTCCGCGCGACCGCGGCCTGGATCGAGGGCGCCACCGAGCACACCGCGACCTGGGACGTCAGCGCCGTCCTGTCCACGGTCGCCGACACCGCCGGCGAGGACCTGATGGGGCAGATCCTGCTCCAGCTCCCCGCCGGCTACGACCTCCTCTTCGGCCGCCCACAACCCACCTGACCAAGACCTGGGGTGGTGCCACGCCCCCGGGCGCCACCCCGTCCCGGCTCCGATGAAAGGCATGCACCGCAGTGATCACCGACGTACGCGCACCTCAAGGGCACCAGCAGCCGTACGGGACGGCGTACGAGCAGATGCTGGAGAAAGTCCGCTACGAGGGTGCCTATCCCACCCGGGAGAGGGCCGAGGAAGCCGTCCGCCTCGTCCTGGGAGGGCTCGGGCGTCAGCTGACCGGCGACGAACGCGTCGATCTGGCCGCCTGCCTGCCCCTGGAGGCCGCACGCGTCCTGACCGCACAGATCCCCGACACCGAGCCGCTGACCGGCTGGGCCTTCGTCAAGGACCTCGCCGCCCGCTCCGGCGCCTCCCTGGCCACCACCCGCTGGGACACCGGCTCCGTCTTCGCCGCCGTCACAGCACACGCCTCCCCCGACCTGATCACCCGCATCCTGCACCAGCTTCCCAACGGCTACGCCCTGCTGTTCGGCCGCGCCGAACTCGCCCCGGCGGCGTGAGCGGGCACGCGGCCCCAACAGAAGCCCGCCCCGCTCCCGCCGACCCGGTCCCCGTATAGGGGAAGTCCCCGATCCGCGCGATCGGGGACTTCCCCTTGCCGGTCACCGTCCGGGCCACGCCGGCCGATCATCGGTACGAGCGGGAGCGCTTCGCAGGTTCGCATCGCCCGGGGAATGTGCGGCCCCCGCGATCGTCAGTCGACCTTCGGTCCGTGCCGCTGGGACGCACGGACCGTGAAGGAGTGGCCTGCCGGGTCCGAGAACAGACGTGTCTCCGTGGGCCCACCACGGCCCGACGCTTCGATCGGGGTACCGCCCAGGCCCACGATGTGCCGTTCGACCTCATCGAGGTCTCCGGAGTCGACGAGGAAGTCGACATGGGCCTGGAGCGAATCCTCGGGCCTGGGCCAGCTGGGCGGGGTGGCGTTGAGATCAAGACGGAACCCCATGCGTAGCCCGCTGGGCGCCTGGATGTCGATGCGGCTGCCACTGGTGTCCGGGCACTGCTCGGCGTTGAGCAACTTCAGGTAGAACTGGGCGAGTTCCTCAGGATTCGAGCAGTCCAGCACGATCGTGCCCTCGGTGATCAGTCCCATGCCGCCTCCTTCGCTCGTGCATCGAGTGTCCAAGGCGGCACTCGACAAACCGGAACCGCGTGCAAGCACCGTGGCCCGACCCCACGGCGTCGGGCATCCGCTCTGTGCGAGCCGCCTCAGGAGGCGAGGAGGGAGTCGTCCTCGACGTTCGTCCCCGGCAGCCGATGCCGCGCCGCGACGAGGGCCGCGTCGATGTCCCGGGTGCCGGTGCTCACGCACAGCGTGTAGGCGATGTCGTCCATGCGCTTCCGCACGTCTTCGGTGCCGTTCTCCGCTTGCAGGACACGCAGGGTGTCGTACTGCTCGACGAGGTTGGCCAGAACAGCGGGGTGCGCCATCAGCATGGTGACTCCTTCGGTTGTCTCGCGCGGCGGCGAACTGTGCCGCCACCCCTGTACCCCCACTTCGCGCGCGCACGCTCCGTGACGAGGGGACGATATCCAGCTCCAGGATTCTCACCTGTCTGGCTCTGCGATATCCGCCGGCTTTCGGGTACACCACCTCAATGCACCCACACAGTCACTCCGTCCTGGCTGCCTCCGGCAGCACCTCGCTGGCCCTCATCATCGTCGGCATCGTCGTGGTCCTCGGCCTCCTCGCCATGTTCGTCGCGGGCCGCCGCCGCGCCGCCCGCCGCACCCGCAGCACACCTGCCCACGGCGGCAGGCCACCCGGCGCAGAGACCCAGCGCGGTGACACCTGGCAGACCCCCGACGACGACCCCGACCAGGGCAACCCCCACCGCTGACCGGAGGTCATGAGCGGCAGGGCGTGAGCACCTCGGCGGCGTCACCGCCGTTCGTGGGGCCGACGCCGAATTCGACGTCGGCCGCACGAACAGCACGAATTGCACGAGGTGCACGAGCTGGACCTCGCGAAGCCCGCCGTCAGCTCTGGCCGCGGCCGGTGAGCAGGTCGCGGGCCCGGTCCACCAGTCCCAGGCCAGGGCCCAGCAGTTTGTTGCCGGGCGGCGTGGACGGTCCGGCGGGGTGCGGACGCGTGGGGGCCGTGTTTTTCGCGGAGCGGACCTTTTCTCCCAGTTCGTCCAGGCCCTTCGGGGTCCAGGCCGCGGCGAGCAGCGGGAACAGCCGGGCCTCCTCGTCGCGGACGTGCTCGCTCACTTCGAGTTTCAACCGGGCCACCAGGTGGTCGAAATCCGGCTCCGTCGCATCGAGGCCTTCCAGATCCTTGAGGAGCTGTTCCACCCTCGCGTGGTCCGCGATCTCCTTGTCCGCGATCTCGTCCCCGTCCGGAACGTGCTCGCGCACCGCCGGGTACAGATGCACTTCCTCGGCGACGGAGTGGCGTACCAGCTCGATGGTCAGTTCGTCGGCCAGCTTCCGGCGCTGCTCGTCGCCCACCGGCTGGGATTCGATCCTCGCGAAGAGCTCTTCGACCTCGCGGTGGTCGATGGTGAGTTCCGTGATCACATTTCCGCCGTGCCCCATGTGAGGGCTCCCTTCGGTGTCACTGTTTCGCTGTTTCGCTGTTTCGCTGTCACAGTCCGGTGTGACGCGCTTGCTCGACCCGGTCGCTTCCACGACCAGCCCCAGGGGCTCGTCCGAGCCGACGGTGACGACTTCCTCGCTGCACACACTGACGACCGTTGTCTTCTCCGGGGCGGCGCCTTCGCCGAGCACCCGGACCACCAGGTCCCGATCGCTGACCAGCCCACGCAGCTCGTCCCCCTCCGTCACCAGGACGGCCCCGAGGTCTTGATCGCGCATGAGTCGGGCCACTTCCCTTACGGAAGCGAGCGGTTCGACGGCCACCGGTGCGCCGGTCATGACGTCGCGTACTCGCTGAGCCACGCGTCCCCCTTCATCTTTATTCGTCCCTTTTCATCTCCTTTCGCCCCTTTTCGTTCTTCTTCGTTCTCCTTCGTCAGGTTCCGACGCCCCGGGTACCCGGGGCTATGTGCTCCATTCGCACCATCGGAATCCCCGACTCCGCCCGGCAGGGGGAGCCTGATGGCAACAGCGGGCTTCGGCAGGAGCCCGCGTGTGGAAGGCCCCCGCTCGGGAACCCGGGGGCTACACACGCCGACCGGATCGACCTGGTCGGCCGGAAGGGAGAGGTGGCAACGCATGGGCAGGCTGAAGGCAGCACTCACGCGGGTGCTGGGCCGCAAGAAGGAGGCTGACGGCATCGCGCTGGGCGACGAGCGGCTACGAGCAGAAGGACAGCGACAGAAGCAGCGACCGGACCACGAGGCGCGCGCAGCAAGTCGTGGCAAGGGCGGCCGGGAGGACCGGTAGCCCCGCTGGTGCCGTCCCGGCGGGCTGCCGCACGAGATCCCGTCCACCGGCGAGGCCCTTGCCGGTGCCCCGGACATACCCTCCCCCACGTCTCCGCGGGCGGCAGCAACGCCGTCTCAACGGGCGCACGGGTTGCGTCAGTAGTGGCGCCGCCGGACAGGGCGGACGCCGTTCGGCAGACAGTTGACGACCTGGTGGCGATGGTCGACGGCTTCGCCACCGCGGGCCCCCGGCACGTCCGGGCCGCCCGCAAACGCCAGGAAGCACGCATCGGCAGCCTCGTGCGGGCCGAGCGGGAACGCGCCCCGGTGTCGGCGACCGCGCAGGACCACCCGGACGGCACCCCCACCGCGCTCTCCGTGGTGGCCCGCCACCGGGACGCGGACGGCACCCTGCTCGACCCGCACAGCCAGATAATCGGCCAGGGCCAACAGGAAAGCGGCGCCGAAGGCCGGCGCCAGACCGTTCTCCCGCACGACGGCCCACGACTCCCGAGCTCCCCCTCGCCGGAGTTTGCACGGAGCACACGTGCGGGAGGAAACTGATATCAGGGGCCTTCTGGTTACTAGGAGGCGTCGTGATTGTTCTCGGCCTAATCCTGCTGATCGTCGGTTTGGTGGTCGGCATCGGCATTCTGTGGACCATCGGGATCATCCTGGTCGCGGTCGGCGTCGTGCTGTGGATTCTCGGCGGCATGGGACACGCATTCCGCGGCCGACGGCACTACTGGTGACGTAAAGCGGCATGGCGAAGCGATTCACCACGGCGGTCAGGGGGCACCCGGACCGCCGACACCGCGCTCCCGCTCCAGGCGGCCGTCCAGCCGGGCTGTCGTCGACTGGGCCTGCGCCGCCGCGGCACGGGCCCCGCACCCGGGCGGACGAGGTCGTCGACGGCCCTCTGCGCGCCGAGCCTTTCCTCGGACTGTGACGTCGCGTCGGCGTGAGCGCCACCGGCTTCCTGGAAGGCCGCCTCGGTGACCGGCCTCTCACCCGCTGACATCAGCGTGCCAGTGCGCTGCGGCCTTCCCCCGGCCGACTACGACACACAGCTGCAAGGAGACACACCGTGAGTGAACGTGCTGCCGTCTTCGACGTGGACGGCACTCTTGTGGACACCAACCACCTGCACACCGTCTGCTGGTGGGAGGCGTTGCGCCAGGCAGGACATCGTGTCGCCATGACGTCGGTGCACGGCGCCATCGGCCTCGGCTCCACCGACCTCCTGGAGCACCTCCTCGGCGAGGGCCGGGACCAGGACGAGGACTCCGCCATCAGCACCGTTCACAAGGCCCTCTACGGCACCTGGCACGAGCGCCTCGCCCCCTTCGACGGCGCCCGCGACCTCCTGCGGCGACTGCACGCGGACGGCTGGCCCGTCGTACTGGCCACATCGGCGAGCGGCCCCGAACTCACGGCGCTCAGGACGGCGATCGACGCGGACGAGGCGATCAGCGCGACCGCGAGCGCCGACGACGTGGACGCGGGCAAACCGGCCCCCGACCCGATCCACCACGCCCTGGACCTGGTGGGAGCACGGGCCCAGGGCAGCGTCTTCGTCGGCGACACGGTCTGGGACATGCGGGCGGGGCGACGCGCGGGCGTCCTTCCCGTCGCCGTACTGAGCGGCGGAGTGTGCCGAACGAGACTGGAGGAGGCAGGAGCTCAGGAGGTCTACACCGACACGGCCGACCTGCTGAACAACCTCAGCAGCAGCGCGTTCGGACGAGGCTGAGGTATCCGCCGCCCGAACCCGCGCTGTTTGCTCGCCGGAAGGCAGGGCAAGCGGAATGGAGTGCTTGGGACCACAGGCGCAGCTGCGGGAGCAGTGTGCCCGGACGCCGGTCCACTCGCTTCTCGCGGTCACCTCGTTGTCAGCACGTCTTGAGGAGGACCCCCTGATGGCGACTCGCCGCACGCACGACGAAGCCCCTGACACCCAGCAGACCTTCGCACGGCTCGCCAGGACCTCGCCGGGCCCGGAACACGACCTGTTGAGCACGGAGCTGGTCGAGGCCTGGCTGCCGATGGCCCACCGCATCGCGGGACGCTTCCGCAACAAGGGCGAGAACCAGGAGGACCTGCGCCAGGTCGCGGCGGTGGGCCTGGTCAAAGCCGTCGACCGGTACGAGCCCGTGCGCGGCCCGTTCGAGCCGTACGCCGTGCCGACCATCACCGGCGAACTGCGCCGCCACTTCCGCGACCACTCCTGGGACCTGCACGTCCCCCGGCGCGTGCAGGACCTGCGCAACAAGGTCCGCAGCACACGCCGCGAGCTGATGGACCGGCCCGGCCGCACCACCGAACCCAGCATCGAGGAGATCGCCGCGGGAGCCGGGCTGACCCTCGCCGACGTCCGTACCGGCCTTGAGGCCCTGGAGAGCTACAGCGCACTGTCCCTGGACGCCGAGGTCGGCGCGTCCGACGACGGGTTCAGCCTGTCCGACACCCTCGGCTCGCACGAGCCCGGCTACGACCTCGCCCTCGACCGCGAAGCCGCCAAGGACGGCCTGAGGCACCTCCCCGAACGCGAACGCACCATCCTGTACCTCCGCTTCTTCGAGGACATGACCCAGTCCCGCATCGCCGAGCGGATGGGCATCTCCCAGATGCACGTGTCCCGCCTGATCACCCGCAGTTGCGCGCAGGTCCGCCACCACGCCGACGGCGCATCGGCGAACCGGCGAGCCGCGTGACGCGCTCGTAGCGTCGTGATCACCGGTGTGGAGTGGACGACGTTCGTTCCTTCGGCACTGCTGCTGGCCGCTGCACCCGGAGCGAATCAGCTTCTGACGCTGCGCAAGGGGCTACGTCACGGCCTGGCTCCTGCTGTCAGCGCGTCGCTCGGCCGTTTCTCCGCTTTCGCGGTGATGGTGGCGGCGGTCGCGGCGGGCGTCGGAGCCGTGCTCGCCGCGTCCGAGGTGGCGTTCAACGCCGTCAAGTGGTGCGGTGTGGCCCACCTGGTGTGGCTCTGGTGTGGCTGGGGTACGGGCGGTCGTGGCCATGCTGGGCCTCGCGGCCCGGCTGGCGGCAGAGCATCGCTGAGGCCGGGCGTCGAGCCGGTGGCCGAGCTGCGGGCCGTGGTGCTGTGGGCGGACCAGGAGCGGCTCGGGCGGTACGACGGGCGGCGAGTACGGCAGCGGCCGCGGGACGGGGTCGCTCCGGCGCACACCCCGGTCCGCAACCGCCGCGGAACCTCATCGACCACCTGCCGACTCACGTCGACCTGCCACGAGATCAATTGTCAGGCAGGCCTCAGCGCTGTAGCGGTGGGCGGCTCCAGTGCCGGTGGGCGGCCATGGCCCCGGCCAGGGCTCGGGTGAACTCCCGGGCGTCCGGTCCGGTGGAGGTGTCAGTGACCACTCCGTGGTCACTGACGGGCCGTCCGGGCTCGGAGGCGATCCGCAGTCCCCGCAGGTCCAGCCGGCTGAGCGCGCCGACGCCGGAGCCGAGTGCGCCGATGGGTTTTCCATGCCGGTAGGCGTCTCGCAGGAAGCGCAGGTACGCCGCGTCGGGCCACGGCGCCGGACGAGCCGGTCCGCCCGGTATCAGGACCGCGTCGTAGAGGACCGAGGCGACGGTGGGCAGCGCGCGGTCCACGGTGTACTGGTTCCCGTCGGCTGCCGTCACCTTGCCGTCCGTGGCGGCGAGGGCTTCCACCACCGCTCCCTGTTCCTCCAACTCCACGCGCACGGCGTCGAGTTGGGCAGCGTCCACGCCCTCGCCCACCAGTACGGCGACCTGCCGGGTGCGAATGGAGCCGTCCCCGCGCAGGCTCTCCAACGAGAGGGCGGGAGAGGACGCCTTGCGCTCGACCGCGGCCGGGTCGCGTTCGGGTACGGGCACGCCGATCCCCTCGGCGACCGCAGCGGCCAGCGCGTGGTCCACATGCGCCAGTTCGGCGACGGTGCGCCGCCTGACCTGCCGGGCCGCCACCTTGCCCAGCTCGAAGCGGAACGCGTCGACGATGTGCCGCCGCTCCCAGTCGGCCATGCTGTGCCAGAAGAGCGCGGCCTGGCTGTGGTGGTCGGTGAAGCCGGGGCTGCGGCGGCGGATCTTGGCGCCTTCGACGCGTTCGGTGAGGTGGGTGAAGGCACCTTGCTCGGCGCCGGCGAGTGCCGGGCAGCCGCCGCCCAGGGAGTTGGGCGTGTAGCTGGTGCCGGTGTGGATCGCGTGCTGGTGGAAGCCGTCGCGCTGATTGCTGCGGACCGGGGCGACGGGCTGGTTGACGGGGATCTGGGCGAAGTTGGGGCCGCCGAGGCGCATCAGCTGGGTGTCCAGGTAGGAGAAGTTCCGGGCCTGGAGCAGCGGGTCGTTGGTGAAGTCGATGCCGGGAACGAGGTTGGCGGTGTGGAAGGCGACCTGCTCGGTCTCGGCGAAGAAGTTGTCGGGGTTGCGGTCGAGCACCATCCGGCCGATGGGGCGGACCGGCACCTGCTCCTCAGGGATGATCTTCGTGGCGTCCAGCAGGTCGTAGGGGAAGGCGAACTCGTCCTCCTCAGCGACCAGTTGTACGCCCAGTTCCCATTCGGGGAATTCTCCGTTCTCGATCGCCTGCCACAGGTCGCGGCGGTTGAAGTCCGGGTCGCGGCCCTGGCACTCCTGGGCTTCGTCCCACACCAGTGAGTGCGCGCCCAGCTTCGGCTTCCAGTGGAACTTCACGAACGTGCCGCGCCCGGTCGCGTCCACGAAGCGGAAGGTGTGCACACCGAAGCCCTGCATCATGCGGTAGCTGCGCGGGATGGCGCGGTCCGACATCAGCCACATGATGGCGTGCAGCGTCTCCGGCTGGAGGGAGACGAAGTCCCACAGTGTGTCGTGCGCGGAGGCGCCGGTGGGAATCTCATTGTGCGGTTCGGGCTTGAGGGCGTGGACGAAGTCGGGGAACTTGATCCCGTCCTGGATGAAGAAGACGGGAAAGTTGTTGCCCACCAGGTCGTAATTGCCCTCCGCGGTGTAGAACTTGGTCGCGAAACCGCGGACGTCGCGCACGGTGTCGGCGGAGCCACGCGGACCCTGCACGGTGGAGAAGCGGACGAAGACCGGAGTGCGCACCGAGGGGTCCTGGAGGAAGGCGGCGCGGGTGAACTCCGCGCAGGATGCGTACGGTTCGAAGAATCCGTACGCGCCCGCACCGCGCGCGTGCACCACCCGCTCGGGAATCCGCTCATGGTCGAAGCGGGTGATCTTCTCACGGAAGTGGAAGTCCTCCAGGAGAGTCGGGCCGCGTTCCCCTGCGGTCAGCGAGTCGTCGGTATGGCCGACTGCGACCCCTTGGTCCGTGGTGAGCGGGCCGTCTGCCGGGTCGGCGGCCCGGTAGGCGTCGCGCTGGGACTGTTTGCGGTCCTGGGACGTCATCGGGGACTCCTTGCTTCGATTCCGGTGGTCTGGGTGGTGGCGCATTCGGGGGTGAACGCCGCGCGGAACAACCTCGGGACGAACGCCGCGCAGAGCACCCCGAGGCCGTCCGGTCTGCGGCGCGTGATGGCGGCGTCGGGCCCCGCTGTCACGGACGGGATGTGATCCTGCGGCGCGTCGGACTCGGTCGAGCAGAGCCACCTTCCCTGGGTCCCGCTGCTTCCCCTGGGGCCAGGACAGGGGCCCGGGAGTGGTCCATCAGGTCGCTCATCTCGACTGCTGCGGACAACGGACAGCTGGCCGGGTATCCCCGAGAACCCTCACAAAACCGTCTGCGGACCACGGTCCCCGTTTCGTGGAAGCGCGAGCCCGAGGGCCGGTTTGCCGTGGGCCTGCGGGGTACTTGCCCGGGGCGCGAGACCACACCCACGACGGGAGGAACAACGTGACCACCGCACGAGAGATCATGACGCCTGGCGCCGAATGCATCGGCGAACAGGAAAGTGTGCTGCAGGCCGCCCGGAAGATGGCCGAACTGGGGGTCGGCGCCCTGCCGATCTGCGGGCGCGACGACCGCCTCAAAGGCATGGTCACCGACCGCGACATCGTCATCAAGGTACTCGGCGCCGGCCAGGACCCCGGGAAGGCCACCGCCGGTGACCTCTCCCAGGGCGAAGTGGTCACCGTCGGCGCGGACGACAGCGTCGAGGAGATCCTGCGCACCATGACCACGCACAAGGTGCGCCGTCTCCCCGTCATCGACAAGCACCGCCTGGTCGGCATCGTCGCCCAGGCAGACGTCGCCCGTGCGCTGCCCGACCCCCAGGTCGGCGACCTGCTGGACGCCCTCTCCAGCGAGTGACGGCCGATCGACGACGCAGAGCGTCCAGGGGCGTTGTCCGTCCAGCCCCGTAAGCGGCCCTGCGTGAAGGGAAGACGACACAGGCGCGTCCGACGACGACACAGGCGCGTCCGACACAGGTGCGTCGGGGACACAGGTGCGTCGGGGCCGCGTCTCTGCTCAAGCGCTCGGTCTCTGCTCAAGCGCTCGGGCGGGGAGCCGGTGCGGGCAGTGTGCTCATCGTCGGCCCGTCCGAAGGCGCAACCGTCCCCACCGTCCGAGGACGGCCGCGCCGCCCGCGGCTGCCGCGAGGATGACCGCGGTGGTGCGGGCGGGGTGGCGGGCGAGTGCCGCCTGCGGGGAGTGGCCGGCCGCGCGGTCGTCGAAGGCCCCGTGGGCGCCGTGGTCGCGACCGTCTTCCTCGTCCGCCGGCTCCCAGAGGTTGCCGTCGGCGGCCGGCTCGTGGGCTGCGCCGGTCTGCTGGGCGTCGAATCCGGTGCGGGCCAGATAGCGGTCGAGCAGGGCGGGCGCCAGGCGGTTGGCCCACAGGGTCGCGAGCGTGGAGGCGCCCACGTAGTACTGCTTGCGGCCGGGATGATCCGCCGCGTACACGATGGCGCGGGCGGCGACTTCGGGCTGATGGATCGGCGGCACCGGCTGCGGATGTTCGGGCAGCCGGGAGCGCACCCAGGAGAACTGCGGAGTGTTGACGGCGGGCAGGTGCACCACCGTCAGGCTCACCCGGCTGTGCTGGTGCAGGAGTTCGGTGCGCACCGCCGAGGTGAAGCCGTTGACGGCGTGCTTGGCGCCGCAGTAGGCCGACTGCAGCGGGATGGCCCGCTCGCCGAGCGCCGAGCCGATCTGCACGATGGTTCCCCGGTCACGGGGCAGCATCCGCTGGAGTGCGGCCCGGGTGCCGTTGACGAATCCGAGATACGTGACCTGGGTGACGCGCTCGTACTCCTGCGGCGTGATGTCGGTGAACGGTGCGAACACCGACGTGAAGGCCGCGTTGACCCAGATGTCGATGGGCCCGAAGGCCTCTTCCGCCAGCTGGGCCGCGGCCTCGACCTGGCGGTGGTCGGCCACGTCGCAGGGCAGCGCGAGGGCGCTGCCGCCGGCTTCCTCGACGTCGGTGACGGCTGCTGCCAGGCCCGCCCTTCCGCGGGCCAGCAAGGCGATGCGGGCCCCTCGGGCGCCGAAGAGGCGGGCGGTGGCCCGGCCGACCCCGGCGCTCGCGCCCGTGATGACCACGGTCTGCGGCATTGCCGAATTCCTCTCTCGCCGTGACCGGCCGCTCCTCGCCGGCCGGAGGGCCGGACAGCGCGTCCGGTGCCGGACGGGGTGCCGGTTGGTCCGTCAGCCGGCACCGTCGCGCTTCCCTTGTGCCCGTGACGGGCGGTTCACTGGCCCTCGTCCGCGCCCGGCCGCTCGGGCCGGTGCCGACCGCCCGGCAGCATCTCCTGCACCTTGGCCTTGAAGCCCTGCCGGACCATGCCCGCGCGGTCGCTGTCCCCCTTGAGGATGGAGGTGACCGCGGCCTCGATCTCATCGAGGGAGGCATGCGGCGGAATGGGCGGCACGGCGGGGTCGGTGCGGAAGTCGAGCACGAAGGGCCGACGCGCGGACAGCGCCTGGTGCCAGGCGTCCGCCACATCACCGGGCTTCTCCACGCGGAGGCCGCCCAGCCCGATGGACTGGGCGAAGTCGGCGTAGGGGACATCCGGGATCTCCTGGGACGGCAGGAACTGCGGGGCGCCCGACAGGGCCCGCATCTCCCAGGACACCTGGTTCAGATCCCGGTTGTTCAGCACGGCCACGACCAGCTGCGGGTTCTCCCACTGCTCCCAGTACTTGGCAGCGGTGATCAGTTCGCTCATGCCGTTCATCTGCATCGCGCCGTCGCCGACGAGGGCGATGGCCGGGCGCTGCGGGTGGGCGAACTTGGCGCCGATGGCGTACGGGACGCCGGGTCCCATGGTGGCCAGAGTGCCGGACAGCGAGCCGCGCATCGCGCCGCGCACCCGCAGGTGGCGGGCGTACCAGTTGGCGGCGGAGCCCGAGTCGGCGGTCAGGATCACGTCATCGGGCAGCAGGGAGTCCAGCGCGTGCACGACGTACTCGGGGTTGACGGGGTCGGCGTCGACAGCGGCGCGCCGCTGCATGACCTCCCACCAGCGTGCGGTGTCCTTCTCGATCTTCCGCCGCCATTTTCCGTGCTTCTTCGGCGTGAGCCGGGGCAGCAGCCGCTTGAGGGTCTCGTGCGCGTCACCGACCAGGTTGACCTCGAAGGGGTAGCGCATCCCGACCAGGTGCGGATCGATGTCGATCTGGACCGCGCGGGCCTGGTCCAGGTCGGGCATGAACTGGGTGTAGGGAAAACTCGACCCGATGACCAGGAGCGTGTCGCAGTCCCGCATCATCTCGTAACTGGGCCGGGTCCCCAACAGGCCGATCGCGCCGGTCACATACGGCAGGTCGTCGGGGAGCGCGTCCTTGCCCAGCAACGCCTTGGCGACCCCGGCAGCCAGCACGTCGGCGGTCTGCTCGACCTCGGCCCGAGCGCCGCGCGCGCCCTGCCCGATGAGGATCGCCACCTTCTCGCCGGCGTTGAGGACCTCGGCGGCCTTGGTGATCGCGTGGTCCGCCGGGACGGGCGCGTACGCGGCCATGCCCAGGCTGGAGGGGACCATCTTGAAGGCATGCGCGGGCGGGGAGTAATCCAGTTCCTGCACATCGGCGGGGACGATGACCGCGGTGACGGTGCGACGGGCGTAGGCGGTGCGCATCGCCCGGTCCAGGACGTTGGGGAGCTGTTCGGGGACGGTGACCATCTCGCAGTAGTCGCCCGCGACGTCCTTGTAGAGGCTGAGCAGGTCGACCTCCTGCTGGTAGGAGCCGCCCAGCGCGCTGCGGTCGGTCTGTCCGACGATCGCGACCACCGGTACGTGATCGAGCTTGGCGTCGTACAGCCCGTTGAGCAGATGGATGGCGCCGGGCCCGGAGGTCGCCGCGCAGACGCCCACCCTGCCGGAGAACTTGGCGTAGCCGACGGCTTGGAACGCGGCCATCTCCTCGTGCCGGGCCTGAATGAACCGCGGTGTGTTCGTTGCGCGGCCCCAGGCGGCGAGCAGTCCGTTGATGCCGTCGCCGGGGTAGGCGAAGACATGTTCCACGTTCCACTCCCGCAGGCGTTGCAGCAGGTAGTCGGAGACCTTTGTTGACACAGGAATCACCTTTCTGTTCAGCGGGATCGGGGCGCGGTGCGCTCTCGTTCCTCGATGGCCGCCGGGCATGGACGGCGAGGGCCGCAGTGCCGACGGCGGCGGCCGCACCCGCGGTGACCGGGCGCCTCGCGGTGGTCGGGGCGAGGGGCCGGGCGGCGAGCTTGTGCCGGTAGGGGGACCCGCCCGCGTAGCGCGTCCTGCGCCCGGTACCCCGCACACCGAGCCCCATGCACGGCGGGCACCGGACGGGCCGGCCGTCTTCAGGGCCCCGCGCGCGTCTGGCGCGCGCCCACCCAGGTACCCAGTGCGCGTCCGCGGTCGCGTGGCACGCGCAAGGGCACGGCGCCCACCGCGATGCCCATCTCCTCACGGCGTCCGCGACGGCCGCCGCGCGGGCATGACCCTGGTCGTCGGTCCGGTCCGGGAGAACACGCCGGCCCGCTGCGCCGCCGGCCTCGCCGCGCTCGCGGACACCGTGGTGACGAAGGCGGACGAGCGCCGCCTCGGTGCGGTCGCCGCGACCTACCAGCAGGGCAGGGCGGGCACTCTCCTGCGTCCGGCCCAGGACCCGAAGTGCACCGTGGAACCACAGCGCGCACGCGGGGAACGGCGCGGACCATGACCGCCGCCTCAGACAGTCGGGTAGCGCGGAGCCCCACACTGTGAGCCCCTTGGGGAAGAGCTTCACTCGGCGGAAGGACGTGTCATGCCCGCAGGATCGAACCGCAAGAGGGAACGTCAGTACGAGCACATCAAGGAAAGCGCGCAGCAGCGGGGCGCATCCACCAAGAGGGCCAAGGAGATCGCCGCGCGCACGGTGAACAAGGAACGGGCCCGCTCCGGTGAATCCCGCACGGCCAGCCGCACCTCCACCAAAGACCCCAAGTCGGCGTCACAGCGCGGCGGTGAACGCTCGCACCAGGGAGCCCAGGGGCCCACCAAGGACCAGCTCTACGCCGAGGCGCAACGCAAGGGCGTCAAGGGCCGTTCGTCGATGAACAAGGCGGAACTGGCCAAGGCCGTCGGCCGCTGAGCGCAGCATGCCGCGCACCGACGGGTCGTCCGCCGTGATCGTGATCGACATGGTCAACACGTACGACCACCGGGACGTCGACCTGCTCCTGCCGTCTGCCCGGAAGGTCGTGCCGGTCGTCGCCGATCTGCTCGCCGCGGCACGGCCACCATCGGCAGAGGAACCCGCCGCCCCAGGAGTGCGCGCGTCTCGGGCCCCTCGTCCCCGGAGGCGCACGTGGGTGACGGCGAGGGGTCCGGCCGCGTTCTGGCCCAGCACCCTGCGGGCCAGCGGGCCGGACGCCCCCCAGACCACGGCGGGCACCCCGGCTCCCAGGAGCGCGGCCCCGCACCAGAGTCAGGCGTTCACTCCGAGGCCGCCGCACGCCGAGCCGCTGTGGCTGCCGACGCCCCGGCCAGTCCGCAGCCGACCCCGACTGCCGGCTCCATCGCATCGACGCCACTGATCAGAGCGGACCACAGCGCGACAAGAACCACCCACCAGCACAGGAACTCCGCACCGGTGCGGAGAGCTCCGGCGCGCCAGCATGCCGTTCTCATGTCGTGCGGAGCCGGGGGGGAGGGTGTCAGGGCAGTCCACAGCGACGAGACAGTATGTGGCTACGGGCACGGTGGTCTCCTTGTCCACGTCTGTGACACGTCTTTCGCCGGCTACGGGTGCCCTGAGCGGGGGCGCGCACAGCGGTTCGATGCGACACCGAAGGCACCGCGCCAAAGCCGCTTCCAGGCCCTGCGCGGGCGACTGCCGAGAGCGCGCTCTTCCACGTACGCCCACTTCAGCACCCCCACCCGGACGCCTGCGTGTCGATGATCCGGGCGTGTCCTCGGGAAAGGTGCTCAGGATCCGTCCAGGAGCGGAAGGAGGAAGTCGTCCCAGCGGATACCGGACGTCTCACAGCCAAGAGGAACAAGGCGCTGTGTGAGGCCCAACCACTCGGCGATCACGCCCAGTTCCGTCTCCACGACCGCACCGTCTTCCGCGGACCGGAGACGTACGGGGAGAAGAGCCGGGCCGCTCAGCGGTCCGACGGGCCACACGGCGACCTCACCCAGGCCGTCGTGACGACGAGGTCCGAGCAGCAGCATTTCCCGGTACAGCACCCAGCGAGCCTCGGCGCCCTCTGCCGCGAAGGACTCTCCTCGATGGAGCGGAAGAGTGTTGCACTGGGTTCGTTGATCAAGGATTCTGTTGATACAGGTCGCTTCCCCCAGACCCTGTGGAGGCCCTCCTTGCCTACCGATGCCGGCCACCTTGGACATGGCTCCAACAAGGACGAGGCCACGGCCGAGCAGGTCGTGGAACTGCGCGACGAGGTCCAGCACCTCAAACACGCGGTGGCCTCGCACGAGACGGTCGACCAGGCCATCGGCGTCGTGCTGGCACTCGGTCAGCTGTCGCCGGCCGAAGCATGGGACGTCCTGAGAGAGGTCTCCATGCAGACCAACGTCAAACTCCGTACCGTTGCCGAGCGCATCGTCGAGTGGGGGCGGACCGGGAGCCTTGACGACGCGCTGCGCGCCGAGTTGGAGCGCCAGCTCGACATGCGCAAGAGGGAGCGGGCGACAAAGGACAGGTCGCAGGTCGGCGAGTGATCACGGACGCAGCTCGCAGATGTGTCTTCGACCCGTGACCTTCGCTGCCGCACGACCGATACTGCCGTCAAACTCAGTCGCATCCGTCTCGCCATCGGTCGCCAACGGAACGTCCGACATGCCGTCACCGAAGTCAGCGTCAGTACTGCCGGGACCCCCTCGGACCGCCACGATCCACAACTCGCCGTATGCGCTCTGACCTCGACGAACTCAGGTCAAGAGCATGCCCGCTCAGCCCTATCGGAGGTACCCATGAGGATGCTCATCAACGTGGCGGAGACCGTGGTCGCGGACGCGCTCAGGGGGATGGCGGCGGCGCATCCGGAGCTGACCGTCGACGTGGAGAACCGGGTGATCACGCGGGCGGACGCGCCCGTCGCCGGGAAGGTCGCGCTGGTGTCGGGCGGCGGGTCGGGGCACGAGCCGCTGCACGGCGGGTTCGTGGGGCCGGGGATGCTGTCGGCCGCGTGTCCCGGTGAGGTGTTCACATCGCCCGTGCCCGACCAGATGGTCCGGGCCGCGGCGGCGGTGGACAGCGGCGCGGGCGTGCTGTTCGTCGTGAAGAACTACACCGGTGACGTGCTGAACTTCGACATGGCCGCCGAGTTGGCCGAGGACGAGGGCATCCAGGTCGCCAAGGTCCTCGTCAACGACGACGTCGCGGTGACCGACAGCCTGTACACCGCGGGGCGGCGCGGCACCGGCGCGACCCTGTTCGTGGAGAAGCTGGCAGGCGCCGCCGCCGAGGAGGGCATGCCTCTGGAGCGCGTCGAGGCCGTCGCCCGGCGCGTCAACGAGAACTCCCGCAGCTTCGGCGTCGCCCTCAGCGCCTGCTCGACCCCCGCGAAGGGCTCCCCCACCTTCGACCTGCCCCCCGGCGAGCTGGAGCTGGGCGTCGGCATCCACGGCGAGCCGGGCCGTGAGCGGCGCGCCATGATGACGTCCCGCGAGATCGCCGACTTCGCCGTGGACGCCGTCCTGGACGACCTCACCCCGACCGACCCGGTCCTCGTCCTCGTCAACGGCATGGGCGCCACGCCGCTCCTGGAGCTGTACGGCTTCAACGCGGAGGTCCAGCGCGTCCTGCGCGAGCGCGGGGTGCCCGTGGTCCGCACCCTCGTCGGCAACTACGTGACGTCCCTCGACATGGCGGGCGCCTCGGTGACGCTCTGCCAGGCCGACGAGGAACTGCTGCGGCTGTGGGACGCGCCCGTGTGCACCGCGGGGCTGCGCTGGGGCATGTGACCGAACGGTGTCGGGCCCCGCCCCGCCCTTCGCGGGCCGCGCCCCGGCCCCCCGCACCGCCGGTCGGGCCCCGGCCCCCCCTACCGCCGGTCGGGCCCCGCGCCACCGACTCCGGGCCCCACGGCCCGGCGCACCGAAGCATCGACGACGCAAGGAGTTCCCGTGCTCGACGCCGATTTCCTCCGCCGCTGGCTGACCAACGCCGCCACGGCGGTCGACCGTGAGGCGGAGCGGCTCACCGAGTTGGACTCGCCCATCGGCGACGCCGACCACGGCAGCAACCTCCAGCGCGGCTTCACGGCCGTCGCCGCCGCTCTGGAGAAGGACGCCCCGGACACCCCCGGCGCCGTCCTGATCCTGGCGGGGCGGCAGTTGATCTCCACCGTGGGCGGCGCGTCCGGGCCGCTGTACGGCACGCTGCTGCGCCGCACGGGCAAGGCGCTCGGCGACGCCGCCGAGGTCGGCGAGGCCGAGTTCGCCGACGCCCTGCGTGTCGGCGTGGACGCGGTGGCAGCGCTCGGGGGCGCGGCACCGGGCGACAAGACGATGCTGGACGCCCTGGTCCCCGCGGTCGACGCGCTCCCCACGTCCTTCGCCGCGGCCCGCGCCGCCGCCCACGAGGGTGCCCTCGCGACCACGCCGCTCCAGGCCCGCAAGGGCAGGGCGAGCTACCTCGGCGAACGCAGCATCGGACACCAGGATCCGGGGGCCACGTCGTCGGCCCTGCTGTTCGAGGCGCTCGCCGAGACGGCGGAAGGGGCGGGGCATGCGTGACCCCAGGGGCGGCGGGGGCGACGTGGGCGAGGGCGAGGGCGGCATGAGCGGTGCGGGCCGCCGAGGCAAGGGCGGCGAGGAGCAGCAGCGATGAGTGACGACAGCAAGCTCGTCGGGGTCGTGCTCGTCTCCCACAGCGGGCCCGTCGCCGAGTCCGTGGCGACGCTCGCGACGGGCCTCGCCGGGGGCGGCACCGCGCCGGTGGCCGCCGCGGGCGGCACGGAGGGCGGCGGCCTCGGCACCAGCTCCGAACTGATCGCCGCCGCCGCGCACCGGGTCGACCGGGGCGTGGGCGTCGCGATCCTGGTCGACCTCGGCAGCGCCGTCCTCACGGTCAAGGCCCTGCTCGCCGAGGGCGACGAACTCCCGGACGGCGCCCGCCTCGTCGACGCGCCCTTCGTCGAGGGCGCGGTGGCGGCGGTCGTGACGGCGTCGGCGGGCGCGGACATCGCGGCGGTGGAGGCGGCGGCGCGGGAGGCGTACACGTACCGGAAGGTGTGACGTACGCGTACCGGGAGGTGTGACGTACACGTACCGGGAGGTGTGACGTACACGTACCGGAAGGTGTGACGTACACGTGCCGGAAGGCGTGAGGTGCCTCAGGGGCGGCAGGGTCCGGGGCCCTCCGGCCGGCCGCCCCGCGCGCCCCACCGCCCCCCGTGAACTGCCCTCCCCCGCGCCCCCGCGCCGCCCGACCTCTTGATGTGCCCCCGTCACCCCTGTCAAATTGGTCCGGACCAATCGCGTCGAGTGGAAGGCACGACCGTGCGACGGACCCCCCACCCGCCCCGCCACCGACTCTCCCTGATGTCCGCCTGCCTCACCGTCACCGCGGTCGCCCTCGGGGCGAGTTCGTGCGCCTGGGGCGGCGGCGACGGCAAGAGCACGCGACCCCCGTCCGCGCCCCGCGGCCTCACCGTGCAGGCGGGCAGCGCCACGTCCGTGCACGTGATGTGGAACAGCACCACCGACGGCTCCGACATCGCCGGCTACGAGGTCTACCGGGGCGCCGCCAAGGTCAAGGACGTCCCCGCCGACCAGCACATGGTGGACATCACCGGCCTCGAACCTGCGGCCACCTACACCTTCTCCGTGCGGGCCCGCGACGACGACGGCAACGTCAGCCCCGACAGCAAGAAGCTGCGGGTCACCACGCCCGCCGCGACCACCGCCGACCGGAAGGCCCCGTCCCGCCCGCGCACGCTGCGCGGCGAGGCCCAGGGCGGGCACGCGGCGACGCTCGCGTGGGGCGCCTCGAAGGACAACCGCAGCGTGGC
Organism: Streptomyces flavofungini; assembly: GCF_030388665.1. Classification (NCBI taxonomy): domain Bacteria; kingdom Bacillati; phylum Actinomycetota; class Actinomycetes; order Kitasatosporales; family Streptomycetaceae; genus Streptomyces; species Streptomyces flavofungini. The sequence goes on along the minus strand of NZ_CP128846.1, from coordinate 8,419,926 downwards.
GTCGTACGAGATCTACCAGGGCGACTCGAAGATCCACAGTGTGGGCGGGGGCACCACCGACACACTGATCACGGGCCTGCGGCCGGGCACGACGTACACGTTCACGGTGAAGGCGCGCGACGCCGCCGACAACTTCTCGGCCGCGAGCCCCGCCGTACGCGTCAGGACGGCCGCGGGCAAGGGCAGCGGGCGGGCCACCGCCCCCGCGGACTTCAGGGCGCGGACCCACAAGTCCGGCGACGGGGCGTACTACATCGACCTGACCTGGAAACCCCCGCACACCGGCGGGGCCGTGACGGAGTATCAGATCCATCTGGACGGGAAGAGCGCGACCTCCTTGGTGTTCGGCGGGACGGCACCCCAGGGCAGGGCGAAGCACAGCTTCTACGTCGGCCGGACGGCCGGTGAGACGCACCGCGTGAAGCTCCGGGCCAAGCTGCCCGACGGCACCTGGGGCCGCTACTCCCCCGAACGGACCGTCACCACCGCGCGGAGCGGCCCGAAGTAGGTGATCTCGTTCCGCTCCATGGGGATCTTTCGGCCTTTATGATCACCGCGGGCCCCCAGGGGGAGGCCCGTGCGACATCAGGAGGGGAACATGTCCGGAGTCTCCAGGCGGTCCTTGCTGGGCTACTCGGGTTCGGCAGCGGCGGGCGCGGTGCTCGCGTCCGCGGGTACGGCACAGGCGGACGACAACGGCGGCGCCGCGGACGCACGGCCCGCTCAGGCAGCCGAGGGCAGTGGGTCGGAGGTGACATTCGCCCCGGGGACGGAGTTCAGCGGGCGCGTGCAGCACAGCACGGGCTACGCGGAGCTGTCCATGACCTTCAGCGTCCGGGTCGAGGAGCCCTCCGGGCAGCAGGTGGTCACGCCCATGGACGTCGCGGAGGCCCTCAACGACCTCGCCGCCAAGCGCGGCTGGCCGCCCATCACCTTCTACGGGACGCCGCCGAAGGCCCGTCTGAACTGACCCGGGCGGCCGACCGCGAGAGCCACCCCCGCACCGGACGCCGATCGGGTGCGGGGGCCCTGCGGCCGGGCCCGGGTCACCCGGCCGGACGGCGGCCCACGGACCCCGCCCCGGCCCTCCCCGTGCCCCGGCGCCGCAGCAGCAGCTCCGCCGTCCGCAGGCACCACGCACGTGTCTCGCGCTCGAAGGCGAGCCCGCGCTGGCAGGTCAGATACGGGCCGATCCGCTGCCCCCCATGCAGGAACTCCTCCTCGTCCAGTTCCCCGCGCAGCCGCACCAGGAGCTTCCCGAGGACCTCCGCCTTGGCCTCGGCGACCGCCGCCCGCTCCTGGAGCTGGGCGATCACCGGCGCCGGGTCGACGCCGTCGACCGCCTGCACCTTGACCAGCAGGTCGTCCCGGATGAACGACGGCTTCGCGGCCGCGGCGGCGAAGCGCTCCAGCTCGGCGACGCCCGCGTCCGTGACCCGGAACATCCGCTTGTTGGGCCGCCCCTCCTGCACCACCTCGCGCCCGGAGACCAGTCCGTCGCCCTCCAGGCGTGACAGCTCGGCGTACAGCTGCTGCGGGAGCGCGTGCCAGAAGTTGGCGACGCCGATGTCGAAGCCCTTGGCCAGCTGATAGCCGCTGAACTCGCCGTCGAGCAGTGCCGCGAGCACCGCGTGCCGCAGAGCCATGTCCGACCTCTCCCTCTTCTTCCCCGGGTCTTCCCCAGGCCTTCCCCGGGTCTTCCCCGGGCTTTCGCCCTCTCCCTCGGGCCGCCCGGGGATTTTCTTCCGGGCCGCCTCGCGCAGTCTTCCCTTCCGGGCGCCGCGTCGCCATGATAGTCATCGATCTGACTACTCAGATTCTTGACTATGGAGGTTCACATGGCCACCGCACCGTCCGCCGACAGCGCCCCCGCCCCGGCCCGCGACGCCGTCGCCCGCTTCCGCGACGCCGTCGAGAAGCGTGAACTCGCCGCGCTCGACGACCTGTTCACGCCGGACATCCGCTTCTACAGCCCGGTGAAGTTCCAGCCCTTCGAGGGCCGCGAGATGGTGGTCGGGCTCTTCGGGGTGCTGCTGCGGCTCTTCGAGGACTTCCGGTACGTCGGGTCCTACGAGGGCGCGGCGCAGACCAGCTCCGACGGGAGCGAGGCTCCGTCGGCCGTCCTGCTGTTCCGCACGACCGTGTCCGGCAAGGAGATCCACGGCATCGACCTGCTGCACTTCGACGAGGCCGGCCGGATCAAGGAGTTCACGGTGATGGTGCGCCCGCAGTCGGCCGTCCAGGCGCTCGGGCAGGCCGTGTACGCGGGCCTGGTCGCCGACGGCCTGGTGCCGCCCCTCGCCGAGGAAGGGTGACACCAGGCCGGCCGGGGACGGCGGCGGATCAGGCGGACAGCGGCACGTCCAAGCGCGCCTTGCGGTGGCTGAACGTCTCGATGGAGTGCGGGCCGTGGTAGGCGCCGAGCCCGCTCTCGCCCACGCCGCCGAACGGCAGCTCGGGGACGGAGAGATGAGCCATCGGCAGACCGAAACCGAGCCCGCCCGAGGAGGTCTCGGCGGCGAGCCGCTCCCGGGTGACGTCCGCCTCGGTGAACGCGTACAGGGCGAGCGGCTTGTCCCGGTCGTTGATGAACTCGATGGCCTCGTCCAGGCCTTCGACCTCGACGATCGGCAGGACGGGGCCGAAGATCTCCTCGCGCATGACGGGCTCGTCGGGCCTCACCCCGCCGAGCACGGTCGGCGCGATGTACTTCGTGGCCCGGTCGGTCTGCCCGCCGGTCACCAGGCGGCCCGAGCCCAGCAGCCCCGAGAGCCGGTCGAAGTGCCGCTCGTTGACGATCCGGCCGTACGCGTCCGACGCCGCCGGGTCCGCGCCGAACCGCTGCGCGATCGCCTCCGTGAGCGCGGCCTCCAGGGCGCGGGCGGTAGCCGGGTCGGTGAGGACGTAGTCGGGGGCGACGCACGTCTGTCCGGCGTTGGCGAACTTGGCCTGCGCGAGGCGCCGGGCGACCTCCGGCACGTCCACACCGGTGTCGACGAACGCCGGTGACTTGCCGCCGAGTTCGAGGGTGACGGGGGTCAGGTGCTCGGCGGCGGCGCGCATCACGATGCGGCCGACGGTGCCGTTGCCGGTGTAGAAGATGTGGTCGAAGCGCTGGGCGAGCAGCGCCGTGGTCTCGGGCACGCCGCCCTCGACGACGGCCACGGCGTCGGTGTCCAGGTACCTCGGCAGGAGCCGGGCGACGACCGCGGAGGTGGCGGGCGCCATCTCGCTGGGCTTGACGACGACGGCGTTGCCCGCGGCGAGCGCTCCGGCGACGGGGACGAGAAGGAGCTGCGCGGGGTAGTTCCACGGCGCGATGACGAGGACGACACCGAGCGGGTCGACCTGCGTGCCCGCGCTCGCCCGCTCCCCGAAGACGCCGCTGACGTCGACGGACCGCGGACTCAGCCACTCCTGAAGGTGGTCGAGAGTGTGGTCGATCTCCCGGACGCTGAAGTCGATCTCGGAGCGGTAGGCCTCCGCGCGGGGCTTGCCGAGGTCCGCGTGCAGGGCGTCCGCGATGTCCTCGCGGTGCTCGGTGAGCATCGCGCGCAGCCGGGTGAGCTGACGCACGCGCCAGTCGAGGGGGCGGGTGCGGCCGGTGCGGAAGGTGGCGCGGAGGCGGGCCACGAGGGCGGCGGGGTCCTCAAGGCCGGAGGGGTTCGCGGAGGTGGCGCTGTCGTTCATGGGGTCCTCAGATGTGTGACTCGGGTGCGGGCAGGAGCCCGGTGAGCAGGGCGTCGGTGGCGGGGCGCAGCAGATGTGCCGCTACGGGCAGGGACTCCAGGCCGATGACGAGGGCGAGGCAGATGTCGGCGGCCTGGGCGGGAGTGAGGGGGGTGCCGGGGGTCTGGACGGGGGTGGTCACGGAGGTGGCCGTGGCCGGGGCGGGCTCGGCGTCCGCGCCGGGCTCGCTGTCCCCGGCAAGTCCGCTCGGCGCGGTCGCCACGCCCGTCCCGGTGAACTGCTCGGTGAGCAGGTCCCGGATCCGGGCGGTGAACGCGTCGCAGATGTCGCCGGAGAGGCGCGCCTTGGCGTCGAGCAGCTCCGCGGCGTGCCCCGCGCCGCCCGCGAGGTCGAGGACCAGGTCGAGCTTGGCGGCCAGGATCCCGTGGATCCGCTCGGCGGGCGGCACGTCGGCGGTGGCGGCCGCCGCGGCCCGGTCGAGCGCCCGGTCGTGCAGGCGCCGGGCGAGCTGCCGCACCGCGTCGTCCTTGCCGCGTACGTACTGGTAGACCGCGGACCGGGACACACCCATCTCGCCCGCGATGTCGTCCATCGTGGTGCGCCGCACGCCGTACCTGCTCAGGCACGTGTACGTCGCGTCGAGGACGTCGGTGAGCCGGTCACTGGCCATGGCTCAGCCCAGCGCCGTGACGATCCGGGCGGCGAGCGGGGCGGCCGACGCCGGGTTCTGGCCGGTGTACAGATTGCCGTCGGCGACGGTGTGCGGCGCCCACGGCTCGCCCTCCTGGAAGTCGACGCCGAGGGCGACGAGCCGGTCCTGGAGCAGCCACGGCGCGCGGTCGGCGAACCCGGCCTGGGCCTCCTCAGCGTTGCTGAACGCGGTCACGCGGCGGCCCGCGAAGGGCGAGCCGCCCTCGGCGTCGGCGGTGGCGAGGAGCGCGGCGGGGCCGTGGCAGACGATGCCGAGGGGCTTGCCGGACACGAGAGCCGCGATCAGGAGGGCCCCGGACGCGGCGTTCACCGCGAGGTCCTCCATCGGGCCGTGGCCGCCCGGGTAGAACACCCCGGCGTAGTCGTCGAGCCGCACGTCCTCCAGGGCCACGGGCTGCTTGAGTTCGGCGACGCCCGCGAGGAGCGCGGCGATGGCGTCGGCGTTCTCCTGGCCGTCGTTCAGCTCGGGCGCGAGGCTCGCCGGGTCCATCGTCGGCTCGACGCCGCCGGGCGTCGCGACCACGACGTCGTACCCGGCCTCGGTGAAGGCCCGGTACGGGGCCGCGACCTCCTCGGCCCAGTAGCCGCTCGGATGCGCGGTGCCGTCGGCCAGCGTCCATACGTCGGAGCCGGTGACCACCATCAGGATCTTCGCCATGGGCCTCTCCTCGTCTCGTGTCTCGTCTCGTGCCTTGTCCCGTGTGACGCACTGACATTCCGTACGCAGAACGTCAGGTCGCCGGTCCTTCGACGGTAGGCCGCCGATCCATAGAGTTCCAATAGGATCTCCGGTATGCCCCATAGAGATTCCAATGGCGCGAGCTCGGCGCGGGCGCCGCTGGACCTGTCCCTGCTGCGCACCTTCCTCGCCGTGCACCGCTCCGGCTCCTTCACGGCCGCCGCACGGGTGCTCGGCCTGTCGCAGCCGACGGTGACGACGCAGATCCGCTCCCTGGAGCAGCAGCTGGGCCGGGAGCTGTTCGAGCGACGGCCGCGCGGTGCCGTCCCGACGTCCGTCGCCGACGAGCTGGCCACCCAGGTGGCGGCCCCGATCGACGCGCTCGCCGCCGTGGCCGAACGAGGCCCCCTCGCGGCCGAGAAGCGCCCGGACCCGGTGCACCTCGCGGGACCGGCCGAGCTGCTGTGCGCCCGCGTCCTGCCCGCGCTCGCGCCGCTCACCGGCCAAGGGGTGCGGCTGCGGGTCACCACGGGCCTCACCGACGAGCTCCTCGACGGGCTCCGCGGCGGCCGCTTCGACCTGGTGATCTCCACGCTGCGGCTGCGCGGACGGACGTTCAGCGCGGTGCCGCTCGCGGACGAGGAGTTCGTGCTCGTCGCCTCGCCGGAGTGGGCGGAGCGCATCGGCCCGCGCCGGGTCGCCGCCGAGGGCGCCGCCGCACTGCGCGGGGTGCCGATCGTCGCGTACGCCGACGACCTGCCCATCGCCCGCAGGTACTGGTGGCACGTCTTCGGCGAGCGCCTGACCGAGCAGCCCGCGATCACCGTGCCGGACCTGCGCGGGGTGCTCTCGGCGGTGGCGGCCGGGGCGGGCATCACCGTCCTGCCGCGCTATCTGTGCCTGGACGCGCTGGACTCGGGCGCCCTGGTGCCGCTGCTGCTTCCCGATGACCCGCCGATCAACACGGGCTATCTCGCGCAGCGGCCCGGCGCCTCGGCCAATCCGCATGTGCTGCTCGTCCGGGACCGGATGCTGCGGGCGGGCCCTTCGTGGTGACCCGCGCACCACGGCCTGTCGCCCCGGCCCGGGTGACGCCGGGTCAGCGATGCCGCGCCGGGCACGGCCCTGAAGGGCGGTCAGCTCTGCGCCGGACGATGGACTCCGTCACCTGCCCGGGGGCAGCCCGCATGCGGGACGGGCCGACGGCGCGTTGGCTCGTCGTCAGGTAGCACGGACGCTTCCCAATTCAGGCGGCGCACGGGACGTACCGCCAACCGTGCCACCGGAGGGCAGACGCATGCGTACTACTCAGATATCGCTCCGCTCCGGACTGGCCGTCGCCGCCATCGCAGTCCCGCTGGCACTGACCGCCCCCTCGGCGGTCGCGGGACCGGGGATCAACGTGACCGTCACCGGGACGACCGTGCAGGTCACCACGACTGCCTGTCCCAACGGCGGCAAGGCCGCGCTGATGAGCGGCGGCAACGCCAGCTTCGCCTCGGGGCGGCAGACCCAGCTGTCGGGCGGCAGCGCCTCGTGGACCGATGTCAGTCCCGGCACCCATACGGTGGCGGTGATCTGTCAGGACGGTTCGGCGGCGGGTTCGCAGTCGGTCACGGTCGGCACGTCCGCGACGACCTCGTCGACGACGGCACCCGCGCGCGGTGTGCGCGGTGGCATCGGCGGCGCGGTCGAGGACTACGGCACGATCACGCTGGTCGCGGGCGGGGCCCTGGTGGCCGCGGGGGTGACGGGCGGCGTCTGGTTCTTCCGGCGCCGCACGGTGCACCGTCACTTCTGAGCCCGTCCCCGCTCCGGCACTCCGGCCGAGTGCTTCTCGGCCACCGCTGCGGCCGGGTTCACCCCCGGCCATCACGTCGGCCGGGAGCTCCTCGGCCCTCACCCCGGCCGGGTTCGTCCCCGGCCGCCGAACGGCCCGTGCCCGGTCCCGGTGCTCCCCGCCGGTTCCGGGCCCGGGCCCGCGCGCGTCCGGGGCGGGCCGCGCGGACCGTCCCTGACGTGCCGCGCGCGGGAACCGGTCGAGGGGCGTCCGCTGCATGGTCATGGACATTCCCATCAGGCTGCTGGAGCCTGTCCCTGTGGACTCGTCCCTGACCACGTTCCTGCTGCCCGCCGTCCTCGCCGTCATCATGTTCGGCCTCGGACTCGGCCTGACCGTGGCCGACTTCCGCCGGGTCACCGCGCATCCCCGGCCCGTGGCCGTCGCGCTGTGCTGCCAGTTGGTCCTGCTGCCCGCCGCCTGTCTCGGCCTGGTCCTCGCCTTCGACCTGAGCCCGGCGCTCGCCGTCGGCATGATGCTGCTCGCGGCCTCCCCCGGCGGCACCATGGCCAACATCTTCAGCCACCTCTTCGGCGGTGACGTCGCCCTCAACGTCACGCTCACCGCCATCAATTCGGTGATCGCCGTCTTCACGCTGCCGCTCGTCGTGAACCTCTCCCTCGACCATTTCATGTCCGGCACGGACGAGGCGCTGGGGCTGCGCTTCGAGAAGACCCTCCAGGTCTTCCTCGTCGTCCTCGTGCCGGTCGCGGCGGGCATGCTGGTCCGGCAGCGCCGTCCGGACTTCGCGGAGCGCTCCACGCAGGCGGTCAAGGTGACGGCGGTGGGCGCGCTCGTCGCGGTCATCATCGCGGCGGTGGTCTCCGAGCGGGAGAACGTGCTCGGCTATCTCGCCGACGTCGGCCTCGTCGCCTTCCTCTTCGCCGCGATCTCCCTCACCATCGGGTACGGGGCGACGCGCCTCGCCCGCGGTGACCACCGGCAGTCCGTCGCCACCTGCTTCGAGATCGGCATGCACAACACGACGCTGTCGATGGCGATCGCCCTCAGCCCCTCCCTCCTCGACAGCACCCGCATGGCCATCCCCTCGGCGGTGTACGCGGTGGAGATGTTCGTCATGGCCCTGGCCGCGGGCTTCCTGCTGCGCCGCATCGCCCCGCACGAGACGGCCACCGCCACCACGGGAGCGCTTCCCGCCTAGGCAGTCCAGGACCGCGCCGGCGGCCCCGCGAGGCCGCCGCGTAAGACTTTCGTCATCTGATTCCGGGAGTTCCGAGCCCGCCTCCGACGTCGTACAGGAACAGAATCACCACTCCTCGATCCCTCACGGAGGTACGACATGGGACGCGTACGGCGCACACTCGGCAAGCCATGGTTCGTCACGGCGCTGTTCACGGGCGTGGTGCTCGCGGGTGTGGGCCTGTACTGGTTCCAGCCGTGGAAGCTGTGGGTGGACGAGACCGTACGGGACCCCTTCCCCGTCGCGGCGGCCGCGCCCTCCCCGGGAGCCGCCGGGGACGGCGCGGACGCCGGGCCGAAGGAGCTGGCCACCGGCAAGCTGATCAGCCACGAGCACGGGACCAGCGGCTCGGTCCGGATCCTGCGCCTCGCGGACGGCACCCGCGTCCTGCGCCTGACGGACCTCAGGACGAGCAACGGGCCCGCCCTGCGGGTCTGGCTCAGCGACGCGGAAGTGAAGCCCGGCAAGGACGGCTGGCACGTCTTCGACGACGGCAAGCACGTCAGCCTGGGCGAACTCAAGGGCAACAAGGGCGACCAGAACTACCCGCTGCCCGCCGACGTCGACCTGGACGACTACCGCAGCGTCACCATCTGGTGCGACCGCTTCGACGTGTCCTTCGGCGCCACGGAGCTGACCCGTTCCTGACCGCGCGCCCCGGAGCAGCAGGCGTCCGGACCGGCGCCGACGCGGACCGCGGTCCACGGCTACGAGCAGACCGTGTTCCCCGGTCGGCCGAGATGGCCCGGCTCCTCGACGGCGGCGCCGAGGAACTGCTGAGGACCGACGTCAGCGGACGAGTGAGCGGCCGGTGGGCGCGAGCCTGAGCACGCGCGGGGCGCCTGTCCGCTCCCGCTCGATTCCGGGCAGGATCTCGTCCCTGGCCAGGGGGTGCGCCTGCACCTCGGCGGCGTGTCGGCGCCGGGCGGCCTCGTCCGGGTAGGAGGTGAGGACGACGGTGACGTTCTCGCCGGTGCGGACCGGCAGCCGGGTGAAGGTGTTGGGTGCCGTCTCGGTGGTGAGGACGGCGAGCGGCGCCGGGCCCGTCTCGCGAAGGACGGGAAGCAGTCCGTCCTGGATCAGCGCGACGCCCTCGGACCGTCCCGGCGGGAAGGACCACACCGTGGCGGACACGAGCCGGTCCGGCGCGGGCGCGCCGTCGCACGGTCGCTCGGCAGGAGAGACGCCGAGTCCGTGCTCCGCCGACGCCGGACGCAGCAGCAGGACGTCGTCGGAGTCGGCCATGGTGGTGTTGGCCCGGGGCCCGTGCTCGGCCCAGACCGGGCCGCCGTAGAACGCCGCGAGGGCGTGCTGCCGTGCCGTCATGTCGGGGAACCCGCGCAGCCAGACGAAGCGGTCCGGGTCGTCGAGGTCCCTGAACTGGCCGAGCACGACCATCCCGGTCGCCTCCTGGGTCTCGACGAACTCCCGGTCGAACAGCTCGATGAGCTCGTCACATCGACCGGGCCGCAGCGTGTACTGGCGCAGCTCGACCACGGCGGGACGCACGGGGGAAACCCCGAGATCGACGAGATCAAGGGGGTCGACGTGGCGAGTGGGTCCGGTGGGCCCGGTCAGGGCAGTGACATCGGTGAGGTCGGGGTCCAGAGGCGGCACGGCGGGCTCCTGTTCGGTGCGCGTTCCTCGACTTCGGCGCGCTTTCGTCGACCGTAGGCAGGACGCGTGCCAGGGGCTGTCAGTGTTTCCGCGCAGAATGTGTCCATGTCCGCCGGTCGTCTGCTGTCGCTGCTGCTGTTGCTCCAGTCCCGTGGCCGGGTGTCCGCGCGGGGCATCGCCGAGGAGCTGGGGGTGTCCGTGCGGACCGCCTACCGCGATGTGGCGCGGCTGCAGGAGGCCGGGGTCCCGGTCTACGCGGAGCCGGGCCGCGGCGGCGGCTATCAGCTGCTCGACGGCTATCGCACCCGCCTCACCGGGCTGAGCGAGGGCGAGGCGCGGGCACTGTTCTTCGCCGGACTGCCGGGCCCCGCCGCCGAGTTGGGCCTCGCGGCGGAGGTGACGGCAGCGCGTCTGAAGCTGCTCGCCGCGCTGCCGGCGGGGCCGCGCGAGGAGGCGGCGCGGACCGCGGCGGTGTTCCACGTGGACGCCCCCGGCTGGTACCGGGAGCCCGAGGAGACGCCCCACCTCCCCCTGTTCGTCGACGCGGTGCTCGCCCGGCACGCGGTGGATGTGCGCTACCGCCGCTGGCGCGCCCCGCAGGAGGGAAGCCGCCGCCTGCGCCCCTACGGCCTCGTGCTCAAGTCCGGCACCTGGTACCTCGTGGCGGCGTCGGAGAGCCGGACCGCGACCTACCGCGTCACCCAGGTCCTCGACGCCACCCTCACCGACGAGCGCTTCGACCGGCCGCGGGACTTCGACCTGGGCGCGTACTGGGCTTCCTACCTGGAGGACTTCCACAGCCGCCGCCACACCGGCACCGCCACCGTCCGCCTGTCCCCGCGCGGCCGCCGCCGCCTGCCCGACAACGTCCCGCCGGACGTGGCGCGGGCCGTCGACACCACCGCCACCCCCGTCGGCGACGACGGCTGGGTCGAGGCCGTCATCCCGACCGAGAGCACCGCCCACGCCTGCGGCGAACTGCTCCGGCTCGGCGTCGACGTCGAGGTCGTGGCCCCGCCCGAACTGCGCCGGGCCATGGCCGCCACGATCGGCGCGCTCGCCCTGACCTACGGGGTCGGCGGACGGCAGGCACCCTTGTAGACGCGACGCCCGCGCCTTACGGTCCTCCCAGCCGCCGACGGGGAGGGACCTCCATGCCACGACCGCTCAGCGTTCAGCTCTACTCCGTGCGCGAGGAGTTCGCCGCCGACCGCGCGGGGACCCTGGGCCGACTGGCGGAGATGGGATACGGCGCGGTGGAGGCGTACGACGTCACCGACGACGCGGCCGGGCTGCGCCGCCTCGCCGACGAGCTCGGCCTCACCGTGTCCGGCGCGCACGCCGCGCAGCTCCTCACCGGCGAACCCGGCCCCGTCCTGGAGGCGGTGGCGACGCTCGGCACACCGCTGGCGATCGTCCCCGCCGGGTTCCCGCACGAGGACTTCACGACGTACGACGGCCTGGCCCGCGTCGCCGACCGCCTCGGCGGCCTCGCGCGGGAGGCGGCCCGGCACGGGCTGCGGCTCGGCTACCACAACCACTGGTGGGAGGTGGAGCCGCGGCTGGCGAGCCACGGCGGGCGCCCCGCCCTGGAGGTCCTCGCCGAACTCCTGGCCCCGGAGGTGTTCCTGGAGGTCGACACGTACTGGGCGGCGGTCGCGGGCGCGGACGTCCCCGCGCTGCTCACCCGCCTCGGCGACCGCGTGCAGGCCCTGCACCTGAAGGACGGCCCCGGCACGAAGGACGACCCGAACGTCGCGGTCGGCGGCGGCACCATGCCGGTGCCGGAGGTCCTGGCCGCGGCGCCGGACGCCTGGCGCGTCGTCGAGTTCGACGCCTGCGCGGGCGACCTGCTCGGGGAACTCGCCGCGAGCCGCACGTACGTCAGCGCCCTGGAGGCCGTGTGAGCACGGGCCCGGTCGGCGTCGCCGTCGTCGGCGCGGGCGTCATCAGCGCCGAGTACCTGCGCACCCTCGCCACCTTCCCGGACATCCGGCTCGTGGCCGTCGCGGACATCCTGCCGGAGCGCGCGGCCGCCGCGGCCCGCACCCACGGCATACCGCTCGCGGGCGATCTGCCCACCGTCCTCGACGAGCCGGACGTCGAGCTGATCGTGAACCTCACCGTGCCCGCCGCCCACGCGCAGGTCGCGGCCGCGGCGCTGCGGGCGGGCAAGCACGTGTACGGCGAGAAGCCGCTCACGCCGGCGCCCGCCGACGCCGAGAAGCTGCTCGCCGAGGCGTCCGAGCGGGGGCTGCTGCTCGGCGGCGCGCCCGACACGTTCCTGGGCGCGGGGCTGCAGTCGGCGCTGCGGGCCGTCCGGGCGGGGCACATCGGCACGCCCGTCGCGGCGACGACCGCGGTGCAGAGCCTCGGCCCGGAGGGCTGGCACCCGGACCCGGCGTTCTTCTACCAGCCGGGCGCGGGGCCCCTGTTCGACCTCGGTCCCTACTATCTGACGGCACTGGTGGCGCTCTTCGGCGCCGTGGAGCGCGTGGCGGCGACGGCGGGGCGGGCCCGGGCGCAGCGCACGGTCGGCTCGGGACCGAAGGCCGGGCAGGCGTTCCCGGTCGACGTGCCGACGCACGTGTGCGCGCTCCTCGACTTCGCGTCGGGGGCGAGCGCCAACTCGACGTTCAGCTTCGACAGTTCCCACCCCCGGATCCGGTTCGAGATCACCGGCACGGAGGGCACCCTCGCCGTGCCCGACCCGAACACGTTCCGGGGCCCGCTGCGGGTGCGGGCCAACGGCGACGGCGAGTGGCGGGAGCTCCCGGTGCGGGGGCGCACGGACGGGCGGGGGCTCGGGGTCCTCGACATGGCCCGCGCGATCCGGGCCCGAAACGGCCTGCGGGACGGCGCCGCGCCCGACACCCACCGGGCGTCCGGTGCCCTCGCCCTGCACGTCCTGCAGACGATGGCGGCCGTCATCCGCTCCGCCGACCGCGCGGAGTTCACCCCGCTCCCGGCCCAGGTCGTGCCGCCGCCCCCGCTCCCGGACGGCTGGGACCCGACGGCGGCCACGCTCGGGACCGGCTAGTCGGCAGCCCCGGACCGGCCTTCCGGCTCCGTCAGCTCCTCAAGGGTGCGCGTGAGCCACCGCGTCCAGAACGTCTCCAGGTCGATCCCGGCCCGCAGCACGACATGGCGCAGCCGGTCCTCGATGGCATCCCTGCCGGGCGGGAAGTCGCGCCGCTCGATCTCCTCGTACTCGGCCAACTGCTGCTCGTGCAGGGCGAGATGGCGGCGCAGGTCCGCCTCGATGCCGTCGGTGCCGACGACGGCGGCGGCGCGCAGCCGCAGGAGCAGGGTGTCGCGCAGCGGTTTGGGGTCCTGGCTCGCGGCCGTCCAGCGGGCCAGTTCGGCGCGGCCCGCGGGCAGCACCTCGTACTCCTTCTTCTGGCCGCGCGTGGCCTGCGCGGACGGCAGCGCGCGGGTGAGCCCGTCGCGCTCCAGCCTGCCGAGCTCGCGGTAGATCTGCTGGTGGGTGGCGGACCAGAAGTAGCCGATCGACCTGTCGAACCGGCGCGTCAGCTCCAGACCCGATGACGGCTTCTCGAGCAGGGCGGTGAGGATCGCGTGCGGGAGTGACATGACGGCATCCTAGGGACGGTGAGCGGGCGCGCGGCCGTCCCGCTCGGCCGGCCGCGCGCCCGGGTCACTCACAGCGCGGCGGCCAGCTCCGTGCCCTGCTTGATGGCGCGCTTGGCGTCGAGTTCGGCGGCCACGTCGGCGCCGCCGATGAGGTGCGCGTCGACGCCCGCGGCGATCAGCTCCTCGTACAGGCCGCGCCGGGGCTCCTGGCCGGTGCAGAGGACGACCGTGTCGACGGGGATGGTCCGCTGCTCGTCGCCGACGGTGATATGCAGGCCCTCGTCGTCGATGCGGTCGTAGGTGGCGCCGTTGACCATGGCGACACCTCGGTGGCGCAGCTCGGTGCGGTGGATCCACCCGGTGGTCCTGCCGAGGCCCTGGCCGACCTTCGACGTCTTGCGCTGGAGGAGGTGGACGGTGCGCGGCGGGGTGGGCCTGACGGGCTCGGTGAGGCCGCCGCGCTCGCGGTAGTCCATGTCGACGCCCCACTGCTTGAAGTACGTCGCCGGGTCCAGGCTCGCCTTGTCCCCGCTGTCGGTGAGGTACTCGGCGACGTCGAAGCCGATGCCGCCCGCGCCGACGATCGCGACCCGCTCCCCGACGGGTGCGCCGTCGCGCAGGACGTCCAGGTAGCTGACGACGCTGGCGTGGTCGACGCCGGGGATCTCGGGGGTGCGGGGCGTGACGCCGGTGGCGATCACGATCTCGTCGTACCCGGCGGCGGTGAGCTGGTCCGCCGTCACGCGGGTGTTCAGCCGGACGTCCACACCGCGCAGTTCGAGCTGGGTGCGGAAGTAGCGCAACGTCTCGTCGAACTCCTCCTTGCCGGGGACCTTGCGGGCGATGTTGAGCTGCCCGCCGACCTCGGACGCGGCGTCGTACAGCGTCACGCTGTGGCCGCGCTCGGCCGCGGAGACCGCGCAGGCGAGCCCGGCGGGGCCCGCGCCGACGACGCCGACGCGCTTGGCGCGGCGGGTGGGGGCGAGCACCAGTTCGGTCTCGTGGCAGGCGCGCGGGTTCACCAGGCAGGAGGTGATCTGCAGGCTGAAGGTGTGGTCGAGGCAGGCCTGGTTGCAGCCGATGCAGGTGTTGATGGCGTCGGCCTGCTCGGCCCGCGCCTTGGCGACGAAGTCCGGGTCGGCGAGCAGCGGCCGGGCGAGGGAGACCATGTCGGCGGCGCCGTCGGCGAGCAACTGCTCGGCCAGTTCGGGGGTGTTGATGCGGTTGGTGGTGACGAGCGGCACCGACACCTCGCCCATGACCTTCTTGGTCACGAAGGTGTACGCGCCGCGCGGCACGGAGGTGGCGATGGTCGGGATGCGGGCCTCGTGCCAGCCGATGCCGGTGTTGATGATGGTGGCGCCCGCGGCCTCGATCTCCTTGGCGAGCTGGACGACTTCGGCGAGCGTGGAGCCGCCGGGCACGAGGTCGAGCATCGAGAGGCGGTAGATGATGATGAAGTCCGGGCCAACGCGCTCTCGGGTGCGGCGGACGATCTCGACGGGGAAGCGGACGCGGTTCTCGTAGGCGCCGCCCCAGCGGTCGGTGCGCCGGTTGGTGGGCGCCGCGATGAACTCGTTGATCAAGTAGCCTTCGGAGCCCATGACTTCGACGCCGTCGTAGCCCGCGAGCTTGGCCAGCTCGGCGGCCCGCACGAAGTCCTCGACGGTCTGCTCGACCTCGTCGTCCTCCAGGGCGCGCGGCGGGAAGGGGCTGATGGGCGCCTGGATGGCGCTCGGCGCGACGAGCTGGTCGTGGTAGGCGTAGCGCCCGAAGTGCAGGATCTGCATCGCGATCCGGCCGCCTTCGCGGTGCACGGCCGCGGTGACGCCCGCGTGCTTCTCGGCCTCCGCCTCGGTGGTGAGCTTGGCGCCGCCCTCGTAGGGCCGTCCGGCGTCGTTCGGGGCGATGCCGCCGGTGACGATGAGGCCGACGCCGCCGCGGGCCCGGGTCGCGTAGAACTCGGCCATGCGCGCGAACCCGTCGGGGGCCTCCTCCAGGCCCACGTGCATGGAGCCCATCAGGACCCGGTTGGGCAGGGTCGTGAAGCCCAGGTCGAGGGGGCTGAGCAGGTGCGGGTAGCGGCTCACTGAGCTCATGCGGTACGGCCTCTTTCGTCCACATACGCCGGGATACGCGGGGGCGTCAGCGTCATCGGTGTCGTCGGAACAGTTGTAGGGCAGCCCTCAGCTTTATGCAACTAGTTGCACATACGGATGGGGCCGCGCGAGACGGAGTTCACAGCGGGCCCCCGGCGGGCTCACAGCGGCAGCGACCGCTCGCGCACCACGTGCTTCATCACGAGCGTCGAGCTGAGGCGCTGCACCCCGGGCAGCGTCGCAAGCTCCTCGTCGTACAGCTGCTGGAAGGCCCGCAGGTCCTTGCTGACGATGCGAAGGAGATAGTCCGGGTCACCGAAGAGGCGCTGCGCCTGGACCACCTGGGGGATGTCGGCGACGGCCGACTCGAAGGCGGCGACCGTGTCCCGGTCCTCCTGGCGCATCGTGACGAAGACCAGTGACTCGAAGGTCAGGCCGACGGCCTCGGGGTCGAGCACGGCGCGGTAGCCCCGCACCGCACCACGGCGTTCGAGTTCACGCAGCCTGCGGTGGCACGGCGACAGGCTCAGGCGCACCCGCGCGGCCAGTTCGGTGACGGTCAGGCGGCCGTCCTTCTGCAGCTCGGCAAGGATCTGCCGGTCGACTGAGTCCATGAGGAAGATTCTTCCACTCGCACACCTCTGCGCGGCAGATCTTGGGAGCACTTTTGGGCAGATCGGAACTAACCTCCCTCACGCAACCGAACAGGGAGGGAAAAAACATCCATGGCCGTCAGCTCCATCACCGCTTTCTGGGCGGTGTCCGTCCTGCTCATCCTGGTTCCTGGCGCGGACTGGGCGTACGCGATATCGGCAGGGCTGCGGGATCGCTCGGTGGCCCCGGCCGTCGGCGGCCTTCTGCTCGGCTACGTCGGCCTCACCGCCGTCGTCGCGGCCGGCATCGCGGCCGTCGTCGCCGACCACCCGGCCGTGCTCGCCGGACTCACGCTGCTCGGCGCGCTGTATCTGATCTGGCTCGGCGTGACCACGCTGACCCGCCCGAGCACCCCCGCCGCGCCGGACGGCACACCGGGCACCGCCGCGCCCGCGCCCTGGCGCAGCCGGGTCCTCCAGGGCGCCGGGATCAGCGGCCTCAACCCCAAGGCGCTGCTTCTCTTCCTCGCCCTGCTCCCCCAGTTCACCCAGCCCGGCACGGGCTGGCCGCTCGCCCTCCAGATCAGCACCCTCGGCCTGATCCACATCCTCAGCTGCGGCGCCATCTACTTGTGCGTGGGCGTGCTCGCCCGTACCGTCCTGCGCACGCGCCCGACCGCCGCGCGCGTGGTCACCCGGATCTCCGGGGCCGCGATGATCGTGATCGGCGCGGTCCTGGTCGTCGAGCAGCTGACCTGACCGCACCCGCGCCCCGCCTCCCTCTCCTCGCGTCTCTCCTGGCGCCACCAGCACCGCGCCCCTCCCCCTGAGCACCGCGTCCGAAATCCGCCAGCCGTCGGCGCCCGCAGCGCGCAGACTTGGCACGGACGGATCGGGGCAGCAAGCCCCGGACCAGGAAAGACGCATCAGCGGATGCGCAGCAGAGCGGGAGAGAGGACAGGCGCGATGACAGTCCACACGACGTTCGACAGCCCGTTGGGCGAGCTGTTGCTCGTGGGCGAGGCGTCGGCGACGGCCCCCGGCGGGACGGCACTCGCCTCCCTGTCGATGCCGGGCCAGAAGGGCGGCGCGGTCGTCCAGGACGGCTGGGTCCGGGACGACGAGGCGTTCACGGAGATCACCGGCCAGCTCCGCGCGTACTTCGCGGGCACGCTCACGCACTTCGACATCGAGTACGCGGGCGGGGCGGGCACCGAGTTCCAGCGCACGGTGTGGTCCGCCCTGGACTCCGTGCCGTACGGCACCACGACCACGTACGGAAAGCTCGCGGAACGGCTCGGCCTGTCCCGGGTGGCGGTCCGCGCCCTGGGCACGGCCCTCGGCCGCAACCCCGTCCTGGTCATCCGCCCCTGCCACCGCGTCGTCGGCGCGGACGGCTCCCTCACCGGCTATGCGGGCGGCCTCGACCGCAAGAAGCAGCTGCTGGAGCTGGAGACGGGGTGAGCGGGGCGCCGCCGGACGGCGCGACCGGGCCGAGGAGCGGCTGCCGGGTGCCGGGGCGACGGCGCGACCGGGCCGAGGAACGGCTGCCGGGTGCCGGGGCGACGGCGCGACCGGGCCGAGGAGCGGGTGGCGGGCACCGGGTCGATGGGGCGAAGGCCCGTCCCCGGGGACCGGGCACCCGGTCAGCCGGCCCCACGGACACCCGGACCCGCGGCGCACCCCGCACCCCCCGCGAGGTCAGGCGCCCTGGTGAAGATCCGCCCGGTCCCGTCGGTCCAGGCCCGCAGTCGCGGCACCTGGTCCTGGGCGGCGGCACCACCGATCCCGACCGCGGCACCACCGGCCCCGACCGCTCCACCGGCGGTCGCCACGGCCGCACCGCCGTCGGCGCGGCGGGTCATTACACACCCGAATTGACCTGCTTCATCACCCACGATCCCGCACGGAGACCCCACCATGACCGCCACCCCGAGCCACGACGCAGGACCCGCCGACCGCGTCCGTGCCACGGACTGGCAGACCGTGGCCGACGACCTCGACCAGCACGGCTGTGCCCTCACCGGCCCGCTCCTCACCCCCGACGAGTGCCGCGGGATCGCCGCGCTCTACGACGAGACCGACCGATTCCGCTCCACCGTCGACATGGCCCGCCACCGCTTCGGCTCCGGCCAGTACCGGTACTTCGGTCACGACCTGCCCGACCGGATCGCCGAGCTGCGCCGCGCGTTCTACCCCCACCTGCTGCCCGTCGCCCGCGACTGGGCCGCCCGCCTCGACCGCCCCGCGCCCTGGCCCGACACCCTGGACGCCTGGATCGAGCAGTGCCACGCGGCGGGCCAGGCCAAGTCGTCGCAGATCCTGCTGCGGTACGAGAGCGGCGACTGGAACGCCCTGCACCGCGATCTGTTCGGCGACCTCGTCTTCCCGCTCCAGGTCGTCATCGGCCTCGACGAGCACGGGACCGACTACACGGGCGGCGAGTTCCTGCTGGTCGAGCAGCGCCCGCGGGCCCAGTCGCGGGGCACGGTGACCGTGCTTCCGCAGGGCCACGGTCTTGTCTTCACCACCCGTGACCGCCCCGTCCGCTCCCGCCGCGGCTGGTCGGCGGCACCGGTGCGGCACGGTGTGAGCACGGTCCGCTCGGGGCTGCGGCACTCCCTCGGCCTGGTCTTCCACGACGCGTAGGCGGGCAGGAGCGGGCCCGTGGCCGCCGTGAGCGCGGCGGCCCCGCACGGCCCGTCACCCGGGCAGGCCCACCAGCCTCGCGCTGTCCCGCCACAAGGCCTGCGCCACGTCGTCCCTGCGGGCGAGTTCCGACGGGTCCGTCCACGTGAGCCGTCCTCCGCGCAGGGCCGCGTGGGTGCGGCCGCTCGGCGGAACCACGCTCCCGAGGGCGAGGTCGGCCAAGGTGTTCCCGGCGTCGGCGCGGCTGTTGAGCGTGCGGTTCAACCGCCGCAGCGGCCACCCGAGGACCGGCGTGCCGCACAGCGACCAGGCCGCACGCAGGGGCAGCGACAGGTCCTGGGCGAGACCGGTCCCGAAGACCTGCCCGGGGTCGTAGGCGAGCGCGGTGAGCCGCCGGGCCCGGGCGTCGGGCCGTCCGGACAGGGCTCGGGCGGTGAGGACGACGCACAGCTTGGACGCGGTGTAGGCGTGCTGGCCCGCCTTGCGCGGCCGGGGGTCGAGGCCGGGGTCGCGGTCGGGGTGCGCGAGCAGTTCGGCGTCCGCGTGCCGGGGCGGCTGGAGCGAGGCCTTGGTGGCGGGGTCGTGGGTGCCGCTCGTGGTCAGTACGACGGTCGCCCCGTCCGCGAGGTCGTGCAGCAGCAACCGCAACACCAGGTACTGGGCGAGGTGGTTGACGGCGAACGTCGTCTCGAAGCCGTCGGCGGTGCGCCCGGCGGCGTCGGGGCGGACCACCCCGGCGTTGAGCACCAGGGCGTCGACCGGGGTGTTGCCCAGGCGCTCGCGGACGGCCGCGGCGAAGGCCCGTACGGAGTCGAGCTCGGTCAGGTCCAGCGGGATCGACTCCCCGACGGCGGCGGTGCGGCGCGCCCCCACGACGAGCCGGGCGCCGTCGGACCGGGCGAGCCGTGCCGCCGCGATCGCGCCGAATCCCGAACTGCCGCCGGTCATCACCGTCGTTGGCACGCCGCCCACCTCGAACCCATGGCTTCGGGACCCCCTCCAGCGTACGGCGGAACCCGTCGCACGACCCCTGCCCCGCACACCGCGGCCCATCCGCTCGCCCATCCGCTCGCCCATCCGCTCGCCCCGCCGCCGCGGCCCGCCCCGCGCGAGCCCTCGCTCAAGAGCGGCTCTCTCAGCGCAGGCCGCTCACCCGCAGCGTGAGGTTGAGCCGCCCGGTGAGACCGAGTTCCGGCGGCGCGGTGCCCGCGTACACCTTCGGCACGCCGTGGTACGCGAGCCGCGAGGGACCCCCGAACACCATCAGGTCACCGCTGCGCAGCTCGACGTCGGTGTACGGCCGCGTGCGGGTCTCGGTGTTGCCGAAGCGGAAGACGCAGGTGTCGCCGAGGCTCAGCGAGACGACGGGCGCCGTGGACCGCTCGTCGCTGTCGCGGTGCATGCCCATGTGGGCGTCGGCGTCGTAGAAGTTGACGAGCGCGATGTCGTACGCGGCGGGGGCCTCCTCGGCCGTGCCGTCCGCGGGCCCCGCCTCGTCGCCGTACGCCGCCCGCACCGCCTCCCGTCCGAGGTCCGCGAGCCACCCGGGCATGGGCTTCACGGGCGCGCCGTCACCGTCGACCACGGTGCGCGCGTACCCGTACGGGTACCAGTGCCAGCCGAGACACACCTGTCGCGCCGTCATCGTCCCGCCGCCGGGCAGCCTGACCGTGCGCAGACCGGCCGGGGGCCGCGCCCACGCGCGGCAGGCGGCGACGAGGTCCCGCTGCCGCTGCTGCCCGAGCCAGTCGGGCACATGGACCGCGCCCGGCGCCACCTCGCCGGGCTCGCGCGGGAACAGTTCGCCGGTCATGGCCAGGAGCCCGCGTTCACGAGTGCCGGACCGCCCGCAGGATCACGAACTTGCGGTTGCTCGCGGCGACTTCGACGTTGCCGAAGACCCGCTTGAGGCGCACGTGGTAGCCGAGGTGCCGATTGCCGACGACCCAGAGTTCACCGCCGGGGCGCAGCGCCGCGCGGGCGCCGCGGAACATGCGCTGGGCGGTGGCGTCGGTGGTCGCCTGGTGGCTGTGGAAGGGCGGGTTGTTGAGGACCAGGTCCACGGACTCCGGCGGCATCGCGGTGAGCGCGTCCCCGGCGACGAAGTCGGCCTTGGCGGCGGAGTCCCGCGCGGTGTTCGCCGCGAAGGTGGCCTCGGCGGCGGCGACCGCCTGGTAGGACTCGTCGACGAAGGTGAGCCGGGCGTCGGGGTTGGCGACGGCCGCGGCGGTGCCGAGGATGCCGTTGCCGCAGCCCAGGTCCACGATGTGCGCGTCGCCACTGCTCGCGGGCAGGTGCTGGAGGAGGAAGCGGGTGCCGATGTCGAGGCGTTCGGCGCAGAAGATGCCCGCGTGGTTGACGGCGGTCAGGCCCGCGCCCGCGCCGGAGTCGCCCGGCAGGACGTACGACCGGGGCCAGGGGGCGGGCCCGGAGGTGCGCCCGGGGACGGGGGTGCTGAAGATCAGGCGGGCCTTCTGACGGGCCAGCGAGGTGCGCGTCGGGCCGACGATCCGCTCGAAGAGGTCCAGGGTCGAGGTGTGGATCTCGGTGACCATGCCGGTGCCGACCACGACACTGCCCGCGTGCAGCGCCGGGGCGATCCGGTGCAGCTGGTCCTCCAGGAGCGCGAGGCTCTTCGGGACCCGCACGAGGAGCACGTCGACGCGCTCCGGAGGGGTGTCCCGCGTCGTCAACAGGCGGGCGCCGTCGGCCGGGAGACCGGCGCGCGCCAGGTTGGCGAGGGTCGCCCGGCGGGCGAGGTAGGAGTCGGTGATCTGCACGGGCCGGTGCGCGGCGAGCGCGGTGGTGAGGGCGCCCCACCGGTCCCCGACGACGGCGACGGTGCCGTCCAGGGCGACCGGGGCGCCGCCTTGCCCGCCTTCGCCGCCCTCCTCGCCCGCGAGGTGCCGCAGCAGGTAGGCGTCGGCCGCGGACCACGCCCGCAGGGTGTCGCGCGGGTCCTCGGGGAAGCGGGTGAGGTCGTACTCGCCCCATGACGTGCTCAAACGGTTCATCGTGCCCTCAGGCTAACGGAGCACGCGCCCCGGCCGGCCCGCCAGGTGCAGCGCACGCCCTCGTCAGCCCGCCAGGTGCAGGGCCCCGACCAGCCCGGCCGCGACCACCGCCCCCGCGACGAGGAGGTGCGCCCCCGGCGGCAGCCCGGCCGGGGGTCCCTCGGTGGTGTGCGCGGCCTCCGGGTCGAGGCGCCGCGCGCGGGCCGCCCACTCGGCGGGAGGCCGGTCCGGCAGGACGACGCGCCAGGGCTGGCGCGGGTCGTACTCGACGACGGCGTGGCCGCGGTGCAGCAGGTCCTGTACGTCGAGGGGGTGCCGCACCTCGACGCGGAACGGGCGCCCGCCCTCCGGCACGACGGTCAGGTCGAAGGCGAACAGGCTGCCCGCGGCCTGCGGGTCGAGGGCGAGCTGCCCGGTGTCCCGGTGGACAGCCCGCACGGTGTGCACCAGGGCGGGCGCGTACGCGCGGGGGCCGCCGGAGCGCAGCCCGGCGGCGATCCCGGCGCTCTGCCCGCGTTCGGCGACGGCGCCGAGGCACAGGAACGTGGCGGCGGTGGCGGTGAGGCCGACGACGAGCAGCCAGGTGGGGCCGTCGATGACGCCCTCGGCCAGCGCGCCGAAGGCGAGGCCGACGGCGGCGGCGCCGAGCAGCGTGTCCGGGGCGAGGAGGCGGCGCGCCGCGCGCATCATGCGAGGGGCCCCGTCGCCACGTACCGCGAGGACGTCTGCGCCGCGTGGCTCATGAGAAGCGCAGCCGCCGTCGGCGGGGCACCGCGACGCGGGTGCGGCGGGGGTCGGCGGGGTCGGTGCGGTCGTACACGGCGAGCACGGGCCGGTCCAGGGCGGCGCGGTCCACGACGACGGGCACGGCGTACCGGGCGCCCTGGACGTCGTGGAAGACGACGGTGACCTCGCCGCGCCTGCCACGCACCGGGCGCCAGCCCTCCAGGCGGGCCTGCGCGGTGCTGAAGTCGGCGCGCAGCCTGCGCAGGGCGGCGGTGCGCCGCAGGCTCACGGCGCCGCCCCACACGGCGACGAGGCCGCCCGCGGCGGCGACCGACCACAGGAAGGTCAGCCAGCCCGACACGGTGTGCCGCCCCGCGGGCACGACGAGCATGAAGTCGGTGACCGTGCCGTACCCGACGCGCCCGTCGGACACCGCGTCGTACCAGCCCGCGGCGGCGCCGGCCGCGCTCAGGGAGATCACGGCGCCCACCGTGGCGCGGTGCAGGAACCGCGCGGCGACGAGGCCGAGCAGCGCCGCCGACGCGATGCCGAGTTCCGGCGCCAGGGACGCGAACTGGTCGCTGCCGCAGCCCTCGTCGTCGCACGACCACACGACGGTCGAGACGCCGTAGGTGCTCAGGTGCCACACGAGCCAGACCTGCCAGGCGAGGAGCGCGCAGGCGAGCCCGCGCAGCGTCAGGCCGTAGGTCCTCCGGCTCAACTCCCGCCCCTGTTCCGAGTGCTGCGGCGGCGTGCGGGCCGCCGCGCGGACAATGTCCGTGCAGGTTACATGCTGTGCCGGGCCGTCACCATGGCCCGGTCCTCGCCGCAGGGCGGCGGACGGCCTCTCAGCCGCGGTCGAACCAGGTCGGCCCCTCCGCCATGGCCTGCTTGATCCGGAAGAGCCCGGTCTCGTGCAGGTCGGGCAGCCGGTCCAGCGGGAACCACGCGACCTCCAGCGACTCGTCGTCGTTCACGCGCGGCTCGCCGCCCACGGCCCGGCAGCGGAACGTGATGTCCATGAACTGGCAGACGTCGTCGTTGGGGTACGTGACCGGCTCCAGCGCCTCCACGAGGACCACGCGCTCGGCGACGCAGCGCACCGCGGTCTCCTCGAAGACCTCGCGCACGGCGCACGCGGCGGGCTGCTCCCCCGGCTCCGGGATGCCGCCGATGACCGACCACTTGCCGTTGTCGGCGCGGCGGCCGAGCAGGACTCTGCCCGCGTCGTCGAAGACGATGGCGGTGACTCCGGGGAGCCACAGCAGTTGATGGCCCGCGTCGGCGCGCACGGTGCGGA
This sequence comes from Streptomyces flavofungini, assembly GCF_030388665.1. Classification (NCBI taxonomy): domain Bacteria; kingdom Bacillati; phylum Actinomycetota; class Actinomycetes; order Kitasatosporales; family Streptomycetaceae; genus Streptomyces; species Streptomyces flavofungini. Next base: position 8,396,213 of record NZ_CP128846.1, on the reverse strand, counting down.
TGAAGTCGGGAGTAGCCATGATCCGACCCTAACCGGCGGCGCCGGCGCGGCGGCGGGCGATCACCCAGCCGACCCCTGCCGCGCCGACGAGCACCAGGACGACCTCCGGCCAGACTCCGGCGCGGGTGGCGGGCGTCAGCGAGGTGCGCTTGGGCACGTCGGCGACCAGGGACTCGGCGGTGAACATCCCGGTGCGCTGCGCGATCGACCCGTCGGGGCGGATCACGGCGCTGACGCCGCTGGTGACGGGCACCATGACGGCCCGGCCGTGCTCGACGGCCCGCACCCGGTCTATGGCCAGTTGCTGGTACGTCATCTGGCTGCGCTCGAACGTGGCGTTGTTGCTGGGCACGGAGAGGATCTCGGCGCCTTCGCGGACCTGGTCCCTGACCACGTCGTCGAAGGCGGCCTCGTAGCAGGTCACCGGGCCGATGCCGGTGCCCGCCATGTCGAACACGGCGGGCTCCGTGCCGGGTTGGAAGATCCCGGCGCGGTCGACGTCGGAGCTGAAGACGCGGAAGAAGCCGCGGTAGGGCATGTACTCGCCGAACGGCTGGAGGTGCCGCTTGTCGTAGGTGGCGCCCGGTCCGGTCCTCGGGTCCCAGAGGATCTGCCGGTTGCGGGGCTTGCCGTCCTTGCCCGTGACGACGGCGCCCACGGACACGGGGGCCTTGATGGCCTTGGCGGCCTTGTCGATGACGGCGTAGGCGTCGGCGTTGGCGTACGGGTCGATGTCGGAGGAGTTCTCCGGCCACAGGACGAGGTCGGGCTGCTTGGCCTTGCCCGCCTTCACGTCGGCGGCGAGGCGCAGGGTCTCGCGGACGTGGTGGTCGAGGACGGCGCGGCGCTGGGCGTTGAAGTCCAGTCCCATGCGCGGCACGTTGCCCTGGATGACGGCGACGGTCGCGGTGCCGTGTTCGGCGCCGGTGGCCACGAGCGGCAGGGCGGCGGCCCCGGCGGCGACGGGGGCGACGGTCAGCGCGGCGGACGCGACGAGCGCGCGCTCACGCGCGCGGGGATCGGCCTTGAGGCGGCGTACGACGTCGGCGAGGCCGAAGCCGCAGAGGACCACCGCGAAGCCGAGCAGCGGGGTGCCGCCGAGCGAGGCGAGCGGCAGGAACAGGCCGCTGGGCTGGCTGAAGGCGACCTTGCCCCAGGGGAAGCCCTCGAAGGGGAAGCGGGCCCGTGCGGCCTCCCCCGCGATCCACACGCCCGCCGCCCACACGGGCCACGCGGGCAGCCGGGACACGTAGGCGATGCCCAGACCGGTCAGGCCCACGAACAGCGTCTCGGCGACGGCGAGCGCGATCCACGGCAGCGGCCCCACGTCGACGCCCGTCCAGGAGAGGAGCGGCAGGAAGTAGCCGAGCCCCATGAACAGCCCGAGGCCGAAGCCGGACTTCGGGCGCCGCCCGTGCAGGACGAAGCCGAGGACGGCGAAGGCGAAGGGGGCGAGCCACCACAGTTCCCGCGGCGCGAAGCTCAGATACAGCAGGACGCCGGAGAGCACCGCCGTCCCGGCGGGAATCAGCCTTCTGCGGATCCGCTCGGCGCGCGTCTGTGGGCCGGGCAACGGTTCGGTCTGCTCGGACGCCTCGGTGGGAGCGGTGGTGGCGGTCACTCGGGGAGTGTACGGCGCGTCACCTGGCCACGGACACCGCGGTCCGGGCCGCCCGCGCGGCCGCCCCGCGGGACCGTTCCGGACCTGCGCCGGATCGTTCCTGCGCAAGATCTCCACAATTGGTGGTCCCAGCCGCTAGCGTGTTCCGAAGCCCTGACGTGCGACGAGATCGAGCCATACGGTCGGGGCCGCACAGATCGGGGGCGGCGGGGGTGGGGGCGATGAAGGCATCCGCGACGCCCGTGGCGGCCACGGCGGCCGGCTGGGGCGTGGAGCGGCGCGGCGCCGCGGACGTCGGCGGCATGGCGCTGCTCGCGGTGTGCGCCGCCTGGGCGCTGGTCACGACCGGGGTGCGGGGCGGCAGGCCGGACGGTGTGCTGCTCGCGGTCCTCGCGGTGGCCGCCGGGTACGCGGGCGGGCGGGTCGCGGGGGCGTTGCTGCCGGTCGCCGCGCCCTGCGTGGGGGCGCTCGCCGGCGTCGGCCTCGCGGCGGCGGCACCGCACGTCACGCCGGGGCCCGTCAGTTCCTCGCCGCTCGGGCCCATCGGGGCCACCGCCGCGCTGCTCGCCCTGGCGGCCGGCGCGGCCTGCTGTGCGGCGTGGTCGGCGCACGGGGCGGGGCTGCGGGCCGGTCTGCGGGTGTTCGCGGCCGGGATCGTCCTCGCGGCCGCGCTGCTGGGGTCGACGGCCGGGGTGATCGCGTGCGCGGGGATCGTGCTGTGTTCGCTCGCCGCGGGGATCGTGCGCAGCCGGGGGCTCGGGCTCAGCGGGTTCGCGGTGGCCGCCGCGGTGGTGACGGGGCTCGCCTGGGCCGTCGCGCGCGGGGCGCTGCCGGAGGGGCTGAGCTCGTCCCTGGAGGGGCAGCTCGGCCCGTACCGGGTGCGGGCGTGGCAGGACGCGGAGGGGCTCGCGGGCGCGCATCCGGCGCTCGGCGTGGGCCCTGGACGGTTCGGTGACGCGGCTCCGGCGGCCGCCGAGGGCGTGCTCGTGGACGACAAGCCGCATTCGGCGCTGTTGCAGCAGGGGGCCGAGCAGGGGTTCGTGGGGGTGGCGCTGCTCGCGGCCGCGTTCTGCTGGCTCCTCTTCGCGCTGTGGCGCTCGCCGCGCCCCACGCAGGTCGTCCTCTCGGCGGGCGCGGCCCTGACAGCGCTCGCGGGGGTGGCGACGGTCGGCAACGCGCTGAGCGTGACGTCCGTGACGGTGGGCGCGGGCCTGCTCGCGGGCATCGCCACGGCCCGCCCGCTGACCGCGGAGGCGGACGACCCGGGCCGGGTCAGACCGGCGCGCTCCCGGGGAGACCGAGGCGGTCCCGGATGACGCGGACGGCCGACTCGGCGTTGTCCACGGTCACGGTGAACTTGCGGCCGTCGCCGAGGCTGAGGACGACGCCCTCGCCGCGCCGGACGATGACGGCGGTGCCCTGCTCGGGCCGCCAGCGATAGCCCCAGCCGCCCCAGTGCCGTGGCGTCACGGCCGGGGCGAAGTCGGCGCCGACGACGTGCGAGAGCGGGATGCGGCGGCGCGGCACCCCAATGTGCCCGCAGCGCACTTCGAGGGAGTCCTTGTCGACCTTCACGGCGACGTGCACGAACGCGAGCGTGCCGAAGAGAACCAGCAGGCCGACGGCGATGAGTCCGACGATGGACATGATCAGCGGGAGGATCCCCGACGGCCACAGGGCCTCGACGGCCAGGTCGATGCCCAGGGCGAGACACGCGGCACCGCCGCAGGCCAGCAGCCACTGGCCACGGTTGCGCGCGTGTCCGGTCCAGATCTCGGGGTGCTGCTCGGAGCTGACCCGCTCACCGGGGGCGTGGTCCGTCATGGAATCGAGGGTACTCACGTTCCGGGGCGAAGGCACCGCGTCGCCGAAGGTCACTCCTGCGGGTGGCCGCCCGTCCCGGCCGCGGCACGGCGTCGTGGCCGGTGAGGGGCGTGGGAGGGCCGTTCCGTACGGCTGGGACGGGTGCTGCGGGGCCGGGGGTACCACCCCCGGACGCTCCGTGACGGCCGGGCGGCATGCCTTCGCCCGCTGCTGTCCCGCCGTCCGACGGACCTGCGAGGCGTCAGGCCTTCAGGAGCGGGTCGGACGCCGCGAGGAGCCGCCCTTCCGCGTACGTGAGCGCGGCGCTCGGGAGCGCGGCCTCACGGCCACCGAGGAGCACCGTGAGGGTGCCTTCGGTGTCTTCTGCGTCTTCGGGGTCGTACGCGTTCTCCGCCGGGCCGTCCGCGTCGACGACGTCCCGTTCGCGGATCCGGCGCAGCGCCTGGGCGACGACGGCCTCGGCCGAGCCGAGCAGGACGAGGGGCTGCGCGTCCCGCTGCCGCACGGCGGCGCGGATGCGTTCGGCGACCAGCTCGTAATGGGTGCAGCCCAGGACGACGGTTGTCACCTCGGGCGGGGTGAGGGCGGCGGCGGCCTCGATGGCGCGCGTGATGGCTTCCTCGTCGGCCTCCTGCACGGCGTCGGCGAGGCCGGGGCAGGGCACCTCGGTGACGCTGACGCCCGCGGCGAACTCCTCGATGAGGCCGCGCTGGTAGGGGCTGCCGGTGGTGGCGGGCGTGGCCCAGATCGCGACCGGGCCGCCGGTGGCCGCCGCGGGCTTGATCGCCGGGACGGTGCCGATGACGGGCAGTTCGGGCTCCAGGCGGGCGCGCAGCGCGGGCAGGGCGTGCACGGACGCGGTGTTGCAGGCCACGATCAGCGCGTCGGGGCGGTGCGCGGCGGCGGCCTCGGCGGCGGCGAGGGCCAGCCCCTTGACCTTCTCGGGCGCGTTGCCCCAGGGCATCGTGTCCGGGTCGGAGGAGAGGACGAGATCGGCGCCGGGGTGCAGGCGCCGTACCGCCGCGGCCGCGGCGAGCAGTCCGATACCGGAGTCCATCAGCGCGATCTTCACCCGGTCACCTTAGACGATGAGCCGGACAAGCCCGGCAGGGTGGGGCAGACTGCGGCGGATGAGCGCTGTTGTGTGGATCGCCGCCGCCTCGCTCGCCGCGTGGCTGTGGCTGCTGGTCGGGCAGGGTTTCTTCTGGCGTACGGGAGACCGGCTGCCGCGGCGCCGGGACCCCAAGCAGTGGCCGAGAGTGGCGGTGGTCGTCCCGGCCCGGGACGAGGCCGAGGTCCTGCCGACCAGCCTGCCGTCGCTGCTCGGGCAGGACTATCCGGGACACGCCGAGGTGTTCCTCGTCGACGACGGCAGCAGCGACGGCACGGGCGTCCTAGCCCAGACCCTGGCGGAGCGGCACGGCGGCCTTCCCCTGACCGTCGCCTCGCCCGGCGAGGTGCCCGCGGGCTGGACCGGCAAGCTCTGGGCGGTGCGGCACGGCATGGCCCTGGCCCGCGCGCGGGAGCCCGATTTCCTGCTGCTCACCGACGCGGACATCGCGCACAGGCCGGACAGTCTGCGGGTGTTGGTGGCCGCGGCCACGACGGGCGGCTACGACCTCGTGTCGCTGATGGCGCGGCTGCGGGTGGTCAGCCTGTGGGAACGGCTCGTCGTCCCCGCGTTCGTCTACTTCTTCGCGCAGCTGTACCCGTTCCGCTGGATCGCGCGGAGGGGCGGGCGGACCGCGGCGGCGGCCGGCGGCTGTGTGCTGCTGCGCGCGGACGCGGCCGAGCGGGCCCGGGTCCCCGACGCGATCCGGCACGCCGTCATCGACGACGTGGCGCTCGCCCGCGCGGTCAAGCGGTCGGGCGGGCACATCTGGCTGGGGCTCGCCGACCGTGTCGACAGCGTGCGGCCCTATCCGCGGCTCGCGGACCTGTGGCGGATGGTGGCGCGCAGCGCGTACGCCCAGTTGCGGCACAATCCGGCGCTGCTCGTCGGGACGGTGGCCGGGCTCGCCGTGGTGTATCTGGCGCCGCCGGTGGCCCTGTTCGCGGGTCTCGCGACGGGCACGGCGGGCGCCGTGGTGTGCGGTGGTCTCGCGTGGCTGGTGATGACGGCGACGTACCTGCCGATGCTCCGGTACTACCGCCAGCCGGCGTGGCTGGCCCTCACGCTGCCCGCCACCGCGTTCCTGTACCTCCTGATGACCGTGGACTCCGCGGTGCAGCACTACCGGGGGCGCGGCGCGGCCTGGAAGGGGCGCACGTACGCGCGCCCCGACACGACCGCGCCGGAGGAGACCCTCCCCTAGGGCACCCGGAGTCCGGAGGTCACTTCCGGCCGGGGGTCCAGTTCATGCCCCACCCGTAGGCGTAGTCGATGGTCCGCTGCGGGCTGACACCGCGCTCGGGCACCAGGTAGCGGGCCTCGCGCTGGACGGTGAGTTCCCCGCCGTTGTTGGTGATGAGCGCGAGGGCGCAGACCGTGGACGGCACCGTGCACTCGTCGAGGGAGAACTCGATGGGCGCGCCGTGCTGTGGGGTCAGGGTGACCGTGGCGTTCAGGTCGGCGAAGCTGCGCGCGCCCTCGTAGATGGTCACGAAGATGACCAGGCGCTTCAGTTCGTTCGAGTGGTCCAGGTTGACCGTCAGGTTCTCGCCGGTCGACACCGCGCCGGTGCGGTCGTCGCCGTCGAGGAGGATGTACGGCGGCTGGTGCAGCGCGCCGAAGGCGTTGCCGAGCGCCTGGACGACGCCCTTGCGGCCGTCGGACAGCTCGAAGAGCGCGCACAGGTCGAGGTCGAGGTCCGCGTGCATGGCGACGGCCCGGCCGAGCTTGCTGGCCCAGCCCTTGAACTGCTTGCGCACCTCCCAGTTGAGGTTGACCCGCAGTGCGCCGGAGGTGCCGCCCTGCTTGGTCAGGGAGACCGACGGCGCCTCCTTGGTCAGCGTGACCTTGGTGAGGCGCACCGGCTGGGCGGGCGGGGCGGGGGGCGGCGGGGACGCGGGGGCGGGCGCGGCGACGGGGGGCGCGGGGGCGGCGACCGGCGGCGCGGGCGGCGGGGTGGGCGCGGCGGGCGCGGGGGCCGGTGCGGCGGGGGCCGCCTGCTGGGGCTCGTCGACCGTGATGCCGTAGTCCGTGGCCAGGCCTTCGAGGCCGCTGCTGTAGCCCTGGCCGACGGCGCGGAACTTCCACGCGCCCTGCCGGCGGTACAGCTCGCCGAGCACGAAGGCCGTCTCGACGGTGGCGTCCGCGCTGTCGTACCGCGCGATCTCCGCGCCGCTCGCGGCGTCGACGACCCGCACGTGCAGGCCGGGGACCTTGCCGAACGAGCCGCCGTCCGAGGACGCGGCGAGCACCACGGTCTCCACACCGGGCTCCACGCGCGCGAGGTCGACGACCAGCGCGTCGGTCACGCCGCCGCCAGTGGACTGCTTGCCCTCGTGGCGCACCGCGCCGGAGGCGTGCGTCGCCTGGTTGTAGAAGACGAAGTCCGCGTCCGAGCGCACCTTGCCGGAGGCGTCGAGCAACAGGGCGGAGGCGTCGGCGTCCGGGACCCCCGGCCCGGTTCCCCATCCCAATTCGACCCGCACCGCGGGTGCCGGGACGGGAACATTCGAACCTTTGGCCATTGACATGTCTGCCCCCATCACAAGTTGCCGGGTCGTCCGGGCCGCCGTTGCGTTCCCGCCCAACCTATTACCTGGCATTCGAAGAGGCCTACACGCGGTCCCGGCAACGCCCGTCGACAGCCCCCGGTCGACCGCGAGTAACCCCTGAGGAACGCGCTATTTACACGATCCGTACGTCGCCAAGCGACCGATTTTTCCCAAGTTCGCTCGCATTGGGGATCCACAGCCCCCGGCGACACGTAAAACAACCCTCTTATCGGTCTCCCCAACCAGCACATCAAGGGCTTAACTTATGGAGCATGACCTCCCCCCGCTCCACCTATGGCGGCGGTTACTACTCCGCGCCGTCCTTCCCGGACACCCCGATCTACGACTCGCTGGTCGCCGAGCGGGGCACCCCGCAGATCGCCCCGATCCGGGTCCCCTCCGCGTACGACACGGGCAGCCACCTCCCCGCCCTCCCGGCAGCGCTGCCCGCCCTGCCCTCCGGCCCCTCGGGCTACCCCGCGGCCGCCATGGCCCAGGCGCCCGTGCCCACCGCGGCCCACCCGAACCCGGCGTACGGCTACGCCCCAGCCCCGCAGCCCGCACCGCTGCAACAGGCCCCGGCGCCGTACATCCCGCAGCAGGCCGGCGCCCCGCGCGGCTACCCCGGCCCCCAGCAGCAGCGCCCCGTGGGCGGCACGGGTTACGAGGCGATGCGTCCCGCCGCGCCCCGCCCGGCCCCGGCCCCGCACGAGGACCCGCACAACCGGCAGTACCGGGGCTACTGATCGGCGGCGGCCTTCGCTGTCAGTGCCCGCTGGCAGGATGGCCGCATGTCGACTTCCGTGCCCGTCTCGATCCACTCGATCCACATCCACCCGCTGAAGGCGGCCGGGGGGCACGCTGCGCGTGAGGCCGTCGTGGAGCCCTGGGGGCTCGCGGGTGACCGCAGATGGGTGTTGATCGACAGCGCGGGCCGAGCCGTCACGCAACGGCCCCACCCGCGCCTGGCGTCGGCCGCCGTCGAGCCGCTGCCCGACGGCGGCATACGCGTGTGCGCGCCCGGCAGGGAGCCGCTGATCGTCGGTGTCCCCGAGCCCGGGCAGACCGCGCCGGTGGAGTTCCTGCGGGACAAGTCCGAGGCAGTGGTCGCCGATCCCGCGGCGGACGCCTGGTTCAGCGCCTTCCTCGACCTCGACGTGCGCCTCGGGTACCTGGACGCCCCGTCGACGCGGCGCCCCGTCGACGCGGCGTACGGCAGGCCCGGTGAGACCGTCTCGTTCGCCGACGCCTTCCCGCTGCTGCTCACCACGCTGTCCTCGCTGGACGCGCTGAACTCCCTCATCGCGCAGGGCGACCACGCGGACGAGGGCCCGCTGCCGATGAACCGCTTCCGGCCGAACGTGGTCGTGGAAGGCGTCGCGCCGTGGGCGGAGGACGACTGGTCGCGCCTCGCCATCGGCGCGGTGGAGTTCCGCGTGGCCAGGAAGTGCGCGCGGTGCGTCGTCACGACCACCGACCAGCGCACCGCCGAGCGCGGCAAAGAGCCGCTGCGCACCCTCGCCCGCCACCGCCGCAGCGGTGACCGGTTGCTCTTCGGTCTGAATCTGATCCCGGAATCGACCGGAACCATTCGAATCGGTGACCAGCTGAAGATCCTCGAATGAACGCCGCCCGGGTGGGGAACTCGACGTCCTTGGAAGGACGTTGAAGCCGGAGGAGGCCCGGTGAGGCCCGGCTGTCCCGCCCGCGGCGCGCGAGTGGGGCTCCGGCGGGTCGAGGACACGCGAAATCGCCCGGGGTGATGTCGCTCTCTCTTCCCGTCTTTTGGGCGTGCGCCGTGCCGTTCGCGGCTATCACGGACGCGGAAGGGGGTGCAGGACTGTGCGAGCGATCGCCGGACTCTGGCGCTGGCGCCACAATCCACTGCGCCGTGCCACCGATCTCGCCGAGGCCTGGGTGGCGCTCGCCGCCCTCGTGCTGATCGTCGTCGCGGCCCCCGTCGCCGGCGCGGTCGCAGGTTCGCTGACGCACGACGCGCTGCTGCGTTCGGTCCAGGCCCAGCGCGAGGCCCGGCACCACATCACCGCCACCGTCCTGCAGAAGCTCGACCAGCCCCCGCTCGACCCGGACCCCGAGACCTCCTCCTCGCGCGACGCGCACCGCCGGGTGCTCGCGAGCTGGACCGGACCTGACGGCTCGGGCCGCGCGGGCACGGTCGCCTCCGACCTCAAGTCCCCGCACCCGGGCGACCGCTTCCGGATCTGGACCGACGCCGAGGGCCGCGTCGTCGGCCGCCCCCTGGACACCGCGACGGCCACGACCCACGCCGCCCTGGCCGGCCTCGGCGCCGCCCTCGCCTGCGCCGGACTCGTCGAGGGCACCCGCCGCCTCATCGTCTGGCGCGCCGTCCGCCGCCGCTTCGCCCGCTGGGACCAGGCCTGGGACAAGGCGGGGCCGGACTGGGGCCGGGCCGGGACCGGCGCGTGAAGTAAGGAGCGGCGCACCTGCGGGCGTGGGCATCCCTGCGGCGTGGGCATCCCTGCGGGCGTGGGTCGCTTTTTCTGCTTCTTCTGCGGGCGTGGCCCCCCTTTCTGCGGGCAAGCGAGGGCGCTCCTGGCAGGCAGGGCAGGCATATCCCGGTAGCCCTGCGCGGGCGGGCAGGGGCAGTTCGGCGGACGGGCAAGGGCAGTTGAGCGGGCGCGCGCGGCAACGCCGGCGCACACACCCCCGGCGCACATGGCGGCGGCCCGGCCAAGTCCCCCCGGCCGCCCGCGCACCCTCCTCCGGCACCCCTGACCAGGCCGCCCCGCACGTCCGCCCACCCGAGCACCCCACGCTTGCGCAGGTGAGACCGGGCCCACCGGCCCGGCCATCAGGTCAACTCCCCCTCCCTCCGCGCGCTACGGTGGACCGGGCGAACTCTTCGGTCTCCTCGCGCGCGGGCGCGGGGTCCCGCGAACTTCGAGGTGGGGGCAGAGCAACTCCATGGCACAGGGCACGGTCCAGGTGACGCACACCGGTACGTCGCGGTGGCGGCGCCGCACAGGCGAGTACGCATCGCTGGCGGCCGCCCTGGAGGCCGCGGGCGACGGCGACGTCCTGACGGTGGCCCCGGGGACGTACCGCGAGAACCTCGTCGTCCAGCGCGCGGTGACGCTGCGCGGCCCCGAGGGCTCCCCCGGTTCCGTGCGCATCGCCCCGGTGGACGGGGTGCCGCTGACGGTGCGGGCGTCCGCGCTCGTGCAGGACCTCCATGTGGAGGGGCAGGACTCGGCCGCGCCCGCGCTGCTCATCGAGGACGGCGCCCCGGAGCTGACGGACGTGCGGGTGATGACGCGTTCCGCCGCCGGGATCGAGGTGCGCGGCGGCGCCCGCCCGACGCTGCGCCGCTGCACGGTCGACAACCCGGGCGGCATCGGCATCGGCGTGCTCGACGGCGGCGGCGGGGTCTTCGAGGAGTGCGAGGTCGTCGCCGCGGGGCAGTCCGGCGTCGCGGTGCGCGGCGGCGGGCACCCGCGTCTCGAACGCTGCCGGGTGCACCACGCCTCGGGCGCCGGACTCGCCGTCACGGGCGAGGGCAGCGGCCTGGAGGCCGTCGGCTGCGAGGTGTACGAGATCAAGGGCTCGGGCGTGCAGGTCACCGCGCGTGCCACGGCGCACCTGACGGACTGCGACGTGCACCGCACCACGTCCGACGGCGTCACCCTCGACACCGACGCCGTCCTCACCCTCGCCGACTGCCGCATCCACGACATCCCGGAGAACGCCGTCGACCTGCGCTCGCGCTCGGTCCTGACGCTGACGCGCACCACGGTCCGCGAGTTCGGCCGCAACGGCCTGTCCGTGTGGGACCCCGGCACGCGCGTCGACGCCAACCAGTGCGAGATCCACGACAGCACGGGCGACTATCCGGCCGTGTGGGTCAGCGACGGCGCGACGGCCGTCCTGGAGTCGTGCCGCGTGCACGACGTGCCGGACGCGCTGTTCGTGCTCGACCGGGGTTCGCGCGTCGACGTCATAGACAGTGACCTCACCCAGGTGCGCAACACGGCGGTGTCCGTGAGCGACGGCGCCACGGCCCAACTGGACGACGTGCGCATCCGCGAGGCGGCCACCGGCGCGTGGTTCCGCGACCACGGCAGTGGCGGCGTCCTCGCCGGCTGCACGGTGGACGGCACCCAGACGGGCGTGATCGTCACCAAGGGCGCCGATCCCACGATCGAGCGGTGCACGGTCACCTCCCCCGCCGAGGCGGGCTTCTACGTCTCCGCGGGCGGCCGCGGCAGCCTGGACCGCTGCAAGGTGGTCGGCAGCGGCGGCTACGGCTTCCATGTGATCGACGGCTGCCGTACGACGCTGCGCAGGTGCCGCACGGAGCGCTGCGCGCGCGGAGGTTACGAGTTCGCGGAGGACGGGCCGCTCGTCGAGGACTGCACGAGCGACGAGAGCGCGAGCGTCCGCCCCGCCGCGCCGGAGCCGGTCACGCAGACCGCCACGCAGTCCGCGGGGCTGCTCGGCGCGGTGCCCGCCCGGCGCGAGCCGCAGGAGCCCGTCCCGACCGTGCCCGAGCAGCGGTCCCGCTCGTCGAAGGACGTGCTCGGCGAACTCGACACGCTGGTCGGCCTGGAGAGCGTCAAGCGCGAGGTGCGGGCCCTCACCGACATGATCGAGGTGGGACGGCGCCGCCAGGAGGCGGGCCTGAAGGCGGCCTCCGTCCGCCGCCACCTGGTGTTCACGGGCTCCCCCGGCACCGGCAAGACGACCGTCGCTCGGCTCTACGGCGAGATCCTCGCCTCGCTCGGCGTCCTGGAGCGCGGCCACCTCGTCGAGGTGTCCCGCGTGGACCTGGTCGGCGAGCACATCGGCTCGACGGCGATCCGCACCCAGGAGGCCTTCGAACGGGCCCGTGGCGGCGTGCTGTTCATCGACGAGGCGTACGCCCTCTCACCCGAGGACTCCGGGCGGGACTTCGGCCGCGAGGCCATCGACACGCTGGTGAAGCTGATGGAGGACCAGCGGGACGCGGTGGTGGTCATCGTCGCGGGCTACACCGCGGAGATGAGCCGGTTCCTGTCGGTCAACCCCGGTGTGGCGTCCCGCTTCTCGCGCACCATCACCTTCGGCGACTACACGCCCGAGGAGCTTTTGCGCATCGTCGAACAGCAGGCCGAGGAGCACGAGTACACACTCGGCCCCGGCACGGGCGAGGCTCTGCTCAAGTACTTCACGGCGTTGCCGAAGGGCCCGGCCTTCGGCAACGGCCGCACGGCGCGCCAGACGTTCGAGGCGATGGTGGAGCGCCACGCCGGCCGGGTCGCCCAGCTCGGCGCGCCGAGCACGGACGACCTCACCCTGCTGTACTCGGACGACCTGCCGGACCTTCCGGACCTGCTGTAACCCCTTCCGGGCCGCCCACGGGCCCGCCACCCGCAGGACCGGCTCCACCCGCGCCCACGCCCTCCGCGCCCTCCGGCCTCGGTCCCGGCACAGCGGGTCGCAGCCGCGCGAGCAGCCGCCCCCGCTCCTCCGCGAACGCCGGGTCCGCCTGGTAGTCGCCGTGTCCGAGGATCGGCGCGGGCAGCGGGTGGACGTCGGTGCGGCCGTACGCCAGCGGGTCCTTCAGGGGCTCCCGGTCGACCTGCGGCCCGCACTCGCCGCGCAGGCGGACGGGGCCGCCGATCGGGTCGGTGGGGCGGTACAGATTGCGCCAGCAGTCGACCTCGCGGTGCAGGGAACTGAGGGCGGCGGGCCCGAAGTGCGCGGGGAACCAGCGGCCGTAGAGGCGCTCGATCGGTGAGCCGTACGTGAGCAGCGCGACGCGTCTGCGTACGGAGGGCAGCAGCTGCCAGGCCGCTGCCGCCGCGAGCACGCTGCCCTGCGAGTGGCCGGAGAGCACGAGTCGGCCGCCGGTGGCACGGGTCCAGGTGTGCATGCGCCAGGTCAGGTCGGGCACCGCGCGCTCCGCGTAACAGGGCGGCGCGAAGGGGTGGGCCGCGCGCGGCCAGAACGTGCCGACGTCCCAGAGGATGCCGATGGTGCGGCGGGCCGAGGGGTCGTGGTAGGCGCGACGGCCCCAGGTGACGAACAGTATGAAGCCGAGGCCGATCAGCCAGGAGCCCAGGGCCTGCGCGGTCTGCGCGGTGCCCTCGACGAAGGGGGGCGCGCTTCGCGCGGCCTCGCCCGGCACCTCGCCGGTGACCCAGGCGCCGACGAGGGCCGCCGCGCCGAGGAGGAGCGTCACCGCCGAGGTCACGCCGACGATCTGTGGTGCCCGGTCGGTGAGGGCGGCGCCCGCGCGGGTGCTCGCGATGCGGCGGGTCCGGGCGGTGTCGGGACGCTCGTCGGGGTAGTCGCGCGGCACCTGGGCGAGCTCACGGCGCAGCCGCCCGGCGGTGCGTACCGCCAGCCAGGCGCACAGGGCGGCGACGACCACGAGCAGCGGCGGAATGACGGAGGCCTGCCAGGTGAGGAGCGCGGGCGGGCCGTCGATCGAGCCGCCGGCGCCGGGCGAGCCGGGGCCGTCGAGCCAGTCGGCGACGCGCTGCGAGCCGCCGCCCGACATCACGCCGCCGAGGGCGCAGGCCAGCATGGCGACGGCGGGCCCGCCGAGGCCGCGGATGGCGGTGCGGGCGTCCGGCGACGTGCGGTGGATATGGGTGGCGGCCACGGCGAGGGCGAGCACGAGGGCGCCCTGGACGAGGGTGATGCCGCCGAACGTCGTGTTGCCCGGCAGCCGTCCGGCCGAGGTCCAGCCGGGGCGGGACCAGCCGGCGTACAGGACCGCGAGGACGAGCAGTGCCAGGGCGGCGAGCGGCAGTCGGCGCACCAGGGTGCGGTCCAGCTGCCGGTCGAGGCGGTTCTCGCTGCGGCCCCGGCGGCAGACCACCCACACGACGACGGCTCCCGCCACCACGAGGGCCGACTCCAGGGCCCAGCCGAGGACGTCGAGGAGGGCGGGCCCGCCGGACCTGCGGTCGTACCGGGCGGCCGAGGCGCCGACGGCGGCGGCGACCGTGAGCAGTCCCGCGGCCGTGTGGGCGGCACGCAGCCGGGCGACGAGCCTGCGGCCGTACCAGAAGCCGGGCTTGCCCAGGGCGTTGCGGCTGGGCTCCTCCGGGTCCGGCTGGTGCGGCAGCGGCTGCTGGGACTCGTACGCGCTCCAGGTGCGGTGGGACAGGTACCAGAGCAGGCCGGTGAGTGCCGCGGGCAGGAGTGCGGCGAGCGCGAGGCGGCGGCCGGGCTGCGACCACCAGCCACCGCCCCCGGCGGACTCCGGCGCGAGGAAGCCGAGCCAGGAGTGGTCGTCGACGCAGGCGCGGGTGCCCGCGCACTGCCAGGCCGTCAGGTCGATGGCGATCTCGCAGGCGGCGGCGACCAGGAGCACGGTGAGGCTGAGGGCGACGAGCCGCACGAGGAGGCCGTAGGTCCGCACGGCGCGTTCGGCGCGGCGGGCCGAGGGGCGCATCCAGTGGGCGAGGTTGACGACCATGAACGGCAGGAGCAGCAGCCACAGCGCGCGGGAGCCGTTGCCGGAGGTCAGGTTCGACCAGACGTAGGCCTCCGGGACGGGCTGGTCGCGGTAGTGCGCGGGGCGGGACTCGGCGTCCACGTCGTCGGCGCGGCGGTGGACGGCGGCGGTGCCGTCGCCGGACACGCGAACCGTGCGGGGGTCGCCGAGCATCTCCTCGGGCGTGGTGCCGCCGACGCCGTGGACGAGGAGCTCCAGGGCGATCGGCTCTGCCTCGGCGCCGCGTTCCGGGTGTGCGGTGCGACTCGGGCCCGCGGGGCGGTCCGGGGGTGCCGTGCGGTGCGGTTCCTCTGGCTGGTTCGGGCGTGCCGGTCCGTCTTTCCGGGCGGTCCGGGCCGCCGTGGCGCGCTCCACTGTTCCGCTTCCCCCGAGTCGTGCGCTGTCCTGAGCCGTGTACGGGCCACGCAGGTCGTGCAGGGACACAAGGATCGCCGTTTCCCGCCCCGCACGCAGCCACCCTCACGTAATCTCCCCCTTCGGCAGCTCCCCCTTCCGGATGGCGGGGCCGCCCGGTCGGTGGCACCCGCAACGACGGCACGTGCGAGGATGAGGCGACCCGATGACGGGCTTGACGAGGCGAAAGGGCCGGACCTGACGTGAGTGAGAATCAGAACCTCCTCGCGGAGCAGCGTCGCGCCCTGATCCTCGACGAGGTCCGCCGCCGCGGCGGCGTCCGGGTCAATGAACTCACCAGGAAGCTGGGCGTGTCGGACATGACCGTCCGCCGTGACCTGGACGCGCTCGCCCGCCTCGGGGTCCTGGAGAAGGTGCACGGCGGCGCCGTGCCGGTCGCCGAGGCCAGCACGCACGAGCCGGGCTTCGAGGCCAAGTCGGGCCTGGAGCTGAGCGCCAAGGAGGACATCGCGCGGACCGCGGCGACCCTGGTGGCACCGAGCACGGCCATCGCGCTCTCCGGCGGCACCACGACGTACGCGCTGGCCCATCAGCTGCTCGACGTCCCGGACCTGACGGTCGTGACGAACTCGGTGCGGGTCGCCGACGTCTTCCACTCCGCGCAGCGCAGCTCCGGGCAGCGCCAGGGCGCGGCCACGGTGGTCCTCACGGGCGGGGTGCGCACGCCGTCGGACTCGCTGGTGGGGCCGGTGGCCGACCAGGCGATCGCGGCACTCCACTTCGACGTGCTGTTCCTCGGCGTGCACGGCATATCGGCCGAGGCCGGTCTCTCCACGCCCAACCTCGCGGAGGCGGAGACAAACCGGCGTCTGGTGCAGTCCGCGCGCCGCGTGGTCGTGGTCGCCGACCACACCAAGTGGGGCACGGTGGGCCTGAGTTCGTTCGCGACGCTCGGCCAGGTGGACACGCTGGTGACGGACGCGGGGCTGCCTGCGCGGGCCCGCGCGGAGATCTCCGAGCAGCTCCGGCGGCTCCTGGTCGCGGGCGCGCCCGCGGACGCCGTGGACACCACCGGGGCCCCGGGGAGCACGGGCGCCGCTGACGACGAGAACTCCGCGGACTTCTGACGGGCCCCCGGCTATGGTGGTCGGGCCGGTCAACCGCCTCGTCCCGCCTGGGGGTCGCGTTCATGCCACGCCGACTGAGGCCCGAGGGCCTGGAGTTCCTCGACACCGCACCGGTACGCCTGGTGTTCACCCACGACGTCGCGGCACCGCCCGAGGCGGTGTACGAGGTGCTTGAGGACGTCCGGCGCCTGCCCGCGTGGCACAGCTCGGTGGTGTACGCCCGGCCGTTCGACGACGGCTCGGGCCGTCTGGTGCGCATTCAGGGCCGCTTCTGGTTCCGGGAGACCTTCCTCGCCACGGACGCGCCCACGCGGTACGCCTACCGCATCGACCTGACCAACTTCCCCGGCCTGCGCGCCCTGGTGGAGGAGTGGCGGCTCATCCCGCTGGAACCGACCGACGGCCAGGGCTCGGGCACTCGCGTGCAGTGGACGTACGCCGCGGACGCCGTGGCCCTGACGCGCTTCCTGATGAGGCGCGGCGGCCGCCGGGGCATGGGCACGTCCTTCCACACGGCGGTCGCGAACCTGGACCGGCAGTTGTCCGGAGCGAACGGCGCCTGACCCGGCCCCGACAGGTCCTAGCCCGCCTGCGCCGGCCACTCCCCCGTGGCGAGCAGCCTCTCGATCGTGCGCTCGTACGGTGCGATGTCGAGCCCCTGCTCGGCGAGCCACGCGTCCGAGTAGTACTTGTCCAGGTAGCGGTCGCCCGGGTCGCAGATGAGGGTGACGACGCTGCCCGTGCGGCCCGCGGCCACCATCTCCGCGGTGATCCTGAGGGCGCTCCACAGCCCCGTGCCGGTCGAGCCGCCCGCCTTGCGGCCGATGGCGCGGTCCAGGGCGCGCACCGCGGCGACGCTCGCCGCGTCGGGCACCTTCATCATGCGGTCGATGGCGCCGGGCACGAAGCTCGGCTCCATGCGGGGCCTGCCGATGCCCTCGATGCGCGAGCCGCAGTCGCTGGAGGCGTCCGGGTCGTTCTTCGTCCAGCCGTCGAAGAAACAGGAGTTCTCCGGGTCGGCGACGCAGATCCGGGTGTCGTGCTGCATGTAGTGGACGTAGCGAGCGATGGTCGCCGAGGTGCCGCCGGTGCCCGCCGTGGCGACGATCCACGCGGGCTCCGGGTGCCGCTCCAGGCGCAGTTGCTGGAACATCGACTCGGCGATGTTGTTGTTGCCGCGCCAGTCCGTGGCCCGTTCCGCGTAGGTGAACTGGTCCATGTAGTGGCCGCCGGTCTCGACGGCGAGGCGGGCGGACTCCGCGTACATGGTGCGCGAGTCGTCCACGAAGTGGCACCGGCCGCCGTGGAATTCGATGAGGCGGCACTTCTCGGCGCTCGTCGTGCGCGGCATCACCGCGATGAAGGGCACACCGATGAGCTTCGCGAAGTACGCCTCGGAGACGGCCGTCGAGCCGCTGGAGGCCTCGATCACGGGGCGCCCCGGACGGATCCAGCCATTGCACAGGCCGTACAGGAACAGCGAGCGGGCGAGCCGGTGCTTGAGGCTGCCGGTCGGGTGCGTCGACTCGTCCTTGAGGTACAGGTCGATGCCCCACCGCTCGGGCAGCGGGAAGCGCAGCAGATGGGTGTCCGCGGAGCGGTTCGCGTCGGCCTGGACCTTCCGCACGGCCTCTTTCAGCCAAGTGCGGTACGCGTCGTCGCTGCGGTCCACGTCGAGCGTGGCCATCGGCTCGTCGGCCGGATCGTGCTGGGTGGTGCTCACCGCGGGCTCCTTAGGCCTCGTGCCGGAACGGGATCGGTCCGGCCGGACACCTCGATGATAAACACCCACAACACCGCTCTCACCTGCATAAACACACCTTTTGGGCGCCCAAAGGAGGCCCTTGCCCACCACTCGGCCCCGCGCGGCGGGCCGCGCCGGTCACGCACCGAAGTGGCATGTGCGTCGTCGCCGGGCACCCTGGCCCTCGACGCCGTGCGCGTGCACACTGCACCGCACGGAAACAGGGGTAGGTTTCCACCAGGTGCCGTACGACGGGCGTGCGGCGCCGTGCGTCACCACACCGATGGCGCGTCGACACCAGGCGCACGAGGGGGGCAGAGCCTCATGGCGGAGCCGGAGTTCAGGGCCACGGGCGTACGGATCGGGCGGCTACTTCGCTCGCTGACCCGTGCGGGCCAGGTCCGGATCAGCGACGGCAGGCTGGAGTTGCTCACCAGTTACGGCACCGAGATCGACAGCGCCCCGCTGCGCGCGGTGCGCACGGCGAAACCCTGGTTCGCCCCACAGGACAAGGCGCTCGCCGAGATGAACGGCACCCGCTATCTGCTGACGCTCGGCGAGCACGATCCGGCGCCCGGGGAGGCGGGGCCGCCCACGGTCCGAACCTTCCTCGAAGCGGTACGTCACGCGGCCGGCGGGCGCCGGGACTGAAGGGCGCGACCCGGGCGCGAGTTGCACGCCCCCACCCCCTGAGTCACGCTGGTGTCACATCACTCTGGGTTTACCGGTGATAACGCTGCGAACCAGCCCGCCGGTCACCACCGCAGGCGGCGGCGCGAGCGGCCCCTGCTGGATCCGAACGCCGTCTTCTTCCGGACCTCAATTCGGGGAGTCGCACCGTGATCAGCCAGCCAAGCAGGCATTGCACGGTAGAGCTCCAAGCCCTGCCGTCGCGGATCGGCCAGGTCCGCAGAATCGTCTCTGCGCAGTTGCGCTACTGGCATCTCGATCCCTTGATAGACCAGGCCGCGCTCGGCGTGACCGAGTTGTTGACCAACGTCCACCGGCACGCCGAACCGGACAAGACCTGCACGGTGGAGATCGAGCTGCTGCTCGAACGCCTCATGGTCTCCGTCCACGACCACGATCCGAGGCTTCCCGAGGTGCGCGACGCCGATCCGTTCGAGACCTGCGGGCGCGGGCTCGCGATGGTCGCGGCGGTGAGTGAGAGCTGGGGCGCGCAGCCGCAGGGCGACACGGGCAAGGTCGTCTGGTTCACACTCTGCGCGCCGTCGGCCCTCACGTCGCTGCCGACGTATCCGGTGTACGGCACCACGCGCGCCGCCCCGTTCGCCGAGGATCCCGCCGCCGTCGGCGCCCATGCTCCCGCCCGGTCCGCCGTTGCCGGCTGACCGGGCGGTGACTTCACCTCCGCGTGGCTCGTCGTACGCGTTGGCGTAGTCCTTCTGGTCCGAGTCCTCCCCCGTCCTTGTGCGTACGAGGACTCGTGCGCCGCCCCGTGCGCGGCACCGCTCGTCCCGTGCGTCACTGCGTGGCGATGGCCCGCAGGACGTCGAGGCGGGCGGCGCGCCGAGCCGGCCGCAGGCCCGCGAGGACTCCGGCCGCCAGGCCCACCAGGGCGACGACGGCGAGCTGCGTCGGCGGCAGCGCGAACGCGAAGTCGCTGTCGGACGCGCCGTCGGACGCCTCGACCAGGACCCAGCCGAGGAAGCCGCCGAGCGCCAGGCCGCCCGCCGTGCCGAACGCGGCAACCAGGACGGACTCCCAGCGGACCATGGCCCGCAGCTGTCCGCGGGTCTGGCCGACGGCCCGCAGCAGGCCCAGTTCGCGGGTGCGCTCGTGCACGGCGAGGGTGAGGGTGTTGGCGATGCCGAGCAGGGCGATGAGGACGGCGAGGGCCAGCAGGGCGTAGACGAGAGTCAGCATCATGTCGATGCCGCCCGCCGCGGACCGCGCGTACTCCTCCCGGGTCTGGACCTCGGGGTTGCCGTACTCCTTCGCCACGGCCGCCACCGCCGCCTCGCCGTCCGCCGCGCTCACCCCGTCCTTGAAGGTCACCGACACCAGCGTGTCGGAGTCCTGGGCGCGGTGCGGGGCCCAGGCGGCGCGGGTGATGACGTAGTCGCCCGCGAGTTCGGACCGGCCGTAGACCGCGCGGACCGTGAAGGTTTCCTTCTCGCCGTCGGCGAAGGCGAGTTCGGCCCGGTCGCCGACGTCGAGGTGCTGTTTGTCGGCTTCCTTGCGGGTGAGGGCGATGCCGTCGTCGCCCAGGCCGCCCATCGAGCCCTCGACCTTGCCGAGGTCGAAGGACTTGGCGAGCGCGACCGGGTCGGTGACGGTCAACGCCCTTCCCTCGCCGTTCACTTCGGCCACTCCCCTGCCGAGGCCGACGGCCGTGGCGACCTCGGGGCGCTCCGCGATCGCGGGGGCGAGCCGGGGGCTGAGTCCGCTGCCGCCCGCGCCGAAGGACGGCGTGCTGACCGCGACGTCCCCCGCGAAGGAGCGCGACACCGTCTGGTCCATGGTGGCCTTCAACGAGGCGCCGAAGACGGTGAACAGGCAGACGACGGCCACGCCGATCATCAGGGCGCTCGCGGTGGCTGCGGTGCGCTTGGGGCTGCGCAGGGCGTTGCGACGGGCCAGCGATCCGGTGACGCCGCGCAGCCGGTCGAGCGGCCCGCCGAGGACGCGCACCGCGCGCGAGGACGCGACGGGCCCGAGGACCACGAACGCGGCGAGGGCGAGGACGGCGCCGCCGCCCGCGAGCCAGATCGACGGCGATGCGAGCACGCCGACCAGGGTGAGGGCGACGGCCGCGAGGGCGATGCCGGTGCCGACGGCCGCGCGGGTGCGGGAGGCGCCGGAGTGGTCGACGGCCGTCTCGCGGAGCGCCGCCAGCGGGGCGGTGCGTCCGGCGCGGACGGCGGGCAGCAGCGCGGACGCCACGCACACGGCGACGCCGACCGCGAGGGGCAGCAGCATCGAAGTGGCGCTGATCACCAAGTCGCCCTCGGGGAAGGGGAACCCGATGGCCGGGAACAGCGCCTGCAATCCGGCGGCGATGCCGATGCCGCCCGCGAGACCCACGACGGACGCCACGAAGGCGACGACGGACGCCTCGGTCAGGGTCGACGCGGTGACCTGACGACGGGAGGCGCCGAGGGCGCGCAGGAGCGCGTTCTCGCGGGTGCGCTGGGCCACGACGATCGCGAAGGTGTTGTGGATGGAGAAGGTGGCGACCAGCAGCGCGATGCCGGAGAAGACCAGCAGGAACGTGGTGAACAGGGTCAGGAACTGACCGGAGATCATGTCGGAGTTCTCCTCCGCCGCCTCCTGCCCGGTGATGGCCTCGACTCCCTTGGGCAGCACGGGCGTCAGCGCGTCGACGAGCTCCTGCTGACTCGTCCCGGGTCCGGCGCGCACCTGCACGGTGGCGGCCTCGCCCGGCTTCGGCATCAGGTACTTCTCGGCGTCGGCCCGTGTCATGCCCGTGAAGGTCGTCTGCGCCATGCCGTCCTCGCCGCCGAACGTGGCGAGGCCGACGATGGTGACCCGCACCGGGTCGGGGGTGCGCAGGGTCGTGGTGTCGCCGATCTTCAGGTCGCCGCTCTCGGCGGCGCCGCGGTTGACGACCACCTCGCCGCTCCTCGCGGGGGCGCGGCCCTCGGCGAGGCGGTAGGCGTTCAGCTCCGGGTCGGTGATCCAGTTGCCCGCGAGGGTAGGCGGGCCCTGGCCGCCGATCGGGTCGCCGTCCTTGCCGACCAATTGGCCCGCGCCCTGGATGCCGGGCACGGCGGCGGCGACGCCCGGGACCTTCTCGATGCGGTCGACCAGGGCGGTGTCGACGTATCGGCGCACGCCCTGGCTCTCACCGGGCGTGGTGATGGTGTCGGCGCTGCGGACGACGGCGTCGGTGCCGCGCGTCGCGTTGCCGAACATCGTGTCGAAGCCGGCGCGCAGCGTGTCACCCATGACGAGGGTGCCCGCGAGGAAGGCGACACCGAGCAGCACCGCGAAGAACGTACCGGCGAAGCGGCGCTTGTGGCCCCGCAGCGAGGTGAGGCTGATGCGGAGGGCCGCGGCCAGGGACCCGGTGGGGGCACCGGGCCCCGCGGGGCCCGGTGCCCTTGTGGGACTGCTGGGCCCGGCGGGCCTGCGCCGACCGGTGGCACTCATGAGGGTGCTCCTTCCTGAGTCGTGGCGGAGCGCGTGTCGAACGCCTTCAGGCGGTCGAGGACCTTGTCGGCCGTGGGTGCCGCCATGCGGTCCACGAGGCGCCCGTCGGCGAGGAAGACGACCTCGTCGGCGTGGGCGGCGGCCACGGGGTCGTGGGTGACCATGACGACGGTGCGGCCCATCTCGCGCACCGCGCGGCCGAGCAGGCCGAGGACCTCCTCGCCGGAGCGGGAGTCGAGGTTGCCGGTGGGCTCATCGGCGAAGACGACGTCGGGGCGGCCGGCGAACGCCCGTGCCACGGCGACGCGTTGCTGCTGACCGCCGGAGAGTTCGGCGGGGCGGTGGCGGAGCCGGTCGCGCAGGCCGACGACGTCGATGAGGGCGTCCGTCCACTCCAGGCTCTCCCGGTCGAAGCGCCGCCCGGCCAGGTCCATCGGCAGGGTGATGTTCTCGGCGACGGTCAGCGTGGGCACCAGGTTGAAGGCCTGGAAGACGAAGCCGACGCGGTCCCGGCGCAGCAGGGTCAGACGCCGGTCGTCGAGAGGGCCGAGCTCGGTGTCGCCGATGTACGCGGACCCCGAGGTCAGGGTGTCCAGACCGGCCGCGCAGTGCATCAGCGTGGACTTGCCCGAGCCCGACGGGCCCATGATCGCGGTGAAGCGTCCGGCGGGGAAGCCGACGCTCACGCCGTCGAGGGCGGTGACGGCGGTGTCCGAGGAGGAGCCGTAGACCTTCACGGCGGCCTCGACCCGCGCGGCGTCCGGGGCGTCGGACCGCTGCCGGAGGGTGGCGGTGTTCATGCCCTGCCGCCCTTCGGGGCGCGGCCGAACTCCTCGTCGAGGACGCTCAGTCGACGCCAGTACTCGTCCTCGTCGATCTCACCGGCGGCGAAGCGGTGGCCGAGCACGGCGATCGGCGACTTGTCGTCGCTGCCGCCCATCCGCCAGGGTCCGCGCCGGCCGCGCCGGACGGTGCGGCGCAGGAAGGTCACGACGCCGATGACGACGGCGGCCCAGATCAGTGGGAAGAACAGGATCCAAGGGCCGGGTCCGCCGTCGAATGCCAGGGTCCGCATGGTGTCCATCTCCTCGGGAAGCGGGTGGACCAGCCGCGTGACCAGGGCTTCTGCCCCTCGGTACGCACTGGTTCGGTTCGCTTTCGAGGCTCCTCGCCGGGCGCCGCGAAGTCGTCGTACGGCCAGCGGCAGTGCGCGTACCCCCCGGGGAGTACGCGGCCCGGCGCCGCCTGCTTCTCCGGTACGGAAGGACGGGCCTCAGCGCCTGTCCGCGCCCCTCACCTGGACTTCTGTACCTATTAGTATGTACAGTCGGCTCATGAGCACTCCGGAGCGTCTGATCGAGTCCACGCGGGAACTCCTGTGGGAGCGCGGCTACGTCGGCACCAGCCCCAAGGCGATCCAGCAGCACGCGGGCGCGGGCCAGGGCAGCATGTACCACCACTTCGCGGGCAAGCCGGATCTCGCCCTCGCGGCGATCCGCCGCACCGCCCAGGAGATGCGTGCCACGGCGGAGGCGTCCCTCGCCGGTGACGGACCGGCGTACGACCGCGTCGCCTCCTACCTCCGGCGTGAGCGGGACGTACTGCGCGGCTGCCCGGTCGGGCGGCTGACGATGGACCCCGACGTGATCGCGAGCGACGAGCTGCGGGCGCCGGTCACCGAGACCCTGGAGTGGCTGCGCGGACGGCTCGCGGAGATCGTCCAGGAAGGCGTGGAACGGGGCGAGTTCAGCGCCTCGCTGGACGCGGGCGAGACGGCGTCCGCGATCGTCGCGACGGTGCAGGGCGGCTATGTGCTCGCCCGCGCGACGGGCTCGCCGGAGGCGTTCGAGGCGGGGACACGGGGGTTGCTCGCGCTGCTCGCGCCGCGCCCCTGAGCAGCTGATCGCGCCGCGCCCCTGAGCAATCGCCCGCTCCCTCTCCCCTCACCTCCCCTCACCTCACCTCCTCCCGTCCCTCTCACCCCCTCCCACTCGACTTCCGTGCTCATCCAGCGAGTCAAGGACCCCACCCGTGCACATCACCCGCACCCGCCCCGCCAGCAAGCAGGGCCCCGCCGAGAACTTCACCGGCACCGTCTGGCTCGACGAGATCGCTCACCCCGAACCGCCTTCCCGGGTCCGGGTGTTCAGCGTCCACTTCGCCCCCGGCTCCCACACCGCCTGGCACCGCCACCCGCACGGCCAGGTCCTGCACGTGACCGAGGGCGAGGGGTTCGTGCAGCGCGACGGCGGCCCCGTCGAGCCCATCCGGGCGGGTGACACCGTCTGGATCGAGCCGGGCGAGCGCCACTGGCACGGGGCCGGACCGCGCACGTTCATGACGCATCTCGCCGTTGTCGAGGCGGCGGCCGACGGCGCGACGGTCACCTGGGAGGAGCTCGTCCCCGACCCGGAGTACCCACCGACCGCCTGAGGCTCGCCTGGTCCCACCCCGCCCCGCACCTCCCCTGGAGCACGCATGCATGCCAAGCAGTACGAGATCACTCTGCCCGCCGACTACGACATGGGCGTCATACGCGAGCGCGTGGCCACGAAGGGCCATCTCCTCGACGCCTTCCCGGGGTTGGGCTTCAAGGCGTACCTGATGCGCGAACGCGGCGTCGACGGCTCACCCGTGAACCAGTACGCGCCGTTCTACCTCTGGAACACGGACGAAGGCCTGGGCTCGTTCCTGTGGGGTCGCGGATTCCAGGGCCTGTGCGACGACTTCGGGCGGCCGGTGGTGCAGCACTGGATGGCGGTGGGGTACGAGCACGGGGGCGCGGCCGGCGGCCGGCCGGTCAGCGCCGTGCGGCACCGCAGGACCGTCCCCGAGGGCACCCGCACCACGGATCTCGCGGAGGAACTGCTCGCCGAGGCAAGGACGTTGGCCGCGCGGGACGGGGCCGTGGGCGTGCTGGTCGCGGTGGATCCGCGGCACTGGGAGGCGGTGACGTTCTCGCTGTGGACCGAGGGCGGGCAAGCGCGGGCGAGCGGTGAGGTGTTCCAGGTGCTGCGCTGCTCGACGCCGGAGCTGGAGCGGGTGGGGCGGGGGCGGGCGTGGTGAGCACACAGGCGCCTGGCACGGACACGGCCGCCGTGCGCACCGTCCTCGGTGATGTCGACCCCGGTGAGCTGGGGGTCTGCGACGCCCACGACCACCTCTTCCTGCGGAGCCCGCAACTCCCGGGCCAGGAGCTGGACTCCGTGGCCGCCGCCGCGGCCGAGCTGGCCGCGTTCCGCGCCGAGGGCGGGCGGAGCGTCGTGCAGTGGACCCCGCACGGCATGGGGCGGCACGCAGCCGAGCTGCCCGGCCTCGCGCGCACGACCGGCGTGGGGATCGTGGCGGCCACCGGGCTGCACCAGGCGGTGCACTACTCCCCGGAACTCCTCGCGGAGCTGGGCGCCGGGGACCCCGACGTCCTCGCGGCGCTGTTCGTGCGCGAACTCACGCAAGGCATCGGCGACAGCGGCGTACGGGCCGGACTGATCAAGGTCGCGGGCGGCTTCCACGGCCTGGACGCGCACGCCCGCTGGACGATGACCGCGGCGGCCGGTGCCCACCTCGCGACGGGCGCGCCCATCGCCGTCCACCTCGAACTCGGCACCGGCGCCCTCGACGTACTCGACCTGCTGTGCGGCGCGTTGGAGGTCCCGCCGGACAAGGTGATCCTCGGGCACCTCAACCGCGCCCCGGACCTGGAAGTGCACCGGGAAGCGGCATCGGCGGGCGCCTGGCTGGCCTTTGACGGACCCTCACGGGCCAACCACGCCACGGACTGGCGGATGCCGGACGCGGTGCGCGCCCTCGTCGGCGCCGGGCACGGCGATCAGCTCCTGCTGGGCGGCGACACGACGACCGCCGGAGCCCGGTCCGTGAACGGCGGCCCGGGGATGCCGCATCTGCTGCGCCGGGTACGGCCGCGCCTGGAGTCGGCCGTGGGCAAGGAACTGGTGGACCGGATCGTCACCGTGAACCCGGGGCGGGCGTTCAGGGTCGTGTGGCCCCAGTGAGACGGGGGCCGGCCGACCCCTGCCGGTAAGCGGCGACCGCCCGCTCCGTGTCCTCGTTCACCAGGTCGGCGTTGATCTGCGCCGCCGCGAACGCCCCCGCCGCCGCGGCCCCGCCGACCTGCGCGGACAGGTCCGACGCGTTGCCCGCGATCCACACGCCGGGCGCTTCGGTGCGGCCCGTGGCGTCCGCGGGCACGTACTCGCCCGCGGGGTGCGGCACCGGCTCCACCCCGAGCCCCTTCAGGAAGCCGACGCGCGCCACCATCCGCGGCCCGACGACCACGGCCTCCCGGGGCACGAGCCCGCCGTCGGCCAGCCGCAGGCCCACGATCCGGTCGTCGACGACCTCCAGGGCCGCGACCTCCCCTTCCACCACGCGGATGCCGCGGGCGGCGAGCCGCTCCGCGTCCTCGTCGGTCAGCGGGTCCGCGGTGTGCGCGAAGTACGTGATGTCGGCGCTCCACTGCCGCAGCAGCAGGGTCTGGTGCAAGGACATCGGCCCGCCCGCGAGCACGCCGATGGCCTTGTCCCGCACCTCCCAGCCGTGGCAGTACGGGCAGTGGAGCACGTCCCGGCCCCACCGCTCGCGCACCCCCGGCACATCGGGAAGCTCGTCGACCAGGCCGGTCGCCACGAGCACCCGGCGTGCCCGCACGGTCCGGCCGTCGGCCAGGCCGACCACGAAGCCGTCCCCGTCCCTGGTCACCTCGTCGACCTCGCCGGACACCACCTGCCCGCCGTAACCGCGCACCTCGGCCCGGCCGCGCTCAAGGAGCTCGGCGGGCGGCGTGCCCTCCCGCGCGAACAGTCCGTGCACCGCGTCGGCCGGGGCGTTGCGCGGGGCTCCCGCGTCCAGGACCACCACGGACCTGCGCGCCCTGGCCAGCACCAGCGCACCGTTCAGACCGGCGGCGCCACCGCCGATCACCACCACGTCGTACACGTCACCCAGTTGAGAGTTCATGGCTGTCACCTCCACCACGACCATGCGCCACTCTCCCCAGGGACGCAAACAAGCTTGCTGAACCAGCAACTTCGAGAGTCGTATTGCATCACACGTTCCAAAACGGCTACGGTACCCGCATGGCCCGACCACGGACGTTCGACGAGGACCGGGCCCTGGACGCGGCGATGCGCGCCTTCTGGGCGAACGGCTACGAGGCCACCTCGACCCAGGACCTGTGCGAAGCCACCGGACTGGGCCGCAGCAGCATCTACAACACCTTCACCAGCAAGCACGACCTGTTCCGGCGGGCCCTGGCCCGCTACATCGACGTGATGAGCGTGCCCCAGGCCGAGATCCTGGAGGACGCCGAACGCTCCGGCCTGGAGCGGATCCGCGCCCTGCTCGCCCGGATCGTCGACACCGAGTTCGACTACCGCGCGGAGGACGAGCGCAGCATCGGCTGCCTCACCGTCAACACCGTCGTGGAGCTGGCCCGGCGCGACCCGGAGGCGGCCGCGCTGATCGAGCGCGACCTCGGCTTCCGGCTCGGCCTGTTGCGCGTCGCCCTCGAAGCGGGGCAGCGCGACGGCACGATCGCCACCCGCCGCGATCCCGACACCCTCGCCCGGTTCATCAACGCCACCATCGGCGGGATGCGCGTCTCCGCCCAGGCGGGCGCGGACCGCACGGCCCTGGATTCCATCGCGGACGCCGCCCTGGACGCCCTGCGCCCCTGACCCCCACCGCTCGCGGAACGCCTCGGTGGACCCACCGGCGCAGCACCCTCCGCCGCCATCGCGATCAGCCGTGCCCATATTTTGTACTGACCTATCCAATACTGTGACTCGCGTCCCCACCTCTCCCCAAGGAGCAGCACCATGCCCCGCGCCGTGTACGTCCTGGCCCTAGGCATCTTCGCCATGGTGACCAGCGAGTTCGTCGTCGCCGGACTCATGCCGCAGATGGCCGACGGGCTCGGCGCCACGATCCCGGAGATCGGCTATCTGATCACCGCCTTCGCCGTGGCGATGGCCTTCGGCGGCCCGTTCCTGACGGTCGCCCTGCTGAAACTCCCGCAGAAGCGGGCCCTGATGGTGCTGTTCGGCATCTTCCTCGGCGGCAATGTCCTCGCCGCCCTCGCCCCGGACTACTGGACGATGCTCGTGGCGCGCGTCGTCACCGGTGTCGCCTCGCAGGCCTTCTTCGGCGTGGGCATCTCCATGGCCACCCGCCTCACCCGCCCCGAGATACGGGGCCGCGCCGTCGCCGTGGCCCTCAACGGACTCATGCTGGGCACGCTCCTCGGCCTTCCGCTGGCCACCGTCGTCGGTGAACACCTGGGCTGGCGCGCGGCGTTCTGGGCCATCACCCTGCTGACGGTGCTCGCGGCAGCGGCCACCTTCGTGGGCGTACCGCGGGTCGAGCGCGCCGCGGACGAGGCCGGGTCGCTGCGCGAGGAGCTCGGCGCCTTCACGAGCGCCCGGCTCTGGCTCACCCTCACCACCAGCACCTTCGTGATCGGCGCGACGTTCGCGGCATTCAGCTACCTCAATCCGATCCTCACCGAGATCACGGGCTTCGCCACCGGCACGGTGCCGGTGCTGCTCGTCGCGTACGGCGCGGCCACCCTCATCGGCAACACCGTCGTCGGCCGCCTCGCCGACCGGCACACGCTGCCGGTCCTGGTCACCGGACTGCTCCTGAACTTCGCGTTCCTGGTCGGCTTCGCGCTCCTCGCGGACCTGCCCGTCGGGGCCGTGGCGATGATGCTGGGCATCGGTCTGGTCGGCGTCACCATGAACCCGGCGATGGTGACCCGCGTGCAGCGCGTGGGCAACACCGGCGCGCTGGTCAACAGCGTCCACTCGTCGTTCATCACGGGCGGCATCATCATCGCCACGTCCCTCGGCGGTCCGGCCATCGACGCCTACGGACTGCGGGCGCCGCTGTGGATCGGCGCCGGGCTCGCGGTGCTCGGACTGCTGTCCCTCGTACCGGACTTGAAGCGGCGCACGGCCCCCTCCGACGCCCCCGCGCCCGCCCCGGCACGGGAGCCCGTCGAGGTCGGCTGACCTCAGCGGTCCGGCGCTAACCCAGCGCCCCCAGGGGGTCGTCGAGCACCGGCTGCCAGGCCAGCTCGGCGGCCCCCACCAGGCTGTTGTGGTCGAGGGTGCAGGCCAGGATGGGGACGCCGCCGCTGCGGCCCCACAGGCTGCGGTCGGCCACGACGGCGCGCAGCCGCTCCGGATCGGCCTCGAGGAGGGCGCGGTGCAGCCCGCCGAGGATGATCCGGTCCGGATTGAGGATGTTCACCAGGCCCGCGAGGCCGAGGCCGAGCCGGTCGATGAGGGCTTCGACCGCCGTGCGCACCGCCGGGTCGGCGTACTCCTCGGCGACGAGCCTGCGGGCCTGCACGAGCAGCCCCTCGGGGCTCGGCTCGGCGCCCGCCGCCGCCAGGAACGCCATCGGGTCCGTCTCCACGTCCAGGCAGCCGCGGCTGCCGCAGTAGCAGGGGCGGCCCTCCGGGTTCACGGTGAGGTGGCCGACCTCCAGGGCCAGGCCCGAACTGCCCGTGTGCAGCCGCCCGTCGAGCACGAGCGCGCCGCCGACGCCGCGGTGCCCGGTCGCCACGCACAGCAGGTCGCGCGCACCGCGCCCCGCGCCGTGCCGGTGCTCGGCGAGCGCCGCGAGGTTCACGTCGTTGCCGGTGAACGCGGGGCCCTCGATGCCCGCGCCCCGTACGCAGTCCGCGAAGATCTCCCGGACCTGCGCGCCCGCGGGCCAGGCCAGGTGCAGCGGGTTGAGGGCGGTGCCCTCCGGTTCGGCGACGGCGGACGGCACCGCGAGGCCCGCGCCCACACACCGCCTGCCGGTCTCGCGCAGCAGCTGCGCGCCCGCCTCGATGACCGAGCCGAGGACCTGCGCCGGGTCGGCGTCGATGGTCTCGCAGCCGGGCGCGGTGGCGACGATCCGGCCGCCGAGACCCACCAGGGCGGCCCGGAACCCGTCGGCGTGCACCTGCGCCGCCAGCGCGACGGGGCCGTCCCCGGCGACGGAGAGCCGGTGCGAGGGCCGCCCCTGGGAGCCGGCGGCGGCGCTCGGCTTGGCGTCGACGCTGATCAGGCCGAGCGCTTCGAGCTCCGCGGCGACCGCTCCGGCCGTGGCGCGGGTGACACCCAGCTCGGCGGTGAGGACGGCTCGGGTGGGGGCGCGCCCGGTGTGGACGAGTTCGAGGGCGGGACCGAGCGCGGTACGCCCCCGCTCCAGACGCGTACGCGTGGACAGATGTGCCTCACCCCGGGTGACAGCCTTCCCGTTCATGAGGGCGAGTCTCCCATGATCCGTACGCCGTCTCGCCGTTCAGCCGTCATCCCGTCTTCCCCGTCCTGTCTTCCCGGGCGCCGCGGACACGGCCGCCCCGTGCGCGTACCGCCGGCACTCCCCGCGCACACCACGCGATCCCCGCCCGCACGCCCGTCACCATGCGACGCCGCGCACACCACGAGGAAACCGTCTTGTCGACAACCCGGCTTCCCCTCTACGCTGACTTTGTGCCGCTACTAAACAAAACCACGCCCCGGGCCTCTGGTGCCACTCCAGCGGGGTCCGGGCCGACCGTCGCGCAGCCATCCGGGCCCGTGGCCGCCCGCTGACCCGACCGAGGTCCTGAAGCCCTGCGCCAGGGGACCGGAGCCGAGCCCGCCTCCCGCCTCCCGCCCGCAAGGGTCCCGCGCAGCCGAATGCCAGTGAAGGGCGCCTGACCCGCCCTCCCCCACCGAGGAGACACCCGCCCATGCGCTCCGCAACGTCCTCGCCCGCGCCGCCCGACGGCGCAACGCGGGGCCATGACCTCACCCGGCTCCGAGCCGTCCTCACGGTCTTCTTCGCCCTCGACGGCTTCATCTTCGCCGGATGGGTCGTCCGCATCCCCGCCATCAAGGAACAGACCGGCGCCTCGTCGAGCGCCCTCGGGCTCGCCCTGCTCGGCGTGTCCGTCGGGGCCGTGGTCACCATGATGATCACCGGACGGCTCTGCCACCGCTACGGCAGCCACCCGGTGACGGTCGTCTGCGGCGTCCTGCTGTCGCTGAGCGTCGCGCTGCCTCCCCTGACCCACTCCGCGGCGGCGCTCGGGGCGGTGCTGCTGCTCTTCGGAGCCGCATACGGAGGGATCAACGTCGCCTTCAACAGCGCGGCCGTGGACCTCGTGGCCGCCATGAAGCGGCCGATCATGCCCAGCTTCCACGCGGCCTTCAGCCTCGGCGGGATGATCGGCGCGGGGCTCGGCGCACTCATGGCGGGCTCCGTGTCCCCCACCGTCCACCTGCTCGGCCTCACCGTCATCGGCCTGCTCGTCACCGCTGTGGCGGGCCGCGCGCTGCTGCGCCTGGAGCCCGCCGCGCCCCCGCGCGAACGGCAGCGCGAGGACAGGACCTCGCAGCGCCTCACCCCCCGCACCCGCGGCCTCGTGATCGTCTTCGGCCTGATCGCCCTCTGCACGGCGTACGGCGAGGGCGCGCTCGCCGACTGGGGCGCGCTCCACCTCGAACAGGACCTCAACACCCACCCGGGCGTGGCAGCGGCCGGATACTCCTGCTTCGCGCTCGCCATGACGCTCGGCCGCGCCACCGGCACCACCCTCCTCGAACGGCTCGGCCGCACCCGGACCCTGGTCGCGGGCGGCACGACCGCCGCCGTCGGCATGCTCCTCGGCGCGCTCGCCCCCTCCGTGTGGGCGGCGCTCCTCGGCTTCGCCATCACCGGCGTCGGCCTCGCCAACATCTTCCCGGTCGCCGTCGAACGCGCCGGCGCCCTGGCCGGAGCCAGCGGCGTGGCCATCGCCTCCACGTTCGGCTACTCCGGCATGCTCCTCGGCCCGCCCGCCATCGGCTTCATGGCGGACTGGTTCACCCTGCCCACGGCGCTCACCAGCGTGGCCCTGCTGGCCGCGGTGGCCGCCGTGATCGGCTTCGGCACGCGGCGGGTCGTCACGTGATCTGCGCGCGCGGGCGGGCCGTCGGGGCGGTACGGCCTCCACGAGAGGTCCCCTGACCACGTCACAACCCGCTTCGCCCCGCGTACTCTTCGCCCGTGAAGCTGCACTTCGAGACACGCCGGTCCGACTCGCCGTGGGTCGACATGGTGTGGACCTGTACGGGCGGGCAGGTCACGTCGATGACCGCCGTCGCAGGGGTGCGCTGGGGCCTGGTGTTCTGGGAGCAGGACGGCCGGGCGTACGCGTCCGTCACCGGTCCCGCGACCCGGACGGCCACGGTGCCGGTGCCGCGGGGCGCGACCTTCACGGGCATCGAGTTCGCCCTGGGCACCTCGTTGCGGGCCGTGCCCACACCCGCGTTGGTCGACGGCGGCATCGAGCTCCCCGACACCTGGCACCGGTCGTTCCGGCTGGACGGCGCGCGCCATGAGACGCCCGGCCCGGACGACGCCGAGGCACTGGTCGACCGCCTCGTCCGGGCCGGGATCGTGGTCCGTGACTCGCTGGTCGCCGAGGTGCTGCGGGGCCCGCACGACCCGGGTGTCTCACAGCGGACGGTCGAGCGCCGGTTCCGGGCCGCGACCGGGCTGACGCGGGGTGCCGTACGGCAGATCGAGCGTGCCCGCACCGCGGCGGAGCTGCTCGCGGGCGGTGCCCCGGCCGCCGATGTGGTCGCCGGGCTCGACTACTTCGACGAGCCGCACCTGGCCCGGGCGCTGCGCTCGTACGTCGGGCGCAGCGCCGGGCAGTTGCGTCAGGGCGTCGACTGCGCGATCGGCCTCGACCTGGGCTAGCGCTTGACGTCGTAGACCAGCTTCAGGATTCCGTTCGAGTAGCTCTGCGACTCCCGCAGCGTCAGCATCTGCTTGTCGCGGTCGGCCCGGCCGAACGCGCTCTTGCCGGCACCGAGCAGCACGGGAAAGACGAGCAGGTTGTACTGGTCGATGAGGCCGGCGTCCGAAAGGCGCCCTGCCAGCTCGGCGCTGCCGTGGATGAAGATCGCGCCGCCCTCGCCCTCCTTGAGCGCGGCGATGTCCTTCTCCGAGCGCAGGATGGTGGTCGGCCCCCAACCGTCGACGAGGTCGTCTTCGGACAGCGTGGTCGACACCACGTACTTGGGCAGTTCCTTGTAGTCGGCGTGGTCCTCCGAACCGGGCCAGACCTTCGAGAACGCCTCGTAGCTGCGGCGGCCGAACATCAGCGCCGTCGTGTCGGCGAGTTCCTCGCCCTTCAGCGACCAGGCTTCCGGCACGAACTCGAGATCGTTGACCACCCAGCCGCCGCTGCGGTGGCCTTCGCCCGGCCCGCCGGGCGAGTCCACGACGCCGTCGAGCGACATGAATCCGGTATAGACCAGGTTGCGCATGGTGCTGTCTCCTCTGGATCGGGCGAGCTGTGTGCTCAACCTAGATCGGCCCGCCGGAGCCGTCTTGGACGGAAACGACAGCGGCTGCGGCGCACGGACCCGAGCAGCCGGCCCCACGCGCCGCACTGGTCTGCTCTGCTCTGCTCACCGAGCTCGGTGACGGGAATACGACGGTACTGCCGACGCGTGGCGGGTAATGCTGGTCCATGAGGATTGTCGTGCTCTGCGGAGCGGAGAGCCTCGAACGCTACGTCTCCCTGGAATCCGGACTGTCGGTGGCCCACGCGTTGGCGAAGCTCGGACACGAGGTCGAGGTGGTCGACCCGGCCGCCCCGCACCCGGTCCTCGCGGGGCCGACGCGCGACGCCGACGAGCTGCCCCGGTTCACCTCACCGGTCCGCCTCCCCGACAGGGACGAGGCCGAGGACAGACGGCGCATCTTCACCGCTCTCACCCGCGGCCCCGTCCTTGGCACGCTGCGCTCCGCCGACCTGGTCTTCCTAGCGCTGCACGGGGGTTGGGGCGGTGACGGGCACGTGCAGTCCCTCCTGGAGATGGCCGGCATCCCCTTCACCGGCGCGGGCAGCGCGCAGTGCAGCCTCGCCTGGGACAAGCGGCGCACGCTGCAACTGCTGCCGCACGCGGGGGTCCGGGTCGGACCGTGGACGGCGCACCGCACGGACGACGGACACCTGCCGCCGGAGCCCGTCGCACTGCTGCGAGAGGGCCCCGTCGTGGTGAAGGCCGCGGCGGGAACGGCCCACGAGACGCTCCATCTGGTGTGCGTGGAGGACGAGTTGTCGCGCGTGCTGCACGGCATGCCCGCGGGCGAGGAGGTGGTGCTCACCCCGTATCTGCCCGGCCGGGAGTTCTCGGTGGGCGTGCTGGGCCGCCGGGTCCTGCCCGCCGTCGAGTACGTCTTCGACGGCCCCTTCCTGGACTACCGGAAGAAGTACGCCAAGGGCGGCGCGTCCCACACCTGCCCCGCTCGCATCCCACCACGGCTGGAGCGGCACCTGCGCGAACAGGCCCTCCGAGCCCACCGGGCCGTGGGGCTCGAAGACACGGACTACTCCCGCTCCGACTTCCGCTGCGACCTCCAGGGAGAGCCACACTGCCTGGAGGTGAACGCCTGCCCCGGCCTGCGCACGACCAGCGCCCTCGCGCACGCGGCCGCGGGCGCAGACCTTTCGTACCTGGCACTCATCGACGAGATCGTGAGCTTGGGGAAGCACGGCATCGGTCACCACGAGCACTGAGCCCCCCGTCGATCAGTCACATATCGGTCGCATATCGGTCGCATGCGGCCTGGGGTCACTCTCGCTGAAGCCCGCTGCATCCCGCACAATCCCCCCATGAAGACTGCCGAGCACACAGAAGTCCTGGACCGCGAAGGCACGTTGCTGGCCGACGCGGCCGTGGCCGCGGGCCTCGACGCACCCGTGCCGACGTGCCCCGACTGGCGGGTCCGCGACCTGCTGCGGCACACCGGGACGGTGCACCGCTGGGCCACGCGGTTCGTCGCGGAGGCGCTCCCTGAGTTCCAGCCCTGGCAGGAGCGGCTGGACCTGGACGGCGACGCCCTGCTCGACTGGTTCCGGGAGGGGCACGGTCACTTGGTCGCCGCGTTGCGGGACGCGCCCGTCGACCTGGAGTGCTGGACGTTCCTGCCCGCGCCGTCGCCGCTCGCGTTCTGGGCGCGACGGCAGGCCAACGAGACGGCCGTGCACCGGATAGACGCCGAGTCGGCGCGCGGTGGCACGCTGTCGGCGCTCGACGCGCGGTTCGCGGCGGACGGCATCGACGAGTTGCTGCGCGGGTTCCACGCGCGCGAGAAGAGCCGGATGCGGACGGCCGAGCCGCGGGTGCTTCGGGTGCGGACGACGGACACGGAGGGGACGTGGACGGTACGACTGTCCGTCGATGTCGCCGTCACGGAGCGGGGCGAGACGGCGCCCGCCGACTGCGAGGTGTCGGGCCCGGCCGCGGACCTCTATCTGGCGCTGTGGAACCGCCGGACGTTCCCCGCGGTGTCGGGGGACGCCGAACTGGCGGCGCTGTGGCGTGAGAAGGCGGGGGTCTGAGACCCCGGCCCGACGTCAGGCGCCCGCGCCGGGAAGCATCCGCGCGAGGACCGTCCGCTGCACGGGCCGCGCCTCGGCGTGCACCCGGCTGCCCTTCTCGGTGATGCAGACCCGCACGCCGCGGCGGTCCTCGCTGCACATGCCGCGCTCGACCAGGCCGTCCTTCTCCAGGCGGCCGATCAGCCGGGACAGCGCGCTCTGGCTCAAATGCACCTGGCAGGCGATGTCCTGGACGCGGAAGGCGTCGGTGCCGTCCTCCGCGAGGCCGGTGGCGAGCACGTCGAGGACCTCGAAGTCACTCGCGCCCAGGCCGTACGGCTGCAGCTCGCGGTCCAGCTCGCAGTGGGTGCGCGCGTGCACCGTCTGGATGTCCCGCCACTGGTTCACGAGCGCCTGCTCGGCATCAGTCGCCGTCGGCCCGGCCTTGGTCGCCACCATGCACGCACGGTAGCAGAAACGAGGAGTTTATTGCACATGAATTAAATGCGCTTGCATTCAATGCACGCGCATGCAAGATTGCCCCCCATGACTTCTCCGCTCCCTCCTGCCTCCCCGCCCCAGGAGCGCTGGACCCCGCGCCTGTGGGGCACGCTGCTCGTGCTGTGCGCAGCGATGTTCCTGGACGCGCTCGACGTGTCGATGGTCGGCGTCGCCCTGCCCTCCATCGGCTCCGAACTCGACCTGTCCACCTCGTCCCTGCAGTGGGTGGTCAGCGGCTACATCCTGGGCTACGGCGGACTGCTGCTGCTCGGCGGCCGCGCGGCGGACCTGCTCGGCCGCCGCGAGGTGTTCCTGATCGCGCTCGGCGTCTTCGCCCTGACCTCGGTGCTCGGCGGGCTCGTCGACTCCGGTCCGCTGCTCATCGCGAGCCGCTTCGTGAAGGGCCTGAGCGCCGCGTTCACCGCCCCCGCGGGCCTGTCGATCATCACCACGACCTTCGCCGAGGGCCCGGTCCGCAACCGCGCCCTGTCCATCTACACCACCTGCGCCGCCACCGGCTTCTCCCTCGGCCTCGTCCTGTCCGGCGTCCTCACGGAGGTCAGCTGGCGGCTCACCATGCTGCTGCCCGCACCCATCGCCGTGATCGCGCTCATCGCCGGCCTCAAGCTCATCCCCCGCTCGGCGCGCGAGGAGAAGCGCGGCGGCTACGACGTGCCGGGCGCCGTCACCGGCACGGCGTCGATGCTGCTGCTCGTCTTCACCGTCGTACAGGCCCCCGAGGTCGGCTGGGCCTCCGCGCGCACGCTGCTCTCCTTCCTCGCGGTGGCCGTGCTCCTCGCCCTCTTCGTCCGCATCGAGCTGCGCACCCCCAACCCGCTCATCCGCCTCGGCGTGCTGCGCTCCGGGCCGCAGATCCGGGCCCAGCTCGGCGCGGTGACGTTCTTCGGCGGGTACGTGTCCTTCCAGTTCATCGCCACCCAGTACCTCCAGTCGCTGCTCGGCTGGTCGGCCCTGGAGACGGCGCTCGCGTTCCTGCCCGCGGGCGTGATCGTGGCGCTGTCCGCCACGAAGATCGCCGGTGTCATCGACCGGTTCGGCACGACCCGCGTCATCGTGACGGGCTTCGCGCTGCTCGTGGCGTCGTACGGCCTCTTCCTGCGCATCGACCTGACGCCCACGTACGTCGCGGTCATCCTGCCCTCGATGGTGCTGCTCGGCATCGCGTGCGCGCTGGTCTTCCCCTCGCTCAACATCCAGGCCACCAACGGCGTCGACGACCACGAGCAGGGCATGGTCTCCGGCCTCCTGAACACCTCGATCCAGGTCGGCGGCGCGGTGATCCTCGCGATCACCACCGCGGTCATCACGGCGTCCGACGGCGGCTCCGCCGAGGGCACCGCCTCGCCGCAGTCCGTCCTCGACAGCTACCGGCCAGGGCTGGTCCTCGTGACGCTGTTCGCGCTCGCGGGCCTGCTCATCAACCTCACCGGCCTGCGGGCCCGCCGGGGGCAGCAGACCGTCGTCGTGGCCAAGTCGCCGACCGCGGCCCCGCCCCTGGAGAGCGCGGGCGAGCGCACGAGCGCGAACGAGCGGGTGAGCGTGGGCGACTGACCCTCGCAGGCCCGGCGGGCCGGTGCGGCCCCCGAGACGCGGGAGGGCCCGGCGTGGGATCCACGCCGGGCCCTCCCGCGTCCGCCCTGGATGCCCCACGCGTTTCCTTGCCTCCAGGACATCCGGCTGTGAGACTCCCCGTAAGGGACGATCTGCGGGGGAACAGGAATCGAATCATGGACGAGGCAGTGGGCCAGGGGCGGCGCAGCCAGGCCGAGCGGGACGCCATCACGGTCGAGATCGGGTACGCGCTCGCGAGCGCGACGGCCGTGGCGCTCGCCATCATCGGCGTGGTGGTGGCCGGCCCCGCGATCGCGTTCAGCCTGTCGGAGTCCACGGAGCGCACCCTTCTCGGCGTGGGCGGCTCGCTGGCGGCCACCGCGTTCGTGGCGCGGCTCGTCACGGTGCTGTGGCGCTTCACCGCGCGCGAGCGGGAGCGGCGTGCCGCCCTCGGCGACGCTGCCGACGGCGGCACGGGTGGTGACGTCCTCGGTGGCGACAGCGACGGCAGGGGCGGGCGGCCCGGGGGCGGGTCAGCCTAGCCAGCCCGGGCGGACGAGGCCCGACTCGTAGGCGAGGACGACCAGTTGGGCGCGGTCGCGGGCGCCCAGCTTCACCATCGTGCGGCTCACATGCGTCTTCGCGGTGAGCGGGCTGACGACGAGGCGGCGGGCGATCTCCTCGTTCGAGAGTCCGATGCCGACGAGAGCCATCACCTCCCGTTCCCGCTCGGTGAGTTCGCTCAGTGTCTCAGCGGCAGCGGGCTCCTTGGAGCGCGCGGCGAACTCCCCGATGAGACGCCGCGTCACCCCGGGCGAGAGCAGCGCGTCCCCGGCGACCACCGCCCGTACCGCACGCAGCAGTTCGTCCGGCTCGGTGTCCTTGACCAGGAAGCCCGACGCGCCCGACCTGATCGCCTCGAAGACGTACTCGTCGAGCTCGAACGTGGTCAGCATGACGACTTTCACCCCGTCCAGGTCCGCCTCGCCCGTGATGCGCCGGGTCGCTTCCAGCCCGTCGAGCACCGGCATGCGGATGTCCATCAGGACGACGTCCGGCCGCAGTTGCCGCACCAGACGCACCGCCTCCTCACCGTCCGCCGCCTCACCGGCGACCTCGATGTCCGGCTGCGCGTCGAGCAGAGCCTTGAACCCGGCGCGGACCAGTGACTGGTCGTCGGCGAGCAGTACGCGGATCACTGGTTCTCCTCGGGTGCGGTGCGGGTGGGCAGGACCGCCGTGACGCGGAAGCCGCCGTCGGGGCGCGGGCCCGCCTCGATCGTGCCACCGAGGGCGGCGGCGCGCTCCCGCATCCCGGCGAGTCCGTTGCCGCTGCCGCCCGCCTCCGTGCCGGTCGCGGGGCCCTCGTCGTCGACGCGCAGGGTGACCGCGTCGGGAGCACGGTGGACCAGGACAGTGGCTGTCCTGGATTCCGAGTGTCGTACGACGTTCGTCAGGGCCTCCTGGACGATCCGGAACGCGGCCAGGTCCGCGCCGGGCGGCAGGGCGGCGCGGCGGCCCTCCGTCGTGACGGTGACGGTGAGGCCGGTGCTCCTGGCCTGTTCGACGAGTTCGCCGATGCGGTCGAGCCCGGGGGCGGGGGCGCGCGGGGCCGCGCCGGGGGCGCGGAGGGTGTCGAGGACCTGGCGGACCTCGCCGAGCGCTTCCTTGCTGGCGGCCTTGATGGTGGTCAGGGCGGTGCGGGCCTGCTCGGGGTCGGAGTCGAGCAGGGCGAGGCCGACGCCCGCCTGGACGTTGATGACGGAGATGCTGTGGGCGAGTACGTCGTGCAGTTCCCGGGCCATGCGCAGCCGCTCCTCATCGGCGCGCCGCCGCGCCGCGAGCTCCCGCTCGGCGCGCTCCTTGGCCCACTGTTCGCGCCGGGTGCGGGCGAGCTCGGAGACGGCGGCGATCGCCACGACCCAGACCGCGATGACGATCTCCCCGCCCCAGGAGCTGGGGCCGTCGTCGCTCGGCGGGAAGTACTGGTACAGCCAGTGCGCGATCAGCAGATGCCCGGCCCACAGCATGCCGACGGCGCCCCACGCCGCGTACCGGTGTCCGGCGACGACCGCCGCGAAGCAGCCGACGGCGACGGTGATGAGCACGGGCCCGTAGGGGTATCCGGCGCCGAGGTACACCATCGCCGTCCCGGCGGTGAGGTACGCCACCGGGACGGGGTGGCGGTGACGCATCAGGAGGGCGGCCGTGCCCGCGAGGAGCAGCGCCCGCGCGAAGCCGTCGGGTGTCTCGCGGTCGGACTGGCCCTGTGCGGCGAAGGTGGTGCCGACCTGCACGAACACGGTCAGCAGCGCGGTGGTCAGCCACGGCAGACGGCGCGTGGCCGTATCCCCGACCCGCCACCAGGGCGGTCCCTGGCGCCACCACGGCGGTCCCTGCCGCCAGGCCGCGGGTCCCGGCCGTGACGGCTGCCCGGCGGCCGCCCGGGGCGGGCCGCCGCCGTCGCGCTGATGCTCCTGTTCCATGGCAGTCACGCTAGACCGGGGCGTCGGCGCGGAGCGTCCGCCAGGCGTGGCGATCAGGCGTACTCCCCGTGGAGTAGGCGGGGAGTACGGGAGGGGGTACGAGGGCCGGGCGCGGCCCCCTGGCCGGGGCCCCGGCCAGGGGAGGGCGGGCCGCCGGGCCTCCCAGGGCCCGCGGAGCCGCCCGCCCGTCGGCCTACCGGTCCAGTCGGCTCAGCGCCCGCCCCGCCACCGGATGCGTCCGCACCAGCTCGGCCAGCGTCATCGAGCCACGGGTGATCTTGGCGAACGCGTTCCACGCCGGGCGGAAGCCCGTGAGGGCCGTGTGCAGCAGGCCGGGGCGGCGCTCGAAGACCTTGAGCATGCGGCGGCCGACGCTCATCTCGACGCCGAGGCCCGCCTTGATCGCGAACGCGTAGTTCAGGGCCTGGCGGCGGGCGTCCACCGCGTCGTGCGCCTCCGAGATGCGCACGGCCCACTCCCCCGCGAGCCGCCCGGAGCGCAGCGCGAAGGAGATGCCCTCACGGGTCCACGGCTCCAGGAGGCCCGCCGCGTCGCCGCAGACCAGGACGCGTCCGCGCGAGAGCGGCGAGTCGTCGCTGCGGCAGCGCGTGAGATGGCCGGAGGACAGGCTCGGCTCGAAGCCCGCGAGACCGAGGCGGGCGATGAAGTCCTCCAAGTACCGCTTCGTGGCGGCGCCTTCGCCGCGCGCGGAGATCACGCCCACGGTGAGGGTGTCGCCCTTGGGGAACACCCAGCCGTAACTCCCCGGCATCGGTCCCCAGTCGATCAGGACGCGGCCCGCCCAGTCCTCCGCGACGGTCTCCGGCACCGGGATCTCCGCCTCCAGGCCGAGGTCCACCTGGTCCAGCTTCACGCCGACGTGCGCCCCTATGCGGCTCGCGCTGCCGTCGGCGCCCACGACGGCGCGGGCCAGGACGGTCTCGCCGCCCTGGAGGACGACGGCGACCGTGCGCCGGTCGGGCACCGCGGGGCCGTGCTGCTCGACGCGGCTGACCGTGACGCCCGTGCGCAGCTCGGCGCCCGCCTTCTGGGCGTGCTCGACCAGCTGCTGGTCGAACTCCGGGCGGTTGATCAGCCCGAACAGCATGTTCCGCGAGCGGCGCGTGCGGGCGAACTTGCCGTCCAAGGAGAACGTCA
Source organism: Streptomyces flavofungini (assembly GCF_030388665.1). Taxonomy (NCBI): domain Bacteria; kingdom Bacillati; phylum Actinomycetota; class Actinomycetes; order Kitasatosporales; family Streptomycetaceae; genus Streptomyces; species Streptomyces flavofungini. The sequence continues at coordinate 8,355,154 of NZ_CP128846.1, read as the reverse complement.
CCGCGTGCACGCGGTCCTTGAAGGGCAGCTCGAACCCCGGCGGCAACGCGTCGCGCGAGGGGCCGATGATGCCACCGCCGCACGTCTTGTACCGCGGCAGTTCGGCCTTCTCGAGGATCAGTACGCTGCGTCCGGCGACGGCTGCCGCGTACGCCGCCGAGGCGCCCGCGGGTCCGGCGCCGACCACGACGACGTCCCAGACCTGTCGCGCGTCGTCCGCTGAGTTCTCGCTGCTCACGTTGGTCTTCCGCTCCCGATCCCGCTCTTGGCCGCGCTCTCTTGAGGCATCCTACGGCGCACACTCCCGCGACCCTCCTGTGGGAGGATCACGTACACCCCGCACAACGTCGCACCCACGAGGAGCGTGCCCATGTCGCCGCATCCGATCGCCGAGACCGTCGCCTCTCTCATGCCGAGGGCGAAGGCGGAACTCACCGAACTGGTGGCGTTCAAGTCGGTGGCGGACTTCGAGCAGTACCCGAGGAGCGAGAGCGAGGCCGCCGCGAACTGGGTCGCCGACGCGCTGCGCACCGAGGGCTTCCAGGACGTCGCGCTGCTCGACACCCCGGACGGCACCCAGTCCGTGTACGGCTTCCTGCCGGGCCCCGAGGGCGCCCCGACGGTCCTGCTGTACGCGCACTACGACGTGCAGCCGCCGCTCGACGAGGCCGGGTGGGCCACGCCCCCGTTCGAGCTGACGGAGCGCGACGGCCGCTGGTTCGGCCGCGGCAGCGCCGACTGCAAGGGCGGCATCGTGATGCACCTGCTCGCCCTGCGCGCCCTCAAGGCGAACGGCGGCGTCCCGGTGCACGTCAAGGTCGTCGCGGAGGGCTCCGAGGAGCAGGGCACGGGCGGCCTGGAGCGGTACGCGCAGGAGCACCCGGAGCTGCTGCGCGCGGACACGATCGTCGTCGGCGACGCGGGCAACTTCCGCGTCGGCCTGCCGACGGTGACCGCGACGCTGCGCGGCATGACCCTCGTCCGCGTCCAGATCGACACCCTGGAGGGCAATCTGCACTCCGGCCAGTTCGGCGGCGCGGCGCCGGACGCCCTGGGGGCGCTGGTGCGCGTCCTCGACTCGCTGCGCGCCGAGGACGGCTCGACGACGGTCGACGGCCTGGACGGCGGCGGCGTCTGGGAGGGCCTGCAGTACAGCGAGGCGGACTTCCGCAGGGACGCCAAGGTCCTCGACGGCGTCGGCCTCATCGGCGACGGTTCGGTCGCCGACCGCATCTGGGCCCGCCCGGCCGTCACGGTCCTCGGCATCGACTGCCCGCCGGTCGTCGGCGCGACGCCGTCCGTGCAGGCCTCCGCGCGGGCGCTGATCAGCCTGCGGGTGCCGCCGGGCGTGGACGCCGCCGAGGCGACGAAGCTGCTGCGCGCCCACCTGGAGTCCCGCACGCCGTGGGGCGCCCGCGTGAGCACTGAGCAGATCGGCCAGGGCCAGGCGTTCCGCGCGGACACCACGAGCCCCGCCTACGAGGCGATGGCCGGCGCGCTCAGCGAGGCCTACGACGGCGAGAAGATGCAGGCCGCAGGCATGGGCGGCTCCATCCCGCTGTGCAACACGCTGGCCGCCCTGTACCCGGAGGCGGAGATCCTGCTGATCGGCCTGAACGAGCCGGAGGCCCAGATCCACGCGGTCAACGAGAGCGTGTCCCCGCAGGAGCTGGAGCGGATGTCGGTCGCGGAGGCGCTGTTCCTCCAGCGGTACGCGAAGAGCTGACGCACCGGCCCCGGCCCTGGCCGGCGCTGCGCGCTACAACAGTCCGCGGTCCCGTGCGTACAGCGCGGCCTGGGCGCGTCCGCGCAGGCCGAGGCGGGTGAGGATGCGCGAGATGTGGTTCTTCACGGTGCCCTCGCTGAGGTAGAGCCGGGAGGCGATCTCGCGGTTGGTCGCTCCGGCCGCGACGAGGCGCAGGATCTCCACCTCCCGGGCGGTCGGTTCGGGCTCGCCCCGCGGGGATGGTGGTGCTGTCGGGGCCGGTGGCGTGGTCGGGGCCGGTGGTGGTGGGGGCTCTCCGGCCAGGCGCCGGGTGACGGCCGGGTCGAGCTGGGCCACGCCCCGGTGGGCGAGCTGTACGGCGGCGGCCAGTTCGGCCGCCGGCAGGTTCTTCAGGAGGTAGCCGACAGCACTGGCGCGCAGGGCCCGTACGACGTACTCCTCGTCGTCGAACGTCGTCAGCATCACCACCTTGCAGCCGGGCGCCCGGCTCGCGATGACCGGGACCGCCTCGACGCCGTCCGTCCCCGGCATGCGGACGTCCATGAGGATCACGTCGGGCGCCAGGGCGAGCGCCGCGTCGACGGCCTCGGCGCCGTCGGCCGCCGTGCCGACGACGCTGATGCCCGGCTGGATGCCGAGCAGGGAGGCGATGCCTTCGCGGACCAGCTCCTGATCGTCGACAACGAGGACGCGCACGGCGTCGGGGGTGTCGGTGGGTGCGCCGTCCGCGGTCATGGCTCGCCGCCCGGGGTGCGCGGCACCGTCGCCGTGAGTGTCGTCCCCGTCCCCGCCTCGCTCGCGATGCGCAGCGCGCCGCCGAGGAGTTGGAGTCGTTCACGCAGGCCGAGCAGGCCGACGCCCGGCGCCGCGCCCGCCGCCGGGCCGGGCAGGCCGCGCCCGTCGTCGGCCACGGTGAGGCGCGCGGCGGACCGGCCGTACTCCAGGCAGACCGTGACGTGCCGGGCGTCGGCGTGGCGGCGGGCGTTGGTCAGGGCTTCCTGGGCGGCGCGGTACAGCGCGGTCAGCCGGTCCACGTCGTACCCGGTCTCGGCTCCGGTGACGGTGAGGGTGACGCGCGGCCGGTCGGTGCCGGTGTGGCGGACGAGGTCGGTGAGCGCGGTCGACAGGGAGAAGGGGGCACTCTCGGCGCGCAGGGCGCGGACCGACGCGCGCACCTCGTCGAGGGCGCGCGCCGCCGACCAGCGGGCGTCGCTCACGGCACGGTCGGCCGCCGTCGCGTCGAGGGCGCGGAAGGCTTCGGCCTTCTCCAACTGCACGGCGAGGGCGGTGAGATGGTGGCCGAGGCTGTCGTGGATGTCGCGGGCGAGGCGGTTGCGTTCCTGAGCCGTGGAGAGTTCGGCGACCCGCGCCGCGTACTTGCGCAACTGCCAGTGGGAAGCCCGGAGTTCGCGCACGGTCGACTCCAGGCTCCGCCGGGCCTCCTGCGCACCGGTCGCGACGGCCGCCATCGACACGGCGAGCACCAGACCGAGTGCGAACATCAGCAGGTCGGAGATGGCCTCGGCGTCCGCGTACCAGCCGTCGACCGCGAGCGCGTACCAACCGAGCAGCACGCCCGCGCAGCCCGCGCCGAGCGTGAGGCTCGCGCGGCGCCCGAACGCGAAGTACGCGGTGAACGGCACCAGGACGAAGAGCACCCGGGACAGGCCCGCGCCGTCGCACGCGGCCACGGCGAAGAAGAGCCCGACGCGCAGGACGAGGACGGCCGCCGCGACGGCACCGCGCCGCGCACCCGCACGGCACCAGCGCGCCTCGGCCGCGTCCAGGGCGAAGAGGGCGGCCACGCCGATGACGAACCCCGCGGTGCGCCCGGGGTGTTGCGGGTCGTCCCCGACGATGTCGTAGTACACGCCCGCGAACAGCACGGCGGCGTAGAGCACGGAGGAGACCCAGGGCACGGGGCGCGGAGGTCACCGTGCCCCGCTCCGCACCAGGCGCCGGCTCCCCGTCGAGCAGGAGGCGGCCCCCACCGAGCTCGGGCCCGACGACCGAAGGAGTCCTACGCATGATGTTCCGTCACTTCTCGGCGGTGGCAGCCGCGTTGCTGCTGACCACTCTCACCCCGACCGCCGCGGCCGCCCCCGACCCCGCGCCCTGCCCCGGCGACCGGCTCCGCGTACCCGGCGCCGAGCGCACCGTCGCCGCATGTCTTGATGACCTCACCACGGCGGGCACCGTCGCCTCCGGCCACACCGACCCCGCGGACTGGGCAGGCCTTCAGGCCCCGGGGACCCGTCACCCGAGCGGCGTGCCCGGCGTCCAGCTCGACGGCTACTTCCCCGACTCCTCGACCACGAACAGCACGCACGGCTGGGACCACGACAGCCAGTTCGTGATCCGCCTTCCGGAGCGCTGGAACGGCGGCCTGGTCGTGGCGGGGCCGCCCGGCGTCCGCGAGCAGTACGCCAACGACCGCTCCATCGGCGACCACGCCCTCGCGCGCGGCTACGCGTTCGCGGCGACCGACAAGGGCAACACGGGCCCCACGCTGTACCGCGACGGCAGGCGCCCCGGTGACGCCATCGCCGAATGGCACCGGCGCCTCACCCAGCTCACCGTCGCCGCCAAGAGCGTCGCGGCCCGGCACTACGGCCGGGCACCCCGGCACACGTACGCGGCAGGCATGTCCATGGGCGGCTACCTGGTCCGCTGGCAGCTGGAGAACGTGCCGTGGCTGTACGACGGCGGCCTCGACTGGGAGGGCGTGCTCCTGACGCGCGGGGCGCCGAACCTCCTGGCGACGCTGCCACCCGCGCTGCGCGCCTATCCCCGGCTCCTCGCGGGCGAGCCCGGCGCGCGCGAGGCACTGCGCGCCGCGGGCTATCCACCGGAGTCCGAGCCGCTGTGGGAGACGCACTACCGCACGCAGTGGGACACCTTCCAGCGCCTCTTCCGCGAGGAGGTCGATCCGGACTACGACGGCGCCACCGAGGCCGGGACGCCGTTCTGCCGCGAGGGCACGGGCAAGGGCTGCGACACCGACTACGACTACGCGAAGCGCCCGCGCGCGGTGCACGACACCGTGGCCCGTCTGTCCCTGTCCGGCCGCGTCCAGCGCCCCCTGATCACCCTGCACGGCACGCTCGACGCCCTCGTCCCCATCGGCCCCGGCTCCGACCGGTACGCGCGGCTCGTGGCGAAGGCACACCGCGAGGACCGGCATCGCTACTACCGGATCACCGGCGGCAACCACACCGACGGCCTGTACGGCGCGCACCCGCGCCTCGTGCGCCCCATGCTCCCCTGCGTGCGCGACGCCTTCGACGCGCTGACGGCCTGGACGGAGGACGGCACGGCCCCGCCGCGCAGCCGCACGGTGCCCCGCCCTGACGCCGACCCGGTGCAGTCCTGCACTCTCTGAGCAGCCGGTTGCCCTGGCAGGACGGGCGTCGCTCTGCGCTGGGCAGAACACCCGGGCCCAGGGCGAAGTGATCGCCCGTCGTGTCGGGGCGACATCCCGGCCGCTGCCTAACGGGCCTCCCGCCGGGACTTGTCGGCGAGGACCGCCTCGGCCCGTTTCAACGCCGCCGCCTGAATGCGCGCCAGCTCAGTGATAGCCGCGCGATCCTTCTCCGGAAGCGAATGCACGAGCTTGCGCCGCGCTTCAATGGCCGACGAAGGAAGCCTGCTTGCCAAGGCGCATTCACCGTCATCTGCGGCGACGTCACGTTCGAGTGCGCGGAATTCCAAATTCTGTGCTGACTTCCTCCGATCACGCTTCTCATATACAGCGCTCAACTTCTCGCGGGCCGCTTCGGGAGACGGGTACCGATGACCGCGTTCCGTCATACAGGAGCGCCAACGGGCCAGTGCGGCCACGTATCCGGACTGCCGGGGAACGGCCGCGTCCAGGCGGCCGTTGAGCGCCTCCGGCGTGTAGTACATGCGCGCCCAGGCAACGACGTCCCCGGCGAGCCGGGCGCGCGACTCGGCGTCACAGCCACGCCGCCCCACCCGGACCGTGCCGGCCCCCGTCCCGACCTCTGTCCGCGCGTCCGGCGGACCGGAGAAGGCCAGGTCGAAGCGGCGGCGCCGGTCCGCGTCGAGTTCGGTGTAGTACGGGGCGGGCGGCGGCCCGGACGACGGTGGCGGGGACGCGATGCCGTACCCGTGACGGCGGCGGGCGGGCAGGTCGACCAGGGCCTTCGCGTCGTCGGGGGAGGTCGGCCGCGCCGCCTTGGTCGCCGGGTACACGAAGCCCGCGCGCCGCATGCAGGTGTGGGTCAGCTCGTTCAGGGCCGTGTCCAGGGTCTGCTGGGCCGCGGGCCAGCTCCCGGACCTGGTGACCATGTCGACGGCGTCCGCGCTCAGCCCCCCGACTGACGCGGACGCCGTCGACCGGGAGCCGACCGGCCCGCCGGGCGCCGCGGAGCAGCCCGACAGACCGGCCAGCACGGCCACCGTGAGGCACACGACCCGTGGTGGCCTGCGCGTCACCTCGGCGAGCACCAGTGGTTGGAGCTGATGGTGTCGTTGAACGCCGGGTCGCTGTAGCCGACCGGCGGCGGCGCCGCGAAGTTCGGGACCTCGTCGTTCCTGCCCAGGCTGTGCCACCTGCCGGTGTAGTTGAAGCCCGTCCAGAAGTACACCGTGCAGCTCCTGCCGCGGTTCGCGTAGGAGCTGATGCAGTCGTTCCAGGTGCCGCGGGGACACTGCCCCTGCGGGAAGTCCCGGAAGTCCCGGTTGTTCCCGGCGACCCGCCCCCGGGCGCCCCTGTAGTCGTTGTGCACCCAGAAGCACGCGTCACCCGGGGCGCATTGAAGTGCCCGCGCCTCCCCGCCGCTACCGCTCGCACCGCTCTCCCCCGCCGAAGCCGGCACCGCCGCGAGTCCACCGAGCACCAGCGTCGCGGAAGCCGCCGCGACTCCCCAAGTCCTACGCATGTTTCCCCCTTCAATCGACGATGGATGGAACGCCCTTTCTTCGTGCCGAAAAGAGACTGATGCATTCACCGGGCGGACTGCTACAAATGTGCAACTGGACGCAATGTCCCTGGTGTGCGGTCACCGAACCGCACCGCGACCGCGGGGAAGTTTCTGCGCTATCGAAATCGGGGGAACCGGAATGCTGCGGATTCATTTCACTTCGGACGACCTCGCGCGCACTCGATTCGTCGAAGGGCCCGATCCGCTGTGGGAGTTGAGCATCAGCCTGCACCGGCTCCGACGCCGCGACGCCTCCGTGCTCTTCGGCGCCTGGCGACGGCGGGTGGCCCCCGCGCTCCCGGCCGACGTCCGGATGCTCACGGCGCTCTCCCCGGTCCGCGGCTACACCTGCGACTTCCTCACCCTTCGCACGGGCGCGGAGCTGCGGGAACAGACGGAGGCCCTGCGCGCCCTGCCCCGGCGGACGCTGCGCGCCGACCTCCAGACCTTCGGCCGCCTCAACCCCGGCCGCAGGCTGCCCTCCTGGGCGGCCGACCTGGCCGCGGGCTCGGCCCCCGTGCTCGGCCGCATCGCCGACACCGCCCGGGCCTGCTTCGATGTCGGGCTCCAGCCGTACTGGCGCGTCATCGACGACGAGGTGCGCCACGACGTCGCGCTGCGCACCCGGGCCCTCGCACACGGCGGGTGGGACGCGGTCCTCGGCACGCTGCACCCGTCAGCCCGCTGGGACCACCCGGTCCTCACCATGGACTTCCCCCTCGACCTCGACCTCCATCTGGAGGGACGCGGCCTGCTGCTCCTGCCCTGCTTCTTCAGCCCCTGCCACCCCACGACCCTCATCGACCCCGCCCTGGACCCCGTCCTGGCCTACCCCATCGAACACCGGCCGGGTTGGGAGCGGCCGAGCCACGCCCTCGCCGACCACCCGGCCCTCGCCGCCCTCCTCGGCCACGCCCGCGCCCGCCTCCTGGAGGCCGCGGCCGACGGCACCTCCACCACCACGGAACTGGCCCGGCACACCGGCCTGAGCCCGTCCAACGCCAGCCGCCACCTCACCGCCCTGCGCCAGGCCGCGCTCGTCTCCAGCCGCCGCCACCGCAACACCACGCTGCACGCGGTCACGGCACTGGGCACGGCCCTCCTGAACGGGCAGCAGCCGCTCCTGCCCGCCTGACGCGGCCCCCGGCTAGCCGCCCACCGGCTCGCCCGCCTCTAGGTACAGCGTCGCGCCCCGCTCCCGCGCCCGCAGCGCCCAGCGCAGACGGGCGTAGCGCACGGGCGGGAGCATCCGGGCGGCCTCGTCCTCGGTGACGAAGCGCCAGTCCCGCAGCTCCGGCCCCGGCAGCAGCAGCCTGCGCGCCTCGCTGCTGTCGAGGTGGCCGCCGTCGAAAAGGAGGCGCATGCCGCCGTAGCCGGGCGGTGTGGGCGGCTCCCAGTCGGCGACGAGCAGGCGCGGCGTCCCGGTGAGCCGGATTCCGGTCTCCTCGGCGACCTCGCGCACCCCGGCATGCGCGGGTGCCTCGCCCGGCTCCACCACACCGCCGGGGAACTCCCAGCCCGCCTTGTACGTCGGATCCACCAGGAGCACCCGGTCCTGCTCGTCGAAGAGCAGCACGCCGGCGGCGAGGGTCTCCGCGGTGGGCTCGGGTGTCTGCACGATGTCGCAGACGGCGGCGGCCCCGGTGCGGACGGCCTCGGCGACGCGCTCCGCCGTCTCGTACGGCGTCAGGGAGCCGTTGTCCACGCGGTGGGCGTCCGCGCCGAGCCAGGCGGACAGCGCGGCGAAGTAGGGCTCGATGTGGTCGAACGACCACTGTCGGACGCGCAGTTCGCCGTCGGGCACGTCCGGGGAGACCTCACGGGCGGCGATGCGCGCACGCAGGATCGTTTCGTCCGGAGCGAGCAGAACGTGGCGCACGGGTATGCGACGGGCGGCGAGCCCGCCGAATATCTCATCGCGATACTCCTGGCGCAGCAGTGTCATCGGCACCACGAGGACGCCGCCGACCTCGGCGAGCAGCCCGGCCGCCGTGTCGACCACCAGGCGCCGCCAGATCGGCAGGTCCTGGAAGTCGCTCACCTCGGCGAGGTGCTTGGCCGGAAGGAGCTGCGGCAGCCCGCCGCCGATGACCTCAGGGTCGAAGAGTGTGCTGTTCGGGATCAGCTCGATCAGTTCCCGTGCGGCGCTGGTCTTGCCCGCACCGAACGCGCCGTTGATCCAGACGATCACGGTTCCCCCTCTTCTGTTGGCCCCCAGTGGCTTGCCCGCAACACACTGCCACGGAAACCAGCGCCTGATGAGGGTGGCCGTCCTCGCGGGAACAGTCGAGCCACCCTGTCAAGGGCCTCGCGCCAACTTCCCCCTATCGAGTGGCAGTGCTCTCCCATGAATCGTTCCCGCACGACGCGTCACAGCCCTGCCCGATACCGTGATCCGCCAGGCACCCTGGCCCCTGGTGACCTCCTCGTTCCGGTTGCTGCACAGCAGCCGCCCCCGGCCGCGCGCACTGGCCGGGGCTCGCCCTGGGGGGACTAGTGCATCAGGACAAGCTGAGCGAATTCACGTGCGAGAACCCGGAATTACCACCCCGGGTGTACGAGGTCGACGGCGCCACGGTCGTGGAGCTGTACGGCGACATGGACCTCGTGGGGTTCCAGCGCACGCTCCCCCACCTCGACCCGGTGACGGCGGGCCCGGCCCGGGTCGTCGTGGTCGACTTGACGCGTGCCACGTTCCTCGACTGCTCCGGCCTCTCCCTGCTCATGCGGGCCCACCGCCGCCTCACCGCCCGGGGCGCCGCGCTGCGCGTGGTGTGCGCCGACCCCATGACCCTGCGCGTCATGGGCATCACCGGCCTGAAGGCGACGCTGTCTCCGGTCGCCTCCGTACGGGAGGCGCTGGCGCAGCCGCACCTCGGCCCTTGACCGGGTACACGACCGGGCCCCGAACCGCACGGCCCGGGGCCCGTACGGCCGCGTCGCTCCCGCGAACCCCCGGCGGAATCGCGAGCCCCGCAGCGGTGTGAAAGGGTGGAAAACGCCGAAAGACCGAGCAATCGGCGCCATCTCACCCCCGAGAGGAGCGCGGCCATGTCCTCGAAGCGTCGCCGCAAGAAGAAGGCCCGCCGCAAGCACGCGGCCAACCACGGCAAGCGGCCGCAGTCCTGACGGTCGGACCGCCGCTCGTAAGGCGGCGGTCCGGGAGTCTGGTCCCCGTACCGGGGTGGCATCGGGACACCGGCGTATCCGTGCACAGCCATGACTGGTACTTCGCCGAGGGCGCCGGAACGGGCCGTGGCCCGACAACTGCCGTAAGCGCCACGCACGGCACGTCGAGGTTCTGCTCCGGTCATCCCGCCCCGGCATCGAGCAGCCAGTGGTACTGCAGCCGCAGCGCCCGCTCCGTGCCGGCCGCCGCGGCAACGAACCCCGCCACGGCGTTGCCCCACGCCGACAGGTCCACGGGGGACGTGAAGGCCCCGACGTGCCGGGCGATCTCGTCCGGCCGGGTGACCTGCTCGACCAGCTGGGAGACGAGCAGGAGCAGGGCGAGCACGAGCACGATCGACGAGAGGTGCCCGATCCAGCGGCTCAGTGCCGGGTGCGCGCGGTCGACGTACGCACGGCGCCCTTCGGCGGAGTCGCGGTCCGGGACGAGTCGGTGCTCGGTTCCCTCAGCGGTGACGTAGTGGCAGCGTTTGAGCCCGAAGGCGCTCGTCCTCACTTCGACGGTGCCTCCGGGGACGGGGAAGGCCGCGGGGAGCCTGGACCGGGCATGCCGCCTGCCGTCGACGTACAGATCGGCGTTGACGGCGCCCGACTCGTCGGTCCGGCCGTGCCTGACGTCGATGGCGTAGACGATCTGCCGACCGTCGTCGTGCGTCAGCCGAAGGTAGAAGAGGGCGCGGGAGAGCAGCTGCCACCAGCGGAAGGGTTGCAGCGGCCACCCGTCCCCGGGCTTGACCCGCCGGGCCGCCCGGCGCCGCCGCCACTCGTCGATCATGACTCCGCTCCCTCGCGACAGTTCGGTCCTACGCACTCGTGATCGGGGGTGACGGCCACCGGTGTCGACGTGCCGGGGGCGGTGTCGTCCGTGCGGAACGACCTTCGCCCAGCCGGCGCGGTCGGCACATCGGCCCGTCGGCCCGGACCGTCCTCGACCAAGGACGAGGCGGTCATTCGACTCCGGTCGAAGGGCATACCAGACTCAGGTCTGACGCGCTGTCCACGCGGTCTCGCGACAATGACCGGGTGAACACGGACGTCGCGCCACCGCTCGGACGGCGGCAGCAGGCCTGGCGCCTCGCGGCGGCCGCGGCCATGGGCCTGCCGACCTGGCTGTCCCTCGGAGTGGTGCTGCACCGGCAGGCGGACGGGACGGGTTCCTGGTTCCTCATCGGTGATCCGCTGGTCGCTCTCGGCTGCCTGGCCGCGCTGCTGTGGCGGCGCCGGTTCCCGCGTGCCGTCGCCATGACGGTCGCGATCGTCTCCACCGCGTCGGCGCTCGCCGGCGGCACCGCGCTGCTCGCGCTGAGCTCGGTCGCCACCCGTCGCCGTCCGATGGAGATCGGGAGCGTCGCGCTGGTCTACCTGGCCGCGTCCCAGATCCCCTCGCCCTACCCCACGCAGGACGCGCCCGGCTCGACGTGGTTCCGGTTCGCGCTCCCGGCACTGGCCGCGGGCATCGCGGTGGCCGTGGGCATGGCCGTCGGCGCACGCCGAGTCGAGGTGCGGTCCTTGCGGGAGCGGGCAGAGAGCGCGGAACGCGAGCAGACCGCGCGAGCGGAGCGGGCCCGCACCCTGGAGCGCAACCGGATCGCCCGCGAGATGCACGACGTGCTCGCGCACCGGATCTCCCTGGTCGCCCTGCAGGCCGGAGTCCTCGACCACCGCGGCGACCTCAGCGCCGAGGAGAACCGCGTCCTGGTCCGCGGCATCGCCGAGGGCTCCCACCAGGCCCTGGAGGAACTACGGGACGTCCTCGGCGTGCTCCGGGCGGAACCCGGCCGCCCCGAACCGCCCCAGCCCGACCTCGGCCACATCCCTGGCCTGGTCGAGGAGGCACGCGGGTCCGGCCTCGACGTCACGCTCAGCACCACCGTGACGGGAAGACCGTCCGACGTCGTCGCCCGCACCTGCTACCGGATCGTCCAGGAAGGACTCACCAACGCCGCCAAGCACGCCCCGGGCGCCCGCGTGCACGTCACTCTCGCGGGAACCGCGGGCGGCCATCTCACCGTCAGCGTCCGCAACTCGGCGACCACCGCCACGACGGCGCGACCGCCGACGTCGGGATTCGGGCTGCTCGGCCTCAGCGAGCGGGTCGACCTCGTCGGCGGCAGGCTCGACCACCGCCCCACCCCCGGCGACGGCTACCTCCTGACAGCCGCCCTGCCCTGGCCGGGCCCCGTGCTCGAAGAGAGAACCTGAGTGGACACCGAACAGACGAAGGTCCGTGTCGCCATCGTCGACGACGAACAACTGGTGCGCATGGCGCTGCGCCTCATCATCGACGGTGAACCGGACCTGACCGTCGTCGCGGAGGCGGCCGACGGGAACGCCGCGCTCACCGCCGTGGACGAACAGCGGCCGGACGTCGTCCTGATGGACGTGCGCATGCCCGGCCGTGACGGTCTCAGCGCGACCCGGGAACTCCTCACCCGGCGGCCCGCGCCGCGGGTGCTCATGCTGACCACCTTCGACTCCGACGATCTGGTGCTCGGCGCGCTGCGCGCCGGAGCACTCGGCTTCGTACTCAAGGACACCCAGCCCTCGCAGATCCTCGACGCGGTACGGACCGTCGCGGGCGGCAACCCCGTCCTGTCGCCCGCGGCCACGGCGCGAGTGATCGCCGCGGCCACCGGACCGCAGTCCGCGCACGCCCGCGACCCGTCCCGCGAAGCCGCGCGGAAACAGCTGTCCACCCTGACCGAGCGGGAACGCGAGACCGCCCGGGCCATCGCGGACGGCCTGGGCAACCCGGAGATCGCCCGACGGCTCCGCATCAGAGTCGCCACCGTCAAGGCGCACACGACCAACCTGTTCGCCAAGCTGCAGGTCGAGAACCGGGTGCAGATCGCGCTTTTGGTCCGCGACGCGGAGAACTGACTCAGCCCTTGCTCGACCCCAGCGTCAACCCCGCGATGAAGTGCCGTTGCAGCAGCAGGAAGACAAGGATCGTCGGCAGGGCCACCAGGACCGATCCCGCCGCGAGCAGGTTGTAGTCGGTGAAGAACTGGCCGCGCAGGTTGTTCAGCGACGAGGTGATGGGGAGCTTGTCGGGGTTGGAGATGAAGATCAGGGCCCAGAGGAAGTCGTTGTAGATCCAGGTGAACTCGAGCGTGGCGAGGGCCGCGATCGCGGGGCGGCACAGGGGCAGGGTGATGCGCCAGAACTGGGTCCACACCCCGGCGCCGTCGACGATCGCCGCCTCCAGGATCTCCTTGGGCAGGGTGCGCATGAAATTGGCCAGGACGAAGACGCAGAAGCCCACCTGGAAGCCGATGTTGACGAGGATGACGGCCCAGTACGAGTCGTAGAGGCTCATCGAGTCCGACATCCACCAAGGCAGGTCGATCTTCAGGAAGAGAACGTAGAGCGGTGTGACGAGGACCTGTGGCGGCAGCAGGTTGCCCGCGGTGAAGAACATCAGCAGGGCCAGGCTGCCGCGGATGTTGATGCGGGCGACGGCGAACGCGACGAACGCGGCGAGGAAGAGCGTGATGATCACCGCGGGCACTGCGATGATCAGCGTGTTCATGAAGTACTTGCCCATACCGGATTCGGTGTAGGCCTCGCGGTAGTAGTCGAAGGACAGCTTCTTCGGGAACGAGAAGTAGCCGTGCTGGGCCGTCTCCTCGTACGGGCGCAGGCTGGCGTAGACGGCGAGCAGCAGCGGCGCCAGGAACAGCAGGGACACCGCGGACAGGAAGATGTGCACGCCGAAGCGACCGCGGCGGGGCGGCCGCGCGGGGCGGAACTCGCGTGCGGGTGGCGCGGGTTCGGTGGTGCGGGCCGTGGCACGGATGTCCGCTGTCATTTCTCGCGCGCTCCTCTCAGCTCCTGGACCAGGAACGTCACGATGAATCCCAGGGACACCGCGAGCAGGAAGACCGCGATGGCCGAGCCGAACCCGATGCGGCTGGCCTCGCCGATGATGTTGTCGGTGATGAGCACCGAGAGCAGTTCGAGCCCGTTGCGGCCCTTGTTGACCGCGTAGACGATGTCGAAGGCGCGCAGAGCCTCGATGACGGTGATGACGCCGACGATGACGTTCACGGGGCGCAGCGTCGGCAGGGTGACGCGGAAGAAGGTCTGGCGTTCGTTCGCGCCGTCGATGGCCGCCGCCTCCTTGAGCGCGGGGTCGACGGACTTGAGTCCGGCCAGGTAGAGGATCATGACGTAGCCGGTGTGCCGCCAGCTCGCGGCCAGCATCATCATCCACAGGTTGATGCTGGAGTCGCCGAGCCAATCGACCGGGTCGTTGCGGTTGTCCAGGATCGTGTTGACGACGCCCTGGTCGGTGCCGAGGAGCAGCTGCGCCATGAAGCCGACGACGGCGAGGGACAGCACGACGGGCATGTACAGCACGGACTGGTAGAAGCGGCTGAAGCGGACGCCGCGGTCGATGAGGACGGCGAGGAAGAGCCCGAACGGCGTCGCCACCAGGCCGAGGAAGGCGATCCACAACAGGTTGTGGCGGACGGCGGGCCAGAACGCGGGGTAGTCCTCGACCAGGTTCTCGTAGTTGTCCCCGCCCACCCAGTGGATGTCGCCGATGCCGTCCCAGGACGTGAAGGACAGGCCGACGGAGGCCAGGGCCGGGCCCCAGACGATGACGATGTCAAGGAGCACGGGGATGCCAAGGAGCACGCCGAGCACGGCGATGTCACGGCGCGTGAAGCGCCGTGCCGTCGCCCGCCGACCGGCGCGCCGCGCGGTTTTCTGCGGCACGGAGTGCGGTCCTCTCGAATCAGCTCACGAATCAACTCACGGTTCTTCTCGGTGGAGTTCTGGGGTGGAGCCCGGGGTGGAGTTCCGGGGGCGTCGCAGGGGGCGTCCCGGGTCGAGCTCCAGGGGAATTCCCGGGTGGCGTCTCAGGTGGAGAAGATGTCCTTCTTCTGCCGTTCGATGCTGTTGACGAGCCCGTCTACGTCCTTCGGGTTGCTGATGAAGTCCTGCAGCGCCTTGATCATCACGGTCTGCGCGAAATCGGGGCGGGTGTCGCGGTCCAGGAACTGCGAGATGTGCTTGGCCTTGGAGACGAGTTCGGCGGACTTCTTCTGCAGCGGGGAGTACTTCGCGGTGTCGGCGCCGTCGTTGACCGCGACGTTGTTGGGGTCGCCCTTCAGATAGACGTCCTCGGCCTCTGCGGTGCCGAGCCAGGCAAGCAGGTCCTTGGCGCCTTCCACGTTCCTGGACTTCTTGGCGATGAGGAATCCGTCGATGGGCGCCTCCACCGCGTCCTGGCCGAACTGCGGGTCGATCTCGGGGAACGCGAAGAAGTCGATGTCGTCGCGCTCGTCCACCGGGAACTGGGAGCCGGGGTGCGGCATGCCGAAGACGGCCATGCCGGTCCTGCGCTGCTGGAGGCCCTGCCCGGCCTCCTCCCAGGTCCGGCCGAGCGCGCCTTTCTGGTAGTACGGCATGAGCTCGCGCCACAGGTCGAAGACCTTCTTCACCTTCTGGTCGGTCCACGCCTCCTCGCCCGCCATCAGGCTCTTGTGGAAGTCGTATCCGTTCAGGCGCATGTTGATGTAGTCGAAGGTGCCCATCGCGGGCCAGCCGTCCTTGTCGCAGAAGGCGACCGGGGTGCCGTCCTTGTGCATCTTCTTGGCGAGGGCGATGAACTGGTCCCAGTTCTTGGCCTGTTCGTATCCCTGCTTCTCGAAGAGGCTCTTCCGGTGGAAGACGGCCCAGGGGTAGTAGTAGTACGGCACGAAGTACTGCTTGCCCTCGTGGGTCGACTGTTCCTTCAGGGCGGGCGAGAACCCCTTGAAGTCCTCCCAGACATCGCTGATCTCGATGAGCAGGCCCTTTTCGGCGAAGTACTGCATGCGGTAGCCGGCGAACCACATGAAGACGTTGTCCGGTGAACCCTGGA
Organism: Streptomyces flavofungini; assembly: GCF_030388665.1. Lineage (NCBI taxonomy): Bacteria > Bacillati > Actinomycetota > Actinomycetes > Kitasatosporales > Streptomycetaceae > Streptomyces > Streptomyces flavofungini. Next base: position 8,339,418 of record NZ_CP128846.1, on the reverse strand, counting down.
GATAGCGCGTGATGTTCTGCTGGAATTCGTTGTGCTCCGTGGTGTTGACCTTGACCTTCTTGTCGCTCTGCTTCTCGTACGCGTCGAAGGCCGCGGCGAACGCCTTCTTCGGCACGGCGTCCGAGGCGTTGGAGCCCACCGTCACCTCGTTCTTGTTGCCGCCGGGTCCGTCACCGCAGCCGGTGAGCAGCGCGGGGAGCGTGACCGCCCCGGCGCCGACGGCCGCACCGCGCAGAAGATTCCGCCGGGACATCGGATGTCCCACGCCACCACGCGGGGTCGGTGGACCGGTGAACGATGACTGCGTCATGTCCCCTCCTCGGGGTGCAACCGAACACAACCGAACGCGAGGATTGGATCTCACTCCCACCAGTCCCTGCCGTCAAGGGTTTTGACGGGGACGGCCCGAACCGTTACCGCTCCTCTTCCAACAGAGTTCAACACGCCCTACCGTAAGCGCGCACGAGTGACACGTACACGAAGACATCCCATCTTCCGCGAGTACGGAGGAACGTCACGATGCGTCACCTTTCCCGCCGCACCATCCGCCGAAGAGTGGTCGGGTCGCTCGCCGCGGCGCTGCTCTGCGCGGCCGGGCTCGCGGCGCCCGCCGTCGCCCGCGACACCCGGACCACGGACTCCGCCCAGCCGCCCGGAGCGGACGGTGCCCAGCCCCGGGAGCAGGCCCGGGGAAGCGAGGGCCCCCGGCTGCCGGACGGCCTCGCACTCACCCCTCCGATGGGCTTCAACAACTGGAACGCCACGCACTGCCGCGCCGACTTCGATGAGTCGATGGTCAAAGGGATCGCCGACATCTTCGTCGAGAAGGGCCTCAAGGACGCGGGGTACGAGTACGTCAACCTCGACGACTGCTGGGCGCTGCCGCAGCGCGACGCCGACGGCAAGCTGGTGCCCGACCCCAAGCGGTTCCCGAACGGCATCAAGGCGGTCGCCGACTACGTCCACTCCAAGGGGCTCAAGCTCGGCATCTACACCAGCGCGGGCACGAAGACCTGCAATTCCGCGGGCTTCCCCGGCGCGCTCGGCCACGAGCGCAGCGACGCCCAGCAGTTCGCCGACTGGGGCGTCGACTACCTCAAGTACGACAACTGCAATAACCAGGGCGTGGACGCCAAGAAGCGCTACATCGCCATGCGGGACGCCCTGAAGGCGGCGTCGGAGACGACGGGCCGCCCGATCGTCTACAGCATCTGCGAGTGGGGCGAGAACAAGCCCTGGGAGTGGGCCGCCGACGTCGGTCACCTGTGGCGCACCACGGGCGACATCAGCGACAACTGGGGCTCGATGCTCTCCATCATGAAGAAGAACCTGCCGCTCGCGCAGCACGCGGGCCCCGGCCGCTGGAACGACCCCGACATGCTGGAGGTCGGCAACGGGGGCATGACGGCCACCGAGTACCGCAGCCACTTCTCCATGTGGTCGATCATGGCCGCGCCGCTGCTCATCGGCTCCGACCTGCGCAAGGTCTCCCCCGAGACCTTCGACATCCTCGGCAACAAGGAAGTCATCGCCGTCGACCAGGACCCGCTGGGCAAGCAGGGCCACGTCGTCTCGTCCGAGGGCGGGCGCTGGGTCGTCGCCAAGGAGATGAAGGACGGCAGCCGCGCCGTCGCGCTGTTCAACGAGACCGGCAGCCCGAAGACCATCACCACGACCGCGAAGGCCGTGGGCCTGCCCGCCGCCGACGGCTACTCCCTGCGCGACCTGTGGAAGCACGAGAGCTACAACGTCGCGGGCACCATCTCCGCGACCGTGCCCGCGCACGGCACGGTCCTCGTGCGGGTCTCGGCCGACGACCAGTGGCACCACAAGCCGCCCGCCGTCGACCTCGGCACCGCCACCGACCCGCTGGTGGAGGCGGGCAAGGCCGAGAAGGTCCTCACCAAGGTCGCCAATCGCGGCAGCACCGACGCGCGCGACGTCCGCGTCTCCCTCACCGGCCCCTCCGGCTGGCGCCTCAAGGCGACCTCCCCGACCCGCGCGTCCACCCTCCGCACGGGCGAGGTTCTCGGCACGTCCTGGCAGGTGACGGCACCGCGGGACGCCAAGCCCGGAGCGTACGCCCTCGGCCTGAAGGCGAGCCACCGCGCACCCGGCGGCGGCCGCGTCCAGCTCGAACTGCCCCTGACGGCACGGGTCGTGGTGGCCCCGCCCACCGGCGACACCGCGCTCAGCGGCCTGCCCTGGCTGTCCACCACCAACGGCTGGGGTCCCGTCGAGAAGGACACCAGCAACGGCGAGAGCGCGGCAGGCGACGGCAGGCCGCTCACCATCGGCGGGAAGGTGTACGCCAAGGGGCTCGGTGTGCACGCGCAGAGCACCGTCGAGTACTACGCGGGCGGCACGTGCAAGAAGCTGACCGCCCAGGTCGGCGTCGACGACGAGAAGCCGGACAAGGGCACCGTCGCCTTCCAGATCTGGGCCGACGGCAGACTCGCCGCCGCCACCGGCGTCCTCACCACCGCCGACCCCGCCGAGACGGTCTCGGCCGACGTGCGCGGCGCCGAAGTGATCCGCCTCGTCGTCACGGACGGCGGCGACGGCATCGACTCGGACCACGCGGACTGGGCGGAGCCGGTGCTGAACTGCTGAGACCGCTGAGTTCACGCGCGCTCGGGCCCGAGCGCGCGTGGGGCCCGGCCCCGTCTCGACGACAGGGCCGGGCCCACCCGGCGCGTCAGGGGGTGCGGAAGCCGCGGAAGGTCACTGACCTGCGGTTCTCGAACCCGAGCCGCTCATACAGGGCGATGGCACCGGTGTTCGCCTCGGCCACGTGCAGGAACGGCCGCTCTCCCCGGGCGAGTACGCGCTCGACCAGCGCGAGCACCAGCCGGGCCGCGTGGCCCTGGCCGCGTGCCTCGGGGGCCGTGCACACGGCGCTGATCTCGGTCCACCCCGGAGGCCGTAGCCGCTCGCCCGCCATCGCCACCAGGCGTCCTTGCGCGCGGATCCCGAGATAGGTGCCGAGCTCACAGGTACGGGGCCAGAACGGCCCCGGTTCGGCCCGCGCGACGAGGTCGAGCATGTCCGGCACGTCCTGCGGCCCCAGCTCCAGGACCGCGACATCGGCGGCAGGACGTGGAGCACCGGCTGGGCGGCCGGGCCACAGCATCTGCCGCCCCTCCAACTCGAAGACCGGCTCCCAGTCCGACGGCGGGAGCGCCGGGCTGCTGAACATGTCGGCGAAACCGCCGCTGCCGAGCAGTCGCGCCAGATCGGCCCAGTCCGTCGCGTCGGGCTCGGCCGGCACCGCGCAGAAGGTCGCGACACCCGGCAGGTACGTGGCCGCCTGCCCGCAGCGCCGAGCCAGCTCCGCGTGCTGCCCAAGCAGCGACTGGGCCACGGGATGGTCGAGCACGGCGGCATCACTGGTCACTGCCCGATCTTCGCATCCCGGCACTCCTCCGCGGCACGGGGGTCGACTGCCCGGCCCGATCCGCGAATGACGAAGGCCGCCGGCCGCCAGGTCGCCAGCCGACAGCCGCCTGGCCGCCAGGCCGGCAAGCCGGACGCGGTCGACAAGGTCTTTTGGCGCCGGGCCAAAGGTCATGTCCGGTTGCGACGACGCACGCGGGGGCCGTCGCGGTGCCTCACCCTGCGTACCCCGCGTACCCTCCGTGGCAGAGTCTTCTTCGTGGCCTCGGCTTCGGTCTTTCTGCCGGAGCGACGCTGCCAGAACTCGTGGATCGTCACCCAGGCGACGCCCAGACCGAACACCGCGCCCAGGACCGCCAGCACCGCGACCGCATCGTCCTTGGCGCGCCGAGCCGTGTTCGCCGCCGTCGCGTCGACGCGCGCTCTCCGCATGAAGGGCGGCTTCTCGAAAAGGACGTTGTTCGTGTCGCGGTAGTACGCCGTGACCGTGAGGGCGAGAGTCATGGTGCCCGTTGCGGATGGCTTGACCATCCACCGCCATTTCGCCTTGTCGTCAGGCGTGAGCACGTTCTGCCGCTCGGAGGAGAGTGCCGTGCAGGTGACGCCCGCCCCGCTGCAGTGCAGCTTGACGCCCACGAGAGTGCCGACCCTCACATGAGGTGAGCAGCACAGCGACGAGCGCGACACCAATCGTCCAGGCGACCGCCCGAGGCACTGTGCCTCTTCTCCGGCTCCGATCCTTCTGCGCTGCCATCGTGATCGCCTGACGCTCCCCCCGTTTGCAGCCTCGTGCCGCAACTGGGCGCAAGCCGCTGGCCGTTCACCCGGCATCGACGGGATTCGGCAAGTCCCAACGAGCGGCGACCTCCTGGAGCCGCTGGACGTCGCCGCGACCGGGCTCAGCGATTGGCCACCGGGCGCAGCTGTCCGACCGTCGCGTCGGGGAACGCCCGCAGCGCCGCCGCGGCCGCGCCCACGAGGCCCGCGTCGGTGCCCATCAGGGCGGGGGCGACGGTGAGGCCGCCGACGAACGACAGGGTGGCGTACTCGCGCAGGGCACGGCGCAGGGGTGCGAACAGGAGGTCGCCGGCCATCGCCACGCCCCCGCCGATCACCGCGATGTCGATCTCGACGAGCGTGGCCGTGGCGGCGATGCCCGCGGCGAGGGCCTTCGCCGCACGGTCGAAGGAGGCGACGGCGACCGGGTCGCCCGCGCGGGCCGCGCGGGCCACGGCGGCGGCGGAGGTGTCGCCGTCGGGTCCGGGGAGCCAGCCGTTCGCCAGGGCGCGCCGGGCGATGTTCGGGCCGCTCGCGATCCGCTCGACGCAGCCGCGCCCGCCGCACGGGCACGGGTCGCCGTCGAGGTCCACGCTGATGTGCCCGATGTGGCCCGCGTTGCCGGTGGGGCCGGGGTGCAGGGAGCCGCCCAGGATCAGGCCGCCCCCGACGCCGGTGGACACCACCATGCACAGGGCGTTGTCGTGGCCGCGGGCCGCGCCCTGCCAGTGCTCGGCTGCCGCCATCGCGACGCCGTCGCCCACCAGCTCGACCGGTCGGCCACCGGCTGCGGCGCGCACGCGCTCGACCAGGGGATAGCCCCGCCAGCCGGGGACGTTGACCGGGCTGACCGTGCCCGCGCCGGCGTCGACCGGACCCGCGCTGCCGATGCCGACCGCGCGGACGAGGCCCCACGGCTCACCGGCCGTCAGCTCGCCGAGCACCTCCTCGACCGCGCGCATCACGGTGTCGCCGTCCTCGCGCGCGGGCGTCGGCCGCTGGACACGCAGCAGGATCCGGCCCCGGCCGTCCACGAGGGCTCCGGCGATCTTGGTGCCGCCGATGTCGAGTGCGGCGACGAGGTCCGTGGGCATCAGTGTGAGATCTCCTGGTGAAAGGGCAGGCCGGAGAGTGCGGTGCCTAGTCTCTCGCGCATCTGACAACGTTGTCCAGGTCCTATGCTCGACGCCACATGCGCGGCACACGCATTCGACCGGGCGCGCGCCGCCCCGGGCGGTCCCCGGGCGCGACGGATGCGGACCCCGGTGGACGGGGACGTACGACCCCCGATGGATAGTGGACGTCGCAGTACGGACGTCGCCGTACAGAGGGGGAAGCGCAGAGGTGGAAGTCTGAACTTCCTCACGTGAAGCACCGACGTTACGCACACTGAGATCCGCACCAGTGGACGACAGACAGGACAGCGCACCGTGGCAGAGACCGCCCGCACCCCCGTCTCCCGGCTCCGTACGGACGGGAGGACTCCGGACGGCACCGCGGACTCCAAGAGCCGTTACGGCAACCGGCCGACCATGAAGGACGTCGCCGCGCGCGCGGGTGTGGGCCTGAAGACGGTGTCGCGCGTCGTGAACGGCGAGCCCGGTGTCACGCCCGACACCGAACGCCGTGTCCAGGAGGCCATCGAGGCGCTGGGCTTCCGGCGCAACGACAGCGCGCGGGTGCTGCGCAAGGGCCGTACGGCGAGCATCGGCCTGGTCCTTGAGGACCTGGCCGACCCGTTCTACGGGCCGCTCAGCCGAGCCGTGGAGGAGGTCGCCCGCGCGCACGGGGCGCTGCTGATCAACGGCTCGAGCGCCGAGGACCCGGACCGCGAGCAGGAGTTGGTGCTCGCCCTGTGCGCCCGCCGGGTGGACGGGCTCGTGGTGATTCCGGCGGGCGACGACCACCGCTATCTGGAGCCGGAGATCGCCGCCGGTGTCGCGACGGTGTTCGTGGACCGGCCGCCGGGGCGGATCGACGCGGACGTGGTGCTCTCCGACAGCTTCGGGGGCGCGCGCGACGGCGTGGCGCACCTGGTCGCCCACGGTCATCGCCGGATCGGCTTCATCGGTGACCAGCCGCGCATCCACACCGCGATAGAACGGCTGCGCGGCTACCGCGCGGCGATGGCGGAGGCGGACATCGAGGTCGACGAGTCCTGGGTGTCGCTCGGCCCCACGGACCCCGACCGGGTCCGGCACGCGGCCGAGTCGATGCTGTCGGGCCCCTCCCCCGTCACCGCCGTCTTCGCGGGCAACAACCGCGTGACGGTCACGGTCGTGCGCGTCCTCGCGGGCCTGGCCCGCCCCGTGGCCCTCGTCGGCTTCGACGACATCGAGCTGGCCGACCTGCTGAGCCCCGGCGTGACGGTGGTCGCCCAGGACGCGGCCCAGCTGGGGCGCACGGCGGCGGAGCGGCTGTTCCGCCAGCTCGACGGCGCCTCGGACACGCCGGAGCGCATCGAACTGCCGACGCGGTTGATCACGCGGGGGTCGGGGGAGCTGCCGCCCTCCGCGTGAGGGGCTGCCCGGCGCGGGCCGACCAGGGCGGCCGTCCCGCGCCGGGCGAGCTGCCCAAGGCGCCCGCGCTGTGGCCCGTGCGGGTCGCCCTACCCGTGAGGGTCGCTCGTGCCGACCTTCCCCCGCCGGTCCGGCGCGTCGATCGTGCGGTGCTCCCGCTCCGTCCCGGGCCGCCTGCGGGCGAACGTCAGGAACGTGCCGTCGGGGTTCGGGCGGACCGTGCGCCGCGCTCCGTCGGCCCAGGTGATGCGTACCGTCGCGGCGGGTTCGACGGCGCGCCCGTAGACGGTCTCGTAGCCCGGCATGTCGTGTGGACCAGGTCGACCTCGACGATGCCCAGGTCGGTCTCCGCGTGCCCGAGCTCCAGGAGGTCGACGGTGTTGAGCATGCGGCAGATCTCGGCCGCGTCCTCGGGAGTCGCGGCGCGCACGATGAGGTCGGTCCCCGTCGGCCGAGGCCTCCGGGCCGATCAGGGCTTTCGTGGGCGTCAACTCGTCCATCCGGCAAGGGTCCGCGCCGTCGCGGGAGCCGCGCAGCCGGAATGTTCACGGCGGGCCCGACGCGCCCCGGTGTTCCCTGCCCCGCGCACGCGGCGCGCCCGGGGCACCCCTCAGGGGCCGGGCGGCCCCACCGTCAGCAGGTCGGCAGACCCGGAAGCGGCTTGTCGTTGTCGCCGCCCCGGATGTACACGTCGCTCACGAACACATTCGTGTTGCCGCTGTCGTCGTCGGTCTTCGCCCACCAGACGTTGGTCCACTGGCCGTGCGTCTCGCGGCGGCCCAGGTTCTGCTGGCAGTAGAAGTAGTTGGTGCCCGCGTTGAGGATGCCCGCCTCGGCGCCCGACGCCTGGTACGACTTGGCGGTCTGCCACACCGAGCAGTTGTACTTGCCGCCGCCCGCGGGGTGGCACGCGGGCTCCTCGTCGCCGCCGGAGGAACCGCCGGACGTGCCGCTCCTGGGCGGCTTCGACGACTCCTTGGGGCGTGCGTCGGACTTGTCGCCGGAACCGGAACCGGAGTCGTCGTCCGCCGCCCCGTCGCCCTTCGCGCCGTCCTCGCCGTCGCCGTCCCGGTCGTCCTTGCCCGCCTTGTCGGGGCGGTCGGCGCCCTTGGAGGGCTTCGTCTTCTTGTCGCCCTGCTTCGAAGGCTTCGAACCGTCCGGGTCGAGGGCGCCCCGGCTCGCGTCCGAGCCCGGTTCGACCGTGCCCCCGGCCTCCTGCGCGTCGCGCGCGTCCCGTGCCTGGTCCTTCTTGTCGTCCCCGCCGGAGAGCACCGCCACGGTCACGCCCGTCGCCGCGAGGACGACCACGACGGCCGCGGCGGCGAGCAGGGCCTTGCCCCGGCGCGGCCGACCCGCCCGGGCGGCACGACGGCCGGAGGGTTCCGCAGCGGACGCCGGTATGGACCCCGCGGGCTGTCCGGCCGTGCCGAGACCCGGCACACCGAACGCCGCGAGCTCGCCGGGCGCCCCCGCCCCACCGTGCCCAGGAGCCTCCCCGGGCACACCGGCCGCTCCTGCCGCACCGGGAGGCGGACCGAATCCGGGCGGCGGCGCTGTCGGCACATGGCGCACCGTGGGCTCGCGCTCCCCGCTCCCTGCGCCCGGGGACGGCGACTCCGCGTGTCCGAGGGGCCCGGTCACGCCGCCGCGTCCGGTCGACCCGACAGGGCCACCAGACCCCAGAGGCCCCATGGCTCCCACGGCACCGGCGGCACCAACAGCCCCGGCGGACCCACCAGCCCCCACAGCCCCACCGAACTCACCAACCCCACCAGCCCCAGCCGCACGCCCTGCCTCCGACGCCCCCGGCGCCCCTGACGCCCCCAACGCCCCCAACGCCCCCGACGAGATCGACTCCCCCGCAGCCACCTGCTCAAGCAGCCGCCGCGCGCCCTCCGCGTCCGGCCGTGCCTGCGGGTCCTTGTCCATGAGGAGCCGCAGGACCGGCATGAGCATGCCCGCGCGCAGCGGCACGGGCAGGGGCTCGACGACGATCGCGGTGAGCGTGGACCACGTGGACGTGCGGCGGAACGGGGACGCGCCCTCGACGGCCGCGTACAGCGTGGCGCCGAGCGCCCAGACGTCGGACGCGGGGCCGGGCTCCTGGCCCTGGGCCCGCTCGGGCGCCAAGTAGTCCAGGGAGCCGACGAGTTCGCCGCTGCGGGTGAGGTGGGTGGCCGAGCCGTCGCCGGGGTCCTCCATGGTGGCGATGCCGAAGTCGGTGAGGACGACGCGGCCACCGGTGCCGAGGAGGATGTTGCCGGGCTTGACGTCGCGGTGCAGGACGCCCGCGCGGTGGGCGGCGGCGAGGGCGTCCATGACCTTGGCGCCGATGGCCGCGGCCTCGCGCGGGTCGAGCGGTCCTCGCTCGCGCAGGACGTCGTCCAGGGACGGCCCGTCGACCAGCTCCATGACGATCAGCGGCCGTCCGTCGACCTCCGCGACGTCGTGCACGGCGACGACTCCGGGGTGGCGCACCCGGGCCGCCGCGCGGGCCTCACGCTGCATGCGCAGCCGCAGGTCGGCGAGCTCCGGCCCGGCCGTGTCGGTGTAGGTGCGCAGCTCCTTGACCGCGACCTCGCGGTGCAGCACCTCGTCGAGGGCGCGCCACACGACGCCCATGCCGCCGCGCCCGAGCTGCGCGAGCACGCGATACCGCCCGGCGAGGACGCGGCCGACCCCGTCCGTCTGTCCCTGTTCCCCCGAAGACACCGCTGCCCCGTCCCTGCGATCCCTGTGCCGCCGTCGTGCTGATGTGCTGTGTGGCGTACAGAGTACGGGGCGGATGTGACAGGCGGTGCGGGACGTCTCGTGAAGACCTCGGGACGCCCGCGCCTCCGGTCGCGGCCCTACTTGGCCGACGGCGTCAGGTCCCCCCGGCGCGGCCCCGCGTACGCCTGGAGCCCGGCGAGCGTCAGGCCGGTGAGGCGGGTGACCTCGGCCGTGTCGAGCGCCCCGCAGTCCAGGCCGCGCAGCAGGTACCCGGCGAGGGCCTTGGCGGTGGCGGGCTCGTCCGCGATGTCGCCGCCGATTGGGGTCTCCCCTGCTCGAACGGAGTTGAGAGCTTGGGGATGGTTGGCGTAGGCGGCGAGACGGGCCGCGGCCTGCGCGAAGCCCTCGCGGTAGAAGGCGAAGACGGCGGCGTACCGGGTGGGGATGTGGCCGGGGTGCATGTCCCAGCCCTGGTAGTAGGCGCGGGCGAGGGCGCGCCGGGTCAGGCCGTAGTGCAGCCGCCAGGCGTCGTGGACCTTCGCGGTGGGTCCGACGGGCAGCACGTTCGTGGAGCCGTCGGAGACGCGCACGCCGGTGCCCGCGGCGGCGACCTGCATGACGGCCTTGGCGTGGTCGGCGGCGGGGTGGTCGCTGGCCTGGTAGGCGGCGGAGACACCGAGGCAGGCGCTGTAGTCGAAGGTGCCGTAGTGCAGGCCGGTGGCGCGGCCCTCGGCGGCGTCGATCATGCGGGCGACGGCGGCGGTGCCGTCGGCGGCGAGGATGGACTGGCTGGTCTCGATCTGGATCTCGAAGCCGATCCGTCCCGGGGTGAGGCCGCGGGCCTTCTCGAACTCCTCCAGGAGCCGCACCATCGCGGTGACCTGCTCGGCGTACGTCACCTTGGGCAGGGTCAGGACGAGGCCGTCGGGCAGCCCGCCCGCGTCCATGAGGCCGGACAGGAAGACGTCGAGGGTGCGGATGCCCCGGTCGCGTACCGGCGCCTCCATGCACTTCATGCGGATGCCCATGTACGGAGCGGCCGTTCCGTTCGCGTAGGCCTCGGCGATCAGACGGGCCGCGCGGGCGGCATGGGTGTCCTCGTCGGCGTCGGTGCGGCCGCCGTAGCCGTCCTCGAAGTCGACGCGCAGGTCCTCGACGGGTTCGCGCTCCAGCTTGGCGCGCACGCGGGTGTAGACGGGCTCCGCGAGGTCGTCGGCGAGGCCGAGGACGGCGGCGAAGGACGCGGCGTCGGGGGCGTGCTCGTCGAGGGCGGCGAGGGCGCGGCCGCCCCAGTCGCGGATGGTGTCCGCGGCGAAGGCCTCACCGGGTACGTACACGGTGTGCACGGGCTGACGGGTGCCGGGGTCTCCCGGGTACCGGCGTTCGAGCTCCGCGTCGACCGGCGCGAGCGAGGCGCTGATGCCTTCGCTGACCGCACCTGCGAGGCTCGTGGACACCTTCTCCTGCTGACCCATCCGTGCACCCTCCACTGTTCAGTGACCCACGCCGGCTCTCAGTGACTCACACCCACGACGCCACCGACCGTCTTTCCGTCTGACGGAATCCAACATCCGCATACTGAAGTTATCTGTGCACCTTCCCGCTGGTCAACACCTTCTCGCGTGCCGGTCCCCGCATGTTCACGCGTGTCTCAGATGGTGCTTCCACACTCCCGTGGGCGCACTTCACGCTGACCGTGGCCCGACCGCGACCGAACGCACCGAACCACGACCCGATGAAGGAGAACGCGTGCCGACCGACAACCGAGTGACCCGCCGCTCCGGCCTGCGGACGGCGGCCGCGGCCGCGGCCGTGGCGGTCCCGCTGCTCGCCACCGCCCTGGCAGCGTCGCCCGCCCGCGCCGTGGAGCGTCCGGGCCGCCGACTGGAGGTGATGTCGTTCAACCTGCGCTACGCCGGGACGACCCCGCCGAACACCTGGGCCGTCCGCCGCCCCGTCACACGGGAACTGCTGCGGCGTGCCCGCCCGCACGTCGTCGGCACCCAGGAAGGTCTCTACCAGCAGGTGCAGGACATCGCCGAGGACCTGGGGCAGCACTACGCGTGGATCGGCACCGGCCGCGCGGGCGGCAGCCGCGACGAGTTCATGACGGTCTTCTACGACACGCGCAGGCTGCTGCCGGTCGCCTACGACCACTTCTGGCTCTCCGACACCCCGGACGTGATCGGTTCCAACACCTGGGGCGGCGGCTCGATCCGCATGGTCACCTGGGTCCGCTTCCTGGACCGGCGCACGGACGGCGAGCTGTACGTCCTCAACACCCATCTGGACAACGCCAGTCAGTACGCCCGCACCCGCGCCGCGCACCTCATCACCGACCGGATCACGGCGCTCGACCGTTCGCTGCCGCTGATCCTCACCGGCGACTTCAACGTCGCGGCCCACAAGAACCCGGTGTACGAGACGATGCTGAACGCCGGGCTCGTCGACACCTGGGACGCGGCGGACGAACGCAGCAAGCAGTACGCGACGTTCCACGGCTACAAGCCGCTCGTGCCGGACGGCGACCGCATCGACTGGATCCTGACGTCGCCGGGTGCCCGGGTGCACGCGGCGGCCATCAACACGTTCTCGCTCGGCGGACAGTTCCCGAGCGACCACCTGCCGGTGCAGGCGAGCCTGACGCTGTGACGCGCGAGGCCCCCGCGTCCGCGCACGGCGGAAACGGGGGCCTTCTCCGACCTCGGCCGCGAGCCGCGGGGAGCGCCGGTTCCCCGGCGCTCCCGGGCCCGACGGGCTCAGCCCTTGCGCGACTTGACCTCGTCGGTCAGCTGCGGGACGACCTCGAAGAGGTCGCCGACCACGCCGTAGTCGACCAGGTCGAAGATCGGGGCCTCGGCGTCCTTGTTGATGGCCACGATGGTCTTCGACGTCTGCATGCCGGCGCGGTGCTGGATCGCGCCGGAGATGCCGGAGGCGATGTACAGCTGCGGCGACACGGACTTGCCGGTCTGGCCGACCTGGTTGGAGTGCGGGTACCAGCCGGCGTCGACGGCGGCGCGGGAGGCGCCGACGGCGGCACCGAGCGAGTCGGCGAGCGCCTCGATGATCGCGAAGTTCTCGGCGCCGTTCACGCCGCGGCCGCCGGAGACGACGATCGCGGCCTCGGTCAGCTCGGGGCGGCCCGTGGACTCGCGCGGGGTGCGCGCGGTGACCTTGGTGCCGGTGGCCTGGGCGGAGAACGACACCGACAGGGCCTCGACGGCGCCCGCGGCCGGGGCGGCCTCGACCGGCGCCGAGTTCGGCTTGACGGTGATGACCGGAGTGCCCTTGGAGATGCGGGACTTGGTGGTGAACGCGGCCGCGAACACGGACTGCGTGGCCACCGGACCCTCGTCACCGGCCTCCAGGTCGATGGCGTCGGTGATGATGCCGGACTCGATGCGGACCGCGAGGCGGGCCGCGATCTCCTTGCCCTCGGCGGAGGACGGCACGAGCACGGCGGCCGGCGACACGGCGTCGTAGGCGGCCTGGAGGGCGTCCACCTTCGGCACGACGAGGTAGTCGGCGAACTCGGGGGCGTCGGCGGTGAGGACCTTCACCGCGCCGTGCTCGGCGAGCGTGGCGGCGGTGGCCTCGGCGCCGGAGCCGAGCGCGACGGCGACGGGCTCGCCGATGCGGCGGGCCAGCGTCAGCAGCTCGAGGGTGGGCTTGCGGACGGCGCCGTCGACGTGGTCGACGTAGACGAGAACTTCAGCCATGGGACTTCAATCTCCTGCGAGTACGAAGAAGTTGGGGAGGGGTGGGGTGACTGAAGCTCAGATGAACTTCTGGCCCGCGAGGAACTCGGCCAGCTGCTTGCCGCCCTCGCCCTCGTCCTTGACGATCGTGCCCGCGGTGCGCGCGGGACGCTCGGCGGCGGAGTCGACCTTCGTCCAGGCGCCCTCGAGGCCGACGGTCTCGGCGTCGATGTCCAGGTCGTCCAGGTCGAGCGACTTCACCGGCTTCTTCTTGGCGGCCATGATGCCCTTGAAGGACGGGTAGCGGGCCTCGCCCGACTGGTCCGTCACGGACACGACGGCCGGCAGGGACGCCTCGAGCTGCTCGGAGGCGGTGTCGCCGTCACGGCGGCCCTTCACCACGCCACCCTCGACGGAGACCTCGGAGAGCAGCGTCACCTGCGGCACGCCGAGGCGCTCGGCGAGGATCGCGGGCAGCACGCCCATGGTGCCGTCGGTGGAGGCCATGCCCGCGATGACGAGGTCGTAGCCCGTCTCCTCGACGGCCTTGGCCAGGACGAGGGAGGTGCCCATGACGTCGGTGCCGTGCAGGTCGTCGTCCTCGACGTGGACGGCCTTGTCGGCGCCCATCGACAGGGCCTTGCGGAGCGCGTCCTTGGCGTCCTCGGGGCCGACGGTGAGGACCGTGATCTCGGCGTCGTCGTCCGCCGCTTCCTTGATCTGCAGGGCCTGCTCGACCGCGTACTCGTCGAGCTCCGAGAGCAGGCCGTCCACGTCGTCGCGGTCGACGGTCAGGTCCTCGGCGAAGTGCCGGTCGCCGGTGGCGTCGGGCACGTACTTCACACAGACAACGATCCTCAAGCTCACGCCGGCTCTCCTACTGCATCGTCATTACTGGGCTGCTGCCTTGGCTGCGGGCTACTGCCTTCTTGCAGGCAGCATAGGCGCCTGAAGCGGCGGGTCCCGGTTGGGGCGGCCCCCGCTCCAACCGGAATATTACTCATGAGTACACCCAGTACTTTCCCCCTGAGCAAGCGCTTTGAACTGTGACCTTTGCAACGCTCCGTAATCACGCGCACCCCGCGTCATCGGGAACTCTCAGTCACGCAGCGCGTTGAAGCGTCCCTGGTGGTACAGCAGCGGGCGGCCCGCCCCCGCGGGATCCCCGGCGACGGCCTCGGCCAGGACCACCCGGTGGTCCCCGGCGGGCACCCGCGCCACGATCCGGCACACCATCCAGGCGAGTACGCCGTCGAGGACCGGCACGCCCTCGGGACCGTCGAACCAGCGGGTGGGCGCGCCGAAGCGGTCGGCGCCGCTGCGCGCGAAGGTGGCGGCGAGCTCCTGCTGGTGCTCGCCGAGGATGTGCACGCCGACGTGCTCGGCCACGGCTATCGCGGGCCAGCTGGAGGCGCCGGTGCCGATGCCGAACGAGACCATCGGGGGTTCGGCCGAGACCGAGGTGAGCGAGGTGGCGGTGAAGCCGACGGGGCCGGTGCCCCGGGCGGTGATCACGGCGACTCCGGCCGCGTGCCTGCGGAAGGCGGCGCGCAGCAGATCGGGTGTCGCGAGCTGGGGGGCGGAGAGGTCGGGCGTGGCCGTCATGGAGTTGTGTCCTTCTGCCGAGAGGTACGAACGGGTCCGTGGCTGCTCAGCGGGACCGACAGCGCGCGCCGGCGTGGCGCGCGAGGTCCAGGTGGACACGCTCGTAGAGAAGGAGCTCCGGGGGCATGGCAGCAGGCTGACGATAGGTGGCGGGTGCAGTCAAGCCCGTTCCGGGATGCGAAGGCCGCCCGGATCGCCTCATCTCGCTCATACCGCCGCCCCGAGGGCCGCGATCACATCGGCTTTCCGCGGCTGTCCCGCCGCGCGCCGGACCTCGCGCCCGTCGGCGTCCAGGACGAGCACGGTCGGGGTCCTGTCGACGCCCAGCGCGCGTACGAGATCCAGTTCGGCCTCCGCGTCGATCTCCACGTGGGCGACGCCCGGGACCATGGCGGCGACGTCGGCGAGGACCCTGCGGGTGGCCCGGCAGGGCTGGCAGAACGCGCTGGAGAACTGCACGAGCGTGGCTCTCTCGCCCAGCTCCGCGCCGAGTTCCGCCGCACCGAGCCGAGCGGCGCCCGGCCGGTCCGCACCGAGCCGTGGGGCGCCGCGCGCCCCCGCGCTCTCGCCTCCGCGCTCCCCTGTCACGGGCGCCCCGCCTTTCCCACCCCCACCAGGGGCCTCGATCCGCCCCACCGGGGCTCCACATACGTCCATCCCTACAGCGCACGCGCGTACGGAAAGATTCCGACGTGACGAGAATCTCGCGCGATACGGGCACCATGGCTGGCCAGCCGCTCGTTCTTGGGGCACGATCTGGCAAAGCCGTAGACCCTACGGATCCGTAACTTAGCTTCCTGCCAAAGGCCCTCTCCTCTGGCAGAGACGAAGGGCCCTCCCCAGCCATGGCAGAACTCGTCTACCGACCGGTCATCGGCGCCGCCAAGACCTTCTTCAAGGCGCTCGACCTGAAGATCGACTGCAAGGGCTCCGAGAACATTCCGCGCTCGGGCGGGGCAGTCCTGGTCAGCAACCACATCAGCTACCTGGACTTCATCTTCGACGGCCTCGCCGCCCTGCCCCAGAAGCGCGTGGTGCGCTTCATGGCGAAGGAGTCGGTGTTCCGCCACAAGATCTCGGGGCCGCTGATGCGCGGCATGAAGCACATCCCGGTGGACCGCAAGCAGGGCGAGACGGCCTACGCCCACGCCCTGGACTCGCTGCGCGCCGGAGAGATCATCGGCGTCTTCCCCGAGGCGACGATCTCGCAGTCGTTCACGCTGAAGTCGTTCAAGTCGGGTGCCGCGCGCATGGCCCAGGAGGCCGGAGTCCCGCTGATCCCGATGGCCCTGTGGGGCACGCAGCGGCTGTGGACGAAGGGGCACCCCCGCAACTTCAAGCGCCAGGGCCTGCCGATCACGATCCGCGTCGGCGAGCGCCTGGAAGCCCCCAAGGACCAGTACGCGGGCGCGATCACGCGCCGCCTGCGCGAGCGCTGCCAGGAGCTCCTGGAAGCCGCGCAGCGCGCCTACCCCGCGCGCCCCAAGGGCCCGGAGGACACCTGGTGGATGCCGGCGCACCTCGGCGGCACCGCCCCGACGCCCGCCGAGGTCCGCGCCGCCGAAGCGGGCTGACCCACCGCCCGACCCCCGCGGGCGGCGAACCGGCTACCCCACCGGCTCGTGGACGGTGACGCGCGCCCCTGGGCTGACCTTCTCCAGGAGCTCGGCGAGCTCGGCGCCCGCCGCCTCCAGGCCCGCGTCCGGTCCCATGCCTTCGAGCAGGAAGATCGCGTTCACGCTCGCCTCCGTGAGGCGGGTGCGCGGGCCCTGCCGCCAGTTCCAGCGCCGGCAGGTGACCCCCTCGTCGTCGCGCCAGACGACCTCGCCCGGCTCCGGGTGCTCGACGGCGCGCTCGCCCGCCGCCATGGTGACGAAGTCCTCGTCCCCGGCGGCCCGGACCAGCCGCATGCCGCCCTTGATGTGATCCATGTCCTCGCCGCCGACGGGGATCAGACGGGCCACGCTGATCGCGTTGTAGACGTCGACGAGCGCGTTGATCCGCGGCAGGCCGCCGTCCGCGAGCGCCCGCTTGGCCAGCGCCTCGGCGGAGTTGCGGGTGCGCGAGGGCTTGGCGCCGAAGGCCGTGTACGCGGCACGCCAGGCCGCCATGTGCGGGTCCTCGTGCGGGGCGCGGCCTTCGAGACGCGCGGCGAGACGGCGGGCGGCGTCGTCGAGCAGGGCCGAGGTGGCGTCGGTGCTGGGGCCGTTGACGAGGTCGTACGCCTCGATGGCGACGTGGGTGAAGCCGGGCGCGAGCGTGCGCACCTCGTCGGACACGGTGAGAGTGAGCGTCATGGTCTGCCTTGGGTCACGGAAATCGACGGAAGTACAGCATAGAGCACCACCAAGTGCACCACGATGAACTTTCTTCGCGACCCGCGACCCGCGACCCGCGACCCACGACCCGTCGCCCCCCTCAGCGTCCGCGCCCTCTCGCCCTCCGCACCTCTACGGCAGCCCCCAGGCGGGCTCCGTCCCGTTCGCGCGCACGTCGCGCGGGCGCAGCGACGGCCTCGCCCCCTTGGGAGTGATCACCGCGGCCTGCCCGCGCCGCAGCGGCACGCTGATGACGTTCCGGCCCTCGTACGGCAGCGGGCGCCCGCGCTCGTCGCGCACGTCGACGGCGCCGGCGATGCCGTGCCGCAGCCGCAGCGGCTCCCCGGCCTCGCTCTCCACCCTGATCCACTCGGTGCGTCCGCCGCGCCGGGAGGCGTCGACGAGGAACGCGCCCTGGGTGCGCACCCGTTGCAGGCTGGCGTCCGCCCAGGTGCGGGACACGGCGGGGAAGACCTTCAGCACTCCCCCGTGGCTCTGCGTCAGCATGTCGAGCAGGGACTGCCCGGCGCTGATCGGGCTCTCCAGGGCGAAGTTGGAGCCTTCGCGGTACATGGTGTTGGGCGTCATCGCGCACTTGTCGGTGACATTGCCGTCCAGGAAGAACCGCAGGTGGCGCAGGGCTTCCTCGGGCTTGCCGAAGAGCGTCTCCATGGAGGCGGCGGCCGCGTAGCTGTAGCCGTGCCAGCGGTCCTGGCGGCCGGCCCAGTGGTCGAAGGTGCGCCGGTCCAGCTTCTCCTGGAGCGGGTAGAGCCACAGCAGGTGCGAGTAGTGGCGGTGGGACTCGGCGAGCGGGACACCGGCGCCGATCATGACGCCGTTCTCGTTCTCGTGGTACGGCACGAGCCGGTGGCGGATGTCGCGCCACCGCTTCTCGTGCGGGTCGCTCACGCGCAGCCGCCGGGCCGAGTCCAGGAGCGTGGTCACGCCCCAGCGCAGCAGCGAGAGGTCGTAGGTGCAGTCGGCGGCGTTGGCGTACTCCGGGGAGCGGGTCTCGGGCAGGTGGAGGCGGCCGTCGGAGCCCTCGGTGAGGTGCCGCGCGTAGTAGTTCACGGCCTTGGTGAGGACGGGGCGGATGACGTGCCGCAGGACGTCGTCGTCCATGTGGTGGCGGTAGGTGACCCAGGCGTTGTGCAGGGCCCAGGTGAGGTTGCCGGTGTGGTCGTTGGGGCTCGTGCCGGGGACGCCGACGTAGCGCGGCCCCGAGCGCAGCTTCCAGTCGCCGGGGTGGCACAGGGCGTAGGTCTCGCCGTCGCGGAGCCCCGGCTGGATGTTGGACTCCAGGTTCTCGTGGAACTTCGCGAACGCCGGGGTGACGGCGTCGAGTTCGCGGTGGTTGGAGCCGTTGGCGATCGGATACGTCACCTGGACGTTGGTGTTCCACCAGATGCTGGTCCAGTTGTTGCCGGTCTCCGGGAACCAGGGCCCGAAGACGGGGGTGACGGGCCCGTGGCTGCGGGTGGCGCACGCCAGCTTGTAGAGCTGGATCCAGTAGAAGCGCTGCACCTTCTTGTCCGGCACGGACACGAAGCTGCGCCGGTAGAAGGCGTGCCACCAGTCGCGGTGCCGGGCGATGGCCGCGGCGGGCGAGCCGTCGAGGGCGCGCGCCACGGTGCGCTCGGCCTCCTCGCGGCCGGTCGAGCGGGGATGTCCGTACGCGATGGTGGCGGCGAGGAGTCTTTTCGTGCCGGAGCGCACCTCGCGCCAGGCGGTGGTGTAGCCGCCGCCCGCGCGCAGGGGCTGTTCGACGATGCCGGGGGCGGTCGTGGGGTCGGGGTTGGCGGTGTAGTCGGGCGGGACGCGGGTGGTGCGGGTGGTGTGCGAGGGGAGCGCGGTGAAGCCCCAGGCGGCCGTCTCCTCGCCCGCGCTCGGCTCCGACGACACCAGCAGGACGTCTTCCTGACTGAGGATCAGGGCGGTGAACCGCACGCTGCCGCGCGCCGTGGTGATGGTGCCGGTCAGCTCGGCGTTGTCGAGGTCGAGCCGCCAGTCGACGCCGGTGATCGTGCCCGCGAGGGTCAGCGTGAGGTAGCCGACGCCGAGCCGGGAGTAGCCGATCGCGGCCTCCCACTGGCCGCGCTGGTCCTGCACGTAGGAGTGGTTGACCATGATGCGCAGGACGTTGCCCTCGCCGGGTTTGGCGTACAGGTGGGCGGCGAGGAACCCGTTGCCGAGGAACGGGCCCTCCTGCCAGCCACCGGGAAGGCGCCGCCACACCATCGCGGCGTCCCGAAGGAGCGTGCCGTGCACGTCGTCCGGCGCGGCGGCCGGGGGTCTGCCCCAGGCGACAGGCGAGCCGGCCGCCACTAACGCTCCGGAGGTGCCTGCGACGAACGCGCGCCGCGAGATGGGGGACATGGCGAGGCCTTCCGACAGAGGACAGCGCGAGTGCGCGACAACCCGGACGGCACGCAGCATCGACGCCGGGACGGGCACGCGTCAAGGAATCCGACAGGAATAGGTCGGATGAATCCTCTGTCGGTCTGCCCCACAGGGGACTTGCCGGTGCATCCTCTTCACGTACTCGACCTGTCCTCCGATGAATGACCCCGCAGCCTTTAGGGGGCGGCCGGGAGCTCCGTCGGCAGCAGGTCCCACAGGTGCGGCCGGTCCACGGCCTGTCGCAGACAGTCGAGCACCGACGGGTGCGGGGACGAGTGGAGTTCGGGGTAGTCCACCTCGCCGCCCGCCGCGTCCGGGATCCAGGCGAGCCGTTCACCGTCGAGGCTGAACTGCGCGTCCACGCCCGGCTTGTTGCCACGGGGGTCCTGCCGGTGCCAGGCGCCGTCGAGGCGCACGGCGACCAGACCGTGGACGGCGAAGCCGCTGCCGTCGTCGTGCAGAAGGCGCTGGTAGCACAGCGCCGTCGGGATGTCCTCGGCGCGCAGGAGGGCGGCGAGGGCGTGGGCCTTGGCGTGGCAGATGCCGGTCCGCTGCTCCAGGACGTCGGAGGCGCGCCAGGTGACGCGCGGGTCGCCGGAGTCCGCGGAGTGCGGGACGGTGTCCCGTACGAACTCAAAGGCGGCGCAGGCGTAGGAGTAGGAGTCGGTCGCGTTCTTGGCGAGCTCGGCCGCCGTCCCGCGCACCAGGGGATGCGTGTGGTCGATGACCTCGTCCGCCGCGAGATAGGCGGAGAGGTCCGGGGTCCGCTGGATCAGTCGCATGGCGAGCGAGCATAAGAAAGCGGCCGATCGACAGTCAATGACTTTTCGATCGGTCGCATACTTATGCAGCCCGCCGTGGGCCGGGGATGTCTGCGGCGCAGCGCCTAGCGCGCCATCTCTTCCTTCAGCGCCGCCACGAAGGCGTCCACGTCGTCCTCGGTGGTGTCGAAGGAGCACATCCAGCGGACGTCACCGGCCGCCTCGTCCCAGAAGTAGAACCGGAAGCGCTTCTGCAGGCGTTCGCTGACGTCGTGCGGCAGGCGCGCGAAGACGGCGTTGGCCTGGACAGGGTAGAGGATCTCCACGCCGTGCACCGCGCGGACGCCCTCGGCCAGGCGCTGTGCCATCTCGTTGGCGTGCCGCGCGTTGCGCAGCCACAGGTCCTTGGCGAGCAGCGCCTCCAACTGCACGGAGACGAAGCGCATCTTGGAGGCGAGCTGCATGGACAGCTTGCGCAGGTGCTTCATCTGCCGCACCGCGTCGTGATTCAGGACGACCACGGCCTCACCGAACAGCGCGCCGTTCTTGGTGCCGCCGAACGAGAGGATGTCGATGCCGACCGCGTTCGTGAACGTCCGCATCGGGACGTTCAGGGACGCGGCGGCGTTGGCTATCCGCGCACCGTCGAGGTGCACCCGCATGCCGAGGCCGTGGGCGTGCTCGACGATGGCGCGGATCTCGTCCGGGGTGTAGACGGTGCCCAGTTCGGTGTTCTGGGCGAGCGAGACGACCTGCGGCATCGCGCGGTGCTCGTCCTCCCAGCCGAACGCCTGACGGTCGATCAGCTCGGGGGTGAGCTTGCCGTCGGGTGTCGGCACGGTCAGGAGCTTGATGCCCGCGACCTTCTCGGGGGCGCCGCCCTCGTCGACGTTGATGTGCGCGCTCTCGGCGCAGATCACCGCGCCCCAGCGGTCGGTGACCGCTTGGAGCGCGACGACGTTCGCGCCCGTTCCGTTGAAGACCGGGAAGGCCTCCGCGCTCGCCCCGAAGTGGCTGCGGATCACCTGCTGGAGGGCTTCTGTGTACGCGTCCTCGCCGTAGGAGATCTGATGGCCGCCGTTGGCCAGGGCGAGGGCCGCGAGCACCTCGGGGTGCGCACCGGCGTAGTTGTCGCTGGCGAAGCCGCGGACGTCGGGGTCGTGGTGCCGGCGCGCGTCGGTCTTGGGTGGGTTCACGGCTTCTCGGTCAGCCACAGACGGTTTCCGTTCACTTCCTCGGCGGGCCGCTCCCAGACTCCGGCGATGGCCTCGGCCAGCTCCTTCACGTCGGTGAAGCCCGCGAACTTCGCGCTCGGCCGCTCCGCCCGCATCGCGTCGTGCACCAGCGCCTTGACCACCAGGATGGCAGCCGCCGCGCGCGGCCCCTCGTCGCCCCCGGCCTTGCGGAAGGCGTCGCCGAGTGCGAGCGTCCAGGCCTCGGCGGCGGCCTTGGCGGCGGCGTACGCCGCGTTGCCCGCCGTCGGCTTCGACGCGCCGGCGGCGCTGATCAGCAGATAGCGGCCGTTGCCGCTGCGCTGCAGGCCGTCCTGGAAGGCGAGCGAGGTGTGCTGGACGGTGCGGATCAGGAGGTCCTCCAGGACGTCCCAGTCGCCGAGGTCGGTCTCGGCGAAGGAGGCGCTGCCGCGCCAGCCGCCGACGAGGTGGACCAGGCCGTCGATGCGGCCGAACTCCTTCTCGGTGCGGTCGGCCCAGGCGCGGGCCGCCTCCAGGTCGAGCAGGTCGACGGTGTCGCCCGTGACCGTGGCGCCGCCGTGGGCGTACCGCGCGGCGTCCACGGCCTCCGCGAGGCGGGCGGCGTCGGCGTCGGAGGCGACGACCGTGGCCCCGGCCTCAGCGAGCCTGAGCAGCGTGGCTCGGCCCGCGGGGCCCGCGGCCCCGGCTACCGCGACTACGGCTCCGTCGAGTGCGGACATGGTCCTCGCCTCCTTGTTGCGGTCGCTCACGCGGCGACCTTCCCGGCTCCCGAGCCCGCGGTGATCCCCTGGGTGGAGGCGATCACTGCCTTGAGCTTCTTGGAGAGCGCCTCATAGAACATGCTGAGCGGAAACTCGTCCGGAAGCACCTCGTCGACCAGTTTCCGCGGCGGCAGCGAGGTGTCCAGGGCGTCGGGGCCCTTGGCCCAGCGCGAGCCCGGGTGCGGGGCGAGGTAGGTGGACACCAGCTCGTACCCCGCGAGCCAGTGGACGAGCTTGGGGCGGTCGATGCCGTCCCGGTACAGCTTCTCGATCTCCGCGCAGAGCTGGTTGGTGACCTGGGGCGCGCGCTCCCAGTCGATCTTCAGCTTGTTGTCGGTCCAGCGGACCACGTCGTGCTTGTGCAGGTAGGCGAAGAGCAGCTGGCCGCCGAGGCCGTCGTAGTTGCGTACGCGCTCGCCGGTGACCGGGAAGCGGAACATCCGGTCGAAGAGCACCGCGTACTGCACGTCGCGGGCCTGGGACACCCCGTCGGCCTCCAGCTTCACGGCCTCCTTGAAGGCCGTGAGGTCGCAGCGCAGCTCCTCCAGGCCGTACATCCAGAAGGGCTGCCGCTGCTTGATCATGAAGGGGTCGAACGGCAGGTCGCCGTGGCTGTGGGTGCGGTCGTGGACCATGTCCCACAGGACGAAGGCCTCCTGGCACCGGTCCTGGTCGTCGAGCATCGCGCGGACGTCGGCGGGCAGCTCGATGCCGAGGATGTTCACGGCGGACTCGGTGACGCGGCGGAAGCGGGCCGCCTCGCGGTCGCAGAAGATGCCGCCCCAGGTGAAGCGCTCGGGGGCCTCGCGGACGGCGATCGTCTCGGGGAAGAGGACGGCCGAGTTCGTGTCGTACCCGGGAGTGAAGTCCTCGAAGGTGATGCCACAGAACAGCGGGTTGTCGTAGCGCGTGCGCTCGAGCTCGGCGAGCCAGTCGGGCCAGACCATGCGCAGGACGACCGCTTCGAAGTTGCGGTCG
This sequence comes from Streptomyces flavofungini, assembly GCF_030388665.1. Taxonomy (NCBI): domain Bacteria; kingdom Bacillati; phylum Actinomycetota; class Actinomycetes; order Kitasatosporales; family Streptomycetaceae; genus Streptomyces; species Streptomyces flavofungini. The sequence continues at coordinate 8,316,276 of NZ_CP128846.1, read as the reverse complement.
GGGTTGCCGTTCTGCGTGTACATGGGGAAGAGCACGAGGTGCTGGAGGCCGTCCTCGCGGCGGGCCGCGGGGTGGAAGGCGAGCAGCGAGTCCAGGAAGTCCGGGACCGCGAAGCCGCCGTCGACCCAGCCGCGCAGGTCGCGCACCAGCGCCTGGTGGTAGGCCTTGTCGTGCGGGAGCAGCGGGCTGAGCGCCTCGACGCCGGATATGACGCGGTCGACCGCCGCCTCCGCGTCGACCCGGGTCGGGGCGCCCTCGCGCTCGAAGTCGATGGACCCGTCCTTGGACTGCCAGGGCCTGATTTCTTCGACGGCACTCTTGAGTTCCGGCCAGGCCGGGTGATCCACCACTCGTCCGTCACGGATGGCGTCGCCACCCTCCACTGCCGTGTGCACAAGAATTTCCGTCATGACCCATCCTCCACGGGAGAACCTCGCGTATGGACACCGTATGTGTGCGGTGTTCTCCGTTTCAAGAGGGGATCCCGGAAATTATCCTGCCCCACCCCCGGTGGCGCCGCTGTTTTTCCTGTCACCCGCCGTCGAGGCGATCGCTTCTGTCACTGCTTCCTGTGCCGCGCGGGCGTCCGCGAGGAGCTCGGGGAAGCCGAAGAACCCATGGAACATGGCCGGAAAATGCGCCTCGACGACGGGGACACCGGCGCCCCTCAGCCGCGCCGCGTAGGCCCTGCCCTGCGCGCACAGGGGGTCGTGGCCCGCGGTGACCACGACGGCGGGCGGCAGGCCGCAGAGGTCGGCGGCGAGGAGCGGCGAGACGCGCGGGTCGGCCGGGTCGCCGCCCGCGCGCAGGTACGCGCCCAGGTACTGCTCGCGGAACCAGCGGCCGTGGGCGGGGGTGAGGAAGCTGGTGTCGCGGCCGTCCACCCGGCCGCGGTCCCGACCGCCCGCCCGGCCGTGGTCCCGACCGCCCACCGGGCCGCGGTCCCGGCCGTCCACCGCCGGATAGATGAGCACCTGCTGCGCCACCGGCGGCCCGCCCCCGTCGCGGGCCGTGAGCGCGGACACCGCCGCGAGGTTGCCACCGGCGCTGTCGCCCGCGAGCACCAACGGACCGTCCTCGCCGCCGAGTTCGGCGCGGTGCGCGGCGGCCCACCGGAGGGCGGCGTACGCGTCGTCGACGGCCGCGGGGAACGGGTCCTCGGGCGCGAGGCGGTAGTCCACGGAGACCACGGCGGCGTGGGCCGCGCGGCACAGGCCGCGCGCGGTCGCGTCATGGGTGTCCACGCTGCACAGGGACCAGCCGCCACCGTGGAAGAAGACGACGGTGGGGCGGGGCGCGACCGCCGCGGTCCCGCTCGCCGGCGCCCCCTCCGCCCTCCCGGGCGCCCCCTCCGCCGCTCCCCCGGCAGGGGCCGCCTCGGGCAGGTAGCACCGCACGCGGAGGTCCGGCGCCCCCGGCGGCCCCGGGACGAACCGGTCGGAGACGGAGCCGACGCGCGGCGGCGGGAACGGCGACGCGGGCGCGGCCGCCAGGACGCGGCGCGCCTCGACGGCGTCGGTGACGGTGCCGCCGATGTCGGGGAAGAACTCGCTGAGCGCGGCCACGAGGGGCCTGGCCTCGGCGGCGAGGGGGACGGGGGCGGCGGGGTCCGGCTCGGCCGCCGCCCCGTCACCGCCCGCCGCGGCGGCATGTCCCGTGTCGGACGCCATCTCAGGCCACCTCCCTGCGCCGGGGCCGAAAGCGCGGGATCACCGTCTCGCCCCACTGCCGCAGCGTCTCCAGGCACGCCTCCTGCGGCACCGTCCCCATCTGGACCAGGCACATCACCTCGTCCGCCCCGGCCGCCCGCAGCCGCTCGACGTGGGCGACCGCGTCGGCAGCGGTGCCGTACGCGTGGTCGGCGTGGAACACGGCGGTGGCGGACGGCCGCACCGGGATGTCCTGTTCGTTCAGGCGCGCCGCGACCCGTTCGCCCGCGGTGCGCAGCGCGGCCGCCTCGTCGGCGCCGTCGACCACCGCCTCGTCGGGCAGCCCCGCGCCGCCGTACCAGTGCGCGATGGACTGCGCGAAGAACCGCTGGCCGCGCAGGCCCACGCGCCGGGCCGCCGCGCCGTCGTCGAGCACGACGGTCGGGCAGAGCACGGCGAAGTGGTCGTTGACGACGCTCGACACGAAGCGCTCCGGCGTGCGCGCCGCGATGGCGTCGTCGTACACGCGCCGCATACCGGCGACGGACTCGGGCCCCGCGAACCCCATCACGAGCGCGCCGACACCGAGCGCCGCGGCCCGCTCCAGCGTCTCGGCCCTGCTGCACGCGAGGAACAGCGGCGGGTGCGGGGTCTGTGCGGGGCGCGGCAGGATCGGGTGCGGTGCGATGTCGAGCAGCGGACCGTGGTGTTCCAGCTCGTCGTGCTCCCAGGCAGCGGCGACGACGCGCAGCGCCTCCTCGACCTCCTGGGTCGTGCGGTCCGGGTCGACCCCGCACAGCGAGGTCTCCTGTGCCGTGCCGCCGCGGCCCGCGCCCAGGTCGAGCCGTCCGCCGGAGAGCAGGTCGAGCATGGCGGCCCGCTCGGCCACGCGCGCGGGGTGGTTGAAGCGGAACGGCATGCAGACGACGCCGTGCCCGACGCGGATGGTGCGGGTGCGCGCGGCCACCCAGGTCAGGAAGACCTCCGGCGCGGACATGTGCGCGTACCACTTCAGGGAGTGGTGCTCGACCGCCCAGACGCGGTCGAACCCCATCTCCTCGGCCAGTACGGCCTGTTCGACGCAGTCGTGGATGAGCCGGTGCTCGCGGTCCACGGTCGGATCGGCGAGTTGTGCTTCGAAGATGACGGAGAACTGCACGGTGCCTCCTGGGAGTTCGGACCTCCGGGACGCTCGCATGTTTCAAACAGTCATATGACTAGTCGTCAGATCTTGAAGAAGCAAGGGACATGGCACCGGCGGCCCGCGCGAGGGCGCAGGGGCCAACTCACGCCAGACATTGCTCACATGACGCGTGTTTTCTGGCTGATTACGCGTTCTCCCTCGAACCCCGCGCGGCCACTAGCGTTCCCCGGCGCGGGGGCAGCCGAGGAGGGGATCGACAGGCATGTTCTACCGCTTGTTCAAGTGCGTCGTGCTCGTCCCGCTGCTGCGGTGGCTGTACCGGCCGCGGATCGAAGGGCTCGGGCACGTGCCCGCCGCGGGCGGGGCGATCATCGCGGGCAACCACCAGTCGTTCTGCGACCAGTTCCTGCTGGGGGTGACGCTGAGGCGGCGCATCAACTTCCTCGCGAAGATGGAGTACTTCACCGGCAGGGGGCTCAGGGGCCGTCTCGCCGCCGCGTTCTTCCGGGGCATCGGGGCGATCCCGGTGGACCGGTCCGGGAACGGGGCCGGGCGGGCGGGGGTCGAGTCGGGGCTCGCGGTGCTGCGCGGCGGCGGACTGCTCGGGATCTTCCCGGAGGGGACGCGCTCGCACGACGGCCGCCTGTACAAGGGCCGGGTGGGGGTGGCGGCGATGGCGCTGAGGACGGGTGCGCCCGTGGTTCCCTGCGCGATCATCGGCACGTTCGAGGCACAGCCCGCGGGGCGCAGGGTGCCGAGCCTCGTGCCCCTGACGCTGCGCTTCGGCGAGCCGCTCGACTTCTCCCGCTACGCGGGCATGCAGGACCAGCGGGCCGCGCTGCGGGCCGTGACGGACGAGATCATGTACGCGATCCTGGTGCTCTCCGGGCAGGAGTACGTGGACCAGTACGCCGTGGACGCGAAGGCGGAGGCACGCACGAAGGCGCTCGCCGAGCACGCGGGCTGACCCTTGCAGCCGAGCACGCGGGCTGACCCTTGCGCGGGCACCGGCCGTTCACTTCAATGCGGCTCATGGCAGCCCCGCTCCCGACCCCGTCGCCCCCGCCCGTCCCGCTGCCGCCGACCGCCTGGGCCGTGCTCGGGCTGCTGTCCTTCCCGGGCGAGCGGACCGGCTACGAGCTGAAGAAGTGGGCCGACTCCTCGCTGCGCTTCTTCTACTGGTCGCCGGCCATCAGCCAGATCTACGCCGAGCTGCGCCGTCTGGAGGCGCTGGGGTACGCCTCCTCGCGCCGCTCAGGTCCTGAGGAACCGCGCGCGAGACGGGCGTACGCCATCACGGACGCGGGCCGGGCGGCGCTCGCGGGCTGGGCGGTGGGCGGGCAGGACGCCGGGCCGCCGGTCCTGAAGCATCCGCTGCTGCTGCGGGTCTGGCTCGGCCACCTCACCGAACCGGCCGGTCTTCGGGCCATGGTGGCCGAGCACATCGCGCGCACCCGGGACGAGCTCGCCGAGGTCCGCGACGCCCTGGAGCGGGCCCGGGGCGTCGAGGCCTGGGCCCATCCGCAGATCGCCCTGCGCTGGAGCGCCCGCCATCTGGAGGGCGAACTGGAGCTGGCCGAGGCGCTGCTCACCGACCTCGACGGCATCCCGGGGGCCCTCACAAAAGGCCCGGGTCAACGCCCGGGCGACGCGCCCACCCACGGGTGAGACCGCTCGCGATCGGGGCCTCCGCGGCGGTAGGACGGCCGGGTCAGCCGACTCCGCCCGAGAGAGGCCGCGAACCCTTGAGCACCCGCGCCGTACTTGTCGCCGCCCTCATCACCGGACTCATCCTGGGCATCGTCGGAACCAGACCGGACGACTCCACTCCGCCGCGCAGGGACGGTCCCATCGCGGAGGCGGGCCATTAGGCTGCGCCTTGCCGCGTGGTCATGAGCCGCCGAGCCGCGCGGAGCCGAGCCGCCGTCGACGGAAGCGAGTGAACCTTGAACTTCCTCACCATCGGTCATCGCGGTGTCATGGGGGTCGAACCCGAGAACACCCTGCGTTCGTTCGTCGCCGCCCAAGCCGCGGGCCTCGACATCATCGAACTCGACCTGCACCTCAGCAAGGACGGCGCCCTCGTCGTCATGCACGACGCGGACGTGGGCCGCACGACCGACGGCAGGGGCGCCATCGCCGACAAGACCCTGGCCGAGCTCCGCGACCTGGACGCGGGCAAGGGCGAGCGGATCCCCGTCTTCGAAGAGGTCCTCGACGCCGTGAAGGCGCCGCTGCAGGCCGAGATCAAGGATGTCGCGGCGGCCCGCGCGCTCGCCGACGTCATGCACGCGCGCGATCTGACCGGCCGGGTGGAGGTGCTCTCCTTCCACGACGAGGCCATCGCCGAGATCGCCCGGCTCGTCCCCGGTGTGCGGACCGCGCTCGTGGCCAGCCGCTACGGCACGGACGTCGTGGAGCGCGCCACCGCGGTGGGTGCCACCACCCTCGTCCTGAACATCCGGCGCCTGACGCTGGAGATCGTGGAGCACGCGCGCAAGGCCGACCTGCGGATCATCGGCTGGGTCGTGAACACCCAGGACGATCTGCGCCTGGTGCGCGCCCTGCAACTGGACGGCGCCACGACGGACTACCCGGAGATCAAGCGCACGGGCCGCTTCACCGCCTGACGCCCCGCGCGCGCCCGCCCCCGCTCCCCGGGGCCCCGCTCAGCCGATCTCCTTCACCAACAGCTCGAACTGCAGGTCGTCGCGTTGCGGGATGCCGAAGCGCTCGTCGCCGTACGGGAAGGGGCTCATCTTTCCCGTACGGCGGTAGCCGCGCCGCTCGTACCAGGCGATGAGTTCGTCGCGCACCGAGATCACGGTCATGTGCATCTCGCGCGCTCCCCACGCCTCGCGCGCGATCCGCTCCGCCTCCGCCATGATCACCTTGCCGAGGCCCGCGCCCTGGAGCGCCGGACTGACCGCGAACATCCCGAAGTAGGCGTGCTCGCCCCGGTGTTCCAGCTGGCAGCAGGCGACCACACGGCCGTCGAGCTCGACGGCGAGCAGTTTGCTGCCGGGCTTCTCGATGACCGCGACGACGCCCTCGGGGTCGGTGCGCTGCCCTTCGAGGATGTCCGCCTCCGTCGTCCACCCGGCCCGGCTGTCGTCCCCGCGGTACGCCGACTCGATGAGCGCGACCAGCGCGTCGACGTCGTCCGCGGTGGCGTCCCGGAACGTCGGGTCGCCGTGGGTCCTGTGGCGCGGTGCGGTGTGCATGGACGCGTGTCTCCGATCTCCGGAGGCCGCGGCACGTGCCGGGCCCCGGCTGCGGCGGGTTTCCGTACGGCGGCGGCGCCACTCCCGCACCACCGCGCGCACCGCCGAGGGTAACCCGGCGCTAACGTGCCGCCCCATGGTGCACGTACTCAGCAGCAGGATCCTCCTGGCGCCCACCGACATCGAGCGCTCCCGGGCGTTCTACGGCCGTGATCTGGGCCTTGCGGTGTACCGCGAGTTCAGCACGGGCTCCGGGCGCGGCACGGTCTACTTCCTCGGCGGTGGCTTCCTCGAACTGTCCGGCCGTTCCGACGCGCCCCCGTCCCCCGCCGTCCGGCTGTGGCTCCAGGTCGCGGACGTGGCGGCCGCCCACGAGGAGCTCTCGGCGCGCGGCGTGGAGGTCCTGCGGCCGCCGGTGCGGGAGCCGTGGGGCCTGATCGAGATGTGGATCGCGGACCCGGACGGCACCCGGATCGCCGTCGTGGAGATCCCGGAGGACCATCCGCTGCGCTACCGCCCCTGAGGACACCCGCCCCACCACCGTCTCCCGTCCCGCGCGCCCGCGAGCACGCCCGGCGGCGACGCGCGCCCACGTTGTGCTCCCGCCGTACCTCTGTGCGCTCCCGTACGCCGACCCGGGGCCGGGCATCGACCCGACGACGGCGTGACGTCGATCGAGGAGGTGCTCAGGTGCACGGACCGGGGTCGGCGAGCTGGCTGCTCGTGACGCTCTGCGCGGGGAGCGGCGCCTACTGCCTGCTGCGGATGCGCAGCCGCGTCGAGGAACAGCGGCGCACCGCGGGCGGCGAGGCGCTGATGGGATTCGGCATGGCGGTGATGGCGCTGCCCGCCACGGTGGTGCAGCCGCCGCGCGGCGTGTGGCTCGGGTACGCGGCGGTGTTCGCCGCCGCAGGCCTGTGGATGGCGTGGCCCGCGCTGCGTGCGCCGCGGCATCTGCACCACGTCGTGGGCGCGCTGGCCATGGTGTACATGTCGGCGGCGATGGTGGCGGCGCCGGGCGGCCACGCCGGTCACGGCGGCACGGGCGTGCCGGTGGTGACGGGCGCGCTGCTCCTGTACTTCGCCGGGCACGTCCTGCTCTCGGGCGCGCGCCTCGCGCCGACGGGGGCGGTGGTGGCCGTGGGCGAGGGGGCCGCGGGCGAGGGAGTCGCGGGCGGGGGCGGCGGGCCCGGGGGGTGGGCCGACCGACCGGAGCTGGTGCGGGTGTGCCGCCTCGCGATGAGCATGGGGATGCTGGCGATGCTGGTGCTGATGTCGTGAGGGGCGCCCCGGGCAGGACGGGCCGTGCCGCGGGGCCCGGGACGCCGGGCTCCGCGGTGGCGCGGGGCACCTGATTCCGTCGTGGCGTACGTCACTTGCGGTGGCTGCCCATACCCCCGCGTGGCGCGCCCCTCATAGGGTTGACCCATGATGGTCCCCGTCGCGCTGTTGCTCCTTGCCGCGCTGACCGCCGTCGTCGCCCCCAGACTGCTCGCGAGGGCCGACTGGGTGGAGCGCGAACCGGTGGTCGCGCTGTGGGCTTGGCAGTGCGTGGTGGCGGGTGTCCTGCTGTGCTGCGCCCTTTCGATGACGTTCAGCGCCGCCTCCGCCTGGCAGGCGGTGCGCGGGCACCTGTTCGCGCCCGCGCCGCGCGGCGTCGTGGAGGCGTACGCGCTCGGAGCGACCCCGTGGGCGGCCGTGACGGCGGTGGCGCTCGCGTGCGGCGGCGTGTGGACCGCCGCGATGCTCACCCGGGAGATCGCGAGGGCCCGCGCCCGGCGCGCCAAGCGGCGGGCCGAACTCGTCGTGCGGGCACCGCTGTTGCCCGGCGAGGAGCCCGGCGCCGACCGGCTCGTGGTCCTCGAGGGCGAGCGCCCCGACGCCTGGTGGCTGCCCGGCGCTGCGCCCCAACTGGTCATCACCACGGCCGCGTTGCGCCGCCTGAAGGGCCGTCAGCTGGATGCGGTGCTCGCCCACGAGCAGGGTCACGCGCAGGCCAGGCACGACTGGCTGCTGCACTGCTCGGGCGCGCTCGCCGCGGGCTTCCCGCAGGTCCCGGTGTTCGCCGCGTTCCGCGACGAGATGCACCGCCTGGTGGAGCTCGCCGCCGACGACGTGGCCTCGCGCCGCTTCGGGCGGCTCACCATCGCCCTCGCTCTGGTCGAACTCAACGAGGAGCGGGGCGTGTTCGGGCCCTGCCCGACCCCGCAGGCCCATGTGCCGCAGCGCGTGCACCGGCTGCTCTCGGCCCGCCCCCGGCTCACGGCGGGGCGCCGGCTGCGGCTGACGGCGGCCGCGGCGCTCGTCCCGGTCGTGCCCCTGCTCGTGGCCTTCGTCCCGGCACTCCGCGCCCTCGGTTAGGTGCCGCCGCCCTCCATCCGCCAGGATCGAGGCATGCCTTCCGCACCGCCCGCGGCGACCCGGCGCGCCACCCGTGCCCCGCGCGCCGCCCTGTTCCTCGCCGTCCCTTCCGTGCTGCTGCTCGTCCTCGTCGCCGCCGAGTGGCGCCCGCTGGTGGGCCTGGACGACGACATCGCGCGGACCACCCACCGCTGGGCGGTCGGGCACGCGGGACTGACGCGGACCGCGCGCGTCCTGACGGACTGGGTGTGGGACCCGTGGACGATGCGCGCCCTTGTCACCGTCGTCGTGCTGTGGCTCGTGACGCGGCGCGCGTGGTGGCTCGCGGGCTGGCTCGCGGCCACCACCCTGGTGGGCACGCTGGTGCAGCAGGGCATGAAGGCCGCGGTGGGGCGGGAGCGGCCCGAGTGGCCGGACCCGGTGGACTCCGCGCACTTCGCGGCGTTCCCCTCGGGGCACGCGATGACCGCGACCGTGGTGTGCCTCCTGATGCTGTGGCTGCTGCGGCTGTACGGCGCCGGGGCCCTGGTGTGGTGCGCGGGGCTCGTCGTCGCCGTGGTGTCCGTGGTGGGGGTGGGCTTCACGCGCGTGTGGCTCGGTGTCCACTGGGCCTCGGACGTCGTCGAGGGGATGCTGCTCGGGGGTCTCACGGTGGCGGTGGCCGTGATGGCGTACGAGCGCTTCGTGCCCGGGGAGCAGCGCCCGGACCGCGTCCCGCGTCCGTGACGGCTGCGGAGCGGTGCGTCCTTGACCCTCGTTCGCCCGTTCCCGGAGGATCGCTCCCATGGCGATCAAGGGCGTGCTCTTCGACTTCTCCGGGACGCTGTTCCGCATCGAGTCCACGGCTTCCTGGCTGCGCGGCGCCCTGGCCGCGAGCCGGCTGACGCTGCCGGAGGACGAGGTGACGCGGCTCGCGGCGGCGCTCGACCGCGCGGGCGCCCTTCCGGGCGGCTCACCGACAGTCGACGTACCGGAGCACCTCGCGGACCTGTGGCTCCGGCGCGACCAGAGCGCGGAGCTGCACCGGGCGGCGTACACGGGCATCGCCCGCACCGTGGAGCTGCCCGATCCCGCGCTGTACGACGCGCTGTACGAGCGGCACCGGACGCCGGTGGCGTGGCGGCCCTACGACGACTCGCTGGAGGTCCTGCGGGGGCTGCGGGCGCTGGGCGTGCGCGTGGGTGTCGTCAGCAACATCGGGTGGGACCTGCGGCCCGTCTTCCGGGCGCACGGCCTCGACCCGTACGTCGACGTGTACGTCCTGTCGTACGAGCACTCCGTGCAGAAGCCGGACGCGCGGCTCTTCGCGCAGGCCTGCGCCGGGCTCGGGGTGGCGCCGGAGGACACGCTGATGGTGGGCGACGACCGGCACGCGGACGGGGGGCGCGGCCGCGCTGGGCTGCGCGGTGCACTTCGTGGAGCATCTGCCGGTGGCTCGGCGGCCCGACGGGCTGCGGCCCGTCCTCGGGCTCGTCGAGAACGCGGGCGCGCGCTGAGGCCGGGCCTGAGCCCGCCCCCGCCGTCAGGACTGGTAGTTCTCCACCTGCGCCACCGGCCGCGCCCGCACCGTGTCGGGATCGCCGCCGAACTCCTCCTTGGCCCGCCGCCTGCGCAGCAGGTCCCAGCACTGGTCGAGTTCGCGTTCCAGGACGCCGAGGCGGGCCCGCTCCGTCGTCTCGTCGATCGCTCCGGAAGCGAGCGATTCCCGCAGGGTCTTCTCGGCGTCGACCATCTCGCTGATGCGCGCCAGAATCTGCTGTTGGTCCATGTCCAAGCGCCTCCTCAGCCCCCGCGCCCACTGTAAGGAGGCGGAGCCGGATCCGCGAGAAGAGCGCGGACGGACGCGCGAAGGACCGGGTCCCGGCTGCCCAAGGGCAGGCAACACTCCCCCGCGGTGTTGCCTGCCCCAGGCCGCACCGGCCCATGACGGCCAGGGCCGGGTCGTCCTGAGTATATTGGCTCTGAGCCAGTCAACGCAGGAGTTACAGGATGTCCCCGCGTAGCCCATCGGTCAATGAAGAGTTGCGGCGACGTTCCCGCGAGCGGCTTCTGCAGGCGACGGTGGAGCTGGTCAGCGAGCGGGGGTACGAGGCCACGACCCTCGGCGACATAGCCGACCGGGCCGGTTCCGCACGCGGCCTGGTGTCCTACTACTTCCCGGGCAAGCGGCAGCTCCTGCAGTCGGCCGTGCACCGCCTGATGCACCTGACGCTGCAGGCCGCGCTGGAGCGGGAGCCGCGCACGGAGGACGGCGACGAGCTGCTCGCCCGCGCCATCGACGCGATCCTCGGCCTCGCCCGCGACCAGCCGATGCTGATGCGCACGCACATGGCGGGCATCCTCCAGGCCGAGGGTTTCGTGCAGTGCCCCGAGCAGCAGCGCCTCGCCTCCCTGCTGCGTGAGGCGGTCTCCCGGCACGGGTCGCCGGAGGCCGAGACGGACTACCGGATGCTGCGCGCCCTGCTGATGGGCGCGGTGTTCGCGCTGCTCATCCCAGGGGCACCGATGCCCTTCGACGTGCTGCGGGCCGAGCTCTTCCAGCGGTACGACCTGGACTGGACGTGCGGCGTCCCGCCGGGCGCCGAGCCGCCCGAGGGGTCGTTTGGGACGTGAGCCGCGTACGGACGATCCGGGCAGGTGCGAGGGGGCGGGACGGCGGGGAGCCGTCGGCGGCGGTCGTGCCGGAGCTGGTCTGGTACGCGGCCTACGGCTCCAACACGCGGCGGGCCCGCCTGCTGCACTACATCGAGGGCGGTCGGCCTCCCGGCGCCGCCCTGGCCTCGCCCGGCTGCCGGGACCCGCGACCGCCGCGGGCGTCGGTGCCGGTGGAGCTGCGGGGCGTCGTGTACTTCGCGACCGAGTCCGCGCTGTGGTCGGGCGGCCGGGCCTTCTACGACCCCGACGCCCGGGGGCGGGTGTACGCACGCGCCCATCTGGTGACCGCGGCGCAGTTCCGCGACATCGCGGCACAGGAGATGTACCGCGCGCCGGGGACGGGCCCCGACCTGGCGCCGACGCTGCGGCACGGCCGGGCCCGGCTCGGTGAGGGGCGCTACGAGACGCTGGTGTGCCCGGGGACGCTCGACGGCCTTCCGGTGCTCACGTTCACGGCGCCGTGGGCGCTGGGGGACGTGCCCCTCAACGCCCCCTCCGAGGGCTATCTGCGGCAGCTGGCCGCCGGGCTCCTGGAGGCGGACGCGTGGGACGAGGCCGCCGTGGCCGGGTATCTCGCGGCGTGCCCCGGGGCGGCGGGGCGGTGGACGGCCGAGCGGGTCGCGGAGCTGCTGCGCTCGTGAGCGCCCGGCCGGGGCGCGGGGCTCCTGTACCGGGTCCGGTCGCCGCGCCCGGGACCGGGTCCGGTCACCGCGCCCGGCCCGGTCAGGTCGGGGTCAGGTGCCGCAGATCTCCGCGAAGCGGCGGGCGTCGACGTTGCCGCCGGAGAGGATGACGCCGACGCGGGGCGGTACGCGGTCGACGCGGCCGCTGAGGGCGGCGGCGAGGGCCGTGGCACCGCTCGGCTCGACGACGGTCTTCAGGCGTTCGAAGGCGAACCGCATGGCGTCGCGGATGTCGTCGTCGGAGACGAGCGCGATGTCGTCGACGAGCCGCCGGTTGACGGAGAACGTCAACTCGCCGGGGATCTCGATGGCCTGGCCGTCGGCGATGGTGCGCGGCACGGGGATCCTCACCCGGTGCCCGGCCGCGAGCGAACGCCTGGTGTCGTCGCCCGCCTCCGGCTCGACGCCGACGACGCGGACGTCGCGGCTGAGGCCCTTCACGGCGGTGGCGCTGCCCGCGATGAGCCCACCGCCGCCGACCGGCACGAGGAGCAGGTCCAACTCGCCGACCTGCTCCATGAGTTCCAGGGCGGCCGTGCCCTGTCCCGCGATGATGTGCGGATGCTCGTACGGCGGGATCAGGGCGAGGCCGCGCTCGGCGGCCAGGGCGGCGCCGATGGCCTCCCGGTCGCCGGTGTAGCGGTCGTACGTGACGATCTCCGCGCCGTACCCCTCGGCCGCCGCGCGCTTGGAGGCCGGGGTGTCCTCGGGCATGACAATGACGGCGCTGCTGCCGAGCTCACGGGCGGCGAGGGCGACGGCCTGGGCGTGGTTGCCGGAGGAGAACGACGCGATGCCCTTGGCCAGTTGCTCCGGAGCAAGGCGGGACACGGCGTTGTAGGCGCCGCGGAACTTGAAGGCGCCGACGCGCTGTTGGTTCTCGCACTTGAGGAACACCTCGGCGCCGACGCGGGCGTCGAGAGTGCGCGAGCGCAGCACGGGCGTGCGGTGCGCGACGCCCTTGAGCCGGGCCGCCGCGTCGCGGACGTCGTCAAGGGTGACCGGGGATGTGCTGGTCATGCGGTTGCTCCCTGTCTCGTCATGCGGATGCCCCCGCTGCGGTGTCGGGCCCGCCCTTCGGGGGCTCCTGGGCCCGGGCCTTGGCGAGGTAGCTGTACGCGGAGGCGCGGGAGATCCCGAGGCGCTCCGCCACCTGCGGCACCGCGCGCCGGACCGCGAAGACACCGCGCTCGTCGAGCCCCCGGAACAGCTCGACGCGTTCGGCGCGGTCGAGCTCGTCCCACGGGCGGCTGCGCTTGAGCTGATAGGCGTCGACGAAGGAGCCCACCACGGCGTCGACGACTTCGGCGGAGTCCCCGAAAGTGGTCGTCGGGACCTCCGTCGGGGCCACCACCCCGGCGAGTTCGCCGATGAGCGAACCCACCTGCTGGACGGCCGTGATGTCGAGGTTGACGCACAGCGCGCCGAACACCGCGCCGTCGCTGTCGCGCAGCAGCATCGTGGACGACTTGACCAGCTTGCCGTCCTGCGTGCGGGTCAGGTAGTTCAGCTCGTCGCCCGCCTCGTCGCCGCGGGCGAGCATGCCCATCCCGATCGCGCTCATCGCGCCGCCGACGCTGCGCCCGGTCACGGCCCCGGCGATCGACACGACGGACTCCTCCGGCCGCCGGTAGTCGTGGACGACCACTTCGCACAGCGAGCCGAAGGTGGCGGCGATGCCGTCGGCGACGGGGACGAGCGCCGCGAGGATCGCGTTCCGCTCCTGCTCCCGTGAGGATTCGGCCCCTGTCGGGCTGTTCACGGCGCTCATGCAGGTCCTCGCGCTCCCCGTCTCGACCGGTCGTGACCGTGGGCCCGGCACTGCGCCACGACCACCTGGACACAATGTACACGCGTTGGACTAAAATTCCAGGCCTCGTCGGCGGGCCGGGATCACCCGCCGGGGATTCGGGGGCCGGTAAGAACGCCGTCATGACCCGCGGACGGTGGTGATCTTGCGGGGGTGTCACCCGTACGGGAAAGTCCGAGGTCGTACCTTTGCGCGACGTGAGGCTCCGCGAAGACGATCGATCGCAAGGCCCGCCGCGCGCGGGCCGTATCCCCGTCCGCGCGGCCCTCGTCGTACACCGCGACGACTGAGCGGTACCTCACCGGCGCAGGCATCGCGAAGTCCTCCGCACGGATCCACCGGATCCCGCTCACGACGTGAGGATGGGCACTCGCGGACGAATCGGCTCCTACCGACCCCGCCCGCCGGGGCGCTATGCCGCCCGTCTTCCCCGTCGCCGCGATCGACGATCCGCCGCTGCCGGAGGTTCTGGCCGAGCTGACGGCGGCGCGGGCGGACGAGATGGACGTATCCCTACGGGAAAAGACGTGCTGGAAGATGCTCCACGAGTCCGCCGTAGACGACCGTCGGCCGGGAGGTCCGCTCCCGGCTCGTGGCCGAAGGTGTCCCCGTCGGGTACGTCGACGTCGACCAGCTGGGGATCTGCCACCCCGACCCGGCCTCCGACCCCGGCCACCACCGGACCAAGGCGCGCGTCCTGGCTGACCTGTGGCGCAACCACCGTGCGGGCGGGGCGCGGCGCCTCACGATCGTGGGCCCCGCGGCGGACGAGGCCACCGTGCGGACGTACACGGAGGCCATCGCCGGAACACCCGTCACGGTCTGCCGACTGCACGCCGGGCGCGAGGAGTTGACGCGCCGGATCCTGCGGTGCGGGCAGGGGCTCGGCTGGGCGCAGCCGGGTGATCCGCTGCGGGGGCGGCCGACCGCGGAGCCACTGCGGGTCGCCGGGCAAGCGGCGGTGGCCGCAGGGGAGTCGGAGCGAGCCCGGATCGGCGGGCCGCACGTCGGCACGGACGGCGCGAGGGTCGCGGAGGTCGCGGAGGTCGCGGAGGTCGTGGAGGTCGTGGAGGTCGCGGACGTCGCGGTCGCGGTGGCCGCCGCGACCGACTGGCCGGGCGTGCCGTGACGCCAGGGGCTCACGCCCCTCCACCGGCCATGCCCCGGCCCTCCGCGCACGCCAGGGGCATCCCCTGTCCGCACAGGCCAAGGGTCCCCGGCCCTCCCGTACACGCCAAGGGCCCCCGACCCTCCGTGCGCGGGGACGATCCGCGCATGGAAGGACCGGAGGCCCGAATCCGTGGGGGGGAGGTGACGGCGTCAGCGCACGGTGACCGTGAACACCGGGGACAGCGTGGCGCCGCTCTTCATGCGCAGCTCGTTCTTGCCCTTCAGGCCGAGCTTGACGCGCAGCGTGTAGGCGCCGGACTTGTTGACGGTGGTGGACGCGGGGAGCGTCTTCCACGTGCCGCGCTGCTTCTGCTGGAGGCCCACCTTGGCGCCGGCCTTGATGCCGGTCGCCTTGCCGCTGACGCGCAGCTCCTGCCAGGCCTTCACGGAGGTCGCGGACGGCTTCGCGGTGAGCGCGGCCTTCGCCTTGGCGGTCGGGCTGTTCTTCTGGGTGCCGAGGCTCTTGCCGGTCTTGACGTCCCAGATCGCGTACGGCGTGCCGCCGCCCTGCGTCTTGCTGTAGAGCTTCTTGCCGTCGGCGCTGAGGTGCAGGTAGATGCCGTCCTGGACGGTCTGACCGGGCTTCAGGGCCTTGCCGTTGTAGTACGGCTTGCCGCCCTTGACCTGGAGGGTGACACCGGCGCCGATGTCGATCTTCACCGGCTTGGGGGCGGCGACGGTCCGCGCGGCGGCGTGCTGCGGGGCCGGGGTGCTCGCGAGGGCGGCCGCAGCCGGGGCCAGGAGCGCCGCACCGACGGCGACGGAAACGGTGGCGGTACGAAGGGCGCTGCGGCGGTGGGTGGTGTGACGCATGGTGGCGATGTTCCCCTTCACGGTACGGATGAGTCGATATGCCCTCGGCCTTCCGGCGAGTGCTGAATCAACCTATTCGCCCGTCATTACGGATTTCCCGAGATCACGTAACGGCGCCCCATAGATCACTTCACGGGCCCGACTCGGCACTCCGCCCCCCCCAGGGGGCGTCGATCGACCCGGCCGATTGACACCTTCAAACATGGGATGTTCCCATGTCTGTCCACGATCCCGTCCGCCCAGGCAGAGAGGGCACCTCACCGATGCCGCTGCGCAGCACCGCACGGACCAACCTCGTCGACCTCGTCATCGCCCAGATGGAGAGCCTGATCTCGGACGGCGAGTGGCCCGTCGGCACCAAGATCCCGGCCGAGCCGCTGCTCGTGGAGCAGCTCGCCGTCGGCCGCAACACCGTGCGGGAGGCGGTTCGCGCCCTGGTGCACACCGGCATGCTGGAGCCGCGCCAGGGCGACGGCACGTACGTGCGGGCCAGCAGCGACTTCGGGGCTGCCGTCCAGCGGCGGGTGCGCAAGGCGGGCCTCCTGGAGGCGTACGAGGTGCGCGCCTCGCTGGAGCGCGACGCGGCCCGCTACGCGGCCGAGCGCCGCACGCCGGAGGACCTGGCCGCGCTGCGCGCCGCGCTCGACGAGCGCGGCAGGGCCTGGGAGAGCGGCGACACCGAGGCGTTCGTCGACGCGGACATGGACTTCCACCGCACCGTCGCCGCCGCGGCCCACAACGCCGTGCTCGCCGAGCTGTACGGACACCTCAGCGACGCCATGCGCACCACGGTCAAGGCCGTGATCGGCGCGGCCGTCCCCGACTCCGTGCGGCACCAGATCGACGCCCACAGCGCGATCGTCGACGCCATCGAGGCGCGGGACCCGGCGGCCGCCGAGGCCGTGGTGCTCGCCCATCTCGCCGAGGGCATGGCGGCGTTGCGCGAGCAGCCCGCGGCCGACTGAGACCGCGGCGGCACGCGCCAGGCCCCGCCCGACCGACCGGCCCCGACCGACCGGTCCGCCCTGCGGGCCTGCCCCGCCCCACCGGGCTCGGCCCCGAACCCGTACCACCGAAGCACGACCCCCGGGAGAGACCTCATGCACAGCCAAGGGCCCGCCACCACGGACACCGTGGCGCGGACGGACACCGGTCCCGCGGTGGCCGACCTGCCCCCGGCCGCGCCACCCGGCGGCACCGGACGGCACGCCCTCTGGCTCGGCCTGGGTGTCGTCCTGCTCGCCCTCAACCTGCGCCCCGCCCTGGTCGCGGTCTCCCCGCTCGCCGACACCATCCGCGACGACAGCGGCATGTCGGCGGCGGCCACCAGCCTGCTCACCGCGCTTCCGCTGCTGTGCTTCGGGCTGCTCGCACCCGTCGCCCCGCGCCTCGGCCGCCGCTTCGGCACCGAGCGGACGCTGCTCGCCACGATGGCGCTGATCTGCGCGGGCACGGCACTGCGCATGCTGGACGCGGTGGTCGCGCTGTTCGCGGGCACCGTCGTCATCGGCGCGGGCATCGCCGTCGCCAACGTGCTGCTCCCGGGCCTGATCAAGCGGGACTTCCCCGGGCGGGCCGGTCTGATGACGGGCCTCTACTCGATGTCGCTGTTCGGCGGCGCCGCTCTCGCGGCAGGCGTCACGCTGCCGGTACAGGAGGCGTCCGGCATGAACTGGCGGACGACGCTGGCCTGTTGGGGTGCCCTCGCGGTGGTGGCGCTCGTGGTGTGGCTGCCGCAGCTGCGCACGCGGGCACGGGACGGCGCGGCTGCCGCGCGGTGGGCGGCGCGTCCGGTGCGCGGCCTGTGGCGCTCGCCGCTGGCCTGGCAGGTCACCGGGTACATGGGCCTGCAGTCCCTCAACTACTACGCCGCGGCGGCCTGGCTGCCGACGCTCCTCAAGGACGCCGGGATGAGCGCGGGCGACGCGGGCTGGATGCTGTCGTACTCGTCGCTGCTCGGGATCGCGGGCTCGTTCGTGGCCCCCGTGATCGTCGGCAGGCGGGTGCGCTCCGGCACGCTCGCCGTCCTCGGCGCGGCGCTGTGCGCGATCGCCTACGCCGGGCTACTCACCGCCCCCGTCGGCGCCGTGTACCTCTGGATGAGCCTGCTCGGGCTCGGCCAGGGCGCGGCCATCAGCCTCGCGCTCCTCTTCATCGTGCAGCGCGCGCCGGACGCCCGGCACGTCGCGCCGCTCTCCAGCATGGCCCAGTGCTTCGGCTACATCCTCGCCGCCACGGGACCGGCCGTCCTCGGCGCCGTCCACGACGCCTCCCACGACTGGACGCTGCCGGTCGTCCTCCTGCTGGTCCTGCTCCTGCCGCAGGTCGCGGTCGGCCTGGGGGCCGCCCGCAACCAGCACGTGACGGGGCGGTAGCGCGCGGGACTTCGGGGCGCGGGGGGGGAGTCAACGCGTCACGGAGGGAACAGCGGGGCCGGCCAGGTCATCGGCGGGGTCCTCCAGGGCCGGGCAGTCCGTGTGCCCCTTCTCCCCGCCCACGTACATGAGTCCGTGGTCCCGCACCGGGTTGACGGGGGCGCCCGTGCGCAGCCGCTCGACGAGACAGACCATGCGGATCGGCGAACTGGCCCGGCGCACCGGAGTGAGCGAACGCTCCTTGCGCTGCTACGAGAAGCAGGGACTCCTGACCGCCGAGCGCACCCCGGGCGGCCATCGCGACTACGCCGAAGGCGCGGTCGACCGGGTCGTCCGCGCCCAGGAGCTGTTCGCGGCCGGACTGTGCGGCTCGAAGATCGTCCGGCTCCTTCCGCGCATGCGGGACACGGACGGCGACCCTTCCGCGATCGCGACATCGCGACCCCGCACCTGGTCGCCGAACTCGGCGTGGAGCGGGACCGCATCGACCGCATCGACCGCATGATCAACGATCTGCTGCGCTCGCGCGAGGTACTCGACGAGGTCATCGAAGCGGCGTCCGCGGGCGCCGCGCAGGCAACGCGTGGACCGGCGTGCGCGCCCCCTGGCCCGGCAGGCACGGTGGAGAGCCCCCGCCCGCCCGCATGCCCCCTGGAGCACCGCGGCCCGCGGCCCGTCCGGCGCCCGCTCGGCGAGGAAGTCGAGGAAGGACGAGGTCCCGGCGGCCATGAAGGCGGCCGGGAGGCCCCCGACCCCGGTGGTTCCGTGTTCGTGCTGCCCCTCCCGAGCGGCCCGACGCGCCCTGAGGCGGACCCTGCCCCCCCGGCCCTCAAGTCCCGAACCCCCGGCCGGACTTGCGGGCGGCGGCGGCCCGGTGAACCCGCGGCGACGTCCCGTACAACCCTTCCGCACCGACCGGGGTCGAACAGGGCGCCGGACGAGGAACGGGCCCTTTCCGGACACCCCCGCGCCCGCCCGGCCGCCTTCCCGCACTGGAGTCGCTCATGCGCAAGAACCGTTCGGCCGCCGTCGCCGCGGCCTCATTCCTTCTCCTGTCGGGCGCGGCCGTCGCCGCCGCCCCCGCCGCCGTGGCGGGCACCCCCGGAGGGACGCACGCGAACGACCGCAACAGCGACTTCGACGGCGACGGATACGAGGACGTCCTGGTCGGCGCGCCCGGAGCGACGGTCAGCGGCAAGAAGGGCGCCGGCCTCGTCACCGTGCAGTACGGCTCGTCCAGAGGCATCGGCACCAGCGACGTGGCGCGGTTCAGCCAGTCCACGGCCGGTGTCGCGGGTGCTGCCGAGGCCGCCGACGGCTTCGGCTCGGCCGTCGCCACCGGAGACCTCGACGCCGACGGCTACGACGACGCGGTCATCGGCATCCCCGGCGAGGACATCGGCACGGTCGCCGACGCCGGTGGTGTCGCGATCCTCTGGGGCTCCAAGGAGGGCCTGAAGGGGGCGGCGAGCGACTGGCTGCAGACCCAGGAGCCCACCAAGGGCGAGAAGTTCGGGTCCGCGGTGACCGCCGCGCGGCTCACCGGCGACACCCCCGGCGACGTCCTCGCCGTGCTCGACCGCGACGACCTCGAACTCTTCGTGTACGACGCCGTGCCGCAGGCCCGCGCCGCGGCGCCCCTGAAGCGCCTCGCGACCGAGCACCTGGCTTCGGGACGCGCGTCGGCGCGCGCCGAGGAGCGCCACATCCTGCCCAAGTCCCTGACCACCGGCGACTACGACGACGACGGCTACGCCGACCTCGTGGTGTCCGGCGTGACCGTCGGCGACGAGGAGCCGGGACACGGCTGGTCCGCCTACTTCAAGGGCGGCGCCGACGCCCTCACCCACCAGGGCGACCTGCGCGGGGGCCCGGCCGCCGCGTCCGGCGACATCGACGGCGACGGCTACGACGACCTGGTCACGGGCGAGCCCCACTCCCCCGACGACGGCGGCGAGACGACGACCGGCGGCCTGGTCGGCGTGCGCTACGGCTCCGCCGAGGGGATCTCCGACGACGTGAAGTGGTGGACCCAGGACACCGCGGGCGTGCCCGGCACCGCCGAGCGCGGGGACGGCTGGGGCGCCGACCTGTCCGTCGCCGACACGGACAAGGACGGCTACGCGGACGTGGCGATCGGCGCGCCCGGCGAGGACATCGGCACGGTCGCGGACGCGGGCGCCGTGTGGGTGCTCCGCGGCACGGCCGCCGGGCTCACCGGGACCGGCGCCAAGTCGTGGGACCAGAACTCGGACGACATCCCGGGCACCGCCGAGAAGGGCGACAAGTGGGGCGCCCAGGTGCGCCTGACCGACCCCAACCGCGACGGCCGCTTCGGGCTGCTCGCGTCGGCGCCGGGCGAGAACACCGGCGACGGCGTGGTGTGGGTCCTTTCGGCGGGCGCGGGCGGGGTCACGGCCGCCGGTTCGTGGACGTACGGCGCCGGATCGCTCGGCGCGCCCGCGCGGGACGCGGCGTTCGGGGCGGCCGTCGACGAGTGACGACCGCGCGCCCTCGCGGGGAGAGCGGGGGTGCGCGCGGAGCGCGGGCGGCACGGCCGGGGCAGCGGTCGTGCCGGACGCGGCGAAGGGGTCGGCGGCATCGAGTGCCGTCGGCCCCTTCGCAGTTGGTCCGCACCCATGCCTTGACGCCCCCTGCGCACCTGCCTTAAATCAAGCAGTGAAGAAACCGTCGCGGAGGATCGCGTACCGCGTTCAACTCTCGACGTGACCTTGTCATGCACGCGACTGAATTGCGCACCACCTTCATGCCCCCACGGCATGCGTGCCCGCCCCCCACTCGAAGCGATGTGATGACTGTGTCCCTCTCCTGGCGCCGCCGCGCGGCGCTCTGCGCACTCTCCCTGGTCTGCTGCGCCACCGCCGCGACCGCCGCTCCCAGCGCCGCCGCCGCGCCCGAGCGCGAGAAGGCCCTCGCCTTCTCCGACGACTTCAACGGCCCCGCCGGATCCGCCGTGGACGGCGCCAAGTGGCAGGTCGAGACCGGCGACAACGTCAACAACCACGAGCGCCAGTACTACACGTCGGGCAACAAGAACGCGAAGCTCGACGGCCAGGGCAACCTGGTCATCACGGCCCGCAAGGAGAACCCCGAGAACTACCAGTGCTGGTACGGCCGTTGTGAGTACACCTCGTCCCGGCTCAACACCGCGGGCAAGTTCACCTCGACGTACGGCCGGGTCGAGTCGCGCCTGAAGGTGCCGCGCGGCCAGGGCATGTGGCCCGCGTTCTGGATGCTCGGCGCCGACATCGGCAGCGTGGGCTGGCCGAACTGCGGCGAGATCGACGTGATGGAGAACATCGGCAAGGAGCCGAACACCGTCCACGGCACGCTGCACGGCCCCGGCTACTCCGGTTCGGGCGGCATCGGCGCCGCGTACTCCCTGCCGAACGGCGAGGCCTTCGCGGACAAGTTCCACACCTTCGCCGTGGACTGGTCCCCGAACAAGGTGACCTGGTCGGTCGACGGTCACGTCTACCAGACCCGCACCCCGGCCGATCTCGGCGGCAAGCAGTGGGTGTTCAACAAGCCCTTCTTCCTCATCCTCAACCTGGCCGTCGGCGGCTACTGGCCCGGCGACCCGGACGGCAGCACGACCTTCCCGCAGACGCTGACCGTCGACTACGTCCGCGTCACGACCGGCTGACCGACAGACCGGCCGACCGGCCGACCCGCGACGAGCGCCCCGCCCCGGCCCGGCGGCGGGGCATCGCCCCAAGTCGAAGCGCCCCTGGCCGAAAGTCGCGGCCGGGGGCGCGCGAGCGCGCCCACGGTCTGCTGGACATGCGCCCCCGGAGGCTTGGCGCGGCGCCCCCGAGCGGGGCACGATGCCCGCATGAAGAGCGACCTTTTCTCCAAGGACCACGTGGCGCAGCCCGCGACGGCACCCGGCATGAGCCTGCACAACTCGAAGTCCATCCGGTACGCCGTGAACGGCGAGATGATGGCGCGCCAGGGCGCGATGGTCGCCTACCGCGGCAACCTGCAGTTCGAGCGGAAGGGCCAGGGCGTCGGCGGCATGCTGAAGCGCGCGGTCACCGGCGAGGGACTGCCGCTCATGGCCGTGAAGGGCCAGGGCGAGGCGTGGTTCGCGCACGAGGCGCAGAGCTGCTTCGTCGTCGACATCGAGCAGGGCGACTCGCTCACCGTCAACGGCCGCAACATCCTCTGCTTCGACGCGTCCCTCTCGTACGAGATCAAGACCGTGAAGGGCTCGGGGATCTCCGGCGGCGGGCTCTTCAACAGCGTGTTCACGGGGCACGGGCAGCTGGGCCTGATGTGCGAGGGCGAGCCGCTGGTGATTCCCGTGTCGCCGCAGGCGCCGGTGTTCGTGGACACCGACGCCGTCGTGGGCTGGACCACGAGCCTGCACACGTCGCTGCACCGCTCGCAGTCGATCGGCTCGATGATCCGCGGCGGCTCCGGTGAGGCGGTGCAGCTGAAGCTGGAGGGCGAGGGCATGGTCGTCGTACGGCCGAGCGAGGCCACGCCGCACAAGCCGCAGTAGCCCGTCGCGCGGTGATCAGGGGGAGGAAGGCGGTCGGCCGCGCGGGGCCGCCGCCTCGCGATGGCCCCGCGCGGCCTCAGCCGTTCGGGCAGCACACCGCCCTCGACGTCCGCGCCGACACCTCCGGCACCGCCGCCCCGGTCTCCGTGCGCGTGAGTCGCGTCCGCAGCAACGGCAGGGCGCACAGCGCCAGGACGAGCGCGGCGGCGCCCGCGACGAGCGCCACCGACACTCCGGCGGTGGCGCCGAAGCGGTCGTAGACGACACCGGTGACGGCCGCGCCGATCGCCACTCCGCTCTGCAGGCCCGCGATCATCCAGGTCATCGCCTCGGTGAGCTGGTGCTCCGGGGTGACGCGCTCCACGATGCCCATGATCACCACCATGGTCGGCGCGAAGAACACCCCGGCAAGGAACACCGCCGCGCACATCCCCGCCACCCCGTCGACGAGCAGGAACGGCAGTGTGGTCAGGGCCGTTCCCGCGACGCCGAGGAGCAGCAGCCGGGGCAGCGGCACGCTCCACTCACGGGCTCCGAAGAGCAGTCCCGCGAGGCCCGAGCCGATCGCGTACACGGTGAAGACGAGGCCGCCGAGCGACTTGTTGCCCTGCTCCTCGGCGAACGCCAGACCCATCGTGTCGACCATGCCGGGGATCGCCCCGCCGCAGAGCAGCACGAGCGCGAGCAGCAGCACCGGCGCCGAGCGGATCACGGACCGGTCGCCACCGCTCGTGACGCGCGCCCTGACGGGCGGTTCGGTGCGCTTCTGCGGTACGAACAGGGCGACGCCCACGACCAGGAGAACGCCCGCGAACAGGGGCGCGGCCTGCGGGAACAGCGCCGTGGACAGGACCACGGCGAGCGCCGGGCTGATGACGTAGGTCAGCTCGTCGACCACGGACTCCATGGAGTACGCGGTGGTGAGCCGCGGGGTGCCACGGTAGATCTCCGTCCAGCGGGCGCGGACCATCGCGCTCATGCTCGGCATCAGCCCGGACAGCAGGGCGAAGAGGAACAGGGTCCAACTCGGCGCGCCGGCGGTGGCGCAGAGGAGGAGCGCCGCGAGGCCGAGCACGCTGACGCCGGTGGCGAGCGGCAGGACGCGGCTCTGCCCGCGCCGGTCGACGGCCTTGGACACCTGCGGGCCGAGGAAGGCCATGGAGAAGGTGAAGGTGCCCGCGACCAGACCGGCCAGGGCGTACTCGCCGGTCGTCTCGGACAGCATCGTCAGGATGCCCATGTGGGTCAGGGGCAGCGGAAGGCGGGCCAGCAGACCGGCGGAGCTGAACGCCTTCGCGCCGGGGGCGGTGAAGATCTCGCGGTACGCGTTTGCCATCGGGTGTCCTGTCGGTGGAATCGGCCCTCGGCCCGTGCGGGCACGCGCGGTCGACCGGTGCGCGTGCCCGCTCGGGCAACTTCCGGGACTATCGTTCCACTTTCTATCACGCGCGGCACTCCCCGCCCACCGGCACTCTCGGCCGCGAGCCCACGGACGCGGGGCAGTCCTTCACCAACTGGCCGCGGCGCTACGTTGATTGCGCTTGCTTGCCGGGTGGGCGCGTTCCGGGGGACGGTGGGCCGACCACTTCAGGTGACGGGGACTCAGGCATCTCTCCACTCCCTCTCGCACGACGCACCGGCGACTCGTGGATCCACCGCGTGCGTGTCGCGACAGCCCGCGATGGCCGCGGTCGCTGTCGAGAGGAAGGTGACGGATGTGCCGAACCTCGACACCGGACGAACCGGGTCCGCAGACGGAGGGCGACGAGCCCCTCGCGACGGGCCCCGGAACGCCCAGGAGGTGGCAGCCGCAGCGAGTGAACTCGTGCTGGACGGGGCTGCGGGCCGTGCTGCTCGTCGTGGACACGGTGGCGGCCCTGAAACAGCACGAGGCCCTTGCCCAAGGGGCAAGGGTCCTCATCGCGGTCGGTGACATGATCGTCGACGCCGGCAAGCACGAGCGGTCATGAAACCGGGGGCCTGATCGTCGAGAGGCGGTCAGGCCCTCTGCATCCAGGAGAACATGGACCGTCGGTCCCGGCCAAGGGCGCTCTCCCTCTTGCACCCGATGGCCCGTCACAAAAACGGGTTTCGTGTCATGCTCGCGATCCGTGGGGAGAAAGGGCCGCGACATGGGGACGGCAGACGGCGAGTGCCAGGAGTGCGGTGGGTCGTTGCCACCCGCCTCCGGCACGGGCCGGCCGCGCCGCTACTGCTCGGACGCCTGCCGATCGGCGGCCCGGCGGTCCCGTGACCGACGACGGAAGCACGAGGACTCCACCGCTTTCCGCCAGTGCTCGACGGACATCGCCGGCCGCCGCTGCGACCGGGACGCACGGCACACCTTGATCGTGAAGGGCGCCGAGAGCCAGGTCTGCGCCGACTGCTACGACATGGCACTGTCGTTCCTCATCAAGAACGGCGTGCCCCAGTCCGAGGTCGAGTCACGCCTGCTCCCAAGAGAGGCGGAGAAACAGGGCCGGGACGAGCGGGCACCGACGCCCCCTCCGCCACCGCCCACCCCTGCCCGCCGGGCACGCGTGCTCCTCATCGAGGACGATCCGCACGTCGCCGCGGCGCTGTCCGCGATGCTGGCCCAGCACCGCTACTCGGTCGTCCACGAGCTGTCCGGATCCGGGGGCCTCCGCGCGGCGTACGCCGGACGGCCCGACCTGGTGCTCCTGGACCTCGGGCTCCCCGACATCGACGGCTACGAGGCCCTGGCCAAGCTGCGGACCGTCAGCGACGTACCCGTCATCGTCGTCACGGCGCGCGGCGACGACCGGTCCCGGCTGCACGGACTCAACCTGGGCGCGGACGACTACGTCGTGAAGCCGTACGCCTCCGCGGAACTCCTCGCCCGCATGGAGCGCGTGCTGCACCGCACGTCACGGGAGCAGCGGCCCCAGGACGTCTACGACGACGGCCTGCTGCGGCTCGACTCCCAGGCCTTCGAGGCCGCCGTGGCCGACGCGCCGCTGCGGCTGACGCGCACGGAGTTCCGCGTACTCGACCTCCTGGTGCGCAACGCGGGAGTCGTCCAGCCCTTCCGCAAACTGCTCGCGAGGGCGTGGGACGACCCCACCGGGCGGGACACCGAGAAGGTCAAGTTCGCCATCTCCCGTCTGCGCGGAAAACTCGACACGACCGCCGTCGGCAGCGCGTCGATCGTGTCGGCCCGAGGCGTCGGCTACTTCTACCAGGCCCCGGGCCCGACAACACCGAACAGCCCCCCGGTGCCCGACACTCCCCCGCCCCCCTCGGGATACGGGCACGCGGGCAAGGTGCTCGGCATCCTGCGGGCGCAGGGCCCCGACGGCAACCGCTCCGCCGCCGAGACGGTCCTGCGCCTCGGCCCCCTGCACATCGATCTGGCCGACCGGCAGATGAGCGTGGACGGTTCGGCCGTCCACCTGACCCGCAAGGAGTTCGACCTGCTCGCCCTGCTCGCCCGGCGCCCCGGCGTGGTCGTCCGCCGTGAGCTGATCGTCGGCCAACTCTGGCCCGACAACCGGCAGGCGACCGCACGCACCCTGGAGGTGCACGTCGCTTCCCTGCGCAGCAAGTTGCCCGACCCCCGCCTGATCGAGCTCGTACGCGGCGTCGGCTACCGGCTGGTCGCCCGGCCCGCGTAGCCGTGGCTCGGGGCCCGTCGCCCCCACCACCGCGCGGCTAGGGCTTGAGCTGACTGAGCGTGCAGCCGTCGGCGGACGGGTCCAGGGACTTGGTGGCCTGTTTGAAGAGGTGCTCCGCCCGTTCGTAGGAGAGCCCGCGGCGGCCGGTTTCCAGGCGCAGGTCGGCCGCCGCAGGCATCCGGGCGGGGGCGGGGCGGCGGTCGGAGAGGAAGAGGGGGCCGCGGGTGCGGCCGGACAGCAGAGTGAGGAGCAGACGTGCGGTGCCGGAGCGCCAGGACACCCAGGTGCGTCCCGTACGGGCGCGGCGGTCGTCCACGTCGAGGTGTTCGACGTCGAGGGACAGGACGGCCGTCGCCCCGGCTCCCGACTCGTGCAGGAGCCACCACAAGGTCCGCTCGCGCAGGGGCAGTTCGGTGCGGCAGAACAGGACGTCGTCCTGCTCGGGTTCGCCGTCGGCTCCGGGCCGCCGGTCGATGGGGTGGGCGAGCTGCTCCTGTTTGCGCTCCTGCCGCTGGGAGCGCCGGACGTGGTCGACGGCCCGGCGCTTGGCGATGGCGAGGAGCCAGGCACCGGGGTTGTCGGGGACCCCCGCGGTGGGCCACTGTTCGAGCGCGGCGACCAGCGCGTCCTTGGCCACCCCGCTCACCGCCCGCGACACCGCCACGAGCACCGTCGCCCGCGCCTCGGGCCCCGCCCGCGCGCTGCTCACCGCAGGCGCCGTCGCCACCCCGCTGTGGACCGTGGTCGCGGCGGCCCAGGCCCTCACCCGGGACGCCTTCGACCTGACCCGGCACCCCATCAGCATGCTGGCCAACGGCTCGGTCGGCTGGATCCAGATCACCAACTTCCTTGTCGTCGGAGCCCTGTTCGTCGCCGCCGCGGCCGGGCCTGCGGCGCGCCCTGCACGGCTCGGCCGACGGCACCTGGGTGCCGCGCCTGGTGCGGATCGTCGGCGTCGGGATGGCCTGCGTCTCCTCGGTCGCCGCCCGGTACCGCGGGGGCCTGTGACACCGGGCGGCGACGGATGCGGAGCCGTCGGACGAGGCGCGGGGCGCCGGGCGGCGCCCCGCGCCTCGGTGCGCGCGGCTCCTCACTCCCCCAGGCGGCTCAGCGCCCGCATGGCCTCGCGCTCGGTTCGCGAGAGGTCGCGCAGGAGGTCGCCCGCCTGGGCGAGGTGCTCCGCGGCGCCCGACTCACCGGCCTTCTTGATGAGTTCCGCGACCTCGGTCCACTGGTCGGCTGCCTCCGCGTACAGGCCGAGGCCGGTGCGCAGATGGCCGCTGTCGAGCAGTTGGGCGCATTCCGCCAGGAAGTCGCGGTAGAGGTTGCGGAACAGGGCGCCGCCGGTTCCGGCCCGCTCCATTAGGCGGGCGGCCTGCGGCAGGTCGCGCTCCGGTGCGTCGGAGCGCTCCAGCCAGGTGCGGACCAGCTTGCTCGCCTTCTCGATGCCGCGGTGGCCGAGGTTGGCGATGGGCGGGTCGAGGAAGGCGGCCGCGCAGGCGGTGATCGCCGGGATGATCCGGTCCCGCGGGGCGGGCGGGTTCGCCGGGACGGTGAGGGTGAAGGAGCGGTGTCTGGCGGTCATCGGGCCGCGCGCGGCCCTGGCCTCGGCGAGGCTGGTCAGGCTCGTGGTCACCGCGCCGCCCTGCTGGTCGGTGTCCACCAGGTACGCGACGCGGTCGTCGTGGCCGTACAGGGCGACGACATGACCGCCGAAGTGCACCCTCGCGCCGAAGTACTCCAAGTGGTAGCTGTCGAGCTGCAGTCCCACGGGCCGGCCCGCCCGGAGGGGGGCCGTCACGTTCTCCCAGGCCTTGCGGGGCGAGGTGGTCTCCTGGACCACCAGCTCCAGGCCGAGTCCGGCGGCCAGGTTCCTCGTGAGCTCGAAGGGTTTGACCCGGCCCCCGAGGAAGGGGAACCCCAGGTTCTTGCTGTCCCAGTAGACGAAGGACAGACCGGAGCCGAGGCCGAAGAGCATGGGCTCGGACAGGTCGAGCCCCTGGTGCCGCAGCAGCACCCCGAGGGCCGTCGTCTCGCAGTGCCGCATGCCGCGGGCGTCGATGCCTGTCACTGTGGTCATGCCGTGGTCTCCTCGACCTCGATGATCAGCCTGGTTCTCAGCTCGTCCTGGGGAACGTCGGCCGGACCGGCCAGGTACACCTCGCGCGCGGGCGCCCGCGGGCGAAGGCCGCGCTCGTGGACGGCCGCGAAGAGGGCGTTGTAGGCCAGCGGCAACTGGACGTAGGGCCCGATGTGCACGGTCTCGACGACGGGCCCGCCGGGCAGCACCTCGACCTCCAGGCCCGGTGTCGCCGCGCCCCGCCCGACCGGGACGCCGACGGCGATCTCCATCCGTGCCTCCAGGTCCAGCGGGTACAGGCCCCACAGCGGCGGCTTCCAGGCGATCCCCGCTCCGCCGAGCGCGGGCAGCAGTCGGCCCACGCACTCCTCGACCTTCGCCCCGATCTCCGCGGGGGCGCAGTGCGCTCGCACCACGGCGAGGACGCGCTCCGGCTCGCGGCCCGTCGTCACGTCCTGGCCGGGCGGCCCGCCCTCCGCGAGGCGTTCGAGCACCTTCAGGCGTGCCTGGTCCCTGCTGATCCGCTCGGCGAGCCGGGCCCGTTCGGCGTGCAGGATCCGGGCCCGGGACTCGGGCCCGGCGGCCAGCGCCTCGGCGATCACGGCGAGCGGCACGTCCATGTCGCGCAGGAGCGCGATGGTCAGGGCCGCGCGCGCCTGTTCAGGTGCGTAGTAGCGGTATCCGGAGCCGACGTCCACGCGGACCGGGGTCAGGAGGCCCGTCTCGTCGTAGTGCCGCAGCTGCTTGACGCTGAGGCGGCACAGGCGGGCGAAGCGCCCGATGGTGAGGAGTTCGTCTCGCACGCCTTCATGGTGGACTCTCCCCTCGTGGGAGAGTCCAGCCTCGCCGACGGGCCCCCTTCGGACCGGTGCCGGACGCTACAGGTCCGGCCGCTCCCGGCCCCAGGGCGCGGCCGACTCCAGCTGCGTGGCGAGGGCGAGCAGCATGCCCTCGCCACCGAGCGGGCCGCCGAACTGCACGCCCAGGGGCAGGCCTTCGGGGGTGCGGTACAGCGGGACGGACATGGCGGGGCGGCCGGTGATGTTGGCGAGCTGCGTGAACGGGTTGGGGGCGAGGTTCTGGACCACGGACCGCTGCCACAGCTTGGTCCGGCTGAAGCGGCCCGCCAGGCCCGCCTTGAGCAGCGCCTTGCCGACCTGCCGGGTCGGCCAGGGCGTGGCGAGCTCGCCGATCCGCACGGGCGGCCGGGCGAGGGTCGGCGTGAGCAGGATGTCGTACGTTTCGTGGAACGCGGCCAGCTGCCGGGTGTAGGTGTTCCAGCGCGTGTGCCGGACGGTGTGCTCGACCGCGCCGATGGCGCGGCCCGCGGCGGCGAGGAGGCGGGTGTCGAGCTCGAACTGCTCGTCGTCGGCGCCGGTCCTGTGCTTCAGCTCCGCGAGGGTCGCGGCGTTCTCGGCGGCGTACATGGCCATGAAGTCGTCGGCCATGCGCAGCCCGTCGATGTGGGGTTCGGCCTCCTCCACCTCGTGGCCGAGGCCGACGAGGAGCTTCACGGCCGTGTCGACGGCTTCGACGGCCTCGCGGGACACCGGGGTGCCGATCGGCGAGCGGGTGCTGACGCCGACGCGCAGCTTCGGCGGGGTGCGGCGGGCGAGTTCGGCGTACGGCTCGTCGGGGCGTGCCGCGAGGAACGGGGCGCCGGGGTCGGGGCGCGCGGTGAGGACGTCGAGCAGGGCCGCGCTGTCGCGTACGGTGCGGGAGACGACGCCGTCGGTGGCGGCGCCCGCGAGGAGTTCCCCGTACGCGGGGCCCGCGGGCACCAGGCCCCGGCCAGGCTTGAGGCCGAAGAGGCCGCAGCAGGCCGCGGGTATGCGGATCGAGCCGCCGCCGTCGTTGGCGCCCGCGGCCGGGACGATGCCCGCGGCGACGGCGGCCGCGGAGCCGCCGGACGAACCGCCGGGCGTGTGGCCGAGGTTCCACGGGTTGCGGGTCGCGCCGCCGGCCTCGGGCTCGGTGATGCTCTTGATGCCGAACTCGGGCGTGTTCGTCTGCCCGAAGACGACGAGCCCGGCGTCCAGCCACCGCTTGACGGGCTCACTGTGCCGCGCCGCGACGAGCCCTTGCGCGGCACGCGAGCCGCGGCCCGTCGGGCGGCCCGCGTAGTCCTGCATCAAGTCCTTGATCAGGAAAGGCACTCCGGCGAAGGGCCCGGACAGCGGACCCGCGGCGCGCTCGCGCGCGACGACCTGCATCGGGCGCACGATCGCGTTGATCTTCCCGTTCACGGCCTCGGCCCGCGCGAGAGCCGTTTCGAGGAGTTCGGCAGGTGACACGTCGCCCCGCGCCACCAACTCGGCGAGCCCCACTGCGTCGTACGTCGCGTAGTCCCGGTAATCCACCGCGCACCCCACTGACTCGGCGTCAAGAATGCACCGGAGCGTAGATCGTCGGTGCGGCGAGCGGCAACGGGGCCCGGTGCGCAGACGAAGGGGACGAAGGAGAAGAAGAGGACGGGCCGCAGGGCGGCCGGCCGGGCCTTCTTCCAGCTGACGTGCTGTGCCTGGGCCGGCCACGACACGACGAGCCTGGACCATCGTCGGCCTGCTTGCCCCGGATCCGACGCCGCTCCCGGACACGGCGGACCTCACCCGCGCCGTGCGCGACGACGCCCGCAGGCCGGGCGCGGCCCGGACGGGCGCGGCCCGGTGAGCTACGGGTAACGTCGACGGGAACGACTCGTGCGCGAGCGACATCCGCGCAGCGGCATCTGTGAGCAGTGGAGAGACACCCTGAACAAGACGGGCACCGACACCGGTACAGGAACGACGGCCGCGCCGGACCTCAAGCGGGCGCAAGGGGCGGTCGTCACGGACGGCCGCCGCGCCAAGGGCGAGCGCCGTCGGCGGGCGCTGATCGAGGCGACCGTGCGCGTCATCGCGCGCGACGGAGCCGCCGGGGTCACGCATCGCACGGTGGCCCGTGAGGCGGGGCTGCCGACGACCGCGACGACGTACTACTTCAGCAGCATCGACGCGCTCCTCACCGCCGCGCTGACCCAGTGCATGGAGGAGGACTCCGCGCGCATCGAGGCGCTGGTCGGGGCGCCGGACGACGGCGTGGACAAGCGTCGGTCCCTGGCGCTGCTGATGGCGCGGACCCTGGAGCCGCCAGGGCATCTGCTCGCCGAGTTCGAGCTGTGCCTGCTCGCGGTGCGCCGCCCGGAGCAGCGTGCCGCGACCCGCCGCTGGAAGGAGGCCCTGGCCGCCTTCGCCCGCGCGTGCACGGACGATCCGCTGCGCGTCAAGTTGTTCACGCACGCCTACGACGGGCTGCTCCTCCAGGCCCTGCTCGACGACGAGCCGACCACGGCGGACGCGTTCGAGGAACTGCTGCGGGAGCTGCTGCCGGACCCGGCACCGGGCGGGACCGCCTAGGAGGCTCCTTGTCCCGCCCGGCTGATCACGCGAAGGCCGAGGCAAGCGCAGGTCCCCTGAGGTGCCTCTCGCCCACGAGAGCTTCGGCTCCCCCGATGACCCCGCCGTCCTGCTCGTGACGGGCTTCGGCGCACAGCTGCTCGCCTGGTACGAGGACTTCTGCCGGGCGCCGGCGGACCGCGGCCGGTACGTGATCCGGTACGGCAACCGCGACTGCGGGCTCTCCACGAAGTGCGACGACCACCCCGTCGACATGGGGAAGTTCATCGCCGCGGTCAGCTCGGGCGACCGTCCCGCCGCCCTCGCGATGGCCCCCTGCCGGCCTGCCGACATGACCGACGACGGCTTCGGCCTGCTCACGGCGCTCGGCGTCGAACGCGCCCACGTGGCCGGCGCCTCGATGGGCGGGATGATCGCCCGGACGATGGCCCCCTCCTGCCCGGAACCGGTACAGACCCTCACGTCGATGATGTCCTCGACCGGCGAGAGCGCATACAGCCGCTCCAGCCCCGAGGCCCGGCCCGTGTTCATCGACGCCCTCGTGGCCACACCGGCCGAATCGCCGGACGGCCCTGGCCCCCGCCCGGGGTTGGGCACGGACCCCCGCGACGCCGTGGCGCGGGTTCGGTGTGGTGTCGCGCCCCTACGGCCGCCGTCGGAGGGCGGGCGGACCCGTGCCTCAACGCGTGGCGCGCGCACCGCCGTTGACGTGCAGCACCTGGCCCGTGATGTGGCGGGCCGCGGGGGACGCGAGGAAGGCGACGGTGCCCGCGATGTCGGCGGGCACCCCGGCGCGGCCGGTCGCGGTGGCCGCCACCAGTTGCTCGCGCCGCTCGTCCGAGAGCTTGTCGCGGAAGAACTCGGTGTCGGCGATGTAGCCGGGCGAGACGACGTTGGCCGTGACACCGCGGCGGCCGAGCCGCTGCGCCAGGTCGATGTTCCAGTTCGCCAGGCCCGCCTTGGCCGCGCCGTAGGAACCGGCCGCCTGCTCGGCGGCGATCGAGCCGATGTGCACGACGGCTCCGCCGTCCGCGAGCCGGTCCTCCAGGGCCTTCGTGGTGAGGGCCGCGCCGACCAGGTTGGCGTCGAGGTTGGCGCGGAAGTCACGGGCGTACGAGGCGAGGTCCTCCTTGCCGTCGGCGTCGAGCGTGGTGTTGCCGCCCGCGTTGTTCACCAGGACGTCGATCCGCTCGGGCAGCTCGTCGAGGAGGCGGGTGAGCGCGGCGGGATCGGTGTGGTCGCAGACCGCGCTCTGGACTTCGGCCTCGGCCGCGAGCTCCGCGAGCGGGCCGGGGCGGCGCCCGGTGACGGTGACGTCGTCGCCCGCCGCCGCGAAGTGCAGCGCGATCGCCCGGCCGATGCCCGTGCCGCCTCCGGTGACCAGGATGGTGCGTGCCATATGCTGAGCTCCGATCGATCTCGTATAGGTCTAAATATAGGCCTCAACATAGCACCGGGGAGTGACACGATGGCAAGGGATCAACAGGCGGGACGGGCCCCCGATACCGCGGGCGACGCGGACGGCGGGGATGGCGCGGACGACGCTGCCCGCGCGGACGGCAAAGGTGGCGCGGACGGCGGGGCTCGCGCGGACGGCGGGGCTCGCGCGCCGGACGACACCGCGAGGGCGCACACCGCCCAGGGCATCGCCGAGGCCTGGGAGCGCGAGCGGCCCGGTACGCCGGTCTCCTCGATCCGGATCCTCACGCCCATCTGGCAGTTGGCGAAGCTGTTCGGCGACGACCGGCGCCGGGTCCTGGCCCGCGCGGGCGTGGACGCCGCGACCCTGGACCTGCTCAGCGTGCTGCGGCGCAGCGGGCCCCCGTACACGCTCAGCACCCGTGAGCTGGGGCAGCGTTCGCTGGTCACCGCGGGGGCCGTGTCGCAGCGGGTGGCCCGCGCGGAGCAGGAGGGCCTGGTGACCCGGAGCCCCGCCCGCGGCCGCTCCCGCACGGTCCTCGTCGCCCTGACCCGGGCCGGACACGACCTGGTCGAGGCGACCGTCGACCAGGTCCTACACCGCGACGCCGAGTTGATCGCGGGCCTCACGCCCGATCAACAGGCCCAGCTCACGGACCTCCTGGAGGGCCTGCTCAGCGACGTGCAGCGACGGCTCGGCGAGGACTGGATCGGCCACGTCGGACAGCCGTGAAGGTCGGAAGCCGTGAACGTCGGACAGCCGTGAACGTCGGCCTCAGCCCCTCTCAGCCCCCTCAGTTCCCCTCATCCCCCTCACCCCCCGTCAGTCCCCCTCAGCCCCCGTCAGCCACCAGCGCCTCCCGCACCAACTGCACCGGATGCCACGCGTTCCGTTCCGTGCCGTGGAAGATCTGCTGGCGGCACGAGGCGCCCGTGGCGACCACCACGGTGTCCTGCGACGCGGCCCGCACCGCGGGGAACAGCCGGTCCTCCCCCACGGTCATCGACACGTCGTAGTGCTCGGACTCGAAGCCGAAGGAACCGGCCATGCCGCAGCAGCCCGCGTCGAGCTCGGTGACCTCGACGCCGGGGATGCGGCGCAGCAGGGCGACGGTCGCCGCCGTGCCGACCTCCGCCTTCTGGTGGCAGTGGCCGTGGAAGAGCAGGGTGCGGCCGCTGAGCCAGGAGTCCTCGCGCAGGGGGAGGCCGCCGTCGTCGATGGCCTCGGTGAGGAGTTCCTCCAGCTGGCGGACGCGGCCGGTCACGGCCTCGCGCGCCGGGTCGAGCGGCAGCAGGGCCTTGTGCTCGTCGCGCAGCGTCATCAGGCAGGACGGCTCGCAGCCGGTGACGGGCGCCTCGGGGGGCGTGGTCTCCGTGATGCGGTGGACGAGCCGGCAGGCCCTGTCGCTCGCCTCGTCCAGGAGCCCCTTGGACAGGGCGGCGCGGCCGCAGCAGCCACCGCTCTCCAACTGCACGGCCCAGCCCGCGTGTTCGAGGAGTTCGACGGCGGCCCGGCCGATCTCCGGTTCGGTGTACGTGGTGAAGGAGTCGGCGAGCACGACGACCGGGCCCCGGGGTGCCGAGGCGACGGCGGCAGGGCGGCGGGTGAACCAGCGCACCAGGTTGCGGCGGGTGTAGCGGGGCAGCGGTCGGTGCGGGGTGATCCCGACCGTGCGGTGCAGCAGGCGGCGCAGCAGGGGGATGCGGCCGGGCAGGTTGGACACGGGGGCGGTGGCCGAGCCGAGGCGGTTGAGCAGCCGGATGGCGCCGAAGATCCGGGAGCGCAGCGGGGTCCCGTGCTCGTCGTGGTGGTGAGCGAGGGCCTCCGCCTTCAAGGACGCCATGTCGACGCCCAGGGGGCACTCGCTCTTGCAGGCCTTGCACATCAGGCACAGGTCGAGGACCTCGTGCAGGCGTTCGTCGCCGAGCGCCCGGTGCGGGTCGGGGGCGGACAGGGCCTTGACGAGGGCGCCCGCGCGGCCGCGGGTGGAGTCCTCCTCGTTGCGCGTGGCCATGTACGAGGGACACATCGCGCCGACGTCGCTCTTGCGGCACAGCCCGATGTTCATGCAGCGGTCGGCCGCGGCCCGCATGCCGCCCGCGACCTCGAAGTCGAGCCGGGTGCGCAGTCCGGGCGCGGGCGGCAGCGCGGCGTCGCGCAGGTGGTCGGTCATCGCGGGCGCGTCGACGATCTTGCCGGGGTTCAGCCGGTTGTCCGGGTCGAAGAGTCCCTTGACCGCGCGCATCGCCTCGTACAGGTCGTCGCCGAAGAGCGCGCGGTTGAACTCGCTGCGGGCGAGGCCGTCGCCGTGCTCGCTGGAGTTGACGCCACCGTACTCGGTGACCAGGTCCTTGATCTCCTCGGCCACCGCGCGCATGGTCTGCCGCTGCGCGGGGTCGGCCACGTCGAGGAACGGGCGGATGTGCAGACAGCCCACGGAGCAGTGGCCGTAGAACCCGGCGGTGAGGCCGTGCCGGTCGAGGACCTTCTTCAGCCTCGCGGTGTACGCGGACAGGTGGACGGGGTCGACGGCGGTGTCCTCGATGAACGCCAGCGGCCTGCGGGTGCCCTCGCTCGCCGCCATCAGCAGGCCGAGGCTGGACTTGCGGACCTTGAGCAGGGCGGCCTGGTCGGCGGGGGTGACGGCCGCGAGCGTGTGGTAGCCGTGCCCGTGCCGCCGCCACAGCTTCGTCAACCGCTGGACGCTCGCGAGGAGTTCGCGTTCGTCGTCGCCGGTGAACGACACGAAGAGGAGGGCGTCCGGGTCGCCTTCGAGGACGGTGGCCAACGAGGCGTACTCGATCTTCTGGCGGGACAGGTCGAGGATGGTGCGGTCCATCAGCTCGACGGCGGCCGGGTCGCAGGCGAGGGCGTCCTGGGTGGCCTCGATGGCACCGGCCACGGAGGTGAAGTGGCCGACGGCGAACGCGGTGCGCGTCGGTTTCGGCACGAGGTCGACCAGGGCGCGGATGCCGATGGCGAGCGTGCCCTCCGAGCCGACGACGAACTTCGCCAGGTCGAACGGGG
The DNA here is from genome assembly GCF_030388665.1 of Streptomyces flavofungini. Taxonomy (NCBI): domain Bacteria; kingdom Bacillati; phylum Actinomycetota; class Actinomycetes; order Kitasatosporales; family Streptomycetaceae; genus Streptomyces; species Streptomyces flavofungini. Next base: position 8,280,307 of record NZ_CP128846.1, on the reverse strand, counting down.
TGTCCTCGCGGGCCAGCCGGTCGAGGCGGTAGCCGCCGGCCCGCCGCCAGTGGCCGGGGAAACCGGCTGCGATGGCGTCGGCGTTCGACGCGAGGAGCGCGGGCAGTTCGCGGTGGACGCGGCCGTCCAGGCCGGTGCCACGGGCCCGGTCGGCGTGCTCGTGCGCGGTGAGGGGCGCGAGGTGGGCGGTGCTCGCGTCGGAGAGCACCACGTCGAGGGCGCGGACGTGGTCGATGGTCATGCCGTACCGCAGCGAGCCGCTGCCCGCCGAGTTGTTGCCGATCATGCCGCCGATCGTGGCGCGGTTGCTGGTGGAGGTGTCGGGGCCGAACATCAGGCCGTGCGGTGCGGCGGCGCGGTTCAACTGGTCCTGGACGACGCCCGCCTCGACCAGCGCGGTGCGGCCGTCCGGTTCGAGAGCGATGATGCGGCGCAGGTGGCGGGACAGGTCGAGGACGATGCCCGGTCCCGTGGTCTGTCCCGCGAGGCTGGTCCCGGCGCCGCGCGGCACGACGGAGACGCCGTACTCGGCCGCGGCCGCGACGACCGCCTGCACGTCCTCGGCGTGCCGGGGGAAGACCACTCCCAGGGGGGTGATGGCGTACATGCTGGCGTCGCGGGCGAACAGATGGCGGCTGTAGTCGTCGAAGCGGACCTCGCCGTCGAGGTCGGCGCGCAGCCGCCGCGCGAGGTCGCCGCCGAGCGCGTCCCGCTCGGCCTCCGTGGACTCGGTGCTCGTGGTCATGCGACACGCTCCTGAAAGTGAAGGGGCGTACGGGGCAGGGGCGTTCGGTGGAGCGGGGCAGGGCTTGCCGGGCGTCCCCGGGGCGGGCGGAAGGGGCGGTGACGTGGCGTCAGTGGACGCGGAGGTGATCGAGGGCCGCCGCGACGCCGTCACGGCCGACGGGGATCCCGGCGAGTTCGAGCCCCATCTGCACACCGGCCAGCGTCCCGGCGAGGGTGAGGTCGTTGAAGTGGCCGAGGTGGCCGATGCGGAAGACCTTGCCCGCGAGGCGGCCGAGGCCGGTGCCGAGCGACATGTCGAACCGCTCGAGGACGATCTTCCGTACGGCGTCGGCGTCCTGGCCGTCGGGCAGGAGCACGGCGGTGAGCGAACCGGAGTGCTCGCGCTCGTCGGCGCACAGCACGTCGAGGCCCCAGCCGCGCACGGCCGCGCGGGTGGCGGCGGCGTGCCGGGCGTGCCGGGCCCAGACCTGTTCGAGGCCTTCCTCCGCGAGCATCAGCAGTGCCTCGTCGAGGCCGAACAGGAGGTTGGTGGCCGGGGTGGAGGGGAAGAACCCGGCCTCGTTCGCGTCGACGACCGGCCCCCAGTCCCAGTAGGACTTGGGCAGCCGGGACGTACGCGCGGCCGCGAGCGCCTTGTCGCTGACGGCGTTGAAGCCGAGGCCCGGCGGCAGCATCAGCCCCTTCTGGGATCCGGTGACCGTCACGTCGACGCCCCAGGCGTCGTGCCGGTACTCGATGGAGCCCAGCGAGGAGACCGTGTCGACCAGGAGCAGGGCGGGGTGTCCGGCGGCGTCGAGGGCGGCGCGGATCTCCGGGACGCGGCTGGTGACGCCGGTGGACGTCTCATTGTGGACGACGCAGACCGCCTTGATGGTGTGGGCCGGGTCGGCGTCCAGGTGGTGGGCCGCTGCCTCGGGCGACGCGCCGTGGCGCCAGTCGCCCGGGACGAACTCGACCTCCAGACCCAGGGACTGGGCCATGTCGCGCCAGAGCGTGGCGAAGTGCCCGGTCTCGAAGCACAGCACGCGGTCGCCCGGGCTGAGCGTGTTGACCAGGGCGGCCTCCCAGGCGCCGGTGCCCGACGACGGGTAGACGACCACCGGGCCCGCGGTGCCGAACACCGGCTTCAGGGCTGCGAGCACGCGGCGGGCGAGGCCTGCGAACTCGGGCCCGCGGTGGTCGACGGTGGGGGCGGACATGGCCCGAAGGACCCGGTCGGGGACGTTCGTCGGTCCGGGTATCTGGAGAAAGTGGCGTCCGGTCCTGACTGTCATGGCGCGGATCTCCCCTCCCCGCTTGTGCCGTGATACGGCACAGCGTATCGTTATGCGGCACGACGGAGCATAGGGTCCGGTCCGGAGGGGGTCAACGGTGCAGAACGTCCTGAACACCTTGCGCGTACTGGAGGAGCTCGCGGTGCGCCAGCCCGTGGGCGTGGCCGATCTGGCCCGCGCCATGGAGCTGCCGAAGAGCACCGTCCAGCGGGCGCTCGGCACCCTGCACACGGCGGGCTGGATCAAGCAGACAGGCACCCCCACCCGCTGGACGCTCACGACGAAGGCGCTGCTCATCGGGCGGCAGGCCACCGGGGAGCTGGACCTGCGGGACGTCGCCGTGCCGGTGATGGAGGGACTGCGGCGCACGGTGGACGAGACGGTGCACCTGGCCGTCGCGGAGGGCGAGCGGGTCGTGCTCGTGGAGCGCCTGGAGACGACCCAGCCGGTGCGGATCGTGCTGCCGCTCGGCCAGCACCTCTCCGGCCACGCTTCCGCCAACGGCAAGGCGATCCTGGCGGCCCGCTCCCCCGAGGCCGTCGAGCGCTATCTCACCCAGGGGCTCACGCGGTTCACGGACACGACGATCGACGATCCGGCCGCGCTGCGCGCCGAATTGGAGACGGTCCGCGCCCGCGGCTACGCCCTCAATCAGGGCGAATGGCGCGACGACGTCTCCGCTGTCGCCGCCCCCGTGCTCGGCCCCGACGGCTCGCCGGTGGCCGGCGTCAGCATCAACATGCCGAGCAGCCGCTGCGACCGCGACCGGCTCGTCGAACTGGGCGAACACGTGCGCGCGGCGGCCCGGAAGATCAGCACGGCACTCGGCCACCAGGCACCGGACGCGGCCCGCGCGAGCTGAACCGGGCGCCGATCACCCCACAACTCGGATGCGTCCGCACCCCCTTGACGGGGCGTGACCACCGTCACATACTCGCCTGCGTCGCAAAGGGGTTCCGCATGACGGAACCCTCAGTCCACTCTGCGGACAGTCCGGGCTCCAGAGGCTGCCCGCCCACGGCAGGGGCGCGGCTCCTCGGTGCCCCTCTGCCCCGGACGCCACCACGGGTCCCCTCCGCATGCTCGCAGTCGGCCACAGCCCGCGCACGATCCCAGGACCGCGCACTGTGACCGCCGCCCGAAGGCGAGGACGTGTCACATGGCAGACCATCTCATCGCGATCGGCGCACTGGTACTCATCTTCACCCTCTCCACCTTCACCTCCGTCCACATGGGGGCCCTCGCCCTCGTCGCCGCCTTCGCCGTCGGCTCGTCCGTCGCCGGCGAGAACGCGGACGACGTCTTCGGCGGCTTCCCGGGCGACCTCTTCGTCGTGCTCGTCGGCGTCACCTTCCTCTTCGCCATAGCGAAGAACAACGGCACCATCGAATGGCTCGTGCACGCGGCGACGCGCGCCGTCAGGGGGCGCATCGCGCTCATCCCCTGGGTCATGTTCCTCATCACCGCCACCCTCACCGCCGTGGGCGCGGTCGTGCCCGCGGCCGTCGGCGTCATCGCCCCCATCGGCATGAGCTTCTGCGTCCGCTACGGGATCAGTCCGCTGCTCATGGGCCTCCTGGTGATCAACGGCGCGAGCGCGGGCGGCTTCTCCCCCGCCGGCGTCTTCGGCAGCATCACCAACGGCGTCATCGAGCGCAACGACCTGCCGGGCGACCCCGGGCTGCTGTTCCTGATGTCGTTCCTGTTCAACGTCGCGCTCAGTGTCGTCGCGTACTTCCTGTTCGGAGGGCGGAGCCTGCTCGGGCGGCGGGCGGAGGACGGGAGGGGCGGCTTGGGCACGGGGGTCGGGGGCGCCCCGGCGACCGAGACGGCCGGAGGCGCCGACGGCCCGCCCACGGCTCCCGCGGGCTCCGCGCCCGCCCCCGCCCCCGGCGGCACCACCACGGTGACCTTCGCTCCCGCAACCGCCGACGTCGTCCCTCGCCTCGACCGTGCGCGCGTCCTGACCCTGCTCGGGCTGCTCGGCATGGTGGCGGGCGCCCTCTTCCTGGACTACAACGTCGGCCTGATGGCCTTCACGGTGGTCGTGCTCCTCACCCTCGTCGACGCCGACGCGGCGAAGGGCGCCGTCGACCGCTGCGCGTGGTCGACCGTGCTGCTCGTCTGCGGTGTCGTCACGTTCGTGGGCGTGATGGAGCGCATGGGCACCATCACCTGGCTCGGCGACAGCGTCGCGCAGATCGACTCACCGCTCCTGGGCGCCCTGTTGATCTGCCTCATCGGGGCCGTCGTGTCCGCCTTCGCCTCCACCACCGGCATCCTCGGCGCCCTGATCCCGCTCGCCGTACCGTTCCTCATGGACGGTCAGGTCGGGGCGGTCGGCCTCATCATCGCCCTCGCCGTGTCCTCGTCGGTCGTCGACTCCTCGCCGCTGTCCACGAGCGGGGCGCTGGTGACCGCCAACGCCCCGGAGGAGCAACGCCCGCAGGTGTTCGGCGCGCTCATGAAGTGGGGCATGTCGATGGCGCTCGTCGCGCCGCCGGCCACCTGGGCACTGTTCGTGGTGCCGGGGCAGGGCTGAGCGGACCTCCGTGCGGCGACTCCCCGGGGGCGCGCCTCCCCGCGAGTCCCGGGCGCGCCTTCCCCGGCGGGCCTCAGCCGTCCTGTCCGGGCGGCGGCGGGGGCTTGGGCGCGCCCGGCGGCGGGGCGATCTTCGCGTACGTCGTCGTCGGGCCCGCCCCGGCATCGGGCCCGGTGCCGGCCCCGGCACCCCCGGCCGCCGCGTGGCCGAGAAGTGCGTCGCGGCGGGCGCCGGGGTCCCAGCCGGTCTCCACGACCCGCTTCTGCATGACGATCGCGCCCGCCAGGACCACCGCGCCGATCACCAGCATCAGGATCGCGCCGCCCACGGTGCCCGCCTTGGCCGCGTTGCCCACGAGCGAGCCGAACCAGCCGAAGTCCGCGTCGCCGAACGTGGTGTTCTCCTCGCCGAAGGCGCCGAGGACCTTCAGGAGCAGCGCGGGCAGGAAGGTGATGAGGACGCCGTTGAGGAAAGCGCCGAGGACGGCGCCGCGCCGTCCGCCCGTCGCGTTGCCGTAGACCCCGGCGGCGCCGCCCGTGAAGAAGTGCGGCACGAGCCCGGGCAGGACCAGGGCGAGGCCGAAGGCGGGCTCGAAGATCCAGGCGAGCAGGCCGAGGCTGATCAGGCCGCCGACGAAGCTGGAGATGAAGCCGATGAGGACGGCGTTCTGCGCGTACGGGAACACGATCGGCGCGTCCAGGGACGGCACCGCGCCGGGCACGACGCGGTTCGCGATGCCCTGGAAGGCGGGCACCAGCTCGCCGAGGATCGTGCGGACGCCGAAAAGGATGACGGCGACGGCGATGCCGAACTGCAGCCCCTGCATGATCGATTGCATGACGTACGCGCCGACGTCGGACGCGGCGGGGCCGCCGTCGGTCGCGAACGCCTTGAAGGCGCTCTCCTTGCCGACCTTCGCGAGGAACACCAGGGACATGATCAGGTAGATGAGGACCATGGACAGCGCCGTCGCGACCATGGAGTCCCGCAGGAAGCGCAGGCCCTCCGGCAGCTTCATGTCCTCCGTGGACCGGCTGCGGCGGCCGACGACCTGCCCGGTCGCACCGGCGACGACGTACCCGGCGGTGCCGAAGTGCCCGATCGCGACGGTGTTGTTGCCGGTGACGCGCTTGGTCCAGGGGTGCGCGAAGGCGGGCATCGCGACCAGCATGATGCCGAGCAGGACGCCGCCGACGACGACCACGACCCAGGAGCGCTGTCCGGCGGTCGCGAGCACCATCGTCAACAGCGTGGCCATGAACAGCATGTGATGGCCGGTCAGGAAGACGTAGCGCAGCGGTGTGAAGCGGGCGAGGACCAGGCTGACGGCGAAGCCGAGGATCATCAGCCAGGCGACCCGGGACCCGTACTCGGCCTGGGCGATGCCGACGATGGCCTCGTTCGTCGGGATCACGCCGTGCGCGCCCGTCGAGCCCTGGATCATCTCGCCCAGCGGGGCGAGCGCGGCCACGACGAGCCCGGCGCCCGCGCCGATCAGCAGGAAGCCGAGGGTCGCCTTGATCGCCCCGCCGAGCACTTGGCCCGCCGACTTGCGCAGGGCGATCAGGCCGGCGGCGGTGATCAGCCCGATCAGGTACGCGGGCTGGCTGAGGATTTCGTTGACCAGGAACTTCGCTACGGAGACCAGCCAGTCCACGGCTCTCCCCCTCCTTTCTGGCTCTTTCTAGACGTCGTAGGTGTCCCGCAGGACACGGTCGGCCTCGGTGGTGGAGGTGAAGTCGTCGACGACCCGCACGGGGACGCCGACGTCGCCGAGGGTCTTGGCGATCTCCCGGGACGTGAGGATGGCGACGGCCTCGGAGGCCTTGCCCTTGGCGGAGATGGTGTCCGTGGCCTCGACGCTCACGTACCGGCTCCAGCCCCAGCGGTCCAGGACCTGCTCCAGGGTGTTCTTCAGGAAGAGGCTGGTGCCGAGGCCGTTGCCGCAGACGGTGAGGATCTTGTGCACGGCGGGCCCGGCGGCGGACGCGGACGCGGGTGCGGCAGCGGCTGCTTCGGCCCCCGCCCCGAGCCCGGCACCAGCCCCGACTCCGGCTCCAGCCCCAGCCCCAGCCCCAGCCCCAGGGGCAGCCCCCGCAGCTTCTCCGGCCCCCGTCTCCCCCGTCTCCCCCGCCAGGATCACGCGCACCGCCGTCGGGGTCGGGGCCACCCGCAGGGCCTCCGCCGTCTCCGGGTCCGCGAGCAGCCGGGCCAGGGAGGCCATCGCGTCGGTGTGCGCGGTGGCGTCCTTCGCGGCGAGGGCCACGACGAGGCCGACGGGGTCGTTCGTCTCGTGCCCGAACTCCACGGGCCGCGCGAGCCGCACCCACGCCATGCCCGTCCGCAGCACCGCGGGCGAGGGCCGTGCGTGGGCGAAGGCCAGGCCGGGGGCGAGGACGATGTACGGCCCGCTGTCCTCGACGGTCCGGATCATCTCCGCGGTGTACGCGTCCGTGCCGCTGCCCGTCGCCACGAGCAGGTCGCCCGCGGCGCGGATCGCGGCGCGCCAGTCCTCGGCCACGACGTCGAGCCGGATCGCCTCGACGGGCAGGAGATCGCTCACAGCCACCATGCGGTTGATCGTTTCACAGGCCGCAGGACACGGCAGCTTCAGCCGCCGCTCCCGGGTCGGCATCCGGTGGGCCGGGCGGTCGCCGAGGGAGCTGCGGCGGTGAAGGGGGTCATGGACGACGTCATCGCCGAGGCGCTCGGCGGCACGGACGGCGACTGGCACACAGGCGTGTCCGACCACGAGACTGACAGGAACACCGCTCACACCACGACGGCAGAGAAGGTGCACCACGTGCAGATCGACCTCGTCGGAAAGTCGGCCCTCGTCACGGGCTCGACCCAGGGCATCGGAGCCGCGATCGCCGCGGGCCTGGCCCGCGCCGGAGCGCGCGTTTCAGTGAACGGACGTACGAAGGAATCAGTCGACGCCGCACTTGAGCGGCTGCGCGGCGCGGACCCCGAAGCGGACCTGGTGGCGGCCCCCGGGGACATCACCACGGACGACGGCCTGGAGCAGGTGCTCGCAGCGCTGCCGCACACGGACATCCTCGTCAACAACCTGGGCGTCTTCGGGGCCGTGCCCGCCATGGACATCCCCGATGCCGAGTGGCGCCGGTACTTCGAGGTGAACGTGCTCACGGCGGTGCGCACGACGCGCGCGTACCTGCCGGGGATGAAGGAACGTGGCTGGGGCCGGATCCAGAACATCGCCAGCGACTCGGCCGTCGTCATCCCCGCAGAGATGATCCACTACGGCATGTCCAAGACCGCGCTGCTCTCGGTCTCCCGCGGCTTCGCCAAGGAAGCCGCGGGCACCGGCGTGACCGTCAACTCCGTCATCGCCGGACCGACCCACACCGGCGGCGTCGAGGAGTTCGTGTACGAGCTGGTCGACCGCGACCTCGAATGGGACCGGGCGCAGCGCGAGTTCATGCGGCTGCACCGGCCCCAGTCGCTGATCCAGCGGCTCATCGAGCCCGAGGAGATCGCGAACATGGTCGTGTACCTGAGCTCGCCCCTGGCCTCCGCGACCACGGGCGGCGCCGTCCGCGTGGACGGGGGGTACGTCGACTCCATCCTGCCCTGAGCCCGCTCCGGCCGACCGCGCCCCGCCCCTACCGGACGAGCCCGATCGCCTCGATCTCGATCATCCACTCCGGCTTGGCGAGCGCCGACACCTCGACGAAGGACTCCGCGAGCGGCGGCGTGCCCGTGAAGTACTCGGTGCGCAGCTTGCCGAAGACGTCCTGCTGCGCGATGTCGGTGACGTACACGGTCGCCTTGACGACGTCGGCGAGGCCGGAGCCCGCGTTGGTGAGGACCGTCGACAGGTTGGCGAGGGCCTGGCGGGCCTGTGCCTCGAAGTCGCCGGTGCCCACCGTGGCTCCGGTCGCGTCGATGGGCGCCTGCCCGGAGGTGAACACCAGGTTCCCGACCCGGACACCGAGCGAGATGCCGACGCCGTCGTACCAGTCGGGATCGGCGGTGACGCGGACGCGCTCGGTGGCGGAGCGGCCGGAGGCGGCGGAAGTCATGCGGGCTCCTCTGTGAGTTCATGAGATCACCGGGTCCCGGACCGCTGTTCGGTCCGGGACCCGCTCATGATCTTCAGCCGCGCGCTGCGCCCGGGCATTCCCGGGTGGGCACATCCGCCCGCCGCAACGGCCTGGTCAGCGCGTCTCCGACGCCTTCCGCAGCGCGGTGATGCAGGTGCTGATGGCCTGCTGGAGCTCCTCGAGGCGCTGGACCATGTCGTCCTCGTAGATGTCGTCGAAGTCGGCGGCGTCGTCGAGGGTCAGCTCCTCGAAGACCTTGGTGGCCTTCTGCAGGCTGCTGTAGAACTTCGTGCGCCGCTCCTGGACGCGCAGCTCGGGGTCGGCCTCGACGGTCTCTGCGACGAGGGTCTTCACCGTGTCGTACGCCTCCGCGGCCCACTCGCCGGCCTCTTCGTAGTCGTCGAGCTCGTCGAGGAGGGACAGGTGCCGCTCGGCCTCGGCGCGCAGTTCGGCGGGGGCGTCGAGGGTCTGCCCGGCGGGCGTGCGGATCTGGCCCTCCTCGGCGACCTTGCGGACGTACTCGATGCGGTCGGCGGCCCTGGTCTCGCCCGCGACGGCCTTCTTCAGCTCGTCGGTGCGGGCGATGTCGCGGGCCAGCTCGGTCTGGAGGGCCGGGTCCTCCTTCAGGCGGTCGAGCAGCGCGTGCCGGGCGGCCTGGGCGGTGGAGGGGTCGGCGAGGATCGCGGCGCGCAGCGCGGTGGGGTTCTCGGCGACCTCGAGGGCCTTGGTCGGGCGGATGCCCTCCGCCTCGGCGGCGGCGGTGATCGCGGTGCCGCGCGCGGAGGTGGCGCTGGAGCGCGGCACATAGTAGGTCAGCCACACGTCGGCGTCAGGGAGTTCGACGTCCGCGCCGGGAGTCAGTGCCTCGAAGTGCGGCACGAGGCCGTCGTCCGCGGCCTTGTCCCAGGCCTTGTAGTAGCGCATGACGCGCTCGGCGGAGCATCCAGCGAGCTCGGCGAACTCCTTCGCGGAGGCCTTCGGCGTGTCCTCGGCGGCCTGCCCGCCGGGCCGTACGCTGCGGGCCACCTTCAGGCCGAAGGTCCAGCCGCCGGTGCGGGCGTAGGCGCCGAAGTCGCGGGCGTCGCGCTCCACGAGTTCCCGGGTGCCGACCGGGTCCGCTTCCCGGCTGTCGGCCGGTTCGGCGGTTTCGGGCGCGACGATGGCTACGCTCACTGGTCACTCTCCGGGTGGGTCACAAGCTGCGAGGAAGCAGCAGGAAACGGAACGTACATCCTATATCGGCCCTCGCGCTCCCGAGCCGCGGACGGGGCCCGGGAGCGCGACCGCTGCCGGACGAGCCCTAGGCGGCGTGCCTCAACGGCCCGAGGACCGCCCGCAGTTCGGAAGCGACCTGGTCGGACTCCTCGTGCACCATGAAGTGCCCGCCCCGTCCCGGCGTGTTCCAGTGGCGCAGGTCGGCGAAGGTGCGCTCGGCGAGGCTCTTCGGGTAGCCCGCGTAGGCCGGTAACGCGTACGAGGGTCAGGAGGGCCCCGGACTGCGGTGCGGTCGGCTGAGTGCTTGCGCATCGGGTCATCTCCTTCCTGGAGCACGCGCGGACATCGGTGCCGCGCGGCGTGGATCGACCATCCATAGGGGGCCGGGGCGCGAACCATCGGGATCGGGGGCACCTTGGACCTAGGTCCGCGGACGGGGGCCGGTCCCGCCCCCGGTCGGTGGCCGCGCCGGCGGGCCCCGGTGAGACTTGCCCCATGGATACCGCCCGGACCGCCGCCTATCTGCGCCGCATCGGCGCCGACCGCCCCGCAGCCCCGACCTCGTCGGCCCTGCGCGCGCTGCACCTCGCCCATCTGCGCAGCGTCCCCTTCGAGAACCTCGCCATCCACCTCGGCCAGGAGGTGGAGCTCAGGGAGAAGGACCTGGTGGCCAAGGTCGTCGACGAACAGCGCGGCGGGTTCTGCTACGAACTCAACGGCGCCTTCGCCGCGCTGCTCACCGCGCTCGGCTTCGAGGTCACCCTGCTCCAGGCCCGGGTGTACGGGGACGACGGGCGCCCCGGCATTCCGTACGACCACCTGGCGCTGCGGGTAGGGACCGAGGACCGCGGGCAGTGGCTCGCCGACATCGGCTTCGGCACCCACAGCCAGTTCCCGCTCGACCTCGCCGAGCTCGGCGACCAGGACGACCCGGGCGGGACGTTCCGCGTCGTGGAGAGGCCCGACGGCGACCTCGACGTCCTCAAGGACGGCAAGCCGCAGTACGTGCTCGACCGACGCCCGCGCGAGCTCGCGGAGTTCACGGCCGGTGCGTGGTACCACCGCACGTCCCCCAAGTCGCACTTCACCCGGTCCACCGTGTGCACGCTGGTCACCGCGACCGGCCGGGTCACTCTCAGCGGCAACACGCTCACCGTCACCACCGGCGAGGAGCGGGAGGTCACGGAACTGGCGACGGACGCCGAGGTCCTCGCGGCGTACGCGAAGCACTTCGGGATCACTCTGCCGGAGGTCCCGCAGGTCGCGGAGCCGGTCCGCGTCGGCGGGCGCTGACGGCCCGGCGGGCGGCGCCCGGAGGACGATCTTCCGGGTCGGTCCGGCGCGGCCGCCCGGCGTCCTGTGACAAGACACGCGGCGGCTCGGCGGACAGGCGTGGCCCCCTGCGCGCAGCACGGGCCGCGCCCCTTTGTCCAGCCCCCTTGGCGGTAATCGAACGCGGACGCTGGCGGTGATGTTCATCGCGGCATTCGCGGCCTTCGCGGACGTAGGCTGCTGCACTGTGAAGAGACACATACCTTTCGAACGGCTGCACAACTTCCGTGACCTGGGCGGCTATGTCACTGAGGACGGCCGTGCGGTGCGCTGGGAGCAGGTGTACCGGTCCGACTCGCTGAGCAAGCTGCGGGGCGCCGACTGGGACCGCTTCCTCGCCCTGGGTGTCCGCACCGTCATCGATCTGCGCCAACCGTGGGAGATCGAGGCGAAGGGCCGGGTGCCCGAGCACCCGACGCTCGCCTACCACCAGCTGAACGTCGAGGACCGCACCCGCTCCCAGTCCTCGCCGGACCCCGACGGGCCGTTGGTCCCCTACCTCCGCGAGCGCTATCTGACGATGGCCGAGGCCGGCGCGAAGGAGCTGCGCCGCGCCCTCGAAGTGCTCGCCGACGACGGCTCGGGCCCGGTCGTCTTCCACTGCGTGTCCGGCAAGGACCGCACCGGCCTGCTCGCCGCCCTCCTGCTCGCCCTGCTCGGCGTGGCCGAGGCAGACATCGTCGAGGACTACGCCCGCACGGAGCTCGCCGCGGACCGCTTCCTCGCGGACTGGCGCGCCGACCACCCCGAGGGCGAGCCGACCTGGCTCGGCTTCGGGCGCGCGCCCGCCGAGGCGATGCGGCTCTTCCTCGCCGGGATGTCCGAGCGGTACGGGTCCTTGCGCGCGTACGCCGAGCAACTCCTCGGCGTCGACGCGGAGTTGGTGGCCGGACTGCGCCGCAACCTGCTCGCACCGGCGGCGGGGCGCGAGCTGTCGTTCCGGCGCGCCGACGAGTCCGACGTCCCCGTGCTCGTACGGCTGCGGGACGAGGCGGCCCGCTGGCAGATCGCGCAGGGCATCGCGCAGTGGAAGCCGGGCGAGCTGGGCGAGGAGCACTTCCGAGCGCGACTCTTGGACAGCGAGATCTGGATCGCGACGCTCGGCCCCGAGGGGCCGGTCGCGGGCGCCTGGGAGCTGTGGTGGGACGACCCGGCGGCCTGGGGTCCGCAGCCGCCCGCGGCCGGGTACGTGCACAGCCTGATGACCGACCGCCGCGTCGCGCCGCCCGGGACCGGCCGCCGCATGCTCGAGCACGCCGAGCGCCGCGTGCGCGCCGCGGGGCGCAGCCTGTGCCGACTCGACTGCCGCGCCAACAACCCGCGCCTGCGGGCGTACTACGCGGCCGCGGGCTTCGAGGTCGTCGGCGAGCAGCCGTCGAAGGACGGCGGCGTGGCCGGGCGCTTCGCGGCGACGCTGCTGCAGAAGCGGGTCCGCGACGACGAGCCGCACCTCGGCGACCGCGCGCACGCGGCCGACGGGCGGTTGTCGGCCGACGGTGGCGCGGCACTGTTCCGCGGCAGCGCGTGGCGGCTCAAGGCGACGCTGTGACGCGGCTCGCAGCGACGCTCCGCACAGCCCGAGGCGACGCTGCGACAGGGCGCGAAGCGCGTCTCTGACGCGGCTCGCAGCGACGCTCCACGCAGCTCAAGGCGATACTCCGGTGCGGCTCGCAGCGGCCTGACGCCGCTCGGAGCGACCCCTTGCTCCTCAGCTGCTCCTCAGCTGCTCCTCAGAGCGACGCCTTGATCCTGCGCGGCGCGTCGGCGATGCGGCTCACCAGGGAGACCACACCGGGCGGTTGGCGGCTCTCGTGCCGGTCGGCGCTGAGCACGTAGTAGATCTGCTCCAGCGAGGGCGGGCCCACGGCGACCGTGCGCAGCGCCGCTTGGCGGGGCGTCGCCTGGCCGGTGCGGACCAGATACGCAGCGGTCATCGAGCCGGTGCGGCCGACGCCCGCGCCGCAGTGCACGAAGACCGGTCCGCGCGCGTCCGCCATGATGCGCAGGAACCGCTCGACCTGGCGGCCGTCGGGGGTCTGCCCGTCACGGATCGGCATGCGCACGACGTGCAGCCCGGCGCGCTTCGGCTGCGCGAGCGCCGCGGCGCTCAGGTCCTCCGCGCGCAGGTCCACGACCGTGTGAATGCCGTGTGCGACGAGCGCGCGATAGCCCGCCGGGCTCGGGGCGGAGCCGCGCCACAGTCGGTCGTCGACCTGCTGGAAGTGCCGGATGCCCGCCAACTCGCCGTCGGCCGGGGCGCGTTCGCTGGCCCAGGCCGACACGGCGAGCACGCCGAGGGCCGAGGTGAGCCAGAAGACGGCGTAGCCGAGGACGCAGACGCCGACGGTCTTCAGCGCCCGGCGGGCGAGGGGACGCCGGGGCGTGAGCGCGCGGCGCGCTCGGGCCCCGGCGGCACGCACCGCGCCGAGCAGGGCGGCGGCGCGGACCGACAGCGCCCCGGAGGGGAGCGGCGCGGAGGGGAGCGGCGCGGAGGGGAGCGGCGCGGAGGTCGAGCGGGATGGCCCGGAAGGCGCAGTGGGCGCAGTGGGCGCAGTGGGCCCGGAAAGCGCAGTAGGCACAGCGTGCTCTGAGGGCGAAGAAGGCCCAGAAGGTACGGAGGGCCGGGGATCGGGTGCGGAAGACAAGCGGTCACCACCTGATGGGGCGCGCACGGGCGCACACCAGCACGGGACGGAGAAGTAGCACAGACGCCTTTCAGGCTACTCGCACGCGCGGGGTCCGGGGGCTGCGGACGACCGCCTCACCAGCCCCGATGCCCTCACGAACTCGCCTTGGCCACAGGGGAATTGGCCTTACCCGGATGCCTGCCCCTCGCCGAGGACCCGCGCGCGGGTGCGGTGGGCCGTCGCGTCGTTCAGACAGCCGCTGAGGCGCATCACGTCGTGCTCGGACAGGGCCGGGCGGATCACCCCGACCCAGACGTCCGTGTCCAGACGGGTCAACGGAGCCCGCACGTTCAGGGCGGCGGTCGAGCGGCGGCACCGCTCCCACAGCTCCCGCGCGGCCAGGGCGCGGGCGTCGACGTCCTTGCTGCCGCGCACCTCGACCCGGTACACGAGGGTGGTCGCGGCCGAGCCCGCCACCTTGCCCGGCCGGGTCTGGGTGGCGTCGGACAGCGTGTCCACCAGGAGGGCGAGCAGCAGCCCGCACGCCGTGACCACGACGGTGAGCAGGAGCGTCCGGCCCGTGCGGCGGCGCGGGACGGCGGGCCTGGACTCCAACTCCGGCACTCGTCCATGGAGTTCGTGCTGCGGCGCGGTCAGCGCCGTCAGGCGCCCGGCGAGCCTGCGCTCGGCCCCGGGCCGGGCGGTGGCCGCCGAGATCCGCTGCACGACCCAGGCGACACCGGACAGGAGCGCCCCGGCCGCCATGAGGACGGGCACGAAGACGTACGTGCGAGGGGCGCCGCCGGGCTCGTGCGGCTCCAGCCAGCGGAACCGTGCGCCCGGCTGCTCGCCGGACTCCCGCAGCCGCCGCCACACCTCCTCGGTGCGCTCCCCGGTGTCGGCGATCCGGCGCTCAAGGCGGCCGATGCGGCTCAGGAGCAGCGCGCAGCCGAGCAGGCCCTCGACGACGAGGAGCAGCACGCCGCAGATGAGGGCGCGCTGCCACTCCCAGCGCGTGAGGTAGACGACGCTGTAGGTGGCGGCCGCGGCTGCGGTGAGGCCGCCGAGGAGATAGCCCACGTACTTCATGACGCCATGCCCTCCCGGTAGTCGGGGCAGTCGGGCGGGACGGCTCCACGCGTGCCGTCGGCGCCGGCGCCGTCGCGAGAGGACGACGGCACGTCGGGTCCGGCGCCGGTCGTCGACGGTCCGGGGCCGCGCTCGGCGGATTCACCGCCGAGCGCATCGACGCCGCCCGGCCGGTCCGCGTCCGCCCCGGCCGTGCCGACCACCCCGGTGTCCGCCGGTTCCGCCACGGCCGACACCCGCACCACGTCCACCTCCCCCGTCCCCCCGTTCACCGAGAGCCGTGTCCCCTCCGGGAAGCGGTCGAACGCGTCGGGGACGCCCACCACCGTGGGCACGCCGTACTCACGGGCGAGGACGGCGAGGTGGGACAGGACGCTGCCGGTCTCGGCGACCAGGCCGGTGAGGCCGGGCAGCAGCGGCGCGAAGGCCGGGTCGAGGGTACGGACGACCAGGACCGGGTGCCGGGGCGGCGCACCCTCGCCGTACCAGGCGGCGCCCGAGCCGAAGCCGCCGCCCGCGCCCTGGCCCGGGCTCTTCCCGCGGCGCCCGACCGGTGCGGGCACCGGGCGTCCGGCGGCGAGGCGGAAGGCGGCGGGCAGGGCGGGGCGGTGCGGGCGGGGCAGCCGTTCGGGCAGGTCGGCGGGGAGTCCCGCGCCGTCGCTCGCGGCCGTCAGTTCGCTCCAGCGCAGCAGGGCGGCGCGGGCGGGGTCGTCGATGAGCCCGGCGGCCGTGAAGCGGAGGGCTATCTCGCGCACCATGGCGGTCTGCATCTCCTGCACCCAGCGGATGCGCAGCCGCAGTCCCTCGCGCGCCGGGAGGGCGGCCGTGCCGCGGGGCACCCCGGCCCACGCGGTGCGCGCGGGCAGCGGCGGGCGCGGGCCGAGCGACGGCGGCAGCAGGGAGAGGAGCACGGGGTGCCGGGCGACCAGACGCGCGTCATCGGGTGCGGTGGCGCGCGCCTCGGACAGGACGGCCAGGGCCTCACCGACAGCGGTGGCACCCGAGTCGTGCGCCAGCAGGGCTCCGGCAAGCGACTCCTGGGCGTGCAGCGACGCCAGGACCGTGCGGCCCCAGGAGACGGCGGCGAACAGGCGGCCGCTCAACATCGCGTCGGGCGGCGGCAGTTCGCTCAAGTACCGGTCCACGTCCGCCATGAGGTCGACGGCGAGCATCGGCAGGGCGGCCCGCAGCCGACCGGTCCGCCAGGCCGCGGCGGCACGGCGGGCGCCCGGGGCGGGGTTGAGGAAGGCGAGGACGGGCCGGCGTGCCGGGGCAGCGCCGAGGAGGCGCAGGTCGGCGGCCGCGCGCCCGTCGACCGTGGTGACGACGGGCAGTCGGCGCAGTTGTCCGCGCGGGGCCGAGCCCGTGAGGTCGAGGGCGAGCGTCAGACCGTACGACATGGGGGCGAGCCACAGGTCCTCCTCCAGCGGCTGTACGACACCGGGGAAGGTCTCGGCCACGGGGCCCGGGCCGAGCAGGCGGGCGCCGCGCGGCGGGGCCGAGGGCATGGCCGTGATGGGGCGGGTCTGGAACAGCCACAGTCGGTCGTCGGTGTCGAAGCCGAACTCGATGTCCTGCGGCCCGCCGAACTCCCGCTGGGCCAGGCGCGCGAGGCGCACCAGGCGGCGCAGCCGGCCGCGGTCGAGGAGGCGGGTGCCGCGCGGCTCGGCGGGTTCGGTGCGGACCAGGCGGGCGTGCCGGGTGAGGTGGTAGCGGACGCCGTCGACGCTGCCGTCGACCAGCCGGTCGGGGCCGCCGGGCACGGCGCTGACGAGCACCCGGTCGTTCCGTCCCGCGAGCGGGTCCGCGCCGAACATCACCCCGCCGACGACGGCGCGCACCATGGGTTGCACGAGAACAGCCATGTCGGCCGGTTCGGCCGGGTCCGCGCGGGCGGCGTCGCCGGTGTCCGACACGTGCCGTACGGGGACGCGGTGCGCGGAGCGGCGCACCCGCCGCACGGCGTCGGTGAACGCGTCCCAGCCGTGGACGTCCAGGACCGTCTCGAACAGGCCCGCCAGGGACGACTCGGCGCCGTCCTCGTGCGCGGAGGACGACCGCACGACGAGGGGTCGCGCACCTGCGTCACTCAACTCGTCCCAGGCGTGCCGCAGTTCACTCTCGCCCCGGTGCGCCCCGGCGGACCCGTCGGCCACCGCCACGACGAATCCGGGCAGCACCGGAAGGCCCGCTCCCGCGGCCCGCGCCAGGTGCGCCGCCTTCGCCCCCGCGATCCGCGCGTCCCGTGCCCGCCGGGCATCCAGGGCGATCACCGCGAGCCGGTCCCCGTCGACCTCGATCATGGTCAACCTCCTCCGGCAGTCGCGCTGAAACGGTCCACCCCTGAGGACGGACGCGTGTCGTCATGGGGAAGTTGACTTCTCGGACACGCGAATCGAGCCGAATCTCCTCTTCGGTGCCGTTCTTTGCCGTTCCTTGCCGAATCGGCGCGACATCAGCGCCGTTCAGGGCCTGTTGGTGCCGCGGAGGTGGTCGAGCACCCGGCGTCCGCGCGGCGACAGGCGGTAGCCGACGTCAAGGCTCTCGGTCAGGCCGCGTTCCTTCAGCTTGCGCACGTCGGCCTTGAAGGGGAGCGTCTCGCGGCCGAGGCGCGCGGCGAGGTCGGCGGCGCGGACGGCGGGGTGCGCGGCGATGAGTTCGAGGGTGGCGGTGGTCCAGGGGCCGTGGCCGCTGCGGGCGTCCACGCGGGCGAGGGCGGTGGTGACGGCGTCCAGGTCCGCGGCGGTCAGGTCCGTGTCCTCGCGCAGGCCGATGCGGGGGTCGGCGCCGACGCGGCGGAGGGTGACGCGGTAGAGGGCGCGGTCGGCGCCGGGGCGCTGGTCGGCGAGGAGGCCGGCGCGGTCGGCGTATCCGGCGCGGCGGGCGTCCTTGTCGCTGACGGCGCTCTCCTCGACGGCCTCGACCGCGTCGACGGCGAGCACGCCGACGGCGGTGCGCAGTCGGGTGCCGGGCCGGACGGCGGGCCTGACCCAGCGCCGGAACGCCAGGTCGACGTCACCGGCCGCGATCTTGGACAGGGCGTCCTGAGTGAACAGCAAGGGTACCTCCGGGGTCGCACCGAGGACAGTCTCCACCAGCGGGGCCGCGGGCGCACAGCAGAGCGGCCCGGTGACCGAGAAGGTCACCGGGCCGCCTTGTCACTGCGGGGTCAGCGCACGCGCTGCAGCTCACGCTCGGGGTCGCTGTACGGCGCGGGTCCGCCGTTCACGTCACCGAGCTGCTTGTGCAGCTTCTCGCCCTCCACGTCCACGTTGGGCAGGATCGCGTTGAGCCAGCGCGGCAGCCACCAGGCGGACTTGCCGAGCAGCGCGAGCACCGCGGGCACGATCGCCATGCGGACCACGAAGGCGTCGAAGAGGACGGCCGACGCGAGGCCGAAGCCCATCATCTTGATCATGTCGTCGTTCTCCATGATGAAGCCGGAGAACACGCTGATCATGATGACCGCCGCGGCGGCGACGACGCGACCGCTGTGCGTGAAGCCGGTCACGATGGCCTCGCCCGGGCGGGCCCCGTGGACGTACGCCTCACGCATGCGCGTCACGAGGAAGACCTCGTAGTCCATCGCGAGACCGAAGACCACACCGATCATGAAGATCGGCATCATGCTCATGATCGGGCCGGGCTGGTCGACACCGAAAACGTCGGCGAGGTGGCCCTGCTGGAACACCGCCACGACCGCGCCGAGCGCCGCGAGGACCGACAGGAGGAAGCCGAGGGCCGCCTTCAGCGGGACCAGGATGGAGCGGAAGACCAGCATCAGGAGCAGGAAGGCGAGGCCGACGACGAGAGCCAGGTACGGGATCAGGGCGTCGTCGAGGGTCTGCGAGAAGTCGATCGTCATGGCCGTGGAGCCGGTGATCAGGACCTCGGCCCCGGTCTTGGACTCGACGTCGCTGATGTCCGAGCGGATCTTCTTGACCAGCTTCTCGGTGTCGGCGTCGCTCGGGCCGGTCTTCGGCACGGCGGTCATCGTCGCCGTGTTGTCTTCCTTGTTCGGCGCGGCCGGGGTGACGGTGACGACGCCGTCGAACTTCTTGAGCGCGTCGCCGACGTCCTTCGCGGCGGCGGCCGCGCCCTTGCCGTCCTTGTCGACGACGACCGTGAGCGGACCGTTGAAGCCCTTGCCGAAGGAGTCCGACAGCATGTCGTACGCCTTGCGCTGGGTGGTGTCCGTGGCGAACGTGCCCTCGTCGGGCAGGCCGAGCTCCAGCTTGGCGGCCGGGGCCGCGATGGCACCGAGGCCGACGACGGCGAAGAGCAGCACGACCAGCGGGCGGCGCAGCACGAACCGGGCCCAGCGGGTGCCGAGCTTCGGCTTGCCGTGCGCGTCGGCGTGCGGCGTGCCGAACGGCTTCTTGCGGTCCTTGCGGCGCAGCACCTTGCGGCGGCCGAAGCCGAGCAGCGCCGGGATCAGGGTGAGCGCGATCAGCACGGCGATGACGACCGTGCCGGCCGCGGCCATGCCCATCTTGGTGAGCAGCGGGATGTTGACGACCATGAGGCCGGCGAGCGCGATGACGACGGTGAGTCCGGCGAAGACCACGGCGGATCCCGCGGTGCCGACGGCGCGGCCCACCGCGTCCTCCGGTTCGCGTCCTTCGGCTATCTCGGCTCGGTAGCGGGACACGATGAACAGCGCGTAGTCGATGCCGACCGCGAGACCGATCATCATGGCGAGCGTCGAGGTGGTGCTGGACAGCTCCAGGGTGCTGGCGAGTGCCGTGATGCTGGAGATGCCGATGCCGACGCCGATGAGCGCGGTGAGGATCGGCATACCCGCGGCGATCATCGAGCCGAAGGTGATGAGCAGGACCACCGCGGAGACGCCGATACCGATCAGCTCGGCGCTGCCGCCCATGGACTGCTCGGTCGGAACGGCGTCACCGCCCGCCTCGACGATCAGGCCGTCCTTGCGCGTGTCCTCAAGGAGCTTTTCGAGGGCTTCCTTGTTCTTGTCACTCAGCTCGGTGCCGGTGACCTTGTAGGACACGGTGGCGTAGGCGGTGGTCTTGTCCTTGCTGACGGCGCCCGCCTCGAACGGGTCGTCGACCTTGGAGACCTTCGCGCCCTTGCCCAGGTCGGCGACGAGCTTGTCGACCTTGGCCTTGTTCTCTCCGGCGGTGATCTTCCCGCCGTCGGGAGCGCGGACCACCACGCGGGCGGTGGCACCGTCGGACTTGGTCTGCGGGAAGCGCTCGTCGAGCAGGTCGAAGGCCTTCTGCGACTCCGTGCCCGGCATGGAGAACGTGTCGGCGGGTGCTGCGGGGGCTGCCGAGGCGGCGAAGCCGGCGCCTACGAAGAGCAGCACCCATATGAGCGCCATCCACCAGCGCCGTCTGAACGCGAGACGGCCCAGCTTGTAGAGGAACGTAGCCACGGCGAAAGAGACCCCCGTCGGGATTGGCAGGCAAGGGTGACCAGCCGGCGGCACATTGATGCTCGTCGGGACAGGTCTTCAGGATCCCCTCCATCGTGCCGTCCGCTCGGGGTCCGGAAGTCAGACTGCGGGCCGGACTATCGGCCCACGACCGGTGTAGTCCTGAGCGGGGCTCCTCATCCTCGGGTAGGAGACGCGCAGAATCGGTGTAGGTCTCATGTACCAATGCCGCCGAACCGGTGTGACCTGCGTCTCTCGGGCGCCAATCTGCCCGCATTACCTTCCAATTCGGGACAGAGGCCGCGTCCTTGATCACGGAACCAGGGTCAGGCGGATACCCACGGTGCCATGGACCCCTCGCCGCAGCCTGCTGCCGAGCAGGACCAGGGTCCCCGCGAGGCCGTACTTCCGTGCGAGCAGTCTGCGGTAGCGCGCAGTCGTCGTCGAGTCACAGATTTCGGCGGTGGCCGGAACCTGATCCCCCGTCGGATTGCCGCGAAGGTCGCACGGGCCGACGAGGACGTCCGCCCGGCGGCGGATCCGCTTCACCTTCCAGCTGTCCGTGACCGTCCAGATCCCGAGCGCGTTGCCGTCCCGGACCACCCAGACGGGCGTCGGCACGCCCGTGCCGTCCTTGCGGTAGCTGGTGACCAGCACGTACTTGCCGGTGGCGAGGTGTTCGAGCCGTGTGGTGTCCATCTCCGGAGTCTAGGTACGGGACACCCCGGGGCCGCCGTCCCACTCGCGGAGGGCTCGCAGGGGCCTCACAGGGGCCTGACGGGGGCTCGCAGGGATGACTCTCGGAGGACCTGGGGAGCGCGGGGAGCGTGCGTGGCGCAAAGCCCCTGGATCGCGCTACCCGCGCGCCCCGCGCCCTCCTCCGCGCCGCCCGCTTCGGTGTCATCTTGACGCCCTGGCAACGGAGTTGAGGGACGGGAGTGCCCCGAGATCGTCTCAATTGACCGGGTGAGCGCCGCCGTCGGTGTTGCTATCGTCACGGGAGCCAGACCGGGGGGTAGCAGTCTTGGGGGATCATCTGTGCCGAAGTTTCGCCGTGTCGGCGCCTGGCTCATCGACTTCGCTTTGGTGGTGGCGGCGGCCGGGGGGCTCGCGGCCCTGACCTTCAACCGCATCTCGGCGCTCATCACCGACGTTCCCGAGCTGATGACCAAGGGAAGTTGGCACTTCGTCACGTCCGGGGGCGACGCCCAGGGAGCGAGCGGCAAGATGGTCGACTCGCTGTGGGAGGACGCCGTCGGCTACATCCAGCAGGGCTTCCTCGCCCTGGTCGTGCTCACGTTCCTCTACCAGTGGCTCACGCTCAACTTCACCGGCCGGACCCTGGGCAAGGCCCTGATGGGGCTGCGCGTCACCCCGCGCACTCCATCGCGCACGGCGCTGCGGGCGGCCGTCACCACCTCGGCCGACGTCGCCGTGTACGCGCTGGCCTGCTGCGTGCTCGTGCAGGGCTGGCTCTTCCTGTCCGTCCTGTGCTGGATCGCGGCGGTCGCCCTGTTCCTCCTGAACGTGCTTCCGGTGCTCTCGCGGTCCTCCCGCTCGCTCGCGGACCGGGTCGCCGGTACGTCGGTGAACTCCCCCGGGTTCGCCGGGATCCCGTCCGCCCGGCGGGCCCCCGAGCAGCCTCAGCGGGACCTCACGAGCAGTTGGTGACAGCAGTGCGGCGCCGGTCCTCCAGGACCGGCGCCACACCGTCGTTCGGGCGCGGTGCCGCCCGGTTCCGGGCGCGGAGCCGCCCGCTGCTCCTCCGCCCGTGCGCCCGGGTGCCGGACGCCTAGGCGGTGGCCCCGCCCTTCCCGCGCAGCACCTCGATCACGCTCGCGTAGCTGTCCCCGCCGTGGCCCAGCGCCTTCGCCCGCTCCATGCTCGCCTTGAGCAGCTCCGGCAGCGCGTTGTCGACGCCCCGGTCGGCCGCCGCGTGGATGAGGTGGTCGATGGTCGCGATCTGCACGTCGACGGTCGCGTCGTCGCCCGGGTAGCGCCCCTCGTCGATCTGCGCCGCGTACCGCGTGAGGAAGCCGCTCACCGCGCCGCCGAGCCAGCGGTTCGCGAGCACGGTGTAGTCCGTCGCCGCCACCTTGTCGGCGCCGACGAGCGCCGTGCCGTGCAGCCAGCCGTTGAACGTGGCCCACATCAGGCCGAGCAGCGCGGCGTCGTACAGCGAGGCGACCGCCGGGTCCGTGCCCAGGAACAGCGCGTCACCGAGGACGTCCAGGGTCTCCTTGTGCGCGGTGAAGGTGTCCCGCGAACCGCTGTAGAGGAACATCATGTCCGGGCTGCCGACGCCGGGCGGCGTGGTCATGATGGCGCCGTCGAGATAGGTGGCGCCCTGCCCCTCGGCCCAGTCCCTGAAGTCCCTGGCCTGCTCGGGCGATCCGGAGGTCACGTTCACCAGGGCGCGGCCCGCGAGCCGGCCGGCGACCGGGTCGAGCACGGTGCGCAGCGCGTCGTAGTCGAGGACGCAGGCGATCACCAACTCGGCGGCCGTCACCGCCTCCCCGGGCGTCGCCGCGACCGTCGCGCCACGCTCGGCGAGAGCCTTGGCCTTCTTTGGCGAACGGTTCCAGACGGTGGTGGGGTGGCCGCGCTCCAGGAAGGCGGCGGCCAGGGCCGCGCCCATGTTGCCGAGTCCGATGACGGTCACGGGGGCGCGTCGTTCTGCGCTCATTGCGTGGTAACTCCTTGAAGATCCGCCTTCGGGCGGCTGATCACGTTGATCACGTACGGACCACCTTCGCAGCGGGCCGGGAGCCACGACAGTGACGGTGGTGACGGTGGCCACCAAATTCCTGCCATCTCCGCGGGCGTCGTATCCTCGCCCGCATGAGCGCTGGTTCCGTCGCGGTGGTCGTGACCGAGGAGATCGGGGTCCCGTCGTGGGACCTGTACGAACTGAGCATCCCGTGCACGGTGTTCGGCAAGCCCCAGCCCGATCTCGCCGACTCCTGGTACGACCTGTGGCTCTGCGGCATCGGCCACGAGGAGGGCGGCGCCACCGCGCGGTCCGGCTTCTCGCTGCGCACTCCGTACGGGCTCGACGACCTCGTGCGCGCGGACACCGTCATCGTGCCGTCGGTGCCCGACGCCTGCGTCGAGGAGGGCGCGCCGCTGCCGCCGGGACTCGTCGACGCGCTGCGCCGCGCCCACGCGGCAGGCGCGCGCATGGTGTCCTTGTGCACCGGCGCCTTCGCGCTCGCCGAGGCGGGCGTCCTCGACGGCCGCAGGGCCACCGCGCACTGGCTGCACACGGCCCAGCTCGCGGCCCGCCATCCGCGCGTCCAGGTCGACGACTCGGTCCTGTACGTGGACGACGGCGACGTCCTGACCAGCGCGGGCCTGACCGCGGGGCTCGACCTGTGCCTGCATCTCGTACGCCGTGACCTCGGCGCGCACGTCGCCAACCAGCTCGCCCGCCGCATGGTGGTGCCCGCCCACCGGCCGGGCGGGCAGGCCCAGTTCATCGATCTGTCGGTGCCCGCCACGGACGACGCGGGGCTGAGCCCGGTCCTTCAGTGGGCCCGGGAGCACCTCGACCAGCCGCTGACGGTGACGGACCTGGCGCGCCGCGCGGCGATGAGCCCGCGCACCTTCTACCGCCGCCTCCAGGCCGCCACCGGCACGACCCCGCTGCAGTGGCTCCTCAACCAGCGCCTCGCCCGCGCCCAGAGCCTCCTGGAGTCCACCGCTCTGCCCGTCGAGAAGGTCGGCGAACTCAGCGGCCTCGGCACGGCGAACAACCTCCGCCACCACTTCCTGAAGCAGGTCGGGGTGTCCCCGAGCGACTACCGCCGCGCCTTCTCGCAGGCGGAAGCCGCACCCGTCGGAAAACCCGCTCCGGCGGCGCCCGCAGTGCCCGTCTGACGGCGTTCGACGGGGTCGCACGCGACCGGGCGCGCCGGTCCGGGACGCCCCCCGCCGCCACCGTGCCCGCACCGCTCACAGGCCCGCCTGCGCGTCCACGCCACCCCGTCTGACCTGGGCTTTCATGCGTGCCGCCGATATTCTCGGACCCTCGCGAAAGGGGTTCGGATGGATCGGCACATACGCACCATGGACGACGTACTGAAGCTCCTCGACGGGCTGTTCGCGCCGTCGGCCGACCGCTGGACGACGGACGCGGCCGACTGGTGGGACGGCTTCTACACCGACCGCTCCAAACCGGTCCCGTTCTTCGTGGCGAAGCCCGACGCAAGCCTCGCCTCGTACGTCGAACGCGGTCTGATCCGGCCCGGGCGCGCCCTCGACCTGGGCTGCGGTCCGGGGCGCAACGCGACTCACCTGGCCGCGCTCCGCTTCGAGGTGGACGCCGTCGACCTCTCGCCCACCGCGCTCGCCTGGGCCGAGGAGCGCGCCCGCGAGGCCGGGGCGAAGGTCCGCTTCCACCTCGGTGACGCGTTCACCCTCGACCCCGCCGCGCTCGGCGGACCGTACGACCTGGTCTACGACTCGGGCTGCTTCCACCATCTGCCGCCGCACCGCCGCGTCAGTTACCTCGCCCTCCTCGACCGCGCCCTCGCGCCCGGCGGCCACTTCGGCCTCACCTGCTTCGCCGCCGGAGGCATGGGCTCCGAACTCCCCGACGCGGACCTCTACGGCGGCTCCGGCCTCCAGGGCGGCCTCGCCTACACCGCGGAATCGCTCCGCTGGATCTTCTCCGACCTCACGGAGGTCGAGCTGCGCCGCATGGACGACGAGCCGCCCGAGTCCGCGCACTTCGGCGAACCGTTCCTCTGGACGGGGCTGTTCCGCAGGGACGCCCCCACCGCCTCCGCGTAGGCCGCCACCGACGGCACCGACGGCACCGAGCCCGGCCCACCACGGCGCCCGCGGCGCAGCGCCCGCACCTGAAGCTGTACCTACTAGTATGTACAGATCGATGGCCAGCGAGAGGAACACCTCATGCCCTTTGTCCGCATAGACGCCCTGGAGGCCGACCCTGACCGCCTCGACGCCCTCGGCCGGGCCGTGCACGACGCGCTCGTGCAGACCATCGGCATCCCCGACGACGACCGGTTCCAGGTGCTCAACGGCCACCGCGGCGGGGGCAGCACGCTGCGGTACGACGACTACCTCGGGGTGCGCCGCGACAGCGGCATCGTGTACGTGGCCATCACGATGCGCTCCGGCCGCACCCCCGACCAGAAGCGGGCCCTCTACCGGCGGATCGCCGAACTCGCCCACGAGTACACCGGCACCGAGCCGCGGAACGTGTTCGTCTGCGTGACCGAGAACGAGTCGATCGACTGGTCCCTCGGCGACGGCGTGGCCCAGTACGCTCCGGCGCCGCCCCGGGGCGCCGACCCCCTATAGGGCACCGCCGTCCCGCGCGCCCGGCATTCGCCCCCTTCGTCATGCTCCCGCGTGACGCGGCCCGCGCCGGACGGCGCGAGTCAGAACAATGCACGCATGCCTGACGACTGGAAGCGGCAGATCGACGCGCTGCACAGCGACTTGGTCCGCCGTGACGACCCGACCGCGTGGGTCAGCGAGGCCGACGCGGTGGACGCTTCGTACCTGTACCCACAACTGGCGGTGCGCGGGCCGGTCTTCGGGCTCGCCGCCCGGGAGACCGCCGGCGACGGCCCCTGGCGGCTGCTCGGCGACGTCACCGAGGGCACGCCCCAGCAGGCCAGGGACAGCCTCAACTCCCTGCTGTGGTTCAAGGCGAAGGACGACACCGAGGACCGCGAGCAGCGGCGCGCGCTGCTCGCGGCCGTGTCCCGGCTCGAACACGAGCCGCTCGACGAGGTCACCGTGCTCGGCACCCGCTACCGGGTCATCCGCGGCGACGAGTTCGTCCGCGCCGGCGCGGACGGCCTCGAACCGCCCCGGCCCACCGACCCCGAACCGGCCGTCGCGTCCTGGGAGGACCGGCCGGGACCGCCCTCGCGGGACGTGGGCTTCGCCCTCGGCCCGAACAGCGCCGAAGGTCTGATGGCGGGTGCGCTGCGCATCGCCCTGCGGGGCTTCACCTACTCCGGCGGCCACCTCCCCACCGCCCTCCGCGAGGACTCCGAGCGGGCCGCACGGGACTATCCGGAGGTCGTCCTGCTCCCGGTCAGCTTCGGCGTCGCGGAGCGCCGGGGCGACCGCTGGCGGCCGCGCGGGGCCCTCATGCCCACCCCGCACGACGCGCGCCGCCTGCTCGTGCACGGCATGACCGAACTGTGGCCGCTCCTGTACGACTTCGACGCCGGCGAACGCGCCGAGTTCCGCGGCGCCGCAGAGGAGTTCAAGGCGGCGGGGCGCGCCAACCAGATCGTCGTGCGCGACCGCTGTTTCCGCATCTGCCGCGTGGAACGCATGGTCAGGATGGGCGCCGACGGACCCGAGTCGGCGCGGCCCTCGGACATGGAGACGACGGAGCCGATGAAGCTGCACCCGACGATGGACGAGGACGGGGTCATCCACTACGACGAGTGACGGACTCAAAGCCTCAAAGCAGCACGAACCACCACGAGCACCCCATGGGACGCTGCGCCCGGCGTCCGGGCGACCGGACATCTGTGTGTACGTGGCATCGGTGCGGGGTAGCGGTTCGGGCGGCGCCCGAACCGCTACCCCGGGTTGCGGCACGTGCCGCGCTTCTGGTTCCGTCGCGCGGGCGACCACTGTGAACCGCGGCCCGACCGCCTAGCTGCTCGACGGAGTGCTGATGACCACCGAATCGAACCCCACCACCCACCGCCCCGGTGGCAACTCGGCCGCTCCCACGCCCCGTTGGCTGCGCCGCACCCAGCCCCGCCCCGGCGCCCGCACCACCCTGGTGTGCTTCCCGCACGCGGGCGGCACCGCCTCCTTCTTCTCGCCCTGGGCGCGACTGCTCCCGCTGGACGTGGAGCTGGTCGCGGTGCAGTACCCGGGGCGGCAGGACCGGCTCGCGGAGCGGCCCATCGGCACCATGACGGAGCTGGCCGACGCGGTCACGGAGGCGCTGCGGGCCGGTGTGCGCGCCGATCGCGAGCTGGTCTTCTTCGGCCACAGCATGGGTGCGGCACTGGCCTGGGAGACGGCGCTGCGCCTGGAGGCGGGGCCGGGGCCCGCCCCCCGGCAGGTCTTCGTTTCCGGCCGTCAGGGCCCGCGCCGCCAGCGTCCGGGGACGGTGCACCTGCTGCCGGAGGAGCGGCTCGTCGACGAGATCAAGCAGCTCGGCGGGACCGACCCACAGCTCCTCGACGACCCCGACGTGCGCGAGATGGTGCTGCCCGCGATACGCGCGGACTACCGCCTGATCGAGACGTACCGCCCGGACCTGACGGCGCGGCTGCGCTGCCCCATCGGCGTGTTCACGGGCGACCAGGACATCGAGGTGTCGCCGGAGGACGTGGAGGCGTGGCGGGACGCGGGCAGCGGCGAGTTCTCCGCGCTCGTACTGCCCGGCGACCACTTCTACCTGGCCGACCAGGCGGAGCGCGTCATCTCCTCGATGTTCGCGAGCCGCAGCGTCTGAGGCCCGCGTGGTGTCGCGGGACGACCGCTCCCGAAGGGCGTCAGCCCGCGAAGGCCGCCCCCGGCAGCCCCTGGCCGGCGCCCTGGACCACGAGGACCGAGCCCGCCATCGGGTGCGGGCGGTCCTGGCCGACCCGGGCCGTCGTGACGTACAGGTCCCGCAGGTCCTGGCCGCCGAACGCGCACGCGGTGGGGCGCCGCACGGGAAGCCGCAGGACGCGGTCCAGCGTGCCGTCCGGGGTGTAGCGCCGCACCTGCGCGCCGTCCCAGAGCGCCACCCACACGCACCCTTCGGCGTCCACGGTGAGGCCGTCCGGGAAGCCGTCCGAGTCCGCGATCACGGCGAACTCCCTGCGCTCGATCGGGTGTTGCCCGTCCATGCGGCAGACGTCGACGCGTCGCGTGGGGCTGTCCACGTAGTACAGGAGGGTGCCGTCGGGGCTCCAGCCGGTGCCGTTGCTGACGGCCACGCCGGGGAAGACCTCGGTCGCCGTGCCGTCCGCCGTGACGCGTGTGAGGGCGCCGCCGCCGGGCGCCTCGTCGTAGCGCATGGTGCCCGCCCACAGCGCGCCGTCGGGGGCGATCGCCGCGTCGTTGCCGCGGCGTCCGGCGACCGGGTCGCGCACCAGCCAGGAGAAGGCGCCGTCCGGGGCGTAGAGCCCGATGCCGTCGCGGAGGTTGACGACGAGGCCGCCGCCCGCGCGCGGCTTCGCGGCGCCGACGTGCTGTTCCGTGGCGAGCACCGTCCGGTGGCCGCTCGCCGGAGCGTAGGTGTGGACACGGGAGTTGAGGATGTCCACCCAGATCAGGCGCTCGGCCGCCGGGTCCCAGGTGGGGCCCTCGCCCAGCTCGGCCCGCTCGCGCACCGCGACCTCGACGACCGGCTTCCAGTCCGTCACCGTCTCACCCTTCGCCACTGCTCCGCCTCACTTCTCGCCCCGGCCACGCCCCGACTCACCCGCCCCGCCCCAACTCACCCGCCCCGTCCGCCCCGGCTGCGACACGTACGCGGGCACGCCGGAGACGCAGGGGGCGTGCGAACCCGCGGCGATCAGGGCCCCGTTCCTCGACGGTGCGTCGACGAGGGCGGCATCGGCACGGTACTGGGCGCCGTCGTCGTCGGCCAGAGGTCCGGCGTGCGCGACGACGGCGGGTCAGGTGTCGGTGGCGGCACCGACTACGGGCAGGTCGCCGGTGCGGGGGTCCTGCTCGCGGTGGTCGGGTCCGGTGTGCGCGGGGCACGGGGGACGGGGCGGTGGGGCCCCGTCCGGTGGGCGGGGCCCACGCGGCGTATCAGCGTCCGCGTGGTCGGTGCGCCCCGCCTGACACGCGGCGGTGTGACCGTCGGCGCGCACGTGCGGGCCGACGCGAAGTGACCGGCCACTGCCGGACAGATGCATTCCACCCGGCCGCAGTACGGGCAGACAGGAACCAAGGTTGTCATGCGCGTCAATATGCCCTGTCGAAGTCAAGATTCCGTTAGAACCGGGTGAGTATCGGCTAGGACCAGGTGGCCATTGTCCCTTTGGTGCGCGAAGTACCCTGTGACCTGCGGCTCTTGGGCATGGTGGTTCGCCCGCAGCGCAACTCACTCCCTGCTGCCGCTGTTTTCCGTAGGGTGATCTTATGGCGAAGTTGGGGGGATCGTGTGGCTGAAACCTGGAGTGAGACCGCCGAAGGTGTGCTGCGGCTGCCTTCCGGCCGACTCGTGCGCGGCCGGGGTCTCCGTCGCCCGCTGCCGACCGGGCCCGAGCCGATGTTCGCCGTGCACCTCCAGGGCAAGCCGCCGCCCGAGGTGCCGTGGGAGGCGCGCTGGCTGCGCTGGCCGGACTTCTGGCTGCCCACGGACCGGGCGGCCGCGCGGCAACTCCTCGGCGAGGCCTGGGCGCGCGCCGCCACGGAGCGCGTGGAGATCGCCTGCGGCGGCGGCTTCGGCCGCACAGGGACGGCGCTCGCCTGTCTGGCCGTGCTCGACGGCGTCCCGGCCGGTGAGGCCGTCGCCTATGTGCGCGCGCACTATCACCGCCGTGCCGTCGAGACGCCGTGGCAGCGGCGCTACGTACGCGGCTTCGACACCGAGCCCGCCGACTGACGGGCCGCCGGGCGCGGTGCCCAAGTGCCGCCCGGGGCGCTCTCCGTCAGCGGTTCAGGGCGACGAGCGTGGCGTGCAGGTCGGTGTCGCGGGGGCGGTTGTGCGGCAGCCTGGCCAGGACGGAGGCCAGGCCGCAGGTGTCCGTGACCGCGGCGAGGACCAGGCCCGCGGCGACGGCGGCGGACAGCCACAGGGCGTACGGCCACAGCAGCCCCAGCGCCAGGCCGGTCAGGATCAGCGACCCCGCGGTCAGGCGGACTTGGCGCTCCATGGCCCAGGTGGCGCGGGCCGTGCTCCGGGTGCGCTCGACGTCGTATCCGCGCCCGGTCCAGCCGGTGGTGCCGTCGGTGAGGGTCGCGGCGGGGACGCCGTCCTCGGCCAGGCGCGCGCAGGCCCGGGCCGAGCGGTTGCCGGTGGCGCACACCATCAGGAGTTCCCCGCGTGCCGCCGCGGCGTCGAGGGCGGGCAGGGCTTCGGGGAGGCGCTCCAGGGGGATGTTGTGGGCCCCGGGGAGGTGCCCGGAGGCGAACTCGGCGGGGGTGCGGACGTCGACGACGACCAGTTCGTCCAGGCGGTGGCGGGCCTGTTCGGCGGTGAGCGCGGTGCGGGACGGCACGGGACTTCCTTTCGTCGAAGGCCACGGGGAGGCCTTGGTTGATGCGTGCACCACTCCCGTACGGTACCCATAGGGGTATCCAGATCGGAGTGACCAGTGGAACTGACGATGGCGGCCGAGGAACTGAGGACGGCGGTCAACCGGCTGCGCCGGGCCCAGGGCCAGATCAACGGCGTGATCAAGATGATCGAGGAGGGCCGGGACTGCGAGGACGTGATCACCCAATTGGCGGCCGCGTCCCGGGCGTTGGACAAGGCCGGGTTCGCCATCATCGCCACCGGCCTCCAGCACTGCCTGACCGACACGGAGTTGGCCGAAAGCGGCGACCGGGAGCGGATGCGGGCGCGCCTGGAGAAACTGTTCCTGTCGCTGGCGTAGGACGGCCCTCACGGCCCCCGCGGCTCCTGCGCCGCCCAGGGCTCCCGCCGCCCGCACGGCCCCCGTCACGCCGAGCCGACACTCTGGACCACCGCGTCCGCTCCCATCGCGGCGGCCACCACGAGCAGCGCGACCGCGAACGTGCGCCGCAGGGCGGCCCCGGTGAGCCTGGCGGCGAGCCGCTTGCCGTCCCACGCGCCGAGGACCGCCGCGCCGGTGAAGGGCGCGACCACGGCCCAGTCGAGGCCGGTCGTCGTGCTGCCGCGGGTGGCCAGTGAGGCGAGGGAGTTGACGGCGATGACCAGCAGGCTGGTCCCGGTGGCGGCCCGCATCTCGAAGGCGAGGACGGAGACGAGGGCCGGTACGACGAGGAATCCGCCGCCGACGCCGAGCAGCCCGGTCAGCGCGCCGAGCCCGGCCCCGGCCCCGGCCGCACGCCCCGGCCGGACGGCACCGGCCCCCGCGCGGGCGCCCCGCCCGGCCCCACCGGCCCTCAACATCAACACCGCCGCGACCCCAGCCACCCCCGCGAACGCCGCCGTGAGCACCGGCTGCGGCAGTCTGCCCGCCGCCGCCCCCGCCCCGGCGGCGGGCAGGATCCCGGTCGCCGCGAACAGCGCGCCCGCCCGCCAGCGCACGTGCCCGGCGCGGGCGTGGGCGTACAGGGCCGTGGCCGAGGTGACCGCGACAATCAGCAGGCTCGCGGTGGTGGCGGCGGCCGGGGTGAAGCCGAGGAGGTAGACGAGCGCGGGGACGGCGAGCATGCTGCCGCCTCCGCCCAGGGCGCCGAGGGCGAGGCCGACCACGGCCCCGGCGAGCAGGGCCAGGACGAGCGGGCTCACGTGCGCGTACAGGCGTGGGTACAGCCGTGGCCGTCGTGGACGGGCAGTCCCGCGCGGGCCAGGGCGTCGGCGTCGAACACGTCGTCCACGACGACGACCCCGCGCCCGGCGGCGGCGAGGAGCGAGGCCCCGATCGCCGCGCGCATCCCGGTGCCGCAGTGCACCCACACCTCGCCGTCCGGCACCTCGCCGTG
The DNA here is from genome assembly GCF_030388665.1 of Streptomyces flavofungini. Taxonomy (NCBI): domain Bacteria; kingdom Bacillati; phylum Actinomycetota; class Actinomycetes; order Kitasatosporales; family Streptomycetaceae; genus Streptomyces; species Streptomyces flavofungini. Next base: position 8,248,424 of record NZ_CP128846.1, on the reverse strand, counting down.
GCGTCCGTGGAGTTCGTGGAGCGGTACGTGCGCGGAGCCCTCCAGGTGGGCGCCCGCGCGCTCCGAGGCGCGGCGCACGTCGAGGACCACCACGTCGTCCCGGTCCTTGCGGGCCTCGGCCAGGTCGGCGAACGTCGCGCGGGGGAAGGAGCCGGGACGCTCCCCCGCACGCACCCAGCTCCCGGGGCCGCCCGTCGCGCCCGCCGCCGGCCGGTCGATGCCCACCCGCACCAGCTCGCGCTGGGCGTCGGCCAGTTGGCGCGGCGATTCGGCGAGCAGCGTGACCGGCGTGCCCCACGGGATCAGCCACGCCAGGTACGTGGCCAGCTTGCCCTCCGCCTCGAAGTTGAAGGACCCCACGACGTGCCCGGCGGCGAACGCCACCCGGCCGCGCAGGTCCACCACCCATTCCCCGGCCGCCAGGCGCGCGGCGATCTCCGTGGCGTCGGCGTGCCCGGGCGGGGTCAGGTCGACGGGCGCGGGCCCCGCCGCGTTGGCCGGGCCCATGTGGGTGTAGTACGCGGGCACGTCGTCGAGCCCGGCGAGCAGTTCGGCGACGAAGGAGTCCTCGTCCTGGGTGAGGGCCGTGTTGGCCGTCCGCTCCGCGCCGATGGTGGTCGCGCCGCCCTCGGACTGCGTCGCCGAGCAGAAGCTGCCGAAGCCGTGCGTGGGCAGGACGCGTACCGCGTCGTCCAGTTCCTCGGCCAGGCGGTGCGCCGAGGCGTGCTGGGCGCGGGCCAGCGGCTCGGTGAGGCGGGGCTCGACCAGGTCGGGACGGCCCACCGTGCCGATGAGCAGGGAGCCGCCGGTGAACGCGGCCGTCGCGCGTCCGCCGACCGTCAGGACGTACGACAGGTGGTGCGGGGTGTGCCCGGGCGTGGCGAGCGCCCGCAGCGCGACGGCCTCGTCCGCCCGGGACGGCCCGCCCGCCCCGTCCCCCGCGCCCGACCCGGCGGCCTCGTCCACGAGCACCGTGTCGCCGTCCGCGACCGGCGTGTGCGGGAACGACACGAAGGCACCGGCGGGGACCAGATACCGCGCGCCCGTCACCCGGGCCAGCTCCAACCCGCCGCTCACGTAGTCGTTGTGGACGTGCGTCTCGGCGACGTACCCGATCCGCACCCCGCGGCGGGCAGCGAGCGCCATGACCCGGTCGATGTCACGCGGCGGGTCGACGGCCACGGCGGTGTCCGGGCCCCCGGCCAGATAGCTGCGGTTCCCGAGCCCTGTGAGTTCGAGGGTGTCGACGAAGAACACGGCTGTCACTCCCTTTCCGCTTCGCGCTTCCGGGGCTGCGCCCCGGTCAATTACCCCCGGGGGTATTCACTCCTTACCTGTCACCGTACCCAGAGGGGTATGTCCGACTCCGACCGGCCGGGCACGATGGCCGGTAATGGACCAGCCCGACCTCGAAGGCCCCCGCGCCCGGGAGCCCGCCCCCAGGAGGAGCGACGAGCGTGAGTGCCGATGACGTGGTGACGAACTGGGCGGGAAACATCGCCTTCACGGCCCGTGAACTGCGCCGCCCCGCCTCACTCGACGAGCTGCGGGGGCTGGTGACCGGCTCCCGGCAGGTCCGCGTGCTGGGCAGCGGGCACTCCTTCAACCGGATCGCGGACACCGACGGCCCGGACGGCACGCTCCTCTCCCTGGCCGGGCTGCCGTCCGCCGTCGACGTCGACACGGCGGCACGCACGGTGCGGGTCGCGGGCGGCGTCCGGTACGCCGAACTGGCCCGCCGTGTGCACGCGGCGGGCCTGGCCCTGCCCAACATGGCCTCACTCCCCCACATCTCGGTCGCGGGTTCGGTGGCCACGGGTACCCACGGCTCGGGGGACTCACTGCCGCCGCTGTCGTCGTCGGTGTGCGCGGTCGAGCTGATGGCGGCGGACGGCGGGCTCGTCACCCTGCGGCGCGGGGACGAGGGGTTCGAGGGGGCGGTGGTCTCGCTCGGGGCGCTCGGCGTCGTGACCGCGCTGACGCTCGACCTGGAGCCCGCGTACGAGGTGGCCCAGCACGTGTTCGTGGACCTCCCCCTGGCCGGGCTCGACTTCGACGCGGTGGCGTCGTCGGCGTACAGCGTCAGCCTCTTCACCGACTGGCGCGGCCCACGCTTCACGACCGTGTGTCTCAAGCAGCGCGCGGGGCGCGGCGTCGACTTCCCGTGGGCAGCCCCCGCCGCGGAGCCCCGGCATCCGGTGCCCGGCGCGGCGGCGGCCAACTGCACCCGGCAGCTGGGCGCCCCCGGACCGTGGTACGACCGGCTGCCCCACTTCCGCGCCGACTTCACACCCAGCAGCGGCGCCGAGCTGCAGTCGGAGTACCTGCTGCCGCGCGCCGACGCGCTCCCCGCGCTGGCCGCGCTCGACGCGATCCGGGAGACGATCGCGCCGGTGCTTCAGGTCTGCGAGGTCCGCACGGTCGCGGCGGACGCCCAGTGGCTCAGCCCCGCCTACGCGCGCGACTCGGTGGCGTTCCACTTCACCTGGGCGCCGGACCCCGCCGCCGTCCTGCCGGTCATCACCCGCGCGGAGGAGGCCCTGGCCCCGTTCGTGCCCCGCCCGCACTGGGGCAAGGTCTTCCGGACCACCCCCGCGCGCCTGCGCGCCGTCCATCCGCGCCTCGCGGACTTCGCGGCGCTCGCCGCACGCCTCGACCCGGCCGGGACGTTCCGCAACGCCTTCGTGCGGAGCGTCATCGGCCGGGCCTGAGTGCTCTCCCTCAGCCGCGCTGGAACACCGCGACCGTCCGCGCCGGGACCCGGAAGGTGCCCGAACCCTTCTCGTACGCGGCCGACTTGACCACGGGGTCGGCCCCGCGCGCCTGCGTGGGATGCAGCGCGTACGCCTTCCCCTTCAGGGCCGCGACGTGCTGGGACTGCTCCCGCGGTGTGGCGTTGAAGACGACCACGAGGGAGCCGAGGCGCATCGTGATGACGCCGGGTGTCTCCCCCGGGGTGCCCGACAGCGGGAAGGACAGCTCCCGCTGGACCCGCTCACCCGTCGCGAGGGAGAACTCCGGCGCGGTGGCGCGCAGTCGCAGCAGGTCCCGGTACGCGGCTGCCGCGCCGTGGATGTCCGCGCAGCCGGGGGCGAGCGCGGGGTCCGCCAGCAGGGGCTTCGCGTAGGGCCACTTGGGCTCGTTGTCGGCGGCGGGCGGCAGACCGCGGCCGAAGCCGTTGCCGTCGCGGCAGTCCCAGTGGATGGCGTTGAACCAGTCCCCGCTGTCGTAGGAGTTGCGGTCGAGGGACTTGGAGCGCAGCAGGTCGCTGCCCGCCTGGTAGAGCGCCGGACCCTGCGAGAGGGTCGCCGTCGCCGACGCGAGGACCTGCATCCGGGCCCGGTCGGCCGCCGACGTGCCGGGCGGGAGCTTGAAGGCGAGCGCGTCGTACAGCGACTCGTTGTCGTGGGCGTCGGCGTAGGCGAGGGCGTCGCCGGGCGCGTCGGCGTAGCCCGCGGGGGCGCCGTTGTAGTCGACGTCGGCGCCCGTGACCCTCCGTCCGGCGGAGTCGGTGAAGGCGTACCCGGCGAGGTTGCCGGTGAGGCCGACCTTGATCAGGTCCTGGTAGTGCAGGAGGCGGGCCTTCTGCTCGGCGGGCGTCCCGTTCGCCTTGGAGGCGTTGGGGTCGGTGAAGAGACCGCTGGCGAAGCCCTGGACGCCGGGGTCCTCGTCGAAGGGGCCGCCGCCGCGCACGGCGTCGCGGGCCCGGTCGGAGAAGGTGGCGACGCCCGTGCCCGCCATGTGGCGCTGGGTGGCCTGCTCGAAGCGGGCGTCGTCGGCGACTTCGCCGAAGTTCCAGCCCTCTCCGTAGAGCACGATCTTCTTGCCGTCGACGCCGTCCTTCTTCGGGGTGAGGGCGTCGAGGGCCCTGCGGACGGCGAGGATGTTGGCCTTCGGGTGGTGCCCCATGAGGTCGAAGCGGAAGCCGTCGACCTTGTACTTCGTCGCCCAGGTGACGATCGAGTCGACGACGAGCCTGCCCATCATGGCGTTCTCGGGCGCGGTGTTCGCGCAGCAGGTGGAGGTGGCGACGGAGCCGTCGGCGAGCAGCCGTTGGTAGTAGCCGGGCACGATCTTGTCGAGGATCGACTTGTCGGCCTGGCCGCTCGCGACGGTGTGGTTGTAGACGACGTCCATGACGGTGCGCAGGCCCGCGTTGTTCAGTCCTTGCACCATCTTGCGGAACTCGACGGTGCGCCGGGGGCCTTCGGGGTCGGACGCGTAGGAGCCCTCGGGGACCGTGTAGTGCAGCGGGTCGTAGCCCCAGTTGTAGGCGTCCTTCGCGGCGGACTCGCCCACACAGGTCTGCTGCTCCTCGGAGTCCGGCGCGTAGGACCCGAGGTCGCAGTCGGGGGTGGTCTGCCCGGACTTCCGCTCGGGGACGGTGCCGATGTCGAACGCGGGCAGCAGGTGGACGTAGGAGGTGCCGGACCTGGCGAGCCTTCGCAGGTGCCGCATGCCGTCGGACGCGCGGTCCGTGAACGCGAGGTACTGGCCCGGGTGCTCGGCCGTGCGGTCGGCGATGGAGAAGTCCCGGATGTGCAGTTCCTGGATCTGCGCGTCCCGCAGGGGGGTCGCGGGCGGCTTGCGCAGGGTCCGCCAGCCCTCGGGGGCGAGCCGGGGGTCGTCGAGGTCGACGAGGAGGCTCCGGGCGGAGTCGGTGGTGAGGGCGGTGGCGTAGGGGTCGGTGACCTTGTTGGTGACGACCTTGCGCACGCTCGGCGCCCACACCTTCACGACGTACCGGTACGGCTTGCCCGTCCAGCTCCTCGGCCCGCTCGCCGACCAGACCCCGGAGGCCGCGTCCCTGCGCATCGGCACGGTCCGGCCGCCGATGTCGAGCCGGACGTCCTGGGCGGTGGGCGCCCACACCGCGAGCGAGGGTGTGCCGCGCGTGAAGCCGGGGCCCAGCGCGGCCTTCGTGGCGGCGGGGGCGTAGACGTCGTCGAGCACGCCCTGCGTCTGCACGCCGGTGGCGGCCTTCGCGGTGCCGTCCGACGCGCGCTGGACCGCGACGAGCTGACCGGTGAGGGCCGCGCGGATCCGGTGGCGGTCGCGCGCGTCGACGCGGAAGGCCGCGTAGGCCTTCAGGTGCGGGAACTTCGCCCGCTGGGCGTCGGTGAGGCCGCCGGGCACGGGGGTGAGGCGGATGCGGTGGGCCGCGCCGGTGAGGCCGCCGTCCTCGACGGCGATGCCGCCGCGCCGCGCGTATGCCAACTCCGTTCTGACGGGAGCGCGTTCACCGCCCCGTGCGGCGGGTCCGGCGCCGGTGTTCCAGACGACGGTGTCGCGGTCGATCCACTGTGCCTCGGCCTTCGTCGGGTCGGGGGCGGCGGCCGGGGCGGCGGGCGCCGCCGCCGCGCCCGTCAGGGGCACGGCGGCGGCGAGCAGGACCAGGGCCATCGCGGTGGCGGTGCGGCGTGCGGAGCCGGTCACGGGGGTGCGTTCTCCTTCGTGGTGGTCAGCAGGACCTGGCGCCGGTGTGGAGCGCGAGGGCGGTGCCGGGGGCGACGGAGGCCGTGAACCGGCCCGCGCCGTCGACGGTGACGGTCCGGCCGCTCTGCACGTCGCAGTAGCCACCGGCCGGAAGCGAGGTCTGGAACGTGCGGTCGAGGGCCGCGCCTTCGTGGTTGATCACGACGTACGCCTTGTCGCCGCGCCCGAACGCGATGGCGTCGTCGCCGTTGTCCCACCAGTTCGTGACGCCGGTGCCGCGCGCGGCGTTGCGCAGCTTCACCATGCCCTTGATCTCGGGCCAGGCGTGCTGGCACTTCCACCCGTTGCTGTAACAGGCTTTCACCTCGCCGCCGTTGGGCGGCCCCGCGTCCCGGTCGGTGAACTCGTAGCCGGAGTGCACGTCCGGGGAGCCGTAGGGCCAGGCGAGCATGAAGACGTGCGCCAGGGTGTGGTTCGCGCCGTCCTTGTAGGTGAGGGTGTCGCCGCCGCGCTCGGTGTCGTGGTTGGCGACGAACACGGCGGACTTGCCGGACGGCAGGTAGCCCCAGCCCTCGCCGTAGTTCTTGAGGTACGCGAGCTTCTCGCCGGTGAACACGCGCTTGAGGTCGCGGGCGTAACGGAACTCCTGCACGTCACCGGTGCCCAGGTACTCGTCCGGTGAGACGGCCTCGCCCGCGCCGAAGATGGCCTCCTGCTTCCAGTAGGCGTCGGGGTCGCTCAGACGGGACTTGATGTTCTTCAGATCGGCGGCGGCCATGTGCTTGGCGGCGTCCACGCGGAAGCCGTCGACGCCGAGGGAGAGCAGGTCGTTCAGGTAGCCGGCGATGCGGCCGCGTACGTAGTCCTCGCCGGTGTCGAGGTCCGCGAGGCCGACGAGCTCGCACTCCTGGACGTTCGTGCGGTCCTGGTAGTTGGAGATCGGCACGGTGCAGTTGTCGAGGTCGGGGCGCGAGTAGATGCCGGGGTAGGCGTACTTCGTGTACGAAGTGCCGCCGGTGCCGGTGCCGTCGCCCGCGGCCATGTGGTTGATGACCGCGTCGACGACGACCTTCACGCCGGCGGCGTGGCAGGTGTCGACCATGCTCTTGAAGGCGGCCCGGTCACCGAGCCTGCCCGCGATCTTGTAGCTGACGGGCTGGTACGACGTCCACCACTGCGGTCCCTGGATGTGCTCCTGCGGCGGCGACACCTGGACGTAGCCGTAGCCGTCGGGGCCGAGCCGGTCCGTGCACGCCTTGGCCACCGAGGCGAACTTCCACTCGAAGAGCACGGCGGTGACGTCCTTGGTGCCGGGCGGGGCGGCGACGGCCTGCGGCGCCCCGCCGACCAGGCTCCCGCCGACCCCGGCGAGCAGGGCGACGGTCGCGGCCTGCGCCTTGCGTCCTCTTCCTGGCTTCCTGCGCGTACGACGTGTCACGGGGGCCTCCTGCGCGGTGAGGTGGGGGGCCTTCTCCGGCAAGGCGACGTGCCCGTCAGGCCGTTGAAGGTTGTTGCAGCAAGATTGCGGCAGTGTTTTCGCCCGTGACCGTACGACCGTCAACCACAACGGTCAACCCTTGGGACGCACCTGGGCCGTGGAGCCCCGTACGACGAGCTCCGGCTGGAAGACGAACTCGGTGCGCTGCACGGGGTTTCCGTTGATCTCTTCGAGGAGGGCACCGACGGCGGCCGACGCCATCGCCTGCACGGGCTGGCGCACCGTGGTCAGCGGCGGGTCCGTGAACGCGATGAGCGGCGAGTCGTCGAAGCCCACCACGGAGACGTCGCCGGGCACCGTGAGGCCCCGCTCCCTCGCGGCCCTGACGGCGCCGAGCGCCATCATGTCGCTGCCGCACACCACGGCGGTGCAGCCGTGGTCGAGCAGCGCCCCGGCCGCGGCCGCGCCGCCCTCGACGGTGAACAGCGTGCGCCGCACGAACGGTTCGGCCTCCCCCTGTGCCAGGCCGACGTACTCGTGCAGCGCCGCCGCGAATCCCTCCGCCTTGCGCCGCGAGGGGACGTAGCGGGTCGGCCCGATGGCCAGGCCGATCCGTTCGTGCCCGAGGTCCACGAGGTGGCGCACGGCCATCCGCACGGCCGCGCGGTCGTCGGCGGAGACGCAGGAGACGGGGATGCGGGCGTTGTAGCCGTTGATGAGGACGAACGGCACGCCCCGGCCCGCGAGTTCGAGGTAGCGCCCGTGGTCGGCGCTCGCGTCGGCGTGCAGCCCGGACAGGAACACGATGCCGCTGACGCCGCGTTCCTCCAGCTGCTCGACCAGCTCGTCCTCGGTGGCGCCGCCCGGCAGCTGAGTGCACAGCATCGGGGTGTAGCCGTGCCCGGCCAGGACCTGCTCCACGACCTGCGCGAAGGCCGGGAAGATCGGGTTGGTCAGCTCGGGGATGACCAGGCCGACCAGGCCCGCGCTGCGCCGCTTGAGCCGCACGGGCCGTTCGTAGCCGAGCACGTCGAGGGCGGCCAGGACGCGGCGCCGGGTCGCGGCGGCCACGCCCGCCTTGCCGTTCAGGACGCGGCTCGCGGTGGCCTCGCTGACCTCCGCCTGGGCGGCGATGTCCGCGAGCCGCGGGGCGCCGCGTTCGGCGTCCCGCGGCGGGGAGGTCGTCACACCCCCCACCAGACGGTGGTGTCGGCGGGCAGCTCCACCTCGCCCCCGGTCACCTCGACGGGGCCGCTCGCGAGCAGCATCCGGCCGGGCGCCGCGATCCGTACGGGCGCGCCGGTGGTGTTCGCGGTGCAGGCGAACTCCTCCCGCCGGAAGGCGAGGACGCCGGCGGGGGCTTCGGTCCACACCAGGTCGTCGCCCGCGCCGAGTCCCGGCTGGGTGCGGCGGGTCCGCAGTGCCGCGCGGTAGAGCTCCAGCGTCGACGTGGGATCGCCGGTCTGCGCCTGCACGCTCAGCTCGCCCCAGCCCGCGGGCTGGGGCAGCCAGCTGCCGCCCGCGCCGAAGCCGTACGACGGCCCGTCGACGGTCCACGGGATCGGCACCCGGCAGCCGTCGCGGAACCCGTCCTGCCCCTGCGCCCGGTGGAACGAGGGGTCCTGGCGGACCTCGTCGGGCAGATCGGTGACGTCGGGCAGGCCGAGCTCCTCGCCCTGGTAGAGGTACGCGGAGCCGGGCAGGGCCAGCATCAGGAGGGTGGCGGCGCGGGCCCGGCGCAGGCCGAGGGCGCGGTCGCCGGCGGTGCGCAGCTGGGTGCCGAGCCCCGCCGGGTTGGCGAAGCGGGTGGCGTGCCGGGTCACGTCGTGGTTGGACAGGACCCAGGTGGCGGGGGCGCCGACGGGGCGCATCGCGGCCAGCGAGCTGTCGATGACCTCGCGCAGCTCGGCGGCGTCCCAGTGGGTGCCCAGGTACTGGAAGTTGAAGGCCTGGTGCATCTCGTCGGGGCGTACGTAGTGCGCGGTGCGCTCGACGGTGGGGGTCCAGGCCTCGGCGACCAGGACCCTGTCGCCCGCGTACTCGGCGAGGACGTGGCGCCAGCTGCGGTAGATCTCGTGCACGCCGTCCTGGTCGAAGAACGGCATGGTGTCGTTGCCGAGCAGCTTGAGCTGGTCGTGGTGGCCGATGTCGGGCAGCCCCTCGGCCTTGACCAGGCCGTGGGCGACGTCCACGCGGAAGCCGTCGACGCCCATGTCCAGCCAGAAGCGCAGGATGGAGCGGAACTCGTCGCGTACGGCGGGGTGTTCCCAGTTGAAGTCGGGCTGCTCGGGGGCGAACAGGTGGAGGTACCAGTCGCCGGGGGTGCCGTCGGGGTCGGTGGTGCGGGTCCAGGCGGGGCCGCCGAAGATGGACTCCCAGTCGTTGGGAGGCAGTTCGCCGTCGGTGCCCTTGCCGGGGCGGAAGTGGTAGCGCTCCCGCAGGGGCGAGCCGGGGCCGTCCGCGAGGGCCCGGCGAAACCAGTCGTGGCGGTCGGACGAGTGGTTGGGCACCAGGTCCACGATGATGCGCAGGCCCAGGGCGTGCGCGTCCCTGATCACCGCGTCGGCGTCGTGGAGGGTGCCGAACATCGGGTCGATGGCGCGGTAGTCGGCGACGTCGTAGCCCGCGTCGGCCTGCGGCGAGGCGTAGAAGGGGCTGAGCCAGACGGCGTCGACGCCGAGGTCCTTCAGGTGCGGCAGGCGGGCCCGGATGCCCTCGAGGTCGCCCATGCCGTCGCCGTTGCCGTCGGCGAAGCTGCGCGGATAGACCTGGTAGATCACCGCGTCGCGCCACCAGTCCGTACGCGTGCCGGAGTCGGGGGCGGCAGGGGCAGCGAGATGCTGGGTCATGTGTTCCCTGAGAGGTCGAGTCTGTGGGTGGATCGGCGGATCGGAAGGGGCGGCCGGGTCAGGACTTCGTCGCGCCCGCGGTGAGTCCGGAGACCAGGTGGCGCTGCACGAAGCCGAAGATCACGGCGGCGGGCACGGCCACGATCACGGCCGCGGCGGTCAGCGAACCCCAGTCGCTGGTGTACTGGTTGACGAAGGTCTGCAGGCCGCCCGCGAGCGTCAGGTTCTCCTCGCCGGTCATGAACGCGGAGGCGTAGGCGACCTCGGCCCAGCCGGTGATGAAGCTGTAGAAGGCGGTCACGGCCAGGCCAGGCTTGGCCAGCGGCATGATGAGCCGCCAGAAGGTGCCGAACGGGTTGAGTCCGTCGACGCGGCCCGCCTCGTCGATCTCCACGGGGATGGTGTCGAAGTACCCCTTCATCATCCACGCGGAGAACGGCACGGCGATCGTCAGATAGGTGAGGACCAGACCCATGGGCTGGTTGAGCAACTCCATGCTCGCCAGCAGGTTGTACAGCGGCACGATGAGCACGGCGACCGGGAACATCTGCGTGATGAGCAGCAGCCACATCAGGGGCCGCATGCCGGGGAACTTGAACCGGCTCACCGCGTAGCCCGTGGTCGCGGAGATGAAGACACCGATGACGGTGGTCAGGCCGACGACGAACAGGGAGTTGACGACCCAGTCGAGGAACTTGGTGTCGTTCAGGACGTGGTCGTAGTTGCCGAGCGTGAAGTCCTTCACCAGGGCGGTGGAGAACGCCTCGCTCTGCGGCTTGAACGAGGTGACGAGCAGCCACAGCGGCGGCAGGACCGCGATGAGCGAGGCGATGAGGAGGGTGGTGTGCAGGGCGACGGAGGCGAGCGGTCCGCGCTCGCCGCGCGGCCTCGGCTTCTTGGCGGACGGCTGCACGGACGGCTTCGCGGACGTCGTCTTCGAGGGCGTCGTCTTCGAGGGCGTCGTGTTCGAGGGCGTCGTGTTCGAGGACATCGTGGTCACCACACCTCTCCTTGCTTGCGGAGCGCGCGGCGGTAGACCACCGCGAAGAGCGAGAGGAGCAGCAGGATGAGCACGCCCCAGGCAGCGGACCCGGCGAAGTCGCGCGGGCTGACGACGAACGAGAGCCGGTAGGCGTACGTCACGAGGATCTCGGTGGCGTCGCCCGGGCCGCCCCGGGTGAGCAGGAAGATCACCGGGAACATGTTGAAGGTCCAGATGGAGCTGATCAGGACCACGGTCGTGGCGACAGGGCGCAGGCCGGGCAGCGTGACGTGGCGGAAGCGCTGCCAGGGGCTCGCGCCGTCCATCTCGGCGGCCTCGTACAGCTCGCCAGGGATGGACTGGAGCCCGCCGAGCATGGCGACGAGCATGAACGGCACGCCGAGCCAGACGTTGACGGCGATCACGGAGATCTTCGCCCAGGTGGGGTCGTTCAGCCACGGGATCGCGTCGATGCCGCCGCCTTCGAGGACCTTGTTGAGCACGCCGTTCTTCTCGTTGAAGAGCAGCCGCCAGGTGAAGACGGAGACGAACGCGGGCACCGCCCAGGGCAGGATCAGCGCCATCCGGTAGAAGGAGCGGCCCTTGAGCTTGCGGTTGAGCATGTTCGCGAGGACCAGGCCGATGGCGAACGACAGGGCGACACAGGAAACCGTCCAGATGACGGTCCAGGTGAGCCGGTCCCAGAAGACGCCGTCGTCGAGGATCGCCTTGTAGTTGTCCAGGCCGACGGACTCGTAGGTCGCCGGGATGTGGTTGACGCCGATGGTGCGCTCGACGTTGGCCTCGTTGGCGTTCGTCGTCGACAAGAAGACGCCGCGGGCCAGCGGGTAGCCGACGATGACACCGATGACGATCACCACGGGGGCGACCATCGCCCACGCGTACCAGTGCGTGCTCAGGGACCTGCGCAGACGTCCGGGGTTCTTGCCCGGGCGGGGGCCGCGGCCGCGGACGCCGGTGACGTCCGCGGCCTCGACCGCTCGGGGGCCGCTCTCGACAGCCATCGTTACTTGTAGTCCTTGAGGAGCTTGCCGTAGGCCTTGCCGATGCTCTCGGCGCCGCCCTCGGGCGAGGTCTTGCCGCTGAGCACCTTCTGCATCTCCAGGCGGATCGGCTCGAACAGTGAGTTCGCCTCGGGGATCCAGGGCCGCTGCACGGACTTGTCGACGGCCGGCTTGAAGAACTGGACCATCTGGTTCTTCTTGACGGACGCCACGTCGTAGACGGAGGTGCGGGTGGGCAGCAGGCTCAGCTTCTCGGTGGTCTGCTGCTGCACCTTCGCCGAGCTCATGTACTTGATGAACTCGTAACTGGCGTCGAGGTTCTTGGAACCGGCGTACGCGGCGAGGTTCCAGCCGCCCTGCGGCGAGGCCTGCCGGGCGCTGCCGCCGGGCACCGGCGCGACGCCGAGGTTGCCCTTGTCGTTCTTGAACTGCTTGCCCTGCAGGGCGCCCTCGATGGACCAGGGGCCGTCGAGCGCCATGGCGACGTCGCCGTTCTTGAAGGCGTTCAGCTGGTTGTTGTAGCCGTCGCTGGCGTCGGTGACGGCGGCCTTGGAGTCGACGAGGTCCTTCATGACCTCGAAGGCCTTGGCGCCCTCGGCGTCGTCGACGGTGATCTCCTTCTTCTTGGTGTCCAGGAGGTCACCGCCCTCTCCGTAGAGGTACGGGAGGTAGAAGTACGGGTCGTCGCCGCGCAGGTAGAGACCGGTCTTGCCGGACTTCGACTTGATCTTCTTGGCGGCGGACTTCACGTCCTCGAAGGTCTTGGGAGCCTCGACGCCCGCCTCCTTGAGCATCTTCTTGTTGTAGAAGAGCGCGAGGGTGTCGATGGTCTGCGGCGCCGCGTAGGTCTTGCCCTTGAACTTGGTGCTCGCGGCGGCCTGCGGCAGGAAGTCGTCCTGCTTGTCCAGCGCGGCGGTGCCCTCCAGGGGCGCCAGGTAGCCGAGATTCGCGAAGTCGGCGACCCAGGCGACCTCGGTGCGCATCACGTCGGGAGCGCCGGAGTTGCCGCCGGCCGCGTTCTTGAACTTGGCGTTGGCCTCGCCGAACGGCACGTTCACGTACTTGACCTTGACGCCGGGGTGGAGGTCCTCGAAGCCCTTGGCCAGCTTCTCGTACGTGCCCTTCTCGGCGTCGTTCGAGGTGTCCCAGAAGGTGACGGTCCCGGAGAGCTTGCCGCCGCTCTTCTTGCCGCCGTCGCCGTCGTCGCCGCCGCACGCCGCCGCTGTCATCGCAAGGGCTGCGACCAGTGCGGTGGCCGTTATGCCACGCCGCATGTGTACTCCTTCAACTGGTCCCGGAATGACCCGGAATGAGGAGAGACGAAGAGGTGCCTCCTGCTGGCCGCACTCGAGGCGGCGCCGGGTTGGCAGGAACGTAACAGGCTTGAAAACCAGCCGAAAGACCTTGCGAGAAATTTCTGCAAGACGAGGTGATCGTTACCGTCGTGTGTCCTGCACGTTGCGGCGGGACCCCGTCAGCGCTTGCTGCAAGCTTGCGCAACCGGTGGGCAAGACCGCGGTCGGCCGGTACAGTCCCGTGCATGACCGCGCGGCTCGTCGACATCGCAGCCCAGGCGGGAGTCAGCGAAGCCACCGTCAGCCGGGTCCTCAACGGCAAGCCCGGCGTGGCCGCGGCCACCCGCGAAGCCGTTCTCGCCGCACTCGACGTGCTCGGCTACGAACGGCCCGTCCGGCTGCGCAGACGCGGCAGCGCGGGCCTGGTCGGCCTGATCACGCCCGAGCTGGACAACCCGATCTTCCCCGCCCTCGCCCAGGTCATCGGCCAGGCCCTGACCCGCCAGGGCTATACGCCGGTGCTCGCCACCCAGACCCCGGGCGGCTCCACCGAGGACGAACTGACCGAGATGCTCGTGGACCGCGGCGTCGCCGGGATCATCTTCGTCTCCGGGCTGCACGCCGACACCACCGCCGACATGGAGCGCTACGCCTCCCTGCGCGCCCAAGGCGTCCCGCACGTCCTGGTCAACGGCTTCTCCCCCGAGGTCGACGCGCCCTTCGTCTCCACCGACGACCGGGCCGCGACCCAGCTGGCCGTGCGCCATCTCGCCTCGCTCGGCCACACCCGCGTCGGCCTCGCGGTCGGCCCCCGGCGCTTCGTCCCGGTGGTCCGCAAGATCGAGGGCTTCCGGCTCGGCCTGCGCGAGCGGCTCGGCCTGTCCGGCGCGGCGGCCGACGACCTGGTCCAGCACTCCCTGTACACCCTGGAGGGCGGGCAGGCCGCGGCGACGGCGCTGATCGCCAAGGGGTGCACCGGCATCGTCTGCGCCAGCGACATGATGGCCCTCGGCGCCATCCGCGCCGCCCGTGAGCAGGGCCTCGACGTGCCCCGCGACATCTCGGTGGTCGGCTTCGACGACTCGCCCCTGATCGCCTTCACCGACCCGCCGCTGACCACGGTCCGCCAGCCCGTCCAGGCCATGGGCCAGGCCGCGGTCCGCACCCTCCTGGAGGAGATCGGCGGCACCCCGGCGCCGCACAGCGAGTTCGTGTTCCTGCCGGAGCTGGTGGTCCGCGGGTCGACGGCTTCGGGGCGGCGGGGCGGGGCCGCGGCGTCCTGAGCCCGCGTCGCGGTGGCCGGGCGCCAGGGCCCCGCTACTCTCTTTGCATGGATGCGCAAGGACAGGCGTGGGACGCGGCGGCCGCGGACCGTGCGGTGGCGGTGCTGAAGGCAGTGGCCGACCCGTCGCGGTACCGGCTGCTGTGGGCGCTCAGCGGGCAGGAGCTGCCGGTCAGCGCGCTCGCGGAGCTGCTCGGCGCGCACGTGGCCGCGACCTCGCAGCACTTGGCGAAGCTGCGGGCGGCGGGGCTCGTGTCCTCCCGCCGCGAGGGCACCCGGATCTACTACCGCGCGGCGGACGTGCGCGGGCTCTTGGACGAGGCCGCGCTGGTGGCCCGCGCCTCCGGCGCAGCCGAGGCGACCGGTGCGGCGGCGGAGCCCGCGGCGGCCGGTGCGCAGGAGCAGACCGCCGCCGCGCGCGGAACGCGGGCCAGGGCCGTCCGCCGCCGCCCGGCCACCGGGCACTAGCCGGGCTCTCCGCCGGACACCGCTGCGCGGGGCCGGCGCGGCTCCTCTCGTTCCTCCCCGTGCGGATCACGCCCGGGAGCAATCCGCCACCCGCGCGGCCACGGATCACCGGTGTCGGGTTCGTGAGGGATCCCGAACACGCGGAAGCGGTCAGCGACAGGAGCCGTCCCGGTGGAACGCGAGGCGCCCGACCCCTCCGCCCGGATGCCGCCGCAGGCCCTCCGCCACGCACCTGCCGCACACCGCACTGTGTGCGGCAGGTGCTCTTCGTCGTGTGCGCCGTCGTGCTCGCCGGGCCCGTCCCCCGGGTAGGCCCCGGCGACAGCCGCGTACGAGCGGGGCTCGGCGGGGCACGGACCAGGACGAGCGGGCTCGGCGGGGCACGGACCGCGGACCCGACCAATCCGCAACGCCCCCGGCTACGGATCCCCCTGAACAGGGCGACTCGTGCTGGAGGAACACCGAGTGAAGGAAGTCGTGCACATCGGAACCCGGTCGGCACCGGGACCCGATCTCCAAGAGCTGCTCGCCCGCGTGGCCCGCGGCGAGCAAGAGGCGTTCGCCGGTGTCTACGACACCGTGGCGGGCCCCGTGTTCGGCGTCGTACGCGGTGTGCTGCGTGATCACGCCCAGTCCGAGGAGGTCACCCAGGACGTCCTGGTGGAGGTCTGGCGCACCGCGCCCCGTTACCGGCCCGACCTCGGCACGGCCCTGAACTGGATCCTGACCCTCGCCCACCGCCGCGCGGTGGACCGGGTGCGCTCCGCGGAAGCCTCGGCCGCCCGCGAGCACAGGGCCGCCCTCTTGGCGAACACCCCGGAGTTCGACGAGGTCAGCGAGCAGGTCGAGACGCGCCTGGAGCGCGAGCAGGTGCGCCGGTGTCTGCGGGCCCTGACCGAACTGCAGCGGCAGTCCGTCACCCTGGCGTACTACCGCGGCCTCACCTACCGGCAGGTGGCCGAGCTCCTCGCCCTGCCCCTGGGCACCGTGAAGACACGCCTGCGCGACGGTCTCATCCGCCTGCGCGACTGCCTGGGGGTGAGCGCGTGACCTGCGCCGACGCCCCGCACACCCTGACCGGCGCCTACGTCGCCCACGCGTTGGAGGACGACGAGCGCGCGCAGGTCGAGGAGCACCTGGCGCACTGTGACGTGTGCGCTCAGGAGGTGCGCGAGCTGGCCGAGACCGTCGCGCGCCTCGGCCTCGCGCTGGCCACCGCCCCTCGGCGCGGCCTGCGCGACGACGTGCTCCGCCGCATCACCACCGTGCGCCAGGACGTCCCGCGCTCCGGTCAGGACGCGGCCCCCCGCCCCACCCCGCGCCGGTCCCGCCGGTTCTCCCGGTGGGCGCTCGCCGCCTGCGTCGCCGTGGCCGCGGCCTTCGGCGGCACCGCACTCTGGCAGCACCAGCGGGCCCAGGATGCGCGTGACAAGGCCCGCCAGGTCCAGGAAGAGGCCCGGGAGCGGTCGCAGGAGCTCGCGGCCGTGCTGGGCGCCCCGGACGCCAGGACGCGCAGCATCCGGTTCGCCGACGGGGCCGGCGGCACCGTGGTCGTGTCGGCCGGCCGCGACCGGGCCGCGTTCATCGTGACGGGCCTGCCCGAGCCGCCGCGGGGCAAGGTCTACCAGCTGTGGTTCGACGACGACGGGTCCATGCGCCGGGCAGGACTCGTCGCCGGGGGCCAGGACGCCCAGGCGATGCTGCTGGACGGCCCGGTCGGCCGGGCCACCGGCATGGGGATCACCGTGGAGCCTGCGGGGGGCTCGGCGCGGCCCACCACCGAGCCCCTGGCCCTCATGGACTTCCCCACCTCTCACTCGTTCGAGCGACCGACCCATCCATGAGCCCAGTGGCACCGAATACCTCACGTGAGAACAGAGCGAAGAGGGCCGCCGCGGCGGAGGGACTGGTGGCGGGTGTCGGCAGGCGCCACGAGCGGCCTGTTGGCAGGCTTCGCCGCACTCGCCCTCGCCGAGCTGGTGTCCGCCGCGGTGCGGCCGGAGGCGGGCCCGGTGGTGGCGGTGGGCGGGGCAGCGATCGACCGCACACCCGCGTCGGTCAAGGACTGGGCCATCAAGGAGTTCGGCACCGACGACAAGCTGGTCCTGCAGCTCGGGATTCTCACCGTGCTCGCTGTGCCGGCCCTGGTGCTGGGGTTGGTCGCTCTGCGGCGTCGTCGCATCGCGGCGGCGGGGGTGCTGTTCTTCGGCGTGGTCGGCGCGCTCGCCGCGACCGGCCGGCCTGACTCGACGGGGTTCCGCGACGCCTTCCCGTCGTTGGCGGGGTCGATCGTCGGAGCGGGTCTGCTGTACGTGCTCGGCGGCCGCCTGGCCACCGCCGCCCCCGGCGGCGACCGGGCCGAGGTCCCGTCGGAGTCCGGGGACGCAGCGCGTTCGGAGCAGCCCACGACGGGTGGGTGGGACCGGCGTGGTTTCGTCGTCGCGGCCACGGGCGCGGCGGCCGCTTCGGCGGGGGTCGGGGCCCTGGGCAGGTCGTTCAACGCCTCGCGCGGAAAGGCGGCCGTCGCCTCCCGCGAAGCCGTCGAGCTGCCTGCCCCGGCCTCGCCCGCCCGTGCCGTGCCCAGCGGCGCGCAGGCGCGCGTGCCGGGGGTCAGCTCCTTCACCACGTCCAACAAGGACTTCTACCGGGTGGACACCGCCCTGGTCGTCCCCAAGGTGAACGCCGCCACGTGGAGTCTGCGGATCCACGGCAAGGGCGTCACGCGTGCGACGAGGCTGTCCTTCGCGGACCTGCTGGGGCGCGGACTGATCGAGCGGGACATCACGCTGACCTGCGTGTCGAACGAGGTCGGCGGCCCTTACGTCGGCAACGCCCGCTGGATCGGGGTGCGGTTGGCGGACCTGCTCGCCGAGAGCGGCGTCGTGCCGCCCTCCCGCGGCGGCCCCGCGGACCAGTTGGTGGCCCGGTCCGTGGACGGCATGACCATCGGGACCCCCGTGGACGACGTGATGGACGGCCGCGACGCGATGCTCGCGCTCGGCATGAACGGCGAGCCGCTGCCCTTCACCCACGGCTTCCCCGTCCGGATGCTGGTGCCGGGTCTGTACGGCTACGTGTCCGCCTGCAAGTGGATCGAGGACATCGAGCTGACGACGTTCGACGCCTACGACCCGTACTGGGTGAAGCGCGACTGGGCCCGCGAGGCGCCCGTCAAGACCCAGTCCCGGATCGACACGCCCAAGCCCTTCGCCAGGCCGAAGGCGGGCACGGTGATGGTCGCCGGAGTGGCCTGGGCGCAGCACCGCGGCATCGACAAGGTCGAGGTGCGCGTCGACGACGGCCCCTGGCGGGCTGCCGACCTGGCCGCCGAGGACACCCGGGACACCTGGCGCCAGTGGTCCTTCCCGTGGCGGGCCACCCCCGGCGGCCACACCCTCACGGTGCGGGCGACCGACCGTACCGGCGCGATCCAGACCGCACGACGCACCCGCACGATCCCCGACGGGGCGAGCGGCCGGCACTCGGTGGTGGTCACCGTCGACTGATCCCTCTCCCCCATACGGACGCGTGCGTGAGCTCCCGGCCCCGTACGCGCAGCACCTTTCCGCCCTTCCCGCCGCGGCACCGTGTCGCGGCCATCCCCAGGAGGAAATCCATGAACACCACATCCCGCCGTGTCCGCCGCGCCGCCGTCGCCGTCGCCGCCGTCGCGTTCCTGCCGCTGGCTCTGACGGCCTGTTCGGACGACAGCAAGGACGACGCCTCGTCGAATGCGTCGACCGCCAAGGAGAAGGAGGCCCCGAAGAGCCCCTCCGACGCTGTGGACGCCATGGCGGAGCCGTTCGGCCCGGGCTGTGCCTCCGTGCCCGAGGACGGCAAGGGAAGCTTCGACGGCATGGCCAAGGACCCCGTCGCGACCGCGGCCTCGAACAACCCGGCGCTGTCCACGCTGGTCACCGCCGTCAAGAAGGCCGGCCTGGTCGACACGCTCAACAACGCCGAGAACATCACCGTGTTCGCCCCGACGAACGACGCGTTCGCGAAGATCCCGAAGGCGGACCTGGACAAGGTACTGGCCGACAAGGCCCAGCTCACGAAGATCCTCACCTACCACGTGGTCGGCAAGAAGCTCGCTCCCGGCGACTTGGCGAGCGGCTCCTACGACACGCTGGCGAAGTCCCGGCTGACGACGTCCGGCTCCGGAGAGTCGTACGAGGTCAACAACTCGGCCGAAGTGGTCTGCGGCAACGTCAGGACTGCCAACGCGAACGTCTACATCATCGACACGGTCCTGATGCCCAAGAGCTGAGCCAGGTGCCCGCCCATCCCTGAGACTGAGGTGGAAGCAGCACACCGGGACGTGGGGGACGGAGCCAGGGCACGGAGGAACGGTCATGGGAACGGACGGGGAGCGAGCCGCACAGGGGCTGCACTGCCTGGTCACCGGCGCGTCCGGCTACATCGGCGGGCGCCTGGTGCCGGAGCTTCTGGACGCGGGACATCAGGTGCGGTGCCTGGCCCGCTCCCCGGCCAAGCTCCGCGACCACCCCTGGGCGGCGGACGTCGAGGTGGTCCAGGGGGACGTCACGGACGCCGATTCCCTCGCGGAGGCCATGCGGGGGATCGACGTGGCGTACTACCTGGTGCACGCGCTGGGCTCCGGCTCCGGTTTCGAGGAGGCCGACCGCCGCGGGGCCCGCGTCTTCGCCGAGCGGGCCCACGCCGCCGGTGTGCGGCGCATCGTCTATCTGGGCGGCCTCACGACGCGGGGCGTCCCCGCGTCACGGCTCTCCCCGCACCTGCGGTCGCGCGCCGAGGTCGGAAAGATCTTCCTGGACGGACCGGTCCCGGCCACGGTGCTGCGGGCCGCCGTCGTCATCGGTTCGGGGTCGGCATCGTTCGAGATGTTGCGCTATCTGACCGAACGGCTGCCGGTCATGGTCACCCCCAGCTGGGTGCGCACGCGCACGCAGCCCATCGGGGTCCGCGATGTGCTCCGCTATCTCGTCGGATCGGCCACCATGCCGACCGACGTCGACCGGGCGTTCGACATCGGGGGCCCGGACGTCCTCACCTACAGGGAGATGATGCGGGCGTACGCGCGAGTCGCCGGGCTGCCCCAGCGGCTGATCGTGCCGGTGCCCGTCCTCACGCCGGGGCTCTCCAGCCACTGGGTCGGCCTCGTCACCCCGGTGCCCGCCGCCATCGCCCGTCCGCTCACGGAGTCGCTCCGTCACGAGGTCGTCTGCCACGAACACGACATCGCCCAGTACGTGCCCGACCTCCCGGGCCGCCCGCTGCCGTTCGAGGAGGCACTGGCCCTGGCGCTGCGCAGGGTGCGCGATGCCCAGGTCACCACCCGCTGGTCGTCCGCCTCCGTGCCCGGGGCGCCGAGCGATCCGCTTCCCACCGACCCCGACTGGGCCGGAGGCAGTCTCTACGAGGACGAACGGCAGCTGCCGGTCGAGGTGTCCCGGCAGGCGCTGTGGAAGGTGATCGAGGGCATCGGGGGCGACAACGGCTGGTACTCGCTCCCCCTCGCCTGGGCGGTCCGGGGCCGCCTCGACCGGTTCGTCGGCGGCGTGGGCCTGCGCCGGGGACGACGGGACGCCGAACGCCTGAGGGTCGGCGACTCGCTGGACTTCTGGCGGGTCGAGGAGATCGAGCCAGGACGGCTGCTGCGCCTGCGGGCGGAGATGCGGCTGCCGGGACTCGCCTGGCTTGAGTTGCACGCCGAGACGGACGAGGCGGGCCGCACCCGCTACCGGCAGCGCGCCCTGTTCCACCCGCGCGGCCTGCTGGGCCACGCCTACTGGTGGTCCGTCGCGCCGTTCCACGCTCTCGTCTTCGGCGGCATGGCCCGCAACATCGCGCGGGCGGCCGCCGCGGGCACGAGCGCGCGCGGGACCGCGCCGCACCCCGCCCCCGTGCGACACCGCCGCACGGGGCGAGGGGAACGGACCTGACCCGCCGTCACCCGCGCCCCGGCTCCCCCTCCCTACGTCTCCCCCTCCCCCTCCGCCTCCGCCTATTCCTCCAGTCGGTACTCCTGCGGATCGGCGTCGTAGGAGTACAGCTCCGCGTACCGGCCCCAGCCGGTGGCCGTCTCCAGTTGCCGCCCCGCCTGCTCGCTCGTGAAGTGGTGGGCGAGCAGATCGCGGAAGAACCCGGCGCGGACGGCGCCGTCCGGCTGCTGCCGCAGGCTGTTGGTGATCAGTTTCACCAGCGGGATCTCGATGGCGGCCGCCGCGAAGATCGTCTTGGACGTCTGTACGTCGGCCTCCGCGAACGCGGTGCCCGGCTCGCTGAGGATCAGGTCGTCGCCGTCGACCGAGGCGAAGCCGAGCAGTTCGAGGGCGTCGACCTGCGGGAGCAGATCGTCGACGTCCAGGCCGAGGCCGTCGGCGAGGTCGGCGAGGTCGCAGCGGCCGCCGCGGTGGGCGACCAGTTCCGCGAGGCCGGACAGGCCGTCGACACTCGCGGCGGGCAGCGGGGTGCCCGCGACCGTGCGCTTGTCCAGGTCGACGGGTTCGGCGCGGCCGGGGACCCTGGGCTCCTTGGGGCGGCCGGTCATGATGCGGTACACCCGGTCGATGAGTTCCTGGAAGGCGGGCACGCCCCGCGCCTCCAGGCCGAGTTCGACGTTCTGCCGCACGGTCAACCAGGGCAGCAGGGCGAAGGTCTGGAAGACCATGGCCGTGCCGGGGTTGGCGCCGGTCAGCGGCTCGCCGCGGTAGGCGACGGACCCGGAGCTTGCCGGGACGAGCCCGGCGAGACAGCGCAGCAGGGTGGACTTGCCGGAACCGGACTTGCCGAGCAGCGCGACGATCTCCCCGGCGCGGACGGTGAGGTCGATGCCGGACAGCACGGGCAGGTCGCCGTCGGCGCCCGCGTAGGACTTGGTCAGGCCGACGGCCTCCAGGAGGGGGTCGCCGTCAGTGACGGGCGGCGGGGCGAGGGCCGGCCCTATGGTCGGGGTGGCGGTCGGGGTGAAGGGGGTGCGCAGCTTGCGGAGGGCCTTGAGTGCCATGAGGGGGGCTCCAGTTCGGCGGAGGCGGAGACAGGTCTCGGGGTGGGCCGTGGTCCGGGGGTGGGCCGTGGTCCGGGGGTGAGCCGTGGTCCGGTGCTTGGCGCGGGTCACAGCGCGTACCGGGTGTCGGCGAGCCGGTGGCGGCGTCATCATGCGCGAGGGCGCCTCCATCCGCGGCCTCAACACGGCGGCCACGCTGTGGTGTTCGGCGGCGGTCGGGGTCCTCGCGGCCTCCGGCCGACCGGCCCTCGCCGCGCTCGGCGCCGCCACCGTCGTCGCCGTCCACCTGACCCTGCGGCCCACCAGCCGGCTGATCGACCGGGCCCCGCAGGGCAACTCCGACACCCCCACCCAGGTCGCCTTCCACGTCACCTGCGACCGCCCCGACGAGGCCCATGTCCGGGCGCTGCTCATCCAGTTGCTCAGCAGCACCGACCCGCGCCTCGCGGGGCTGCGCGTCCGGCGCGGCGAGGACGACGACAGCACGGCCCTGGAGGCCGCGGTCGTCCTCGACGGCGCCCCGGGCGCGGACATGGAGCAGCTCGTGACGCGCCTCTCGCTGGAGCCGGGCGTCCGCGATCTGCACTGGCACCTCGCGGACCAGGACGAGCAGGCCCGCGCCGAGCGCGAAGCACTCGTGTGAGCAGGAGGCGTGCCGGGAATCAGGCCCCGCCGAGCACCCGCACGACCTCCTGGAGCCCTTCCCTCATGGCCCGGACCTGGCCTTCGCTGAGGACGTCGAACAGATGGGCGCGGACGACCCGGAGGTGACCGGGCGCAGCCTCCTCCAGGCGCGCCCGGCCCGCACCGGTGAGGACGGCGTAGACGCCGCGCACATCGCCGGGGCACGAGCGGCGGCGCACCAGGCCCGCCTTCTCCATCTGCGTGATCTGGTACGTCAAGCCGCTCTTGGTGGTGAGCACGTCGGCGGCGAGTTCACTCATGCGCAGTTCGCCGCCCTCGGCCGCGGACAGCCGCACCAGCACCTCGTACTGGACGTGGGACAGCCCCGCATCGGCCTTCAGCTGCTCCTCGATGCGCCGGTCGAGGAGCGCCCCCGCCGCCAGGAAGGCCTGCCAGGCGGCCATCTCGTCCTCGCTCAGCCACTTCGTGTCGCCCATGGGAGCAGCGTACGCCTGTTGTTCAAATTCGAACCATCAAGTACCGTCGACCATGTCCTTCAAATTTGAACCACACCGCCGAGCCCACACTGCCGAGCCCACACTGCCGCGGAGGCGACCGACCATGACCACCGCACCCCTGGACCACCCGGACCACCCGGTGTCGCGGATGCCCGCGCTCTTCATGAGCCACGGCGCCCCGACCCTCGCCGAGGACGCCGTCTGGCCCGGCCAGCTCGCCCGGTGGGGCGCGGAGCTGCCGCGTCCGAAGGCGATCCTGATGGTCTCCGCGCACTGGGAGGAGGCCCCGCTCGCGCTCGGCGCGACGACCACGGTGCCGTTGGTCCACGACTTCTGGGGCTTCCCCGAGCACTACTACGGCGTCCGGTACGCCGCGCCCGGTGCCCCCGAGCTCGCCGAGCAGGTCCGGCGACTGCTGCGAGCCCCGGGCACGCCGGTGCAGGACCTGCCCGAGCGCGGCCTGGACCACGGTGCGTACGTGCCGCTCCTGCAGATGTACCCCGACGCGGACATCCCGGTGCTCCAGATGTCCCTGCCGACGCTGGACCCACGGCGGCTGATGGACATCGGCCGCAGGCTCGCGCCCTTGCGCGACGAGGGCGTACTGATCGTCGGCAGCGGTCACTTCACGCACAATCTGCGCGCCATCAACCCCCGGAACGAAGTCCCCTCCCCCCTGGCCGAGTTCGACGACTGGGGGCGGCGGGCCCTGGCGGCCGGTGACGTCGACGCGCTGCTCGACTTCGCGCACAAGGCCCCGGCCGCCCGCTACGCGCACCCCCGCGAGGAGCACTTCGTGCCGCTCGCGGTCACGCTCGGCGCCGCGGCCGACGAGCTCGGCACGCAGCGCAGCGTGATCGAGGGCACGTGGCTGGGGCTCTCGAAGCGGTCGGTGCAGATCGGCTGAGGCCGCGCAAGGGCTGAGGCCGCGCAGGGGCCCAGGCCGCGCAGGGGATGCGGAGGCGGGAGCGGCGGCGGGGGAGCGCCCGGCGCCGCTCCCCCGCCCCCACCTATGCCTGGTGCTCCCAGCCCCGGTCCGTCCGGACCAGCTCGCGGAAGCCGAGGGCCGTCATCCGCGCGAGCGCCTCGGCGTCGTCGGACGCCTCGTACGCGAGCAGCCGGTCGGCCCCGGCGAGCCGCAGCCACTCGGCGGCCTCGCCCAGGAGCCAGGCGTCCAGTCCTTCGACGCCGTGGCCGGGCTCGGTGCGGAAGTTGCCGATGTCGGCGAGGGAGCCGTTGCGGGCCTGGCGCTCGGCGCGGCCGAGGGCGGTGTCGACCTCGATGAAGCCGAGGTCACGCCCGTCGGCGTGCGCGGTGAGGCGCGTGCCGCACTCGCCGAGGGTGCGGCGGACGGCGAGGCCCGGCAGCGGCGGCTCGGTGCGCGGCAGGTCGGGCACGGCGGCGATCAGGACGGCCTCGGTGTGGCCGGTGTGCCGGAATCCGGCGCGCTCGTACGCGGCGCGGACGTGCGGCCAGGCCCTCGGCACGCCGTAGACGGCCGGGGCGGGCAGGGCGCCGTCGGCCGCGCGAGCGCGCACGCCCCAGCGGGCGAGCTGGGCCAGGCAGGCGCTCATGAGCAGGTCCGCCGCCTTGTCGGAGTCCGGCCAGAAGGACGCGGCCGGGTGGCAGACGAACCAGTTGATCTCACCGAGGTCGCGGTAGTCCGGGCCGACCTCGGCCCCGGCCCGGTAGCGCAGCAGGTGCGCGGCGGCCACCACGAACGCGCGCTGCTCGGCGACGAGCGTGACGCGCTCGGCCACCCACGGGTCGGTGATGAACTCGTCCGGTTGGCGCGTCAGTTGACCGAGGACGGTGTTCACGGAGACGGAGACGCCCGGTACGACGGCGGCCACGTGGCCGTTCACCAGATCGGTGAGCTGATCGCGGTCGTCGCGGTGGAAGGGGCGTACCTTGAGCGCGGACATGCGGGGACCTCCCGGTCGGGTCGCGAGTGCTTCAGGAGGCCGCCATGCGATGCGGTACGCGAGCGATCCTACGACACGTGCCGCCGGCGCCGGGGACCGTACCGAGGCGGTCCCGCGGGCAGGGCGCGCGGCGCGGGTGCGACGCGTGCGAAAGGGGCGCGTCCCGGCGAGACTCGTACGGATCCGGCGCCGCCGGAAGGATGTCGCCCTCGCGATCCGGCGCCGCCGGAAGGACGGAGACCCGCCTCCATGCCCACCCCACCGCTCGCGTCCGGCCGGCCCGCTGCCGCGCTCGCCATGTCGCCCGGCGCCGCCGACGC
Source organism: Streptomyces flavofungini (assembly GCF_030388665.1). Taxonomy (NCBI): domain Bacteria; kingdom Bacillati; phylum Actinomycetota; class Actinomycetes; order Kitasatosporales; family Streptomycetaceae; genus Streptomyces; species Streptomyces flavofungini. Next base: position 8,223,271 of record NZ_CP128846.1, on the reverse strand, counting down.
GCTGCTCGGGCCCGAGGTGCTCGCCGCGTTCGCCGGAGTCTGCGCGCTCCGGCACCCGCCCGTCCTCGACGACTTCTCCGGCGAACGGGCCCGGGACGTGCTCGGGCAGGCCGAGGTGCTGATCACCGGCTGGGGCTGTCCGCCGCTCGACGAGGCCGCGCTCGCCGCCGCGCCGAGGCTGCGGGCCGTCGTGCACACCGCCGGGTCCGTGCGCGGCCATCTCACGCCCGCCTGCTGGGAGCGCGGCATCGAGGTGTCGTCGGCGGCCGCCGCGAACGCGCTGCCGGTCGCCGAGTACACCCTCGCCATGATCCTCCTCTCCGGCAAGCACGTCCTGGAGCGGGCCCGTGCCTTCAAGTCCGCGCGCGACCGCGACGACCCACTGGCCACACCGCGCTCCGTCGGCAACTACCGCCGCACCGTGGGGATCCTGTCCGCCTCCCACGTCGGACGGCGCGTCATCGAGCTGCTGCGCCCGTACGACGTCGAGGTGCTGCTGCACGATCCGTACGTGGACGGGGCCGACGCGGCCGCGCTCGGCGTGCGGGCCGTCGGGCTCGACGAGCTGTTCCGGCGGAGCGACATCGTGAGCGTGCACACGCCGCTCCTGCCCGCCACACGCGGGCTCGTCGGCCGCCGCCAGCTCGCCGCGCTGCGCCCGGACGGCGTGCTCGTCAACACCGCGCGCGGGGCCGTGGTCGACCAGGACGCGCTCACCGAAGCGGTGGTGGCGGGCCGGATCCGGGCGGTGCTCGACGTCACGGAACCCGAAGTCCTGCCGCCGGGGCACCCGTTGTGGGACTGCGAGAACGCTCTGCTCACCCCGCACCTCGCGGGCTCGCAGGGCAACGAGTGGCAGCGCCTGACCGATGTCGCGGTCAGCGAGGTCGCCCGCTGGGCGGCGGGCGAGGGCTTCGCGCACCCGGTGCGGGCGGACCGGGTGGCGTTCCTGGCGTGAGCGGGGCTTGGGGGCGACCCGGCCCCGGGCACGTGCGGGGTCAGCCTCCGGTCGTGGAGCCCGGCCGCACGATCATCAGGACGGTGACGGTGGCCCAGAGGAGGTTGAAGACGCCGGTGAACATGGCGAGTTGGGCGCTGGTGCGCGCGTCGAGCCGCACCGCACCGGGGCCGTCGCCCGGGCCCGCGCCATCGGCCTCTCCGGTACTGCCAGCCGCTCCAGGGGCACCGTCCACCGCAACGTCGCCCTCACCGGCACCGGCACCGGCACCGGCACCAGCAGCCACCGCCTTCGCCCCGGCGACCGCCTCCAACGCCACCTCCTGGCGCGGCAGCACCAGCAGGATCAGGATCACCGCCGCCACGAACGTCAGCGCGATCGACGTGATCAGCCAGACGCTGCCGAGCACGCCCATGCTGCTCGCCGTCAGGAAGCCGAAGACCACCACGGCGATGGCGGCGCCCGCGTAGACGCGGCAGATGCGGTGCAGGGTCCGCAGGGTCGTCACGGGGGCCGCGTCGCCGGGTCCGGCGAGGGCGTCGCGCAGGACCTTGGGGAACATGCTGGCCGCGACGGCGACCGGTCCGACGGCGAGGATGGCCGCGAGGACGTGGAGGATGAGGAACAGCTTCGTCATGGGAGGGCTTTCGCTTCGGGGTGGGCGGGGTCAGATGAGTGCCGGCTCCATGCCGGTCGCGCGCCACACCACCCCGCGCCGCTCGTGCGCGAACATCTCCTCGACCGCATGTGCCACGCGCGGCCCGAACTCCCGCTCCAGGAGGTGCAGTCCGAGGTCGAGGCCCGACGTCACCCCGGCGCCGCTGACCAGGTCGCCGTCGTCGACGACCCGGGCCCGCACCACGGTCGCCCCGAGGCTCCACAGGGCGTCGAGGGCGTCGTGGTGGCCGGTGGCGCGCCTGCCCTTGAGGAGCCCGGACATCGCGAGGAGCAGGGAGCCGCCGCACACGGACGTCATGGTCACGCCGGGGCGGTCCATGGCGGCCGAGAGGAGCGCGGGCAGGTAGGTGCGTTGGGTGCGGGCGAGGCGGGAGGGGATGCTGTCGTCCCCGGGGTCGCCCTGCTCGGTGGCTCCGGCGGCACCCGGCACCAGGATCAGGCCGTCGCGCTCCGGGTCGAGCCGCGCCGTCGCCCTGAGGGTGACGAGGTCCAAGCCGCTCGGGACGTCGCGGGCGCCCTCCGCCGAGACCAGTTCGACGGTGATCGCGCCGTTCGTGGCGATGCCCCCGGCGTACAGGACCTCCAGCGGACCGAGGACGTCGAGCGGGTCGAAGCCGTCGAAGAGGACTGCTTGAACGTGCATACGAGGTTCCGTTTCCTGGTGGGGGCCACGGTCCGGTGGGCCCCGCCGGGGCTGCGGCACTGGTCCCGTGCTGTACCCGTGTGGTGTTCCCGTGCTTTCCCGGCGTCGAGGCTAGTCAGCGCCGCTCCCCCGCCGACAGTGGCCGCAATGACAGCTTTCAACGGGATCCCGCCAGGGGCGCACGAGGACGTCGACGCCCGCTCGACGCCCGTTTCCGCCCTTCCTGGGAGTGCGAGGCGGGCGACCGGGAACCGGCGGCAGCCGTGACCGGCGCTTGGCGGGAGTCCGGTGGTGGCGTACGTTGCCGCCATGCACACCGTCGCCTTCCTCGCCCTCGATGACGTCATCCCCTCCGACCTGGCGATGCCCCTGGACGTGTTCAGCCGGACCCGGCTGCCCGATGGGCGGCAGGCCTACCGGGTGCGGGTGTGCGCGGCCGAGCCGGAGGTCGACGCGGGCGCGTTCTCGCTGCGGGCGCACCACGACCTGAGCGGCCTCGCGGACGCGGACACCATCGTCGTACCGGGCACGCACGACCCGTCCGCGCCGGTTCCGGAGAAGACCCTGGCGGCGCTGCGCGAGGCGCGCGACGCGGGCACCCGGATCGCGTCCGTCTGCGTGGGCACGTTCGTCCTCGCGCAGGCGGGGCTGCTCGACGGACTGCGGGCCACCACCCACTGGTTCGCGGCGGACCGACTCGCCGCCGCCTTCCCGGACATCGACGTCGACCCGGACGTGCTGTACGTCGACAACGGCCAGATCCTCACGTCCGCGGGCGCGGCCGCCGGGATGGACCTGAGCCTGCACATGGTGCGCCGCGACTACGGCTCCGCGGTCGCCGCGGACGCCGCGCGCCTCTCGGTGATGGCGCTCGAACGGGAGGGCGGCCAGGCCCAGTTCATCGTCAACCAGCCCCCGGCGACACCCCGCGGCCGCGCCCTCGAACCACTGCTGCGCTGGCTGGACGAGAACGCGGCACGCGACCTCACCCTGGACGACATCGCCGCGCACGCGGGCCTGAGCAGCCGCACGCTGCTGCGCCGGTTCCGCGAACAGACCGGCACGACGCCGCTGCAGTGGCTGCACCGGGCGCGGGTCCGCCAGGCCCAGCACCTCCTGGAGACCACGGAGCACCCGGTGGAGCGGATCGCCGCGCAGGTCGGTTTCGGCTCACCGACCGCGTTCCGCGACCGCTTCAAGCGGGTCGCGGGGGTCAGCCCGCAGGCCTACCGGCGGGCGTTCAGCAGCACGCCCCGCTGACCCCGGCCCGGGCAGGGGGCCGGCCGGCCACCCGCGAGCGCCGACCGCGGCAAGGCCGCCCGCCCGCCGCTCACGCCGCCTTGCGCGCCACCACCATCCGCCAGCGCGGGCTCCCGTCGTCCCTGCGGCCGAACTCCTCCAGCGGCCGCAGTCCCACCGTGAACCCGGCGCCCTCCAGGTCGGCCCGCACCCCCGGCAGCGGGAACGTGCGGTAGTACATGACGAAGGGCGGCTGCCGCAGCGCGTTGCGGGCCCGCATCGCCAGGTCGAAGCCGAGCATGCCCCAGTACCATGGTGACGTGAGTGGCTGTGGCGCGCCGATGGGGAAAGCGAACAGGCCGCCGGGGCGCAGCGCCCGGTGCACCTGGGCGAACAGCCCCGGGCGCTCGACGGGCAGGAAGTGCCCGAACGCCCCGAAGCTCACGGCCACGTCGAACCCTTCGACGAAGGGCAGCGCGCGGGCGTCGGCCCGCACCCAGTGCACCCCGGGACCGGTGGCGCCCGGCTCGTCCTGCGCGCCGAGCGCGGCACGCGCCCGCGCCAGCATCCCGGCGCTGAAGTCGACCCCGGTCACGTGCTCCCTGCACAGCGGCCGCAGGAGCTCCACCCCGGCCCCGGTGCCGCAGCACACGTCGAGTCCCGCGGCGAACGGGCCGAGCGGACGCAGCGCCTCGGCACACGCGTCGAGGATGCGCTCGGGCGTACGGAAGGGCGTGTGATCGAACTTGGGAGCCAGCAGGTCGTAGCCGTGCTCGGTGGAGGACAGCGCCTGGACGGCCAGTTCGCGCAGCGAGGGGCCCTGGGAGGTGAACACCGGCACAGCTTAGTCAGCGGCGCGGTCGATGAGCGGTGTGGCCGGGAACCGCCTCGCGGCCTTCCGGGCCCGTCGAACCTTCGGGTAGAGCTTCGGCTGCCACACACCCGGACCCACGTCACGGAGGTGCACCATGGGCGCACGCGGCCAGTCCCGCCCCGAGGACCCCACGGCCGACGCCATGGCGGGCAAGACCCGGTTCGACGACATCTACGACCGGCCCGACCCACGGGCGTACTTCCGCCGCCTCGCTCCGTACGACTACGAGATCCCGCACCACGCGCAGGGCGTCTTCCGCCGCACGCTCGCCGCGCGGCGCGCCGCGTCGTCAGGACCCGACGGCGACCCCACGGTGCTCGACCTGTGCTGCTCCTACGGCCTGAACGCCGCACTGCTCAACCATGACCTGACGCTCGCCGACCTGTACGCGCACTACGCCGGGGAGGCCACCACGGACCTGACCACCAGCGAACTCATCGACCTGGACAAGGAGTTCTACGCGGCTCGGCGCCGCCCGGACGCGGTCCGCGTGGTCGGCGTCGACAGCGCCGCCCACGCCACCGCCTACGCACTCGCCGTCGGCCTCCTCGACGAGGCGTACGCGGAGAACCTGGAGCGCGTGCCGCCCAGCCGGGGCCTCGCGCGGGCCATGGCGGGCGTCGGCCTGATCACCGTCACCGGCGGCATCGGCTATGTCACGCACCACACCTTCGACGCCCTGCTGGACGCCGCCCGCCTGCCCCTGTGGGTCGACGCGTTCGTGCTGCGGACCGTCCCCTACGACCGCATCGCCCAGAGCCTCGCCGCACACGGCCTCGTCACCACGACGGACGCCGACCGGCTCTACCCGCAGCGCCTCTTCACCGGCCCCGGGGAGCGGGACGACGCCGTCAGGCGGGTGCGGGCCGCGGGCGACGACCCCACGGGGCTGGAGTCCGCGGGCCGCTACTACACGCGTCTGTACGAGTCCCGGCCAGGAGCCCGCTGACCCACTCCCAGGGGCTCGCCCGGGCTCGGGGTGCGGGCGTATCGTTGATTGAGGGACGGCTCGGAGCGACAGGGGGTCGTCATGGTGCAGGAACTCCTCGCGGCCGGCGTGGTGACCCTCTCCGCCGGTCTCGTGTACGTGGCGTCGGCGGCCCGCGTCGTCAAGCAGTACGAACGCGGTGTCGTGTTCCGGCTGGGGCGGCTGTCCGGGCCGCCGCGCCCGCCCGGGTTCACCATGATCGTGCCGGTCGTCGACCGGATGCGTAAGGTCAACATGCAGATCGTGACGATGCCGGTGCCCGCGCAGGAGGGCATCACGCGCGACAACGTCACGGTGCGCGTCGACGCCGTCGTGTACTTCAAGGTGGTCGACGCCTCGCACGCGATCGTGCGGGTCGAGGACTACCGCTTCGCGGTCTCGCAGATGGCGCAGACGTCCCTGCGGTCCATCATCGGAAAGAGCGATCTGGACGATCTGCTGTCCAACCGCGAGAAGCTCAACCAGGGCCTGGAGCTGATGCTCGACAGCCCGGCGATCGGCTGGGGCGTGCAGATCGACCGCGTGGAGATCAAGGACGTGTCCCTGCCGGAGACGATGAAGCGGTCGATGGCCCGGCAGGCCGAGGCCGACCGGGAGCGGCGCGCCCGCGTCATCAACGCCGACGCCGAACTGCAGGCCTCCAAGAAGCTCGCCGAGGCCGCCAGTGAGATGTCCGAGCAGCCCGCCGCGCTGCAACTGCGGCTCCTGCAGACCGTCGTGGCCGTCGCCGCCGAGAAGAACTCGACCCTGGTCCTGCCCTTCCCCGTCGAACTCCTCCGCTTCCTGGAACGGGCCGCGAACCAGCAGCCGCAGGCTCCGGGGACACCCCCGCCCGCGAGCGCGGCACCGGGGCCCGCGACCGGGATTCCGGCCGACGCGGCGCCGCGTGAAGTCACCGCACCCACGGTGGAGTCGATCCCGCGGACCGCCAACGGCACGGCCCCGCCCGTGGACGCCGAGGCGGCGCCCTGAGCACGACCCGGACGCCGGCCGGACCCGGCCTCACCCCGGGTCCGGCCGGTCGAATCCTGCGGCACGCTCATTGAGCCCGTCGGCGCACGCATGCTAGAAAGCGCTTACTGAACTCCGGTCGCCCGCACCGCCCGGCACACTCCGCGCCGCCGCTCCCCCTCTCCCCGGTCCCTCCGGTCCCCCCGGCCCGCCCTCCCGGCCCCCTCGGTCCCTCAGGAGCCCCCGTATGCCCACTCCTTGGCCCCGCCGCGCCTTCCTCCTGGCCACCGGCACCTCGGCGCTCTCCCTCGCCGCACCCGCCACGCCCCCCGCGGCCGCCGGTGGCACCGCGAACACCACCGCCGACACCGACGCGTTCGCCGCCCTGCGCGCCAAGTGGCGCACCCTGATCCTCGGCGAGGGATTCAGCCCGACCGCCGAGCCGTTCCAGAGCCGCCTGGCCCACCTCGGCACCTCTGCACGGCAGTTGCGGGACACGATGGCTCCGGCGGCGGGCTCACTGTGGCCCGACGCCTCGTACGCCGACCCCGAACCGGACACCGACCAGGAGTCGTTCGGCTACTCCGCGAACCTCGTCACCAGTTGCACGCGGCTCGCCACCATGGCCCAGGCGTACAGCCAGCAGGGCACGGGACTCACCGGGGCCGCCACGCTCAGGACGGCGATCGTGACCGGCCTCGACCACCTCTACGCACAGGTCTACAACGAGCGGCAGGCGCGCTTCGGCAACTGGTGGAGCTGGCAGATCGGCGCCCCGCAGGCGCTGCTCGACACCTGTGTCCTCATGGACGACGCGCTCTCCGCCGACCGGATCGCCCGCTACTGCGCGGCCGTCGACCACTTCGTCCCCGACTCCGCCGTCGAGCGGTACACCGGCACCAGCACCGGAGCCAACCGCGTGGACCTGTGCCGGGTCCTCGCGCTGCGCGGTGTCCTCGGCGCGAACGAGGCGAAGGTCGCGCTCGCCCGGGACGCCCTCTCCCCCGTCTTCCCGTACGTCACCAGCGGCGACGGCCTGTACGCGGACGGCTCGTTCATCCAGCACACCACCGTGCCGTACACCGGCTCGTACGGGTCCGTGCTGCTCGGCGGGCTCGGTCTGCTGTTCGCGCTGCTCGACGGGTCGGCGTGGGAGGTGACGGACGGCGGCAGGCAGATCGTCTTCGACGCCGTGGAGAAGGCGTGGGCGCCGTTCCTCTACAACGGCCTGGTCATGGACTGCGTCGCGGGCCGCGCCATCAGCCGCGGCATCGCCGCCTCCGACGCGAAGAAGGTGCAGGCCGACGACCATCTGCGCGGCCACCCGATCCTGGCGTCGATCGCGCTGCTCGGCCAGGGCGCCTCCGCGACCGAGAACGCCCGCTGGCGGGGCCTGGTGAAGGGCTGGATGCGCCGCGACTACTACAGCCCGCCGCTCAGCGACCCCCAGTTGAGCCTCGCCCACCTGGCCCGGCTCAAGGCCGTCCAGGACGACGCCGCCGTCACGCCCGTGCCCGAGCCGACCGGGCACCGCCTGTTCACCAACATGGCGCGGGCCACGCACCGCCGCCCCGGCTGGGCCGCCTCCCTCAGCATGGCGGACGCCCGCATCACGTACTACGAGACCGGCAACGGCGAGAACCTGCGCGGCTGGCACACCGGCTCGGGCATGCTCGCCTGGTGGGGCGACACTTACGCCAACGGCCAGTACAGCGACGCCTTCTGGCCCACGGTCGACCCCTACCGGCTGCCCGGCATCACCGCGTCCCGCAAGGCACTCGCCGACGGGGCGGGCGGCGACTGGGGCGCGGCGCGACCGGACGTGAGCTGGGTCGGCGGCACCACTGACGGCCGACGGGCGGTCCTCGGGCAGCACTTGAAGGGGCTGCAGAGCACCTTGTCGGCCCGCAAGGCGTGGTTCTGCCTGGACGACGCGATCGTGTGCCTGGGCGCGGGCATCAGCTGCGCGGACGGCGCGGTCGTGGAGTCCACCGTGGAGAACCGCAACCTCGGCCCCACCGGGAGCGCCCCGTTCCGGGCCGACGGGGTCACCAAACCCAGCACTCCCTGGTCGGAGACCCTCAGCGGCGCCAGGTGGGCGCACATCGGCGGCCACGGCGGCTACGTCTTCCCCGGCGGCGCCACCGTCCGGGCCCGCCGCGAGCGGCGCACCGGCAAGTGGAGCGACATCAACAAGGGCGGCGCCACGACCCCGTTGACCCGCACCTACCTCACGCTGCACGTCGACCACGGCACCGACCCGACGGACGCGACGTACGCGTACGTCCTGCTGCCCGGCGCGAGCGCGGCCCGCACGGCCGAGCGGGCGGCGGCCACCGGCTGGCTGCGGATCCTCGCCAACTCCGGGGACCGGCAGGGCATCAGCGTGCCCTCGCTCGGCTTCACCGGGGCGGCCTTCTGGTCGGGCGGCACGGCCGGGGCGCTCACCGCGAGCGCCGCCTGCGCGGTGCAGGTCACCGAGCGGCCCGACGGGACGGCGGTGGTCTGCGTCAGCGACCCGACGCGGGCGGCACGCGCGGGCCTCACGGTCACGTGGGACCGGCCGGTCGCCTCGGTCACCGCGAAGCCGGCCACCGTCACGTCGGCGGCCACGGGCGCGGCCCTGAAGCTCACGTTCGCCGACCTCGGCCCCACGAAGGGCGCCACGCAGAAGATCACCGTGCGCCTCGGGTGACCCACGGGACCGCACCTCTCGGGCGGGCCCGGCCGCACCGCCGTCAAGGTCGGCACAGCCCCGCGACGAGGAGCGCGACCAGGCGGCGCGCCTCGTAGCGGGAGTCGTTCTCCGCGCCGATGCAGAGGTTGCCGATGCCGCGCATGAGTTCGTAGGCGGTGATGTCGGCGCGGATGCCGTCCGCGGCCGCCGCGGCGTCCAGGAGCTCGGCGCACACCGGCAGGAGGCGGTCCAGGAAGTAGGCGTGCAGCGCCTCGAAGCCCGCGTTGTCGGACTGCATCGCGGCGGCCAGGCCGTGCTTGGTGACCAGGAAGTCGACGAAGAGCTCGACCCACCGTTCGAGGGCGGCGTGCGGTGTCGCCTCGGCCGCGAGGAGGGCGGGACCGGCCTCGGCGCAGGCGTCGACCTGGTGGCGGTAGACGGCGATGACGAGGTCGGCGCGGGTGGGGAAGTGGCGGTAGACCGTGCCGACGCCGACGCCCGCCTTCGCCGCGATGTCCCGCACCGGCGCCTCCACGCCCGAGGTGACGAAGACCGCCGCGGCCGCGTCGAGGAGGGTCTGCTGGTTGCGCCGGACGTCCTTGCGCCGGGGTCCGGCGGCGTCGGCCGCGCCGGGGCCACTGTCGTTCACCGCGACGTTCCTTTCCTTCAGAGGGCTCACGCCGTGCGCGGGGGTGTCGCCGAGTCGTGGGCGGGGTGCCCGCACCACGGGACGGGCGCCCGGGGTTGTGAAGCGGAACCATGTTCCGTATCGTCGGCGGAGCAACGTTCCGTTTTGCTCATGATGGCAGACCGGGGACCCGGCGACCAGCTCGTCCGTGCCGCCCGCTGCCCACCCGCCCCTGCCCGCGGCGCCCCCGAGCGACCGCCGGGCCCACCGCACAGCCCCCGAAAACCCCCAGGGAAGGCACCCCCATGTCCGCATCCGCCGTCACACCCCCGCAGCAGCCCGCGGGCGCGCCCGCCACGGTCGTCTCCGCCAAGCCTGTCGTCCTGCCCGCCCCGGGCCGGGGCACGGACCTCCAGGTCCGCGTGTCCGCCCCCGCGACCGGCACCGACCTGCCCGTCGTCGTCTTCTCGCACGGCTTCGGCTGGTCGCTGGACGGCTACGCCCCGCTGGCGGACCACTGGGCCGCGCACGGCTTCGTGGTCGTCCAGCCCACCCATCTGGACTCCCGGACGCTCGGCATCCCCGCCGACGACCCGCGGACGCCCCGGATCTGGCGCATCCGCGTCGACGACCTCACGCGCGTCCTCGACGGGCTCGACATCCTGGAAGCCGCCGTGCCGGGCCTCGGCGGGCGGGTCGACCGCGACCGCGTCGCCGTGGCCGGGCACTCCTGGGGCGCCCAGACGGCGAGCACGCTGCTCGGCGCCCGCGTCCTCGACGCCGACGGCGTGCCCGGAGAGGACCTGTCCGACCTCCGCGTCCAGGCGGGCGTGCTGCTCGCCCTGACAGGTCTGGGCGACGCCCTCACCCCGTTCGCCGTCGAGCACCTGCCGTTCCTGCGGCCGTCCTTCGACGGGATGACGGCCCCCGCGCTCGTCGTCGCCGGGGACCACGACCAGTCCCACCTGTCCACCCGCGGCCCCGACTGGTTCACCGACCCCTACGTCCACAGCCCGGGTCCCAAGAGCCTCCTCACGCTGTTCGGGGCGGAGCACTCGCTCGGCGGCATCCCCGGCCACGAGGTCGCCGAGACGACGGACGAGTCCCCCGCGCGCGTCGCCCTGATCCAGCGGCTCAGCACGGCCTACCTGCGCACCGTGCTCGGCGGCGACGACACCGCGTGGAAGGCGGCGGTCACCGAACTGGAGGGCGCCCCCGAGCCGCTCGGGGCACTGCGGAGCAAGTGACGCCGGGCCGGGAGGGAGCGGTACCGCAGCCGTGCCCGCGCTCATCGGCCCAGGCGTGGGGTGGGCGTGTCGTCGCCGTCGGGGTCGTTCCTGGCGTCGGTACCGGGCCGGTGCGGGGGCGCGGGCTTGCGGCGCAGGGAGCCGGGCGCGGGGTGGGCGCCGCGGAAGCGCAGCCGCCGGGCGGCACTCGCGGCCCGGCCGGTCCCCCGGCCGCCCCGGCCCGCCGCCGTCCGGGACTCGCGCCACGGCCCACGGCGCAGCGCGTTCGCAAGGCGCGACCGGGGCTGCCACTCCAGGCCGCTGGGCAGCCCCCAGCCGCGTCTGTACGCGGTGAGCCGCAGGACGAGGGCCACGGTCACACCGAGCACGATGCCGAGCGTGGGCTGCTCGGCGTAACTGCACACGACGGTGATCGCGGCGGCGACCACCGCGACGGACGCGTACAGGGCGTTCCCGCCGAGCACCGCGGGGACGCGGCGCAGCATCATGTCGCGCAGCGCCCCGCCGCCCACGGCCGTGATGGTGCCGAGCAGCAGCGCGGGCAGCCAGCCGAGCCCCGCGGCGAGGGTCTTCTGCGCCCCCGCGACGGCCCAGAAGCCGATCACGGCCGCGTCGAGGGCGGTGAAGAGCCGGTCCCAGGCCTCCTGGCTGATGTGGATGAGGAAGGCGACGAACGCCCCGGCGAGCGCGGTCGGCAGGTAGAAGACGTCGGTGAGGGCCACCGGTGTCCCGTGCTGGAGCAGGGTGTCGCGGATGAGGCCGCCGCCGAGCCCGGACACCACGCCGACCGCGACGAAGCCGAACAGGTCGAGCCGTTCGGTGCGGGCGATCGCACCGCCCTGGAGCGCGGCGGCGCACACCCCGGCGAGGTCGAGCCCGCGCGTGGCCATGTCCACGCCGTGCGGCGTGAGGAGTTCGGCCATCGCCGCCCGCCTCCCTGCTCCGTTCCGCGCCCGGTGGCTCCCGTACGTCTCCTACGTTTCGTACGTCACCCGGCGGCGGACGGCGACCGGAGGCGGGTCCGGCGCGGCTCTCAGGGCGTGGCGGCCGCGGGCAGATCGAGGCTGGCCTGCGGGCGCCCCGGCACCAGACGCAGCGCGAGGACCATGGTGAGCCCGCCGCCCGGGGTGTCCTCGGCGCTGAGGGTGCCGCCCATGGCCTCGGTGAAGCCGCGGGCGACGGCGAGGCCGAGGCCCACACCGGCGCCTCGCGGGGAGTCTCCGTACCGCTGGAAGGGCTCGAAGATGCGCTCCTTGGCCTCGTCGGGCACACCGGGGCCGCGGTCCACGACCCGCAGCTGCACCTGGTCGGCCATGGTGCTCGCGGCGACCAGGACGCTCTCACCGGGGGGGCTGTACTTCAGGGCGTTCTCTATGACGTTGGCGACGGCCCGCTCCAGGAGGCCCTTGTCCGCGGCGACCATCGGCAGTTCCTCGGGGATGTCGAGGGTGACGAGCTCGGCGGACGAGGACATCCCTTCGAGGGCGAGCGGGACGACCTCGTCGAGGTCGATCTCGCGGACCATCGGCATGACGGTGTCGGTCTGGAGCCTGGACATGTCCAGGAGGTTGCCGACGAGGTGGTCGAGGCGGTCGGCACCCGCCTCGATGGCGCCGAGGAGTTCCGCCTGGTCCTCCTCGGACCACTCGATGTCGTCCGAGCGGAGGCTGGACACGGACGCCTTGATGCCGGCCAGCGGGGTGCGCAGGTCGTGGCTGACGGCGGCGAGCAGGGCGGTGCGGATGCGGTTGCCCTCGGCGAGGGAGCGGGCCTCCTGGGCCTGGGACTGCAGGCGCTGGCGGTCCAGGACCACGGCGGCCTGCGCGGCGAAGGCGCCGAGGACGCGGCGGTCCTCGGCGGGCAGGACACGGCCGATGAGGGCGAGCGACATGTGGTCGCCGACGGGCATGTCGACGTCGGCGTCCTCGGGGCGGCCGACGTGCGGGCGGGGGCCGACGCTGCCCGCGCAGGTCCACGGCGTCACGTCGCTCTCGCGCTCCAGGAGCGCCACGGACTCCATGGCGAAGGTCTCGCGCACCGTCTCCAGGAGCGATTCGAGGCTGTTCTCGCCGCGCAGCACGCTGCCCGCGAGGTGGGAGAGGATCTCCGACTCGGCGCGCAGCCGGGCCGCCTGGTGGGTGCGGCGGGCCGCCAGGTCCACGACCGACGCCACGGACACCGCCACCGCCACGAAGATCACGAGAGCGACGATGTTCTTGGGGTTGGAGATCAGGACGTGGTGGACGGGTGGTGTGAAGAAGTAGTTGAGCAGCAGGGAGCCGAACGCCGCCGACGCCAGGGACGGGATCAGCCCGCCGAGCAGGGCCGCCGCCACCGTGAGCGTCAGGAACAGCAGCATGTCGTTGGCGAGACCGAGGTCGGGCGCCACACCGCGCAGCAGCAGGGCGAGCAGTATCGGCCCGCCGATGCCGACCAGCCAGCCCCAGGTGGTCCGGTGGCGGCCGAGGCGGGCCGCGCGCGGTGTGGCCGACAGGCTGCGTCCCTTGCCCGCCTCGTTGTGGGTGACCAGGTGGACGTCGAGGTCGGGTCCTGACTCGCGGGCGACGGTGGCGCTGACGCCGGGCCCGAACATGTACTGCCAGGCCCGGCGGCGGGACACACCGAGGACGATCTGGGTGGCGTTGACGCCGCGCGCGAACTCGAGGAGCGCCGCCGGGATGTCCTCCCCTATCACCTGGTGGAAGGAACCCCCGAGGTCCTCCACGAGGGTGCGCTGGATCGCGAGTTCCTTGGGCGATGCGGCGGTGAGGCCGTCGCTGCGGGCGATGTAGACGGCGTGGACCTCGCCGCCCGCGCCCTTCTCGGCGAGCCGGGCGGCGCGGCGGATGAGGGTGCGGCCCTCGGGTCCGCCGGTGAGGCCGACGACGATGCGTTCCCGGGCCTGCCAGGTGGAGCGGATGTTGTGCTCGCCCCGGTACTGCTGGAGGTACTCGTCGACGCGGTCCGCGACCCAGAGGAGGGCGAGTTCCCGCAGGGCGGTGAGGTTCCCGGGGCGGAAGTAGTTGGATAGGGCCGCGTCGACCTTGTCGGCCTTGTAGATGTTGCCGTGCGCCATCCGGCGGCGCAGCGCCTGGGGCGACATGTCGACCAGCTCGATCTGGTCCGCCCGGCGCACCACCTCGTCGGGGATCGACTCCCGCTGGCGGACACCGGTGATCCGCTCGACCACGTCGCCGAGGGACTCCAGGTGCTGGATGTTGACGGTGGAGATCACGTCGATGCCGGCCGCGAGCAGCTCCTCGACGTCCTGCCAGCGCTTGGTGTTGCGCGAGCCGGGGATGTTGGTGTGCGCCAGTTCGTCGACCAGGGCGACGGCCGGGGCGCGCTCCAGGGCGGCGTCGACGTCCATCTCCGTGAACGTCGCGCCCCGGTACTCCAGATCCTTGCGCGGCAGCAGTTCGAGGCCGTGCAGCATCACTTCCGTGCGGGGGCGGTCGTGGTGCTCCACGAAGGCCACGACACAGTCGGTGCCGCGTTCCAGACGACGGTGGGCCTCGGACAGCATCGCGTACGTCTTACCGACGCCCGGTGCCGCCCCCAGATAGATCCGAAGCTTGCCGCGTGCCATGTAACTCGTCTCTGCGCTCGGGGCGATTGATCCGTTCATCAATCAAAGGCGCTCAGAATGCCAGACGCCAGGGGCCCGCGCACCGTTGACCTCGCGCACGCGGTCCGCGAACGGCAGGGACAGGACCATGGTGAGCCCGCCGCCGGGGGTGTCCTCCGGGGTGAGCGTGCCGTCCATCGCCTCGGCGAGCCCCCGTGACAGGGCGAGGCCGAGCCCGAGACCCGTGGTGTTGTCGGTGTCGCCGAGCCGCTGGAAGGGCTCGAAGACCCGGTCGCGGTCGGCCGGCGGGAGGCCGGGGCCGCGGTCGACGACGCGCAGTTGCACGCGGCCCGCCAGGGCGCTGGCGGTGATCAGGACCTTGCCGCCGGGCGGGGTGTGGCGGGCGGCGTTGCCGACGAGGTTGGCTATCACCCGCTCCAGCAGCGGCGGGTCGGCGAGGACGGCGGGGATCTCCTCCAGGCTGCCGGTCTCGACCGGGCAGTGGTCGGGCAGCGAGTCGAGCGCGGGCGGCAGGACCTCTTCGAGCGCGGTGTCGCGCAGTGCCAGCTTGAGGGCGCCCGCCTGGAGGCGGCTCATGTCGAGCAGGTTGTCGACGAGGCGGTTCAGCTTGGTCATGGACTCGTCGGCCGTGGCGAGCAGTTCCTCCCGGTCCTGCTCGGAGAAGTCCAGGTCACGGCTGCGCAGCGAGCCGATCGCGGCGAGGGCGGCGGCCAGCGGGGTGCGCAGGTCGTGGCCGACGGCCCGAAGCAGGGCGGTGCGCATCCGGTCCGCGGCCTTGACGGGCTCCACCTCGGCGGCGGCCGCGGCGAGCCGGACCCGCTCGACGGCGGCGCCGACGTGCGCGGCGAACGCGGCGAGTGCGCGGCGGTCGGCGGCGGGCAGCGGGCGGCCGCGCAGCACGAGGTAGGCGTCGGCGCCCGCGGGCACGGCCGTGACCTGGGTGTCCGAGGCGTCGGGCGGCTCCTCGACCAGTTCGGCCGCCTCCACGCCGAAGGCCTCCCGGGCGCGTTCGAGCAGGGCGGGAATGGGCTGCCCGCCCCGCACGATGGTGCCCGCCAGCGACGACATCGTCTCGGCCTCGGCGGTGGCGCGGGCGGAGCGCCGGGACAGGCGCAGGGACCGGTCGACGAAGGCGGCGACGGTGGCGGCGACGATCGCGAACACCACCAGCGCCAGCATGCTGTTCGGATCGCCGAGGGCGAAGTGCCCGACGGGCGGCATGAACCAGTAGTTGAGCAGCGTCGACGCGGTCACCGACGCCACCACGGCCGAGAGCACGCCGCCTATGCAGGCCACGCCCACGACGGCCAGCAGGAACAGCAGCGCCTCGCTGGTGAGGTTCAGGTGCTCGCGGGCCGCGTCCAGATCCAGCAGGAGGGTGAGCACGCTCGGCAGGAGCAGCCCGGCGACGGGTCCGCCGACGCGGCGCGGGCCCGACAGCGTACGTCTGCGGGACGGCAGCAGGGTCCCCGCGCCCGCGCGTTCGTGGGTGACGGTGTGGACATCGATGTCGCCGGACGCCTCGACGACGGACTCGCCGGTGCCGCGTCCGGTGAGGAACCGCTCGAAGCGGCCACGGCGGCTGGAGCCGAGGACCAGCTGGGTGGCGTTCTCGGCGCGGGCGAACTCCACCAGGGCGGTCGCGATGTCGTCGCCGACCACCGAGTGGTAGCTGCCGCCCAGGTCCTCCACGAGCCGCCGCTGCCGGGTCAGGGACGCGTGCGAGGTGCCCGCGGCGAGGCCGTCGCTGCGGGCGATGTGCACGGCGAGCAGTTCACCGCCCACCGAGCGGTCGGCGATGCGGGCGGCGCGGCGGACCAGGGTGTCGCCCTCGGGGCCGCCGGTGAGGCCGACGACGACGCGTTCACGCGTCTCCCACACGCCGCCGATGCCGTGCTCGGAGCGGTACGCCTGCAGGGCCTCGTCGACGCGGTCGGCGACCCACAGCAGGGCGAGCTGGCGCAGCGCGGTCAGGTTGCCGGTGCGGAAGCAGTTGGCGAGGGCCGCGTCCACCTTCTCCGGGGCGTGGATGTTGCCGTGCGCCATGCGGCGGCGCAGGGACTCGGGGGCGACGTCGACGAGTTCGATCTGGTGGGCGCGGCGCGCCACGTCGTCGGGGACCGTCTCGGCCTGCGGCATCTTGGTGATCTTCTCCACCACGTCCTTGAGGGACTCCATGTGCTGGATGTTGATCGTCGTGACGACGTCGATGCCGGCCGTGAGCAGCCGGTCGATGTCCTGCCAGCGCTTGGGGTTGCGGCCGTCACCCGGCACGTTGGTGTGCGCGAGGTCGTCGACGAGCACGACCTCGGGGCCGCGGGCGAGCACCGCGTCCAGGTCGAGCTCGGTGAACTCGCCGCCGCGGTAGGAGACGCGGGCGCGCTCCACCACGTCGAGGCCCGCCGCCTTCGCCGCCAGGAGCAGCGATTCCGTGTGCGGGCGCCGATGGCACTCCACGAGGCCCACGACGACGTCGGCGCCGCGTGCGGCCCGCCGCCGCCCTTCGTCGAGCATGCGGCAGGTCTTGCCGACCCCCGGTGCCGCTCCGAGGTAGATCTTCAGCTGTCCGGGCCGTACGTGCGTCATCGCGCCGGTGTCAGAACCTCTCCGGGAAGAGCCGCGCGAGGACGAGATATCCGACCAGGCTGACGGCGATGACGAGTCCCACCACATTCTCAGCGCTCACGGTCCTCAACTCCCTTGGCGTGCTGGGTGACTTCTCCACCGAAGCCGCTCGCGGGACCTGCGGATACGGCCCTTGACACATCCTTGGCAGCTCCCACCAGGACGTTGACACCGCCTTGACATCGAGAGGGCCGACCGGGCGAAGCTGGCGTGCCGGGAAGTCTGGTCGGCGTGATGGTCCCCCGCTCCAAGACGGCCCACACTCCATCAGGGGCCCCGATGCGCAGTGTAGGTACCGTCTTGTCTCTCGTCGTCCTCCCGACGACGGTGCGACCTTCGCCCGCCGGTGGCGCATCCCGGCCCCCTCGCTGCTCGTCGTCGCGGGCCTGGGTCTCGCGCTCCTTCCGGGCGCCCCGCCAGCCGCGTCCCCAACCCCACAGGGCCATACGCCTAGCGCAGCGACTCGATCGCGCGGGACATGCTCTCGGCGCCGTGCCCCTCGGACACCTGCCGCTCGAAGAGGGCGTGCAGCGGGGCGAGCAGGTCGACGCCGACGCCCTGGTCCTTGGTCGCGGTGAGGATGTGGGCGAGGCCCACGGCGTTGATGTCCAGGTTGGACGTCTCGGTCCGGTAGTCCCCGGCGTCGATCTCGGCGGCGAAGGCGGGCAGCGCGGCGATGGCCTCCTTGAGCCAGCGCACGAGCAGTTCGGTGACCTTCCCCGCCTCGATCCCGGCGGAGCCGCCGACGGCCACCGTCTGGAAGAACCCGGCGAACATCCCGTACATGCCGCTGAGCAGCGCCACGTCGTACACCGGCGCGAGCCCCGAGTCGGCGCCGACGAACACCGCCGAGCCCAGCGTCTCCAGGAGCGTGCGGTACCGCGCGAAGGCCTCCTCGTCGCCGCTGTAGAGGACGAACGCCTCCGGTGTGCCGACGGTCTGCGGGATCGCGTAGACCGCGCCGTCCACGTACGCGGCGCCCTGCCCGGTGACCCAGGCGCCGAGCTCGCGGGCCGGGTCGGGGGTGCCGGAGGTGAGGTTGACGACCACACGGCCCGCGAGGGCGGCCGCGGTCGGCATCAGGAGGGCGCGGACGGTCGGGTAGTCGAGTACGCAGACGACGACCAGGTCGCTCGCGGCGACGGCGTCGGCCGGGGTGGCCGCCAAGGTGGCGCCCCGCGCGACCAGTTCGTCCGCCTTGTCCTGCGAGCGGTTCCAGACGGTGACCTTGTGCCCCTGGTCGAGGAAGGTGCGGGCGAGGACCTGCCCGAGGTTGCCGAGACCGATGACGGTGATGGTGGTGGGCTCGGGGGCGGCGGTGTCGTCGCCGGTGGTGGTGATGGCGGTGTCGGTCATGGTGTGCCTCCGTGGGACGCGGCCGGGGCGGTGTCGCCCGGCCTGTGGTCATCACCTTGCGGGCGGGGCCTTTCCGTTCACTGCCGCTGGGCTGTCGCTCGGCTGCCGGTTCGCTGTCGCCGCGCTTCCTCTGCCCTGTCACCCCGCTCCGCCTGCGCTTCCGCCGCGCTCCTCCCACGCTGTCGCCGCGCGCCCCCTGCCCTGGCGGCCTGCCGTCGCCTGCCCTGTCGGCATCGGCGGCAGGGCGCTCACCTGGCGGGTTATCGTCGTCGGCATGCGATTCGGGGTGCTCGGTCCGCTGGCCGTGTGGACGACGGACGGTGCGGAGGTCGCCGTCCCCGGCGCCAAGGTCCGTGCGCTGCTCGCCCACTTGCTGGTGCACCCGGGACATCCGGTGTCGGCGGACCGGCTGATCGACGCCCTGTGGGGCGAGGAACTGCCCGATCATCCCTCGAACGCCCTCCAGGGCAAGGTGTCGCAGCTGCGCCGGACCCTGGAGCGGGCCGAGCGGGGCGGCAGGGCCCTGGTGGGGGCGGGGCCCGCCGGTTACGCGCTGCGGGTGGCGGCGGACGCGGTCGACACGGGCCGGTTCGCGCGGCTCCTGGAGCGGGCCAGGGCGGCGGACGTGACCGGCGACCGGATCCGGCTCCTGGACGAGGCGCTCGGGCTGTGGCGGGGCGAGACGTTCGCCGACTTCGCCGACGACGCGTTCGCGCGGGGCGCGATCGGCCGCCTGGAGGAGGACCGGCTGACCGCGTGGGAGGACCGGGCCGAGGCCCGCCTGGCGTCCGGGGAGCACGGTCCGCTCGCCGCGGACCTGGCCGACCTGGTCGTACGCCACCCCCTGCGGGAGCGGCTGCGCTCCGCGCAGATGCGGGCCCTGTACCGCGCGGGACGGCAGGCCGAGGCCCTGGCCGCGTACGAGGAGTTGCGCCGGCGCCTGGCCGAGGAGCTGGGGCTGGTCCCCGGCCCTGAACTCGCCGCTCTGCACGGGGCGATCCTTCGGCAGGACTCGGCGCTGGACGCGCCCGTGGGTGCGGGGAGGGGTACGCCGGTGGCCGAGTCCGCCGCACCCGTGCCTCCGCTCGCGGCGCCCGCGCCACCGGCCGACACACCGCCCGCGCACGCACCGCACTCGGCCATGCGCCCCACGGCACCGCACTCGGCCACGCGCCCCTCCACAACACCGCACTCGGCCACACATCCCTCGACCACAGGTCCCTCGGCCACCACGACGCCGGCCCCCGCACCCCCGGCGCCCGTCTCCCCCGCCCCCGCCCCCGGAGGCGCCGCGCGCCCCGCGGCCCCCCGTACCAACCTCCCCGCCCCCGTCGCCCCTCTCATCGGCCGTGACGATGCCGTGCCCGGAGTACGTCAACTCCTCACCGCCACAAGGCTGGTGACGTTGACCGGGCCCGGAGGCGTCGGCAAGACGCGGCTCGCCGTCGCCGCGGCGTGCGGGCTCGTGGACCGGTTCCCGGACGGGGTGTGGCTGGTCGAGCTGGCGGGGCTGGAGCCCACAGGGCCCGGTCGGGCGGCCGAGGCGGGGCCCGTCCCGGTGGCCGACTCGGTCGCCGGGCCCGTGGCCGAGGCCGTCGCCCGGACGCTCGGGCTGCACGAGGAACCGGGGGCGGCCGCGACAGCGGTCGAACGGCTCGCGGAGGCCCTGCGCGCGCGACGGCTGCTGCTCGTGCTCGACAACTGCGAGCATCTGGTGGACGCCGTCGCCGAGTTGGCCGAAGGGCTGCTGCGCGACGCGCCCGGGCTCACCGTCCTCGCCACCAGCCAGGAGCCCCTCGACGTGAGCGGCGAGCGGGTCCTCGCGGTGCCACCGCTCGAACTCGCGGGCGCCATGGAGCTGTTCCGGCAGCGGGCCGGGCTCGGTCCCGGGGCCGACCTCGGGGCGGACGACGCGGAGGCCGTCGCCGAGTTGTGCGTACGGCTCGACGGGCTTCCGCTGGCGCTGGAGCTCGCGGCCGCGCGGGTGCGCACGATGGGCGTACACGGGCTGCTGTCCCGCATCGACGACCGGTTCGCCCTGCTCGGCCGCGGCTTTCGCGGGGCGCCCGCCCGGCAGCGTACGCTCCACGCGGTCATCGACTGGAGCTGGTCGCTGCTCTCGCCGCCGGAGCGCACGGTGCTGCGACGGCTCGCCGTGCACGACGGCTGCACGCTCGACGCCGCCCGGACGGTGAGCGCGGGCGGTGCCGTGCGCGGCGCCGATGTGCTCGACCTCCTCTCCCGGCTCGTGGACCGCTCGTTGGTGGTGGCCTCCGACCGCCAGGACGGGCCCCGGTACTGCGTCCTCGAGTCCGTCCGCGAGTACGGCGCCGAACAGCTGCGGGAGGCGGGCGAGCTCGCCGACGTACGCGAGCGGCACAGCGCCCACTACGCCCGGCTCGCCGTCACGGCGGGCCGCTCGCTGCACGGCCCCGAGCAGCGCCGGTGGCTGGATCGCCTCGACGAGGAGAGCGCCAATCTGCGCCGCGCCCTGGACACGGCGGTCGAACGCGGCGCGGTGGAGCGCGCGTTGGACATGGCGAACGCGTTGGCCTGGTACTGGGTGCTGCGGGGGCGGATCACCGAGGCACGGAGGTCACTGGACGCGGTCCTGGCGATGACGCCGGGGGCGGGGGCGCGCGGGGGCGAACCGGGGGCGGTCAGCGGGGTGGGGCCGGGCCCGAGGCCGACGCCGGACCTTGAGTCGGAGCCCGGCCGTGGGGCGGCGCAGGCCCGCGAGTCGGCCCCGGACGTCCCGCACGCCCCCGGCCCCCCTGCGCCCGCCGGTTCCACCGCCGCCGCCCGGGCCCTCGCCCTCGCCTGGCGTACCGGCATCTCCCTGCGGGAGGGTGGCGACGACGCGGGCGTGGACGCGTACGCGGACGTCTGCGCGGGCACGGACACGGGCGTGGGCCCGGACGCCGAGCCGACCGCCTCCGGACCCGCCCTCCTGCTCCAGGCGACCCTCGCCGCCCATCGCGACCTCGACGACCCCTCAGGTCGCGCCACCGCCCTGTGGATCCTCGGCTCCGCGCAGTTGGGCGCGGGCGCCGTGCGGACCGGGGAGCGGCTGGTGGACGAGGCGCTCGACGCGTTCTCCGCCCTCGGTGACGCGTGGGGCACCGCCGCCGCGCTGAGCGTACGGGCCCGGCACGCCCTCGCGCGCGGAGACCTCGCCGCCGTCCGCCGCGACAGCGAGCGCAGCGCTCGCCTCTTTCGCGAACTGGGCGACGAATGGGGGCAGTTGCAGACCGTCTTCCCGCTGGCCACCCTCAGCGAGATCGCCGGCGACTACGCCGGGGCGGCCCGGCTGCACCGCGAGGGCCTTGCCATCGCCGAGCGCCTCAAGCTCTGGACGGAGGCGTCCAAGCGACTGTCAGGACTGGGCCGGATCGCCCTGCTCACGGGCGACTTCGAGGAGGCCCGGGCCGCGCACGGGCGCGCCCTGCGGCTCGCCCGCGACCACAGTTTCCGCTCCGGCGAGCTGGACGCGCGGATCGGCCTCGGCCTCGGGGCGCGCCGGGAGGGCGATCTGGCGGGCGCGGAGGAGCACATGCGCGACCTCCTCGACTGGTTCCGCAGGGCGGACTACGGCCCCGGCATCACGCTCGCACTCGCCGAGCTGGGCTTCGTGGCGGAGCTGCGCGGCGACGCGGCACGGGCGCACGCGCTGCACGCCGAGGGCTTCGACGTCGCCGTGAGCCTCGGGGACGCCCGGGCGCTCGCCCTCGCCCTGGAGGGCCTTGCGGGGGCGGCGGGCGCCGCCGGGGAGCACCGCGCCGCCGCGACGCTGCTCGGCGCGGCGGCCGCCGCCCGCACTTCCGTGGGCGCCCCGCTGCCGACGGGCGAACGGCGCGACGTGGACCGGGTGGCGGCCGCCGCCGAGGCGCGGCTCGGCGGAGCGGCGTACGCCACCGCGTTCGACGAGGGCGGGCACATGAGCCCTGAGCAGGCACGACGCCTCGTGGGCCGGACACCCGAGCGGCCCCGGGAGCCACTTCCGTCGCATTGACCACACCAGCCCCACAAGGCCCCTAGCTCCTCTGCACCCACGTGGTCAAGCACCGGTTTCCGGTCGAACGCCGCGCCGAGAAAAACGACCAACCGCTCATTTTCCCAGGTCAGCGGGTCGTTCTCGGTTATACCACCTGGCGAGGTCCACATTCTGGACGCCTCCGACGCGCCGCGTCCGGGCGCCCTGAGCTGCCCGAACGGTCATTCGGCCCTCGCTCAACGAGTGCAGTCATCCGGAAATCGACCATCCGCTTGCCGCTCACTCAGCGCACTTGCAAGACTCCCGAACGCAACCAGGAACGGCACACGCAATCTCCACGTAACACCTGGTTTCACACACAAGAAACACAACCCTCGTACATCTCCATCGCATTGAAGGAGCGTCAAAGTGCGTCACCTCCCGAAGACCGTGAGCGCGGCCGTCGCCGTGGCTGCAGGCGTCCTGACCGTCACGGCGGTCTCGACGGGCTCGGCCGGTGCTGCGACCCCGGCACCGACGGGCCTGTACGCTCCGTCGGACCTGGTGCTCACTGTCGGCCAGGGCGACGACGCCGCCACGGCCACGGTGCAGCGCGCGGTCACCCTCAGCTGCGCGCCGAAGGCCACCGGCACCCACCCGGCACCGCGTGCCGCGTGCGGTGAACTCTTCACCGTCGAGGCACAGTTCGAGAAGCTCGTCGACCAGGACCCGAAGGTCGCGTGCACCAAGGAATGGAACCCGGTCGTGGTCTCCGCGGTCGGCGTCTGGCAGGGCAAGCACGTGGCATGGACGACCACCTTCGGCAACCCGTGTGCCATGAAGGCGGCCCTCACGGACGGCGCCCTGCTCAACTTCTGACGGCTCGCCCGTCCACCCCCATACCCCTCGGCAACCTTTCGTGGGGGGAGGAAGCCGAGGCACGCGGCCCCCGATGTCCCGAGCATCGGGGGCCGCGCAATTCTCCCCGCCCGCGCCCGAGTCCACGCCCGCGCGCGTCTGGGTCCGGACCCGCACGCCGGCCCGTGCCCGGGCCCGCAGCGCAACCCGCGGCCTCCCGCGCGGGTCGTTCCCGCGGAATCTGCCTGATCCTGTCCGGGACCCGGATCCCGTCCGGCCCGAGGAGGCCCCGCCGTGCACACCCCCGAGACGCCCCCGCACCCCGCCCCCGAGACCACCCCGGGCTCCGTGCCCCCCGCCCCTCGCGACCCCGCCGCATTCGGGGGCCTGCCGGGCGGCATCGGCGTGTCCCTGCTGCGCGTGTACGACTGGCCGGCCGCCGACGGCCTGCGCGGCGGCACCCCGCACCTCCACCTCACCTGCACCGAGGGCTACGCGGTCGTCAGCGGCCGGGGCGCCGTGCAGACCCTGACGTCCACCGGTTTCCGGCAGACCCCGCTGACGCCCGGCGCGCTCGTGTGGTTCACGCCCGGGACGATCCACCGGCTCGTCAACGAGCGCGACCTGACCCTGCACGTCCTCATGCAGAACAGCGGCCTGCCCGAGGCCGGCGACGCCGTCCTCACCCTGCCCCCGCACCTGCTCACGGACCCCGCGACGTACCGCGCCGCCACGGCCCTGCCGCCCCGCACCACCCACGAGGGCGAGGCCGCCGCGACCGGCGACGCGGCCGTCGAGCGTGCCGCGCGGCGCCGCCGTGACCTCGCCGTCGAGGGGTTCACCGCGCTGCGCGCCGCCACGGAGGCGGGCGACCCCGAGCCCCTCGCCGCCTTCCACCGGGCCGCCGCCGCCCTCGTCGCCCCCCTGACCGCCGCGTGGCGCGAGCGCTGGCGCACGGGCGCCGCGGCCGCGGCCGCCGCCACGGGCGCACAGTTCGACGCCCTGGCGAAGGGCCAGGCGAGCCACCTCGCGCAGGCCGCGGTGCGGGCCGAACTGCCCGTCGAGCGGGGCCGGTTCGGGATGTGCGGACGGCTCGACGTATACGAGACCGGCGCCCCCTGAGCCGCTTTCGGGAAGGGGCCGCGGCCGAGGGCGGCAGACGCCCACCGGAGACGGCACCCCGGCAACACGTCGACTCCCTCGGCTCCCTCGACTCCCTTCCTCGACTCCCTTCCTCGACTCCCTCCCTCGACTCCCTCGACTCCCTTGATTCCCTCGACTCCCTCCGACTGCACGGCTTCACGACCGTCGTCCTCACCACCAGGGGCGCCAGGTCCGGCAAGATCCGCAAGACCCCGGTGATCCGTGTCAGCGACGGCGCGCGCTACCTTGCCGTCGGCTCCGTGGGCGGCGCTCCCAAGCACCCGGCCCGGTACCACCACGTCCTCGCGCACGTATGCAGGAGCAGACGGAGCGGATCCTGCCCGTCGTGGTCCTGGAACCGGTCGCCGAGGGAGCCTGACGCACGGACAATCGATCGACGACTACGACAACGGGGGACGACAGATGAACCGGGCAGAGCACACCGTCGAGGCCGGACCCCTCACCACCGAGCGCCTCACGCTGGAGCCCCTGCGCGTCACGCACGCCGATGAGCTGGCGCCCGTGCTCGACGACGCGGCGCTGCACACGTTCATCGGGGGCGCCCCGGACGACCTGGCGACGCTGCGGGCCCGCTACGCGCGCATGGTCGCCGGGTCGCCGGACCCGCGGGTCTCCTGGTGCAACTGGGTGATCCGGGTGTCCGCCGACGGCCGCCCCGCGGGCACCGTGCAGGCGACCGTGAGGCCCGACGCGACCGGCGACGGGCTCGCGGCCGAGATCGCCTGGGTGGTGGGCACCGCGTGGCAGGGCCGGGGCGTCGCGTCCGAGGCGGCGCGGGCCCTCGTGGCCTGGCTGCGCGGCCGACCGGGGGTGACGTGCGTCCTCGCGCACATCCACCCCGACCACGCCGCGTCGGCGGCCGTGGCCCGCGCCGCCGGGCTCGCGCCCACCGAGGAGTGGCACGACGGCGAGGTCAAGTGGCTGCTCACGTTCGACCGTTGAGCCGGGGCGCGGCCCGGCCCGGACGCAGCGGGCCGAGCAGCGCCCCGAGCCGCACCGCGTCCGTCCTCACTGGGGCCGGTCCCCCGCGATTCAGTGGGGCCGGTCCCCCGCGATCGCGACCCGCTCCGCCACCCGCCGGTGCGGCGCGTAGTCGTCGACGGCGTAGTGCTGCGTCGCCCGGTTGTCCCAGAACGCGATGTCGCCCGGCTGCCACTGCCAGCGCACCTGGTACTCCGGCACATGGGCCTGGCGGACCAGATGGCCGAGGAGGCGGTCGCTCTCGGCGCGGTCCATGCCGACGATGTGCGTGGTGAAGGACGTGTTGACGAACAGCGTCCGGCGCCCGGTCTCCGGGTGCGTGCGCACCACGGGATGCGTGACGGGCGGGAACTCGTCCTGGAACGGGACGAGTTGCTCGGGCCCGTAGAAGCGCGAGAATCCGGGGATGAAGTCGTGGACGGCCCGCGCGCCGTCGATGCGCGCCTTGACGCCGTCCGTGAGGTTGTCGTACGCGGCGGCCATGTCCGCCCACAGGGTGTCGCCGCCGACGGGCGGGACCTCGCGGAGCTGCAACACGGCGCCGAGCGCGGGCCGTTCGCGGAAGGTGACGTCGGCGTGCCACACGTTCTCGAAGGTGGGTGCCGCGCTGCCGCCCTTCTCGAAGCGCACGACGTCCTCGGCGGCGCCGCGCGCGAGCAGCGGGTTGGTCTCCAACTCGCCCCAGCCGCGGGCGAAGGCACGCTGCTGGTCGAAGGTCAGGTGCGCGCCGCGGAAGAACAGCACCTTCCATTCCAGGAGGGCGCGGTGCAGTTCGGCGCGGACCGCCGGGTCGAGCGTCCTGGTGAGGTCGGCGCCGCGGATCTCCGCGCCGATGACGCGGCCCCGGGGCACGACGTCGACGTGCTCGTAGGGCCGCTCCGCCCAGCCTTCGGGGAGGCGGCGCAGGGTGCGGCGGCCCTCGTACATGCCGTCGGCGGGGACGCGGGCCTCGCGGAGCGCGCCGGGGGTGCCCGGCTGCGGGTTCGGGGCGTCGTGGGGGGCGGTGGGGGACGTGGGCAGAGCCGTCATGGTGGTGATCCTCGCGTCGGGCGAAGGGCCTGGACCGGGCCGGACACAGGCCGAGTGAACGGGGCTTCGGCGCACGGCTCGACGCGCACAGGAACGCGTACGGTCAGGGGAGCGCGGCGCCGCGGGGTCGCGGTGGTCGCGTCAACGGCCCGATCGCTCGCACCCGCGCCGCCACGGGACGTTGAAACGCCCGAGGCCGGTGGTCAGGTGCTGGATCATGTCGGCCATTGTGGGCGGCGGTTCCGCTTGCGTCAACAGGCGTTGGCGGGAGCCCGCGGACCTCACCCCGCGCGCCGGAAAACCCCGCCGACCTGCACGGAAGATCCGAGGGCGCCGGTGAGTTGTACGGGCGGCGCTCCCGCGCAAGGCTGACCCGGCCGACATCGCGATGCCCGGATGACGGATGATCGACCCATCCGTACCAGGCAACTGTGCAACGCAGAGAGGACCACCCCATGGATGACCGCTTCGACGTCGTCGTGCTCGGAGCAGGACCCGGCGGATATGTCGCCGCCATCCGCGCCGCCCAGCTGGGCAAGCGGGTAGCGGTCGTCGAGGAGAAGTACTGGGGCGGGGTCTGCCTCAACGTCGGCTGCATCCCGACGAAGGCGCTGCTGCGCAACGCCGAGCTGGCGCACCTGTTCACGCACGAGGCCAAGACGTACGGCATCAAGGTCGACGGCGAGGTCTCCTTCGACTACGGCGAGGCGTTCCGGCGCAGCCGCACCGTCGCGGACGGCCGCGTCAAGGGCGTCCACTTCCTGATGAAGAAGAACAAGATCACGGAGTTCGACGGCCGCGGCACCTTCCTCGACGCCCACACCCTCCAGGTGGCGAAGTCCGACGGCACGACCACCACCATCGGCTTCGACAACTGCATCATCGCCACCGGCGCCACCCCGAAGCTGCTGCCCGGCACCCGCCGCAGCGAGCGCGTGGTGACGTACGAGGAGCAGATCCTCGCCGACGAGCTGCCGGACTCCGTCGTGATCGCGGGCGCGGGCGCGATCGGCATCGAGTTCGCGTACGTCCTGCACAACTACGGCGTGAAGGTCACGATCGTCGAGTTCCTGGACCGGATGGCGCCCCTTGAGGACGCGGACGTGTCCAAGGAGCTGGCCAAGCAGTACCGCAAGCTCGGCATCGACGTGCTGACGTCGACCCGGGTGGAGAGCATCGACGAGTCGGGCGAGCAGGTCCGCGTCACCGTCACCGCCAAGGACGGCAAGCAGCAGGTCCTTCAGGCCGACAAGGTCCTCCAGGCGATCGGCTTCGCCCCGAACGTCACCGGATACGGCCTGGAGGCCACGGGCGTGGCGGTCACCGAACGCGGCGCCATCGACGTCGACGGCCGCTGCCGCACGTCCGTGCCGCACATCTACGCCATCGGCGACGTGACCGCGAAGCTGATGCTCGCGCACACCGCCGAGTCCATGGGCGTCATCGCCGCCGAGACCCTCGCGGACGCCGAGACCATGGAGCTCGACTACCCGATGATCCCGCGCGCCACCTACTCGCAGCCGCAGATCGCGAGCTTCGGCTGGACGGAGGCGCAGGCCCGCGATAAGGGCTTCGACGTCCAGGTCGCCAAGTTCCCGTTCCAGGCGAACGGCAAGGCGCACGGCCTCGGTGACACTGTCGGCTTCGTCAAGATCATCAGCGATGGGACGCACGGCGAGATCATCGGCGCCCACCTGATCGGCCCCGACGTCACCGAGCTGCTTCCCGAGCTGACCCTGGCCCAGCAGTGGGACCTCACGGTGCACGAGGTGGCCCGCAACGTCCACGCCCACCCGACGCTGGGCGAGGCCGTCAAGGAGGCCGTGCACGGCCTGGCCGGACACATGATCAACTTCTGACGGGTTCCGCCCCGCCGCCCGGGTGCGCGAAGGCCCCGCCTCCGTACGCGGTGGCGGGGCCTTCGCGCGTGGGCGGGCGCCTCAGGCACGTCCCCGCACCGGACCGCCCGCCCCCAAGTGGCGGAGTCGGGCTCCCCGGAAGATCCTGGGCAGGATGTGACGTGCCTCGGGGGCCGAGGAGAGGCAGCTGCCGATGTTCTCTGGCCTGGGCCGATTCGTGGTCCGCCGCCCGTGGTGGATCATCCTCGCGTGGGTGATCGCCGCGGGAGCCGTGATCTCGCTGGCACCGAAGCTCACGTCCAGCTCGGACGAGGCGAGCTTCCTGCCCGACCACTACGAATCCATCCGCGCCTCCGACCTGCAGGAACGCGATTTCCCACAGCAGCAGAACATCGGCGCGATCATCGTTTTCCAGCGCTCCGACGGCGAGCGGATCACCGCCGCCGACTCCGCGGACGTCACCCGGATCGCCAAGGACCTGGCGGCGAAGAAGGTCAAGGAGGTCCAGGCGATCGACCCCGGCGAGGTCTCGCCGAACAAACTGGTGCAGACAGCGATCGTCGCCATGCCGAAGGTCACCGACCCCGAGGACACCTCCCAGCAGGACGCGGTCGAGCGGCTCCGCAAGGACCTCGGGCCGGAGCTGAAGGGCACCGGCCTCAAGGCCGGCATCACCGGCTCCGCCGCGCAGGCCCTGGACGAGAGCGACGCCTCCGAGCGGGCCGGGATCCTCGTCGGCGTCGGCACCATCGTGATCATCATCGTGCTGCTGCTCGTGATCTTCCGCAGCCCGATCATCGCGCTGCTGCCCGTCGTCCTCATCGGCCTGATCTCGCCGATGGCGACGGGCCTCATCGCCTCCGCCAACAAGGCCTTCGACATGAAGGCCGACTCCTCCATCCAGGAGCTCCTGACCGTCGTCCTGTTCGGCGTCGGCACGGACTACATCCTGTTCCTGCTCTTCCGCTACCGGGAGGCGCTGCGCACGGGCGAGGAGCCCAAGGGTGCCATGGTGCACGCCGTGGAGCGGGTCGGCGAGGCCATCACCTCGGCGGCCGGCGCCGTCATCGTCGCCTTCGCCGCGCTGACGCTGTCCTCGCTCGGCATGCTCCGCTCGATGGGCCCGGCCCTCGCGATCGCCGTGTTCCTGACGCTGCTCGCGGGCCTCACCCTCGTGCCCGCCGTGGTGTCGCTGCTCGGTACGAAGGTGTTCTGGCCGTCGAAGTCCTGGCAGCGCGAGCCGCACGGCACGGGCTTCGCCAAGCTCGGCCTTTCGATCGCCCGCAAGCCCGCCGTGTGGACGGTGGTCTCCGGGCTCTTCATGGCCGTCCTCGCGCTCGGCGCGCTCGGCTACAAGGCGAACTTCGACCTCGCGGGCTCCTCGCTGCCCAAGGACAAGGAGTCCATCGTCTGGCAGGACAACTTGGAGAAGGGCTTCCCCGCGGGCAGCACCGACCCGACCTTCGTGTATCTGACGGCGACGGACGACCGGCCCCTCGCGGCGAGCCAACCGGCGGCGTTCCGCGCCCAGTTGGAGTCGGTGAAGGGTGTCGGCGAGGTGGCCGAGCCGCGCGTCAGCAAGGACGGTACGACGGCCGCGTACTCGGTCGTCCTCTCCGATCCGCCCGCCTCCGAGAAGGCCCTGGCGACGGTGCGGGACCGGCTGCGGCCCGCGGCCCACGACGACGCGCCCGCGGGCACGAAGGCCCTCGTGGGCGGCACGACGGCCGTGTACGTCGACATCAACAAGGCCGTCGACCGGGACTACTCGGTCGTCTTCCCGGTGGCCGCCGTCGCCATCATGGTGATCCTGGGCCTGCTCCTGCGCAGCCTGGTGGCGCCCTGGTACCTGATGCTGTCGGTCGCGCTCGGCTTCGGCGCGACGCTCGGCGCGACCTCGATCCTGTTCCAGCAGATCGGCAGCCAGCCCGGCCTGATGTTCATGCTGCCCGTGATCATGTACTTGTTCGTGGTCGCGCTCGGCACGGACTACAACATCCTGATGGTGTCCCGGCTGCGCGAGGAGGCCCGCGAGGGCCGCGACCCGCACGACGCGGCGGGCACGGCGGTGCGCCACTCGGGGCCGACGATCGGCTCGGCGGGCGTGATCCTCGCGGGTACGTTCGCGACGCTGATGCTCGCGGGCAACTCCACGCTGTCCCAGATGGGCTTCTCGCTCTCCTTCGGCATCGTGATCGCCGCGTTCGTCATGGCGATGGTGTTCACGCCCGCGCTGACGGCCCTCATCGGGCACGCCGCCTGGTGGCCCGGGCACGGCGACGAGAAGCGCAACGGCGGGAATGGGGGCGGCAGTTCGGGCGGCGGTCTCGACGGTGGCACGCAGGGGGACGCGGGAGCGCCCGCCGGGCCGGGGCCCGGGACGGGCGCGGGTCCGCCGCGCTGAGCGGGGGCTCGGTGCCGCCGGGGCAGCGAACGGTCGGTGGGCGGCACCGCGGGGGCGGGCGGGGGCCGGACGGGCCAGGCGGGTCGGCCGGGTCAGGCGGGCCAGGCGGGTCGGCCGGGTCGGCCGGGGCAGGCAGCCCTGACGTGGGGTGCCGCGGCGGGTGGCCTCTCAGGGGCAGGGAGCGGCCCGGTCGCCCTCCACCTGTCCGGCCCGCGCCCGCCCGATCCCCGTCAGCGCCCCGGTGAGCGCGACGGCCACGGCGCACAGGCCGACCACCAGACACACCCCGCGCACGCCCCACGTCCCGGCGGCCATGGCCACGGCGGCGGCGCCGATCGGGCCGAGGGCGTTGTGGATGGTCCAGAACGCCGAGGTGACGCGGCCCAGGAGATGACTGGGCGTCACCTCCTGGCGCAGGGACATGGAGTTGACGCCGCCGACGCCGGTGCAGAAGAGCATGCCCGCCGCGAGCAGCGCCACCACCGGCACGCTGCCCGACAGGCCGAGGCAGGCCACGGCGACCCCGGCGAGAGCGTGCGCGCCGATCCAGCTGACGCCGAAGCCGAGCCGTCCGCGCAGCCGGGCGACCACGAAGGTGGCGGCGAGCGTGCCGAGCGTCCCGGCGGTCAGGACGTAGCCCACGGCGCCGTCGCCGTGGCCGAGGTCGTCCTTCACGCGGTAGATGAGGACGTCGGTCACGCCGTACGTGAGGAAGGTGAGCAGCGCGAGCAGGACGGTCAGGGGGCGCAGGACGGGGTGCCGCCACAGGAATCGGGCGCCGGCGAGGAACTCCTCGCGCACGCCGCCGCGTTCGACTGCCACCGGGGCGGGCTCGTCCGTGGCTCCCGGCGGGTCCTGGGCGCCCTCGCCCGCCGACGCGTCCCGCTCCGCGGGTGGGGCGGCCGCCCGGATCCGCACGAAGAGGATGCCCACCGCCGACACCGCGAAGGTCGCGGCGTCGATGCCGATGGCGGCCGCGGGCCCGAACCCGGCCGCGACCAGCCCCGCGAGCATCGGCCCGCCCGCCCCCGCGACGGCGTAGGTGCCGTACAGATGGCTGTTGGCCTTCAGGATCTGCCCGGGCGCGACGATGCCGGGCACCACGGTCACGTACGTCACCTGGAAGAGCATCGCGAAGACACCGGCGACGGGCACGACCGCGTACACCAGCCAGATCGGCGTCGCGAACAGCCACACCAGCGGGATGAGTCCGTAGAGCAGACACCGCGCGACGTCGGTGACCACGATCAGCCGGCGCCGGTCCACGCGGTCGGCGACGACCCCGGCGAACAGGCCCGTGACGATCGTGGCGGCGCCGGTCAGACCGGTGACGAGCCCCATCTGCGCGAGCGAACCGGTCTCGTGCAGGACGAGCAGCGGGATCGCCACGTGCGAGAAGGAGTCCCCGAGCGCGGAGAGGCATTGAAGGGCCAGGAACAGACGGTAGTTGGAGTCGGCCCACAGCGACGGCCCGGTCGCGGGCCCCGCCGCCGCCCGCGGACGCCGCGACGTGTCACGCCGGGCCATGCCTCTCCCCCGTCCCCGTAGCCTGAACCGCCTTTCCCCCTAAGGGACTTGCCCTTCGTCCCCGAAGTCCGCCGAGAGCTCCTGCGCCTCAGCGTACGTCGGCAGCCCCTCCGGCCCCACCACACCGCGTGTGAACGCCCGCGCCACCTCGACCGCCTGCCCCACCGCCGCCCGGAACAGCAGTGACCCGGTGCTGACGCGGCGCACGCCGAGGGCGGCGAGGCACATCGGCGTGAGGCCGCCCGGCGCGTAGAGGGTGTTCAGCGGTACGTCGAGCGCGTCGACGAGTCCCGCGATGGCCGCCTCGTCCTGAACCCCGGGCACGAACACTCCGTCAGCACCGGCCAGTTGGTAGGTGACGGCGCGCTCACGGGCCTCCTTCTCGCCCCCGGCGTCCAGCCAGTACGCGTCCGTCCGGGCGTTGAGGAACAGGGCGGGCACGGCCTCCTTCACGGCGCGGATCAGCTCGCACTGCGGGCCGACGGCGGTGAGCGTCCCGTCGGGCCTGCCGTCTTCGAGGTTCACGCCGACCACCCCCGCGGCGGCGAGTTCACGGGCGAGCAGGACGACGTCGACGGGCCGTTCGCTGAAGCCGCCCTCGATGTCGACGGTGATGAGGGCGGGCAACCGGGCCATGCCGAGGGCGAGGCGTACCGTCTCCGTCCGTGCGGCGCCGGCGGCGTCCGGCTTGCCCGCGGCGGCGGCGACGCCGAGGCTCGTCGTGCCGATGGCGGGGAACCCGGCGCGGGCGAGCGCGGCGGCGGACGCGTGGTCCCAGGCGTTGGGCAGGAGCAAGGGGTCGCCGGTGCGATGCAGGGCGCGGAAGGCCTCGAACCGGTCGGTCCCTGTGGTCCCGGCGGGCTGTTCGGTCTGGGGCTCGGTCTCGTGCGCGGTCTCGTGCTCGGCCTTGGGGTCGATCTTCGGGTCGGTCATGTCCGGCACTGTGTCAGAAGCCACGGACAAGGCCGCGAGACGGTCGGAGTTCCCCTGGTCAGCGCTGCCAGAGGAGCGCGGCGGCGTGGCACGCCGGGCAGGTGAGGACGTATCCGATGCCGGTGACGTGGGCGTCGGCGGCGCCGTCGTGGATTCATGAGCGTCCACGTGCCCCGACCCCAGGCGCTTCGGCTCCCGGCCCCGCGGCGGCACCCCGCCCCCTCTTTTCCGGCCCGGGCGTCCGCCCCTTCCGTCCCCCCTTCCCCGTTCCCCCCGTCCCTGATCGGACCCCAACAGGAAGCTGACAGGTTCCTCATAACTTCACGCCAGCCTGTGCGACAGGCCCGGCGCCGCCTGACCAACGGTGCCGGGCCCTTCCGAGACAGAGCTGGAATGGAGCCCCTATGTCCCACCGTGCCCGTCGCCCCCAGCGCAGCACGTCCTTGCGTGCCGCCGTCTTCGCCACCGCCGTGGCGGGCGGGGTGATCGCCGCTCCGTCGGCCACGGCCTTCGCGAGCGACACGCCGCCGAAGCCGAAGCCGACCGTCAGCAAGCCCGCCCCCGAGGACGTGGTGAAGAAGAAGCGGGCCGCCGCCGAGGACGCGCGGCAGCAGGCACCGGAGGCCGTTCCGCCGCGCGGCGGCGTGGCCGCGGGTGACAAGCCCGTCGTGCGCGAGAAGGCACCCCAGCCGAAGCCCGTCAGCGACGAGGCGCGGAAGCGGGCCGCTCAGGCGCCGAAGGGCGGTGTCGCGGCGGGCGAGCGCCCGCAGTCCGACAGCGACGGCACGGCCACGCTGATCGGTTCGGCGGCGGGCATCGGGCTGCTGGCAGGCGCGAGCACCATGGTCCTGCGCCGCCGCTCCACGGCACGCCAGCAGGGCTGACGCCACGGGTCCCGTCCGGTGGGTCGGCTCCCGACGTCGCGAGCCGACCCACCGGGCGGGGCCCGGTCTGCCGCCCCCCCCTGCCCCACCACCCCCTGCCCCACCGCCGGCCCCGAGGTCCGGCCCCGGCTCCACCGGGGCCCACGCGGCCGATCTCACCAGGCCCACGCCCCTCCCGCTGGCCGACGGCCCACACGCCCGTCCGGCCCGACCCAGATCCCGGTGGTGCCGCCCCGGTCCCCCTTCACATGCCCCGGGGCGGCGCCACCGTTCACGGAGCCCTCATGTCCCCTGCGCAGCACCGGCCGTCCCTGTCGTACGACGGGGCGCCCCGTAGATCCGCTCGGCGCCCGTCCGGCACCCTCGTGTCCTTCGCGGCCGGCCTCGCTCTCGTGTGCGCCGCCGTGAGCGGCTGCTCGTCCGGGGGCGGCGCGCGGGCCGAGTCGTCGTCCACGTACACGGTGCGGTCGGACGAGTCCCGTGCCGATGAGGGCTCCGCGGGCGGCTCGGGCCGGTCGGCGGAGCGCGGGACGCCCGTGGAGGCCGCCGCGCCCGTGCACGTCGCGGTGCCGTCCATCGGCGTCAGCAGTTCCCTGATGCGGCTCGGGCTCAACGCGGACCGCACGGTCGAGGTGCCGCCGCCGGACAAGGGCATGACCGCGGGCTGGTACACCGGCGGGGCCGTGCCGGGGCAGCGCGGCGCGGCCGTCATCATCGGCCACAACGACACGCGCTTCGGCAAGGCCGTCTTCCACGACCTGAAGAAGGTGCGCAAGGGCGCGGACATCGCGGTCCGCGACGCCCGCGGCAAGACGACGCACTTCGAGGTGACCCGCACCGAGACCGTGGACAAGAAGGCCTTCCCCACCAACAGGGTCTACGGCGCCACCAACTCCCGCGCACTGCGCCTGATCACCTGCGACGGCGCCTTCGACGCGCAGGGGCATCCCGTGGACAACCTCATCGTGTACGCCACCGCACGCTGACCGAACCGGAAAGCGGCCGACCAGGACAGCATCTGTCCGGGTCAGCGGCCGATCGGCCGACGAACAGCCGGCGGTCGACGAACAGCCGGGCCGACGGCCGACCGGTCCACGAACAGCCGGACCGGCAGCCCACGCGATCAGTGCCCGCGAGCAACCGCCGTCCGCCCCGGCGTCCGCCCCTGAAGCTCCGCGGCCCGCTCCCTGATCGCGGGCAGCTCGGCCCGCAGCGCGGCCCCCGGGCAGTCCGTGGTGTAGCCGTCGGTGTGCCCCGCCACCGTCCGGAAGGAGGCGTGCCTGCCCGCGGGGACACGGCTGAGGCTGTTGCTGGAGACGAGGCGCGCCGTCTGCCGGGGGTCGGTCTCGGCCAGGCCGAGCTTCCACGCGGCGAGCGCGGCGATCGCCTCCACCATCGGCGCCGGGACCGGGGTGCCCGCCGTGAACGTGCCGATCGCGGCGACGCCCGCGGTCCGGTGGTTGAACCCCTGCGTATGGGCGCCGACGACGGACTGGTCGACACCGCCCCCGCGGCCCTCGTAGATCGTGCCGCAGCGGTCGACGAGGAAGTTGTAGCCGATGTCGTCGAAGAGCCGGGCGCTGGTCTGGCCCTCGGCGAGGGCCCGGATGATGCGCGGGGCGTCGGCGCAGTCGTACCCGTTGGGCGAGTCGGTGTGGTGGACGAAGAGCACGACGACGGGCCCGCTGTAGTGCGCGGGCGGTGTGGTCGGCCGGGGGTCGCCGAGCCACCGCTCGCGCGGCACGATGGCGGGCCTGGCCGCGCGGTGCGCCACGGCCCTGGCCTCGGTGTGCCGTCCGCCACCGTCGGCCGCGTCCTGCACCCCGGCCACGCACAGCACGAGGGCGGTCACGGCGAGCAGCCCCGGAAGGCACGAGAGGGCCCACCGCCCGGCACGGGGCAGCCGCCCCGCCACCGTCTTCCCCAGGGCCCGCAAGGCACGCATGGGCCCACTCTTACGGCGCCCCCGGCCCACCGCCCCGTGGGTTGCTCCAGTCGAGCGAACCGGACGCGGGCGGACACGGAGCCCCCGCTCTCCGCGAGCCGTCCCGAAGCCGCCCCGAAGCCGCCCCGAAGCCTCCTGAGAAAACGCGGAAAAAAACTTCGCGGGAGTTGTCGAGATCGAGTCGCCCGCTCCGACGTCCCCTGTGAGAGTTGCCCATGAGGGGCGACGACACGGCCAAGGAGTGGCAGTCATGAAGTATCTGGTGATGGTGCAGGGGTCCCAGGCCGACTACGAGGCCATGAGCGGCAAAGGGTCGGAGCACAGCCCGTCGTGGAGCGAGCAGGAACTCCAGGCGATGTTCGCGTTCATGGGGAACCTCAACAACGACCTGTCGGAGTCCGGCGAGCTCATCGACGGCCAGGGCCTGACGGAGCCCGCGCAGACCCGCCTCGTCAGCGTCGACGACAACGGCCGCCCGGTGATCACGGACGGGCCGTACAGCGAGACCAAGGAGGTCCTCGCGGGCTACTGGGTGCTCGAGTGCGAGAGCCTGGAGCGGGTCACGGAGATCGCCAAGCGCATCAACGAGTGTCCCGCGCCCGCGGGCTCCCCGAAGCCGACGGTGGTCATCCGAACCATCCAGGAGGGCGGCGACGGCGCGGGGTGCTGACCACGACACCAAGCCGGCGCGCGCCCGCGAGACCCGTGGACGGCGATGAACGCGACCGATGACGTCGAGGACCTGCTGCGCCTGCACGCGCCGCAGGTCCTCGGCGCGCTGGTGCGGCGGTACGGCCACTTCGACGAGGCTGAGGACGCCGTGCAGGAGGCCCTGCTCGCCGCCGCCCGCGAGTGGCCGGGGCAGGGTGTGCCCGACAATCCGCGCGGCTGGCTGATCAGGGTGGCGTCGCGCCGCCTGACGGACCAGTTGCGCAGCGACGCGGCCCGGCGGCGGCGCGAGGAGAACGCCGCCCGGATGACGCCGCGCGACGCGTTCACCGCGCCCGCGCCCGGCGAGAGCCGTGCCCCGTCGGACGAGGACACGCTCACCCTGCTGTTCCTGTGCTGCGACCCGTCGCTGAGTCCGGCCGCGCAGATCGCCCTGACGCTGCGGGCCGTCGGCGGTCTCACGACGGCCGAGATCGCCCGCGCGCACCTGGTGCCGGAGGCGACGATGGCCCAGCGCATCAGCCGCGCCAAGCAGAGGATTCGGGGGGCGCCGTTCACCCAGCCGGGCCCCGCGGACCGCGACCCGCGCCTGGCCGCCGTCCTTCAAGTCCTTTACCTCATCTTCAACGAGGGCTACACGGCGACGTCGGGCGCCGCGCTGCACCGCGCCGACCTGGCCCGCGAGGCGATCCGGCTGACCCGCGCGGTGCGCAGGCTGCTGCCTCAGGAGGGAGCGGTGACGGGCCTGTTGGCGCTGATGCTGCTCACCGACGCGCGCAGCGCCGCCCGTACCGGGCCGCACGGCGAGCTGATCCCACTGGACGAGCAGGACCGTACGCGCTGGGACAGCGAGGCGATCGCCGAAGGCACCGCGCTGGTGGAGCAGGCCCTGGGGCAGGGCCCTGCGGGCGTCTACCAGTTGCAGGCCGCCATCGCCGCGCTGCACGACGAGGCGGAGCGCGCCGAGGACACCGACTGGCCGCAGATCCTCGCCCTGTACGACATCCTGGTGCGCCGCACGCCGGAGCCGATGGCCGAGCTGGGGCGCGCCGTCGCGGTCGCCATGGTGCACGGCCCGCGCGCCGGTCTCGGTGAACTGGCGTCGCTGGAGGAGCGGTTGGCGGGCCACCACAGGATCGAAGCGGTACGCGGCCACCTGCTGGAACGCGCGGGCGACCCCGAAGCCGCCCGCGCCGCCTACCGGTTGGCGGCCCAGCGCACCCTCAGCCGCCCGGAGATCCGCTACCTCCAGATGCGGGCGGCACGCCTCTCCCCTCCCACCCCGTAAAGGCCACCCAGACGCACCTGCGGCCTGTCCCACACACCAGCCCACCCCCACGGCCCCGCAAGGGGCGCGAGGAACTGCGCGCCCAGCCACCAAGAGACCGACAGACGCACCTGCCGAGCACCAAGCAGACGCTCCTGCGACTTTCCCCCACGCTGAGCGCACCCCCGCGGCGGAGCCGCACACCCCCCGCCCCTCACGGGGCCAAGCTCACCGCTCAAGGCGCCCCGTCCGAAACCGTGTCGGCGAAAGCGCGCGCCAGCGGACTGAGGGCGTCCCAGCGGCGCGCCGCCCAGCCGACGGACAGCGGCGGCAGGGCGGGCACCGGAAGCAGGCGCAGACCGGGCGGACTCTGGGTGCGCCAGCCGGGCAGGGCGGGCACGAGTGCCTGGCCGACGCCGAGTTCGGTGAGCAGCAGCGCGGTGTCCCAGTCGGCGACGCTGGTGTGCCCCCCGGGCCCCAGGTCGAGGCCGGCCAGGGCGGCGTCGAGGCGGGCGCGGGACGTGGCGGCCCGCGGGGGCCTGATGAGCCGGGCGGCGGCGAGATCGGCGAGGTCGGCGTGCGGCTGGGCCGCGAGCGGGTCACCGGACTGCACCGCGAGCACCCAGGGCAGCTCGGCGACGGGCCGCTGCTCGATGCCGCGCACGGGTGCGCCGATGGTGACCCAGGCCAGATCCAGGTCGTCGGCGGCCAGCGCGTCGAAGCAGGCCCGGCTCGAACTCGCCGTCTGGAACTCCAGCGTGACCTGCGGGAAGCGCTGTCGGAACGCGACGACGGCCTTGGCCATGAAGTGCCGTACGGTCGTCGCGCCGGTGGTGACGCGCACCGCGCCGCTCTCGCCGCGCGCCAGATCGCGCAGGCGGCGCAGGGCGACGTCGATCCCGCCGAGGCCGTCGGCCGCGGCGGCGTGCAGGATGCGCCCGGCCGACGTCGGCACGACACCGCGCGCGTGCCGCTCGAGGAGGGTGACGGCCAGCTCTTTCTCCAGACGTTTGACGTGCTGGCTCACCGCCGACTGCGTACAGGAGAGGTCGCGTGCGACGGCGCTGAGGCTGCCGGCGCGGCAGACGGCGAGGAACACACGGAGGTCGTCGAGCGTCACGACCTCCAAGCTATCGCTTGGGGCTCCGTCGACCGACGCCCGGGGCCCCCTCCCCCGCGGCTCCGGCCACCCAGGATCCGGTCATGTAACGCGGATCACACATATCCGACCCGCCCCAAGGGAACGCACACCCCTATTTCACCGTTGAACTAGATGAGAGCCCCGACCGCGATTCCCCCGTCCGGCCGGGGCTCTCACCGCGTCCGCGGCCCGCCCGCCGACAGCGATCACCCCGGAGCCGACTCCGCCACCGTTTCACGCTCCCGCCACCCCTTCGAGGGCGAATATGCCAACCGCACCGCGAACGAGGGGTCCGGACGGCATCATGCGTCCATGGACGGCCCCAAGACTGTGCAGGTCCTGTTCCCACCCGACGAGTACGCCGCCGTGCTCCGGCACGCCGACCGCCTCGGGATCACGCCCGCGGAGTTCATACGCCGAGCGACAGCCGTCCACACCGGCCAGGAGCCCGACAGCTGCGGCTCCGGCGGCGCCCGGCGCTCCGTGGTCGTGCCCCCCGTGCGCCGCGGCCTCGACTCCCGCGGCGCCCCCGCGCTCCAGCGGTTCCTCGACACCCTCGCGACCGCCGACCCCACCCGGGTCCCGCCCCAGCAGCCGACGGTCCGCAGCTGCTCGGGCCCCTGAGGCCCCCTCCCCCGGCACCCGGCCACCCTCCGCCATCACGCCGTCGGCCCCCGGCGCACCTCGACCTCAGTCCAGCGACACCTCGGGCCGGTACAGGTCGAACCACAGCGCGAGATCGAGCGCCCGCTCCAGGCCCCGCCGTGAGGCCGGCCGCACCTGCGGGGTGTCGCGGTGCGCGAGGCTCCGCAGAGCCTCGCGGTCCACAAGGCCGAAGACGGGATGCCCGGGCCGCGCGAGCAGATCCTTGGCGTGCTCCTGGAGGGCGAAGGCGTACTTGGGGTCCTGCGTCGACGGATAGGGGCTCTTGACCCGGTCGCAGACGGACTTCGGCAGGCTGTCCCTGGCAGCCTCCCGCAGCAGGGACTTCTCCCGGCCGTCGAAGGACTTCAGCGCCCAGGGCGCGTTGTACACGTACTCCACGAGCCGGTGATCGCAGAACGGCACCCGCACCTCCAGGCCCACGGCCATGCTCGCGCGGTCCTTGCGGTCGAGCAGCGTGCGCACGAACCGGGTCAGATAGAGGTGGCTGACGGTGCGCATGCGGAACTCGAAGTCGCTCTCCCCGTCGAGGCGCCGGACGGCACCGGCGGCCGTGGCGTAGCTGTCGCCGACGTACGTCCGCAGGTCGAGCGCGTCCATGACGTCCCGGCGCAGCACGCCCGTCTCGTCGCCGAGGGTCTCCGCGTGCCGCACCAGCCAGGGGAAGGTGCCGCCCCGCCGGGCCCTCTCGTCGAAGAACTGGAGGTAGCCGCCGAACACCTCGTCCGCCGACTCGCCGGACAGCGCGACCGTCGAATGCTCACGGATCGCCTGGAAGAGCAGGTAGAGCGAGGCGTCCATGTCCCCGAAGCCGACCGGCATGTCACGGGCGGTCAGCATCCTCGCGCGCACCTCGGGATCGGCGAGCGCCTGCGCGTCCAGGACGATGTCACGGTGATCGGTGCCCGCGAGGCGCGCCACGTCGTGGGCGTAGGGGGCATCCGGTGTGCCGCGCAGCTCGTCCGCCACGAAGTTCTCGCTCAGGCCTGCGAAGTCGACGGAGAAGCTCCGCAGGGTCTCCCCCGAGCCCGCGAGCTGCCCCGCGGCGAGGGCCGACATCGCGGAGGAGTCGAGTCCGCCGGAGAGCAGCACGCAGCGGGGCACGTCGGCGACGAGCTGCCGGGACACGATGTCGTCGAGCAGCGAGCGCACCGCGGCGATGGTCTCGTCGCGGCCGTGCGGGTGCGGTCGGGTCTCCAGGCGCCAGTAGACGCGGCTGCGCGTCCCCTCGCGGTCGACGGTCACGACGGTGCCGGGCTCGACCTCGCGCATGCCGTCCCACACGGCGTGCCCCGGCGTCTTCACGAAGGCGAAGACCTCGCGCAGCCCGTCGAGGCCGACGCGTGCACGCGCCAGCGGGTTGGCGAGGATCGCCTTGGGCTCGGAGCCGAACAGGACGCCGTCGGGCGTCGGGTGGAAGTAGAACGGCTTGACGCCCATGCGGTCGCGGACCATGACCAGGCGCTGCCTGCGCCCGTCCCACACGGCGAACGCGTACATCCCGTTCAGCCGCTCGGCGACCCCCTCGCCCCACTGGAGGTAGCCGCGCAGGACCACCTCGGTGTCGGAGTCGGTGCGGAACTCGTGCCCGTGTCCGGCCAGTTCGGCACGCAGTTCGGTGAAGTTGTACGTCTCGCCGGAGTAGACGAGGGCGACGGTCCCTTCAGGCGTCGTCGCGGTCATGGGCTGCCGTCCGCCCGGCAGGTCGATGACGGCCAGGCGCCGGTGCCCCAGCGCCGCGGGCCCCTCGGCCCAGGTGCCGCGGTCGTCCGGCCCCCGGCACGCCATCGTCTCCGTCATGGCGTCCAGGGTCCGCGCGTGTTCCCGCAGCTCACGGTCGAAAGAGATCCAGCCGGTGATGCCACACATGGGGTTTCCTCCTGCCGTCCGGCCGCCCACCCGGTCGTACGCCCTGAACGGCCAAACTAGATGTAGTGGGCAGCTATCTCTCCAGGCTCCGCCCCGAACCATCCGCGGTCAACGCGTCCGCGACCCCGCGAAGCAGTACCGCCCCGGGGATTTCGGCCGCGCGCGACCTCAGGTCAAGAGACCGTCAGGCGACCCCGCCCGTCCCCACCGGGACGAACCGCGCCGATGCCCGCCACGAGGCCGTACGGAACGACACCTTCCGGCCATGGGTAAAGACTTGCTCAACACATGTGCAAACACTGGAACGTGGCCCCCGGGGCCGACCCGACGCCAGCCCACCACCGGCCCGACACCAGCCCACCACCGGCCCGACGCTGTCCGCCGTCAGCCCGCCCGGGCCTCCGTCACTCCGCCCGCGCCGCCGTCACTCCGCCCGGGCCTCCGGGGTCGCTGAGGTCGCCGCCCTCAGCAGCGCCTGCGCGTCCTTGCGGGCGTGCTCGATCGCGTCGGGGAAGATCCCCATGCCGTACGCGACGAGCCCGCCCTCGTGCAGCAGCATCAGGGACCTGCCGAGGGACGTCGCCCGACGCGGTGCGAGGGGTCGGGCCAGGTCGGTGAAGAGCGCCAGCGTCCACGCCTTCTGGCCGGTGATCACCGCGTACGCGGGGTGCGCGGGGTCGGTGATCTCGGCGTGCGCGTTGATCATGCTGCACCCCCGGGGCAGGCTGCGCTCGGCCCAGTCGCGGGAGGCGTCGAAGACGGCCAGGATCCGGGAGCGCGGCGAGCGGGAGCGCTCCAGGAATCCGGCGAGGAAGGCCCGCCAGCGCTCGTCGCGGTCCGCCAGGTACTCGACGACGATCTGCTCCTTGGAGCCGAACCGGTCGTACAGCGTCTTCTTCGTCACGCCGGCCTCGGCGGCGATCAGATCGACGCCGACGGCGTGGATGCCACGGTCGTAGAACAGCCGCCCGGCCGCCGCCAGGGCCTTGCGCGCGCCTGGACCGGCGCACACGCACCCCCGTCGCACCCTCGGCCGCCCTCACCGTGCACTGCGTGACCAGCGCCGTCGTCTTCACGGTGCTCGCGCTCGCCCTGGGCGCGGCGGCGCCCGTCGCCGAGACGTCGTTCTGGGCGGCGATCGGCTGGCTGGTGGTCCTGTCGACGTTCGGCGGGTACGGCCTGTACTGGCTGATCCTGCGCCGGGGCGGCGTCACCCGCGTCAACACGCTGATGTTCCTGATGGCACCGGTGACGGCCGTCTGGGGCGCGGCGATGTTCGGGGAGCCGTTCGGAGCGCAGACGGCCGTGGGTCTCGCCGTCGGGTTCGCCGCGGTCGTGGTGGTGCACCGGGGCGGGGCCGAGGCGCAGGGACGGGGGCCGGGGTCACTCGGGGGTCAAGCAGGCCTGCACGGCGGGGGCGTAGCGGTCGGCGATGTCGGCTATCGCCGTCGCCCGCAGGTGCGGGCCGCGCGCGATGCCGTACATCACGCCGAGCCCCAGCAGCATCCCGACGGCCAGCTCGGCGCGCAGCCCCGCGTCGGGGCCCGCGAGCCGGTCGCCGAGCCTGCGCACCACCTGGGTGCGGAAGTTGGCGCGCAGGTCGTAGCCGTGCTCGCGGTGCAGCGGCGCGTACACGATGCGCAGGATGGGGTCGGCGCCCCGCTCAGCCTGGCTGGTCAGCAGGTGTTCGACCATGTGACGGCCGAGGCGCTCCAAGGGCGCGGCGAGGACCTCCTCCGCGTCGGCCTCGAAGGACATGATCCCGGCGAACAGCGCGTCCTTGCTGCCGAAGTACTTCAGGACCAACGGCGGGCTCACCCCGGCACGTTCGGCCACGGCCTTGAGCGTGATGTCGGTGTGCGCGTGCCGGGCGAGCAGATGGCGGGCGGCGCGCACGATCGCGGCCTTCGTCGCCTCGGCGTCGCGGCGCGCGGGGATCGGCGCGCACGGCGCCGGGTGTGAGGTCGAGCTGGTCATGGCGTCACTTTCCGT
This sequence comes from Streptomyces flavofungini, assembly GCF_030388665.1. Classification (NCBI taxonomy): domain Bacteria; kingdom Bacillati; phylum Actinomycetota; class Actinomycetes; order Kitasatosporales; family Streptomycetaceae; genus Streptomyces; species Streptomyces flavofungini. The sequence goes on along the minus strand of NZ_CP128846.1, from coordinate 8,179,660 downwards.
CGCGGGCTGCCTTTTTAGGCAGCCGGTCCGAGCGTATGGGGCAGCGCGGCGCGAGGACCGCGAAGCGGCGGACGGGACACGGAGACGCCGGTCACGGTCCGGCGCCCGCGCCAAAACGCTCGCCATACCCCCGGGGCACACCGACCGGCGCGCACCCGCCGGAATGCCGGAAGTCGGGAACTCCCGGACAGTCGGGACACGTTGCCTGCCCCTTCGGACAGGCGGCAATCAGCCACAAGTGAATGCGAATTCACCCGCCACCCACCCCTGGCCATGAATTGCCATTCAGAGGTGGCGAGTTGACGGTACGTCGAGAAAGGGAGCATGGCCGGGTGAACGGTATGAGCCACTCCACATCTTCTTCACCGGATACGCGCGAACGCGTCCGCGAGAACCGCGCGCACACGCGAGAGGGACGAGAGGGAGTGGTACGCGCATACGAGAGGGAAGCACACGAAGAAAAGGTCCAGACCTTCGGCGCCGCGGCGGTTCCTCTCCTTCCACCGGACGCGCCAGAAGGCCACGCCGGTATCAGCCGCACCCCGCTCCGCGTCCCGGCCGCACCCGTACTGCCGCCACAGTCGGCTCCGCCATACTGCGCGCATGGAGAGACTTCGAGTGGGCTTGATCGGCACGGGTCCCTGGGCGACGCAGACACACGCGCCGGTACTCGCCGGGCACCCCGACACCGTGCTGTCGGGAATATGGGGACGCCGCCCGAAAGCGGCGGCCGAGCTGGCGTCCGCGCACGCCACCACCGCGTACGAGGACGTGGACGAACTGTTCGCCGTGAGCGACGCGGTCGCCTTCGCGGTACCGCCGGACGTCCAGGCACCGCTGGCCGAGCGGGCCGCGGCGGCGGGCTGCCACCTGCTGCTCGACAAGCCGGTGGCCACCTCGCCCGCCGCGGCGCGGGGCCTCGCCGACGCCGTGGAGCGGGCCGGGGTGGCGTCCGTGGTCTTCTTCACGCTCCGCTTCGCCCCGCCCATGGCGCAGTGGCTGGCGGGCCGGGCCGCGGAGGGGCCGTGGTTCACGGCGCGCGCCGACTGGTACAGCTCGTTCTTCGCGGCGGACGGCACCGGCGCCTTCGACTCGCCGTGGCGGGCCAGCAAGGGCGGCCTGTGGGACGTCGGACCGCACGCGCTTGCTGTGCTCACGGCGGTGCTCGGCGAGGTCACGTCGGTGACGGCGGCGCCGGGCCCCGAGGACACCGTCCATCTGATCCTGCGGCACGCGAGCGGCGCGTCGAGCACGGCGACGCTCACACTGCGGGCGCCGCGGGCGGCCGAGGGCCTGGCTCTGGAGTTCCGCGGCGAGCACGGGACGGCCGTGCCGCCGGGGTGGGGCGAGAGCGGCTGGGGCGATTCGACCGATGCGTTTCGGTCAGCGGTGGACGCTCTGGCGCGCGCCGCGAGCGGCGGGGAGCGGCACCCGTGCGACGTACGTTTCGGACTGCGGGTGACGGAAATCCTCGCTGACGCGGAACGGCAAGCGGACGCACGAAGGGAGACGCGCCTTCCGACTCAGGAGCCGACCCGGGCCTCCTGAAGCATGCCCGGACACTCGGGCCGCCCGGAACAACACGGGCGGCCGGTACCGTGGCCGCTACGTAATGGCGAGTGACGGCACCGGCCGCAGCCAGTGAACCCAGGAACCGAACCGGGCGGTAACTGCCACGCGGGTACACACTGCTCAGTTTCCGACCACTCGGATCGGAATACGAACAACCGGTCCCACGCACTACCCGACTGCGACCCCGTAGGCCTAGGAGGTGTCCAACGTCGAGGAATTTCAGCCAATTTCACGCCGCTCGAACAGGACGCCCCTGAGTTGTGCCCACGAACCCACCGACGATCAAACCTGCAGGTCGGTGGTCTCGCGTACTCCATGATGCCGCATCGACTGATCGTTTTCTTCAGGCAATGTTTATGCCCAAAGACGATGCGAATATTTAGACTGCTGATGCTCAACTCGGCGTGCACGAAGAGGGATTCCCATCATGAACAAGTCAGCGCTGCGCGCTCTGCTCCGCGAACGGCGCGCCCTCATTGCCCCGGAATCACACGGGTTCGTCCGTTCGACGGGCCAGGGCCGCCGGGCCCCCGGGCTGTCCCAGCATCAGGTGGACCAGCTCCTCCACCGCACTCTCGGCACCTATCACCGCTTGGAGTCGGGCAATTACCCGAACCCGCCGACGTCCCTGCTGCGCGACGTGGCCCGCCTGTTCGGGCTGAACGAGCAGGAATGGGTGTCTCTGTGCCGATTCGCCCTGCTGCAGGACCCTCCAGGACCTCTGCACCTGACGTCGGGCAAGGAGATTCCCGGCATCTGGCAGGAGGCGGTGGACGGCGTGCGGCACATGGCGTACGTCACGGACGCGTCCTGGGACATGCTCGCCTACAACGAGGCCTTCACCCGGATGTTCCCGGACGGCCAGGTCCCCACGAACGTCATGCGCTGGATGGCCCTCGACCCGGTGGGCCGCGCGCACCTCCTCGACTGGCGCACCGCGTGGGCCCCGATGGTGCTGCCGCAGCTGCGTGCCGCCCTCGCCTCCCGGCCCGAGGACGAAACGCTCCGCCAGATCGAGAAGGAGGTCCTGGCCGACCCTGATGCCTCCCCCCACTACGGCGCCGGCCTCCCCTTCCCCCACCCCGACGGCGACGAGCGCCCCCTCATGCACGCCGAGCTGGGCCCCGGCTGGGTCACGATGTGCGCGGCACAGCCCTTGACGGCTCCCGGCGCCCGGCTGATGATCCTGGTGTTCCAGCCAGGGACACAGCGCTCCCACCCGCGCACGCCGATGCTCCGCTCCCATTGATCCTCCTGTCGGCCTGATCCCCCAGCCGGCCCAGAGGGAGTAGCACAGCAGGACGCATGTTCGATGTGGTGCAGTACTTTGGCCCCAGATCCCCACATCGGATCGCGCCTCGTGGGAGCCCCTCCATGCCAGCTCATGTGCTCAGACCGCACACCGTCCTGGGTGATCACCGGATCACCACCGCGGAAATAGCGGAGGACATCCGACGTCACCATCCGGACCACCCACGGCTGGGCGCCTTCCTCCGCGCGATCGGCAACTGCGGGGTCCGGACCCGTTACTTCACCCGGCCGCTGGACTCAGCCACCATCTCGGGCTCCGCCAGGATCGAGGAACGTGTCAACGCGGCCTTCGAGGACACCCTCGCCATGGCGGAGACAGCGGCCAAGGCGGCCTTGGACGCGGCCGGGCTCACGGCGCTCGACGTCGACGCCATCGTGACCACGCACACGACCAGCTGGACCGTCCCGAATCTGGACATCCACCTGATCGACCGTCTCTCCCTGCGCCCCACGGTGCGTCGCGTGGCCCTGACGACCGTGGCCTGTCCGGGTGGCGCCCAGGCGCTGATCCGCGCCGCCGACCTGGTGGCTTCGCGGCCCGGCAGCAAGGTCCTCGTGGTGGCCGGGGAAGTCCTGTCCGGCATCTACCACAACGCCGACGACACCATCGAGTCGATGATCTACAAGGCCCTGTTCGGCGACGCGGCGGCAGCGACGATCGTCACCGACGAGCCGCTCGGCCCCGGCCTCGTCATCGAGGACTGCTTCGAGTACGTCCTGCCGGACAGCGTCGACCGGCAGGCGGGCCACATCGACCACGCGGGCATCCACTTCGTGTCGACGAAGAAAGCGCTGTCCGCAGCCGACGACGTCCTGCCCCAGCTCAAGGAGTGGATCGGCGCGGACCGCCCCGATTTCGCGGTCATCCACCCGGGCAGCCCACGCATCATCGCCGACACGGCGGCGGCCCTCGGCCTCGACGAGTACGACGCGCGGCACTCCACGGACACTCTCGCCCACGAGGGCAACATGGGCGGCGTCAGCGTCCTGCGTGTCCTGGAGCGCACCCACGCCGACCCTCCCGCCGACGGCGCGCGCGGCTACGCCGTCGCCTTCGGCCCCGGCTTCGCCACGGCTTCCCTGCGCTGCCGCTGGCGGTCCTGACCCTCTTCTCCCCTACGCACCCCTCCCGGCCGCACGTCCCACGCCCCGGCCCGTGTACGGCACTCAGCTCCCCGACCGGCCCCGAGCACTTTGCCGGACCCGCGGCCTGTCGCCACCTCTCTTTGCTCCTCCTTTCCGATCTTTGCCATGCCTTTGCATTGCGCACCTTTGTCAGCAGCGGATACGCGCGAAGTAGAGGTGCCGGGCCGACCCTTGAGCGGCGCGGCTTTGCACACCGCGCGTTTGCGCAACGTCGTTCGGCGCGCTGCGGCTCGGCCGCGTGCGGCTCCGTCCGGCGGGTCCGCCCGCCGCGTACCGCCTCTCCCCCTGCGCCCCTCGTCCTTTCGGCCATCGCGATCCGTCCACCTGACCGATGCGCGCCCCGGTCCACACCGGAGAAGCTGGACGGATGTTCACGGCACGCAATCCCAGGTGGTGGCTCAGAGCGGCGGGGGCCGTCGGCGTGGTCGCGGTGACGGCGGCCCTGCTCGCGCGTGCGTCAGCCGGGCAGGGGCAGGCCCGCCCGGGACCGGGTGACGGCGGCGCGGACCCCCGGCTCGACGCGGCCGCCCTGGCGATCGCCGCCGTCGCGTCGACGGCCGTCCTTCTGCTGCTGCGCCGCCCGGCCCCCGGCGAGGACACGGACACGCACGGCCGCGAGGCCGACCGCTGATGCTGCACACGCTGTACCTGATCGGCATCGCCGCCTTCGCCGCCAGTGGTGTCCTCGCCGCGCACCGCGCGCGGATGGATCCGTTCGGGGGCCTCGTGCTGGCCTTCGTCGCGTCCCTCTCCGGCGGCACGCTGCGCGACCTCATCCTGGACCGGCACCCGCTGTACTGGACGCGCGACTGGGTCCTGCTCACGGTCATCGCCTGCACGGGCGTGGCCACGATGCTGTTCCTGCGCCGCCGGGAGCTGCCGCAGCGCACGCTCATGGTGGTGGACGCCGTCGGCCTGGCCGTGGTGACCGTCATGGGCGCGCAGGCCGCCGTCGACGCGGGCGTCACCCCGCTCGCCGTCGTCCTCCTCGCGGTCCTCACGGGGGTGGCCGGCGAGGTCCTGCGCGATGTGCTGTGCGGCCAGTTCCCGCCGCTGCTGCTGCGCGAGGAGGTGTACGCGACCGCCGCGCTCGCGGGCGCTCTGTGCTACCTCGGCCTGCATCACGCGGGCGCCTCCCCGACGGCGACCACGGTGACCTCGGCGGGACTCGTGCTCGCCCTGCGCCTCGCCGCGATCACGAAGTCCCTGCACCTGCCGCCGCTCTCCCGCGCCGGGAGTTCCCAGAGCGCCGGGAGTGCCCGGAGCCCGGACGTCGGCGCGGCGGCCCCGGCACGAAATCCCGTTGCCCCACCGGAACCGCCCTGCTGAAGTGACCGCATGGATCACACAGCGGTACTCGCGGCGTACGACCGGCAGATTCGGCAGAACCTGGACCCCGACGGCCCCGGCGTGGTGGTCGAGCGGGTGGACGGCGTCGTACGCCGGGTGGGCGGCCCCCACGACTGGAACGGGGTCGTGTGGTCGGACCTCGACGAGAGCACCGCGGACGCGGCCATCGCCGCGCAGGTGCGCCACTTCACGGAACGCGGCCTGGAGTTCGAGTGGAAGGCGTACTCCCACGACCTGCCCGCGGACCTGCCCGACCGGCTCCTCGCGGCCGGGTTCACGCCCGAGGCGCCCGAGACACTGATGGTCGCCGCCGTGGCCGAGCTGCCCCTGGACGCGGGGCCGCCCGAGGGCGTCCGGCTGGTCCCGGTGACGGACGCGGCCGGTGTGCGGCTGATGGTCGACGTGCACGAGCAGGCCTTCGGCACGGACGGCACCGCCCTCGGCAAGCAGTTGCTCGACCAGCTCACGACGGCCCCGGACACCATCGCCGCGGTCGTCGCCCTCGCCGGTGACGTCCCGGTGAGCTCGGCCCGCCTGGAGTTCCGGCCGGGTACGGACTTCGCGGGCCTGTGGGGCGGCGGCACCGTGGCCGAGTGGCGCGGCCGGGGCATCTACCGCGCCCTGATCGCCCACCGCGCCCGCATCGCCGCCGACCACGGCGTCCGCCACCTCCAGGTCGACGCGTCCGACCAGAGCCGCCCGATCCTGCGCCGCCTCGGCTTCACGGAACTGGGCACGACGACGCCGTACGTCCACAAGCCGTGAGCCGGGCCCGGGCCGGAACCCGGGACCGCCCGAAACCCGCGCCCGGGCACGAGCACACCGATGAACCCCGCCCCGACCACGTCCACCAGTTCGCCGGGGAGCGCGTGACACCCCGCCCGCCCTCATGTGTTGGGCGGCGTCTCATCCGGGAAGATCTTCGTGACGATCTTCCCGCTCTTCGTGAGATAGCCGTGCAGCATGCCCGGGCTGCTGTGCGGCGCGTCGAACTCTCCGTTCGGCGCGAGTGCGATCACACCGCCGTCGCCGCCGAGCTTCGGCAGCCGCTTGACGATCACTTCGTACGCGGCGGACGCGACGTCGGCGCCCTTGAACTCCACGAGGTGGGAGATCGTCGACGTGGCGGCGCCCCGGATGAACACCTCACCGGCACCGGTGGCGCTCGCGGCGACCGTGCTGTTCTTCGCGTACGTCCCCGAGCCGATCAGCGGTGAGTCACCGACGCGGCCGGGCAGTTTGTTGGTCATGCCGCCGGTCGAGGTGGCCGCCGCCAGGTCGCGCCGCTTGTCGACGGCGACCGCGCCGACCGTGCCCTTGGACTGCGCGTCGGCGACGGCGGCGGGCGAGTCGGCGGCACGACCGCCGCCCTTGGCGCCTGCGGAGCCCCGGGGGCCCTCGGCGTCCGTAGAGCCCCGGGCGCCCTTCAGGTTCTTGCCGGTGACGCCCCCGCCGCCTCGCTCCGCCTCCTTGGCCGCCATCAGGGCGTCCCAGCGGGCCTGCGTCCAGTAGTAGTCCTGGGTGACGGTCCTCAGGCCGTGCCGGGCGCCGAAGTCGTCGGCGCCCTCGCCCGCGAGCAGCACGTGCGGGGACTTGTCCATGACCGCGCGGGCGCCCGCGATGGGGTTGCGCAGGCTCTTCACGCCCGCCACCGCGCCCGCCTTCAGGTCCGAGCCGCGCATGATCGACGCGTCCAGCTCATGGCCGGCGTCCGCGGTGAACACGGCCCCCTTGCCCGCGTTGAACAGCGGGTCGTCCTCCAACTCGACCACGGCTGCCTGCACGGCGTCCGCGCTCGAACCGCTCTTGTCGAGGACCTTCTGCCCGGCCCGCAGGGCGCTGCGGAGCCCGTCCCGGTAGGCCTTCTCGCGCTCCGGGCTCGTCTTGTCCCGATCGAGCGCGGTCCCGGCACCGCCGTGCACGGCCAGGACCACGTCCCGCGCGTCGGGCTTGCCCTTCCCTGCGGGGCGCTCCCCGTGCGCGGCGGGAACGGATCGGCCGTCGGGCTCCCGGCCGTCTCCCTGGGGGACGACCACCGCGGTCACGGTGACCGCGGCGGCCGTGGCGAGGACGGGAATCAACCAGGTCAGGGGGCGTCTGCGCATCGGCACTCCTCGGCAGAGGGAACGCGGGCATGCCACGGTAATGGCATGACCATGGCGCCTGCCAGAGCGCCCCCTCCGCCCCGTCCCCCACCACCTGTCACACGCCCCGCGCCCCCCCATGGCCCGCCCCCGAACCGCAGGCCCCGCCGCCCGTCAGCGGATCGGCAGCCCCGACAGCGTGCGGGCGATGACCAGACGCTGGATCTCGCTCGTGCCCTCGAAGATCGTGTAGATCGCGGCGTCCCGGTGCATGCGCTCCACCGGGTACTCCCGGGTGAAGCCGTTGCCGCCGAGGATCTGGATCGCCTGGGCGGTGACCTTCTTCGCGGTCTCGCTCGCGAACAGCTTGGACATCGAGCCCTCGGCCGACTCGAACTTCTTGCCCGTGGTGGCCATCCAGGACGCCCGCCACACCAGGAGCCGGGCCGCGTCGATCTGCGTCCGCATGTCGGCCAACTGGAAGGCCACGCCCTGGTTGTCGATGATCGGGCGGCCGAACTGCGTACGCGTCTTGGCGTACTCCAACGCCTCCTCGTACGCGGCGCGGGCCGTGCCCACCGCCATCGCGCCGACCGCCGGGCGGGACGCCTCGAACGTCGCCATGGCGGCGTTCTTCAGCCGCTCCCCGTCCTTGCCCGCGCTCTTCGCGCGCTCACGCGCGCGTGCCAGGCGCTCGTCCAGCTTGTCCTTGCCGCCGAGCAGACAGGAGCCGGGGACGCGCACGTCCTCCAGGACGACCTCGGCGGTGTGCGAGGCGCGGATGCCGTGCTTCTTGAACTTCTGGCCCTGGGAGAGGCCCGGGGTGTTCGGCGGCACGATGAAGGACGCGTGCCCCTTGGAGCCGAGTTCGGGGTCGACCACCGCGACGACCACGTGGACGCCCGCGATGCCGCCGTTGGTCGCCCAGGTCTTGGTGCCGCTCAGGACCCACTCGTCCTTGGCCTCGTCGTACACCGCGCGGGTGCGCATGGACGCGACGTCGGAGCCCGCGTCCGGCTCGGAGGAGCAGAAGGCGGCGACCTTCACGTCGTTCACGTCGCCGTACATCTGCGGGATCCAGGTGCCGATCTGCTCCTCGGTGCCGTTGGCGAGGACGCCGACGGCCGCGAGGCCGGTGCCGACGATGGAGAGGGCGATGCCCGCGTCGCCCCAGAAGAGCTCCTCCATCGCCATGGGTATGCCGAGGCCGGTGGGGTCGAAGAACTGCTGGGCGTAGAAGTCCAGGGAGTAGATGCCGACCTTCGCCGCCTCCTGGATCACCGGCCAGGGCGTCTCCTCGCGCTCGTCCCACTCGGCGGCCGCGGGGCGGATCACGTCGGCGGCGAACCCGTGGAGCCAGTCCCGGACCTCCTTCTGCTCGTCACTCAGCTCCATGGTGAACTCGGCCATGACCCCTCCAGGACTGCGGAACCCTGCTACGTTACTTCCGGTAACTGGAGTGTGTTACCGGCCGGTAGCCGATGTCAACTCCCGGCAGCCCGTTCGATGCGCACCCTCCCGCGAGTGTTACGTTGCGCGTGCGTCAGGCATTTCGCACGGCGCGTGCGTCAGGCAATCGCACGGGCGGAGAGACACCCCATGGAGACCACCCAGCGGACCGATCAGCAGCGGTCCGCCGAGCAACGGCGACGCGAGCTTCTGGAGGCGGCCGACCGCGTCGTGCTCCGTGACGGACCCGGCGCCTCGATGAACGCCATCGCCGCCGAGGCGGGCATCACCAAGCCCATCCTGTACCGGCACTTCGGCGACAAGGGCGGACTGTACGCGGCCCTCGCCAAGCGGCACACCGACGCCCTGCTCGACTCGCTGCGCGCGGCACTCGACGCCCCCGCCGAGCGCCGGGAGCGGGTGGAGGCGACGCTCGACACCTACCTCGCGGCGATCGAGGCCCGCCCGCAGGTCTATCGCTTCCTGATGCACCCCTCGGAGGCGGGCACGACCGGCGACCAGGGCGGCTTCGACGTCGGCCTGCACTCCGCCCCGCTCCTTCGCCGCCTCGGCGAGGAGCTGGCCGAGGTCATCGAGGAGCGGGTCGACCTCGGCCCGGAGAGCGGCCGCCTCGCCCGGGTCTGGGGCCACGGCATCGTCGGCATGATGCACGCGGCCGGCGACTGGTGGCTCGGCGAACGGCCCTGCTCGCGCGCCGAGTTGGTGGGCAGCCTGGCCGACCTGCTGTGGGGCCGGCTCGCGGCGGCGGGCAACCGCATGGGCGGGCCCGGCTTCTGAGGGCTCGCGGGACGGCCTTCGCGGAGCTTCCTGGACGGCGGTGACCGCCGTTCAGGCCGCGGTTCAGGCCGTGGGGACCGCGGCTTTGGCGCCGTTCGCCCAGGGAGCCCTCGCCGCCTGGCGCAGCACCCGGCGGCGGCGCCACCCGGTGACGTGATCGGTGTACACCCCGCCCTCCAGGTGGTCGTACTCGTGCTGCAGGCAGCGCGCGAAGAACCCGGTGCCGTGCACCCGCACCGCGTCCCCGCGCATCGTGACGCCCTCCAGGACGGCGTGGTCGAAGCGCGGGGTCGCTGCCTCCAGGCCCGGCAGCGACAGACACCCTTCCGGCCCCCGGACGCTCACCCCGTCCACATCGACCAGGCGCGGGTTCACCAGGTGCCCGAGGTGGCGCACGTCCTCGTCGTCGGGGCAGTCGTAGACGAACACCCTGAGGCCGACGCCGATCTGATTCGCGGCCAGGCCGACGCCCCTGGCCGCGTACATCGTGGCGAACATGTCCTCGACGAGCGCGGCCAGTCGGGGACCGAAGTCGGTCACCTCCGCGCCGGGGGTGTGCAGCACGGGGTCACCGAGCAGGGTCAGGGGTCGTACGCGCCCTGAGGCGCCCGGGATCGAGCCGTGTCGCATGGCGGCAAGAGTACGGTCCAGGGGAGAGCAGCAGCGTGAGCAGGTGGTGTGATTCGGGCTTGTCTGCCGATCTCGATAGGCTGGCCCGACACGATGCCGGGCAGGCGCGGCGCCGTACGCAAGGAGGATCACGAGAGATGGCAGGACACCCTGGCAGTGCAGACCCGCTGTCGCCGCGGGCCAAGCTGGCCGTGACGGCGGGCAAGGCGGCCGCGGCGGTGTCGCGCGCGGCGGGCCGCGGCAGCGGATCGGTGATCGGCGGCAAGGTGGCCCTCCGGCTGGACCCGGAGCTCCTCGGACGGCTCGCCACGCACCTGGACGTGGTGCTCGTCTCGGCCACCAACGGCAAGACCACCACGACGCGGCTGATCGCCGAGGCCCTGCGCGCCAGCGGCCCGGTCGTCTCCAACGCCCTCGGCGCCAACATGCCTGCCGGGATCACCTCCGCGCTCGCGGGCGGCTCCGACGCGCGGTTCGGCGTGATCGAGGTCGACGAGAAGTACCTGGCGGGCGTCGCCCGTGACGTCGACCCCAAGGCGATCGCGCTCCTGAACCTCTCCCGCGACCAGCTCGACCGCGCCGGTGAGACCCGCATGCTCGCCGAGAAGTGGCGCGAGGGCCTGGCCGGATCCAAGGCCGTCGTCATCGCCAACGCCGACGACCCGCTGGTCGTCTGGGCCGCCTCCTCCTCGCCGAACGTGGTGTGGGTGGCCGCGGGCCAGGAGTGGAAGGACGACGCCTGGTCCTGCCCGGCGTGCGGCGGCGTCATGCAGCGCCCCGGCGACGACTGGTTCTGCGGCGAGTGCGGCTTCCGCCGTCCCGCGCCGAGCTGGGCCCTCTCCGGTGACTACGTCCTCGACCCGCACGGCTCCGCCTGGCCCATCCACCTCCAGCTCCCCGGCCGGGCGAACAAGGCCAACGCCGCCTCGTCGGCCGCCGTCGCCGCCGTCTTCGGCGTGCCCCCGCAGGTCGCCCTGGAGCGGATGTACCAGGTGCAGGCCGTCGCGGGCCGCTACGACGTCGTCCAGTTCCAGGGCCGCGACCTGCGCCTGCTGCTCGCGAAGAACCCGGCGGGCTGGCTCGAAACGTTTTCGCTGATCGACCCGGCCCCCGCCCCGGTGGTCCTGTCGGTGAACGCCCGCGGCGCCGACGGCACGGACACCTCCTGGCTGTGGGACGTCGACTACACCCGCCTCGCCGGGCGCCCGATCTTCGTGCTCGGCGACCGCAAGCTGGACCTGGCCGTCCGGCTCGAGGTCGCGGGCCTGGACTTCCGCGTCTGCGAGACGCTCGACGAGGCCGTGCAGCTCGCGCCGCCCGGACGCATCGAGACGATCGCGAACTACACCGCGTTCCAGGACCTGCGCCGCCGCGTAGGCAACTGACGCCCCGGACCCCCCGCACTTCGAGAGCTTCGTAGGGACCAATGAGCATGAGCGACAACAGCCTGCGTCTGGTGTGGGTCTACCCGGACCTGCTGAGCACGTACGGCGACCAGGGCAACGCCCTCGTCGTCGAGCGCCGCGCCCGCCAGCGCGGCCTCCAGGTCGAGCGGTACGACGTCCGCAGCGACCAGCCGGTGCCCACCTCCGGCGACATCTACCTGATCGGCGGCGGTGAGGACCGCCCGCAGCGGCTGGCCTCCGAGCGGCTGCGCCGCGACGGCGGACTGCAGCGGGCCGTGGGCAACGGCGCCATCGTCTTCTCGGTGTGCGCGGGCTACCAGATCCTCGGCAACGAGTTCATCAACGACCTCGGCCAGCGCGAGCCCGGCCTCGGCCTGCTCGACGTGGTCTCCACCCGCGGCGAGGGCGAGCGCTGCGTCGGCGACGTGCTCGGCGACATCGACCCGCAGCTGGGCCTGCCCGAGCTGACCGGCTTCGAGAACCACCAGGGCATCACGCACATCGGCCCGGGCTCGCGCCCCTTCGCCCGCGTCCGCCTCGGCAAGGGCAACGGCACCGGGGACGGCACGGAGGGCGCGTACAACGGCACCGTCTTCGGCACGTACATGCACGGCCCCGTGCTCGCCCGCAACCCCCTCATCGCGGACCTGCTCCTGAAGCTGGCCCTGGACGTGAACGCGCTGCCGCCGACGGACGACCGCTGGTACGAGGCGCTGCGCTCGGAGCGGATCAGCGCGGCGCAGCAGCCGGCCTAGCGCATCCGCGGGGGAAGGCAGCCCGTCGTGGGGGTCCCCCTGCTCCTCAGGAGCTCGGGGGAGATCGAGGACGGGCGCGCAGCGCGATCGGCGGGAGCCGGGGGCACGTCCAGCACTCGGACGGGCGAGGGGAACCGCCCCCCGGCCCCGGTAGGGTGGCGACGTTCCAGCCGGACGACGGGGTCCGGTCACCGACCCACGTAGCAAAGGTATTCCGTGCTATGCGCATTGGTGTCCTGACCTCCGGCGGCGACTGCCCCGGCCTGAACGCCGTCATCCGGTCCGTCGTCCACCGCGCCGTCGTCGACCACGGCGACGAGGTCATCGGCTTCCACGACGGCTGGCGGGGCCTGCTCGAATGCGACTACCGCAAGCTCGATCTGGACGCGGTCGGCGGCATCCTGGCCCGCGGCGGCACGATCCTCGGCTCCTCCCGGGTGCAGCCCGCCCATCTGCGTGACGGCGTCGAACGCGCCAAGGGCCACCTCGTCGACCTCGGCCTCGACGCGGTCATCCCGATCGGCGGCGAGGGCACGCTGAAGGCGGCCCGACTGCTCTCCGACGCGGGCCTGCCCATCGTCGGCGTGCCGAAGACCATCGACAACGACATCGCCGTCACCGACGTGACGTTCGGCTTCGACACGGCCGTCGGGGTCGCCACCGAGGCCCTCGACCGCCTGAAGACCACCGCCGAGTCGCACCAGCGCGTCCTGATCGTCGAGGTCATGGGCCGGCACACCGGCTGGATCGCGCTGCACTCCGGCATGGCGGCCGGCGCCCACGCCATCGTCGTGCCCGAGCGGCCCTTCGACATCGAGGAGTTGGCGGAGAAGGTCGGCGAGCGGTTCGAGGCGGGCAAGAAGTTCGCGATCGTCGTGGCCGCCGAGGGCGCCAAACCCCGCGAGGGCAGCATGGAGTTCGACGAGGGCGTCAAGGACGTCTACGGCCACGAGCGGTTCGCGGGCATCGCCCGGCAGCTCTCCATCGAACTGGAGCAGCGCCTCGGCAAGGAGGCCCGCCCGGTGATCCTCGGCCATGTGCAGCGCGGCGGCACCCCCACCGCGTACGACCGCGTGCTCGCCACCCGCTTCGGCTGGCACGCCGTGGAGGCCGTGCACCGCGGCGAGTTCGGCCGGATGACGGCGCTGCGCGGCACGGACATCGTGACGGTGCCGCTCGCCGAGGCCGTCGAGACGCTGAAGACCGTGCCCGACGAGCGGTACGAGGAAGCGGAGTGCGTGCTCTGAGCCAGTAGTCCGCGTTTCACGTACTCGCCCCCGGTCGCAAGCGCGGCCGGGGGCGGTTCTACTCTGGTGCGGACACACAGCGCACAATCTGCACGAAACAGGAGCCAGCGGATGGATCACAGCGGGCACGGCATGCATGGCATGAACATGGATCTGCCGCCGTTCACGCTGGGGCGAGGCCTGGAACCCTCGGCCGACCCCTTCTTCCTCATCGGCTGCCTGGTGGCCCTCGCCCTCTACGGGTGGGGCGTCGTCCGTCTGGTGCGACGCGGCGACAAGTGGCCGGTGGGCCGCACCGTCTCGTTCGTCGTCGGCGTCCTGACCATTCTGCTTGTAATGTGCACCAAGCTGAACGACTACGGCATGGTCCTGTTCAGCGTGCACATGGTGCAGCACATGATCATCAGCATGCTCTCGCCGATCCTGCTGCTCCTCGGCGCCCCGATCACGCTGGCGCTCCGGGCCCTGCCGGTCGCGGGCCGCGGCCGCAAGGGCCCGCGCGAGCTGCTGCTCGCCCTGCTGCACAGCCGCTACGTACGGATCATCACGCACCCCGCGTTCACGATCCCGCTGTTCATCGCGAGCCTGTACGCGCTGTACTTCACGCCGCTCTTCGACACCTTGATGGGCTCCAAGGCCGGGCACATCGGCATGATGGTGCACTTCCTCGCCGTCGGCCTGGTGTTCTTCTGGCCGATCATGGGCGTGGACCCGGGCCCGCACCGGCCGGGCTATCTGATGCGGATGCTGGAGCTCTTCGCGGGCATGCCGTTCCACGCGTTCTTCGGCATCGCCCTGATGATGGCATCCGAGCCCATGATCGACACGTACAAGAACCCCCCGGCCTCGCTGGGCGTCGACGCGCTCGCCGACCAGAACGCGGCGGGCGGCATCGCCTGGGCGTTCAGCGAGATCCCCTCGGTGCTCGTACTGATCGCCCTGCTCTTCCAGTGGTACCGCTCCGACCAGCGCGAAGGCCGCCGCAAGGACCGCGCCGCCGACCGCGACGGGGACAAGGAGCTGGAGGAGTACAACGCCTATCTGGCGTCACTGGCGGCACGCGGACGCTAGCGGCCGGGTGGCATCGCGGGTGAGGATGGACTCAGGCCACGGTTCGGCGCCCGGGTCACCGGACGCCCGACCTGCGTTTGAGGAGGCAGGGCGATGCCTGGTTCTACGAAGACGATGGGCGCTTTCACCATCGGAGGGCTCGTGATGGTGACCGCGTACACGGTGGCGCTCGGGAGCAACGGCTGGCTGTGGTTCGGCTGGGTCGTGCTCGGGCTGCTCACCGTGGCGATGGTGTTCTCCCGGCCCACGTGAGCCGGGCGCGCGTCCGGGCGCGCGTCCGGGCGTGCGCGCGCCGGGGCCGTCCCGCTCAGAAGCCGGACGGCAGGTTCCGCTCAGAAGCGGAACACGTACCCCGTCGACGCCTCCATCTCGCACGCGTTGCCGTACGTCTTCCTCCAGTCGACCGGCCGCCCCTGGAACGTGCCGGTCGCGCCGACGGTGACCGGGGCGTACTCCTTGGTGCAGATCCGGTACTCCCGCGGCAGCGCGTCGAAATCGCCGCCCACGCGGTCGAGATCCGCGCAGGCCTCCTTGGCGAAGGGGTGGTATCCGGACGGCTCGGGCGCACAGGACAGCAGCACACCGCGGATCCAGGTGTTCGCGTCGCCCGACACGGTCAGGAAGACAGCGTGCTCGCCGGGCGGGGTCCCGTCGGTGGACAGGGCCGCCGACGGCACAGCGGTCACGGCGCCCGCGGCGAGCGCGAGCAGGGCGGCCGAGGCGACGGTGAGCGAGCGCATGGGACCTCCGGGAGGCAACGACGGACGCCGGTCACGGACAGTGGCGTCAGGAACGTCGGGCACCGGCCAGGGCACCCCGCGATGCCGCGCGCGGCAAGCCACCGCGCCGGTCGCTCCCCCGTACGGGTCGAGCGCCTCCCTCGTACGGATTCACGTCCGGGACCCTGCGCCCACGATCCACAAGACCCGAACGGGCTCTCGCGCATGCGCCCGCGATTGACTACTGTGCGTCGGCACCACCCCCGGGGGAAGGCGGCACGCGCATGTTCTACCTACTGCTCAAGTACGTGCTCCTCGGGCCGCTGCTCCGATTGATGTTCCGCCCCAGAATCGAAGGGCTGGAGCACATTCCGGAGCACGGTGCGGCCATCGTCGCCGGGAACCACCTGTCGTTCTCCGACCACTTCCTGATGCCCGCCATCATCAAGCGGCGCATCACGTTCCTGGCCAAGGCCGAGTACTTCACCGGGCCCGGCATCAAGGGACGGCTCACCGCCGCGTTCTTCCGCAGCGCCGGACAGATCCCGGTGGACCGCTCCGGCAAGGAGGCCGGCCAGGCCGCGATCCGCGAGGGCCTCGGCGTGCTGCGCAAGGGCGAGCTCCTCGGCATCTACCCGGAGGGCACCCGCTCGCACGACGGCCGCCTGTACAAGGGCAAGGTCGGCGTCGCCGCGATGGCGCTCAAGGCGCAGGTCCCGGTGATCCCCTGCGCGATGATCGGCACCTTCGAGGCGCAGCCGCCCGGCAAGGTCGTACCGCGCTTCCGACGCGTGACGATCCGCTTCGGCGAGCCCCTCGAATTCTCCCGCTACGCGGGCATGGACGGCGAGAAGGCGGTCCTGCGCGCGGTCACGGACGAGCTGATGTACGCGATCCTCGGTCTGTCCGGGCAGGAGTACGTGGACAAGTACGCGGCCGTGGTCAAGGCGGAGGAGGCCGAGGCGAGGGCCGCGGAGGGAGCGCGGGCGGTGGGGGGCCGGAAGTTCCCGCGGATGCCGCTGAGCTGAGGGGCGGCCGGCTCAGCCAAGGGTCTCGGCGTCTGCTGAGGCGGGCGCCTGGCTGAGGCGGGCGATTGGCTGAGGCGGGCGATTGGCTGACCGCAGGGCCCGTGGGCGTGGGGCCGCCCTCTCCCTCGGCTCCGGCGTACCGTCCGGCGACCCGGAGCTGAAGCTCGTCGTGGCCCCGGACCTGCCGGCGCACGAGGAGCTGTTCTTCAATGCGGCACGGCTGGACCGCTCGCTGGCGCGGCGGACGGCGGACGGCGGACTACTGGGAGATCGCCCAGCCGAGGCTGGAAACGATCTCCCAGTAGCACCACTGACTGCCCACCACTGACTGCCGACTACTGACTACTGACTACTGCCTTCTGGCTACGGCTTGGGCGTGGCGTGCGGGGTGCACGTCACGTCGCGGCTGTCGAGCTTGCCGGTGAGCAGGTAGTTGTCGACGCGCTGGTTGAGGCACGGGTTCTCGAGGTTGGTGATGCCGTGCGAACCGGCGTCCTTCTCCGTGATCAGACGCGAGCCCTTGAGCCGCTTGTGCAGCTCGACCCCGCCCGGGTACGGCGTAGCGGCGTCACGGGTGGCCTGGGCGATCAGCGTGGGCGGCAGGCCCTTGCCGGTCTTCACCTCGACGGGCTTGTGCTGCTTGCTGGGCCAGGTGGCGCAGGGCAGGTTCATCCAGGCGTTGGCCCAGGTCATGAACGGGTGGTCCTTGTGGATGCGGGTGTTGTCCCGGTCCCACTTCTTCCAGCTGGTGGGCCACTTGGCGTCGGCGCACTCGACGGCGGTGTAGACGGCGTTGCCGTTCTCCGACGCCTTGTTGCCGGCGATGTCGGACAGGTCGGGGCTCGCGGCCTCGATCAGCGGCTTCGTGTCACCGGCGACGTACTTGCTCCAGTTGGTGGCGATGGAGACCCAGGTGGAGTCGTAGTAGGGCGCGCTCTGGAAGTACGAGACGAGCTCGGCCGGGCCGACGACGCCGCCCAGCGGGTCCTTCTTGGCGGTGGCGCGGAGCTTGGTCCACTGCGCCTGCACCTTCTCGACGGTGTCGCCGAGGTGGAAGGTGGCGTCGTACTTGGCGACCCAGGTCATCCAGTCCTTGAGCCGGATCTCGAAGGCGACGTCCTGGTCGAGGTTGGCCTCGTACCAGATCTTCTTCGTCGAGGGGTTCACGACCGAGTCGAAGACCATGCGGCGCACGTGGGACGGGTAGAGCGTGGCGTAGACGGCGCCGAGGTAGGTGCCGTAGGACACGCCCAGGAAGTTGAGCTTCTTCTCACCGAGCGCGGCGCGGATGACGTCCAGATCACGGGCGGTGTTGGGCGTCGTCATGTGCGGCAGCATCCAGCCGCTGCGCTCCTTGCACCCTTGCGCGTACTCGGCGGCGAGCTTGCGCTGGGCGCGCTTGTCGGCCTCGGAGTCCGGGACCGGGTCGAGCTTGGGCGCCTTCACGAACTCCTGCGGGTCGACGCAGGAGATGGGGGTGGAGTGGCCGACGCCACGGGGCTCGAAGCCGACGAAGTCGTAGGCCTTGGCGGTCTTCTCCCACAGCTTGTTCTTGCTGGTCACGCGGGTGGGGAAGCGCAGGCCCGAGGCGCCGGGGCCGCCGGGGTTGTAGAGCAGCGCGCCCTGGCGCTCCTTCTTGCTCCCGGTGTTGCCGATGCGGTCGACGGCGAGCTTGATCTGCTTGCCGTTGGGCTTGGCGTAGTCCAGCGGCACGGTGACCCAGCCGCACTGGATGGGCTTGGCGATGCCCCAGTCCTTGGGACAGTCCTTCCAGGAGATGCCCTTCTTGGCGGCGCGCCGAGCAGCGATGGCGGCGCCGACGGCCTCCCGGTCCTTGGCGGCCGCGGCCTCGGCCCGGCCCTGCCCGGCCCGGACGTCGGCGCTCGCGGACGGCGCGGCGAGCGCCCCCGCTATCAGCGTCGCCGCGACGAGTGTGCCCGCAGAACCGAACGTCACCGTCCGTCTGGTCCGCGTGGTCATCGGGGTACGACTCAAGTGGGGCCTCCCGCACATCGATTCGGTCGTTCGCTCGGTACGGGGATACTTCCGTCTGCATGGTCCCTGACAACAGACGTGTTGGACGTTTTTTACCAATCCGATAAACGGATTGGTTTGTACCGGTGAGCGGCAAGCGTGGTCACCGAGGCGGGGCCCGCTCGCTACCTTGGAGCGCGTGGCTGCGATCAAGCTTGTGGTGGTCGACGACGATCCGCTGGTGTGTTCCGCCCTGTCGGTGATGATGGGGGGCGCCGACGGCATCGAGATCGTGGGGGAGGCCGGAGACGGTGGTGAGGTGGTGGCGTTGGTGGAGCGGACCCGGCCGGACGTCGTGTTGATGGACATCCAGATGCCCGGAGTGGACGGTCTCACCGCGACCGAGCAGTTGCGGGCGTGTGCGGATCCGCCCGAGGTGGTCGTCCTGACGACGTTTCACGCGGACGAGCAGGTGCTGCGGGCCCTGCGGGCCGGGGCCGCTGGATTCGTGTTGAAGGACACGCCTCCCGCCGAGATCGTCGACGCGGTGCGTCGGGTCGTCGCCGGGGATCCGGTGCTGTCCCCCGAGGTCACCCGGCAGCTGATCTCTCGTGCTGCCGCCGGGGAGCCCGACACCGGCAGCGAGAACGGCAGGCCCGACGCCCGGGCCCGGCTCGGCACGCTCGGTGAGCGGCAGCGCGAGGTGGCGCTCGCGGTGGGGCAGGGGAAGTCGAACGCCGAGATCGCCGCCGCGCTGCACATGGGCCTGCCCACCGTGAAGACGCACGTGTCACGGATCCTGGCCAAGCTCGGACTCAACAACCGCGTCCAGATCGCCCTGTTGGTGCACGACGCCGACCCCGGCCCGGCGGACAGCTCCTAGCCGCCCGCGCCCTTCGCGCCGTGCCACGGCAGCCAGGCCCGGAGTGCGAAGTCGCCGTTCTCGACGCCGTGTTCCAGGTGGCCGCCGGCCAGCGAGGCGCGCTCGGCGAGGCCGATCAGGCCCTGGCCGGCGCCCGGGATCCCCCGCTCCACCTCCCGCCGCGCCAGCGGGTTCACCACCGAGAGGGTGATCCCGTCCCGGGGGCCGCCGGAGATCTCGACGGTGACCTCGGCGTCCGGCGCGTGCTTGCGGGCGTTGGTCAGGCCCTCCTGGACGATGCGGTACGCGGTGCGGCCCACCGCGGTGGTCACCGCGTCCGGTTCGGCGGCCCTGTCCTCGTACGAGATCCGCATGCCCGCCTCCCGCGACTCCGCCACCAGGCGCCCCAGGTCCGCCAGCGTCGGCTGCGGCCGGCCGTGGCCGGCTCCCCCGCTGTCCGCGGGCTCCGAGGCGCGCAGCACGCCGATGACTTCGCGCAGGTCCTCGAGCGCCAGGTGCGCGCTCTCACGGATCACGCCTGCCGCGCGCTGCACCTGCGCCGTCGAGGCACCTGGATGGAACTCGAGTGCACCCGCGTGCATGCTCAGCAGGGACAGCCGGTGCGCCAGCACGTCATGCATCTCTCTGGCGATCTCCTCGCGCGCCTGTCGGCGCGCCTCGCCCGCGGCGCGCTCGGCACGCTCTTCGAGCGAGGCGATGAGCTGGCGCCTCTTGCGTACGTACAGGCCCCACCCGATCGTCCCTGCCACCAGCGCGAAGTAGGTCAGCGCGGAGTTGGTCGCCTCGTGCTCGGGGTCGGGGTCGCGCGCCAGGAACAGCACCAGCTGCGCGAGAGTGACACCCGCCATCGCCGCCGTCACGCGCAGCGGGCGCAGGACCGCGACGCTGAACAGCGCCACCAGCGTCGCGCCGGTCAGGTAGTGGAAGTACGTGCCGGCAAGGAGCAGGACCACCGCCACCTGCACCGGCCAGCGCCTGCGGAGGAACACCGTCGCGCAGGCCAACGCTCCGGCGACCTGGTCGGCGATCTGCGCGCCCCGGGACATGTCCGCGTCGGTGGCCACGGAGTCGGCGCTGACCACGGCGAACGCCATGGCGAAGACGAACAGGGCGATGTCGGTGTACCAGTCACGGCGGCGGCGCATGGCGCCGAATCTACGTCCGCTCCCGCCCCGCCAGGACCGCGCGCCCCGCAGGTCGATACTTTCGGACTACAGCCCGCCCGCTGCCGTGTACCGACGGCCAATGCCCGGCCCGACCTGCGCTTTCTACGGTCGAGAGCATGAAAGGCATCCTTGGGTTCATCAGCTTCACGCTCCTCGTCGGCGGCCTGCAAGGCATCGTCCACGAGGCCTTCGACCAGTGGATCCCGCTCATGGGCTTCATGAGGCATGTCTACGTCGACGGCTACGAGATCTACCTCAGCATCGGGCTCATCGTCCTCGGCGCCGCCGTGGGAGCCGCCGCGTCCAAGGCCCCGCAGGGCTGAGGGCTGTGCGCAGGGCAATACACCTAGGTCATCGGGCAGTTCCTAGGTCGTCGGGCAGTTCCTAGGTCAGGCGGGTGAGGTGGGTCAGGGCCTCGTCGAGGGTCCGGCGCAGCTGCAGGGCGTCGGGGGCCAGGGCGGTGACCAGGGCGCCTGGTCCTGCCAGAGGGGTGAGGGCCGCTGACTCGCCCAGGGGTGTCGGGGGTGGTGGGGTGTGGGCGAAGTCCGGGTCCACGACGATCAGTTGGCCCACGGCGCGATGGCCCGCCAGGACGGCGGGGCCGTCCCAGCCGCCCGGGGCTCCGGGGCCGCAGGACAGTTCCTGGTCCAGGAGGGGGCGCCCGGCAAGGTGCACGGTGAGTCTGGAGGAGAGGAGGCCCGGGGTCTCGGCCGTGCGGCCCAGTACCTGTTCCTCGCGCAGGACCAGGCGGCCGCCTGCGGCGATGTCCGCGCGGGTCGTGACGCGCAGCTCGCTGCCCTGCACCGAGATCAGCTGCTCCGGCAGCCAGCGCAGTTCCGCCCCGGCGGCGACCGTGAGGCGCACGTCGTAGTGCGCCGGGGCGCCGTCCTGGCCCGGCAGGGCGATGGTCGCCGCGGCCGATCCGACGCTCAGGCGCGCCCCCTGCTCGACCTCTGCCTCCACGGTCAGCCGGTCGCCGCCGAGGGGGCCGCTCATGGCCCCCACCAGCATGACGTGGGCCTCGGGTCCCGTGGTGCGGGTGCGGCGCAGGGCCAGGGGGGCCTCGCCGTGGAGGAGGGGCAGGACCGTGCGGCCTTGGGCGTCCCTGCGCGCGGTGATGCGGGCGCGGGCCCGGACCCCGGCGGGGCTCGGCGGCCTGAGCCCGGTGTCGTCCTGGAGGAGCTGCGGGTGGGTCACTTCGTCGGGGCCTTCGTCCACTTCACGTGCTGCTCCCGTACCCAGCGCGCGACCTCGCCCACGTGCTCCTCGGATCGCAGCGACTGGAACACCACCGGGAGTTCCGAGCGCTGCGCCTTCGCGTCCGCCGCCATCCGGGCCAGGTCCGAGCCCACGTACGGGGCCAGGTCCGTCTTGTTCACCACGAGCAGGTCGGCCGTCGTCACGCCGGGGCCGCCCTTGCGCGGGATGTCGTCGCCTCCCGCCACGTCGATGACGAAGATCTGGGCGTCCACCAGGCCGCGTGAGAACGTCGCCGTCAGGTTGTCGCCGCCGGACTCCACGAGGATCAGGTCGAGTGGGCCGACCTCGTCCTCCAGGTCCTCCACCGCCTCCAGGTTCGCGGAGATGTCGTCGCGGATCGCGGTGTGGGGGCAGGCTCCCGTCTCCACGGCGGTGATGCGTTCCGGAGGAAGGACCGCTTCGCGCAGGAGGAACTCCGCGTCCTCCCGGGTGTAGATGTCGTTCGTCACCACGGCCAGGGAGAGTTCGTCGCGGAGGGCCTGGCAGAGGGCGGCGACTGTGGCCGTCTTGCCGGAGCCGACGGGGCCGCCGAGGCCGATGCGGAGGGCTCGGCGGGTGCCGTCGGGGCGGTGCGCGTCCGCGCTGATCGCCTTGGATTCGTCGTGGGTGTGGTCGAGGTGCATGTCGCTTCGCTCCTTGGGTCCTTGGGTCGGTGGTCGGTGATCGGTGGGTGGGCCACAGGCCGATCGGCGGCGCCCTTCGTCCGCAGAGCTCCCTACGACGCGAACAACCGCACCCCCCACCCCGCATGCCCCTCCGCCCCCACCTCCAGGAACGGCGCGGACGCCGCGGGCAGCACCCCCACGCCCTCGGTGACGGCCCGCCGGGCAGCGCTCTCCGCCGACGTCACCATCGCGTCCAGGTCCGGGGCGAGCCGGGCCAGCACGGCCGTCGCGTCGAACGGGTCGAGGCTCAGGAGCCTGACGACGGCGGTGGCGGGACCGCTGACGCTCTCGTAGGCGGAGCAGTACGCGGCGTCGGCCCCGTCGAGGCCCGCCGCCCGGGCGGTCGCGCCGAGGACGACCGGCTGGTGGGCGCCCTTGGGGAAGGCGCGGGCGAGGGCGTCGAGTTCGGCGGCGGGCCAGGCGACCCGGGCGGCGCGCAGCAGTTGCCGGCCGAGTCTGCGGGCGGTGGTGCGCAGCGCCGCGGACGGAGTGCGGGCGTCCGCCGCCTCGTCCAGGGCGGCGATGTCGACACCGAGCGCCGCCGCCGCGGCGAGGGCGGCCGACACCACGCCGGTGGTGTGCAGGCGGCCCCGGCAGAAGTCCTCCAGGGATCTCGCCCCGGTGATCCGCCCCGCCTTCACGGCCGCCTCGGCCCCGCCGGAGTGCGCGTGGCCTCCGGCGGGGAAGCGGCCGTCGGCCAGGACCATGAGTGCGGCCCGCGACATGTGCGGTCACCGCCTCAGAAGAGGAAGTACCGCTGGGCGAGCGGCAGTTCGGCGGCGGGTGCGGGTTCGACGAGTTCGCCGTCGATGCGTACGGCGAAGCTGTCGGGGGCGACTTCGACCCGCGGCAGGGCGTCGTTCTCGCGCATGTCGGCCTTCGTCCGGCCCCGGGTGGAGGCGATCGGCACGAACTGCCGCTCGAGGGCGAGGCGTTCGGGCAGGCCGTCGTCCAGCGCGGACTGGGTGACGAAGGTCAGGGAGTTACGGGCGGGCGCCCGGCCGTGGCCGCCGAACATCGGGCGCGGAAGGACCGGTTGCGGGGTCGGGATGGAGGCGTTGGCGTCACCCATCTGCGCGTACGCGATCTGGCCGCCCTTCAGGACCACTTCGGGCTTGACGCCGAAGAACGCCGGTTCCCACAGGACCAGGTCGGCCAGCTTGCCGCTCTCGACGGAGCCGACCTCGCGCTCGATGCCCTGCGCGATGGCGGCGTTGATCGTGTACTTGGCGACGTACCGCCGGGCCCGGTGGTTGTCGGCCCGGGTGTCCCCGGGGAGCGGGCCGCGGCGGCGCTTCATCACGTGCGCCGTCTGCCAGGTGCGCAGGACGACCTCGCCGACACGGCCCATGGCCTGGGAGTCGGAGGACATGATGGAGATGGCGCCGAGGTCGTGGAGGATGTCCTCCGCGCCGATGGTGGTCGGGCGGATGCGGGACTCGGCGAAGGCCAGGTCCTCCGGCACGGCCGGGTTCAGGTGGTGGCAGACCATCAGCATGTCGAGGTGCTCCTCGACGGTGTTGACGGTGTGCGGCCGCGTCGGGTTGGTGGAGCTCGGCAGCATGTTGGGCAGCGAGACCGCCGTGATCATGTCGGGTGCGTGGCCGCCGCCCGCGCCCTCCACGTGGAAGGCGTGCAGCGTGCGTCCGGCGACGGCCGCGAAGGTGGCGTCGACGAAGCCCGCCTCGTTGAGCGTGTCGGTGTGGACGGCGAGCTGGGCGCCGGTGTCCTCGCACACGTTCAGACAGGCGTCGATCACGGCGGGGGTCGCGCCCCAGTCCTCGTGGATCTTGAAGCTGACGGCACCCGCGCGGAGTTGGGCGCGCATCGACTCGGCGGACGTGGTGTTGCCCTTGCCCAGGAAGCCGATGTTGACCGGGGCGTTCTCCAGGGCGGCGAACATCCGGGCCAGGTGCCAGGCGCCGGGGGTGATGGTGGTGGCCTTGCTGCCCTCGGCGGGACCGGTGCCGCCGCCTATGAGCGTGGTGACGCCGGAGGCCAGGGCCTCGTCCACGATCGTGGGCGAGATGAAGTGGATGTGCGTGTCGATGCCGCCCGCGGTGAGGATCTTTCCGTTGCCCGACAGGATCTCGGTCTCGGGGCCGATGACGAGATCGGGGTGGACGCCGTCCATCGTGTCCGGGTTCCCGGCCTTGCCGATGCCGGTGATCCGGCCGTCGCGGATGCCCACGTCGGCCTTGACCACACCCCAGTGGTCGATGATCACGGCGCCGGTGACGACGGTGTCGGGGGCCCCTTCGGCGCGGGTCGTACGGGACTGGCCCATCGACTCGCGGATGACCTTGCCGCCGCCGAACACGGCCTCGTCGCCGGAGCGCCCGGGACCGCCGGAGCGGTCCTCCTCGATCTCCACGAGCAGCCCGGTGTCGGCGAGCCGGATCCGGTCACCGGTCGTCGGGCCGAACAGGTCGGCGTACGCGGCGCGGGACAGCTCAGTCATCGAGAGCACCTCCGGTCTCGCCGCGCAGGCCGGGCACGACGCGGGCGCCCGCGAGGGGCACCAGCGTCACGTCGACGGGAATGCCGGGCTCGAACCGCACGGCGGTGCCCGCGGCGATGTTCAGCCGCAGGCCGCGCGCGGCGGAACGGTCGAACTCCAGGCCGGGGTTGGCCTCGGCGAAGTGGTAGTGGGAGCCGACCTGTACGGGGCGGTCGGCGGCGTTGAGGACGGTGAGGCGGGTGGTGGGGCGGCCCTCGTTGAAGGCGATGGACCCTTCGGCGAAGAGGATCTCGCCGGGGACCAGGCCGGGGCCCTTAGGGCCCACGCCGTCGAACGCGCCCGCGCTGTCTGCTGATGGCATACGTCCCACGCCCCGTCAGACGATGGGGTCGTGGACGGTGACGAGCTTCGTGCCGTCCGGGAACGTCGCCTCGACCTGTACGTCGTGGATCATCTCGGGGATGCCGTCCATGACGTCGTCGCGCGTCAGCACCTTGCGGCCCGACGTCATCAGATCGGCGACGCTGCGGCCGTCGCGGGCGCCTTCGAGGATGTGCGACGTGATGAGCGCGATCGCCTCGGGATGGTTGAGCCTGAGGCCGCGCGCCCGGCGCTTCTCGGCCACGTCGGCAGCCACATGGATGAGCAGCCTCTCCTGCTCGTGCGGTGTCAGTCGCACGTCCCCACCTCATCGTCCTTGCTCCGAACCGTGCGGGGTCCGGCTGCCGCGGCCACCGCGACGGGAAAAGATGTAGCGCACAGCGAAGAGCGCGCCGAGGTACACCTTGGCGTACGCGATCCCCAGGTGGCGTGGCACGGCAGGCTAGTTGGACGGAGTTTCAGTGAGGTTAACCAGACCTTGACCGAGCCATGACCGCCAGCAGGACTGCCCCATACTCGGGCGGGGGTCCGCTCCTCACGCGGGCTCACCCATGCTCATCAGCCCGCGCACGCCGTCCCTCAGCGCGTCCGTCGGCACCCCGTCGAACAGGGCGACCTGGGCCGCGAATCCCTGCGCCATGGCGATCATCGTCCGTGCGACGCGGTCCGCGGGCACGTCGGCGCGCATCATGCCCGCGGCCTGATAGCCCTCGACGATCCGGACCCAGGCCGCCCGCACGGCGTCGTACCCGCCCTGGATGAGGGCGCGCAGCTCGTCGTCGCGCAGCGTCTCCGTCCAGACCTGCACGAGCAGTCGCGGGAAGTACGGCCGGTCGCGCTCGACGAGGCCCGGCTTGAGGTCGAGGACCTGGCCGAGCGCGCGGTCGACCAGGACGTCCGGCGGCGGGGGCGGCGTCTGCCCGGCCGCGGACTCGAAGACTTCCCTGATCTCGAGGAGCACCTCGGAGACGATGGCGTGGATCAGCTCGTCCTTGCCGCTGAAGTAGCGGTAGACGGCACCCGCCGACAGGCCCACCTCCTTGAGCACGTCCTGCATCGACGTGGCGTGGAAGCCGTTGCGGGCGAAGCAGAGGGCGGCGCCGTCGAGGATCTGGCGGCGGCGGGCGTCGAGGTGTTCCTGGGATACGCGGGCCATGCGTCCAAAGTAAAACGAACATTCCTTCTTGACAACACATACCCGTCGCCGCACAGTGGGGGCACAGCAAAAACGAACGATCCTTCTCTTTAGAGGTCAGCCCCGCAGAGACCGCCCTCACCGATCCCACCCCCTTCGCTCTGGAGAACCCCATGCCCACGCCGTCCCCTGCCGCGCCCCAGCAGGCCCGCCGCACGCTGACGGTCGCCCTGCTGGTTCCCTTCATCGTGGCCCTTGCCCTGTGGGCCTTCGCCTGGCCGGCGGCCAGGAACGCCCCGCGCGATCTGCCGCTCGGCGTGGCGGGCCCCGCCCACGCCACCGCCCCGCTGCAGAAGCAACTTCAGCAGCGGGAGGGCGCGTTCGAGATCCATCGGTACGCGGACGAGGCGGCGGCCAGGAACGCCATCGAGGACCGGACGGTGTACGGCGCGGTCGTCGCCACCGGCCAGGGGCCGAAGCTCCTGACGGCTTCGGCCGCGAGTCCGGTCGTCGCCCAACTCCTCCAGCAGGCGGTGGCGGAGGGCGCTCCGGACGGCACCCGGGTCACGACGGTCGACGTGGTACCCGCCCCGGCCGCCGATCCGCGCGGGGCCGCCCTGGGGTCGAGCGTGCTGCCGCTGGCCATCGCGGGGGTCGCGGCGGGCTCGATGGTGACGCTGCGGGGGCTGCGCGGACCGCGCGCCGCGGGGACGCTGGTCCTGGCCTCGGCGCTCGTCGGACTCGTCGCCGCCGCGCTCGCCGACAGTTGGCTCGGCGTCCTCACGGGTGACTGGTGGGCGGAGGCGGGGGTGCTCGGCTTGTCGGCTCTCGCCGTCGCCGCGACCGTGGCCGGCCTCGGAGCGCTGCTGGGAACGGCGGGCATCGGCGTGGGTGCGCTCCTGATGGTGCTGCTCGGCAATCCGTTCTCGGGGGTGACATCGGCGCCGCAGCTGCTGCCCGAACCGGTCGGCCTCATCGGCCAGTTGCTGCCGCCGGGAGCGGGCGGCTCGCTCCTGCGCTCGACCGCGTTCTTCGACGGGGCGGCGGCCACGGGCCCCGCCGTCACCCTCGCCGTCTGGGCGACCCTCGGCCTCGGAGCCGTACTCGTCGGAGCCCGGCGCGGCCGCGAGACTCCCCCGGCGACGGCATCGCCCCGGGTGCGCGAGCCCGCCCCGGTCGGCTGACGCCGCGCCGCACCGGAATGCCGCGTGCCCCGGCCGTGACAGATGGGCGCGCCCCCGGACAGCCGTGTGCCCCCGCCGTAGCGGACGGGGGCACACGGCCTTTCTTCGTGTCTCAGGTGATGCTGTCCGGCCCGCGGTGCTCCGCCGCGATGCCGAAGCGCCGGTGTTCGCCACCCGCGCCGGACGTGGACGAGCCGAGCGAGGACACGGAGCTGATCACGGTCTCCCCGGCGGCGGCGCGGACCGCCTCGGCCTCTTCGAGCTCGTCGAGCTCGGCGAGTCGACGCAGGTCATCGGCGGAGACGAGGGCCACGAGCGGCTTGCCGTGACGCGTGACGACCACGCGTTCGCTGCCGTAGACAACGCGGTTGATCAGGTCGGCGAGCTCTGCGCGGGCTTGCGTCACCGGAATCTCGTAGGCCATGCCCCCATCATAACGTCATGTACGTCCTGTACATTTTTTACAGAGGTCGTCGCTCGCGACGGCGCCAGCGCGCATGCCCGTGCGACCGCACGCATGCCGTACAGATCGGGAGGCACGCCCATGCAGCAGCCGTTCGCCCGCCACGTCCTGCCGGAGTTCACCGAGCGCACCAGCTCGGGCCCGCGCACGCTGGATCCGTACTCCAAGCTCCTGGAGGAGCGCATCGTCTTCCTCGGCACCCCCGTCGACGACGTCTCCGCGAACGACGTCATGGCGCAGCTGCTGCACCTGGAACACCTCGCGCCCGACCGGGACATCTCGCTGTACATCAACTCGCCCGGCGGCTCCTTCAGCGCGGCCACGGCGATCTACGACACCCTGCGGTACACGACCTGCGACGTGGAGACCGTCTGCCTCGGCCAGGCCGCGTCCGCCGCCGCCGTGCTGCTCGCCGCGGGCACGCCGGGGAAGCGGTCCATCCTGCCCGGCGCCCGGGTGGTGCTCCAGCAGCCCGCGCTCGCGGAGGCGTTGCGGGGCCGGCCGGCCGACCTCGCCATCCAGGCCGAGGAACTGCGGCGCACCCGCGCGCTCCTGGAGGAGATGCTCGGGCGGCACACGGGGCAGGGCGCCGAGCGGATCGCGGCGGCCATCGAGCGCGACACCGTCCTGGACGCGGCGGCCGCGGTGGAGTTCGGCCTGGTGGACCGAGTCGTGCCGAGCCCCAGGGGCGCGGCGACGGCCGCCGAGTGAGGCCCGGGTGCTGCCCGAACTGCCGCCGCTGCCCGCCCTGACCCGCGCCGAGGGCGAGCTGATCGACGCCTATCTCGCGGTGGTGGACCTCGTCGGCCGCGTCAATCCGGCGCGCGCGGAGCACACGTACGGCGGCCTGCGCGCCGCACAAGCCCTCGTCAGCAGGGCGGTGGAGCTGCGCGACGCCCTGACCCTGATGCACCAGCGGGGCGAGACGGAGGTCCACTCGGCGACGCTGGCGCGGGCGTTGCGCACGCTGGACGGCGAGCGACGGGCCGCGCGCGTGGCCGTGCCGCCGCCCCCGGTCGGCGAGGAGGCGCCGCCGACGGGCGGGTGACCGCGCCCGCCCGGAGGAGGAGACGAGCACGCCCGTGAACGGCGAGTCGGCCAAGCGTTTCTGCTAGGAGTTGACGGGGCCCGCCGAGGCAGAGTCGGCCCGGCCCCCCGCAGTCCCGCACCGCGCCGCCCCGTCTCCCTCGCGCCCCGCACCCGAGGTGCGCCGTCGCGCCGGACACCCGTCGGAGCGCCCCGGCCGCAGCGCGCCCGCGCCGTCCGCCCATTGAGGGTGCGGACGGAGCGGACGACATCGTGCCACTTCCGGCCCCGCAGCGGGATGCGACCAGAGGTGGTAGCTCTTTCAGCGTAGGAAACACTCGCACGCACGTGCCCCTGAAGTTGCACAACTCCCTTACGCGGCAGCCGGAACCGGACCTTCCAGCGCTGTTCGGGCAATCGTCTCCGACTGTGACCCAGGCCCCTTTCGGGCTCTGTCCACCCGAACGGTTCAGTCGTGAGGAGCCTCACATACGGCCGTTTCGGCTCGGTTTTTTCGCCACTCTCGGGTGAAGATCCCTTCCGACGACAAGCCCCCGCCACAAGCGGCGGGGCGGTCCGGGCGGACGCCGAGTCCTGCCGCCACCCGGATGACCGGTCGACATCTGTGCATCGGCAGGAGTGGAGGACCCAGCAAGGCGGGCCGTCCGGGAGACCGGCCGGCCCTTGGGGTGAAGTCGCGACGCGACCGGGCATCTTCGCCTGCCCGAACCCGACAGGTCATCCTTCACAGGCGGCTGACGAAGGGTTGCGCATGACTGCGCTGAATCGTGTTCCGTCGTTGCTGACGAGGGCCGGTACGGCTTCGGCTCTCACGCTCGCCGCCGTGGGCGGCACCATCGTGGCCCCCGGACTCGTCTCCGAGGCCGAGGCCGCCACACACGGGACGAAGGCGCTCAAGATCGCGGCTTCCAAGAAGGGCTCCCCGTACGGCTACGGGGCCGTGGGGCCGCACCGGTTCGACTGCTCGGGCCTCACGCTCTACTCGTACAAGCGCGTGGGCAAGAAGCTGCCGCGAACCGCCGCGCAGCAGTACAACAAGACCCGCCATGTCTCCAAGGCCAACCGCACCCGCGGCGACCTGGTGTTCTTCCACTCCGGCCGGAACGTCTACCACGTCGGCATCTACGCCGGCAAGAACAAGATCTGGCACGCCCCGAAGCGGGGCACGGTGGTGCGTCTGGAGAAGATCTGGTCGAACAGCGTCTGGTACGGCCGGGTCCGCTGACCCGAGTGCCGGGAGGGCGGTGCCTTCGGGCAGGCACCGCCGTCCGGGCGTGGCCCGGA
The DNA here is from genome assembly GCF_030388665.1 of Streptomyces flavofungini. NCBI lineage: Bacteria > Bacillati > Actinomycetota > Actinomycetes > Kitasatosporales > Streptomycetaceae > Streptomyces > Streptomyces flavofungini. The sequence goes on along the minus strand of NZ_CP128846.1, from coordinate 8,149,191 downwards.
CGACGCGAGGACTGGTTCGCGTCGGCTCGGGATACCCGTAGGACATGTCCGAAAACATCCCCGGCGACACCCCCCGGTCAGCGGGCTCCGCCGCGCACGACCCCGGTCCGGGCCTCCACAACGGCCGCAACGAGACCCCGCTGGAACGCGCCGACCGCAACTTCGTCGAGATCCTGCAGGAGCTGAGGGTCACTCAGACCGGCGTGCAGCTTCTCTTCGCGTTTCTGCTGACGCTCGCCTTCACCCCCCGATTCGCCTCGCTCGACTCCCTCCAGCGCGCCACCTACGTGACCACGCTGCTGCTCGCCGTTCTCGCGGCCGCGCTGTTCACCGCGCCCGCCGCGTTGCACCGGGGGCTGTTCCAGCGCGGCGCGAAACCGGTCATCGTCAAGGTGTCGTCCCGGCTCGCCGGGGCCGGACTCGCCGTCCTGGTGCTCGCCTTCACCGGTTCGGTCCTGCTCGTCGTGGACGTGGCGGCGAGCCGCACCGGCGCCTGCCTCGCCGCCGCGGCCACGCTGCTGGTGTGCGGTGGCCTGTGGGGGCTGCTGCCCTGGACGGTCGCGCGGCGACAGCGACAAGACGGCCCTTCCGGTCGGGCTACGTGAACAGCGGTTCCGCGAGGAGCGCCAGGCCCAGCGCCGTGAGCGCCGCTCCGGTGCCGCCCTCGATCGCCCTGGCCGCCCGGGGCTCCCGCAGCCAGCGGCCGAGCCGGTCCACGAGCAGCGCGACAGCCGGGAACCACAGCAGCGCGAAGGCCACGACGATCGTGGCGAGCAGCAACGTGCGCGGCATCGCGGGGCTTCCCGCGGGCACGAACTGAGGCAGCACGCTCAGGAACGTCAGGGACGCCTTGGGGTTGAGTGCGTTCGTGAGGAAGCCCTCGCGCAGGCCGCCTCCGCGCCCACCGGCCACGGCCCGCGCCTCCTCCCCCACCCGCCGCTCCGCCACCGGGTCCGCCCCCGGCGCGCCCGGCCGCGTCTCCCACCGCACCGCCGACCGCAGCGCCCGCACCCCCAGGTACAGCACGTAGCAGCCGCCCACCACCTGCAGCGCGCGGAACAGCGCGGGCACGGCCGCGAGCACGGCGGCGACGCCCGCGACGGCGAGCGCCGTGTGCACCAGGAGCCCCGCCGCGATGCCGAACGCGCACAGCACTCCGGCGCGGCGGGAGGCGAGCGCGTTGCGTACGACGACGGTGAAGTCGGCGCCGGGCATGGCGACCATGCCCGCGGCGACGCCGGTGAAGGCGACCAGTTGAGCGTCCATGAGGGCCACTCTGCCGTGGGGCGGCCTTCAGCAGGTATGTCAGATCTCCTGCGTCTGCCTTAAGCATCTGTTGAGGCTGGGCTGCCGGTATGATCCGGCGGCGGTCCCGCAAGGCCGGACGACCGGCGGCCGCTCACCGCGGCAGGGCCCGCGGCACGACCGCGGGCCACGGCCACAAGAAAGAGGCACGGCATGTACGACCCGACCCGCCTTGCGGCGCTCGTGGCGGTCTCCGAAGCCGGTTCCATCACCCGCGCCGCCGAACGGCTCGGCTATACGGTGCCCGCGCTCTCCCAGCAGCTCGCGAAGCTGGAGCGGGAGGCGGGAGCGGCACTGCTCGTGCGGCACCACCGGGGCGCGCGGCTCACCGGCGCGGGCGAGCTGCTGCTCGCGCGCGCCCGCCGTGTCCTGGACGAGATGGAGCTGGCCCGGCACGAGCTGGCGCAGCTCGTGGGCCTCTCGGGCGGGCGGCTGCGGGTCGCCACGTTCACGACGGCGGGCATCCATCTGCTGCCGCCCGCGCTGACGGCGTTCCGCCGGGCGCATCCCGATGTCGACCTGACGGTCACCGGCCACGAGCCCCCGCTGGGCGTGGCCGCGGTGGCGGCGGGCGACGTCGATGTGGCCCTGACGCACACCTACGAACCCGCCGAGCTGCCCGCGCCGCCCGCGTCCGTGACCCTGGAGCCGCTCCTCGTCGAGGAGTTGGTGCTCGTGACGGCGCCGGGGCACGCGCTCGCGGCGGGCACCGGGCGCCTTCCGCTCGCCGAGCTCGCGGGCCAGCCCCTGGTCAGCATGGCGCCGGCGCATCCGGCGCGGCAGGGGGTGGAGGCGGCGCTCGCGCGGGCGGGGGCGGCGCCCGCGGTGCTCGTCCAGACGCCGGACTACGCGCTGGTGTGCGCGATGGTCAGTGCGGGCCTCGGTGCCGCTGTGGTCCCGGAGATGGTGGCCCGGACGACGGCGACCCCGGTCGGGGTCCGGCCCTTGGAACCGGGTGACCTGCGGCGCACCATCTGGGTCTGCCACCGCACCGACGAGTCGAGTCCGGCCGTGGACACGTTCCGGGCGCTGCTGCGGGGGACGTTCGGCCGCTCGGCCGGCTGAGGCGCCGCGCGGCCGCGGGGCGTCAACTCTGGACCGGCACCGACCACGGCAGGGTGATCCAGACCGTCTTGCCGCCCTCCGCCGTCGGGCAGACCGAGAGTCTGCCGCCGCACTCGGCGGTGAGCCAGCGGATGATGACCATGCCCCGGCCGTTGTCCTGCTGGACGGCGGCGGGCAGGCGGCGGGGGAAGCGCGGGTGGCTGTCCGTGACGCCGATGCGCAGCCGCTCGTCGCGGTCGAGCTGCACGTCCACGGTGAAGGTCGGCGACTGGCCGCGGGTGTGCTGGACGGCGTTCGTGGCGAGTTCGGAGACGATGAGCCGCACCGTGTCGGCGATGTCGGCATCGGCCGGCAGGCCCCAATCCGACAAGGTTTCCGCCACGTACCTGCGGGCGGCTGCGACCGAGACAGGATCGCTCGGCAGAGTGACTGATACTTCCTGGTGGTCTGCCATGGCGACACTGTCCCTTTCCCACCGGGACCGGACTCCGACTCGTGGCGGAAGAACTCGAGGACAGTCCCGGAACTGGTGCTTCGCGCCAGAGTGCCACTCCTGGGCCGGTGACACGCGGCGATCCACCGAGATGTGCATATATCTGTCGCTCGAAGCGGTGAACTCTACGACGGCAGACCGTATTTGGGCGCAACACTGGCGCTTCCTCTACACACCCCCGCTGTCCCGTACGGTTGGCGCGGACGTCCGGAAGGAGACGGACATGCAGTACGGTCCCGCTGTGCGGCGCCGCAAACTCGGCGCGGAGTTGCGCGCGCTGCGCGGGCAGGCCGGACTCACCAGCGGCGAGGCGGCCGCCCGGGTGGGCTGGCACCAGTCGAAGGTGAGCCGCATCGAGACCGGGCGCTCCGGGGTGCGCGCCTCGGACGTGCGGCTGCTCCTGGAGGCTTACGAGGTCGACGATCCGCAGCTGCGCGAGCTGTTGGTCGTGCTCGCGGGCGGGGAGGACGAGAACGGGCGGCAGAACTGGTGGCACGCCTACCGCGGTCTGCTGCCTCCGACGTACCGCGACTTCATCAGTCTGGAGTCACAGGCCTGCCGCGTGCGCACCCTGGAGACCACGGTGGTCCCCGGCCTGCTGCAGACGCCGGACTACGCCCTCGCGGTGACACGTGCCGCACTCGGCGGGCTGCCCGAGGAACAGGTGAGGGCCCTGGTGCAGGTGCGCCTCGCGCGCCAGGACGTGCTGCGCAGTGAGCCGCCGCTGCGGCTGAGTGTGATCCTCGACGAGGCGGTGCTCAGACGCCAGATCGGCGGCCCTGAGGTCCTCGCCGGGCAGTTGCGACGGCTCCTGGAGGCGGCACGGCTTCCGCAAGTACGCATCCAGGTGTTGCCGTTCGTCTCCGGCGAGCACGTCGGGCTCATCGGGCCTTTCGTTATTCTCTCCTTTCCGAACATTTCTGATCTGGATGTGGTTGTTCTCGACCACTTGACGAGTAGCCTCTACCTCGAACGGAAAGAAGACCTTCGGGCGTACACCGACGCCTTCAACTCGCTTCAGGGACAGGCGCTTTCCGTTCAGGATTCAATGGATTTCATCGCCGGGTTAGGTGACGGCGCGTAAGGAGGCACCATGACTGCACTGCCTCGGTCCGTTCCCTCCAGCACGTCTCTCAGGGACGCGCGGTGGCGGCGCAGCAGCCGCAGCAATGGAATGAACAACTGCGTGGAGACAGCGCCGCTCGGCTCCGGACCGCTCGCCGGTCTGTTCGCCGTGCGCGACTCGAAGGACACGGCGGGCCCAGCCGTGCTCTTCTCCCCTGCCGCCTGGGAGGACTTCATCGACGCCCTTCGGTGAAGCCCGGGTGAGAGCGCCGGACCCTGGACCCAGGTCTCAGGTGCCAGATCTCAGGAGTCAGGGTGCGGTGCGGCTGATCGTGGCGACGGCTTCGGCGACCTGCGCGTCGTTCAGGTCGGCCCGTGCGGTCAGCCGCAACCGTGAGACGCCGTCGGGAACCGACGGCGGGCGGAAACAGCCGACGGCCAGGCCCTCGCGGCGGCAGTCTGCCGCCCAGCGCACCGCCGCCTCCGGCGACGGCGCGCGCACGGAGACGACGGCGGCGTCGGGACGTACCGCCGAAAGCCCTTCCCGTGTCAGGAGTTCGTGCAGCGTCGTGGCCACCGCGCGCGCCCGGGCGGCCCGTTCCGGCTCGCGGCGCAGCAGGCGCAGGGCGGCGAGCGCCGAACCGGCGGCGGCCGGTGCGAGCCCGGTGTCGAAGATGAGCGTCCGGGCCGCGTTGACCAGGTGCGCGATCACCTTGGCCGGGCCGAGCACGGCCCCGCCCTGGCTGCCGAGCGACTTCGACAGGGTGACCGTGACCACGGTGTCGGCGGCCCCCGCGAGCCCGGCGGCGTGCGGCGCGCCGCGGCCGCCGTCCCCGAGCACCCCCAGCCCGTGCGCGTCGTCGACGAGCAGGCCGGCCCCGGCCTCGCGGCAGACGGCGGCCAGCTCGGGCAGCGGTGTCGCGTCCCCGTCGACGGAGAACACCGAGTCGGTCACCACGACCGCGGGCCCCTCGTGCGTGCCGAGCGCCTTGCGCACCGCGTCCGGGTCGGCGTGCGGCACCACCTGCGTCGTGCCCCGGGCGAGGCGGCAGCCGTCGATCAGGGAGGCGTGGTTGCCCGCGTCGGACACGATCAGCGAGCCGTGCGGGGCGAGCGCGGTGACCGCGGCGAGGTTCGCCGCGTAGCCGGACGACAGCACGAGGGCCGCCTCGAAGCCGCAGAACTCGGCCAGCTCCCGCTCCAGTTCGGCGTGCAGTTCGGTGGTGCCCGTCACCAGGCGGGAGCCCGTGGCGCCCGCGCCCCAGCGCCGGGCCGCGCTCGCGGCCGCGGCGGTGACCTCCGGGTGGCGGGTCAGTCCCAGATAGTCGTTTCCCGCGAGGTCGAGCAGGTGGGATTCGGCCGGGCGCGGGCGCAGCGTGCGCACCAGGCCGGCCTGTGCGCGCAGCCGCGCCTGCTCGTCGATCCAGTCGAACGGCGAGCCAGCCATGGGACCTCCGAGGCGTCACGGGTCGACGTGCGTGCCGCGCGAAGTCGGGACGTACGGACCGAGGTGTTTGTAGACAGTGCACAGACCCTAGCGGCCGCACCACCCGGCCATGGTGTGGCAATACCCACACCTCCCGATGCTTCTGTTGTACGGAATCTCCATGGTCAGAAAGTCCGGCGTGCGTCAGGATCGGCGCCATGGATCTGCTCAACACGCTGGTGGACAAGGGGCTTCGGCGGGAACTGCCGAGCCGTGACGAGGCGCTCGCGGTGCTCGCGACCTCCGACGAGGACCTGCTCGACGTGGTGGCGGCGGCCGGAAAGGTGCGGCGCCACTGGTTCGGCCGACGGGTGAAACTCAACTATCTGGTCAACCTCAAGTCGGGTCTGTGCCCGGAGGACTGCTCGTACTGCTCGCAGCGGCTCGGCGCGGAGACCGGGATCCTCAAGTACACCTGGCTGAAGCCGGACGAGGCCTCCAAGGCCGCGGCGGCCGGGCTCGCCGGGGGCGCCAAGCGGGTCTGCCTGGTCGCGAGCGGGCGCGGGCCCACGGACCGGGACGTCGACCGGGTCTCCGCCACCATCAAGACGATCAAGGAGCAGAACGAGGGCGTCGAGGTCTGCGCCTGCCTCGGCCTGCTCTCCGACGGCCAGGCGGAGCGCCTGCGCGGCGCGGGCGCGGACGCCTACAACCACAACCTGAACACGTCCGAGGCGACGTACGGCGACATCACCAAGACGCACACCTACGCCGACCGTGTCGACACCGTGCAGAAGGCGCACGCGGCCGGGCTCTCCGCCTGCTCGGGCCTGATCTCGGGCATGGGCGAGACGGACCAGGACCTGGTCGACGTGGTCTTCGCGCTGCGCGAGCTCGACGCGGACTCCGTGCCGGTGAACTTCCTGATCCCCTTCGAGGGCACCCCGCTCGCCAAGGAGTGGAACCTCACTCCGCAGCGCTGCCTGCGCATCCTCGCCATGGTCCGGTTCGTCTGCCCGGACATCGAGGTCCGCATCGCGGGCGGCCGCGAGCTGCATCTGCGCACGCTCCAGCCGCTCGCCCTGCACCTCGCCAACTCGATCTTCCTCGGCGACTACCTGACCAGCGAGGGCCAGGCGGGCAAGGCCGACCTGGAGATGATCGCGGACGCCGGGTTCGAGGTGGAGACCACGGACCAGGTGACGCTGCCCGAACACCGCAGGGGCGGCGGGTGCGGCTCGGTCTGCGGCTCCCAGGAGAACGCCGACACCTGCCACACCGCTCCCGCCGAGACCGCCCCCGCCGCCGTGGAGCCCGCCGCGGGGACCGAGGGGCCCGTGGTGCAGGGGCCGCGCACGGATCTGGTGGCGGTACGCCGTCGGGGCGCCGGGACGGACGTGGCGCCCAATGCCTGACGCACCCGCGGCGTCCGGCCTGGACGTCAAGGAGATCCTCGACCTCGACCGCGCGCACGTCTGGCACCCCTACGGCCCGATGCCCGGCCGTCAGGAGCCGCTGGTCGTGGAGTCCGCGAGCGGGGTGCGGCTGCGCGTGGCGGGCGTCGGCGAGCTGGTCGACGGCATGTCGTCGTGGTGGTCGGCCATCCACGGCTACAACCACCCCGTCCTGAACGACGCGGTGCGCGAGCAGTTGGACAGCATGAGTCACGTGATGTTCGGCGGGCTCACGCACGAGCCCGCCGTCCGGCTCGCGAAGCGGCTCGTCGACCTCACGCCGGACGGCCTGGAGCACGTCTTCCTCTCCGACTCCGGTTCGGTGGCCGTCGAGGTCGCGGTCAAGATGTGCCTCCAGCACTGGCGTTCCCTCGGCAGGACCGAGAAGCGCAGGATGCTGACCTGGCGCGGCGGCTACCACGGCGACACCTGGCAGCCGATGGCCGTGTGCGACCCCGACGGCGGCATGCACAGCCTGTGGCAGGGCGTGCTCCCCCAGCAGGTGTTCGCGGACCAGCCCCCGGCGGGCTTCGACGCCTACGACGAGGCGTACGCGCAGCATCTGCACGACGTGATCGGACAGCACGCCCACGAGCTCGCGGGCGTCATCGTCGAGCCGGTGGTGCAGGGCGCGGGCGGCATGCGCTTCCACTCCCCCCGCTATCTGCGCGCGCTGCGCGAGGCGTGCGACGCGCACGATGTGCTGCTCGTCTTCGACGAGATCGCGACGGGCTTCGGCCGCACGGGCGCCCTTTTCGCGGCGGACCACGCGGCCGTCACACCCGATGTGATGTGCCTCGGCAAGTCCATGACCGGCGGCTATCTGACGATGGCGGCGACGCTGTGCACCGAGCGGGTGGCGTCGGGCATCGCGCGGGGCGAGGTGCCGGTGCTCGCGCACGGCCCGACGTTCATGGGCAACCCGCTGGCCGCGGCGGTCGCCAACGCCTCCATCGACCTGCTGCTCGGCAAGGACTGGCAGACGGACGTCAAGCGCGTCGAGACGGGCCTGCGGGTCGCGCTCGCCCCGGCCGCCGAGCTGCCCTTCGTCCGGGACGTACGGGTCCTCGGCGCGCTCGGTGTCGTACAGCTCGACCACCAGGTCGACATGGAGGCGGCGACGCGCGCCGTGGTGCGGGAGGGCGTGTGGGTGCGGCCCTTCCGCGACCTCATCTACACGATGCCGCCGTTCGTCACGGGCGACGCGGACGTGGCACAGATCGGGCGTGCGGTGTGCGCGGCGGCGCGGGCGAGCGGGGAGGTCTCGGCGTGAGCGTCCTCGTGGTGTCCGGTACGGGCACGGAGATCGGCAAGACCGTGACGACGGCGGCGGTGGCCGCGGTCGCCCTCGCGGCCGGGCGCAGCGTCGCCGTCCTCAAGCCGGCCCAGACCGGGGTCGGCCCCGGGGACCCGGGCGACGTCGACGAGGTGGTGCGGCTCGCGGGTGACCGGGTGACCCCGGTGGAGCTCGCGCGCTTCCCCGAGCCGCTCGCGCCCTCGACGGCCGCGCGCCGGGCGGGCCTCCCGACGGTCTCGCCCGCCCAGGTGGCCGAGGCCGCGGAGAAGCTCGCGGCCTCTCACGACCTGGTCCTGATCGAGGGGGCCGGTGGCCTGCTGGTCCGCTTCGACGAGGCGGGGGCGACCCTCGCGGACGCGGCCCGGCTCCTCGCGGCCCCCGTCCTCGTCGTGGCCGCCGCGGCCCTCGGCACCCTCAACACGACGACGCTCACCACCGAGGCCCTGCGCGCCCGCGGCCTCACCCCCGAGGGCATCGTCATCGGCAGCTGGCCCACCACCCCCGACCTGGCCTCGCGCTGCAACCTCGCCGAACTGGCCGACGTGGCGGGCGCGCCCCTGCTGGGCTCGGTCCCCGAGGGCGCGGGTTCCCTGCCGGGCCGGGAGTTCCGCGCGGCGGCCGGGGGCTGGCTGGCACCGGGACTGGGCGGGAGCTGGGCGGGTCCGGGGGCCTTGTCCGAGGCGTGAGCCGGGTGCGGGGTCGGGTTCGTGCCGCCGGGGTCGGGTTCGTCCCGTCGGATCAGGGGTCGGGGCCGTCCCGTCGGATCGGCGTCCACCCCGGCGCCGGGCGCGGGAGGCCGACCCCGGGGGCCTGGGGCGCGAGCGCCAGTTTCGGGAAGGGGCGGGTCGGGGGAAGAAACCCCCACCCACCCGAGGAGGCACCATGCCCCCGCCCTCCGCCCGTCCCGCCCCGCGGGACGCGGTCCACCACCCCCTCTTCGCCCGTTTCTACGCCCGCTGCAGCGTCTCCGCGGAACCGGCCATCGCCCCGCACCGCAAGGAACTCCTGGCGGGCGCCGAGGGCCGTGCCATCGAGGTGGGCGCGGGCAACGGCCTGAACTTCGCGCACTACCCGGCCACCGTCGCCGAGGTGGTCGCGATCGAGCCGGAGAGCGTTCTGCGCCGCCTGGCGGCGTCCGCGGCGATGCGCGCGGACGTCCCCGTGGACGTGGTGCCGGGCGCCGCGGAGGCCCTGCCGGTCAAGAGCGAGGCGTTCGACGTCGCCGTCGCGTCGCTGGTGCTGTGCAGCGTGCGGGACGTGCCGAGGGCGCTCGGTGAGCTGCGCCGGGTGCTGCGTCCCGGCGGCGAGCTGAGGTTCTTCGAGCACGGCCGGGCTCCGGGCGGCGCGATGGTGACGGCGCAGCGCGTCCTGGACCGCACGGTGTGGCCGCGCCTTTTCGGCGGCTGTCACGTCGGCCGGGATCCGGTGGGCGCGCTGCGCGCGGCCGGGTTCGAGGTGGGGACGTACCGCCGGATCATGGTGCCCGAGCGCGGCCCGAAGTTCCCCTCGTCGTACTGCTTCCTGGGCTCGGCACGCCGCCCGGTGGAGGACGGGGCGGCGGGCGCGGACAAGCCCTAGATCGGCTGTGCCAGATTCACCGCGTTGCCGTCGGGGTCCTGGATGTGGGCGACGCGCCGGCCCCACGGCATGTCGTTGGCCGGGCCGCGCACCGTGCCGCCGAGCGCTTCGACGCGCGTGAGGAGTTCGTCGACGTCGTCCACGGTCACGCTCAGGAGGGAGCGCTGCGGGGTGCCGGGCTCGACACTCTTGTCCGCGACGATGCCGAGGTCGGAGTCCTTGACACGCAGGTTCAAGAAGAAGACGGGCCCCTCGTCGGGCACGCGTTCCGTCTCCTCGGCGCCGAGGAGCCCTGTGTAGAAGGCGACGAGACGGTCCGGGTCGGGGGTGATCAGCATCGGCTGGATGGTGGCGGGCATGGCGGAAGCCTCCTGGTGGTCGCGACCGGTCACTCATGCTGACCGCCTGACGGGCCACAACTCATCGGCCACGCGCCGGGCGATGCGGCACCGCTCGTCGGGCGGGGCGGGTCACGGGGCGCCGGGCGATGCCGCACCGGCCGGCCTCACCGGGTCACAGGCTCCACTGCCGCAGCTCGCGCGCTATGTCGTGCACGCTCACCCCGTCCTCCTTGATCAGCCGGGCCAGGTCCCGCACCTGCTCGGGCGAGGTCACGACCTTCACGCCGCTGGCGACGAGGTAGGCGTAGGCGACCGACGAGGCGTAGAGCGCGTTGGAGCGTTCGAGGGCGGGCAGGTGCAGCAGGAGCTGGAGCAGGGCGGCGGCGCGGTCGTGCGGGCCTTCGTACACGGGAACGCCGAAGATCTCCGCGTGGTGGCGGGCCACGGCGGCCACCAAGGCGCCCCAGTCGGTCACTTGTGGATCACCCGGCGTCTTGTGCTCGGCGACCATCAGGAGCCAGGCGAGGTCGATTCTGAGGTTCAAGGGTCAGCGACGGCCCTCGCGCTCCGCGCCGAACTCCTCGGCGAAGACGGTCTCGTACTGCTTCATGAAGTCGGCGGCGGCCTCCACGAACGTGTGGCCGAGCTCGCCCGCGTCCTGTTTGACCAGCTCTTCGATGTAGCGATTCACGCTCACGCCACGGGCCATGGCGCGTTCGCGCGCGGCCCGGGCGGTGTCCTCGTCCACCCGCACGTTCAGCTGAGTCTTCGCCATGTCCACAAGCTAGCGCCGATCCGCTAGCACCGGCAAGAGGTGCCGGGCACCGCCCACCAGGTGCCCCTTACACGCTCCTCACGCATCGACCTGCGAGGGATACCAGCTGCCCACTCCGACCCTTTACTCTCTGCTGGAATACGCGAGTTGGGACGGCCACAACCGGGGAGGCGGCCTTGTCCACACCTGCTTCGACACCGCACACGGAGCGCGCCGAGCCCGCCGGCGTCGCGGCCCGCGCCCGCGGGCTCACGAAGGCGTACGGCTCGGGTGAGACCACCGTGCTCGCCCTGGACGCGGTCGACGTGGACATCGCGCGGCAGCGGTTCACCGCCGTGATGGGTCCTTCCGGTTCCGGCAAGTCCACGCTGATGCACACGCTGGCCGGGCTCGACTCGGTCTCGGCGGGCCAGGTGTGGCTCGGCGACACCGAGATCACCGGGCTCAAGGACCGCGAGCTGACGCGGCTCAGGCGGGACCGGATCGGCTTCATGTTCCAGTCGTTCAACCTCATCCCGACGCTGAACGCGCGCGAGAACATTACGCTGCCCATGGACATCGCGGGCCAGCGTCCCGACGCCGAGTGGCTGGAGCACGTCATCGACACGCTCGGCCTGCGCGACCGGCTGCGGCACCGGCCCGCGCAGCTCTCCGGCGGCCAGCAGCAGCGCGTGGCGTGCGCACGGGCGCTGGCCTCCCGCCCCGAGCTGATCTTCGCCGACGAGCCGACCGGCAACCTCGACTCGCGGGCCGGACTCGAAGTGCTCGGGTTCCTGCGCGAGGCGGTGGACTCGCTGGGCCAGACGGTGGTGATGGTGACGCACGACCCGAGTGCCGCCGCCCACTCCGACCTGGTGCTCTTCCTCGCGGACGGCCGGATCGTGGACGAGATGGCCCGGCCGACGGCGGAGGGCGTCCTGGAGCGGATGAAGCGGTTCGACGTGCTGCACGGCACGGCCGCCGACACGGCGGACGGGACGGCGGGCACCGCCGGGACGCCGAGCACCAGCGGCCCCCCGAGTGCCGCCGACGCCCCGGACACCACCGCGTCCCCCGGCCCCGCCGCCCCCGCCGTGCCCCCGGACGACCCGCCGGCGAAACCCACCCGCGACGACCCGTCCCCCCAGGACTGAGGCGGCACCCGTGCTGAAGGCCACCCTCCGCAGCTTCCTCGCGCACAAGGGCAGGCTCGCCCTGTCCGCGCTCGCCGTGATCCTCTCCGTGGCGTTCGTCGCGGGCAGTCTGATCTTCTCGGACACCGTCGCCCGCACCTTCGACCGCCTCTTCGCGTCCACGTCCGCCGACCTCTCCGTCGGGCCCAAGGACGACCTCGACGAGAGCGTGCCGACCGGACGGACCCCGACCGTGCCCGCCGACCTCGCCGAGCGGATCGCGAAGGTCGACGGCGTGGCGGCCACACATGTCGACGCGACCGTGGACAACATCACGGTCGTCGACCGCGACAACGATCCCGTCGGCCCCACCACGGGCGCGCCCACCGTCGCAGGCAACTGGTACGAGACCGAGCGCTCCCCCGTGGAGATCACCTCGGGCCGGGCGCCGCGCACCGCCGGGGAAGCCCTGATCGACGCCGACACGGCCGACAAGAAGGACGTGGCGATCGGGGACACCCTCAAGATCCTGGCCGCGCCGGGCTCGTTCGAGACGAAGGTCGTCGGCATCGTCACGTTCACGACCACCAACCCCGGTGCCGCGCTCGTCTTCCTCGACACCCCGACCGCGCAGACCAAACTGCTCGGCGGCGAGAACCGCGCGACCAGCATCGCCGTCGACGCCGCGGCGGGCGTCAGCGACATCGAACTCAAGCGCCGCGTCGCCGCCGAACTGGGCGGAGGCCGCTACGAACTGGAGACCGCCGACGAACAGGCCGAGTCCGCCGCCTCCGAACTGGGCGGCTTCCTCGACGTCATCAAGTACGTGATGCTCGGCTTCGCCGGGGTCGCCGTCCTGGTCGGCATCTTCCTGATCGTCAACACCTTCTCCATGCTGATCGCCCAGCGCACCCGCGAGCTGGGGCTGCTGCGCGCCCTCGGTGCCGACCGCAGGCAGGTGCGCCGCTCCGTGCTCTTCGAGGCGGTGCTGCTCGGCGTGGTCGGCTCCACCCTCGGGCTCGCCGCCGGGATCGGGCTCGCCGCCGGACTCATCGAGCTGATGGGCCTGTTCGGCATGAACCTGAAGTCCACGGAGATGGTGATCGCCTGGCCGACGCCCGTCGTGTCGTACGTCGTCGGGGTGGGCGTCACCTTCCTCGCGGCGTACCTCCCGGCACGCAGGGCCGCGCAGGTCTCGCCGATGGCGGCGCTCGCGGACGCCGAGATCGCGGGCGTGGGGCGGCCGCTGCGGGTGCGGGCCGTCGTGGGCTCGGTCGTGGCGGCGGGCGGAGCTGCGGCGCTCGTGGGGTGCGCGGCCTCGTCCGACACCGCCACGTCGGCCTCGCTGCTCGGACTCGGCGTGGTCCTCAGCCTCCTCGCCACCGTCATCGCGGGCCCGCTCCTGGTACGCCCGGTGATCCGGGTGCTCGGGGGCGCCTTCCCCGCCGTCTACGGCTCCGTGGGCCGGATGAGCCAGCGCAACGCCCTGCGCAACCCGCGCCGCACCGGCGCCACCGCGGCCGCGCTGATGGTCGGGCTCGCCCTGGTCGGCGGTCTCTCCGTGGCCAGCGCCTCCATGACCAAGTCGTTCGACGACCAGATCGACAAGACACTCGGCGCGGACTTCGTCGTGCAGAACAGCTCCTTCATGCCGTTCCCGACGGAGGTCACGCAGAAGGTGGAGGCGACCGACGGCGCCGGGCTCGTCGTCCGCAGCCGCTTCACCCCCCTGAAACTGCGGATGCCGGACGGCAAGACCGTCGAGACGACGGCCGCCGGCTTCGGCAAGCAGCTCGACGAGGTCGTGAAGACCACGTACGCGCAAGGGAATTCGGCGCGGGCCCTGGCCCCCGACCGGCTCGCGATGGACCGGGACTACGCCAAGGACCATGACGTGCGCGTCGGTTCGGTGCTGCCCGTGGAGTTCCCCGGTGAGCGCAAGGTGGAGCTGACGGTGGCCGCGCTCACCGACAACGAGGGCCCCGAGGGCCCCGGCATGCAGGGCGGGCTCTTCATGGGGCTCGGCACGCTGGAGAAGTACGTGCCCGACGGCCAGGACTCCGCCGTCTACGTCAACTCCGCTCCCGGCACGGACGCGGAGGCGCTGCGCGACCGGCTCGATGCCGCGCTCGACCCGTACCCGCAGGTGCAGGTGCGCGACCAGGCGGACTACAAGAAGCTGATCCGCGAGCAGATCGCCGTGATGCTCTACCTCGTGTACGCGCTCCTCGGCCTCGCGATCGTGATCGCCGTGCTCGGCGTGGTCAACACCCTCGCCCTTTCGGTCGTCGAGCGCACCCGTGAGATCGGGCTGCTGCGTGCGATCGGCCTGGCGCGGCGGCAGTTGCGGCGCATGATCCGGCTCGAGTCGGTGGTGATCGCCGTGTTCGGCGCGGTGCTCGGTCTCGCGCTCGGCCTGGTGTGGGGCGTGTCGATGCACCAGGTCCTGGAGCTGCAGGGGCTCAAGGCGTTCGCGGTGCCGTGGTCGACGCTGGTGGCGGTCGTGATCGGGTCGGTGGTGGTCGGGATCGTGGCGGCGCTGCTGCCCGCGCTGCGGGCGTCGCGGATGAACGTCCTGGAGGCGATCGCGCACGAGTGAGGGGCCGTGGGGGCGCGGGCCGGTGCGCGTCGGCTCGGGCCGGACCGGAATGGGGTGGCCCGCGGGAGCGGCCGGGTGGTGGAATCGGACGCGCCCCGCTGTGGTGTACGGCCGCCGTCCCGGGCGGCACGCGGGCCGCTCCCTGCCGCACCGCCAAGGAGAGTTCATGCCCCACCGGCCCTTCCGCTTCGGCGTCAACATGGTCGAACCGAGCCCGCGCGAGGAGTGGCGGGCCAAGTGCCGCACCGCGGAGCAGCTCGGCTACGACGTGATCCTCGTGCCGGACCACCTGGGCATGGCCGCGCCGTTCCCGGCCGTCGTCGCCGCGGCGGAGGCCACCGAGCGGCCCCGGGTCGGCACCTTCGTCCTCAACGCCGGGTTCTGGAACCCGACCCTGCTCGCCCGCGAGACGGCCACCACGGACCTCCTCACGGACGGCCGCCTCGAACTGGGCCTCGGCACCGGCTACGTGCGCGCCGAGCACGACGCGGCCGGGCTGCCGTGGGGTTCGCCCGGCGAGCGCGTGGCCCATCTGCGGCACACCGTCGAGACGCTGGACCGGCACTTCGCCGATGCCGCGTTCGTGCCCAAGCCGCGCCGGACGCCGCGCCCGCCGCTGCTCATCGGCGGCAACGGCGAGAAGATGCTGCAACTGACCGCCGAGCACGCGGACATCGCCGCCTTCACCGGGGCGCGGGCGGTGCCGGGGCACACGGGCGGCAAGATGCTCCACCTCACTGCCGAGGAGATGGACGAGCGGGTCGCCTCCTACCGGCGGCACGCGGCCGGACGGTCGGCGCCCGCCGAGCTGAACCTGCTGATCCAGCTGGTGGACATCACCGACGACCGGCGCGCCCGGGCCCGCGAGGTCGCCGACTACGTCCCCCATCTGTCCGTCGACGCCGCCCTCGACGTGCCCATCCTGCTCATGGGCACGGTCCGCCAGATCGCCGACCAGCTGCGCGCCCAGCGGGAGCGGTACGGCTTCTCGTACGTCACGGTCCTCGAGCCGTACTACGAGACGTTCGGGGCCGTCATCGAAGAGCTGCGGGGCGAGTGACGCGGGCCGGGGCGCGGCCGGCGGTGCCGGCCGCGCCCCGCGGGTCCGCGGTCGACGGTTCCGCACTCCGCGGTTCCGGGCCCCACAGGTCCGCGCCCCGCGGTTCCGGGCCCCGCAGGTCCGCGCCCCTCATGCCGCGTCCCGCATCTCGCATGTCCGCATTCCGGAACTCCGCGCGCCGGGCCCTGCCCCGGTGATGGGATGCCGTCATGACTGATCCACGGATACGCGCTGCGGCGCCCGACGACCTGGACGCGGTGCTCGCCTTCTGGAAGGTGGCCGCGGAGGGCACGAGCATCAGCGACGACCGCTCCGGCGTGGAGCGTCTTGTCGCCAGGGACCCCGGGGCGCTGCTGCTCGCGGAGCGGGACGGGGAGCTGGTGGGCACGGTGATCGCCGGGTTCGACGGCTGGCGGGCGTCGCTGTACCGGCTCGCCGTGCACCCCGACGCCCGGCGTGCCGGGATCGGCTCGGCGTTGCTGCGCGCGGCCGAGGAGCGGTTCGTCGCGCTCGGCGGGCGGCGGGCCGACGCGATGGTCCTGAACCGCAACGAGCTGGCGCACCACGCCTGGCACGCGGCCGGATATGCTCCGCAGCCGCAGTGGAGCCGCTGGGTCAAGCCGCTCGCGGAGTGACCGCGCCCGCGGCCTCTCCGGCACGGCACGGTAACAGTGCGTTATGCGGAGCGTAGAGTTTTGCCGATCCTTTAACATGGGCCCACTACTCGAATCTCGACGGAAAGGTGTGAGCGTCCGCCCATGGGCGAGCCTCCTAGTACCCCCCATCGCGCATTCACCACCTCCCTGACCGATCATGGGACGGAGGTGACCCGATGACTGAAGTGCTCCTGCTCCTTGTGGCGGTGCTGCTCTCGCTCGCCTGCGGAATCTTCGTGGCGGCCGAGTTCTCGCTCACGACCGTCGAGCGCGGCGACCTGGAGCGTGCCGTCGAACGCGGCGAGCGCGGCGCGGCCAGCGCCCTCAAGGCCGTCAAGAACCTCACCTTCGAGCTCTCGGGCGCGCAGCTCGGCATCACCGTGACCGGCCTGGTCGTCGGCATGCTCGCGAAACCGGCGATCGGCGACCTGATCGAGGGCCCGCTGAACGCCGTCGGCGTCCCCGACTCGGCGTCCTCGACCGTCGCCCTCTTCCTCGGCACCGCCCTGTCGACCGTCTTCCTGATGGTCGTCGGCGAGCTGGTGCCGAAGAACTGGGCGATCTCCTCGCCGCTGCCCATCGCCAAGCGGGTGGCGACGCCCCAGCGCGTGTTCAGCGCCACGTTCCGCCCCTTCATCCGGCACCTGAACAACACCGCCAACCGCGCGGTGCGCCGCTTCGGCCTCGAACCCACCGAGGAGCTGGCCTCCGCGCGCGGCCCCAAGGAGCTGCTCGCCCTGGCCCGGCACTCCGCGAAGGAGGGCGCCCTGGAGGCGGAGACCGCCGAACGGTTCATGCGCACGCTGAACCTGGCCGACCTCACCGCCGAGAACGTGATGACCCCGCGCGTCCAGGTCGTCGCCCTGGACGTGGCCGCCACCTGCGAGGACGTCGCCAACGCCACCCGCGCCACCGGCCTGTCCCGGTTCCCGGTCTACCGCGGCAACCTCGACTCGGTGGTCGGAGTCGTCCACATCAAGAACGTCCTGGCCGTGCCCGCCGAGCTGAGGGCGCGCCGCCCCGTGAGCGAGCTGATGCGTGAGCCGCTGCTCGTACCGGAGTCGCTGACCGTGGACCGGCTCCTCGACCGGCTCTCGGGCCGGCGCACCATGGCCGTGGTCATCGACGAGTACGGCGGCACGGCCGGTGTCGCCACCCTGGAGGACATCGTCGAGGAAGTCGTCGGTGAGGTGCACGACGAGCACGACCCGCACGAGACGCCCGACCTGGCCCCGGCCGGGACCGACGAGGAAGGCCGGGTCCTCTACTCCGCCGACGGCGCCGCCCGCACCGACCAGCTCGCCCGCGTGGGCCTGCGGGTGCCGGACGGACCGTACGAGACCCTCGCCGGTCTGATCGCCACCGAGCTGGGCCGCATTCCCGCCGTGGGTGACGGCGTCGAGGTCGCCGGTTGGCGCCTGGACGTCGTGGACGCCGCGGGACGCCGTGCCGCCCGCGTGCTGCTGCGCGCGCCCGCGGAACCCGCCCACGACGAACCGGAGGAGGACGACCGATGACCGTCATCCAGTTGCTGATCGGCCTTGCGACGCTCGTCGTCAACGCCTTCTTCGTGGGCGCCGAGTTCGCCCTGATCTCCGTGCGCCGCAGCCAGATCGAGCCGCGCGCCGAGGAGGGCGACCGGCGCGCCAAGAGCGTCATGTGGGGCCTCAAGCACGTGTCGGCGCTGATGGCGGCGGCACAGCTCGGCATCACGCTGTGCACCCTCGTCCTCGGTGTCGTCGCCGAGCCCGCGATCGCGCATCTGCTCGAGCCGCTGTTCGACGCGGTGGGCGTGCCGCACGGCCTGGTCCACCCGATCTCGTTCGTCATCGCCCTGGCCGTGGCGACGTATCTCCACATGCTGCTCGGCGAGATGATCCCCAAGAACATCGCGCTCGCCGAGCCGGTGCGCAGCGCCCTGCTGCTCGGGCCGCCCCTGGTTGCGTGCGCCCGTGCCGTGCGTCCGGTGGTGTTCACGATCAACGCGTTCGCCAACGCGATCCTGAAGCTGCTCCGGGTCGAGACGAAGGACGAGGTCGCGGCGACGTTCTCGGACGCCGAACTGGCCCGTCTGGTGCAGGACTCCAGCGACGCGGGCCTGATCGACGACCGGGCGCAGGAGCGACTGCACGACGCCCTTGAGCTGGGCCGCCGTCCGGTGCGGGACGTGGTGCTTCCGCTGGAGCGTGTGGTCTACGCCCGCGTGGGCGTCACGCCCGAGCAGTTGGAGGAGCTGTCCTCGCGGACCGGCTTCTCGCGCTTCCCCGTCGTCGACGAGGGGCGGCGCATCGTCGGCTACCTCCATGTGAAGGACGCCCTCGACGTGTCCCCGCGCGACCTGCCGTTCCGGGTGAGCGACATGCGCTCCATCGCCCGGGTGCGGGAGACCACGTCGCTCGAGGACGTCCTGACGGCCATGCGGGGCAGCCGCACCCATGTGGCGGCCGTGCTCGGTGAGGACGGGCGCCTGGCCGGGATGGTCACGATGGAGGACGTGCTGCGGGAGCTGTTCGGTCAGCCCGTGTAATCCTCCGCCGGACGCGGACCAGATGTGGGCCGGGGCCCGTCAGAGGGCGGGGCGGGGCCCCCGGCCACTGTCGGGCACCTCGGTGAGGCCGGGTCCCGGCGGGCCGACCTTCGCGGAGCCGAGCGCGGTCAGGACGGCGAGCAGCGCGGCCATCCCCGCCGTGCCGAGCGCGGCGCCCCACGCCACGTCCAGGAGGTTCGTCGCCCCCGCGACGAGGACGGCGGCGAGGGCCTGGGCGAAGGTGCGGACCGCGCGTTCGGCGGTGGCTTTCCAGAAGGCAGCGGTCCACATGGCGGACCCCTCTCCGCTCGTGAGGAGCCGTTCCGAGAGTCCTCAACTAGCGCCATGTTCGCGCTGGTTGGGGGCGGAGTCGAGAGCGGGGCGGGGGGTTCTTCGGGCGGTACGGGGAGGGCGGGGCGGCATCGACGGCGGCGCCGGCGCCGGGGCGGCTCGGGCCGGGGCCCGGGGGACCGGAGGGCCGGGGGGGCCGGGATGCGGTCAGGTCGGCTTCGGGGGCGGTTCCGCGGGTACGGGCAGTGCGGCGCGCAAGCGCGTCAGGAACGCGCGGGCCGCGGGTCCCGCCGGGCCGTCCGTGCGCCAGGCCAGGCCGATCCGCCCGCGCGGGCAGGGCTCCTCGAAGCCGATCACCCGCAGACCCCGCAGGTCCCGCGCGGCGGCGGTCCGCGCGCCGGGCGCCGGGAAGACTCCCACGCCCAGGCCGCGTGCCGCGAGCTGGACCAGCAACTGCGGCGCGGCCGCCTCGAAGGCGACCTGCGGCGCGAACCCCGCCCGCGCACAAGCGCGTTCGAGCACGGCCCGCAGCCCCGTGCCGCGCGGCAGGCTGATCAGGGGGCGGTCGGCGAGTGCCGTCAGCGGGACGACCCCGTCGGGTGCGCCCGCCCCGGTGCCGCCTTCGCCCTCTCCCCCGAGCCCGCCATCACCCCCACCGCCGCCATCGCCCCCGCCATCCGGCGGTGGCACGGCTCGCGCCACGAGCGGGTCGTCCGGTGCCACCAGCGCCGCGAGGGGTTCGTCGATCACGACCTGCCAACTGACGCCGTGGGGCGGGGCGTCGTCGGCGAGACCGGCCAGGGCGATGTCGAGCCGTCCCTCGCGTACGGCCGCCAGCATCCGGTCCGAGGTGTCCTCGGTGAGGGCCATCTCGACATGGGGATGCGCGTCGTGGAAGTCAGCGAGGACCGATGCCACGTCGTACTCGTGCGTGGCGGCACCCGATACGAGACCGACGGTGACGCGCCCCCGCAGCAGCCCGGTGAACTCGTCGGCGGTCTGCCGTATCCCGTCGACGGCGGCCAGCGCCGCCCGCGCGTACGGCAGGACGGCCGCGCCCGCCTCCGTCACGGTCACCGACCGGCCCGAGCGGTCGAGGAGCCGCTGCCCCAACTCCCGCTCCAGCTGCCGTATCTGGGCGCTCACGCCCGGCTGCGCCACGTGCAACGCGGCGGCCGCACGCGTGAAGTTGGCCTCTTCCACGACCGTGAGGAAGTACCGGAGCTGGCGAAGTTCCATAACCCAGGATGCTAGCCACGAGACTTACTGGCTCTTGGACTTATGGTGACGACGAGCCGATCTTGGCTTCATGGGGAAAACACCGGGGAACTCACCGCAGGGGAACGCGCCGCAGGGGAACGCGCCGCGGAGGAACTCACCGCAGGGGAATTCACCACAAGGGAGCGCACCGACCGCGCCCGACACCTCGACCCGCCGCATCCGCGCCGCCATCGCCGCCGAACGCCGCGACCTCGCCGACCTGCTCGACGGCCTGACGCCCGCGCAGTGGGACGCGCCGTCCCTGTGCGCGGGCTGGCGGGTGCGCGAGGTCGCCGCCCACATGTCGCTGGGCTTCCGCTACCCCCTGCCCCGCGTCCTCCTGGAACTGCTCAAGGCGGGCGGAAGCCTGCACCGCATGACGGACCGCCGGGCCCGCGCGGACGCGGCGGCCTTCTCGCCGCGCGACCTCGCGGGGTTCCTGCGGGACCACGCGAGCCACCCATGGACCCCGCCGGTCGGCGGCTTCGCGAGCGCGCTCGGCCACGACGTCGTCCACGGGCTCGACATCACCGTTCCGCTCGGTCTCCCCCGCCGCGTACCGGAGGACCGCCTCCGCATCCTCCTGGACCACGTCACACCGAAGTCCGCGAAGTTCTTCGGCGCCGACCTCACCGGCCTGGAGCTACGGGCCGACGACACCGACTGGACCTTCGGGGCCGGGTCCCCGCTGGCCGGCGACGCGCAGGACCTGCTGCTCGTGGCGTTCGGGCGGCGGGTGCCCGCGGGACGGCTGCGGGGCGAGCGGGCGGAACGCTTCACAGACGCCGGGTAGGCCCGCGGACCACGCTCGGGCAGGCCCACCGGCCGAGCTGGGGCAGGCCCACCGGCCGACCTGGGGCAGGCCCGTCGGCCGTGCTCGGACGGGGCCTGGCGGGCCCCCGGGTTAACATCACACCGCCATGCAGATCAATCCGCGCCACACGAGCCTCGTCGCCATCGGCGACTCCTTCACCGAGGGCATGTCCGACCTGCTGCCCGACGGCAGCTACCGCGGCTGGGCCGATGTGCTGGCCGAGCGGCTCGCGGCCCGCACCCCGGGCTTCCGGTACGCCAACCTCGCCGTGCGCGGCAAGCTCATCGGGCAGATCGCCGCGGACCAGGCGCCCATGGCGGCCACGCTCGGCGCCGACGTGATCACCCTGGTCGGCGGCCTCAACGACACGCTGCGGCCCAAGTGCGACATGGGGCGGGTGCGCGGCCTCCTGGAGCAGGCCGTGGAGACCCTCGCCCCGGCGTGCAAGCAGCTGGTCCTGATGCGCAGCCCCGGCCGCCAGGGCCCGGTCCTCGAACGGTTCCGGCCGCGCATGGAGGAGCTGTTCGCCCACGTCGACGACCTCGCGGCACGGCACGGGGCCGTCGTGGTGGACCTGTACGGCTCCCGGACCCTCGCCGACCAGCGGATGTGGGACGTGGACCGGCTGCACCTGACGGCCGACGGGCACCGCCGCGTCGCCGAGGCGGTGTGGCAGGCGCTCGGCCACGACCCCGAGGACGACTGGGACAGCCCGCTGCCACCCGCCGTCCCCGCGGCCTGGCTGGCCCGCCGCGTCGCCGACGTCCGCTTCGCCCGCCAGCACCTCGGCCCGTGGATCGGCCGCCGCCTCACCGGCCGCTCGTCCGGCGACGGCCGCTGGGGCGCCCAGGTGGACCCGGCGACGGGACGGGCGTTCTGGGTCACACCCGAGGACCCGGCGGCTCCGGGGCCCGTACAGATGTGGCGGCGCGTGGAGGCGGACGGGGCCTGAGCGCCGCGAGCGGACCGTCGGAGTCGGGCATGGCCTGGCTGCGAGCGGGCCTTGAGGGCCGGGCGCGACGTGACCGCGAGCGGACCGTCGGGGTCGGACGCGGCCCGGGCGGCGGCCAGTGGACACGGCGGGTCGCGGGCGGCACCCCGGCGTCCGCCTCCGCCCCCCGCTCACCGCTGTCTCTCCCCCGCTCCCTGCGCCACCACCGTCTCCGCCGCCTCCTTCAACTCCGCCAGCCAGTCGATCAGGGACTGGGCGAGGAGCGCCCGCATCCCGTCGGGGTCGGCGTCGACCGGGGCTCCGGTCCAGTACTCCTCGGTGACCACCGACGTGCCGCCGTCGGCCGCCGGTACGAAGGTCCAGCGGTGCATGCCGTCGATGCCGGAGGTGGGGCCGCCCCAGGTGATCGAGCGGCAGTCCTCGACGGCCGTGACCGTGGACGTGATGTCCAGGCCGTGCGTGAACCACCTGAAGGACATGCCGACCGCCAACTCGCCGGACGTCTCGGCCCGTTCGACCCCGCTGTGCCACAGGGGCCAGGCGGCGATGTCGGTGTGCAGCCGCCAGACGGTCTCGACGGGCGCGGCGACGGTGATCTCGTGACGGGTGCTGATCATGCCGCACCTCCCACGACGGGCACGGTGCCGGCGTCCGCCGACGGGACGACGGCGTCGGCATCGGCATCGGCATCCGCGATCCAGGAGCCGTGGATTCCGCTCGGCACCCGGCGCGGCAGCTCGACGACGGCGAGCGGCCCGCTGCCGGGGGCGGAGGCGTCGATGACGAGCAGCTGCGAGGCGTCCTCGACGAGGTCGCTGACCACCGTGAGCAGATAGCCCTCGTCCTCACCGGTGGCCCCTTCGGCCGGTACGAAGACGGCCTCGCCGGGCATCCGGCCCTGCCCCATGGGGACCAGCTCACGACTGCCCGCGCTGTGGTCGTGTTTGACGATCGCGTACTCGTCGAGGTCCGGCCCCGGGAAGGCCACGGCGTAGCTGTAGCGGTGGAAGCGGCCCGTCACGTCCTCGTTGACGGTGGGGAATTCGGTGGTGAGGTCGTCCACGGGCTCCTCGGCGGCGACGCCCGTGGCCGGGTCGAGTATCCAGCGGTGGCCGGTCGCGCCGACCATGGGCTGCGGCGCGTGGCCGGGGGCCCCGATCCAGAACTTCCAGGTCTGCTCCCAGGCGCCCCGGTCGTAGCGCGGCCCGGTCAGTACGACTCGGCCGCGCTCGTCCTCGTAGGCGTTGGCGACGTGCAGGAGCACGCCGGGCTCCACCTCGAACCAGCGCACCGTCGCGGGCCCGGTGCGCGGCATCACGCCGATGCGCGGCGTGTAGGTGTCGCTCCAGCGGTACGGGATGCCGGAGTGCTCCGCGGCGTTGAAGACGACGGGCAGGTCGAGCCAGACCACGTACCGCTCGGTGATCCCGAAGTCGTGCATCAGGGACGGTCCCGCGCCCTCGACGACCTCGCTGCGCACGAGGTCGCCCTTGGCGTCGGCGACGTAGTACGTCAGGTGCGGCGGGAACGGCCCGTACCCGAAGAAGTGCAGCTCGCCGGTGGTGGGGTCGGTCTTCGGGTGTGCGGTCATCGCGGTCTTCAGGCGGCCGCCGAAGTCGTGGGCGCCGACGGTGTCGAGCTCGGGCGTCATCTCGTAGGGGAGGTTGGCCTCCTGGAGGGCGAGGATGCGGCCCGCGTGCTCGATGACGTGGGTGGCGGCGTCGCTTGCGCGGAGGTTCGGGATGCCATCGGCGCCCAGGTAGGGCACGCCGTCGAGGGCCGGGGTGCGCACCCAGCGGTTGCGGTACCACTCGGCGCGGCCGTCGCGCAGCCGGACGCCATGGATCATTCCGCTGCCCTTGAACCAGTGGGTGGGTGTGACGCCGGGCTTGGGATTGTGGCCGTTGCGGAAGTAGCGGCCGTTCAGCTCGGGCGGGAGGGCGCCGCGCACGGTCAGGCCGTGGGCGGTGGTCTCGTCGGTGACGGGCGTGTAGTGGCCGGTGAGGTAGGGCTTCTTGGTCATGACGGGTTCCTCCTTGCGGGGTGGGTGGAGCTGGTGGCTGTGGTGAGTGCCGCCACGGTCGTGAGCAGGGCGATGAGGGCCGTGGTGGTGAACGCGGTGCGGTAGTCCCCCGGAGTGGGGGCGAGTGTGGTGAGCAGGGCGAGGCCGAGGGCGCCGCCGAGCTGCCGGGTGGTGTTCACGAGGCCGCCCGCGAGACCGGATTCGGCGGTCGGCACGCCGTCGGTGGCCAGCGCGGTGAGCCGGACGAAGGCGACGCCGAGGCCCGCGCCGACCAGGACCGAGGGCCCGAGCAGGTCGACGGCGAAGGTGCCGTCGGTACGGGCAAGGGCGAGCAGGGTGAGGCCGAGCGTGAGGGCGGCGAGCGCGGCGGCGAGACCCGCGCGGCCCGGCAGTCGGGGCGCGAGGGTGGACGCGGCGACGACGGTGAGCGCGAGCGGGAGCTGGGTGAGGCCCGCCGCCAACGCGCTGTATCCGAGCACCTGTTGCTGGTACAGCGGCAGGAAGTAGAAGACTCCGACCCAGACGGCGCCGAGCAGCGTCATGGCGAGGTTGGCCGCCGCCACGCGACCGGTGCGGAGCAAGCGCGGCGGTACGAGCGGGGACCTGGTCCGGCGCTGGCGGTCGGCGAACACCGCCAGGAGCGCGAGGCCCGCGGCCGCGACGAGCGGCTGCTCGGCGGTGAGCGCGTGGACGAGCGCTGTCAGGCCCGCGGTGGAGGTGAGGGCGCCGACGACGTCGAGGCCACCGCCCGTCGGCCGGTCGGCGGGGACCAGCAGGATCGTCGCTCCGAGCGAGGTGACGGCGATCGGTACGACGACGAGGAACACCGCCCGCCAGCCGTACCACTCGGTGAGTACGCCGCCCAGGATCACCCCGGCCGCGCCGCCCGCCCCGGACACCGCGCCCCACACGCCCAGCGCCGTGGCGCGCGTCAGGCCCGCACCGCCCTCGGGCTTCGGGCCCGGCGGGAAGATCAGCAGGACCAGCGCGAGCGCGGCGGGCGCGAGGAGCGCGGCGCCGACGCCCTGGACGGCGCGGTCGGCGATCAGCGCGGCGGCGTTCGGAGCGAGCCCGGCGGCGAGCGAGGCGAGCGCGAACACCGTCGTCCCCGCCACGAACATCCGCCGCCGCCCGAAGAGATCCGCGCACCGGCCACCGGGCAGCAGCAGCGCGCCGAACCCGAGCACGTAGGCGTTGACCACCCATGACAGCGCCCCGGACGACAGCCCGAGCCCGCCGGAGACGGCGGGCAGCGCCACATTCACGATCGACGTGCTCAGCACGACGACGAACTGAGCAGTCGCGAGTGCCACCAGAGCGGGGCCCTGCCCCGTCCCCGCCCCCCGGCTCGGCCGGGGCACCCGCCCCGTCCCTCCCGTCTGCCACTGTCCCCTCACGTGTCCCCTCACGATGACACCCCCCAAGTCCTTGATCGGTTGCAGCCCGAAGAAAGAGTGGTTAATCACTCACACTTTGCGCCAAAAGAAAGGTCACGCGTGCGTGACCTTTCGCACCGCCGTGCCCCGCCGTGCCCCGCCGCGCACCGCGGAGGCACCGCGGAGACGCCACGGCCGTTCAGCTCGGCGACGTCAGTAGTGCCTGATGCCCGCCAGCAACGTCCTCGTCCATGGCGCGTCCACGTCGAGCGCCCCGATCGAGACCGCCACGTTGCACAGGAATCCCCTGGCGAAGAACTCCTGCACCTCCTCGTCCCGCGCCCCGGACGCGGACCGCACATACTCCACGAGCCGTGCGTACATCCCTTGCACCGCCTCCCTGATCTCCGGCTCAGCAGCCGCGCAGTTGGCGTGCATCAGCACTTTCAGCAGGTCCTCCCGGTCCGCGATCAGGCGCGCGTACTCGTCCCCCATCGCGTACAGCACCGCCGCCGGATCCGCGCTCCCCACCTTCGCCACCGATTCGCCGAGCCGCTCCCGGATCAGCCGCGAGACGTCCTCGACCACGGCCACGAACAACGCCTGCTTGTCCGGGAAGAGCCGGTACAGATACGACTGCGAGATCCCGGCGCCCTTGGCGACCTCCGTCGTGGACGTGCCGTAGTACCCGCGCCCCGCGAACACCTTCGCGGCGGTGGCCAGCACCTCACCCCTGCGCGCCTCCGCCGTGGAAAGCTGCCGCGTCTTCGTCTCACCCATGTGAGTAATAGACCACTCACACCTCAGCCCCGTCAACCCCTTCCCAGCCACCACGCCAGGCCCGCACCCCGACCCGGCCCCCTCCCCTCCCCACCCCTCACAGCCCCCCACCCCTCTCCTTGTAGCTTCCGACGACGAGGGCCATGGCGCTGGCCTGCAGAAACCGCCAGTAGAATGGCCGACTGTGACTGCCGCGCCTGCAAAGCCCCGAATCCCGAACGTCCTCGCCGGGCGTTACGCCTCCACCGAGCTCGCCCTGCTCTGGTCGCCCGAGCAGAAGGTGAAGCTGGAGCGCCGCCTCTGGCTCGCCGTGCTGCGCGCGCAGAAGGACCTCGGCATCGATGTGCCGGACGCCGCGATCGGGGACTACGAGCGCGTGCTCGACCGGGTCGACCTGGCCTCCATCGCCGAGCGCGAGAAGGTCACGCGCCACGATGTGAAGGCCCGCATCGAGGAGTTCAACGCCCTCGCCGGTCACGAGCACGTCCACAAGGGCATGACCTCGCGCGACCTCACCGAGAACGTCGAGCAGTTGCAGGTCCGGCTCTCCCTCGAGCTGGTCCGCTCCCGCACGATCGCCGTCCTCGCCCGCCTCGGCCGCCTCTCCGGCGAGTACGCCGAGCTGGTCATGGCCGGCCGCTCCCACAACGTCGCCGCCCAGGCCACCACCCTCGGCAAGCGCTTCGCCACCGCCGCCGACGAACTCCTCGTCGCCTATCGCCGCTTGGACGACCTCATCGGCCGCTACCCGCTGCGCGGCATCAAGGGCCCCGTCGGCACCGCCCAGGACATGCTCGACCTGCTCGGCGGCGACACCGACAAGCTCACCGAGCTGGAAGGCCGCATCGCCACCCACCTCGGCTTCGACCGCGCCTTCACCTCCGTCGGCCAGGTCTACCCCCGCTCCCTCGACTACGAGGTGGTGACGGCGCTCGTGCAGCTGGCCGCCGCCCCGTCCTCGCTGGCGAAGACCATCCGCCTGATGGCCGGCCACGAACTGGTCACCGAGGGCTTCAAGCCCGGCCAGGTCGGCTCGTCCGCGATGCCGCACAAGATGAACACCCGCTCCTGCGAGCGCGTCAACGGCCTCACCGTCATCCTGCGCGGCTACGCCTCCATGACCGCCGAGCTGGCCGGCGACCAGTGGAACGAGGGCGACGTCTCCTGCTCCGTCGTGCGCCGCGTGGCCCTGCCCGACGCGTTCTTCGCGCTGGACGGCCTCCTGGAGACCTTCCTGACGGTCCTCGACGAGTTCGGCGCGTTCCCCGCCGTCGTCGCCCGCGAGCTGGACCGCTACCTGCCGTTCCTCGCCACGACCAAGGTGCTCATGGCGTCGGTGCGGGCCGGTGTCGGTCGCGAGGAGGCCCACGAGGCCATCAAGGAGAACGCCGTCGCCTCCGCGCTCGCCATGCGTGAGCAGGGCGTCGTGCGCAACGAACTCCTGGACAAGCTCGCTGCGGACTCCCGCATCCCGCTGGACCGCGCCCAGTTGGACGAGCTGATGGCCGACAAGCTCTCGTTCACGGGCGCCGCCGGCGACCAGGTGGCCGCGGTCATCGCTCAGATCGAGGCGGTCATCAAGGAGAACCCTGAGGCGGCGGCCTACACTCCGGGCTCGATTCTCTGAGGCATTCCCGCCGCCGGTCTCTGAGGCATTCCCGTCTCCGTGACACTCCCGTCTCCGTGGCACTCCCTTCTCCGAGGCGTTGCCTTCTGTGACGGCGTTCCGTCGCTGAGGCCTTCCGTTTCTGAGGCCTTCCGTCTCTGGGACGTTCGCGTGTGGGCCGTGGCTCGCCCACCTGGTGGGGCTGGGACCGGACAGGTCCTAGCTTCTCGCCCGGTGCGCGCCGCGGCCCTTGCGTATGCGGGCCGCCACGAACGCGAGCACGGCCAGGGCGACCACGCCGAGGACCCCCTTCGAGTACAGGCCGACGGCATCCGTGACCTCGTGCCAGCGGGAGCCGAGCGCGTAGCCGAGCAGGACGAACAGGCTGTTCCACAGCAGGCTGCCGATGGTCGTCAGGGTCAGGAACAGGGCCAGCGGCATCCGTTCTATGCCTGCCGGTATCGAGATCATGCTGCGGAAGATCGGGATCATGCGGCCGAAGAACACGGCCTTGGTCCCGTGCCGTTCGAACCACGCCTCCGTCTTCTCTATGTCCGCCGTCCTCACCAGGGGCAGGCGCGCGGCGATGGCGACGGTGCGGTCACGGCCGAGGAGCGCGCCCGCCCAGTACAGCGCGAGTGCCCCGACGACGGAGCCGACCGTGGTCCACAGCAGCGCCGCGAGCAGGCTGAACTTGCCCTGGCTCGCCGCGAAGCCGGCGAGCGGCAGGATGACCTCGCTGGGCAGCGGCGGGAACAGGTTCTCCAGCGCGATCGCCACTCCCGCGCCGATCGCGCCGAGGGAGTCCATGAGGTCGGCGGCCCAGCCCGCTATACCGCCCGCGGGGGCGTCGGTGGATGTCGATGAGGTCGCGGTCGCGGCCGCTGATGAGGCCGTGGCTGAGAGCGCTGCCATGGCGGATTCAGACGCGGCGCTGAGCGTGTGCGAAGCCGTGAGGATCATGCCTTCGACGGTACGAAATCCGCAGGCCACGGCGGTATGAGGACCGCCGCACAGTTGCGCTGCGGACCGCCGCAGCATGCACTGCGGACCGCCGCAGACCCTCCCTACGGACTGCCGCAGGCAGCTTTGCGGTTTTCCGCAGTCCGCTCCGCGCATCGCTCGGCTAGCGTTATTGATCATGCGAAACCTTCTCGCCCGCCGACTGCGCGTCGCCGCCGGGGTCCTGCTCGGGTCCCTCAGCGCCGTCGCCGAGTTGGCCATGACGCTCGCGTCCGGGCTGTGGCTGCTCGTCACGCTCGGGTGGTCCGCCGACGACCGCCGCGGCGAGACACGGATACTGGCGGCCGCCCGCTGGTGGGCCGAGCTGCAGCGCCGCCGGATGGCCCGCTGGTACGACACCGGCACCGCGGACCTGGCCGCGCCACTGACCGGCATGCCCGCCCTGTCCTATGTGGCCACCCGCTGGACGGTGGGGCTGCTGGGCGGCGTGGTGCTGCTGGCCGCGGTGATCGGCGCCGGCTACGCGTCCCTGCTGGTGTGGGGTTGGTTCCTGGTCGACCTCGACCGGTGGCCGCTGGCCGTCGCGCCCGCCGCGTTCGGCGGTCTCTTCCTGCTCTTCCTGTGCGTCCAGGGCGTGCAGGCGGTGGCCCTGATGGACGAGCAGTTGATACGCCACTTCCTCGGTCCCAGCGACCGCCAGACCCTGGAGCGCCGCATCGGCGAGCTGGCCAGGAGCCGGGCGGGCGTCGTGGAGGCCGTCCACGACGAGCGGCGGCGCATCGAGCGGGACCTGCACGACGGCGTGCAGCAGCGCCTGGTCGCGCTGGGCATGCTGCTCGGCCGGGCCCGCCGCGCCCCGGACCCGGAGAAGTCGTCGGAGCTGCTCCGGCAGGCCCATGAGGCGTCGCAGCAGGCGCTGGTGGAGCTCAGGGACGTGGCATGGCGGGTGTATCCGGCGGCGCTCGACGAAGGCGGGCTCGCCGCCGCGCTCGAAACGGTCGCCGAGCGAGCCGCGATACCCGTCCGGCTCTCCTGCGAGCTGCGGGACACCCCGCCGCCGACAGCGCAGGCCGTCGCCTACTTCGTCGCCGCCGAAGCCGTGACGAACGCGGTCAAGCACTCCGGCGCCGAACAGGTCACCGTGCGGGCCGAACGCGCGGGTGAGCTGCTGCGTCTGCGGGTCGAGGACGACGGCCGGGGCGGAGCGGACGCGTCCGGCAGTGGGCTGCTCGGCCTGAGCCGGAGGGTCGCGGCGCTCGACGGTACGTTGTCAGTGGCCAGTCCGGCCGGAGGACCCACCGTCATCACAGCGGAGCTGCCATGCGCGTGATACTCGCCGACGACTCGACACTGCTGCGCGAGGGACTGGCCCGGCTGCTCGTCGACGAGGGGCACGAGGTGACAGCGGCCGTGGGGGACGCGGAAGCCCTGCTCGAGGCGATCGCCACCGATCCGCCGGACATCGCCGTGGTGGATGTGCGGATGCCGCCGACGCACACCGACGAAGGGCTGCGGGCCGCGCTGGAGATCCGCGAGAAGTGGCCGGGCACGGGTGTGCTGGTGCTTTCGCAGTACGTCGAACGACGTTACGCGACCGAGCTGTTGACCACAGCCACGGAGGGGGTCGGATATCTGCTCAAGGACCGCGTCGTGCAGGTCGACGAGTTCCTGGACGCGCTCGACCGGGTGGGCTCGGCCGGGACGGCCTTCGACCCGGAGGTCGTACGGCAGTTGCTGACGTTCAGCAGCAAGGTGGACCCGTTGCAGCGGCTCACCGACCGGGAACGGGAGGTCATCGCCAGAATGGCGCAGGGGCATACGAACGCGGCCATCGCAGGCCAGCTGAACGTCTCGCAGAGCGCTGTCGAGAAGTATGTGAACTCCATCTTCGACAAGTTGGAGCTGACCGATACCACCGGGTACAGCCGCCGGGTGCTGGCGATCCTGCGCTTTCTCGGCACGTGACGCCGACGGGGCGGGTGCCCGGCAGCGCTGCCGTCAGGCCGTGAGAGCGCAGGACCGCGACCAGGGCGGCCCACGGACGGGCTCTAGAGGCCGACGTCTCGGCTGCGGAAGTCCTCCAAGGACTCACGGCGTACGAGGAGTCGGGCCTGGCCGTCGGCGACGGCGACTACCGGGGGGCGGCCGACGAGGTTGTAGCCGGAGGCCATCGACAAGTGGTAGGCGCCCGCCACGGGGACGGCGAGGAGGTCGCCGGGCCGGGTGTCGGACGGGAGTTGGATGTCGGCGGCGAGCACGTCACCCGCCTCGCAGTGTCGGCCGACGACGGTCACGGGCGCGGAGGCGGCGGTGGAGCGGCGGCCGATGAGGCGCGGCAGGTAGCGCACGCCGTACAGCGCGGGCCGCGGGTTGTCGCTCATGCCGCCGTCGACGGCGACGAACGTGCGGTCGCTGGTGCGCTTGACCGACAGGACGCGGTAGAGGGCGACCCCTGCGGGGCCCGCGATGGCGCGCCCGGGTTCAACGACCAGGCGGGGAACGGCGAGGCCGGCGGCGGCGCAGCTCTCGGTGAGTTCGGCGCGCACTTTGCGGGCGAGGGTGGTGATGTCGAGGGCGTCCTCGCCGGGGCGGTAGGCGATGCCGTGGCCGCCGCCGAGGTCCAGTTCGGGGAGGGTGATGCCGTGGTGGTCCTTGATGCGGGCCATTAGCCCGACAAGGCGGCGTACTGCGCACAGGAACGGCTTGTCGGAGGTGATCTGGGAACCCAAATGGCAGTGCAGGCCGACCAGTTCGATGCCGGACTGGTCAAGGATGCGGGCGATGGCGTGCTGGGCGGAGCCGTCGGTGATGGACAGGCCGAACTTCTGGTCGTCGGTACCCGTCTGGATCTTGCTGTGGCCGCCCGCGGCGATGCCGGGGACGACGCGGACCAGGACCTTCTGACGGCTCCCCGGCGGTACGGCCGCGGCGAGGCGGGCGATCTCCGAGGCGCTGTCGATGACGATGCGTCCGACGCCGAGGCGCAGGGCGGCGCGCAGGTCCTCGGGGCTCTTGGCGTTGCCATGCAGGACGATGCGTGCGGCCGGGAAGCCGGTGGTGACGGCCAGTTCGAGTTCGCCGGCGGAGCAGACGTCGAGGCCCAGGCCCTCCTCCTTGACCCAGTGCGCCATGGCGCGGCACAGGAACGCCTTGGCCGCGTACAGGACGTGGGCGTCGGGGAAGGCGTGCGCGTAGGCGCGGCAGCGCTCGCGTACGTCGGCCTCGTCGAGGAGGTAGGCGGGGGTGCCGAAGCGGTCGGCGACCTCGGTGAGCGGCACGCCGCCGACGGCCAGGTCTCCGTGCGCGAGCCGCGTGGTGGAGAGCGGCCACACGCTGAGGTCGTCGGCCGCGTCCATGGGCGGGGCGCCGACGGCGGCCGGAGGGTGGCCGGGGGTCGCGGGGATGTCCGCAAGGGTCATGGCTGGCTTCTCTTTTCGCCTCGTCGTCTTCACGTCGTCCTCGTCCGGGGCGGCGCCCGGTGCTCTCGCCAATGCCGCCGGTCGTGCTGGCCTCGCGTGCGCTTGCCTGGTCTGCGCCGGCCTCGCGGGTGCTTGTCCCGCGTGGACTTGCCTCGCGGGGACTCGCGTGGACCTGCCTCGCGTGTGCCGGCCCCGTCTGCGCTTGCCGCGCATGTGCTTCCGTCGCGTGTGCTTCCGTCGCGTGTGCTCGCCTCGTCTGCGCTTGCTCCTCGTGCGCATCGGCCGCTCGCGCCCAGGCGGGCCGCCCGCACGCGCCCCCTCGGCGGGCCGCCGGTCCTGGGGCTGCCACTTCTCGGGCTGCGGAGACTCTGCCGTCCGGTGCGCGGGAGCGCTGCCCCAGGGTGCGAAAGCACTGCCCCCGGGTGCGAAAGCACTGCCCCCGGGTGCGGAAGCGCTGCCCCAGGGTGCGGAAGGGGCAGAAACGCCCCCTCTCCCACGGGAGGCTGGTTCAGCCGATCCAGGCGGTCAGCGCACCGACGAGCGCCGCCGCTCCGGTGACCCGCAGCGCTCCGACGGCCTGCGGGTCCCAGTCCCGCCAGTGGGAGACACGTGCGGCGGTGTCCGCGGAGGCGGCGACGGGCCGGGGTACGGCGGGCGTGAGCCGTGGAACGGAGGAGGTGGTGGTGGAGGAGGTGGAGGAGGAGGCACGGGTTCGGCGGGAAGCCGGAGAGTCCGGGGTGCGGACAGTGGTGGCGGAGGTGCGAATCGTGGCTGCCGAGCCGGGCGTGAGGCAGGGGTCGACGGTGACCCCTGGGACGCCGAGCGGTTCGGTGAGCGCGCGCAGGGCGGGTTCGGAGAGCCGGATCCAGGGCTGACGGGCGCCGAGTTCGTCGGTGAGGCGTTGGGGTGTCGTGAAGGCGACGGCCGTGCGGCCGCCGACGGGGGTGCGGAACAGGCGGGCGACACAGCCCGCGGGTCCCGGCCGGACGGGGACGAACAGTGGTCCGGCCGGGCCGCGTTCGGAAGGCTCGGGGTCTTCTCCGCACACCAGTTGCTGCGTCATGGGGTTCCTCCTTGAGGAGCCTCGGCAGGCCCTCGTAGGGTTGGGCGGTCTCCGTGGACCCGGTGGCGAGCACCGGGCACACAGTGACGGTATGCCCGGCACGGGGTGTCAACCGACCCGAAATGACGAGCCGTTGACGGTGATTCGGCGCACGCTGACACTCTGCTGACGCGCGGCCCGGCTCGAAGACCCGGACAAGTGGTGACGTACGTGCGCATAGTCACCTGGAATGTGTGTGGTGGCGGTTCGGGCCCTGGGAGCCACGGCGGAAGGCGATTCTCGCGGTGCTGCGCGAGCTGCGGCCGGACGTCGTCGGCCTGCAGGAGGTCTGGGAGCGAGACGGCGAGAACCTCGCCGAGTGGCTCGCGGACGAGCTGGGCCTGCACTGGACGTGGGAGCCGTCGCGGGCGCCGGGCGGTGGCAGCGGCGGATCGGCGACCCCGGTGTGGCCATCGGCAACGCGGTCCTCAGCCGCCGACCCGTCGTGGACCGGGCCGTCGCGCAGCTGCCCCTGCCGGACGGGGAGGAGGACGACGGCCGCCTCGCGCTGTACACGCGGCTGGCGGTGCCGGGCCCGTCGGCACCGGGCCAGAGCACGCCGAGCCAGTCGGCTCCGGGCCTGTCGGCGCCGGACCGGTCGGCGTCGAGCAAGGGCACGCCGAGCCAGGGCACGCCGAGCCAGTCGGTTCCGGGCCGGTCAGGACCAGGCCCGGAGGCGTCGGGCCAGGCGCCCCCGGCCCAAGGAGGGGCGAGAGCCCAAGGAGGGGCGAGTCAGAACGCACCGAGTCACTAGGGGCCGTTCTTCACCACCCACCTGACCTCGGCCCCCAGCCAGTCGGCGACCCGCTGCGCGCAGGTCGCGGCGCTCGCCGAGTTCGTGGCCGCGCACCGGGGCGGCACCGCGTTCCCGCCCGTCGTCACGGGTGACTTCAACGCTTGGCCGGACTCGGACGAAATCCGCCGCCTCGGCGGGTACCGTACGGCGCCCGCGGTGCCGGGGCAGTCGCTCCTGGACGCCTGGGAGTACGCCGACCCCGGCGCCGCGCGCCACCTGGGACGCGGTGAACCCGTACGTGGCGCGGTCGTACGATCCGAGTGTCAGGATCGACTAAGTCCGCGTCGGGCCACCGGGCCCCGGCGGCCTCGGCGCGGTGCGCGCGGTGCGGCGCGGGGGCGACGGCCCGGTCCACGGTGTCTGGCCGTCGGACCACGCGGCGGTGGTGGCGGACCTGCGGGACGGCGGGGCGACGGCCGAGAGGGCCGAGAGGGCCGAGAGGGCCGCGCAAGCGTGACAGCGGCCGGGCTTCCACCCGCACCCCCGCGCCACGGCCCACCACCAGCACCACCGCCCCCCTCCCCCGGGCCAGCGGCCGCCCCAGCGCTCAAGGGCCGCACCTGCGGGCCGCCCCGCCCCGCACGCCGGGGGCGGCCGCACCTACCCCTCGAACCGATACCCCATCCCCGGCGCGGTGATCAGATGGCGCGGATGCGCCGGATCGGGCTCCAGCTTGCGGCGCAGCTGCGCCATGTAGACCCGCAGGTAGTTGGTCCGCGTGCTGTGCGAGGGACCCCACACCTCGCCGAGCAGCTGCTGCTGGCTGACCAGGCGGCCGCGGTGGCGGACCAGGACCTCCAGGAGGTGCCACTCGGTGGGAGTGAGGCGCACGGCGCGGCCGTCCCGTAAGGCCTTCTTGGCGAGCAGGTCGAGGGTGAACCCTTCCGTCTCGACGAGGGCGGAGGCCTCGCCGCGCTCCTCGGAGCGGGTTCTGCGGGCGGCTGCCCGCAGCCGGGCGAGGAGTTCGTCCATGCTGAACGGTTTGGTGATGTAGTCGTCGGCGCCCGCGTCGAGCGCCGCGACCTTCTCATCGGAGGCCTGGCGGGCGGACACGACGAGGATGGGAGCGCGGCTGAAGCCCCGCAGCCAGCGCACCACGTCGATGCCGTCCATGTCGGGCAGCCCGAGATCAAGGAGGACCACGTCCGGCGGACGCGCCGCGGCCAGACGCTGGGCCGTGCCCCCGTCGACCGCCGCGTCCACCTCGTACTTGCGTGCCTTGAGGTTGATCTCCAGAGCCCGTACGAGCTGTGGGTCGTCCTCGACCACCAGCACCCGGGTCATCGGTGTGCCGCCTCCTGAAAGTGCGTGCGGGCCGGGCCCACAAGATTGTGCGGTCCTCTGAAGCAAAGCGCCCACCAGCGGGTTCGCCGTCTCTCTTGACGTCTCTCATACGGTGGCCGGGATTCCGTTGACGCCTCTCTTACGTTTTGGCCATGACTCGTCCACGGGGGCGCCCCACAGCGCGGGAGCTGATCATTCCGCCGGGCCCCCGGTGCCGTCCGCGCGCAGCGGCTGGACGCCCGTCATCAGGACGTCGAGGCCGCGCCGCGTGGTGGCGAGGAGCACGCGGTCCCCCGCGCGCAGGACACGGCCGCGCGCCGGTCGCCAGTCGTGGCCCGGCCGCACCAACCGGAGCGCGCCCAGGGTGTCTTGGGCCCGGGCACGTGGCGGAGTGTTCCGCGCTGCCGACGGCGAGGACCCGCCACGCATTTCCCTTGAAGGCCTCGTGGATGGTGTGCCCCTCGAACGCCGGATGGCCGCCCACGTCGACGGCGGTGAAGAGCAACGCACCTCGCTCCAAAGGGAGTACGCCAAGGACATGACGGCCCATCATGGCAGCGACGAAGGAGGGCGCCGCGAGGGCGGAGACGCTGCGGCTGCGGATGAAGGCGTGCGGGGAGGAGGCGCGCAGGGTGCGCGAGACAGTGGCGGCGAAGTCGTCGTCGTACAGCCGCATCACGACGCGTACGCCGGGGTTGGCCTCGCGGGCGGCCATGGCGATGTCGAGGTCGGCGCCGTCGTCGCCGGTGAGCACGAGCACGCTGCGGCTCTGGGCGATGCGCGCGGGCGAGGGCGCCGGGTGCGGCCGCGTCCTCCATGGGGAGCGGGATGCCGAGTGCGTCGGCGAGGGCCACGCCGCGGGCGTCCGGGGCGCGCTCGACGGCGACCACGGGGTGCTGGGTGGTGCCGAGTTGAGCGAGGACGCGCTGCCGACCTAGGCGAGGCCCACGACGATGATGTGGTCGTCGACGTCGGCGGCGGGCGGATGACCCGCGGTGACCGCGCGGAAGGCCTCGGTGGCGTTCATCGCGGCGGCGACGAGGGGGGGAGGACGGCGAGGCCGACGAAGCCCGCGATGGGTTGGAGCACACGCCGGGCGGGCGACTCGTCGGTGGTCGGGCCGGTACGCGCCCCAGGTCTCGTCGAGCCGCTGGTCGTACGTGGCCAGCGTGGCGCCGGGGATGCCGTACGGGTTCTGCGACTTGGTGGAGAACGCGCCCTGGTACTGCCCGCGGCGGTCCTTCATCAGCAGGTAGCGGCTCTCGTCGGCGTTGGTCAGGAGCAGGTTGGCGACCTGCGGGTCCATGTCGTTGAGCGCGAGGTTCGGGTTCGCCGCGCTGGTGGTGCGGGGAGTGTCGCGGTCGGCCACGGTGTCCCAGGCGCCGAGCGCGGCGAAGGCCGCCGCGGTGAGCAGCGCCGC
Source organism: Streptomyces flavofungini (assembly GCF_030388665.1). NCBI lineage: Bacteria > Bacillati > Actinomycetota > Actinomycetes > Kitasatosporales > Streptomycetaceae > Streptomyces > Streptomyces flavofungini. The sequence goes on along the minus strand of NZ_CP128846.1, from coordinate 8,112,352 downwards.
GAGCGCGGTGGTGAGCAGCAGCAGTACGGTGCGAAGGAGCCGCAGCCGGACCGGCTCCGACGACCACATGCGGTGCAACGGCCGTCGTGTGAGCGGCAGTTGCGGGCGCCCGGCCCGCGCCCCCCTCTGAGTCGCGGGCCGGGACGTCCTTCTGGACGGACGACCGGATCCTGATGTGTAGCGGGCACAGCCCCGGCCCCCGCGTCTGGACTGTGCGTACTGTCGGCGGTGATCGTCACGCGCCCTCCAACCTCACATCACGGACTCGTTCGTCCGTTCCCCCGTAGTGATCAGTCTTGGGTCCGCCGTGGCGCTTCCCGGGTTTGTTGACGCCCCCCTTATGCGCCACCAGGCCTTCTTGACGAAGGCTTGACGGGTGGTCAGGAGGGCCTGTCAGGGGGGCGTAAATTCCCTGACGCGAAGGTGATTCGGTGAGGTTGGGACCGCTGACTTCCTCTCCGCACGGCCGCGCTCCGTGGCCGCTCCCCCACCACAAAGTCACCTTCAGCGATGCTTCCCGCCGCCCCGCAGCAGGCTCCCCAGGCCCCTGAGAGCCAGTCGTCCGGGCGCAGTCCCGAGAACCGCCCAGCCGTCGGCGCGTCCGACCCGGCGGTCTCATCGATCCCGTGCGGGTCCTCAAATCGTTCCCGGACGCGCTGCACAAGCTGCGCCCGCGCGCGCTGGTCGAGAACCCCGTCCTGTTCGTGGTGGGCTGCGGCGCGGCGATCACGACGGGGACCGCGGTGTTCGACCCGTCGGCGTTCTCCTGGATCATCAGCGTCTGGCTGGCTGACGATCGTCTTCGCGAACCTCGCGGAAGCGGTGGCGGAGGGCCGGGGCAAGGCGCAGGCGCTCGCGCTGCGCAAGGCGCGCACCGACACGGTCGCCCTGCGGCTGCGGCACAACTGGCGGGTGGGCACGGATCCGCGGGACGCGGAGACGGAGGCGGTGGCCGCGACCGAGCTGCGGCCCTTCGACTTCGTCCTGGTCGAGGCGGGCGAGCCGATCCCGGCGGACGGCGATGTCGTCGACGGGGTCGCGGCGGTCGACGAGTCGGCGGTCACGGGTGAGTCCGCGCCGGTCATCCGGGAGTCGGGGGGCGACCGCAGTGGTGTCACCGGCGGTACGACGGTGCTGTCCGACCGGATCGTCGTGCGGGTGACCTCACGTGCCGGGCACTCCTTCCTGGACCGGATGATCGCCCTCGTCGAGGGCGCGTCGCGGCAGAAGACGCCCAACGAGACAGCCCTCAACATCCTGCTCGCCGCGCTCACGATCGTCTTCGTCCTGGTCGTCGTGAGCCTGCAGTCGATGGCTTCGTACGCGGACGCGGCGCAGTCCACGACCGTGCTCGTCGCGCTCCTGGTGACGCTGATCCCGACGACCATCGGCGCGCTGCTCTCCGCCATCGGCATCGCGGGCATGGACCGCCTGGTGCAGCGCAACGTGCTCGCCATGTCGGGCCGCGCCGTCGAGGCCGCGGGCGACGTGAACGCGCTGCTGCTCGACAAGACCGGCACCGTCACCCTCGGCAACCGCGAGGCGGACGCCTTCATGCCGCTGCCCGGGGTCGACGAACTGCACCTGGCGGACGCCGCCCAGCTGTCGTCGCTGGCCGACGACACGCCCGAGGACCGCTCCATCCTCGGGCACGCCAAGAACAAGTACGGGCTGCGCGCACCGGCGCAGGACGAGCTGGCCGACGCGCAGTTCGTGGAGTTCACCGCGCAGACCCGGATGAGCGGCATCGACCTGCGCTGGGACAACGGCGCGTCCTGCGCCATCGCAAGGGCGCGGCCAGTCAGGTCATCACGTGGGGGGGGAGCCGCGCGGCGGCCAGGTGCCGCCGCAGGCGCGGATGTTCGCGGACTCCGTCGCCGCGGGCGACGGGACTCCGCTGCGCGCCCGCGCCACCGCGGGGCCCGTCATCCGGGCCACCGCGGTACCCCCTTCGCGGGGCCCCGCATCAGGGCCCCGTCAAAGCCCGTGAGCAGCGCTTGAAGCGCAGCTCACGGGCCAGTTGGATGGTCGACGTGAACTGCTTCGTGCGCCATGACGACCGGCCGCCTCATACGGCGGTGCCGTTCTCGCGCCCTGTTCACAGCACGGTGCGCTGACGCCGCACCGCACCCTCCTCCGCCGTGACCGGCGCTCCTGACGAGCGCGCACGGCCTTTCCGTATCGCATGCCGCGAGCCCCCACCGGGGCCCGTCCGGCATGCCTCCACCACAGGATCAGACATGTCTTCTGCCTCTCTGTCCGGGCGTACCGCGCTCGTCACCGGAGCCACCTCCGGAATCGGCTACGAGACCGCGCGTCTCCTCGCCGGGCGCGGCGTCACCGTGCTCGTGCACGGCCGCACCGCCGACGAGGCCCAGGCCGCCGTCGACAAGCTCATCGCCGTGGCCGGCATCGACGCGTCGAAGCTGCGTGCCTTCGCCGCCGACTTCACCCGTCTGGAGGAAGTCGAGCGGCTGGCCGAGCGCGTCGTCGCCGAACACCCGCACCTGGACGTCCTGGTGAACAACGCGGGCATGGCCGCGCCGGAGCGCCACACCATCACCGCAGACGGCAACGAGATCGCCTTCCAGGTGAACTTCCTCGCCCACTACCTCCTGACGAGCCTGCTCGAGCCGGCCCTGACCAGCGAGCCCGGCGGCCGCGTCGTCAACGTCTCGTCGTCGCTGCACCGCACCGCGTCCATCCAGTGGAGCGACCCCAACCGCGCCCGCCGCTACTCCCGCCTGGCCGCCTACGCCCAGTCGCAGCTCGCGCTCACCGTCTTCGCCGCCGACCCGCGGGTGACCGCCGTGTCCGTGCACCCCGGCGTGTGCGACACCGCGCTGCTGTCGCTGTACGCCCACGAGGGCACGTCGGCCGCCGAGGGCGCCGGGTACGTGGTGCGCCTGTGCGACCCGGCCACCGAGATCGTCAACGGCGCGTACTACGACCGCTCCGAGCGGGTCGAGCCGGCCGCGGCCGCCCTGGAGGACCGCACCGTCAAGCGTCTGAACAAGCTCGCCGCCCTGCTGGTCGGCCACCACTCTTGAAGGAGTCGAACACCTGGATGTCCAAGCGCTCACGTAAGAAGAAGGCCCGCCGCAAGAAGAAGGCGAACCACGGCAGCAAGGCGGGTCAGCGCTGATCCGCCGCCACCCGGTCAGCGGTGCGGACCTCCAGAACCGGAGGACCGCCCCGTGATCCCGCTCCCGCAGCACCGGCTTCCCGCCTTCGACCGCCTGGTGCCCGACGAGCGCATGGTGTGCCTCCACCACGAGCACGTCGCCGCGCCGCGGCCGCCGCGCGGGGTACGGGTACGCCGGGTGACGGACGACGACGCCCTCGCGCTCGCCGCGCTGTGGCCGGACTCCGACTGGATCCCAGCCAGTTGGGGCGGCCCCTCGGCGCTCGCCGCCCCCGGGCACGCCGTCGCCGCCTTCGACCGGAGCGACCGGGGCGTGGCCGTGGCGTGCTCCTGCTTCGGGGGCGACAGCTACGAGGACGTGGCCGTGGCCACCGCGCCCGAACACCGCCGCAAGGGCCTCGCGCGCGCCCGCGTCGCCGCCCTCACGGCGGACGTCTCGGCCCGCGGCCGCACCGCGAGCTGGCCCTGCGCCCGCGACAACCGGCCCAGTCGCCCGCTCGCTCGGACGATCGGATTCCGCTTGTGCCGCGAATACACGCACTACGTCACCGGAGACACCTCTCGCGGCACCGGCGCCACCGTCCGCGCCGAGGTCCGCGAAAGCGCCGTACAGGGGTCGGTCCCGCCCCAGGCCACACCGCGAATGTCGATGAAAACCCCTGCTTGAGGGCGTACGGCGGACAGATACGACCCCTATGAAACCCCTATATATTACCCGCTGGTAATAACTTGCGGGCCGTCCGAGTTCAAGACCGGCGGGGAGAGTGCAAGGTCACAGCGGTGCCCCGGCACCGGGCCCTGATTGAGCCCTAGCATCGGAACATGACGGTCCTGCCTGACGACGGGCTTTCCCTGGCCGCCGAGTTCCCTGATGCGACCCATGAGCAGTGGCAGCGCCTGGTGGAGGGCGTACTGCGGAAGTCGGGTAAGGACGTATCGGGGGCGGCGGCGGAGGAAGCGCTGTCCACCGCGCTCGAGGACGGGCTCAGCACCCGCCCCCTGTACACCGCCCGTGACACCGTGGCCGACGTCGGCCATCCGGGTTTCGCCCCGTTCGTACGCGGCGGGAGCGCCGCGGGCGGTGCCGCGACCGGCTGGGACGTACGGCAGCGGCACGCGACGGGCGACCCGGTCCGCACGAACGAGTCGATCCTCGCCGACCTCGAGAACGGCGTGACGTCGCTGTGGCTCACCCTCGGCCCCGACGCGCTGCCCGTCTCCGGTCTGGAGCGGGCGCTCGACGGCGTCTATCTGGACCTGGCCCCGATCGTGCTCGACGCCGGAGCCGATGCCGGGCCCGCCGCCGGTGAGTTGCTGCGCCTGATCGAGGCCGCGGGCGTCGCCAAGGACGCGGCGCACGGCAACCTCGGCGCGGACCCGCTGGCGTACGAGGCGCGCACGGGCGCGGAGTTGGAGACGGAGACGGCCGTCGAGCTGGCGCGGCTGTGCGGCCGTGAGTACGGCGGACTGCGCGCGCTCACGGTGGACGCGCTGCCGTACCACGAGGCGGGCGGTTCGGCCGCGCAGGAGCTGGGCGCGTCCCTCGCGACGGGCGTGGCCTATCTGCGGCTGCTCACCGGCGCGGGCCTCACCCTCCAAGAGGCGTGCGCGCAGCTGGAGTTTCGGTACGCGGCCACGGCCGACCAGTTCCTGACCATCGCCAAGCTCCGCGCGGCCCGGCGCCTGTGGGCGCGGGTCGCGGAGGCGAGCGGCGACGTCGACGCGGGCGCGCAGCGTCAGCACGCGGTGACCTCGCCGGTGATGATGGCGCGCCGTGACCCGTGGGTGAACATGCTGCGCACGACCGTGGCCTGCCTGAGCGCGGGAGCGGGCGGCGCGGACGCGGTCACGGTGCTGCCGTTCGACCACTCCCTGGGCCTGCCGGACGCGTTCGCGCGCCGCATCGCCCGCAACACCTCGACGATCCTCCTGGAGGAGTCGCACCTGGCACGGGTCATCGACCCGGCGGGCGGCTCGTACTACGTGGAGCGGCTCACCGACGAACTGGCGCACGCCGCTTGGGACTTCTTCCAGGAGATCGAGCGCGCGGGCGGCCAGGCCGCGGCCCTGCGCTCCGGCATGATCGGCGACCGTCTGGCGGCGACGTGGGCGGAGCGCGGAAAGAAGCTCGCCAAGCGCCGCGAACCCATCACGGGAGTCAGCGAGTTCCCGAACCTCGCCGAGAAGCCCGTGGAGCGCGAGAGCGCGCCCGCAGGGCCGACGGGCGGACTGCCGCGGGTACGGCGCGACGAGGCGTACGAAGCCCTGCGCGCCCGCTCCGACGCCCACCTCGCCGAGACCGGCGCACGGCCGAAGGTGTTCCTGGCCGCGCTGGGCCCGGCCGCCGCGCACACGGCCCGCGCCACGTTCGCCTCGAACCTGTTCCAGGCGGGCGGCGTCGAGGCCGTGCACGACCCGGTCTCCGTGGACGCGGGAAGCGCCGCGGAGGCCTTCCGGGCCAGCGGCACGCGCGTCGCCTGCCTGTGCTCCAGCGACGCCCTGTACGCGCAGGAGGCGGCCGCGGTCGCCGCCGCGCTGAAGTCGGCGGGCGCGGAGCGGGTATTCCTCGCGGGACGGCCCGGTGAGTTCGGGGACGTCGACGCCTATGTCTTCGCCGGCTGCGACGCCGTGGCCGTGCTCACCTCCACCCTCGACCTCCTGGGAGTGGCGCCATGACGATCCCCGACTTCTCCGGCATCGGCCTGGAGCCGGACGCGGCCCCGCGGGGCTCCGCCGAGCAGTGGCGGGCCGCGGTCGAGTCGGCCACCGGCAAGGACGCGGACGACCTGCTGTGGGAGACCCCGGAGGGCATCGCGGTCCAGCCGCTGTACACGGGCGCCGACCTGGAGGGCCTGGACTTCCTGGGCACCTACCCGGGCATCGCGCCGTATCTGCGCGGCCCCTACCCGACGATGTACGTCAACCAGCCCTGGACGATCCGGCAGTACGCGGGGTTCTCCACCGCGCAGGAGTCCAACGCCTTCTACCGCCGCAACCTGGCGGCGGGCCAGAAGGGCCTGTCCGTCGCGTTCGACCTGCCGACCCACCGCGGCTACGACAGCGACCACCCGCGGGTGACCGGTGACGTCGGCATGGCGGGCGTGGCGATCGACTCGATCTACGACATGCGGCAGCTGTTCGACGGGATCCCGCTGGACAGGATGACGGTGTCGATGACGATGAACGGCGCGGTCCTTCCCGTGCTCGCGCTGTACATCGTCGCGGCCGAGGAACAGGGCGTGCCGCCGGAGAAGCTGGCCGGGACCATTCAGAACGACATCCTCAAGGAGTTCATGGTCCGCAACACCTACATCTATCCGCCGAAGCCCTCGATGCGGATCATCTCCGACATCTTCTCGTTCACCTCGCAGAAGATGCCGCGCTACAACTCCATCTCGATCTCCGGCTACCACATCCAGGAGGCCGGGGCGACGGCCGACCTGGAGCTGGCGTACACGCTCGCCGACGGCGTGGAGTACCTGCGTGCGGGCCGGGAGGCGGGCCTGGACGTGGACGCGTTCGCGCCGCGCCTGTCGTTCTTCTGGGCGATCGGGATGAACTTCTTCATGGAGGTCGCCAAGCTCCGCGCGGCGCGCCTGCTGTGGGCGAAGTTGGTCAAGCAGTTCGACCCGAAGAACGCCAAGTCCCTGTCGCTGCGCACCCATTCGCAGACCTCGGGATGGTCGCTGACCGCCCAGGACGTCTTCAACAACGTGACGCGCACCTGCGTGGAGGCGATGGCGGCGACGCAGGGCCACACGCAGTCCCTGCACACCAACGCCCTCGACGAGGCCCTGGCCCTGCCCACGGACTTCTCGGCGCGCATCGCCCGCAACACCCAGCTCCTGCTCCAGCAGGAGTCGGGCACCTGCCGGGTCATCGACCCGTGGGGCGGCAGCGCGTACGTGGAGAAGCTGACGTACGACCTGGCGCGCCGTGCCTGGCAGCACATCCAGGAGGTCGAGGCCGCGGGCGGCATGGCGCAGGCCATCGACGCGGGCATCCCGAAGCTGCGCGTCGAGGAGGCCGCCGCGCGCACGCAGGCCCGCATCGACTCCGGGCGGCAGCCGGTGATCGGCGTGAACAAGTACCGCGTGGACAGTGACGAGCAGATCGAGGTCCTGAAGGTCGACAACTCCTCGGTCCGGACGCAGCAGATCGAGAAGCTGCGGCGGCTGCGCGAGGAGCGCGACGAGGCCGTCTGCCAGGACGCGCTGCGGAAGCTGACCGCCTCGGCCGAGCGCGGTTCGGGCCCGGGCCTGGAGGGCAACCTCCTCGCGCTCGCGGTCGACGCGGCCCGCGCGAAGGCGACGGTCGGCGAGATCTCGGACGCCCTGGAGAAGGCGTACGGGCGGCACGCGGGCCAGATCCGTACGATCTCCGGTGTGTACCGCACCGAAGCAGGCCTGTCCCCGTCCGTGGAGCGCACGCGCGCGCTGGTGAAGTCCTTCGAGGAGGCCGAGGGCCGCCGTCCGCGCATCCTGGTCGCCAAGATGGGCCAGGACGGCCACGACCGCGGCCAGAAGGTCATCGCGACCGCCTTCGCCGACCTGGGCTTCGACGTCGATGTCGGCCCGCTGTTCCAGACGCCCGGAGAGGTGGCGCGGCAGGCCGTCGAGGCGGACGTGCACATCGTCGGCGTCTCCTCGCTGGCGGCGGGACATCTGACACTGGTCCCGGCGCTGCGCGCGGAGCTGGCCGCCGAGGGCCGCGAGGACATCATGATCGTCGTGGGCGGCGTGATTCCCCCGCAGGACGTCGAGGCACTGCACGAGGCGGGCGCGGCGGCGGTGTTCCCGCCCGGCACGGTCATCCCGGACGCGGCGTACGACCTGGTGCGGCGGCTCGCCGCCGGGCTCGGCCACGAACTGCCCGGCGAGGCCGCTTCCGGCAGTGGCGAGCAGTGAGCCGCTGAGTCCATGGCACCGAGGATCGATCTCGACACGTATGTGAAGGGCGTACTCGACGGCAAGCGCGCGCACATCGCGCGGGCGATCACGCTCGTGGAGTCCACCAGGGCCGAACACCGTGTGCTCGCCCAGCAGTTGCTGACGCAGCTCCTTCCGCACTCGGGGCGGGCGCGGCGCATCGGCATCAGCGGCGTCCCGGGGGTCGGCAAGTCGACGTTCATCGACGCGCTCGGCACGATGCTGACGTCGCTGGGCCACCGCGTCGCGGTGCTCGCCGTCGACCCGTCGTCGTCGCGGACGGGCGGCTCCATCCTGGGCGACAAGACCCGGATGGAACGCCTGTCGGTGGACCCGATGGCGTTCGTGCGGCCCTCGCCCACGGCGGGGACGCTCGGCGGCGTCGCGAAGGCGACCCGGGAGTCCGTCGTGGTGATGGAGGCGGCCGGGTACGACGTGGTGCTCGTGGAGACCGTCGGCGTCGGCCAGTCCGAGACGGCCGTGGCGAACATGGTCGACACGTTCCTGCTGCTCACCCTCGCCCGCACCGGCGACCAGCTGCAGGGCATCAAGAAGGGCGTCCTGGAGCTGGCCGACGTGATCGCGGTCAACAAGGCGGACGGGCCGCACGAGCGGGACGCGCGCTCGGCGGCGCGGGAGCTGGCGGGCGCCCTGCGGCTCATGCACCCCTCCGACGCCGCCTGGACGCCGCCCGTCCTGAGTTGCAGCGCCCGCGAGTCCAAGGGCCTCGACACGCTCTGGGACCGGCTCGAACAGCATCGCGCGCTCCTGGACTCCACCGGCCGCCTCGCCGCGAAACGCCGCGACCAGCAGGTCGACTGGACGTGGACGATGGTCCGCGACGAGCTCCTCGGCCGCCTGTACGCCCACCCCGATGTGCGGCGGCTCGCGCCGGACCTGGAGGCGCGCGTGCGCGAGGGGACGCTCACGGCGACCTTGGCGGCGGAGCGGATCCTGGACGCGTTCCAGGGGCACGAGAGCGACATCGACGGCAAGGGAACCAACGGCGACAAGGGCGAGGGAGCTCAGTGAGTCACGACGCACCACCGGTCCTGACGCGGGTCGAGGGCCACGCCGGCCACATCGTCCTGAACCGGCCCCGCGCCCTGAACGCGCTCGACCACCCGATGGTCCGCCTCATCGACGAGGCGCTCACCGCCTGGGAGCACGACGACGCCGTCCGCACGGTGGTCGTGACCGGCGCCGGCGAGCGGGGCCTGTGCGCGGGTGGCGACATCCGGGCCGTGCGCGAGGACATCCTCGCGGGCGGCGGCGCGGCGTCGGCGGCGTTCTGGCACGACGAGTACCTGCTCAACGCCCGGATCGCGCGCTACCGCAAGCCGTATGTGGCGGTGATGGACGGCTACGTCATGGGCGGCGGCGTCGGGGTCTCGGCCCACGGCGACGTGCGCGTCGTCACCGAGCGGTCCCAGGTCGCCATGCCCGAGACGATCATCGGCTTCGTCCTCGACGTCGGCGCCACGTACCTGCTGACGCGGGCGCCGGGCGAGCTCGGTACGCATCTGGCGCTGACCGGTACGTCGGTGGGCGCGGGCGACGCGCTGCTGTGCGGCCTCGCCGACCACTACGTACCCTCGGAGCGGCTCGCGGACTTCACGGCGGCGCTCGCGGACACCGAGGTGACGGACGCCGTGCGGACGTACGCGACGACCGCCCCGGAGGGCGAACTCGCCGCGCGCCGCGCGTGGATCGACTCCTGCTACGCCGCCGACTCGGTGGAGGAGATCGTCGACCGGCTCCAGTCCTGCGGCGAGCACGCGGCGAAGGAGGCGGCCGAGGTGCTGCTGTCGCGCTCCCCCACCGCGCTGAAGGTCACGCTGGCCGCGCTGCGCCGTGCTCGCGCGCTCGGGTCCCTGGAGGAGTCGCTCGCCCAGGAGTACCGCGTGTCGTGCGCCTGTCTGACGGCGCCCGACTTCCCCGAGGGGGTGCGGGCCCAGGTCGTCGACAAGGACCGCGCCCCGAAGTGGGCGCCCGCCGACCTCGCGTCGGTCACGGCGGCGGACGTGGAGCGGTTCTTCGGTCCCGGCGCTTACGGGGAGTTGGGGCTCGGCTCCTGAACGGCGGCGGCAGCGTCGCATACCGCCGCACGCCCCGCCTCGTCACGCATCGCGCCTCCTCACGCGTCCCGCCTCCGCACCGCCCACCACCCGGCGCCCAGCGACGCCGCCGCCCACAGCGCCGTCACGCCGAGCCCCGGCCACGGGCCGAGCATGCCGTCCGGGGCCTCGTGCAGGATCTGCTGCCCGGCCCGGTCGGGCAGGAACTGGGCCGCGCCGCCCGCCATGTCCCCGATCACGAACGGGACGATCAAGGTGAACGGGATCAGCACGCTCAGCACGGCGACGCCGCTGCGCAGCACCGCCGCGAGGCCCGCCGCGAACAGCGCCATCAGCGCGAGGTAGGCCCCGCCCCCGACGCACGCGCGCACCGCCCCGGGGTGGCCGAGGCCGATGGCGTGCTCCCCGAGGAAGGCCTGTCCGCCGAGGAAGGTGGTGAAGCTGGTGACGAGCCCCACCAGGAGCGCCGCGGCGCCCAGGACGGCGGTCTTCGCACCGTAGAAGAGGCCGCGGCGCGGCACGGCGGCGAGCGAGACCCGCAGGGCGCCGTTGACGTACTCGGAGCTGACGGCGGTGGCGCCGAAGCTGATGGCGGCGACCTGCCCGAAGTTGAACGCGTAGAAGGCGTCGAAGAGGGGTTCGGCGTCGGCGTTGTCGGCCTCCGCGCGGCCGACGGAGGCGAAGACGAGGACGGTGATGGCGACGGTCGCCACGAACACCGCGACGAGCGAACCGACGCTCCCCCGCAGCGACTTGATCTTGATCCATTCGGAGTGGAGCACAGCGGACGTGGACACGGTCAGGCCTCCTGCAGAGGGGTGGGAGCCGAGGAAGAAGCAAGGGACGCGGAGAACTCCGTCTCGGCGGCGGTGAGCGCGAGGTAGGCCTCCTCCAAGGAGGCCTCTTCGTCGGCGAGTTCGAGGATCGGCACGCCCGCTTCGGCGGCGAGCCCGCCGACCTCCGCGGCGCGGACGCCGTCGACCGTCCAGCGGCCGTCGTCCGCCTCGGTCAGTTCGTGCCCCGCGCGGGCGAGCGCCGCGCGCAAGCGGGCCGGGTCGGTGGTGCGCGCCCTCACCCGGGGCTTGCTGTGGGCCTCGATGAACTCCCGCATCGGGGTGTCCGCGAGCAGCCTGCCGCGGCCGAGGACCACCAGGTGGTCGGCGAACGTCGCGGTCTCGTTCATGAGGTGGCTGGACACCAGGACGGTGCGGCCCTGCCGGGCCAGACCGCGCATCAACTCACGGATCCAGATGATCCCTTCGGGGTCGAGCCCGTTGGACGGCTCGTCCAGGAGCACGACGGCGGGGTCCCCGAGGAGCGCGGCGGCGATCCCGAGGCGCTGCCGCATGCCCAGGGAGTACGTCTTCACGCGGCGCCCCGCGACGGCGGACAGACCGGTCTCCTCCAGGACCTCGTCCACGCGCGCCGGGGCGATCCGGTTGCTCACGGCGAGTGCGAGCAGGTGGCTGCGGGCGGTGCGGGACCCGTGGGCGGCCTGCGCGTCGAGCAGGGCGCCGACCTGGCGGAGCGGTTCGTCGTAGGCCGCGTACGGGCGCCCGCCGACGGTCGCGGTGCCGGACGTGGGCCGGTCGAGGCCGAGCACGAGGCGCAACGTGGTGGACTTTCCGGCGCCGTTGGGGCCGAGGAAGCCGGTGACCTGGCCGGGGCGGACGCTGAACGTCACGTCGTCCACCGCGCGGGTGGTGCCGTACTCCTTGGTGAGCTGTTGGACGTCGATGCTGGTCATGGGGACAGCGTCGCGGTGCGGGCGGGGCGGTGGCCTCCCCCGCCCGGGGAGATCGGCTCCCCCGCACGGGGGAGCCGTGCCCCGCGCGGGTGCTGGCACGATGACGGCATGCCCCGCTTTCTGCGACCGCTCGACCGCGCGGTCACGTACACCCGCTGGCTGCACGTCCTCGTCGGCTGTGTCGCCGGGCTGACGTGCGCGTCGGTCTACGGGATGTCGGACGCGAGGGTCCTCGACCTGTTCGTGGGGTTCTTCGTGCTGCCGGTCCCGCTGGGGGTCGTGGCCGGTCTGGTGCCGGCGATGCGCCGGGCCGAGGGGCTGCAGGCGCGCCTGATGCTGTTCCCCGGCGCCCACGCGCGCGGGGCGGCGGGTCCGCACGGTGCGGAGCCCACCGGCCCCGGTGTCTCCGTCATGCCGTCGGCCTCCTGGAACGAGCGGTTCCGCACGGCGCTCTGGCTCGTGCTGCGGATCGAGGCGGGGTCCGCGACGGCCTTCGTGACGTGGTTCCTGATGGGGCAGACACTGGCGCTGATCGGCGCGACGGCGCAGGAGCGCACGGCGGATCCGGCGCTGTTCCTCCCCGTGCTGGGCGAAGGCCCCTGGTGGACGGACGCGCTGCTCGTCCCCGTGCCGCTGCTCGTCCTCCTCGGCTTCGTGGTGGCGGTGGGCCACTTCATGACCGCCGTCGCCGGGCGTCTCCTCGGCCCCTCCCCCGCCCAGCGCCTCGCCGCCCTGGAGGAGCGCACCGAGCAGCTCCTGGAACGCAACCGCATCGCGCGCGAACTGCACGACTCCATCGGGCACGCGCTGACCGTCGCGGTGGTCCAGGCGGGCGCCGCGCGGGCCACCGCCGACCCGGCGTTCACCGAGCGCGCCCTGGAGGCCATCGAGGACACCGGCCGGCACGCCTTGGAGGACCTGGAGCGGGTGCTCCGGGTGCTGCGGGAGGACGGGCAGCCCGGACGCCGCCGGCCGACGCTCGTCGACGCGGACCGGCTCCTGGACTCCGCGCGCACCTCGGGCGTGCAGGTCGAGGCCGAGGTGACGGGCCCGGTGGACCGGCTGCCGGGGCCGGTGTCGCGCGAGGGCTACCGCATGCTCCAGGAGTCCCTGACCAACGTCCTGCGGCACGCGGGCCCCGTTCCGGTACGCGTCCGGGTCGCCGCCGCCGAGAGCCTGCTCACGCTCGACGTGCGCAACGCCCTGGCGGAGCCCGCGACGCCGACCGGGCGTGGCGGCAGCGGACTGCGCGGGATCCGCGAACGGGCGACGCTGCTCGGCGGCGAGGCGCACACGGGACCGCACGAGGGCGACTGGCGGGTCCGCGTCGAACTGCCCCTGACGTGACATCACAGCCCCTGGCCTGACGGCCCGCTCCCCGCAGCGGCCCACCACGGCACTCGACGGCGTGGGGACGAACGCGTGATCTACGCTGACCGGATGCCGGTCACTGTCCTGCTCGTCGACGACGAGCCCCTTGTCCGCGCGGGTCTGCGCGCCGTCCTGGAGGCGCAGCCCGACATCGAGGTCGTTGGGGAGGCCGCGGACGGCGCCGCCGTGATCCCCCTGGTGCGTGAGCTGCGGCCGGACGTGGTGGCCATGGACGTGCGGATGCCGCTGCTCGACGGCATCGAGGCCACCCGCGCGGTCCTGCGCACGGTCACCGACCCACCCAAGATCGTCGTCATCACGACCTTCGAGAACGACGAGTACGTGTACGAGGCGCTGCGCGCGGGCGCCGACGGCTTCCTCCTGAAGCGCGCGCGGCCCGCGGAGATCGTGCACGCGGTGCGCCTCGTCGCCGAGGGCGAGTCGCTGCTGTTCCCGGCGGCGGTGCGGGAGCTCGCGGGCGCCCACGGCCGCCAGCGGGGCAATCCGGACGCCCGGGCGGCCCTGGAGCGGGCCGCCCTGACGGGGCGCGAGGAGGAGGTGCTGCGGCTGATGGCGCGCGGCCTGTCGAACGCGGAGATCGCGGCACGCCTCGTCGTCGGCACCGAGACCGTGAAGTCGCACGTGAGCTCGCTGCTCGCGAAGCTCGGGGCGCGCGACCGGACCCAGGCGGTGATCACGGCCTACGAGTCCGGTTTCGTCGCGCCGGGCTGAACCGGCCCTCTTCCGGGCGGCCTGATCGGTACTCGCCCCGATCGGTGGCTTCCGAGTACTCTTCGCCCATCATGCGCATGGGATGGAAGGACGGACGTTGGGGCGGCTGACCGGCGGAGATCCTTCTCTGCTACGGCGGATCAACTCCGCGGTGGTGCTGCACGCGCTGCGTGCGGCGGACTTCGCGACACTCACCGAGATCACCCGGGTGACGGGGCTTTCCCGGCCGACCGTCGAGGGCGTGGTCGAGGGGCTCAGCGAGGCCGGGCTCGTCGTGGAGACGGACGCGGACGAGGGGGGTGCGAGGCGGCAGGGCCGACCGGCGCGGAAGTTCCGGTTCCGGGCGGAGGCGGGACATCTGCTCGGTCTTGAGATCGGTCCGCACCGTGTCGCCGCCGTGCTGTCCGACCTCGACGGCAAGATCCTCGGGACGGCGGCGAAGGACGTGTCGGAGACGGCGTCCGCCGACGAGCGTCTGGAGCGGGTGCGCGGCTCCGTCGCCGATCTGCTGCGCCGCGCGGGCGTCTCGCGCGGCTCGCTGCGCGCCGTGGGCGTCGGCAGTCCGGGGATCGTGGAGGCCGACGGTTCGGTGCGGCTGAGCACGGCGCTGCCGGGCTGGACGGGCCTGCCGTTGGGCGAGCGGCTGCGGCGTTCCTTCAAGTGTCCGGTCCTGGTGGAGAACGACGCGAACGCTGCGGCGGTCGCCGAGCACTGGAAGGGCGCGGCGACGGAGTCCGACGACGTGGTGTTCGTCCTGGCCGGGCTGAGCCCCGGTGCCGGTTCGCTGATCGGCGGGCGGCTGCACCGGGGGTACGGCGGGGCGGCCGGCGAGATCGGCGCGCTGCACCTGCTGGGCCGGGAGGTGACGCCGGAGACGCTGCTGTCGACCACGGACGAGCCGCTGCACCCGCTGGACGAGCAGGCGGTCGCGGAGGTCTTCGCGCACGCGCGTGAGGGCGACGAGCGGGCGCTGGCGGCGGTCGACCGCTTCATCCGCCGTCTGGTGCACGACGTGGCCGCGCTGGTCCTCGCGCTCGACCCGGAGCTGGTCGTGGTGGGCGGCTGGGCCGCGGGCCTCGACGGCGTCCTTGAGCCGCTCCACCAGGAGCTGGCCCGCTACTGCCTCAGGCCGCCCCGGGTGACGCTGTCGATGCTCGGCGAGGCGGCGGTGGCCACGGGCGCGCTGCGGCTCGCGCTGGACCACGTGGAGGAGGAGCTGTTCGCGGTGGAGGGCACGGTGACCGCGCGGCAGTAGGGCGGGCGGTGGCGTTCAGGTGCCGCCCGTAGGCACGGGCGGCACCGGACAGCGGTCGCACGGAAGCAGAAGGCGGGGCCGTCCCCTCGACGGTATCGAGGGGACGGCCCCGCCTTCGCACGTCCTGCTGCCTCCTGCTGCCTCCTGGCGCTCAGGAAGCCTGCTGCTCCGGCCCGTGGTGGATCTCGACCGCGCCCTGGTCGCCGAAGGTGAGGCGGCAGGTGTCCGCGCGGTACGTCGCCATGGAGAGCGCCGCCGTGCGCCCGTCAGCGAGGAAGCGCGTGGTGACGACCAGGACCGGGGCGCCGGGCAGGCGGTCCAGGGCCTTGGCGTCGTCCGCGCGGGCGGAGCCGAGCTCGACGGAGCGGTCCTGGCCCTCCAGGGCGAGGCGGCCGAGCTCGCGCAGCACCGCACGCGCGCGTGCCGCGCCCGCGGGGGCGTCGATCGCGGAGAGGTCGGGGACCGATCCCGCCGGGACGTACAGCAGTTCGGCGGCCACGGGCTGGCCGTGGGAGACGCGGGTGCGGCGCACCGTGTGCACCGGCTCGTCCGGGTCGATGTCGAGGGCGCGGGCCACCTCGGCGGGCGCGGGCGCGAGCTCGCTGTCCGCGGGCTGCCAGGCGTCCCCGGCCGCGCCGGGCCAGGTGCCCTGGGCGGAGCCGACGGCGACACCCATGCGGGGCGGCGCGACGGTCGTGCCGACGCCGCGGCGGCGCTGCAGGCGTCCCTCCAGCTCCAACTGCTCCAGTGCCTGGCGGAGCGTCGCGCGGGCGACGCCGAACCGGGCGGCGAGGTCGCGTTCGTTGGGCAGGATCTCGCCCACGGCGAACTCGGAGTCCAGTGCTTCGCTGAGCACGGTCTTGAGGTGCCAGTACTTCGGCTCCGGCACCGATTCCAGCTGCGTGGTCCCCACCCTGTCCTCCGCAATCGCCGTGCGCAGGCGGCTTTTTCGCGCCTTGTTTATTAAAGGTTCCTGCACTATCTCAGCGACGATAGAGCCGCGCTCACCCTTGGTCAAGACCAATCCTGAGTCCGTTACAGCCCGCAGTGAAGTGGTGCCACAGAGCATTCACGTGCTGTTCGCGCGTGGTCGACACCTGACGTGCGGGCGTGACGCAATCCGATACGTCGCCACCGGGCGCGCACACGGCGCAGCCCCCGCCCGGTGCACGGGCGGGGGCTGTTTCGCGCGGGTCGGGGCGCTAGGCGGCGAGCCCCCCGAGCTTGTCCGGATTCCGCACGATGTACACGCGCTGGATGCGTCCGTCGGAGATCTCCAGCTGGATGACGCTGTCGGGCTTGCCGTCGGCGACGAAGAGGACGGACTCGACGCCGTTGATCTCCAGGTGGCGGATCTCGAAGTCGGTGTGCTCCGCGAGGCCCTTGCGTGCCGCGCCCACGATGAAGCGGCCCACCTTGTCGGCGGACTCCACGACCCGCAGGGGCGCGCGGACCTTGCCGCCGCTGTCGCCCACCAGGTCGACGTCCGGCGCGAGCACGGACATCAGCCCGTCCAGGTCGCCGTCCACGGCGGCGGCGAGGAAGCGCTCGGTGAGGTCGCGGCGCTCGGCCGGGTCCACCTCGAAGCGGGGGCGCCCCTCCTCGACGTGCTTGCGGGCGCGCCCGGCGAGCTGGCGCACGGCGGCCTCGCTGCGGTCGAGCGTCTCGGCGATCTCCGCGTACGGGAAACCGAAGGCCTCGCGCAGGACGAACACCGCGCGCTCCAGCGGCGACAGGGACTCCAGGACGACGAGCACGGCGAGCGAGACGGAGTCGGCGAGCACGGCCTTCTCCGCGGTGTCGGGCACGGTCGGCCCGAAGTCGGTGACCAGTGGCTCGGGCAGCCAGGGCCCGACGTACGCCTCGCGGCGCGACTGCGCGTGACGCAGCCGGTCGATGGCGAGGCGGGTGGTGATCCGCACCAGGTAGGCGCGCGGTTCGCGCACGTCCTCGCGTCCGCCCGCGGACCAGCGCAGCCAGGCGTCCTGGACGACGTCCTCGGCGTCGGCCACGCGTCCGAGCATGCGGTAGGCGACGCCCATGAGGACAGGTCGGTGCTCTTCGAAGACGTCGGTCGCGATATCGGTAGCCACGACTCCATCCCAGCCGACGGATCTGCTGGTGTCCACCTCCGTCGGCCAAGCCGACGAGGATCACACCGGGCCCCCGGCGGACCCGGCACCGGACCCGGCGGCAAGTGGGTGACGCCGCACCCTTGAAGTCGACGCTACTGAGCGGTAATTGTTGCTGACAAGGTGTCTAAGTCAGGAGCAGTCATGGCCGCACGGGTGGCAGGGGCCGCAGAGGCCGCAGAGGTGTCGTTCAGCGTCGATTCGCCCCGCGGGCCGCGCTCGGTGACGGTCTCCTACCAGCGCTCGGGCACCGGGGCGCCGCTGCTTCTGCTGCACGGCATCGGCCACCACCGCCAGGCCTGGGACCCCGTCATCGGCATCCTCGCGGCCGAGCGGGACGTGATCGCCGTGGACCTGCCCGGCTTCGGCGCCTCCCCGGCGCTGCCGGACGGACTCGCGTACGGCCTGTCGACGGTGGTGCCCACGCTGCACGCCCTGTGCGAGGCCCTGGGCGTCGAACGGCCGCATGTGGCGGGCAACTCGCTGGGCGGGCTGCTCGCGCTCGAACTGGGCCGGGAGAAGCTCGTACGGTCCGTCACCGCCCTGTCCCCCGCCGGGTTCTGGAGCGAGGCGGAGCGCCGGTACGCCTTCTCGACGCTGCGCGCCATGCACGGGATCGCGCGCCGCATGCCCCTGCCGATGATCGAGCGCCTCTCCCGGAGCGCGGTCGGTAGGACCGCGCTCACCAGCACCATCTACGCCCACCCCGGCCACCGTTCGCCGGCGGCGGTGGTCGCGGAGACGCTGGCGCTGCGCGAGGCAACCGGCTTCCACGAGACGCTGGCCGCCGGGCGGGACGTGCGCTTCCGTGACGACGTGCCGGAGCTGCCGGTCACCGTGGCCTGGGGCACCCGCGACCGGCTGCTGCTGCGCCGCCAGGGCATCCGGGCCAAGCACGCCATCCCCGGGGCCCGGCTCGTGCGGCTGCCCGGGTGCGGACACGTCCCGATGCACGACGACCCGGCCCGGGTGGCGCGGGTCATCCTCGACACCAGCCGCTGACCTCGACAGGGCGGGGGCCGAAGGCCTCCCGAGGCTCAGGGACCTCGGGAGCCGGACCACGCGCGCGCTGAGCACCGGGTGGCGGTGCTCGGCACGCGTGAAACCGGTGTCCGGCGCGGCTGTTCCCCTCGCCCCATGGGCGGTTGTTCACTTGTGGTTCGCGTGGGCGCCGTGGCGCAGCAGTACACGTGGCACTGCACATCCGATCGATTCGCCGTCCCTGGAGGCGTCTTCATGTCACACCGTCCGCCGAGCCCGTCCCCGCGCCGCCGCAGCCTGCTGCGTGGTTCGCTCGTCGTGCCCGCGGCGCTCGCCGTGCCCGCGCTGTCCGGCGCGGCCCCGGCGCTGGCCCTGCGGGGGCGCCCGAGCGCCGACTGGGGGGTGCAGGCCGGTGACGTGGGCGCGCACTCGGGGCTCGTGTGGGTGCGCTCCGACCGGCCCGCCCGCATGATCGTGGAGACGTCCGCCACGGAGTCGTTCCGGCGGCCGACGCGCTGGCACGGCCCGCTGCTCGGCCCCCGCACCGACTTCACCGGTACGACGCGGCTTCGCGGGCTGCCCTCCGGTGAGCAGATCCACTACCGCGTGCTCCTGGCCGACCCCGACGACCCGCGCCGCACGGGAAAACCGGTGACCGGCACGTTCCGCACGACCTCGCTCAGACGCCGGGACGACGTGCGCTTCCTGTGGTCGGGGGACATCGCGGGCCAGGGCTGGGGCATCAACCCGGAGCTCGGCGGCTGGCGGGTGTACGAGGAGATGCGCGGCCGCAACCCCGACTTCTTCCTGTGCAGCGGCGACAACATCTACGCCGACGGCCCCATCCAGGCGAGCGTCAAGCTGCCCGACGGCCGGGTGTGGAAGAACATCACCACTCCGGAGAAGTCGAAGGTCGCCGAGACCCTCGCGGAGTTCCGCGGCAACTTCCGGTACAACCTGCTCGACGAGCACCTGCGCCGGTTCAACGCCCAGGTGCCCTCCATCGTGCAGTGGGACGACCACGAGGTGCGCAACAACTGGTACCCGGGGCAGATCCTGGAGGACCCGCGCTACACGGAGAAGGACGTCGACGTCCTCGCGGGGCGTTCGCTGCGGGCGTTCAGCGAGTACTACCCGATCTCCACGCAGCGCCCCGGGGACCGCGAGGGACGGGTGTACCGCGTGCTCAGGCACGGGCCGCTCCTGGACGTGTTCGTGCTCGACATGCGCACGTACCGCAACGCCAACTCGCCGAACCGGCAGCCCGAGGACGCCACCGGCATCCTGGGCGCCGAACAGCTCGCGTGGCTGAAGCGGGAGCTGTCGCGCTCGCGCGCGGTGTGGAAGGTCATCGCCTCCGACATGCCGCTGGGCCTGGTGGTCGCGGACGGCCAGACGAACTTCGAGGCCGTCGCGCAGGGCGACCCGGGCGCGCCGCTCGGCCGTGAGCTGCAGATCGCCGAACTCCTTCGGCACATCAAGCACCGGCGGATCACGGGCACGGTGTGGCTGACGGCCGACGTGCACTACACCTCGGCGCAGCACTACGACCCCTCGCGCGCCGCCTTCAAGGACTTCGCGCCGTTCTGGGAGTTCGTGTCCGGGCCGCTCGCCGCGGGCGGTTTCCCGGCCGTGAAACTCGATGGAACCTTCGGCCCGGACCAGACGTTCGTCAAGGCGCCGGACCGTGCCAACACATCGCCGGCGGAGACACCGCCCTACTACGGAGAGGTGGACATCGACGGCGACAGCGGCGAGTTGACGGTGCGACTGCGGCAGCAGGGCGGAGGCGTGCTCTTCACCAAGGTGCTGCAGCCGGGACGCGTGGGCCAGTGACGACCCGCGCGGGTGCGGACCGGCCACGTCCGGTCGGCACCCGCGCGGACCGTTGCGGGCATACGGGGGACAGCAACGGACAACCGGGGTGGGCAAAAAGTAATGAAACGGACAGAACCGCTCTTAACCCATCAGTCACAAACCGTTCGTGATCACGCAACACCCTTCGGCCAGAGTGACTGCATGAGTGCTGACATGTCTGATGTGACACGCAAGAGGCACGGCAGGCCGGTGCACCACTGGCGCCGGGACGTCGTCGAACTCGCCGCGCTGTTCACGGCCGTGGCCGTGGCGGACGCGGCGGCCAATCTCGTGGGGCACGGCCCGGACGGGCCCGAGCTGCTCCTCGTGTCGGCCGTGGTCCTGGCGGCCACGGCCGGGTTCCACACATGGTGGGCACGGCGCCACACGCACGCGCCGCCAGGCGCGGAAGGGTCCGATACGGGCACCCCGCCGCTCCCGGCCCAGGCGGGGACCGGGGACGCCGGCGACGCCACGACCGCCGGGGCGCCGACGGCCACGACCGCACCGCAGGGCGCCGACGCGTCGGCCGGTCCGCGGCCCGGGCCGACGGTCCTGTGGCGGCTGCGCACGACCGTGCGCGACGCCCCCGGCTCGCTCGCCGCGCTGTGCACGGCCCTCGCGCGGGACAGCGTCGACATCCTGAGCCTGCAGACCCACCCGCTGGCCGACGGCACGGTCGACGAGTTCCTGCTGCGGGCCCCGGCGGCGCTGCCCGCGGCCGACCTCACCCGCACGGTCTCCCGCGCGGGCGGATCGAGCACCTGGGTCGAGCGGGCCGACGCCCACGACCTCGTGGACGCCCCGACCCGGATCCTGGGCCTGGCCACGCGCACGGCCCTGGACACGGCGGAACTGCCGCTCGCGCTGCGCCAGTTGCTGGGCCGGTGCACCATCCGCTTCCTGCCCGCGGGGCCGGGGCGGACGGAGCGCGCCCTGGAGGAGGCGGCGCCCGTCGAGGGCGTCCTGGACGGGACCGTGCTGCGGCTGCGGGGCCCCGAAGGCGGAGTGATCACGGTCGAGCGGCCCTATCTCCCGTTCACCCCCACGGAGTTCGCCCGCGCGCGGGCGCTCGTGGAGCTGGACGCCCGGCTCGGTCCGCGCGTCCCGGGCGGCCAGGACGTGCTCACGCTCCCCGAGGGCAGCGACATCACGGTGAGCCGAGCCGACACGGGCGACCTCCGGGCCGCCAAGGACATGCACGAGCGCTGCTCCCAGCGCACCCTCGGCATGCGGTACCACGGCCCGGTCAACGACGCCGACCGCTATCTCACCCACCTCCTGAGCCCGCGCTTCGGCCGCACGCTCGCCGCGCGCACCGCGTCCGGCCGCGTCGTCGGCCTCGGCCATCTGCTCTGGGACGGCGACGAGACGGAGATCGCGCTGCTCGTCGAGGACGACTGGCAGCGCCGCGGCGTCGGCGGCGAACTGCTCGGCCGCCTGGTCACGATGGCGATCGAGGCGGGCTGCGAGAGCGTGTACGCGGTCACGCAGTCGTCCAACACCGGCATGGTCGCCGCGATGCGCGGCCTGCGCCTCCCGCTGGACTTCCAGATCGAGGAGGGCACGCTGGTCATCACCGCCCGCCTCGACGCGACCCCCGTGCGCTCGCAGCTGCCGTACGACAGCCACCAGTAGCGCCCAGGGCCGCCCACACGCTCTGGCCGCGACCGGACAGGACGCCCGCACCCTCCGCCTCGCGCGGTCAGGGCGCGGGCGTCCGCCGTAGGGAGCCCTCAGGCCCGTGCGCCCGGGTCCCGCCCCGAGCCGGTCCGGGCCACGAGGTACGAGGCGGCATGTCCTTGTCGCCGTGCCCGGCGTCGGCCGTGCGCCGGAACCGGGCGAGTCCGGCGGCGCCGAGGTCGGCGGCCGCCCCGGCCGACTCCGCCGCCGCCACGACGGGTTCCGCGTCCTTGACGGAGTTGTCCACGGTGAAGCCGGCCGCGTAGTCACCCGCGCGGATCGCGGCGGCCTCGGCCTGGAAGAACGGGCTGCCCAGGGGCCGCCCGCGACCGCGTCGACGACGAGCGCCGGATCCACGCCCAACGCCTCCGCCAGGGCGAGGCTTTCGGCGGTTCCGTGCGTGAGGGCGAACACGAGGCTGTTCAGAGCGAGTTCGAGGCGGCTTGCCGCGCCCGCCTCGTCGGAGACCCAGACCGTGCGCGAGCCGATCGCGTCGGCCGGGGTGGCGCACACCTCGATGCCTTCGTGAGCGGCCAAGGGCTCCGCCCTGGCACGGGTCCTGTTCCAGACGCGCACCGCGAAGTGCGCCCGCAGACGGCGCGCCACGGGCGCGCCGATGGTCCCGGTGCCGAGTACGGCGACCTTGTTCTGCGCCATGTGCGCCCTCCCCGAAGAGATGACATAATTGACCGATCGTTCCGTTATTGAGGCATGGGAATCCACCGCCGGGCAACGGGCACCAGGGCGGGGAGAGGCGGGGCCGGCGGTCGTCCGGGTCGGGGGCGGGGCCGGCGGTCGTCCGGGGCCGGCCCGTGAGCGCCTATTCCAGGAGCGACAGCGCCTGTTGAGCCGCCGCCCGCACGCGGGCCTCGCCGCCGGAGACCTTGCCGACCACCCGCATCCCCTGGAGCAGCACGAGCAGCATGCGGGCGAGGGCGCGCGGATCGCGGTCCTCAGGGATCTCCCCCTGGGCCCGCGCGCGGGTGAGCGCGGCGTGCAGCAGGGTCTCGATCTGCTCCCAGTTCAGCTCGACCCTGCGGTCGGCCGCGGGGTCGTGCGGGGCCAGTTCCACCGCCGTGTTGGTGACGAAGCAGCCCGCGCGCCCGGTACCGGGCGCGGACGACTCGGCCACGAACCGGGCGAGCAGGGCGCGCACCCCCGGGAGCGCGGGGCCGGGCCGGGAGAGCTCGTCGAGCAGCAGCGGGTCGTTCAGCTCCGTATAACGGTCCATGGCCTTCAGGTACAGCTCACGCTTGTTGCCGAAGGTCGCGTAGATGCTGGCGCGGCCGATGCCGAGGTGTTCGACGAGGTCCGCCATGGACGTCGCCTCGTAGCCACGACTCCAGAACAGGTCGAGCGCGGCCCTGAGCGCGGCGTCGGGGTCGAATTCCTTGGTCCTCGCCATGCGGCAGACGCTAGCCTCAACTGGAACGATCGGTCAAACAATGAGTGGATGGCCGCCGCCGCGCCCCGAGCGGAGCCCACGCGCCAGTGACGTGCGGCCCTGTCCCGTACCAGGATGTCCGCATGTCAGACACGAACATCACCCCCACGCCCGCGGGCTCAGGACCGCTGCCCCGCGAGGTCGCCGACACCTACGTCGACGAGCTCATCGCCCTGGACCCCGTCACCGGCACCTACCTCGGCGTCAAGGAGAGCAACAGCAGACTCCCCGACCTCTCCCCCGCGGGCCTCGACGCCCTCGCGGCGCTCGCGCGCACGACGCTGGCGCGGCTCGACGAGGCCGAGGCACGCCCGGGCGCCGACACCGGCGTGGAGCGGCGGTGCGCGCGGCTGCTGCGCGAGCGGCTCACGGCGGAGCTGGCCGTGCACGACGCCGACGAGGGCCTGCGCGCCGTCGGCAATCTGCACACCGCCCCGCACGCGGTCCGGGAGATCTTCACGGTGACGCCGATGGACACCGAGGAGGACTGGGCGGCGATCGCCGAGCGGCTGCGGGCGGTGCCCGGCGCGTACGAGGGCTACCGCGCCTCCCTCGAACTCGGCCTGGAGCGCAAGCTGTTCGCCGCGCCCCGGCCGACGGCGACGTTCATCGAGCAGCTGACGCAGTGGGCGGGCGCCGATGGCGGGCCCGGCTGGTACGAGGAGTTCGCGGCGGACGGGCCGCAGGCGCTGCGGAGCGAGCTCGACTCCGCGGCCAAGGCGGCGACCGGTGCGGTCGTGGCGCTGCGCGACTGGATGCGCGACGTGTACGCGCCCGCGATCGAGGGCGCGCCCGACGTCGTGGGCCGCGAGCGCTACGCCCGCCTCTCCCGCCACTTCAACGGCACGGACCTGGACCTGGACGAGGCGTACGCGTACGGCTGGGCCGAGTACCACCGGCTGCTCGGCGAGATGCGCGCCGAGGCCGAGAAGATCCTGCCGGGCGCGGCCACACCGTGGGTGGCGCTCGCGCACGTCGACGAGCACGGCGCGCACATCGACGGGGTGGACGAGGTCAGGCAGTGGCTGCAGGACCTCATGGACGAGGCGATCGAGGCGCTGGACGGCACGCACTTCGAACTCGCCGAGCGGGTGCGGAAGGTGGAGTCCCGGATCGCCCCGCCCGGCGGCGCCGCGGCCCCGTACTACACCGGGCCGTCGGAGGACTTCTCGCGCCCCGGCCGGACCTGGCTGCCCACCATGGGCGAGACCCGCTTCCCGGTGTACGACCTGGTGTCCACCTGGTACCACGAGGGCGTTCCCGGCCACCATCTGCAGCTCGCGCAGTGGGCGCACGTCGCCGACGACCTGTCCCGCTACCAGGCGACCGTGGGCATCGTCAGCGCCAACGCGGAGGGCTGGGCGCTGTACGCGGAGCGCCTGATGGACGAGCTCGGCTTCCTCACCGACCCCGAGCGGCGCCTCGGCTACCTGGACGCGCAGATGATGCGCGCGCTGCGGGTGATCGTCGACATCGGCATGCACCTGGAGCTGGAGATCCCCGCGGACTCCCCGTTCCACCCCGGCGAGCGCTGGACCCCCGAGCTGGCCCAGGAGTTCTACGGATCGCACTGCAGTCGGCCCGCGGACTTCGTCGAGAGCGAGATGACCCGCTATCTGACGATCCCCGGCCAGGCCATCGGCTACAAGCTCGGCGAACGGGCCTGGCTGCTCGGCCGCGAGAACGCGCGCCGCCGGCACGGGGACGCGTTCGACGCGAAGGCGTGGCACATGGCGGCGCTGTCACAGGGGTCGCTCGGGCTCGACGATCTGGTGGACGAGCTCTCGGCGCTGTGAGACGGGTGGGGCGGGGGCCCGCGCGGCTCCCGCCCCGTCCCGCTGTCCGGCCCCGGGCCGGCTTCGGTCCGGGGCCCGCCGTCACTGCCGGATGCCGCCCTCGGAGTGGATGACCTGCCCCGTGATCCACTCGGCCTCGTCCGTCGCGAGCCACGCGATGAGACGGGCCGGGTCGTCGGGCATGCCCCAGCGGCCCGCCGGGAAGAGGGCGGCGATGGCGTCGTACGCGTCGCCCGTCATGTAGTCCGTGTCCACGGGGCCGGGATTGACGGTGTTCACCGTGACGGCGAGTTCGGCGAGCGTCGTCGCGAGCGACCGCGTGGCCGAGGCCAGCGCGCCCTTCTGCAGGCCGTACGCGATCTCGCCCGGCATGCCGCCCGCGTTGTCCTGGCCGGACGTCATCATCATGACGCGGCCGCCGGGCGTGCGCGGCGCGAGCCCGGCGCGCAGCCGTGCGTACGCCTGCACGAGCAGGATCACCGAGCGGGTGTCGACCGCCCAGTGCACGTCGAGCATGGACGCGTCGATCTCGTCGAGGGTGCCGTCCATGCCGCTGCGGGCGTGGTTGGCGACGAGGATGTCCAGGCGCCCGCCGAGCGCCTCGGCGGCCGTGGCGACGAGGGCGGCGGGCGCGTCGGCGTCGGCGAGGTCGGCGGGGCCGTGCACGACCCGGGCGTCCGGGTCGGCCAGCGCCTCGCGCACGGAGGCGGCGACATCCTCCGGCCGGTCGGCGCCCCAGGGCATCTCGGCGTCGTGCGGGACGTGGTGGTGCAGATAGACGCTCGCCCCGTACGCGGCGAGGCGGCGGGCGATGGCGTAGCCGATGCCCCCGCGACGGCTCGCGCCGGTGACGAGGGCGGTGCGCCCGCGCAGCGGCAGCGGGTCGCGGCGGAGTTCGGCGGCGGTGGGCTGGGGAAGCTTGGGCATGACAGATCATGATGAGGGCCCGCGCCCGTGGGCGCACGTGATTAACGGCGCGTGGCCGAAGGCCCGTTGTCAGCGGCACGGGCAGATCGTGGCGGGCCGCGAGTACTGGAGCGAGGTCGGGTCCGCCCCGTCGCCCCAGTGACGGGCGGACCTCGTGCAGCCGATGCGGGTGCAGCCGATGCGGGACAAGGCCCGGCCCCGCCCTGCGGGGCCGCTCCCGCCCGGCTCAGCAGCCGCAGTCCGCGCCGTCGGCGGGGGCCGTCAGCGGGTCGGCGGCGCGCCGCTCGGTGCCCTCCCAGGTCTCGTACGCGAAGCCCTCACGAGCCCAGTACTCGAAGCCGCCCAGCATCTCCTTGACCTGGAAGCCCAGCTGGGCCAGGGCCAGGGCGGCGCGGGTCGCGCCGTTGCAGCCGGGGCCCCAGCAGTACGTGACGACCGGGACCGACGTGTCCAGGAGCTGCTCGGCCTGGCTCGGGATGAGCGCGGTCGGCAGGTGGACGGCGCCGGGGACGTGGCCCTGGTCCCAGGCGGCGGTGGAGCGGGAGTCGAGGACGACGAAGCCGGGGTCGCCGTCGGCGGCGAGCGCGGCGGCGACGTCGGACACGTCCGCGTGGAAGGCGAGGCTCGCGCCGAAGTAGGCGGCTGCCGCGGCGGGGGCGGCCGGGGGGACGCGCAGGACGGCGTTCGCGAGGGCGTTCGCGGCGGCGGGGTTCGCGCTGTCCGTGCCGGTCGCGCCGTCCCCGCTCGTTGCGGGCTTCGTGCTGGTCGGGGCGTTCGTGAGGTGTGCGGAAGTGGTGTGGTGCATGGCCAGAAATCTATGGCCGGGGCCCGCTGTCCTGAAGGGGCGAATCCCGGTCCACCTCTTGATCAGCCGGGGTTTTCCCTGTTTCCTCTCGGACATGACCGCATATTCCACGGACGCCACCGACTGGCGCATCCTCGACGTCCTCCAACGGCAGGGCCGGGCCAGTTACGCGGAGCTCGCGCGCGCCGTCGCCATGTCCCCGAGCGCGGTCACCGAGCGCGTGCGGCGCCTGGAGGAGGCCGGAGTGATCCAGGGCTACGCGGCCGTGGTCGACCCGGAACGGCTCGGCTTGCCGGTGCTCGCGTTCGTACGGCTCCGCTATCCGAACGGCAACTACAAGCCGTTCCACGACCTGGTCGAGGCGACGCCGGAGATCCTGGAGGCGCATCACGTCACGGGCGACGACTGCTTCGTCATCAAGGTCACCGCGCGCTCGATGCGGCACCTGGAGGAGGTCTCCGGCAAGATCGGCGCCCTCGGCTCGGTGACGACGAGCGTCGTCTACTCCTCTCCGCTGACCAGGCGGCCCCTCGGCCAGTGAGGCACGGGCACGGCAAGCCGCCCCGAGGGGCACCCACCTGTTTGACGTGCAGGCTCGTGCTTGCGTGATGGAGGGGTGAACACCGACACGGAGACGGGCAGGCCGCTGCCGGTGTCCCTGTGGTCCGGCGACCGGAACTGACGGCCGCTCCTCAGCGCCGCCCCTTCCGTACCGCCCCTCAGCGACGCCCTTCCCGCACGGCTCCTGGGCACGGCCGCTTCAGCACCGCACTTCAGCCCCGGCCCTTCAGCCCGCGCCGTGCTGCCGCACCACCGACCCCGCCCTGCCCTTCACGACCTCCAGCTGCGCGTGCACCCGGCGCCGCAGGTCCGCGACGTGGCTGACGATGCCCACGCTGCGGTCCCGCTCGCGCAGGGCGTCCAGGACGTCGAGGACCTCGTCGAGCGTCTGGTCGTCGAGGGAGCCGAAGCCCTCGTCGACGAAGAGGGTGTCCAGGCGCACGCCGCCCGCCTCGTCCGTGACGACGTCCGCGAGGCCGAGGGCGAGGGCGAGGGAGGCGAAGAAGGTCTCGCCGCCGGAGAGGGTGCTCGCGTCGCGCTCGCGGCCCGTCCACGCGTCGACCACGTGCAGCCCGAGGCCCGAACGGCCGCGCCCTGTGCGGTCGTCGGAGTGGACCAGGGTGTAGCGGCCCGACGACATGCGCTGCAGGCGCGCCGTCGCCGCGGCGGCGACCTGTTCGAGGCGGGCCGCGAGGACGTACGACTCCAGGCGCATCCGGCGTTCGTTGTCGGCGGAGGTGCCGGCCGCGAGCGTGGCGAGGCGCGCCACCCGGTCGTGCGTCTCGCGCAGCGGGGCGAGCCGCCGCGCGGCGGCGGCCGAGCGGGCGGAGAGCCGGTCGAGCTCGGAGCGACGGCGGGCGGCGGCGTCCAACGCCGACGCGGCGGTGCGCACGCGGGCGGCGGCCCTCTCCGCAGCGGACTCGGCGGCGGCGAGCTGCGCCGGGGGCTGCTGCGCCGCGGCGGCCGTGTCGGGCTCGGCGAGCAGGGCGCGGACAGCGGCCTGCTCGTGCTGCCAGGCGTCGATGCGGTGCTGGAGCTCGCGGTGGCCGAAGTCGTCGATGAGGGCCGCCGACGCGGCGGCCGGGGTGTCGAACCCGGCGCGGTAGGCGGCGTCGGCGAGCCGGGCGTCGGCGTCCTTGAGGCGCTGCGCGGACTCGTCCGCGGCGCGTGCGGCATCGGCGGCGGCGGTGAGGAGTGCGGCCTGGCGCTCCAGTTGCGACGCGCGCTGGGCGACACTCGCGGCGGCGCCGCGCGCACGGGCCAACTCCTCCTCCAGGACGGACTGTTCGGCGGCGATCGCGTCCCGCAGGGCGGCACGCGAGTCGACGCGGCGGGCGGCCTCCTGCTGCGCGGTGACGCGGCGGTCGTGCTCGCGCTCGGCCTGGGCGAGAGCCTCGCGGGCCGCGTGCAGCCGCGACGCGCGGTCGCGGGCCTCGGTGTACGCGCCGCGCAACTCCTCGACGGCCGCGGCGAGTTCGGCGACCGGCGTGTCCGACGCGGCCGCGGTGGCGGCGGCGAGCGACTCCCGTACGGCGGCGAGGTCCCGCTCGGCGGCGGCGCGCGCCTCGTCCGCGCGCTGGTGGGCGGCGAGGGCGGCCTCCTCGGCCGCGCGGTCGACGTGGCCCGCGGACTTGCGCGCGGGGGCGGGGTGTTCGGTGCCGCCGCAGACGGAGCAGGGGGCTCCGGCCGTGAGGTTCGCGGCGAGTTCGGCGGCGATGTCCGCCAGACGCTGCTCCTTGAGGCCGAGCCAGTGCTCGCGGGTCGAACCGGCGTGCTCGCGGGCGGTGAGGGCGCGTTCCTCGGCCGCGTCGGCCTCCCGGGTGAGGCGGTCGCGGCTGCGGGCCGCGTCGAGCTTCTCCTGCGCGGGCTGGAGCCGTCCCGCCAGGTGCTCGGTGCGGGCGGTGGCGTCCTGGGCGTCCTCGACGGCGTCGCGCAGCCGGGTCCGGCGGGCGTCCCAGTCGGCGAGCCAGTCCCCGGCCTCGGCGACGAGTTCGTCGTCGGCCCGTTCCTGCTGGTCCAGGTCGGCGCGCTGGGCCGTCAGTTCGGCCAGGCGCGGCTCTGCGCGGCGGGCGGAGGCGAGGGCGCCGAGCTCCTCGCTGGTCCGGCGCGCGGCGCTCGCGAGGCCCGCGGCGCCCTCGTCGGCGTACAGGGCGGGGAGGTGCGCACGCGCGCGTGCCTCCTCGGCCGTGGCGCGGTGGTGTTCCTCCTCGGCGTCGGCGCGCAGGGCGAGGGCCGGGGCGACGGTCTCGGCCTTGCGGGCCCGCTCCATGCGGGCGGTGAGCTGCCGGTGCTCGTCGGCGCGCGCGTCGAGCCGGGCGGCGCGCTCCGTGGCGTCGGCGAACCGCCGTTGGAGCCGTGCCAGTTCGCGTACGTCGTCGAGCTCGGCGGCCGCCTCGGCGTGCGCGGACTCGGCGTGGGCGAGGGCGCTGCGGGCGATGTCGAAGCGCTCGCGGGCGCCCGCGCGGGCCACGGCGGCCCAGGCGAGCACGGCGTCCGCGAGCCCCGGGTCGCCGGGGGCGGCGTCCGGCAGCGGCAGCTCCGCGCCCTCGCCCCCTGCCCGCGCCGCCTGCTGCATGCGGTGCGCGTCCGCGAGCAGTTCCGCGTCGCCCTCGCGCGCCCGCGCCTCCGCCGCGCGCCGCTGCTCGGCGAGGCGCGCCTCGACGGCGGCGAACCGGCGGGTGTCGAAGAGCCTGCCGAGGAGCTTGCCGCGGGCTTCGGCGTCCGCGCGCAGGAAGCGGGAGAAGTCGCCCTGCGGCAACAGCACGACCTGGCAGAACTGCTCCTTGCTCATGCCGAGCAGCTGGCTGATCTCCTCGCCGATCTCCTGGTGGGAGCGGCTGATGTCCTTCCAGCCGCTCGCGCGGTCGGACCCGGCGGCGGTGCCCGACTCGGTGGCAGGGCCCACCGCGCCGGAGGGCACGTCGGCACCCGCCCCGGACACTGCGTCGCCCCCGCCGCCGTACTCCCGAAGCCAGCTCTGGGCCTTGTCCGTCGTCGTGCCCGTGCCGCGTTTCTTCGGGCGCTCCCAGGGCGGCTGCCGGGTGATCTCCAGCCGGCGTCCGGCGACGGTCAGTTCGAGGCGCACCTCCGTGCGGGTGTCCGGGCGGGCGTGGTCGCTGCGCAGGGTCGCGCCCTGGCCGCCGCCCTGGCGCGGTCCGGGGACGGAGCCGTACAGGGCGTAGCAGACGGCGTCAAGGACGGAGGTCTTCCCGGCGCCGGTCGGGCCGTGCAGCAGGAAGAGCCCGGCGGCCGACAGTTCGTCGAAGTCGATGTCCTGGGTGGTGCCGAAGGGACCGAAGGCCGTGATCCGCAGCCGGTGCAGCCTCATCGGGCCA
Organism: Streptomyces flavofungini; assembly: GCF_030388665.1. Taxonomy (NCBI): domain Bacteria; kingdom Bacillati; phylum Actinomycetota; class Actinomycetes; order Kitasatosporales; family Streptomycetaceae; genus Streptomyces; species Streptomyces flavofungini. The sequence continues at coordinate 8,081,575 of NZ_CP128846.1, read as the reverse complement.
CCTCGCGGAGCACGTCGTCGGCGCGGACGGCGTCGAAGGCGTCCCGCAGCACGTCCCGCTCGCGCGCGTCGGGGCCCGCGCCGCGGACGTGGGTCACGAAGTCCTCCGCGATCTGCTGGTCGTCGCGGCCCTTGAGCCGCTGGGCGTACGACACGTCCGGGTCCTCGGGGGCACGGTCCGGGTCGAAGGCGAGGCTGAGGGTGTGCGGGAAGCGCTCGCAGAGCCGGGCCATGGGGTCGTCGGGGCGCACCGGGTCGGTGAGCGTCGCCTCCACCCAGGCCTCCTCGTGGCGGGCGAGGTCCGGGTCGCGCAGCAGTGTCTCGATGTCTCCCCGGATGCGGGCGAGGGGTCGCGGCACCGGGCAGTCGATCCGCTCGGCCTCGATCTCCCCGGCCGCGGCGAGGTCGACGAGCCACATGCTCTTGCGGTGGTTCGCCTCCGAGAAGGAGTACGGCAGCGGGGAGCCGCTGTAGCGCACGCGCTCGCTGATGGTCTGGCTGCCGTGCAGGTGGCCGAGCGCCACGTAGTCGACGCCGTCGAAGACCCCGGAGGGCACGGCCGCCACCCCGCCGACCGTGATGTCCCGCTCGCTGTCGCTGGCCTCGCCGCCGGTCACGAAGGCGTGGGCGAGGACGACGGACCTGGTGCCGGGCGTCCGGGCGGCCAGGTCGGCGCGCACCCGCTCCATGGCGGCGCCGAGCACGGCCTCGTGGCCCGCCCCACGCACCCCGAACTCGTCCCTGACCAGGGCCGGTTCGAGGTAGGGCAGGCCGTAGAACGCCACGTCGCCGTGGGCGTCGGCGAGCACCACGGGCTGCCCGCAGCCCGCCGGGTCCGTCCGCAGGTGGATGCCCGCGCGCCCGATGAGCCCGGCGCCGACGCCGAGGCGGCGCGCCGAGTCGTGGTTCCCGGAGATCATCACCGTCGGTACGCCGAGGTCGGCGAGCCGGTGCAGCGCGTCGTCGAACAGCTCGACGGCGGCCAGCGGCGGCACCGCCCTGTCGTACACGTCTCCCGACACGACGACGGCGTCCACCTCGCGGTCACGCGCGGTGGCGACGAGGTGGCCGATGAACGCGGCCTGGGCGTCGAGCATGCTCACGCGGTGGAACGCCCGGCCCAGATGCCAGTCGGACGTGTGCAGAATTCTCAAGACGCCGCTCCGGCCCGCATGCTCGCTCTCCCCTCCGGTGCCGCGGCTCGGGGACCGACCCGGCACGGGCCCCGCCGACAGCACCCACCACGCTAGCGCCTGCGGGCACCTGCTCGATCACGGGCCTCGATACGCCCCTGGCGACGGCGGCGTTTCCGGGGAGCGGTACTCGGGCCGCTGCTCCTCTTCCGTGGCGGGCGACGGCGCGGACGGCTCACCGGAGGACGGCGAGGGGGACGAGGGCGAGGGCGACGAAGGGGACGGGGACGACGAGGACATCGACAGGGACGGAGACGGGGAGGGCTGGTCGGCGGGCGGCTGTGTCTTCTTGTCTCCGGCGCCCGTGTCGCCCTTGTCGCGCGCGAACCACTCGCCGCTCTTCGGGTCGTACATGACGAACACGTTCACGACGTGGGCGGCGGGTGCCACGAACACGACGTCCGACGAGCGGTACCCGGGCCACGCGTCGCCCGTCCGCTTCGGGGTGCTCTGCTGCGCGACGGGGGGCAGCAGCGGGTTTCCGCAGGCGCAGCGCACGCGCGGCACGCCCCGGTCGTCGACGAGCACGGCGGTGCCTGCCTGGAGGACCGCCTGGTAGGCGGTGGGGGCGCCGTCGCGGTAGCCGTGGTTGGTGACGCGGGTGTCCATGCGCAGCTGCGCGGGCGTGAGCGCCCGCAGGTACGTGGGGACGGCGGCCGCGTCGATGTCGAGGGCCGAGGCGAACGCCTTGTTCTTCGCCGGGTCCTTCCCGAGGACGTCGACCTGCTTCTCCACGTCGCAGGCCCCGACCTTGCGCGTCCCGCCGTAGAGGCCGGGGGCGGCGCCGTCGATGCCGCGCGTCACGTTGGCCGACGCCGAGGAGTCGGCCGGCGCCGTCGGGGACGGCGGAGTGCCGTCGTCCCGGGCGGTCGACTCGGTGAAGGGGTCGGGGCCCGGCTTCCCCGCGGCCTGCAGGAGCACCTCGCCGCCGGAGTCCTCGGCACCGTCGGGCCGGGTGAGGACGACGGTCAGGACCACGGCGGCCACGACGGCGAGGCCGATCATCGCCACGCGCGGCGCCGACTTCCACCAGGGGCGGTCCGGCGCCGGGCCCTGGCCGGGGCCGCCGGACGGTTCCTGCCCGCCCCCTCCCCCGTCGCCGGACCCTCCCCTGTCGCCAGGCCCGTCCCCGCCCGGGCCCCGGCCGCTCGGGGGTCCCGAGGGCCGGTCCCCGCCGGGCGGGGGCGTCGATCCGGGCGGGCCCGCGCCCGGGGTGCCGCTCTGCTGGGTGGCGCCCGGCCGCGAGGGGCCCGAGAGCGGGCCGGACGGGGGCCCTGTGGGGCGGCCTGACGAGGGCGGTTCGACGCTCACGAAGACTTCTTCCCTGCGTAGGGAAACGTACGGAACTGGTCAGCTTTTTGACTACTCCATACGTTTTATTGCATTACGCGCCTATTGTGTGTCCGGATTCCTGGAGGCTCGCAAGCCGACGCGGTCGGCCCTCCCGAGGGGCGCGCCGCCGCGGGGCTGCTTAGCGTGACAACGTGAGTCACCAGACACCGCCCGGCCGGGCGGGCACGGGGCACGCGCCGCAGAGCCTGCGGGACCCCCACGGCTGGCCGCACGCCTTCGTCGCCGTACTCGCCGCGCTGGTGGCCATGGCCGTCGTCGCCGCGCTCGGGCTGTGGGCCGCGGGGGCCGGGGACCTGCCCGACGGCGCGTTCCCCTCCGTTCTCGCGGCGGTCGTCGTCATGGCGGTCGGCGGCTCCGTCGGACTGTCCGGCGGGGCCGGGGCGTTCGCCGAGACGGACGCGGCTCTCGGCGTGCTCCCCCTGTCGGTCACCCTCGTCGGCGCGCTGGTGATCGCCGCCGGGTTCCTGCGGCCGCTGCGGCACCGCGCCGTCGCCGACGCCAAGGAGCTGACCGGCTGGGCCGCCCGGATCGCGCTGCTGTGGGTGCTGTCCCTCGTGGGCCTCGGCCTGGGGGCCCGCCACCGGTTCACCGTCGACCTCGGGGGCGAGGCCGCGGCCGACATCGGTGATCTGCTGGGGGCCTCGCCCGAGGTCGGGTTCGAGACGGATGTGCCGCTGACCGTCCTGTTCGGGCTGCTGTGGCTCGCGGGCGTGCTCGCCATGGCGCTGCTCGTCGCGCGCGGGGCCCCGCTCCCCGCCCGCCTGGTGCGCTTCCAGGAGTCGGTGCGCCCCGCGGCCCACGCCATGGTGGTCCTGCTGCTCGCGTACGTCGCCCTCGGGCTCGCCGTCGGCCTGGTCGTGGCGGCGACGCGGGGCCACGCGGCCGAGACCTTCGCGGTGCTGCTGCTCGGGTTGCCCAACCTGCTCTGGCTCGCCTTCACTCTGGGGCTCGGGGCCTCCTGGGAAGGCCGCGTGGACGGGCCGTTCGGGTTGCCGATGCCGCGCGTCCTCGACCAGGTCCTGCGCACGCCGAGCGACTCGAAGGTGAGTCTGCGGACGCTCTCCGACCACGACGGCCGGGTGTGGTGGCTGCTCGTCGTCGCGGCGGTCATGGTGCTGGGGGCCGCGTTCCTCATGGCGGCGCGCTCGCCCGCCCGGATGCGGGCCTGGCAGCACGCCGTGCACATGGCGGTGGCACTGGCCCTGACGGTGTTCACCGTCTGCGTGCTGGCCGGTGTCTCCGCCCACGCGGGCCTGTCGCTCCTGGGCATCGGAGACCTCGGCGGCGGCCTCACCGGCCTGGTGAAGCTGCGTCCGCATCTGGGGACGGCGGTGCTGCTCGCCGTGGCCTGGGGGCTCGTCGCCGGGTTCGTCGGCGGCTTGCTCGCGCGGCCGGTCCACCGGCGCGGCGAGGTGGGGCGCACGGGCCCCGGCGAACGCTGACGGGAACGGACGCGCGTGGCCGGAGGGCTCTCGGCGCCCTGGCCGATGCCGACGGGGGCTGTCCGGACCGGACGGGTGCTGTCCCGGATCGGACGGGGGCCGTCCGGATCAGACAGGTGCTGTCCGGATCAGTCGGGCAGCTGCCGGAAGACCGGCCGGGCCCAGCCCGGCGGCTCCGGCGGCGCCCCCGGTTCCGCCGGGGCTCCCACGACCTGGAGGTCCACCCGCGTCGGCGCGTGGCCCCGCGCGTCGCCCGTGACCGCGGCCCGCAGCGCGGCCACGAACTCCAGGCAGGAGCCGTAGCGCTCCTCTGGGCTCTTGGCCAGCGCCTTCGCGAGGACGCCGTCGAGGGCGCCGGGGCTGCCGGGGCGCTTCTCGGTGAGCCGCGGCGGCTGGTCGTACTGGTGGGCCCAGAGCAGCGCCATGTCGTCGTCGCGCTGGAAGGGCGGCCCGCCGGCCAGGCTCTCGTGGACGACGCAGGCGAGGCTGTAGACGTCGCACCTGCCGTCCACGGGGCGGCCCGAGATCTGCTCCGGTGCCACGTAGTCCAGCGTCCCGACGAACTGGCCCACGGACGTGAACCCGGTCAGCGAGAGCGACTTCTTCGTCAGGCCGAAGTCCGTGAGGTAGACGTGCTCCGGGTGGTCGCTGTCCGTGCCCTTGGCGACGAGGATGTTGCCGGGTTTGACGTCGCGGTGGACGAGTCCGTGGTCGTGGGCCGCGTCGAGCGCGGACGCGACCTGCGCGGCGATGCGCAGGGCCGTGCCGACGGGCAGCGGGCCCGAGCGGTCGAGCAGATGACGCAGGTCGAGCCCGGGGACGTAGCGCATGGCGATGTAGAGCACGCCGTCGGTCTCGCCCGCCTCGAAGACGGGAACGATGTGCGGATGCTCGATCGCGGCGGCCACGCGCGACTCGTGCGTGAAGCGCTGTCGGAACGTGTCGTTGCGTGCCAGCTCGGGCGCGAGCAGCTTCAGGGCGACGGTCCGGTCCAGGCGCAGGTCCTTGGCGCGGTAGACGACGGCCATCCCGCCGCGCCCGATCTCGCTCTCGACCCGGTAGCCCGCGATCTACTTCCCGACCAGGTCGGAGGGGCGCCCGGAGTGCGGGCTGCGGCTCGACGGCGCTTCCCGCGGCGCGGGCCCCATCAGGTCTCACCTCGCCGGGCGGACGGGTCGGGGTCGGAGTCGACCGCGACGGGCGGGATACGGCGGGTGGGGTCTTCGCCGTACGGGTCGGCAGCCGCGCCTTGGCCGTACGGGCCGGGAGCCACGCCTTCGCCGTACGGATCCGGCGCGACGCCTTGGCCCTGCGGATCCGGCGCGGCCTCGACCACCCGCGTCGGCTCCGGTCCCGGCCCCGGAGCGGGCCCGTCGCCGTGGACGCTCGGCCCCTCCCCCGCCGCGTACGTGCTGAGCCGGGCCCCGTCGCAGTACACCCACCGCTCGTGTTCGGCGTCGTAGAGCCACACCGACTCGCCGTCCACGATCACGCCCACGCGCAGGCCGCGGGTCCGGCGGTGGAAGGACTCGCCGTCCGCCGTGCCGCCCGCGAGCTCCTCAGCCGCGCGCCGGTAGCGGGTCAGCGCGTCCCCGGCACGCGCCAGGAGCGGGCGGGGGTCGGCCGTGCGGGCCAGCCGGTGGCCCGCGGCGGGCGGGGCCTGCGGCACGGCGACCAGGAGGCGGCCGTCGACCCAGGCAGACCAGCCGTTGGCGCAGACGATCCGGCCCCAGTCGCCGAGCCGGTCGACCAGCTGCACGGGCAGCAGTGCGTCGAGCGGCGTCGTCGGCCGGTCGGCGTCCGGCGCCTCCCAGGCGGGCAGCCCGTCCTGGGGGACGACATGTGTGGGCCGGAAGTCCGCAGTGGTCATCTCGTCTGCTCCCGCTCGCCTTGTCCGCTCCCGCTCGCCTCGTCCGTTTCCGCTCCTGCTCGCCGCTCGCTACTTCCGCATGATCGCGGGCTCGTGCCGTCGCAGCATCCTGGCCACCGCGTACCCGAAGACGACCGAGAGGGCCACCAGTACGCCCATGTTCAGCAGCCACACTCCCGCGGAGTGCCGGAACAGCGGATCGGCCGTCAGCTCGCCGGGGACGATCCTGCCGAGGCCGATGGTCCCGGCCATCGCGCCGAGGGCCCAGCGCGAGGGCACGAGCCACGCCAACTGCTCGACGCCGGGCACCCCGTGGAGCTTCAGGAGCGCGCCGCAGAACACCACCTGGACGATGGCGAGGAGCACGAGCAGCGGCATCGTCACCTCTTCCTTGCGCACCAGGGCGGAGACGAGCAGGCCGAGCATCATGGCCGTGAAGGCAAGGAGGGCCACCGCCAGGGTGATCTCGGCCAGCGGCGGCAGGAGCACTCCCTCGCCGGCGGGCGCGTTGAGGTCGACGCCGAGCAGGGCCACCAGGGTCAGCACGACGGCCTGCAGCACGGTGATGGTGCCGAGCACGACCACCTTGGACATCAGATACGCCGATCTGGAGAGCCCCACGGCCCGTTCGCGCTGGTAGATGACGCGCTCCTTGACCAGTTCCCGCACGGCGTTGGCGGCGCCGGTCAGGACCCCGCCGACGCACAGGATGAGCAGCGCGTTCATCGCCGTCTCCTGGGTCAGCCTGCTCCCGGCGAGTGCGCGGGCCATGGCGCCCATCACGAACGGCAGCGCGATCATGATGGCGAGGAACGTGCGGTCCGCCCCGAGGGCGGCCGCGTACCGCCGGACCAGGGTGCGCAGTTGGGAGCCCCAGCTCTGCGCCTTCGGCGGCGGCGCGAAGGCGGCGGCCGCGCCCGCTCCGCCGTGGCCCGCGCCGCCCTGCGGCAGGAGATGCGGCTGCGCGGACGAGTTGACGATGTACCGCTGGTGGAACGGCGACTGCCGGTAGCTCCCGGCCCAGTCCCGGTCACGGTCCCCCTCGAAGGCCTCGAACGCCTCGGGCCACTGTGCGTGGCCGAAGAACGGGAGCGCGTCCTGGGGCGGCCCGTAGTAGGCGATCCTGCCGCCCGCCGCGAGCACGAGGAGCCGGTCGCACACGTCGAGGCTGAGCACGCTGTGGGTGACGACGATGACGGTCCTGCCGTCGTCGGCGAGTCCGCGCAGCATGTGCATCACCGAGCGGTCCATGCCGGGGTCGAGCCCGGACGTCGGCTCGTCGAGGAAGAGCAGCGAGGGCTTCGTGAGCAGTTCGAGGGCGACGCTCACGCGCTTGCGCTGGCCGCCGGAGAGGCTGTGGATGGGCTGGTCGGCGCGCTGCTCCAGGCCGAGTTCGCGGATGACCTCATCGACCCTGGCCCGGCGTTCGGCCTTCTCGGTGTCCTGGGGGAAGCGCAGTTCGGCGGCGTATCCGAGGGCTCTGCGCACGGTGAGCTGCGTGTGCAGGATGTCGTCCTGCGGTACGAGACCGATGCGCCTGCGGAGCTCGGCGTAGTCGCGGTAGAGGTCGCGGCCGTCGTAGAGGACGGTGCCGCCGTCGGCGGGGCGCAGGCCGGTGAGGGCGTTGAGGAGGGTGGACTTCCCCGCGCCGCTGGGGCCGACGACGGCGAGCAGGCACTTCTCGCCGACGGGGAAGGAGATCCGGTCGAGGAGCGTCTTGCGGCCCCGGTCGACGGCGACGGTCAGCTCCTGCACGTCGAGCGACACCTCGCCGGTGTCGACGTACTCCTGCAGCTGGTCGCCGACGAGGCAGTACGCGCGGTGCCCGACGCCGACGATGTCCCCCGGCATGACCCGGGCGCGGGCGGTCAACTGGCCGTTGAGGTAGGTCCCGTTGTGGCTGCCGAGGTCCACGATCTCGTACGTGCCGCCGGCGAGGAACCGCAGCTCCGCGTGGTGGCGTGACACGACCAGGTCGTCGATGACCAGGTCGTTGTCTGCTGCGCGGCCGATGCGGACGGTGCGGGTGGGCAGGGGGCGCACGGTCGTCGGCTGCCGGAAGGTGCCGGTGGCCGAGGGGGTGCGGACGGCGGAGGGGCGCTCGGGGGGCGCGGGGGCGGGCGGCTCACGGCCGACGAGCACCGCGCGCGGGCCGTCGGTGACGTTGCCGAAGCGCAGGACGCTGCCGGGGCCGACGTCGCACGCGTGGACGCGGTGTCCGTCGGCGTACGTGCCGTTCGTACTGTGCTCGTCGGCGAGCGTCCAGTGGTCGAGCTCGGGGTGCAGGACCGCGTGGTGCCAGGAGACGCGCGCGTCGTCGATGACGATGTCGCTGAGCGGGTCGCGGCCGACGTGATAGTCCCGGCTCGGACTCATCACCGTGGAGCCGGTGTCGGTCTCGAGGACGAGTTCGGGCGCAGTCGGCGTCACGGGCCGCTTCCCCATGCCTGAATTCTACCGATTCACACCCGTTCACGCCTGGGCTCGGCGCTGGGGCAGGCCGCCCGGGGATCGCCCCCACCGGGCCACGCCACCCGGACCGCGCCCCACCCGGACCGCGCCCCGCCCCGCCCCCGTCAGGCGTCCCCGTACGCCTCGCCCCCGAGCTCGAACACCGCGCTGCCCGCCGTGGCGTCCGCGAGCCACGCCTCGAAGGCCTCGACGTCGGCGTCGGGAAGGCCGATCTCGATGGTCACCGCGTCCCCGTACCGCACGTCGCGCACCTCGCGTCCCGCCGACCGCAGGTCGTTCTGGATCCGGCCCGCGCGCTGGTGGTCGACCGTGACGGTGGCGAGCCGGAAGCGCCTGCGGGTCAGCGTGCCGAGCGCGTCGAGCGCCTCGCCGACGGCGCCGCCGTAGGCGCGGATCAGGCCGCCCGCGCCGAGCTTGACGCCTCCGTAGTAGCGGGTCACGACGGCGACGACGTACCGCATGTCGCGGCGGAGCAGCATCTGGAGCATGGGGACGCCCGCGGTGCCGCCCGGTTCGCCGTCGTCGCTCGCCTTCTGTACGGAGGCGTCGGCGCCGATGACGTACGCGAAGCAGTTGTGCGTGGCCGTCGGGTGTTCCTTGCGGACGCGGGCGACGAAGTCCTGGGCCTCCTGCTCGGTGGCGGCGGGTGCGAGCGCGCACAGGAAGCGCGAGCGGTTGATCTCGGTCTCGTGCACGCCCTCACGGGCCACGGTGCGGTACTCGTCCTGCATCAGGCCACCCTATGCGCTCGCCTCTCCCGGCCCCGCGCGCCGGTCGCCGGGCCGGGCGCGGGATTCCGGGACCACGCCGCGCGGGCCGCCGGTACAGTGATCGACCGTGACGTCACCCTCGAAGTCCACCGGCGAAGTGTCCGACGAGACCGGCATATTGGGCGCCCTCCTGGCCGCGGAGCCCGTCGTCGTGGTCGAGACCCGCGAGGACCCGGCCGACGCGGCCCTGTTCCCCGAAGAGGTCGCCTACGTGGCGAAGGCCGTGCCGAAGCGACAGCGCGAGTTCACCACCGCGCGGCACTGCGCCCGCACCGCGCTCGCCCGCATCGACGTGCCGCCCGGGCCCATCCTGCGCGGCGACAAGGGTGCGCCGGTCTGGCCCGACGGCGTCGTCGGCAGCATGACGCACTGCCTGGGCTACCGCGCCGCGGTCGTCGCCCGCGCCGGCGGTGTCCTGTCGGTCGGCGTCGACGCCGAACCGGCCGAGCCGCTGTCCGACCCGGGCGTCCTGGAGCTGGTCAGCGACGAGAAGGAGCGCGCCGCGCTGGCCGCGCTCGCCGTCGCGGAGCCCGCCGTGCCGTGGGACCGGCTGCTGTTCAGCGCCAAGGAGTCGGTCTACAAGGCGTGGTTCCCGCTCGCCCGGCGCTGGCTCGGCTTCGAGGACGCGCACCTGGACATCCGCGCGGACGGCACGTTCACCGCCGAGCTCCTGGTGGAGGGGCCCGTGGTCGCGGGCTCGCGCCTGACGGGGTTCTCCGGCACGTGGCTGGTACGGGACGGGGTCGTGGTGACGGCCATCGTGATGCGGCGGGAGCAGGCAGGGCGGACAGGGCAGGCGGGGCAGGCGGGATAGGGACCGGACTGCCGGACGGGCCCCGGACGCGCGGCGCGGACGCCCCCGCACCCCCGCCCGCCCCGGGGCATCCTCACGCGAGCCCCGCGAGCGTCCCCCAGAACATCTCCTCGTAGTCCTGGAGCAGCCGCCCTTGCCGCAGCGCGGTCGCGGGCGTGAGGCGCTCCAGGTCGATGCCCTCCTGGAGCGCGGCGAGGGTCGCGCGGTCGAGGTCGGGGGCGGGCCCGGCGAAGAAGTCGAAGAAGCCGCAGGCCTCGTCGGAGAAGCCGTAGCGCCCGCGCAGCGCGTCCGCGAGGGCTGCGCAGTAGCCGCCCCACGCCGCGAAGTTGGCGGTGAGGGCGAGCACGGCGTCGGCCGGTTCGGCGTTCAGGGCGAGCCAGGCCACGTACGCCGGGTAGGCCTGGCAGCCGGCCGTCGGGACGTACGCCGCCGCCTGCTCCGCGTCCACCCCGCAGGCGGTGAGCAGCGGGCCGAGCCGGTCGAGGGCCACCGACTCGCCCTCGGCGAGCCCCGCGAAGAAGGCCGCGCACGCGGGCAGGCCCGCGTCGGCGGAGCGGGCGGCCAGATGCAGGAAGGACCGGCGGTCGGCCGGGATGACCCGGCACTGCTCCAGGGCGAGGGCGGCGAGCGCGCGCCGGTCGGCGCCGCCGTCCGCGACGAGGGGGACCAGCGCGTTCGCGTGCGGCTTCGGGGCGAGCTCCGCCGTCGCGCCGTCCAGGAGTTCGCGTGCCGTGCCGCTCAGCGGCTCGCGGGGCGTCGGTGTCATCGTTCGGCCTTTCCGTGGTGACGGACTTTACGGAACCCATGAAACACAAGCGACTTATGTCACTCACCCGACCAACAGCGCTTTTCGGTACGGCTGTCGCGGATGCTAACTTTTACAGTGCTGTAGAAATTGGTCGGCGACAACCGCCGACACCGACTGATGGAGTTTTTCCATGGCCCTGTGGGACCGCTTGAAGGAATCCGCCTCGACGATGCAGGCGCAGCTGACGGCGAAGAAGAACGACCTCACGAGCGGGGCCTTCCGCGACTCCAGCATGGCGATGTGCGCGCTCGTCGCCGCCGCCGACGGCACCGTGGACGCCGCCGAGCGCCAGCGCGTCGCGCAGCTGATCGCCACCAACGAGGTGCTGCAGAACTTCCCGGCGGACGACCTGCGGCGCCGCTTCGACGCGTACGTGGACAAGCTGACGGCCGACTTCGCGTTCGGCAAGGTGAGCGTGTTGCAGGAGGTCGCGAAGGCCAAGAAGAAGCCCGCGGAGGCGCGTGCCGTCATCCAGATCGGCATCGTCATCGGCGGCGCCGACGGCGACTTCGACAAGGACGAGCAGGCCGTGGTGCGCGAGGCGTGCTTCGCCCTCGACCTGCCGCCGCACGAGTTCGACCTCTGAGCGGCACGCGGGCCCGCAGGACCGGTGCGCCCCAGCCCTCACGGCCCCCACAGCCCCCACGGCTGAAGCCTCACAGCGGCGTGGCGGCCCGCAGGACGAGCACCATCGTCACCGCCGCGTTCGCCGAGGACATCGCGGACACGGCGGTGCCGCACGCGGCGCCCCAGAGCGCGAGGCCCATCGCCGTGAACAGCGAGGGCCGGGTGCGGGCCGCGGGCGCCGGGCCCAGGAGCGCGGCGACGCGGCGCGGCACCGGGCCCACCGCGGCGAGGCCCGCGAGTCCGGCGAGCACGGGGCCCGGCGTGCGCGGTCGCGCGAGCGCGGCCTTGCCGATGGCGCGCGCCACCACACGCCGGTCCCGTACGACCGCCGCGGCCTCCTCGTCGGCCCACCGCTCGGCGGTGTACGCGGTGGCCGTGCGCAAGGGCCGCAGGAACGGGTTGGCCCGTGCCGCCAACTGCGTCACCAGCAGGAACCGGTGGTGGCGCGCGGCGAGATGGGCGCGCTCGTGGGCGAACAAGGCGCGCCGTTCGGCGGGTTGGAGCCGATCGAGCAGCGCGCGGCTGACGACCACGCGCCCCTCCAGCGTGCTCCGCCCACGGGACGTCCGGCCGCCGGCCCGGCGTCGGCGCGCCCCTCGGCCCTCGGCCCACCGCTCTTTCCCGGGCAGGGCGTAGGCGTACGCCTCGGTCGCGTCCGGCAGGACGGCCACCGATGTCCCGGGCAGGCCCGCGAGCGCCCGCCACCCCCGTCGTCGTACCGTCACATGCCGCCACAGCGTGCGCGCGATCCCGGCGCAGACGATCGTCAGCGCCGGGATCGCGGCCCTGCCCGCGACCTCGTCGTAGGGCAGCACGGCCCGGACCTCCGGGTCCGACCAGCCGTCGGGCAACGGGTTGCCGGGGAGCTGGGCGGTGCCGACGACCATGAGCAGGGCCAGGCAGAGCGTGCTGCACAGCGCCATCACGGCGGCGAGCGCGGTCAGCAGGCGGGTCGCGGTGCGCGGGTGCAGATGCTGGGCGGCGAGCCGCGCGACCGGCCAGGCGGTGAGCGGCAGCACGAGCGGCAGGAAGACGAAGAGCCCCATGCTTGCGGTCAGTCCTCCGCGTCGGCGGTGCCGCCCGCCTCGCCGAGCAGATCGCGCAGCAGCCGCTCGTCGGCGGCGGACAGCGTGGTGACGAAGCTGGCGAGCACCGCCTCCCGGTCGCTCTCGCCGTCGAGGACCTTGCGCATGCGCAGCGCGGCGAGCCCGGCCTCGTCGGCGGTGGACCGCCACACGAAGGAGCGGCCCGCGCGTTCACGTGTCACCACGTTCTTGGCGAGCAGTCGCGTGAGGATCGTCATGACTGTCGTGTACGCGAGGTCGCCGCCGATGCGCTCCTGGACCCAGGCCGCGCTCACCGGTCCGCGCGCGCCGTGCAGCGCCGCGAGCACCTGGGCCTCCAGCTCGCCCTGCCCGCGCCTGCGCGGACGCGGCTCCTGCGGCCCGTCCGTGTGCTGCGTCATGCCGTGTCCTCGCTTCCCGTCGCGGTGCGCCGCGCCTGCCGTCGCCCGTGCTCCGCGCGCCCTGCGCTCCCTTCGCATCACATACCTCATGTATGTCGCGTACGTCTCATAGGGAGCGCCACATCGTAACGGCCGGAAGGGGCGGTACCCACTTCGAACGCTTCTACACTCATGTAGATTCTAAGTCCCGGCCCTGACCACGGCCGGAAGCGATTCTCGGTAGCGGACCACAGGAGGACACGTGGGAGTTTCCCTCTCCAAGGGCGGCAATGTCTCGCTGAGCAAGGAGGCGCCCGGCCTCACGGCCGTGCTGATCGGCCTGGGCTGGGACGTGCGGACCACCACCGGCACTGACTACGACCTCGACGCCAGCGCGCTGCTCTGCGACGACTCCGGAAAGGTCGTCTCCGACCAGCACTTCATCTTCTACAACAACCTCACGAGCCCCGACGGCTCCGTCGAGCACACCGGCGACAACCTCACCGGTGAGGGCGAGGGCGACGACGAGGCCGTGAAGGTCAACCTCGCCGGGGTGCCCGCCGAGATCACGAAGATCGTGTTCCCGGTGTCGATCCACGACGCGGAGAACCGCGGCCAGAGCTTCGGCCAGGTCCGCAACGCCTTCATCCGCGTGGTGAACCAGGCGGACAACCAGGAGATCGCCCGCTACGACCTCTCCGAGGACGCCTCCACGGAGACCGCGATGGTCTTCGGCGAGCTCTACCGCCACGGCGCCGAGTGGAAGTTCCGCGCCGTCGGGCAGGGCTACGCCAGCGGCCTGCGCGGCATCGCTTCGGACTTCGGCGTCAACGTCTGACACCCGCCCGGCGGCGCCGCGGACACGACGGCCGACCGCCCGGACCCTGCGGCGGCGCCTGCCCGGGAATCACCCGGCAGGCGCCGCCGTTGGCGTAGTGAGACCGACGACACCCCTGGAGGCCCGACATGTACGGCGACCCCGCCACCGTCCGCAGGATCCTCACCGGACCCGGTGACACCTGGGCCGTCGTCGGCCTGTCGAACAACGAGCGGCGCGCCGCGTACGGCGTCGCCGAGGTCCTCCAGCGCTACGGCAAGCGCGTCGTGCCGGTCCACCCGAAGGCGGAGACGGTGCACGGCGAGAAGGGGTACGCCTCACTGGCCGAGATCCCCTTCGACGTCGACGTCGTGGACGTGTTCGTGAACAGCGACCTCGCGGGCGCCGTCGCCGACGAGGCCGTGGCCATCGGCGCGCGGGCCGTGTGGTTCCAGCTCGGCGTCATCGACGAGGCGGCGTACGAACGCACCCGCGCCGCGGGCCTCGACATGGTCATGGACCGGTGCCCCGCCATCGAGATACCGCGCCTCGGGACGCCTGCGTAGGGCGGGCCGTCGGCGAGGGCGGATCACCGCCGTCTGGAGGGTCCGGCGGTGCAGCGGGTCGGCCGGGTCGGTGCCGGTGAGGCGGTGGATGCGGTCCAGGCTGTACGTCAGGGCGCGCACGCTGAGGTTCAGGCGGAGGCCGGCAGGGACTCGGCGGAGGCCGGCGCGGCAGGTCCCGTCCTGTACGCCCGCGTCGCCGCGAGGTGCGCGCCGACCAGGGCGCGCGGTCCGTACCCGGCGTCGGCCGCGCGCTCGCCGCGTGCGCGCCGCGACTCCAGCTCCTCGCGGGTCAGTCCCCGGCCGGTGGCAAAGGCGTCGGCGAGTATCCGGGCATGGCCGTCCAGGTGGTCACCCGGTATGCCATGGCTCCTCACCTGCAACCCCCGTACCCCGACCAGTTCCTGACGGCTTTTCACGCATGGAGGGCGGGGTGGACGGCTCGGGGTGAGGGTGTGGGCGGAGGCACGGCGTCATGCGCAGTCGGCGTGCGGCCAGGGCTCCTCCGCGGGTCCGGCGGGCGCGGGTCCGGCGGGCCGGCCGTCGGCGGCGCGGGCGGTACGGGGACGGGCCCGGCCAGGGGCGAGCGCCACCGAGCAGGGCACGGCCCAGAAGAACGCACCGGGGGCGTAGTACGCGTGCGGCCGGGCGCTGCCGCCCACCGCGAGCTGCTCCCCCGCCGCGGACGGGTCCTGCCGGACCTCGACGACGGCCACGGTCCCGTCGGGCGCGGCCACTTCGGCCCGGCCGGACTCCAGGTCGACCCAGCCGGTGCGGACCGTGCAGACGGAGCCGACGAGGTCGCGCGGCGACGGCCCTGCGCGGTCGCGCGCGGCCCGCGTCGACACGCGGACCAGGCCGCGCGTCACGCCGTACGCGACGAGCGCGGACACCGCGAGCAGCCCCAGGTCACCGGCCGCGTGCGCGAGCCCCGTCCAGCCGGTCCGCGCGAGCGCGACGGAGCCCGCCAGGCTCACCAGCCAGCCCGTGCCCACGAGCAGCGAGACGGCCACGGCCACCGGCACCCCGCCGAGACCCGCGGCGCCCAGGTCGGCGTCCTCGTCGAAGGTGTCCGCCCGGCCCAGGCCCACCGCGACGAGCAGCCAGAAGCACACCACCACCGCCATCGCGGAGGTGAAGGCCACACCTGGGAACCCCACCGCCGCGTCGATCAACTCCCCCATGCCCCCGCCCCCTTGACCGGTCACGCACGGGAGCCGCACACACCCGGGCGCCGGATCCCGTTTCCGTGATCCGGCACCCGGGCCTCGCCCCCCGTCCCTGCTCTCCCATCCTGACGCGACCGGGCCCTTCGTCGCACTGCCATTTTCCGGCAGTCTTTACGCGCTCTTGATGCCGCATCGGCGCGCAGCCGTGGGCGCGTACCAACGGGGCAGGTGGGACGGGTAGTCGCCCGCAAGCAGGGGCGCGGGCAGCTACAGGCAGGGCGCGCGAAGAGGGCAGAAGAGGGCAGGGGCGCGGGTGGCACGGGATGCCCCGAGTGGGGGGTTGGCGCCCCTGACGTGCGGGGCGTCGAGCCGGGGCATCCCGTGCCGGTCTCGTATCGCGCGCCGCGCGCGGCCCTGCACGGCCCGCGACGCCGCCGGAAGACGGAACGCGCCGTGGACGCGGAAATCGTCGTCAGGCAGACTGCCGCTTCCGGCACGCGACTTCGGCGTTCATGACAACCGCATCCATGACAGGCACGACCGTACCGGGGTCCGCGCCCGCGGGAGCGTCGGAGTTCCGCCAGTGTCGGCATTCCGACGCCAGGACAGGGAAAACGATGGCATGGACGCGACATCGGAGCAGATCCCGCAAAGCCCGCACACCCCTGTACTCGCCGGGCTCGGCGTCGGCCCCGGCGACGAGCGCGTGTACCGCGCGCTCCTCGCGGCCCCCGGCTCGACGCTCACCGCGCTCGCGGCGGCCACCGGCCTCGCCGAGGAGTCGGTGCGCGGGCACGTGCGCTCGCTGGCCGAACTGGGTCTTCTGACGGGAGCCGCGGACGGCACGGAGCGGCTCACCCCGGCCCCGCCCGACGTGGCGCTCGAAGTCCTCGCGCTGCGCCGCCAGGAGGAGATCGCGCACGCGCGCCTCGCCGCGGCCGCGCTCGCCGAGGAGTTCCGGGCCGGGCGGCTGCGCGGCGAGGGCTCGCCGGTGCAGGTGCTCCGCGGCCGTGAGGCCATCGCCCAGCAGTTCTTCCAGACCCAGCAGACGGCCAGGACCGAGATGCTGATCCTGGACAAGCCGCCCTACGTCGTGGAGCCGCTCAGGCGCCAGGACACCGTGCAGCGGGAGCGTCTCGACAAGGGCCTGCGCTATCGCGCGATCTACGACCAGGCGGGCCTCGACGGCCCCGGCCGCGTGGAGGCCACCCGGGAACTCGCCGAGCGCGGCGAGGAGAGCCGGGTCCTCGCGGACGTACCGCTGAAGCTGGTGGTCGCCGACCGCCGGGTGGCGCTCGTGCCGTTCGTGCTGCCCAGCGAGGAGGAGATCCTGGTCCTCCAGCAGTCCGCGCTGCTCGAAGGGCTCATCGCCCTCTTCGAACTCCTCTGGCAGCGCGCCACGCCCCTGTGGCCCGCCGCCCCCGCCGCCCACGCCGGCCTCTCCCCCGAGGACGAGCTCCTCCTCGCCCATCTGCGCGCCGGACTCACCGACAGCGCCATCGCCCGCCGCCTCGGCGTGGCCCAGCGCACGGTCGAGCGCCGGATGAGCCGGATCATGGCGGTGCTCGGGGTGCGGACGCGGTTCCAGGCGGGGGTCCGTACGACGGCGCTGTACGGGCACGGCGACGAGGGGCGTCCGGGACAGGGTCTTACGGAACGGTGACGCGGGGCCGCGGCGCGGGCCGGACGGGCTGCTGCCTGCCTAGCGTGGGCGGCATGCGGGTACTGGTCACCGGCGGAGCCGGGTTCATCGGAACACACGTCGTCGACGCGCTGCTCGCGCGCGGCCACGAAGTCGTCTCCTACGACGCGGTCCTGGCGTCGGCGCACGAGGGGCCGCCGCGCGCGGCGCGGGCCGGGGAACGGCTCGTCGTCGGGGACGTGCGCGACCCCGACGGCGTGGCGTCGGCGCTGGCCGGTGTCGACGCGGTGTGCCACCAGGCGGCGATGGTGGGGCTCGGCAAGGACTTCGCGGACGCGCCCGCGTACGTCGGCTGCAACGACCTGGGTACGGCGGTGCTGCTCGCCGCGATGGCGCGGGCCGGGCTGCGGGACCTGGTGCTCGCCGGCTCGATGGTCGTCTACGGAGAGGGGCGGTACACGTGCGCCCGGCACGGCGTGGTGCGGCCCGGACCGCGCGCCGAGAAGGACCTGGTGGCCGGGTGCTTCGAGCCGCGCTGTCCGTCCTGCGGCGCGGAGTTGGCGCCCGGCCTGGTGTCCGAGGACGCGCCCGCCGACCCGCGCAACGTGTACGCCACGACGAAGCTGGCACAGGAGCACCTGAGCGCGGCGTGGGCCCGCTCGACCGACGGCCGCGCCGTGTCGCTGCGCTACCACAACGTGTACGGCCCGGGCATGCCGCGTGACACTCCCTACGCCGGGGTGGCCGCCTTGTTCCGCTCGGCGCTCGCCCGCGGTGAGGCGCCGCGCGTCTTCGAGGACGGGGGCCAGCGGCGGGACTTCGTGCACGTACGGGACGTGGCGGCGGCCGCGGCGACGGCCCTGGAGTCCGTGCGGGACGCGGGGGTCGCCGGGACGTTCACCGCGTACAACACGGGCAGCGGCGAGCCCCGCACCGTCGGCGAGATGGCCCGCGCCCTCGCCGACGCCCACGGCGGACCCGCGCCGGTGGTCACCGGCGAGTACCGGCTCGGCGACGTCCGCCATGTGACGGCGGACTCGGCCCGCCTGCGGGCCGCGCTCGGGTGGCGGCCGGAGGTCGGCTTCGCCGCGGGGATGCGGGAGTTCGCGGGGGCGGAGCTGCGGTGAGGGCGCCTGCGGGGCCGGGGGCGCGGGCTGCGGCACAGGCGCGCACGCGGCAGGCGCTGCGGGGCGGGCAGGCCTGGGCGGCGGCGCCCGGAGCCCCGGGCCAGTCCGGCGGGTCGGCGGTCCTAGGCCGGTCCGGCCTGGGGCAGGACCACCTCGAAGCAGCAGCCTCCGGAGACGTTGCGTACCGCCGCCCGGCCCTCGTGCGCCTCGACGATGCCGCGCACGATGGCGAGACCCAGGCCCGCGCCCGCCGGGGGCGTACGGGCGTGGGTGCCGCGCCAGCCCGTGTCGAAGACCCGGCCCAGGTCCTCCTCGGGGATGCCGCCGCAGCCGTCCGTCACGGACAGCACGACGCCGTCGTCCGAGCACTCCGCCGCGACGGCGACCGTGCCGTCGGCCGGGGTCCGACGGATCGCGTTGACCAGCAGGTTCCCCAGGACCCTGCTCATCTCCTTGCTGTCCACCTCGATCGGCACCGCGTCGATGCGCCGCCCCACGAGCCGCACGCCGTGCTCCCGCGCCAGCGGGTCCGCCCCGGCGAGCGCGTCCCCCACGAGGTCGTACACGGAGATCCGCGACGGTGACAGGGCGAGGGCGCCCGCGTGGATGCGGGAGAGTTCGAAGAGGTCGCCGACCATGCCGTTCAGGCGCTCCACCTCCGTGCGGATCTGCCGCAGATAGCGGTCGGGCTCCGCCGCCACGCCGTCTTCCAGGGCCTCCGCCATGGCCCGCAGGCCCGCGAGGGGCGTCCGCAGGTCGTGCGAGATCCAGGCGACCAGCTCACGGCGGGAGCTCTCCAGGGCCCGCTCACGCTCCCGGGACTCGGCCAGCCGCGCGCTGGTCGACTCCAGCTCCCGGGTGAGGGCCGCGAGTTCGGCGGTCGCGGGCTCCTCGGGCGCGGCGAAGCTGCCGCCCGTGCCGAAGGAACGGGCCGCGAGCGTCAGCGCCTTGCTGCGGGCCACCACCCACCGGCCGAGCAGCAGCGCGGTGGCCAGCGACACCGCGGCGGCCATGGCGACGACCACGGTGACGACGGTGAGGTCGTGCCGGGACAGGAACATCTGCCAGGCCACGGCCAGCGTCCCGGCGAGCATCGCGGTCACGGCCACGGCGACGACGACGGTCATCGACACGACGAGGGAGCGGTGCCGCAGCAGGCGCAGCAGGAGGGCGCCGAGCAGTCCGGCGGCCACGGCGCCGAGGAAGGCGTAGACGGCGATGAGGAGTATGTCGTTCATGGCTGGGGGGTGGCCTCGCCGGAGTGGGGGTGGGGGGTCGTGACCGCGTGCGCCGAGGGCGCGGGCGGCTTCGGGGTCGCGCCCGCGTCCGCCCCGGGAACCGCGCCCGCACCCGGATCCCCGCCGTCGAGGCGGTACCCGACCCCCCAGACCGTCTGGATCAGCCGCGGCGCCGCCGGGTCGTCCTCCACCTTCCCGCGCAGCCTGCGCACATGGACCGTCACCGTGGACAGGTCGCCGAAGTCCCAGCCCCACACCTCCCGCATCAGCTCCTCCCGGCCGAAGGCCCGCCCGGGGTGGCGCAGGAAGAACGCGAGGAGGTCGAACTCCCGGACCGTCAGCGCGAGTTCGGTGCCGTTCTTGGTGGCGCGGCGGGCCTTGGGGTCGAGGCCGAGGCCCGCTACGCGCAGCAGCGAGCCGCCGGGGTGCGGGCCGGGCGCGGACGCCCGGCTGCGGCGCAGCACGGACTCCACGCGCAGCACCAGCTCGCGCGGGCTGAACGGCTTGGTGACGTAGTCGTCGGCGCCCACCTCGAGGCCCAGGATCCGGTCGTCCTCGTCACCCCGCGCCGTCAGCATGATCACGGGCACGGGCCCCTGTTCCCGGAGCCTGCGGCAGACCTCCAGGCCGTCCATGCCGGGCAGCATCAGGTCGAGCACGACGAGGTCGGGCCGGCGGGCGGCGGCGCGCTCCAGCGCGACCGGTCCGTCCTCCGCCTGCTCCACCTCGTACCCGGCGCGGTTCAGATAGCCGGTGACGACCTCGGCGACGGTGCGGTCGTCGTCCACGACGAGGACGCGGGCGCCGCGCCCCTGGCCTGATCCGGCGCCGACGGCTGCGGGCTCGCGGGCGCCGGGCCGCGAGGGTGGTGTGTCCATGCGACAAGCCTCGCACCACGCGCTCGCGCGCGAGGGCCGGGAGCCGCCGCGGCCCGCGGTCGTCCTCGTTTCGTAAGGACTGGCGGCCCGCTCGCGAGGACGGGCCGCCGCCCGCGAGGACGGGCGGCGGGCGGCTGCGAGGGGCCCGGTGCTTCCCGGTCTGCACCGGTCCGACGTCCGTGTTTCGTAAGGAACCGACGCCCGATTTACCCCTTTTCTCTTCGTAGGGTGAATGCCGTGAACCACACCGCCCCCGATGCCCCAGACGCCCCCGACGCCCACGGCCCGCACGAGGGACCCGGCGCGTCCGCACCCCTGGGCCCCTTCCCGGACCGGGCCGCACCGCCCCCGCCCGCCCCGGCCGACATCGTCCTGCCCTGCCTCGACGAGGCCGCCGCACTGCCGTGGGTGCTCGCGCGCGTCCCCGCGGGCTGGCGCGCCATCGTCGTGGACAACGGTTCCACGGACGGCTCCGCGGAATTGGCGCGCTCGCTCGGCGCGACCGTCGTCCGCGAGCCGCGGCGCGGGTTCGGAGCCGCCTGCCACGCGGGGCTCACCGCGGCGGACGCGGCCGTGGTCTGCTTCTGCGACTGCGACGCGTCCATGGATCCGCGCGAGCTCGAACCGTTCGTACGCGAGGTGGCCGCGGGCCGCGCCGATCTCGTCCTCGGCCGCAGGCGCCCCCAGGCACGCGGCGCCTGGCCCGCCCACGCACGCGCGGGCAACCTCGCGCTCGCCCGGATGCTGCGCCGCCGCACCGGCCTGCACCTGCACGACCTGGGCCCGCTGCGGGCGGCCCGCCGAGCGGACCTGCTCGGCCTGGCCCTGACGGACCGGCGCAGCGGCTATCCGCTGCAGATGGTCATGCGGGCCGCGGACGCGGGCTGGCGGATCGAGGAGCGGGACGTCCCCTATCTGCCGCGCGCGGGCAAGTCGAAGGTCACCGGTACGTGGCGGGGCACCTGGCAGGCGGTGCGCGACATGCGCGACGTACTGGCCGAGCCACCGGGCACGGGAGCGCGGCCGACGCGGGAGGGCTCGACGCGATGACATCCGACCTGACCCCGCCCGGCGCGGCCGCGACGCCCCGCACCGCCCCCGGCCTCGCGCCCGCCCGCACCCTCGGCCTCACCCTCCTGATCATCGCCAAGGCCCCCGTGCCCGGCCGGGTGAAGACCCGGCTCACCCCGCCCTACACGCCCGAGGAGGCCGCCCGGCTCGCCGAGGCCGCCCTGGTGGACACCCTGCGCGTCGCGCTCGCCGTACCCGCGCGGCGGCGTGTGCTCGTCCTCGACGGGGTGCCCGGGGGCTGGCTCCCGGACGGCGTCGAGGTGGTGCCGCAGTGCGCGGGCGGCCTCGACGAACGGCTCGCCGACGCGTTCGGCGTCTGTGCGGGGCCCGCCCTGCTCCTCGGCATGGACACCCCGCAGGTCTCCCCCGAACTGCTCGCGCCCGCGCTCGCGGTGGACGCCTGGCGCACCGCCGACGCGTGGTTCGGCCCGGCGGCGGACGGCGGGTTCTGGGCCCTTGGCCTGGCCGCGCCCGATCCCGGGCTGCTCCGGGGCGTGCCGATGTCCACGCCGACGACGGGCGCCGTCCAGCGGGCCCGCCTCACCGCCGCGGGCCTGCGCGTGCGCGACCTACCGGTGCTGCGGGACGTCGACACGGCGGCCGACGCGGCGGCGGTCGCGGCGGCCGCTCCGGGCACCCGGTTCGCGGGGGAGCTCGCCCGCCTGGCCGGGGCCGGGCGCCGATGAGCACGGTCGTGCCGCCCTCGGAGGCGGCCCCCTCGTGGTGCGCGGGTCCGTACGCCGACGCGCTGCGTGCCGGGCGCGGCCCGCTGTTCCTGCGCCGTACGGACGGCTGGCTGCTGCCGCTGGACGTGGAGCGCTGGTGCGCGGCACCCGACCCGGCCGACCTGTCGGCGCTGCGCCGGTGCGCGGGTCCCGTCCTCGACATCGGCTGCGGCCCGGGCCGTCTGGTGGCCGCGCTCGCCGCCCGTGGCCGGCGCGCGCTCGGCATCGACGTGAGCGAGGCGGCCGTCCGGCACACGACGGGTCTCGGCGGCGCGGCGCTGCGCCGGTCGGTGTTCGAGACGCTGCCGGGCGAGGGGCGCTGGGGCACCGCGCTGCTCATGGACGGCAACATCGGCATCGGCGGCGACCCCGCCGCGCTGCTCGCGCGGGTGGCCGAACTCCTGGCGCCGGGCGGGCTCCTGATCGCCGAGACCGCGCCCGTCGACATCGACGAGCGGGTGCGGGTGCACCTCGACGACGGCCGAGGGCTCGCCGACCCCGGCGAGACGTTCCCGTGGGCGCGGATCGGCACGCCCGCGCTGGTCGGTCACGCTCGCGCGGCGGGCTGGCAGGTCGTCGATCAGTGGTCGTCGGACGGCCGCCGCTTCGTGGCGCTGCGCAACGGGGATCCGAGCGACGCGGCCGACGGACGCGCGGCACGGGGCGCACTGGGGGCGCGCCGGGCCCGCGCCGCGCACACCCCCGCACCCCGCGCGACTCCCCTCCGCACCACCCCGGCCCCCGCGCCCCCACCGGGCATCACCCCCGGCCCGCCTCCCGCCCCGACCGGGACGCCGACGACGACACCGACCACGCGCGGAGCGCGCACCACAGCGCCGACCCCGCGAACAGGGCCGCCGTCACGAGCAGCCAGCGCGTCAGGAACACGTCGGCGGGCAGCGTCGTCGACCGTTCGTAGCGCGGGACCTGACGGGTGATCAGCGGGTACCAGACGAGCAGGAGCAACAGCGAGAGCGCCGCCGGGACGCGGATGAACATCGTCCGCTCCCGGCGGCCGCCGTCGCGGCCGCCGACGAGTGCCGTCACCGCGCGGTCGAGAGCCGCGTACACCGGCACCAGGACCAGGTCGTGCAGCAGCGCCGCGCCCACGAACCACACCGTGACCATGACCCAGTCGTCGGCGAGCAGCCGCACGCCCGCGTAGAGCGCGAGCGCGAAGGAGGCGAGCAGCAGCAAGAGGTGGAGCGGGCCCTCCCCGTACCAGCGCCGCAGGAGGGCCGTCGGCCGGGGAGGGGCGGGCACGTGCTTCATCACAGTTCTCCGAAGGTCAGCCGGGACACCCATTTGGTGTTCAGTACGCCGGGCGCGGCGGGCACGATGACGCGGGCCGGGTAGCCGTGGTCCGGCGTCAGGTCGGCGCCGTTGACGCGCAGCGCGAGCAGGGAGCGGGGGTCGCGCACCTGGTTGTCGCGCAGGGCCGCCTTGCGGAAGGCGCCCCGGAGCTGGAGGGATTCCACGAGGACGCCGGGCGCGTGGTCCTCGTACCCGGCGAGCGCGGCGAGGTCCCGCAGCCGTACGCCGCTCCACGCCTGGTCGGAGGTCGACCAGCCCTCGACGCAGGCGATGGGCAGGTCGGCGGTGTGCTGGGCGAGGTCGAGCAGGTCGGCGCGGGTCAGGCGCAGGGTGCGGCCGGGGCCCGCGACGACGAGCCGCCAGGACGCGCCGGTGCGGTCGGGGCCGACGCCGACGGAGCGGGCGGTCTTGTTGATCTGGAAGGCGCCGGGCCCCCGGCCCGGTTCGGCGCCGCCGTGCGGGGCGAACAGCGCGGTGGCGCGCGGCCATCCGTCGAAGCTCTGTCCCGCCGTCGTCGCGAACAGCAGCAGCGAGCCACCGCCGACGAGGCCGAGCGCGCCGCGCCGGGACACGGTGGGCTCGGCGGGCCGGGGCGAGGCGAGCCCGGCCGCGTCCTCGGGCCCACGCCCGGAACCCCCGCTCGCCCCGCCCTCGCGGGCCCCGTCCGCCCCGCGCCCCTCGTGCGTACGCAGCCGCTCGCGCAGCCCGCCCGCGCGCAGCACCCGCACCGTCTGCGGCAGCTTCAGCGCGGCGTGCGCGACGAAGGCGGCGAAGAACACCCACGCGCCGTAGAAGTGCAGCGGGTAGAACGATCCGGGGAAGACGTACTCCAGCTGGACGTTGAGGACGCCGGTCGCGAACACGAAGAGCGCGCCGCCCACGAGCAGCAGCAGCGAGAGCCGTTCCAGGGCGTGGCCGAGGGACCGCGCGGGCGGCAGCGCGAAGAGCCTGGGGAGCACCG
Organism: Streptomyces flavofungini; assembly: GCF_030388665.1. Lineage (NCBI taxonomy): Bacteria > Bacillati > Actinomycetota > Actinomycetes > Kitasatosporales > Streptomycetaceae > Streptomyces > Streptomyces flavofungini. The sequence continues at coordinate 8,057,278 of NZ_CP128846.1, read as the reverse complement.
ACCACAGCTTGGCGAGGAGCACCGGGATCAGGGTGATCCCGACGGTGACGTGCAGGCCCTGGGTGAGCCGGTACAGCCAGTGCGGGTCGGTGGGCCAGGCGAAGAGGTAGAGACCGAGCAGGCCCTTGTCGGGTGTCTTGTCGTTGACCGGCGCGAGGCCGGGGTTGTACGCGGCGTAGGACAGCAGGCCGGTGACGAACAGGAGGGTCATCCCGAACAGGAGCACCGTGCCGAGCACGGCGGTGAACCACGTCCCGCGCAGCGGGCTGCGCCAGAAGCCGGGCGCCGACGGCGCGTGCTCCTCGATCTTCGCCGACGCTTCTCGGAGCGCGGTCCGAAGGCGGGTCCTGCGGGAAGGTGGGGGTGCGTCACGCATGCTGCGTCCTCAGCGGTCCACGCGACGTGGGTCCGTCGCCCTGTCCCGACCGTAAGCCGCGCGACCTGCGGTTCGGCGTCCGCGACTCATGACGAAACGCTGACGTGGCGCATCGGTGCCACAAGATCTGACGGTTCGGTGACGCGGGCCCGCGGACACGCCGTCCGCCGCCTCGGGCGCCCTACCGTGCCAAGGGTGAACCACCCCGAACCACGCCCGCCCCACCCGCCCCGGCCCGCCCCACGCCGGTCCGGCCCCCGCCGTGACCTCCTCGCCGCCGCCCTCGCCGCCCTCCTCGTCACCGCGGCCGTCCTCATCGGCCGCTACCTGGAGACCCACGACGGCAGCCTGCACGTCAACTGGCCACCCCTGTACGCGAAATGGAACCCCCACCTGGGCCCGGGCACCCCGGCCGCCCTCGCCGTGGCCGCGGCCGTCGTCCTGCACGGCCCCGCGCTCGCCGCGCGCCTGCCCTGGCGGGCACTCCTCGCCGCCGCGTGGGCGGGCTCCACCGCGTGGATCTGGTCCCTGGCCCTGGTCGACGGCTGGCACCGCGGCGTCGCCGAGCGCCTCACCACGAAGTACGAGTACCTGCGGGTGATCGACCGGTTCGACGACATCCCGGCGGCGCTGCGGGACTTCACGCAGCACATCGTGCAGGTGCCCGGCGAGTACCACTGGCCCGCGCACACCGCGGGCCATCCGCCCGCCGCGCCGCTGACCTTCGTCCTCCTGGACCGGGTCGGCCTGGGCGGCGGCGGGTGGGCGGGCGCGTTCGTCATCACGGCGGGCGGCACGGCGGTCCTTGCCGTGCTGCTCACGGTGCGGGCGCTCGCGGACGAGGCGACGGCCCGCCGTGCGGCGCCGTTCCTGGTGCTCGCGCCCGCCGCCGTCTGGATGGGCGCGTCGGCGGACGGCTACTTCGCGGCGGTCACGGCCTGGATGACGGCGCTGCTCGCGCTGGCGGCGACGCGCACGACCCGCCGCCCCGCCCTCGCCGCCACCGGCTCCGGCCTGCTGTTCGGCCTGACCTGCTACCTGTCGTACGGCCTGACGCTCTTCGCCCTGGTCGCCGCCGGTGTCGTGCTCGTCGCCCGGACGGCGCGCCCGCTGCCGTGGTTCGTGGCGGGCGCGGCGGTGGTGCCGCTGGTGTTCACGGCGTTCGGCTTCGACTGGTGGGAGGCGTACCGCCTGTTGGTGGACCGCTACTACCAGGGCGCGGCGGGCGTGCGGCCGTACTGGTACTGGGTGTGGGCCAATCCGGCCTGCACGGTGGTCGTCGTCGGGCTCGCGACGGTGGCGGGTCTGCGGCGCACGCTCACGGCGGCACCGGGCGCGGTGCGCCGCTGGCGCAGCCGGGACACCACGGCGGCCGACCGCCTCGTGGGCCTGGTCCTCGCGGCCCTGTTCGCGGTCGCCGTCGCGGACCTGTCCGGCATGAGCAAGGCGGAGACGGAGCGCATCTGGCTGCCGTTCGCGCTCTTCCTGCTGCCCGCGGCGGCGCTGCTTCCGCGCCCGTCCGCGCGGGCGTGGCTGACGGCGCAGGCGGTGCTTGCCCTCGCCGTCAACCACCTCCTGTTCACCGGCTGGTGAGCCCGGCGGGGGCCGGGCGCGGCCGGGGTCGGATGCGGCCGGGGTCAGACGCGGTCGGTGATCCGCTCCAGCGGTACGAACTTGAAGTTCTGGTTGCCGCTGGAGCCCGGGGCGCCGTTGGAGCCGTCCTGGCAGACGAACACGCCCTGGGGGAAGGCGGAGCCGAGGCCCGTGGCGGTGGCGTCGATGCCGTCGGTGTCCTCACAGTCGTCGGCGGCGGTGCCGGACGCGACGCCGAAGCGGCCGAGGTAGGCGCCGCTGGTCCGGTCGTACGCGGTGAAGTCGTCGCTGCCCTGCAAGGAGACGAAGAGGCGGTTCCCGGCGGCGGCGATGCCCTCGGTGTCGGCGGTGAGGTGGCCGGCGGAGCCGGTGGAGTCGAGCTTGGTGCGGGCGGTCCCGGCGCCCGGCTCGGCGCCGTACACCCACACGCCGACGTCCTCCTCGCCGAGGTACAGCTTGCCGGTGCGCTCGTCCGCGTAGCAGCCCTCGACGGCCGACCCGGAGTCGAAGAGCCGCACGGAGGTCGCCTTCACCGTGTCGCCGCTGACGGCGAGTTCCCACTGCTCGACCCGGCCGGAGGTGGAGTTCGGGTAGGCGTACAGCTTCCCTGACCGCGGGGAGGTGTAGAGGCAGATGCCGTGCGCGGTGACCTCGGTCGGCACGTCCTTGAGGTGCTTGATCCGCCGCGTGGCCGGGTCGATGCGGTACACGCGCATCGCGCCGTCGCCGCCCGCCGCCTCGTCGTCCGCGGACACGACGACGTTCCCGCGCACGTCGACGTTGTTGCCGTGGCCCCCGTCGACCCGCTGGATCCGCGCGCCCTTGAGGTCGTACACCTCGAGCGCGCCCTTCTTGTCCGTGCCCACCACGACGGACTCCGCCGGGTCGCCCGGGTGCACCCAGATCGCCGGGTCGTCGGCGGCGTCCCCGCTGTGCGAGACCGGCGCGGTCTCCACCGTCGCGGTCACGTCGAAGTCCGCGGCGGCCCGTCCGACCGTGCGCCCGACGCCTGCCCGCGCGCCCTCGCCTCCGCCCTTCAGGCATGCGTCCCCGCGAGCGCCTCCTCCCCCGCGCACACCGCCGCCCACGCCCGCGCCGCCAGCATCTTGCGGTCGTGCCCGTGCAGCGGCGCGTGCGCGGTGACCCGCACCGTGAGGCCCCGCGCCACGGCCACCCGCCGCAGCGACCCCCCAAACCCCTCGTCCGCGAGGAACGCCGCCGCCGTACTGGCCGCACCGCCCTGCCGGTACGCCACCGTTACCGGCCGCACCGGCACGCCCGCGTCCACCGCCGCCTGGAACGCGGCCCGCCGGAACCTCCCGGAGCCCACCGAGCACCACGTGGTGGCCTGCGGGAACACGAGGACCGAACGGCCTGACGCCAGTGTCTTGGCCAACTCGCCGACCATCAGGGGCAGTTCCCGCCGCCCGCCCTCGCGGTCGATGAACTGCGTGCCCAGGCGGCGGGCGAGCGTGCCGACCACGGGCCACCGCCCGATCTCCCGCTTGGCCACGAAGGACACCGGCTCGACCGCGAGCAACGCGACGACGTCCAGCCACGAGATGTGGTTCGCCACGATCAGCGTGCCGGTGTCGGTGCCCGGCACGCTCAGCGGCGCGAGGGCCGCCTCCAGGTCGACGCCGAGCGCCCGCAGGACCCGCCGCGCCTGGACGCGCGGCGCCGTGTCCCCGGCGAGGCGTTCGCCGAGGAGCAGGCTGCGCCCGAGCTCCCGGGCGACGGCCGCGTACCTGAGCGCCTCCTCGGCGGGACCGACCCGGGTCTCGGGCCAGGCGGCGCAGGCCCGCGGACAACCCGCGTCCACGGCCCAGGGGTTCACGCGCCCCTCCCGGGCGCGGCGGGGCCACGCTCGGCGTCGCCGAGGAAGAACCGGCGGTGCCGGTCGCTCAGGCGCTCGGTGTCGAGCAGCACGAAGAAGTCGGCGGAGTCGAACTCCGGGTCGTGCGCGGGCGCCCCGCACATCCAGGCGCCGAGGCGCAGATAGCCCCGCAGGAGCGGCGGCAGGTCGGCGTAGCTCGGGCGGTGTCCGGCGCGCTCGCCGGGCGTCCAGGGGCGGTGCGGGTGCACGCGCAGTTCGGGCGGCGAGACGTGCTTGGCGGTGCCGAGCAGCCAGGCGCTCGCGGCCGCGGTGCCGCCGTCGGCGAGCGGCACGGAGGCGCAGCCCGCGAGGTAGCGGTGGCCGGAGAGCAGGACGTAGCGGGCGAGGGCCGACCACATCAGGTTGATCACGGCGCCGGAGCGGTGGCCCGGGTGCACGCAGGAGCGCCCGGCCTCGACGGTGGCGGAGCGCAGCGGGCGCAGCGCCGAGAGGTCGAACTCGCCGTCGGAGTAGGAGTGTTCGGCGCGCCCGGGCGGGATCAGGCGGTAGGTGCCGACGATGTCGCCGCTGGTGGTGTCGGTGATGATCAGGTGGTCCGCGAGGGCGTCGAACGCGTCGATGTCGTGTCCGGGCAGGGAGGTGTCGAGCGTGGCGCCCATCTCCTCGCCGAAGACCTGGAAGCGCAGCCGCTGGGCGGCCCGGATCTGCTCCTCGGAGTCGGCGATGGAGGGGACGTAGCGGGGGGCGTCGGGGGTGGACGGGGCCCCGGGGGCGGGAGCGGTGGCCGGGGCGCCGGGGGCGGCCGGGGTCGCGGGGGCGGGCGTGAGGGGTGTCGCGGGCATGACACGTTCTCCGTTCGATGGGGGCGGGCGGGGAGTCCGCTGAAACCGACGGGCGGGAGTGACAGGAGCGGGGAGGAAGAAGAGAGGGAAGCGGGGGAAGCGGGGGAAGCGGGGCGACACGAGGGAAGCGAAGGGAGTGCGGCGATGCGGTGGTGCGGGTGAGCGTGCGGCCGACTGCGGGAAAGGCGCCTGTTCAGCACGGTGACCGCCCTGGCTGAACTGCGCACAAGGTGCGCGAGACCGATCGTGCCGACCCTCGTGAGCATCAGGTGAACGGCAGTGGTCGCGCCCCGGCCCGCGCCTTTGGTACGGCCGCCGCGCCCCGGCCCGCGCCCCCGGGTACGGTCGTCGCACGCCGGGCGGCCGATCGCGTCCGGCGCGGCCACGGGAGGGGCGTACCGCATGATGGGCAGCAAGCAGTTGAAGATCGGCCTGCGGGTCAAGGATCTCCAGGTCTCCGGCGACCTCTACTTGAAGCTCGGCTTCCGCGAGTTGCCGAACGACGAGCAGCCGCACCTGCGCTATCTCACCTTCGGCCACACCTGGCTGATCCTGACGGCCCGGGACGCGCACGGGTACTACGACGAGGAGCGCGGCGCGGCGGCCCGCCGTGGCCCGCTCGGCCTCGGCTTCACGCTGGCCGTGCCGACGCCCGACCTCGACGCGGCCCACGCCCTGTGGCGCGCCGAGGGCCTGCCGGTGCTCACGGAGCCCGAGGACACGGACTGGGCGCGGGTCTTCGTGGGCCTGGACCCGGACGGCTACGAGGTGTCGTTCGAGCAGTTCCACGAGGAGTACCGCGGGACGAGGGGCTGAGGGGCCGTGCCGCACCCGCTGCCGCTCGCCGGCATCACGGTCCTCAGCCTGGAGCAGGCCGTCGCCGCGCCCTTCGCGACCCGTCAGCTCGCCGACCTCGGCGCCCGGGTGATCAAGGTGGAGCGCCCCGGCGGGGGCGACTTCGCGCGCCGCTACGACACCACCGTGCACGGCGAGGCCAGCTATTTCGTGTGGCTGAACCGCTCCAAGGAGTCACTCACGCTGGATGTGAAGTCGACGCAAGGGCAGCAGGTCCTGCGTGAACTCCTCGCGGGCGCCGACGTGTTCGTGCAGAACCTCGCGCCGGGCGCGGCCGACCGCCTCGGTCTCGCGGCGGCGGACCTCCAGGCCCGCCACCCCTCCCTGGTCACCTGCACGGTCAGCGGGTACGGCACCAGCGGCTCCTGGGCGGACCGCAAGGCGTACGACATGCTCCTGCAGTGCCAGACCGGTCTGCTCTCGCTCACGGGAACGCCCGCGGAGGCCGTGCGGGTCGGGATATCGGTGGCCGACATAGCGGCGGGGATGTACGCCTACAGCGGCATCCTGTCGGCCCTGTTCACCCGCGCGACGACGGGCCGGGCGCCCGCCGTGGAAGTCTCCCTCTTCGACGCGCTCGCCGAGTGGATGAGCCAGCCCGCGTACTACACGCGGTACGGCGGCACACAGCCCCCGCGCGTCGGCGCCCGCCACGCCACGGTGGCGCCGTACGGCGTGTTCACCGCGGCCGACGGCAAGGAGGTGCTGCTCTCCGTGCAGAACGAGCCGGAGTGGGCGGCGCTCTGCGAGGACTTCCTGGGGCGGCCGGAGCTGACGACCGACCCGCGCTTCGCCGACGGATCGGCGCGGGTGGCGCACCGTGAGGAGCTGGACGCGGTGATCCAGGCCCGGTTCGCGGAGCTGACCGGCGAGGAGGCGGCGGCGCTGCTCGACGCCGCGAAGATCGCCAACGCGGGCGTCAACTCCGTCCCGGACTTCCTCGACCACCCGGCGCTCACCGAGCGCGGCCGCTGGCGCGACGTGGTCCTGCCGGGCGCGGCGCCCGACGTCCAGGCGCTCGTTCCGCCCGCCGACCTCTCCGGGGTGAGCCCGCGCATGGACCCGGTGCCGGGCGTGGGCGAGCACACGGAGAGGATCCTGGCCGAACTCGGCCGGGATGCGGCGGACATCGAGCGGATGCGGGCCGAGGGCGTCATCTCCTAGGGCCCGGAGGCGTGTTGGGCCTGCCCCCCCATGGAGGCCGGGGAACGCGCCCCGCCTCGCGCGCCCCACCCCCGTCAGACGCCGAGCCCCTCGATCACCGTCGCGTTCGGCAGCCCCGCGAACACCTTGCCCGGCACGATCAGCTTGCCGCGTCGGCCGCCGCTGCCGACCAGGACGTACGGCAGGTCCGCCACCGCGGCGTCGACCAGCAGCGGCCAGGTGTCGGGCAGGCCGATGGGGGTGATGCCGCCGTACTCCATGCCGGTCTCGCCGACGGCGGTCTCCATCGGCGCGAACGACGCCTTGCGGGCGCCCAGTCGGCGCCGCACGACGCCGTTGACGTCCACGCGCGCCTCCGACAGGACCAGGCACGCGGCGAGCGTCGTCTCGCCCCCGCGCTTCCCGGCGACGATGACGCAGTTCGCGGACTGGGAGAACAGTTCGGGGCCGTAGTGCTCCACGAACGTGGCCGTGTCGGCCCACCGCGGGTCGGTGTCGACGTGGATCAACTCCTCGACGGGAACGTCCCCGCTCCAGCCGCGGACAGCGGCGGCGACGGGGGCGACAAGGAGGTCGAGGGCTTCCGGGGCGGGGCGTACCGCGTCGAAGTCACCAAGAGGAGCGCGCATGGCCGCACCGTAACGCAGGGCGCGGGCGCACGGGCAAGGAGGGCGGCGGATCAGTACGCGCCCGCGTGGGCCGGAGGCACCGAGACCGCCATCGTCATCTCGACCGGCTCCGCGCCCTTGTTGTGGTAGCCGTGCGCCACATTGGCCTCGAACGACGCCGCCGATCCGGCCGCCACCAGGTGCTCCTCGCCGTCCACGACCAGCGTCAGCTCGCCGGACCTGACGTGCAGCAGTTCCATCGTCCCCGGCGGGTGCGCGTCGGAGTCGCTGCCGTCACCCGGCGACAGGTGCCACGTCCACAGCTCGAAGGGCCCGCGCGACTCGGTGCCGACCAGGAGCGTCGTGCTGCTGCCCGCCTCCGTGGACCACATCCGCACGGCCTGCTCGGGCGGGACGAGTCGCACGTGCGGACCCTGTTCGTAGTCGAGCAGGGTGGTGATGCTGACGCCGAGCGCGTCCGCGAGCTTGACCGTGATGCCCACGGAGGGGTTCGTGCGGGCCTGCTCGATCTGGATGATCATGCCTCGGCTGACGCCCGCGCGGGCCGCGAGCGCGTCGAGCGTGAAGTTCCGTTCGGTGCGCCAGCGCTTGAGGTTGCGCGCGAGCGACTGGGTCAGCTGGTCGAGGTCCGACACATTCCGTCCAATATTTTGGATGACAGAGTTCACTGTACTGAACTACGGTGTGGTGCACCTGAGGGTTCCCGAAGGTTCACCACACTGTACTGCGAGGCTTCCTCATGACGGGACTGACAGCACTGTTCGCCCTGGCCACCAGCTTGCTCTGGGGCCTCGCCGACTTCGGCGGCGGACTGCTGACCCGACGCCTCCCCGCGCTCACGGTGGTCGTCGCCTCCCAGTGCGTGGCGGTCGTCGTCCTCGGCGTGATCGTGGTCTCCACCGGCGCCTGGAGCGCGTGGGGCCCGCAGCTGTGGTTCGCGGTCGGCGCCGGACTCATCGGCCCGGTCGCGATGCTCGCCTTCTACAAGGCCCTCGCGCTCGGCCCGATGGGCGTCGTCTCACCGCTCGGCTCGCTCGGCGTGGCCGTGCCGGTGGGCGTCGGGCTGATGCTGGGCGAGCGTCCTGGCCTCGGGCAGTTCGCGGGCATCGCGGTGGCCGTCGCGGGCATCGTCCTCGCGGGCGGCCCGGAGCTGCGCGGCGCCCCGGTGCAGCGGCAGGCGGTGCTCCTGACGCTCCTCGCCGCCTTCGGCTTCGGCGCGGTCATGGCCCTCATCGCGGAGGCGTCGACCACGGTCACCGGCCTGTTCCTCGCGCTGTTCGTGCAGCGCGTGACCAACGTGGTCGCGGGCGGCACGGCGCTGTACGTCTCCGTGCGACGGGGCGGCGCGGCGCTCCCCGAGGGCCAGGGCATGCGCGTGATCCGGTCCGCGCTGCCCGCGCTCGCCTTCGTGGGCCTCGCGGACGTCGCCGCCAACGGAACGTACGCGATCGCGGCCCAGCGCGGTCCCGTCACCGTCGCCGCCGTGCTCGCCTCGCTCTACCCGGTCGTGACGGCGCTCGCGGCGCGCGGCGTCCTCAAGGAACGGCTGCGCGGGGTGCAGGCCGCGGGGGCGGGCCTCGCGCTGGTGGGCACGGTGCTCCTGGCGACGGGCTGAGCCACGGCCCCGCGCCCCTTCGGGGGCGCCACCGGGACCGCTCAGACGTTCCCCTCGACCTCGGCCAGCCGCGCCACCTCCAGGTCGCTCAACTCACCCAGCGCGAGGAGCTGTTCCGGCGTGACGCCCTCCGGGATCGGCACCGGCGCGGGCGTACGCAGCGGCGGCTCCCAGCCCCGCTCCGCGCACCACGTCCGCACGACCCGCGCGGGCGCCCCGGCCACCACCGCGTGGTCGGGCACCTCGCCCCGCACCACCGCGCCCGCGGCCACCACCACGTTGCGGCCGAGCCGGGCCCCGGGCAGGATCACGGCGCCGGTGCCGACCCAGCAGCCGGGTCCGATCTCGACGGGCTCCATCCGCGGCCACTGCTTGCCGATCGGCGTGTGGGGGTCGTCGTACGAATGGTTCGTCGAGGTCACGTACACATACGGACCGAAGTAGCAGTCGTCGCCGATGGTCACCGTCGTGTCCGCGATGACGTGGCTGCCGCGGCCGAGCACCACGCCGTCGCCGATGCGCAGGATCGGGTCCGGGCCGAGGTCGAGGTCGGGCATCAACCCGGCGGTCAGCGTGACCTGCTCGCCGACGATGCAGTGCGCGCCGAGCCGGATCCAGGGCGCCCCGAAGACCGTGCCCTGCGGGAAGGCGAGCCGGGTGCCCTCGCCGATCGCGCCGAACCGCAGCCGCCCCGGCCGCCGCGCGGTGACGGCACCGGTGCGCTGCACCCAGTCCCACCCGGCGTGGACGGCGCGCTGCGCCGCGCCGCGCCGCCAGGCGGCCAGCGATGAGAACACGTTCTTGTTCCTGGGCACCCGCTCACGTTACTCAGCCGGGCGCGCGCCGAGCACACCGAGGTCCTGTGATCTTCACCCCACGCGGCGGCGAGCGCCCCGCCGTCCCGTACGGTTCGCTCAGGCGCGACACGGGGACGACGACGCGACAACCCCACGGCGGCACGGGAAAGCACCGCACCGCACGGGAATGCCCGGGAGAGAGGGAGCGAGCCGATGAGCCAGCAGGCACTCGTCATGGGCGTGGCCGGCAAGGAGCCGAAGGTCGACCAGGAGGCCTTCACGGCCCCCACGTCGGTGGTGATCGGCGAGGTGACGCTGAGCGCGGGCGCGAGCACCTGGTACGGCGCGGTGCTGCGCGCCGACTGCGGTCCCATCGAGGTCGGGGCCGACAGCAACATCCAGGACAACTGCACCCTGCACGTCGACCCGGGCTTCCCGATGTCCATCGGCGAGCGCGTCTCGGTCGGCCACAACGCGGTCCTGCACGGCTGCACCGTCGAGGACGACTGCCTGATCGGCATGGGTGCCACCGTCCTCAACGGCGCGGTGATCGGCGCCGGTTCGCTCGTCGCCGCGCAGGCGCTGGTGCCGCAGGGCATGCGGGTGCCGCCCGGCTCGCTGGTCGCGGGCGTCCCCGCGAAGGTCAAGCGCGAGCTCACCGAGGAGGAGCGCGCGGGCATCTCCCTCAACGGCACCCTGTACGTGGAGTTGGCCAAGGCGCACCGCGAGGCCAACGCGGCCCGGGAGAGCCGGGGCCCGTCCGGGGGCCGAGCGGGCTCGGCGGGCTGAGGCGCGCGTGCCGCCCGCCGGGGCCGATGTCGGTCCCGGCGGGCGGTCGGTCCGTCAGCCGTGCTGCCGCACGCAGGTCAGATCCTTGCCCGGCAGCTTGCCCGTGGCCAGGTAGGTGTTGACGTTCGCGTCCACGCAGGCGTTGCCGTAGAAGCCGTAGATCCCGTGCCGGTTGGCGCCCTTCAGGGTGATCAGCCTGGAGCTGGGCAGCAGGTCGCGCAGCCCCACGGTGCCCTCGTAGGTGGCGCGCGGGTCACCGGTCGCGCCCACGAGGAGCGCCGGGGCGTCGCGCCTGACCTGGGTGGGCTCCTCTCGGGGGCGGTCCCAGAAGGCGCACGGGGTGATGTTGTTGGTCAGCGGTCCCATGACCGGGTGCGCGGCGCGGCTGCGCTCGATGTCGCGCCAGTAGCGCTCCGGGTCGCGCGGGGCCGCCGAGTCGCCGCACAGGATCGCCGTCTGCACGCTGCCGTAGTGCGAGTCCTTGCCGGTGACGTAGGACCGCAGGGCCGCCGTGAACTCCGGTGAGAGCCGGGTCGGTTGCCCCTGCGCCGCCTTGACGAGCACGGACACCTGCTCGCCGAAGGCCGCCCTCGCCTCGTCGGTGTCGTCGGCGATGCCCATGACGAGCAGCGTCGGCACCGTGGTGTCGTCGAGCCGGAAGGTGTCGGGGGCGGTGCCCACGGTCAGCCCGCGCGCGGACGCCTCGACGGTGCGGTCGACGGCGGCGAGCACCTGGGCGCGGGTGCGGCCGAGGCCGTACGTGTCGTGCCGCCGCGCCGCCCACGCCGCCCAGTCGGACAGCGCCCGGTCGTTCTCGGGCTCGGCGCCGCGCAGCAGCCGGGGTTGGTAGCGGCGCGGGTCGATCGCGCCGTCGAGGACGACGCGGTCGTGGCGGCCGGGGAACATCTGGGTGTAGACGGTGCCGAGGTAGGTGCCGTACGAGTAGCCCAGATAGGAGATCTTCCGCTCGCCGAGGGCGCCGCGGATGACGTCCATGTCGCGGGCGGTGTCGCGGGTGGTGACGAACGGCAGCACGGACTTGTTGGTGGCGCGGCACCTGGCGGCCAGGTCCTTGTGCAGGGCGACCTGCCGGTCGAAGCCCGCGCGGCCGGTCCCGGCGGAGAAGACGGCGCTGGAGACGGGCCACCCGCAGTCCAAGGGGTCGCTGCGGCCGACGAAGCGCGGGTCGACGCCGATGATGTCGTAGCGCGCGGCGACGTCCTTCATCGCCCGGTGGATGTCCGGGGCGTCACCGATCGATGGGCCTCCGGGGCCGCCGCCGTTCAGGAGCAGCGGGCCGACGCGGTGGCGGGTGTCGGTGGCCTTGATCCGCGATATGGCGACGGTCATGGTGCGGCCACCGGGGTCGGAGTAGTCGACGGGCACGGTCACGTCCGCGCAGCGGGCGCCCGCCTTCGCCAGGGCGCGGCCCGTCTCGTCGTCCGGCCCGAGGACGCAGCCGCGCCAGTCGAGGCGCTGGTCGTAGAAGCGGTCGAGGCCGGGGCCGGGAGCCGGGGTGGCCCCGCCGCGTGCGGCCGCGGGGGTCGTGGTCGCCGAGGCGAGGGCGGGGGCGGCGGTGACGCAGGCGGCGAGGGCGAGGCCGACGGCCGAGGTGCGACGCACGGCGGCGCGGGTGCGTGTCACGGGTTCTCCTTGGGGCGCGGGGTGCGGTCGGGGGGACACAGGGCGCTGTCGACGACAGCCCGGAAGTCGTGTTCGGCGAGGTCGGTGGCGGGCACCTGGTTGAGGGCGAGGGCGACGGCGCGGCCGCCGGGGCCGATCGCGCCGAGGGCACGGTGGCCGCCGGGAACCGTGCCGCCGTGCCCCCACCAGCGCCCGCCGCACGACAGCGGCGAGGAGATCAGGCCGAGGCCGTACCGGGCGCCGGGCCAGAGCCGGTCCGGGTCGGCGGGGACGGTGCGCTTCATCTGGGCGAGCCAGCGCGCGGGCAGCAGCTTTCCGCCGAACAGCGCGCCGAAGAAGCGGTTGACGTCGGCGGGAGTCGAGACCAGGGCGCCGCCCGCGCCGCCGAAGGTCATGTTCCACTCGGTGCCGTCGACGCGGGCGGGTGGTGTGCCGTCGGGATTGGCGGACGGCGTGCCACCAGCCGTGGACGGCGGCGTGCCGTCGACCCTGAGGCGAGCCTCGCCGTCCCGCTCCCCGTCCGGGCCGTCGGGGAAGTAACTCCGTGAGTGCGCGCCCCGGATGCGCGTGCCGTCGCCGGGCCAATAGGTGTCGCGCAGGCCGAGCTCGCGGATGATGCGACGGTTCACCTCCGCCTCGACGCGGTGCCCTGTGACCTTCTCGACGATGAGTCCGGCGACGACGGTGTTGGTCGTCGCGTAGTGCCACTTCTTGTCCGGGTGCGGCATCGTGAGGGCGGCGGCGATCTGTTCGCGGGGCTCGAAGTGCCGGAAGCGCCACTCGTGCACGGGCCGCTCGGCGAGGGCTTCGACGTAGTCGGGAAGTCCGCTGGTGTGCTGGAGGAGCTGACGCACGGTGATCTCGCGGCCGTCGTGGCCGTTGCCCCGGATCAGTCCGGGCAGATAGCGCTCGACGGGCGCGTCGAGGCCGATCCGGCCCTCGGCGGCGAGCTGCACGACGACGGTGGCGGTGAACGTCTTGCTGACGCTGCCGATCCGCAGCCGGTCCCCCGCGGCCATCCCGCGGCCGCTGTCCAGGTCGGCGACGCCGCGCGCGACGGACCAGCGCCCGCAGCGCCGGTCGACCACCTCGGCGGCGGCACCGGGGATGCCGTGGCGGCCGACGAGGGGCCTCAGGGAGCCCTCGACCGCGCCGCGCGCCGCGTCACAGCCGGGCGGCGGGCCGGATGCCGGGGCCGTCGGAAGGGACTCGGCGCCGGGGCGGGCCGCCGCGTCCGCCGCCGGAACGAGCAGCGTCAGAGCGGCCGCCACGACGGCCACCGCGCTCGCCCGCCCGGCTCGGCGTCGCCCGGGTAAGAGCGCTCTTTTCTCGGTGTGTTCTCCACATGTCATGTCGACCGACGCTAGGGATCCGGAACCCCGCGCTCACTGGGGCCCGCCCCCGGAAGCGGACGGGGGCAGACCCCCCGGAACCCCAGGGAGAGCAGGCCGCACCCCATGGCGGCGGCCGTGGGGGGACCCGCACGACCAGGGGGCGTGCGGAAGCACGAGCGGAGCCCTGGCGGTGCGGGGCGCCGGGCGCACATGCGCGTACCCGCTCGCGCGCGCCGCACGAGCGGGTACGGAAATGGGTGTACGGGGCGTGGGGACGGGGCCGGTCCACGGCCGCCCCGGACCGGCTCAGCCTCCGGCGGAGCTCCGGGTGGCCGCGAGAGCCGCCTCGCCCACGGCGGGGGCGGCAGCGCCGTCCGTCCCGGTGGCCGCGCCGGCCCCCGCCTGCCCGGGCACCTGGGCCCCGGCCGACGCCGCGTGCTCCTCCGCCGCCTTCTTGGCCCGCCGCTTCACGAGCAGCATCGAGCCGATGCCGATGAGGACGGCGATGCCGAGACCGACGTACGAGAAGCGCTTGAGCCAGTCCTCCGCGACCACGCCGATGTAATAGATCACGGCGGTGGTGCCGCCCGCCCACACGATGCCGCCGAGTACGTTGGCGATGGCGAACTTCCAGTACGGCATCCGCAGCACACCGGCGAGCGGCCCGGCGAAGATCCGCAGGAGCGCCACGAAGCGGCCGAAGAAGACCGCCCACATGCCCCACTTCTGGAACGACCGCTCGGCGCTGCCGACGTTCGCCGCGCTGAAGTGCTTGGGGAACTTCCGTTCCAGCCAGGCGAGGAGTGGTCGGCCGCCCTTGCGCCCGATCGCGTAGCCGATGGAGTCGCCGATCACCGCGCCCGCGACGGCGCAGGAGCCGAGGATCACCGGGTTCACCTCGCCGTGCTGCGACGAGAGCAGCGCGGCGGAGACGAGGACGATCTCGCCGGGCAGCGGGATGCCCAGTGACTCCAGGCCGATGACGAGGCCCACGAGGAGGTAGACGCTGACGGCCGGTACGTTCTCCAGCCACTCCTGGACGTGCAACCCCGGTTCCTTCCGCTGTGCTGGTGGCTCCCCCCGCGTGCGCGTCCTTGTCGATCACGCACGACGGGGAATCCTACCTGTTCAGCGGGGTGCGGCCGCGTCCCACAGAGCGCAGTGGTGCGCCCGGTGCACGGCCGGGTCGAGCGTGGTGCCGCCCGCCGATCCGGTGCGCAGCGAGAGGGTGTCACCGGGGTGAGTGCGCTGGTCGGGAGCCGGTGGGGCGCCGTCCGCGCGGGGCACTCCGGAATGGATGAAGGAGCCCCAGTACGCGGTCATCTGCCGGGCCAGGGCGCGCTGTTCGGCGTTCAGGGGCGAGCGCAGGCCGAAGTGTTGGAACAGATATTGCACTTCGTTCACGTGCGTGGCGCCGAAGGCGAAGTCCGTGCCCAGGTCGCGCAGGCTGGCGAAGGGCGGCGAGGTGCGGTCCGCGAACTCGTAGGCGTAGACCGGCCCGCGCCCCGCCAGGGAGCGGTCGAGCCGCAGGGCCGGGCAGGCGAACAACTGGTCGCCGATGGTCGCGGCGAGGGCGTGCGTGGGCGAGGGGTACCGGCCGAGCGGGTAGCGGCGCGCCACCCGCTCCGCGAGCCCGGCTCCGTACCTCTCCTCCAGGACGGCCGGGTACCGCTCGGCGGTGAGCGGCCTGCCCTTCCCGTCGAACTGTGCGAAGGCGAAGAGCGTGCCCTCGTCGGTGTTCGCGCCGTTCAGCACGGGCACCTTCGCCGCACTGCCCCGCTCGAACGCCTCCTCGGGCTGTACGGGCAGGAAGTTCCCGCCGACGACCGGACCCCAGTCGAACGCCGCCTGCGCCGCGAGGAGGTCCTTGGCGGGCTTGCGCCGCAGGCACGCGAGGGCGGTGGCCGCGTCCGGGCAGCCCGCCTTCCCGGCGAACGCGGCGCCGTCCACGGCCGCCTGCCGCCGGGTACGGCCGGCACAGTTGTCGTACGCCCCGCTCTGGATGACGGCCGCGCGGAACAGGCCGCGACCGGTCGGCGATGCGAGGTGGGTGCAGACGGAGCGTCCGCCCGCGGACTCACCCGCGACGGTCACGCGCCGCGGGTCGCCGCCGAACCGTCCGATGTTGGCGCGCACCCAGCGCAGCGCCGCTTGCTGGTCGAGCAGTCCGTAGTTCCCCGACACCCCGTCGGAGGCCTCGCCGTCGAGCGCCGGTGAGGCGAGGAAGCCCAGGGCGCCCAGGCGGTAGTTGACGGTGACCACCACGGTGCCGGTGGTGCGGGCGAAGCGCTCCGGTACCACGTCCTCGCCCGCGCCCGCGGTGAGCCCGCCGCCGTGCAGCCAGACGAGGACGGGCCGCCGCGCGTCGTCCGTGGTCCGCGCGGGCCCGGCCCGCCCTGCGGGCGCGTACACGTTCAACGCGAGACAGTCCTCCGTGTGACTGGGCTTCTCGTACCCCGGGTCCCAACTCGCCGTCTGCACACAGCGGTTGCCGAACTCCGTGGCCGCGCGCACGCCGTGCCACGGGGCGACCGGGCGCGGCTCCTTCCAGCGCAGCGCACCGACGGGCTGTCGCGCGTACGGAATCCCCAGGAACCGGCGCCCCTCGTCCGTGACCCGCCCGCGTACGCGACCCGCGTCGGTCCGCACCACCACGGAACCACCCGCGCCGCCGGACCCGGCCCGCTCCCCCCGCTCCCCCGCCCCGGCCTGCGCGGTCCGGCCTGCCTGCCCGGCCTGCCCGGCCTGCGCGGCCCACCCGGCAGACACCACCTGCCCGTCCCGCCCCGGCTGCCCCGCCCGCGCCGCCTCCGGCGCGAACCCCACCGCCCCGGCCACCATCAGCACACCGACGGCCGCCACGGCCCGCCCCACCCGTCCACCCGCACGCCGACCGCTCCTCACACCCGCACCGCCTTCACGTCGATGGCACCGGACCGGAAAGAGCCAACCAACTCCTGGGCGGAGACGCCCCCGTGCACCTGCCGTCGGCCCACTGACAAGAGAAGGTCGTGTACGCAAGAGAAGGTCGTGTACGACAGCCCGTGGCCGAAGCCGGACGCCCGCCCCTCACGCCCCATCACCCGCCTTTGGTGGCAAGCCATTTCGGGACCGAGGGCGACGGCGAGCCGCACCGACCCCGCGCGCACCGCGCACCGCGCACGAGGGCGGCCTTCTCCTCAAGAGTGAGCGCGCGGACCAGGTACTCCGCGCGGGACACGGTGTCGGGCACGGGCGCCACCTCCGCCGTCTGACGCACCGTCGGATTCCATCGGTGCGGCGGAAAAGCTACGACCGGTGGTGACTCGTGTCAATGCCCCCAGTGCGGACGGCGTACAAACCGCCCGCACACCGCCCACTCCCGGGATCTCGGCGCCCTCCTTCACCACGACCGTGCAGCTTCCGTCCGCACGCCCGTAGCGCGGCCCGCGTCGACGACTCAATCGTCGCTGTCGCCCCCGCTGCGGCACCCCACCCGCCCCTGCCAGGTGGACGTCGGCGCGGGCCGTTCCCGCTCGCGCGTCCGGTCCGGGTACGCCGGGCCGCCGCGCACCGCCGCGGCGATCCGCGCCGCCATGAGCCCCTGGCCCCACGCGATCGCCGCCGCCCGCCCGCGGAAGGCGACGGCGGCGGCCAGGACGGCGAAGAGCCCGACCGCCCCGGCGGCGACGAGGTAGCCGTCGAGGGGGTCGGGCTCCACTGCGGTGCCGCCCGCGGGGAAGAAGGAGACCCCCGACAGGAGCCACACCCCGAACACCACGAAGAGGACGGCCCCTTCGAGCAGGAAGAGGCCGACGGCGGTGGCGATGTCCGCGCGCCGACCGATGCCGGCGCCGTCGGACGCGTCGAAGGCGGGTGGCGCGCTCGGCAGGCTCATGCCCCCCCTGCTCGGCGCCGGGCCCCGCCCGCACCTGAGTACGGATACTCAGGCACTCGACTCCACGGGCACGGACCCGGACGAGATCACCGAGCCCTGCGCCAGCGGCACTTCGGGCCCGGCGGACCACTCCGGCCCGCCGAACCGCTCCGGGCTACTTCGGCTCGTTGGGGCGGAGCGTCCACACGACGGTCATCTCGCCGGTCACGGCGCCGTCCTCGCGCGTGATGGCGATCGCGACCGGGAACTCCGGGCGCTGCCCCGCGTCCAGTTCGGCGACCACGTCGGCGACCGGGCGGCCGAGCGTGGCGGTGGCCGTGACCGTCCCCATCGCGAGCTTCTTGTACGCGATGTCGGCGCGCACCGCGAGCGGCACGGCCCGCGAGAGCTGCGCCCCGAAGGCGGCGAGCACGATGGCGCCGCTCGCGGACTCGCCCAGCGTGAACATGGCTCCGGCGTGCGGTCCGCCCACGTGGTTGTGGTACTCGCTCTGATCCGGAAGCACGACCACAGCCCGCTCGGGCGTGGTCTCGCCGAACGTGAGGTTCAGGGTCTTGGCCATCGGGACGGTGGCGGCGAGCATCTCGCCGATCGACATCTGGTCTGCGCTCATGCACGGGATGTTACCCACGAGTAGCCTCCCTTGGCCAGGGGTTCGCCCCCCCGGGGACCCGGGACCGCCCGGCACCCCGGCCCGCACCGGACCGCCAGCCCGCGCGTCCGCCTCCCTCCGGCCGCCCCGCCGCACCCAATCCCCCGCATCCGGGGCACTCTCGGCAACGGCGAGGGCACGCGCGGCCGCCCCCACCCCGCACCCGTATCGTGATCCGCCATGAGCCCGCAGGACCAGAACCCGTACCAGCAGCCCGGGTACCAGCAGCCGAACCCCTACCAGCAGCCGGGATATCAGCAGCCCCAGCAGCCCGGCCACGCGCAGCCCGGCGCCTACCAGCAGCCCACCGCCGGGCCGCAGGGGCAGTGGGCCGGCGCCCCGACCCACCCGGGCGCGCCGCAGCCGCCGGATGCGGGCGGCAGCGGAAACGGCGGCGGGAACCGGACCAAGGTCATCGCGATCGTCGCTGCGGCCGCCGTGGTCGTGGCCGTGGGCGTCACCGGCTTTCTCATACTCGGCGACGACAACGACAAGTCCGACAAGGCGGGCAAGGCCGACTCCTCGGAGCAGGCGGCCGACAAGCCGTCCTCGCCGTCGGACGGCGACGACAGCGGCCGGGGCACGGACAGCGGCGAGCCGAAGCCGACCGTGCCGGGCTGGCAGGTCGTGGTGAACCCCAAGTGGGGCACCGCCTTCGACGTACCGCCCACCTGGCAGGTGGCGGGTCCGGGCCGGGCCATCAACATGGAGGACCACAAGACGGGCGAGCCGGTGGCGACGATGGGTTCGCCCGCCGTCCTCAAGCCCAAGTGGTGCACCTCCGACGAGGACAAGGACGGCCGGTCCGAGGACACCGAGCTGGCCGCGGCGGGCACCAAGGGCGGGCGCGGCGGCAAGAACACCGACGAGGTCGCGATCAACACCGTCGGCTGGTGGATCTACGGCGGCTACACGCAGCCGGACAAGAAGACCATGACGTACGACGAGAAGGCGAAGCCGTACACCACCAAGTCCGGCATCAAGGGCAGCATCGCGTGGGGCAAGTCGACGAACACGCCCCAGCGGGGCAAGTGCGCGTCCGACGGCAAGGCGATCACGTTCGGCTTCAAGAACTCCGAGGGCGAGTTCGTGTCCTGGAGCCTGTACGGCGCCCGGGGCGTCCAGGAGGAGATCCCGGACGCGACGATCATGAAGATCCTCTCGACGGTGCGGCTGCACGGCAAACCGACGGGCTGACGCACTGATCTCACGCCCATCAGTACTACTTCTTCACCACTTCGTCACTGCTTCGTCCGCCCCCGGCTCCGGTGCCGGTCCGGCAGTCGACCGGGCGTGGCACCCGGGGCCCGGCCCATCTATGGTTACTGGCCATGTGGCCAGAACAGCAGCCGCCCGGGGGCGAGCAGAACCCGCAGGACCAGGGTCAGAACCCGTACCAGCAGCCCGGGTACCAGCAGCCCAATCCGTATCAGCAGCCCGGCTACCAGCAACAGCCCGGGCCCCAGCAGCCCAATCCCTACCAGCAGCCGCCCGCCGGGCAGCCCCCCGTGGGCCCGCCCACGCAGCCCGGGCAGCCGCAGTGGGGCGCGCCGACGTTCCCGATGGGGACGCCCCAGGCGGGCGGGCCCGACCAGAGCGGCGGTGGGAGCGGCGGCGGCAACAAGACCAAGGTCACGGCCATCGTCGCAGCGATCGCCGTGGTCGCGGCCGCGGGCGTCACCGGTTTCCTGGTCCTCGGCGGTGACGGCGACGACGACAAGGCGGACAAGGCGGCCCCCAAGCCGTCGAAGTCCGTCACCAAGAAGCCGAGCCCCACGGCGTCGGACGACGACAACCCGCGCGGCACGGACGGCGACCCCAAGCCGACCATCCCCGGCTGGCAGGTCGTGGTGAACCCCAAGTGGGGCACCGCCTTCGACGTCCCGGCGGACTGGACGATCAAGTCGCCGGACACCTTCATCGGTTTCGAGGACCGCAAGAAGGACGACGGCAGCGCGCTGATCATCATGTCCGCGCCCGCCATCTTCAAAGAGAAGTGGTGCACGTCCGACGACGACAAGGACGGGCGGAAGGACGACACCGCGCTCGCGGTCGTCGGCACCAAGGGCCAGAACGGCGCCAAGAACACCAAGGACGTCGCCCGCAACGACTCGGCGTGGTGGGTCTTCGGCGGCTACACCGGCCAGAAGAAGTCCGACAAGAAGAAGATCAAGATCGGCGAGGTCAAGTCGTACACCACCAAGGCCGGCATCAAGGGCAGTGTCACGACGTCCACGACGTCCGGTGCCGCCGGCTCGGACAAGTGCGACTCCGAGGGCAAGGCCACGACGTTCGCGTTCAAGAACGCGTCGGGTGACTACGTGGCCTGGTCGATGTACGGCGCCAAGGGCGTGAAGGACGAGGTCTCCGACGCCCAGGTGAAGAAGATCCTCTCGACGGTGCGGCTGCATGGCGACCCCGAGGACGCCTCCTGAGCCCGACTCGCCGTCGCGCCGAGTTCTGCCCACGCCGGGCCACGTCCCGGCGCGCTCGGACCGCGCGCCCGCCGCGCCGGTCCTGAGTCCCGAACCGATTCTCCGGTCGCCGTGACGGCGACCGGAGAATCGGCTTGTCATGACTATGCCCCGCCGGGGATAGTCCCGTGGTGATCTCTCCCGCCCCGTCCCGCCGCCCCTCGTGGGCCAGTCGCAACTACACGCTCCTCACCGCCGCCGCGATCATCACCAACCTCGGCGGCCACGGCGCGCTCATCGCGGCGGCGTTCGCCGTGCTCGACTCCGGGGGCGACGGCGGCGACGTCGGTCTGGTCGCCGCCGCCCGGACGCTGCCGCTGGTGCTGTTCCTGCTCGTCGGCGGCGCGGTGGCCGACCGGCTGCCGCGGCACCACGTCATGGTCGCCGCCAACGCCCTCAACTGCGTCTCCCAGGCCGCGTTCGCCGCCGTCGTGCTCGCCGGTGATCCGCAGCTGTGGCAGATGATGCTGCTCACCGCGCTCGGCGGTACCGGCCAGGCCTTCTTCGGGCCCGCGTCCGAGGGCATGCTCCTGTCGTCCGTCACCGGCGAGCAGGCCGGGCGCGCCTTCGCGCTGTACCGGATGGCCATGCAGGGCGCGGGCCTCGGCGGCGCGGCGCTCGGCGGCCTGCTGGTCGCGGTGATCGGGCCCGGCTGGGTGCTCGCCGTGGACGCGGTGGCGTTCGCCGCCGCGGGCGCGCTGCGCGTGTTCCTCGACGTCGGCCACATCCCGCGGCGCGCCCCCGGCGGCGGGCTGCTCGCCGATCTGCGGGACGGCTGGCGCGAGTTCGTCGGGCGGCCCTGGCTGTGGTCGATCGTGGCGCAGTTCTCGGTGGTGGTGGCGGTCGTCGGCGCGGCCGAGTCCGTGTTCGGGCCGCTGGTCGCCGAGGACGAGCTGGGCGGCGCGGGGCCGTGGGGGCTCGCGCTCGGGGCGTTCGGCGCGGGCACGGTCGGCGGGGCGCTCCTGATGATGCGCTGGAAGCCGCGGCGGCTGCTGCTCGCCGGTACGCTGTGCGTCTTCCCGCTGGCCGCGCCGTCCGCGGCGCTCGCGGTGCCGCTGCCGGTGGCCGGGCTCGCCGCGGTGATGTTCGTGAGCGGTGTCGCCATCGAGGTGTTCGGCGTCTCGTGGATGACGGCCATGCACCAGGAGATCCCGGAGGAGAAGCTGTCGCGCGTCGCGGCGTACGACTGGTTCGGCTCCGTGGCGATGGTGCCGCTGGCCACGGCGCTCGCAGGCCCCGCCGAGCAGACCTTCGGCCGGTCGAACTCCCTGTGGGGGTGCGCGATCCTCGTGGTCGTGGTGACGGCGGCGGTGCTGCTCGTGCCGGACGTGCGGAACCTGACGCGGCGCACGAACGCGGTGGTGGCCGCACAGGCACCGGCGGCCGAGGCGGCGACTTCGGTCCCGGTGCCGTCGGAGAAACCGTCGGCCTGAGCCGGGGCCGAGGGCCGGGTCCGGGGGGCCGGACTCGGAGGCGACGCCCGACGCTCCGCGCTCAGCCGACGCTGAACGCCCCGTCCGGCGGCTCCGGCGAGGCCTCGGCGTCCGCGTCCCGCACGACCCGAGCGTCCCCGATGAAGCCCCGCAGCGCCTCCCCGTGCACGACCCGCGCGGGGAACGTGTCCGCGGCGGTGCGCCGGACGAGCGCGTCCACGTCGACCGGTTCACGGGAGGCGAGCAGCACGGCGTTGCCGAAGCGGCGGCCGCGCAGCACGGCCGGCTCGGCGATCAGCGCGAGCTCCTCGAAGACCGTGGCGAAGGTGGCCAGTTGGGAGCGGAGGAAGGCGAAGGGAGCGCCGTCGGCGAGGTTCGCGGCGTAGCAGCCGTCCGCGCGCAGCACACGGCGCACGGCACGGGCGTACGCGTCCGACGTGAGGTGCGCGGGCACCCGGGAGCCGCCGAAGGCGTCGCCCACGACCACGTCGGCGCTCGCCGCGGGCGCGGCCTCCACCCAGGCGCGGGCGTCCGCGCCGTGCGTGGTGATCCCGGACCCCGCGGGCAGCGGCAGTTCCTCGACGACGAGTTCGAGCAGCCCCCGGTCCGCGTCGACCACGTCCTGCCGCGAACCCGGCCGGGTCACGGCGACATAGCGCGGCAGCGTGAGGGCGCCTCCACCGAGGTGCACCACGCCCAGCGGGCGGCCCGGCGCGGCGACGGTGTCCAGGAAGTGCCCGAGCCTGCGGGCGTACTCGAACTCCAGGTAGGTGGGCTCGTCCAGGTCGACGTAGGACTGCGGGGCCCCGTCGACGGTCAGGAGCCAGGCGCGCGCCCGGTCCACGTCGGGGAGCAGCTTCGCGGTGCCGTGGTCGACGGCGCGGGTGACGGGGACCGGCTCCGCGTCGGAGGGCGCGGCGGCCGACGCCTCGGTACGCGCTTCGGGTATCGCCCCGGCGGGCGCTTCGGGTATCGCCTCGGGTCCGGATCGCTCGGCGGGCTCGTTCACCGCTCCATTGTGCCCGCATCCGTCCCTCTTTCCATGCCCTCGGCAGGGGGTGGGCCCGCCCCCTGACCGGAAGCGGACCCGCCTCTGAGCGGAAGCGGGCCCGCCCTCCGGCCGGAAGTGGCCCGCCCCCGCCGCGACGCCCCGCCGCCGTGGAGCGGCGGGGCGTCGTCCCACGGGACGGGACCGGACGGCAGGGCGTCAGCCGACCTCCGTGACCGTGCCCGCGCCCACGGTCCGCCCGCCCTCGCGGATGGCGAACCCGAGCCCCGGCTCCAGGGGGACCTCGCGGCCCAGCTCCACGGTCAACGTCACCGTGTCGCCGGGCCGGGCGACGGCCGCCTCGCCGAGGTCGATGTCCCCGACCACGTCCGCGGTGCGGATGTAGAACTGCGGGCGGTACCCCGTGGACACCGGAGTGCTGCGGCCGCCCTCACGGGTGGAGAGGACGTACACCTGCGCGGTGAAGCGGCGGCTCGGACTGAGGCTGCCCGGCGCCGCGACCACATGGCCGCGGCGGACGCCGTCGCGTGGCATGCCGCGCAGGAGCAGCGCGACGTTGTCACCGGCCTGCGCGGAGTCCATCGGCTTGCCGAAGGTCTCCAGGCCGGTGACGACCGTCTCGGTGTCGCCGTCGGTGCCGAGCACCTGCACCCGGTCGCCGACGCGGACGGTGCCGCGCTCGACGGCGCCGGTGACGACGGTGCCCCGGCCGGTGATGGTGAGGACGTTCTCGACCGGGAGCAGGAACGGCGCGTCGACGTACCGCTCGGGCATCGGGACGTAGGTGTCCACCGCGTCGAGCAGCGCCTCGATCGACGCCGTCCACCGCGGGTCGCCCGCGAGGGCCTTGAGCCCGGAGACCCGGACCACGGGCACGGTGTCCCCGCTGTACCCGCCGTACCCGTGCGCGGACAACAGCTCGCGGACCTCCAGCTCGACCAGGTCGGTCAGCTCCGGGTCGCCCGCGTCCGCCTTGTTCAGGGCCACGACGATGTGGTCGACGCCGACCTGCCGGGCGAGCAGCACGTGCTCGGCGGTCTGCGGCATGATGCCGTCGAGCGCGGACACGACGAGGATCGCGCCGTCGAGCTGCGCGGCGCCCGTGACCATGTTCTTCACGTAGTCGGCGTGGCCGGGCATGTCGACGTGGGCGTAGTGCCGGGTGTCGGTCTCGTACTCGACGTGCGCGATGTTGATGGTGATGCCGCGCTGCGCCTCCTCAGGAGCCCGGTCGATGCGGTCGAAGGGCACGAACGTGCCGGTGCCGCGCTCGCTGAGGACCTTGGTGATGGCGGCGGTCAGGGTGGTCTTGCCGTGGTCGACGTGGCCCATCGTGCCGATGTTGAGGTGAGGCTTGGTGCGGACGTAAGCCTTCTTGGACATGGTGGTTCCTTCTCCGGAACTCGAAAGGTGTGGCCCGCGGCACGGACGGCCTGCGGACGGGGACCCCCGGGGGCCTGGCCGACCCTCCCCCTGCGGGGTCCGCCGGAATGTCCGGGGAGGGTCAGCTTCGGGCGCCGTCGGAAGGAAGTGCGGCGAGTGCGGCCGGCGGTGCGGTGACCGCGAGGGCGAGCGGCGGGACGGCAGCCTCGACCGCGTCCGCGACTGCGGACGTGAGCGGGAGGGAGGCGTGCCGGAACATGTCGACGATCATTGCTGACGCCCTGGTCCGCGTCGAATCATTTTCCCTGACACACCGGCCGCACAGGGAAGTCCTGACACACCGGCCGCACAGGGCAGTTGTGCCCCGTCAGCCCCCGATGTTCTTCAGCGCCTCGCGCACGGAGAGGGGTGCGAGGGCCTCCCGGTGCCGGGCGACGAAGTCCCGTACGGCGTCGGGGTCCGTCTTCGCGTACTCCCGCAGGCACCAGCCGATGGCCTTGCGGATGAAGAAGTCGGGGTGGCGTGCCTGGCGTTCGCAGTACGCGAAGAGGCGGCCGGTGTCGGTGGCGTGCTTGTAGCGCAGCTGGTGGAGGAGCGCGGTCCTGGCCGCCCACAGGTCCTCGTCCTCGATCCAGGCGTCCATGTCGGCCTTGAGCGCGGGGTCGGCGGCGACGAGGGCGCCCACGACGTGCGCGGCGAGCGCGTCGACGGTGTCCCACCACGGGCGGGTCGTGACCAGGTGCCGGGCGACGGGCAGGAAGCCGGACGAGCACCGCCGCACGTGGCGCCGCAGGTAGTCGACGGCGAAGTACTGGTACTCGCGCTCCGGCAGCTCCCAGCAGCGCAGGGCGATCGCGGCGCAGTCCGCCTCGTCGGGGCGCGGCGTCCCGGCGAGGACGTCCCGGTGCAGCGCGCGCCGCACCGGCGAGGCGAGGCCGAGGAACGGCGCGATGTCCTTCATGTACGCCCGCATGTCCGCGGCCCGGACCGGATCGGCCGCCTCCGCGTAGCGTGCGGCGAGCCGTTCGAGCACGGTGTCGGCCAGAGAACTCGGCGGCACTGTGACGCTCATGAGACGCACCCTACGGCGATCAGTCACATCGGTCGGTTAGTCTCCCCGGATGCTCGATACCGCCGCCGCCCCGACGCCGGGCCTCGCCGTGCGCTGCACCCGGGTGCTCCTCTCACCGTGGTCGCGGCTGTCCCTGCTCGTCCTGATGCTGGCCGCGGCCGGTACGGGCGTGCTGCTCTTCGAACCGCAGCGACTGCTCGCGGAGGGCTGGCCGCCGCAGGTGAACGGGGCCGCCGCGGTGTGCGCGTTCGCGGTGGCGTACGGCATGTGCACGGTCGCGTTCGTGCCGCGGCCGCTGCTCAATCTGGCGGCGGGCGCGCTGTTCGGCTCGCAGGCGGGGATTCCCGCGGCGATCGCGGGCACGGTCCTCGGGGCCGGGGTGTCCTTCGGGCTCGGCCGGGTGCTCGGGCAGGACGCGCTGCGGCCGCTGCTGCGAGGCCGCTGGCTGAAGGCGGCCGACGGCCAGCTGAGCCGGCACGGGTTCCGCTCGATGCTGGCGGTGCGGCTCTTCCCCGGCGTGCCGTTCGCCGCCGCCAACTACTGTGCCGCCGTGTCCCGCATGGGCTGGCTGCCTTTCCTGCTCGCCACCGGCCTGGGCTCGATCCCGAACACGACAGCGTACGTCATAGCGGGCGCCCGCGCGTCGACGCCGACCTCGCCCGCGTTCCTGATCGCGATGGGTTTCATCGCGGTGACGGGTCTCGGGGGCGCGGTGGTGGCGTGGTGCAAGCGGCACCGCCTGCGGGGCGGCCGCTGAGCCGGGCCGGCCCCCTGGCCGCCTCCCGGCCGCGCCTGCCCGCTCGCTTCCGCCGCGCCTGCCCGCCCCCGACCGCCGCCCCGTCGGCCACTGCCCGGACGCCCCGGGCGACGGCCCTCGCACGAGTGATTCATCTTGTGCCGCTACGCTGCCCCCCGTCGAGGCACGTGATCGTCCCTCCCGGCCCATCGAACGACCCCGCGCACACCCGCATCACGCCTCGCCGCCCCTGGTCCCCCGCCCACGCTTCTGACCGCCACCGCACGGGTCAGCACCCGATCAGTTACTGGACGGCGCAGTTTTCATGTCTTGGCTCGAATCGTTCATTCTCGGACTCGTCCAGGGACTGACCGAGTTCCTTCCGATCTCATCCAGCGCTCATCTGCGACTGACCGCGGCGTTCGCGGGCTGGCACGACCCGGGTGCCGCCTTCACCGCGATCACCCAGATCGGCACGGAGACCGCGGTCCTGATCTACTTCCGCAAGGACATCGGGCGGATCGTCAGCGCCTGGTTCGGCTCGCTGATCGGCAAGGTGCCGCGCTCGGACCACGACGCGCAGATGGGCTGGCTGGTGATCGTCGGCTCGATCCCGATCGGCGTCCTCGGCGTCACGCTCAAGGACCAGATCGAGGGCCCGTTCCGCGATCTGCGCCTGATCGCCACGACCCTCATCGTCATGGGCATCGTCCTCGGCGTCGCCGACCGCCTGGCGGCCCGCGACGAGACCGGCGGCAAGCACCGCGCCGTACGCGAACGCAAGAGCCTCAAGGATCTGGGCGTCAGGGACGGCCTGATCTACGGCGTCTGCCAGGCCATGGCCCTCATCCCCGGCGTCTCCCGCTCCGGCGCCACGATCAGCGGCGGCCTCCTCATGGGCTACACCCGCGAGAGCGCGGCCCGCTACTCCTTCCTCCTCGCCATCCCCGCCGTCCTCGCCTCGGGCGCCTACGAACTCAAGGACGCGGGCGAGGGCCACGTCTCCTGGGGGCCGACGATCTTCGCCACGATCGTCGCCTTCGTGGTCGGATACGCGGTGATCGCGTGGTTCATGAAGTTCATCACCACGAAGTCCTTCATGCCGTTCGTCTACTACCGCATCCTGCTCGGCATCGTGCTGTTTGTGCTGGTCGGAGTGGGTGAGCTCAGTCCGCACGCGGGCGAATCCGGGGACTAGACCCGCCGCCGGTCGCCGGCTTTCCACCTTGCAGATCCAGGGATGACTGGAGCTGCTCAGAGCCTCCGAGAGGCTCCTCCCCTCCATCACCTCCCTGTCGTCTCCCAGTCCGGCCCCTGGACATCGCGAAGGCCCCCGCAGATGCGTCTGCGGGGGCCTTCGCGGTGCCGGTCGCAGCCCGGCACGGGGACCCCTCCGCCGCCCCGTCCGTTAGGACCGCGGCCGCCTCTTGTCAGCGGCGAGCCGAGCCGCACGCACCGCACGACGCAGCCGAATGCCCCTGCCGCACTCGGCGCCTCTCCTGCACACCGGGCAGTCAGCAAGGTGACGGAGCTGTATCCGGTACAACTGGTCAGCGCGCTCGGTGTCGATCCCGTTCACCGCTCGACCTCCTTCTACGTCTCAGCCGTCGACAGCAGGGCGCTCACACGCACCGGATCGCACAGGCCCCCCCCCGGATGCCGAGGCCGCACCACCCACGCCGCAAGCAAGCGTCGCGTCACCGACCCGCGGGACACCGAGGTACGCCCCTCGCCGAGGTGTGCCTCCTCGCCGTCCCACCGGGCGCCCGCGAGCACGAGCACGTAGTACGGACCCTCGCTGTACCGGGTATCGCGGAACACGGGACCGTGCAACCACGGGGCCAGAGCATCGGCCGGCGCGCCCAGGCGCTGCGCCCACCTCGTCGCTACCGACCACCGTGTGCATACGCTCAGCGGGGGCCCGGATCACGTCGAAGCGCCGGCCGAGCGGGAGCAAGGCCACCCCGCGCTCGGCCCACTCAGCGCGGGCCCGCTCCGGCAGGGGGTGGGTGCGCGCGAGCCAGTCGTCGGTCGCGGCGCAGTGCGCGAAGCGCGTCGGTGCGTCCATGACCGGGACGTCAGCCAGCGCCGCGAATCAGAGTGCATCCTGATTCGCGAGTATTCGGCTGCCGCCCGGCGTGATTCGCGGAGATTCTCACGCGTCCGCGAAGTGCGCCCGCGCCCGCGCGATCAGCCGACGCGAAGGTAGGTGGCGGCGGCTCGACATCAACAGGGCGCGATGACAACAGCGCCCCGTACGCGAACGTAACTGTGCAGATGGAGCTGTTCACCCTGGTGGGCGCGGGCACCCTGAGCCCGCGCGCGGGCGATTCGGCGGGGCAGCGCGACCGAGCCGTCACCCGCTTTTCGCCTTCTCCGGGTCACGCATCGGATTGGCAACCCGTTCGGGTGGGCGGGGCGGCCGGATTCGAACCGGCGTCCTCCCCACATGCTGTGTAAGGCGCGACAACCACTGCGCTACGCCCCACCCGCCGATGATCGTACCGGTGACGGGGGGACGCCGAAACGGAGATCCGCGTGCCGGACACGCGTCCCGCTCGGCGCTGCGGGCCGGGCAATCAGGCGGGTTCGGCGGATGGCGGCCCGTTCGGCACCCTTCAACTGGTCACCGTGCGTAGTCACTTTGGCCTCATGTGTCCCTCTGCTACCTAAAATGGGGATCTGGGCACGTTGTGTAGGCAAGGGGGGCGCTTTTTCCGTCCGATGGGTGCACGCTGTTCGTACGGGCGTATCCCCGGCGGCCGCCGCCGGCTCGTCGGCGGGGGCGGCGGCCGCGAGGTGCGAGGACGTGGCGGCTCCCCCTCCGCCGGGCGTCCTCGCACCGCTGCCCTCTCCTCGGGGGCGGGCGAGAGCCTCCCCCGAGGAGAGGAGGAGCCGGGACCGCGGTGTCCGCTGCCTGGAGCGCGGCCCCGGCTGCCTCATCCCCTCTTTCGTGCGGCGTCCGTCAGGAACAGCCGCCCGCCGAGCACCGGCCCGCAGGGCGGCCGGTCGCCGGAGGTCGCCGCACGACCGCGCCCCCGGGGCGGGGAGGGCGGGTGCGGCCGCATGGTGAGTCCTGGCAAGTCCGTGACACGTCCTGGGAATTCCGTGAGCAGCCCGTGGGACCTCGTGCAAAGTCCGTGGGAGGTCCGTGGGAAATCCAAGGGGCTGTTCCTGGGCGATGCCCATGCCTCGGTGGCCGCGTCCTGACCATGCCTGTACCCACGGTAGTCAAACCAGTCCACGCAGTGAAGACCGCTGCCGCAAACGGGAGGCGATTCCTCCGCGCACGGACGCCCCACGCGCGTTTCTGTCTCCGATGGCCTCAACTGCCCCAGGAGTGGGTCCCGGAGTGGGTCCAGGAGTGAGCTCAGCAGGGAGCTCAGGTGCGGCGTCGACCGCGGGAGCCCTCCCGCCGGGCCCGCACCGCAGCACGTGGTGCTCGCCAGTGAGCACCGGCCCGGTCAGCGTGAGGAACCGGACGTCCACCGTGACGTCCAGACCCCGGGCCCCCGCGGCGTGCCGGCACGCGCCCACTTCGTCCGTCGCGACCACCCACCGCGGCCGCCCCAGCGCGGTGACCGCCCGGACCGCGCGGCGGAGCCCTCCGGTGCCGTCGCCGTCATCGGTGGTGTCCACGTCATCGGCCTCGAGGACCACCAGTTGACGGGGCGCCACCACGGGCGGCAGCGCCCGCGCGACCGGCCCCGCTTCCGACACCAGCGCCACCGGCGCCCCGTCCCGGACCACCAGTCCGACCAGCTCCACGTACGGACGCCCGCGCCGGGCCACCGCGAGGCGTCCGGTCCAGGCCCGGGCAAGGACCTCGTGGCACTCGGCCTCCGTCATGCGGCGCACGGTCCCCACAGTCGACCTCCTCGTGCCGCCGCGGCCCGGAGAGCGTGGACGGGCAGGGACGACACCCCTGGAGGGGTGAGCCGGGGTCCGGGGCAGTGCCCGCCGTCGGCCGGCCCGGGGCGGGCGGGGCCTCGACGCTGTTCTCGCTGTTCCTCACTTCTCTGATACGCGGTACTTCTCTTATACGCGGTCCTGCCCCGCTTGTGCCCCGCCGGGACAGGTCGGGCGCAGAACGGCGGATATGCGTACGGGCCCGCCGCCCGAAGGCGGCAGGCCCGTACCACGCGCACCAGGGCTGTCAGCAGCTCATGGCCCACGTGTGGGAGTCGCCGTCGTCATTGGCCAGGCCGTTGTGACTGACCTCCTGTCCCGGCGTCAGGCAGATGGTCATGTGACCGCCCTGGCCGGCGCGCGAGTACACCTTGACGTGGTCCTTGATGCCCGGCCCCGAGATGCCGTGGTTGGCCCACGAGGAGTCCTCGTCCGCGATGTAGCTCTCCCACCAGCTGTCGTCCCCGGACCAGTTGGCGCGCTGGCCTTTGTAGTCGGCGTGCTCCCAGGCGCAGAACTCGCCGCTGGGGCAGTCGGCCGCCCCGGCCGGGTTCGCGACGGCGAGACTTCCGGTCACCAGGAGTGCCGCGGCCATGCCGAGCAGGGCACGCCTGACGGTCCTCGTCCTCGGCGCGGGCGCGGCAGTGGTGGTGGAGTGCTTCAGCGTCATGTCGGGGTGGTGCCCTTCTGTTCGGTGCGTGTGCGTCCGCTGCGTCTGAGCGGCGTGGTGGTGAGGTAGTGAGGTGGTGAGGTGGTGAGGTACTGCGGGTGCGAGGGCGGCCGCGTTCGGCCGACGGCCCGTCAGGCGGCCTGGCAGCCCTCGGTCTTGTCGGAGATCCCGTCGATCCGGGAGCCCCAGGACCAGTTGTCACTGAAGTCGTACGGGCGGATGAGGCGGTAGGAGCAGGTGTGCCGCCCCCAGTCGATCGCGTACAGGTTCTGGTTCACGTCCGAGCGGAAGGACACGGTCTTGTCGTGATGGGAGTTGGGGACATCGGCGTACCCCGGGGGCCGGTAGCACCAGCCCGTGCCGTGCTGGCCGGCCCGGGTCCAGAAGCACACCTCCCCCGGGCCGCGCTCGACGGCCCCGGCTCCGGGCGCGGACGCCGATGCGGGGGCTGTCTGGACGAGCGCGGGGGCCAGGGCGGCGAACAGGGCCGTGGACAGGGCGAGTCTGCGGAGCATGGCCACCTTCGGGTCGCTCATCGTGTCGCTGGGGAGCCCCCGCCCGTGCGGACCGGGGCGTGGGCACGGCGATGCTGCCCCCGCGCGGAGCCACGCATTCCAGCTGTCACCCGAAGGGGTGCAGGGCCCGGTGTCGCCCCTTACGCGACCCGCGGCGAGCGCCCGTGCAGCTGGCTGCCCCGCCGCCTGCCCCGGGCGGGATGGCGGCCCCGGCGGCTCCCCGTCACCTGGGCGAGCGCGTCGAGGTGGGCCTGGACGTACGGGACGGCCACGTGCTCCAACTCGCCCTCGATGAAGGCGGGCTGGACGTTGACCTCGAAGACGACCCCGCCGTTCTCGATGGCCAGGTCGACCCCGGCGAAGGGCAGCCCGACCGACGCGGTGGCGGCGACGGCCAGTTCGGTGAGGCGGCGCGGCAGGTCGCGCGGGGCGATGAAGGTGGCGCTGGCCCCCTGACAGGTGTTGCAGGGGGTGTCCGTCGCGGGCTGGATGTGCTCGCGGGCGTGGATGACGCGGCCGCCCAGGACGAACACGCGGAACTGGTGCCGGTCGCCGTCGGCGGTGATGTTGCCCGCGTCGCGCGAGAGCAGCCAGGCGCTGCGCCGACGCGCGTAGTACTCGGCCGCCTCGGCCAGTTGCGCCTCCGAGGTGACGTGGAAGGTGTCGCTGCCGCCGGTGCCGACGACGGGCCGGGCCCAGGTGTCGCGGCCGAGGCCGTCGAAGGCTGCGACCGCCTCGCGCGCGCTCGGCCGCGCCAGGACGACCGTGTCCATCTGCGCGATGCCGTCCCGCCGGAAGCGGGCGACCGTGCGGTCCTTCTCGGTGGCCGTACGCCACGCCGTCACCCCGGCGCCCAGGGTCACCGCCCGATGGTGGGCGAGGGCGCGCTGGAACGCGGTGAGGGAGCGGCGCCGGTGCGGCGGGATCTCGTACAGCACCACCACGTCGGGCACCACCTCCAGGCCCTGGTCGGGCACGTCGAGGCGTAAGCGACTCCCTTCGCGCTCATGGACGCGGCCGGTGCCGCACGGGGCGAAGTGGTGGGAGTCGATGCGGCGGGGCGGGGCGCCGGTGAGGAGTTCCACGGCGCGGGCCAGGTAGTCCCGGCAGCCTTCGGGGGACGTGGGGTCGGTGATCAGGGCGACGCACGGTCCGGACACGGCGGCCTCCAGCGGCTCTCGGCGCGCACTCGGTCCGCGCGCACGACGTGGCGCGGGCCCGGGCGGAGGTCACGGCGGGACGGGGCGGGCCCGCGGCAGCGTGTCACGGAGGCCCATGCGGCGCCGCGCCCGCGCCCGCCGGCCGTCCCGGTGGTGGCGGGCCGGGGCGACGCCCGGCCGGGGGCCCTCGTGACCACGGGGCGGGACCGCGCCCGCCCCGATGCGTGCCGCGGGGCCGTGGCCCCGTGTGCCGTTTCCGTACTCGGTTCCGTGTCCCTGCTCAGTGCCGCACTCGGACTCCGTGCTCGGTACCGCAGCGCCATGGGCCCCACACTGTAAGCGCCGGTCGGAGCCCCGGCCAGTGCACACGCGCGCCCGTCTCCCGCGCCAGTTCTGCGCCTCGTGCGCCCGGTGCGCGCCCTTCCCGCACGCGGCGCCTGGCCCCCCGTGCCACAGGGCACCGCGAGGCCGCGCGCACGACCGTCGACCGGGTCGGCCGCGGGGCCCCCGGGCCCCGATCACCCGGACGGCGACGCCTCGCCTGACGAAGGCTTACGAAGGGCCCCTCCGGTGGGACGCTCCCAGCGACCGCCGTGCGGGGCACCCCCGCGCACGGCGAGGGAACCCGCACGTGCGCTGGGGGGATCTGCCACGCATCGCCTGCTCGCCGGTCAACACCTGGACGCCGCGGGTGAGTTGGCCTCGCCCAACGGACGGATACGCCTCGTCACGCGGAGGGGACGGCAACCTGGTCCTGTTCCGCACGGACGACGGCGTACCGCTGTGGGCCTCCGCCACCTGGCGGCAGCCCGTCACCCATGGGGACATGCGCGACGGCACAGCTTCGCGGGCCCCGACGCGGTCCAGCGGTGGCTCGGCGACACCCAGAGCCTCGGCCACGACACCCTGTTCCGGGGGCACGGCTACGTCCTGGCACTGCGTACGTACGACTGCGACCACCCCGGCGAGAGCCGCGGCTTCTTCCGCGTCCCCCACACCCACGCCGACCCGGCCCCGCCCACCTCGACGGCGCCACCGTCGGCGCCACCGCGCACCCGCCGCCCCGCGCCGAACGCGCCGCTCACATCGGGAACGAAAGCACCCGCACGTCACCCGCGGGCCACGGGGCGGCCCCGGGTCCCGCCTCCAACGGCGTCCACATCGTGCGCAGCGGCATGACCACGGGACCGGCGGGCTGCTCCACCTGGACGTCGCCCGTCAACTCCCGCCAGCCGAGGCGGTCGTAGAGGGCGACGAGGGGCGGGCGGCAGAAGAGCAGGGCGTGCCGGGGGCCCATGGTGCGGGCGTGGTCGAGCGCCGCCGTGAGGACGGTCCGCGCGAGGCCCCGGCCCCGCAGGTCGGGTGCGACGGCCACACCACCGACGCCGATCACCTCCGTGGGGCTCCCGTCGATCGCGACCGGCAGCCGCAACAGGCCCGCGTGGGCGACGAGTCGGCCCGCCGTCGACCGCACGCCGAAGTGCACCTCCTTGGGCAGCCACGTCAGGCCGGTGCCCGCGACGCCGAACGGGTCGGTGCCGTCGCCGAGTATCTCGTCCTGCTCGGCCCGTGCGTACGCGGTGAGCCGGACCGCGGTCAGGGTCCCGAAATCATGATCGTCCACCTCCGCATGATGCGCGGCGGACGGACGCGGGGACAAGTGCGGGCGCGTGGCCGAGGACGGTCCGGTGAAGAGCGCGACACGAGGCAACCCCGGTACGCGCGTTGCCATCCTCCAGTTCCGGGGCCCCGGCGATCTCTCCAGGGATCCGGGGTGGCCGACGAACAGGATGAAACCGGAGGAATGTCTTGATCCATGTCCCGCGCTCGGTGACCGCCGCCGCGGCGGTCCTCGCGCTGGCGGCGGGGGTGCCGGGCCTCGCGCACGCGCAGCCCTCAGCCGATCGAATACCGCCCGCGTCCCCGAGACCCGTCACGTCGCCGGACGACCCCACGCCGCCGGAAGAGGCCGAGGGCCAACTCCCCAAGGGGTGGCGGGTCGACGGGGCCGGCGCCCGCAAGGAACTGGTCTGGCAGGCCCCTCGGGCGGTGCCGATGGGCGACTCCCGAGTCGAGTTCTACTCCGGCGACCGGCTCCTCGGCGTCCCCGTGCCCCACGACGACCAGCGCACCTTCCGGCTGCGACTCGACGACACGCGGGTCGGCCCCGCCGCGGAGCTGCGGGCGCAGGCCGGCGGCCGCCGTCTCGACGAGGCTGCGAAGGAAGCCCCACGGGTCTCGCCGCCCGCCGCCTCCGCCGAGGAGTCGGCCCCGCTGCCCGCGAATCGGGTCGATCCGGGCGTACCGGGCAAGTACCGCACGGTGAGCGGTGAGTACACCCAGAAGTCGGTGCGGCTGCCCGGCTTCCGCGCGCCGGTGGAGATGCGCGGCACCGTGGTCGGGCCGGTGGACGCCCCGGGCAAGCGCCCGCTCGCGCTGTTCCTGCACGGCCGGCACTACACCTGCTACAACGCCCGTGGCGACCAGGACGGCGGCTGGCCCTGCAAGGGCGGCATGAAGCCCGTCCCGAGCCATCGCGGCTATCTGCACGACCAGAAGCTCCTGGCCTCGCAGGGCTATGTGACGGTGTCGATCGCCGCCAACGGCATCAACGGCCAGGACGACGTGGCCGAGGACGGCGGCGCCGAGGCGCGTTCGTCGCTGGTGCGTCAGCACCTCGGCCGCTGGGCGGACTGGGCCGCGGGCCGCGGCGACGTGCCGGGGGCCGTGCGCGCCACCGCACCCGCCGACCTGTCCCGCGTGCTGCTCGTCGGCCACTCCCGCGGCGGCGAGGGCGTCAACCGGGCCGCGCTCGACAGCCTGGCCCCGCCGCCCGCCACCGAGGACGGGGCTGTGGGCCCGGCGCGCTGGACCATCCGCGGCACCGTCCTGATCGGCCCCACGATCTTCGGCCAGAACCCGGTCCCCGACGTGCCCTCCATGACCGTCCTGCCCGGCTGCGACGGCGACGTGTCCGACCTCCAGGGCCAGATCTACGCCGACGGGACGCGCGGCGTCAGCCGCGGCACGGCCCTGCACAGCGCGGTCTACGTGGTCGGCGCCAACCACAACTTCTTCAACAGCGAGTGGACTCCGGGGCAGGCCGAGGCGCCCGCGAACGACGACTTCAGCTCCGGCAGCAGGCCCGACGCGGTGTGCGCCAAGGGCAAGGACACGCGTCTGACCGCCAAGCAGCAGCAGAAGGCGGGTTCCACCTACATCGCGGCGGCGGCCCGCCTGTTCGTCGGCGGTGACGACCGGGTGCGTCCGCTCCTCGACGGCTCCGGCCGCCGCGCGCCCTCGGCGAAGCCCGCGCGCGTGCTCACCCACGCCGTCGGCGGCAACCGCACCCCCGCGTTCGTGCCGAACTCCTCGCTCGGGGTGTCCGGCGGACGGCTGTGCGCGCAGGTGGACCGCAAGGCGTCCCGCTCCTGCCTCGCCCCCGACGTGCGCGGCTCCTCGCCGCACTTCGCGGTCTGGGGCCCCTCGCCGGAACCGGGCCGCCACGCGGTCGCGATGCGCTGGACGCGGACCGGCACCCCGACCAAGCTCCGGCCGAAGAAGCCCGTGTCCCTGGCGGGCGCCGACAAGCTGGCCCTGCGCGTGATCGTGCCGCCCAACACCAGGGGCACCCGCCTCGACGTCACCGTCACCGACGCCTCGGGCCACCGGGCGAAGCTCGGCCAGGTCCGCGTGGACGGGCTGCCCGGCACCGAGATGACCTCCTCCTACTGGGGGCGCGAGGTGCGTCTGCCGCTGTCCGCCGCCGCCCGCGCCGGACTCGACCTCAAGCAGGTCATGTCGCTGGAGCTGACCCCGCAGAACCGGTCCGGGCGCGCCTGGCTGATGGACGCGTGGGGCTGGCGCCCGGGCACTCCGGACGCCGGGACCGCCGACCTCGCGCGGGTCGACATCGGCCGGCTCAAGGTCGACGAGGGCGACTCCGGAGTGCGCACGTACAAGGTGCCGGTCCGGGTCTCCGGGCAGGGCACCGGCAAGGTCCGTCTCTTCGTGACCGACTCTCGTACGCAACGGACCACGAACCGGATCGTGACGGTGCGGCCGGGCGGCGACGCCGTCGAGGTGCCCGTCACCGTGCGGGGCGACAAGCGCTACGGCACCGACACCTCCCACGAGGTCATGGCCAAGGCGATCAGCAGCGCGGTGGTCGGCTCCCACCAGGGCGGGGTGCTCGTGCGCAACGACGACCCGATGCCCAAGGTCAGCGTGCGGCCGATCGCCGACCGGGTCACCGAGGGCAAGGCCCTCAAGTGGCGCGTCACGCTGTCCGAGGCGGCCGACACCGACATCGAGGCCGGATTCGAGCTCCGCCGGGTCACCAGCGGCACCGAACTGTCCACCAAGGACGTCAGCAAGCGCTGGCTGAAGGAGACCTTCGACCGGTCGCCGAACCCGGCGCGCCGCCTGTCCAAGGTGTCGGAGATGCCGTACGTCCCGGCGGGCATCGCCGCGGGCAAGCGCAGCGTCGTGGTGTCCGTGCCCACCGTCAAGGACCGGGTGCGCGAGTCGAAGGAGACCGTGCGGCTGCGGCTGCTCACCTACGACCAGTCGTGGCAGCCGCACCCCGGCCCGACGGTCACCGGGACGGTGCGCGACCCGGCGTAGTCCGGCCGCGCGCCGCGTCCCAGGCGGCGGCGTCCGCGCCGCCGAGGAAGTGCACGTCGTACCGGTCCTGTTCGGGCAGGAGGCTGTCGAACGTGTCCAGGCCGTGCTGTACGCGGCCCAGGGCGCGGAAGTAGCCGAACCGGTCGACGCCCGGTGTCAGGACCGCCAGCAGTTCGGCGGTCGCTCCGGCCGCCGCGCCGAACGCGTGCGGCGTCCCGGGCGGGATGACGACGAGACCCCCGCGGGTCACCGTCGTCATCCCGCCGTCCAGGGAGAACTCCACGGCTCCGTCGAGCACGTGGAACAGCTCCGTCGACCGCGTGTGGACGTGCGGCCTCGCGCCGTCCGCGCCCGCGCCGAGGGTCAGCAGGTTGGCGCCCAGGGCGCCGCCGGTGTGCGCGGCGTCGGCCAGCAGGTCGAAGCCGCCGCCGTGCGGAAGGGGTACGTGTTCGGCGCACCCGGCGCGCACCACGAGGGCGCCGGGCATGGCCGGGGCTCGAACGGCTTCGGGGGTCTGTGGGGTCGCTCGATGCGTCATGGTCCGTGCTCTTCCTGTGCTCTCTGGTCCGCCAGGGCTCTCGTCGCGCGGTGCGACGTTCCGTGGCCCCCATTCGATCCGGGGAAGAAGCCGCGAACCAGAAGCAGTTGTTCCCTGCAGAAATCACCGATCGTGATGAATCGGCGCCGCAGGAGGAACGCGTGGAACTGCGCCAGCTCCAGTACTTCGCCGCCGTGGCCGACGCGGGCGGCTTCAGCCGGGCCGCCGAGCGGCTCGGCATCGTGCAGTCGGCGGTCAGCCAGCAGGTCCGCCGCCTCGAACGGGAGCTCGGCGTCGCGCTGTTCGACCGGTCCACGCGGTCCGTCCGTCTCTCCGCCGCGGGCGAGCGGCTGCTTCCCGAGGCCCACGCCGTGCTCGCGGCGGCCCGGCGCACCCGGCGGGTCGCGGCCGACCTCGTGGCCGGCGACGAGGGCCTGCTCCGCCTCGGCACCGTCCAGGGGCCGGGCGACCGGACGTACCGCCTCCTCGACGAGCTGCGGCGCACGGCCCCCGGGCTCCACGTGCGGCTGCGCCGGCTGCCCCTCACCGAGCGGCTCGCGGCGGTGCGTTCGGGCGAGTTGGACGCCGCGCTGGTGCGGGCGGCGGCGACGGCTCCTGGGCTCGAACTGCTGCCGGTGTGGCGGGATCCGCTGTACGTGGCGCTGCCCGAGGACCACCCGGCGGTGGCCCCGCCCGACGGCGGACCGCGGTCCGCGCCCGCCCCGAGCCCGGCGTGCGCCCCGCCCCTGCGCCTCGACCGGCTCGCGGACCTCCCGCTGCGCCTGGCCCCGCGTGAGCACAACCCGCCCTTCCACGACCTGGTGACCGGCGCGCTGCGGGCCGCCGGGGCGCAGCCGCCGCTCGGGCCGCCGTTCACCACTCTCCAGGAGACGCTGACCGACCTGGCCGAGCAGCGCGCCGGCTCCCCGTCCTGGACGGTCTTCTACGAAGTGACGGGGCTGCCGCCGGTGCCCCACGTGGCCGTACGACGCCTTGCCACGCCCGAACTCACCACGTCCCTTGCCGTGTTGCCGGGCCCGCCCGGCCCACCGCTGCGCCATCTGCTCCGGGCGCTGCGGGCGCTGCGGGCCTGAGACTCAGCCGGTCGGCCGACCGGGGCACGGGGCGTCCTGGTGCTGCCGCCGGGCGTGGCCGCGGCGGCGCTCGCGGTGCCGCAGCTGCGCCGCCACGGCCCCGGCCGCCGGGACGACCCCCTGGTGGTCCACCCCCGTCGCCCTCACCGCCGCCCTCTCAGCCGCCCTCTCAGCCGCCCTCGCGGCCGCCGGAGTCCTCACGGCGCATCGCATCCGGCCCCGCGCGGCCCGACGCACGCCGGGCCCCGGTCCAGTGCCGGTGATGCCGCTGTCCGACGGCGGCATCACCGAACGCGGGCACCCGCCGCGCCAAGTGACGTACGGAATCGTGCCGTCCATCACTGCGCGAGGCCGTCCTACCGCGCCCCAACCACCCTCAAGAGCCTCGCTCCGCCCCGCTGACCAGCGCACCTGCTCCAACTCGCGCCGGACGCGCGCGCCTTGCGGCGCCCCGGCGCGATCACATGCCGCAGGTGTGCGGTAGCTGACAGTTCCGATTGCCAGGGCTATCCCCTAGGCTTGACGTCATGCCCCTCACCCCTCAACCCCATGGTTCCGTGCGGTCGTCGGCCGAGTTGAACGAGCGGATACGCGGCCTGTGGCTGCGTGCGGGCGGCCGCCTCTCCGTCGAACAGCGGCGGGAGTACGAGCAGTTGGTGACCGAGTGGGCCGAGGCGGTACGCGCAGAGATCGTGCAGGCCGCGTAAGCGGCACGCAACGGGGGCAGTACGCACGCATCTTCCGCGCGTGAGCCGTCCTTCGGCGTCACCGCACCGGAGGCCCGTCCTCCACCGATGAGTTCCTCACCGCGCGCGAGCGATCCCGACCCGCTCGCGCGCACTCTCCCCACCGGCCCGGACGGACACATCGAGCCATCCCGGCCCAGCGCGGTACAACGACTCGCGCCCGGCCTCTTGGCTCCGCACCCCCGGTGCCCAAGACTGATCAGATGACGCAGCGCGTGGAACTCGCCGCAGTCCTTGACCGGTTGGCCATCGACACCCTCATCACCGACTACGCCATCACCGTCGACGACGGCGACTGGGACGCCTACCGTCGTCTCTTCGCACCCGACGGACGCGCCGACTACCGCTCGGCGGGCGGCATCGAAGGACCAGCCTCCGAGGTCGCCGACTGGCTCACGGAGTCCCTGCGGATCTTCGCGGTACGCCAGCACCTCATCGTCAACCGCAGGATCCAATTCGACGTCCGCGACCAGGACGTCGGCGACACCGCCCGGATACAGGCCGACTACGCCAACCCCATGCGGTTCGCGGACAAGGCGGAGAGCCCCGACAGTGCCGCCCCCGACTTCGAGTGCGGCGGGCGCTACGCCTTCACCGCCGTCCGCACCCACAACGGCTGGCGGCTGCGTCAGGTGGTCGTCCAGGAGAAGTGGCGCAGACAGAACTGCTCCGACCCGGTTACCTGAAGCAGGCGCCCCCTGTCCTAGATCGTCGGGGGCGCGCACACTGAACCTACGACGGCGGGGGGCACCGGCCGCGTCGGACGGATCAGGGCAGAAAGGCGCGCTGCATGGACGCACTCGGCAGCAAGCGGCGGCACCGCTGGGTGCCGCGATGGGCGGACGCGAAGGCGTGGCGGCGCGTCGGCCTCGCCTCGCCGTGGCGGCGCGGGATCCTCGCGGCCCTGTGCGGCGCC
This sequence comes from Streptomyces flavofungini, assembly GCF_030388665.1. Lineage (NCBI taxonomy): Bacteria > Bacillati > Actinomycetota > Actinomycetes > Kitasatosporales > Streptomycetaceae > Streptomyces > Streptomyces flavofungini. The sequence continues at coordinate 8,016,993 of NZ_CP128846.1, read as the reverse complement.
CTGCCCGCCCTGGCGTTCCCCGCGCCGTCCTGGTGGTGGTTCGCGTACGTCGCGCTCGTGCCGTGGCTCCTGCTCGCCCGCTCGGCCCCGACCGGTCGGCGCGCGGCCCTGGACGGATGGCTCGGCGGGCTCGGCTTCATGGTCGCCGTGCACCACTGGCTGCTGCCGAGCCTGCATGTGTTCACACTCGTCATCGCCGCGCTGCTCGGTCTGCTCTGGGCACCGTGGGGCTGGCTCGTGCGGCATCTCCTCGGCGGCACGCCCTCCTCCGGGCGCGCCGCCACCGCGCTGCTCGTCCTTCCCTCCGGCTGGCTGATGGTGGAGCTGGTGCGGTCCTGGGAGGGGCTCGGCGGGCCCTGGGGGCTGCTCGGCTCCAGCCAGTGGCAGGTCGAGCCCGCCCTGCGCCTCGCGTCGGTCGGCGGGGTCTGGCTGGTCAGCGCCCTGGTCGTGGCCGTGAACACCGGCGTCGCCGTGCTCGTCGCGCACCGCGGCGCCCGTGTCCCCGCCGTCGCCGGTCTCGTCGCCGTCGGCGCGGCCACCACGGCGGCCTGGACCTGGTCCCCGCGCCCCGAGCCCGCGGGCGACGTCCGCGTCGCCGTCGTCCAGCCCGGCGTCATGAACGGCATCGACAGCGCCGACCAGCGGTTCGCCCGCGAGGAGGCCCTGACCCGCTCCCTCGCGGGCCGCGATCTGGACCTCGTGGTGTGGGGCGAGAGCAGCGTGGGCCACGACCTGACCGAGCGGCCCGATCTCGCCGGACGGATCACCGCGCTGTCCCGGCAGGTCGGCGCCGACATCCTGGTCAACGTCGACGCGCGCCGCTCGGACCAGCCGGGCATCTTCAAGAGCTCGGTGCTCGTCGGCCCCCAGGGACCGACGGGTGATCGCTACGACAAGATGCGCCTGGTCCCCTTCGGCGAGTACGTGCCCGCCCGTTCCCTGCTCGGCTGGGCGACCTCCGTCGGCAAGGCCGCGGGCGAGGACCGCAGGCGCGGTGACCGGCCCGTCGTCATGACCATCGGGCAAGGGCAAGGGCAAGGACCAGGACAAAGACAAGGGCAAGCCCTGCGGGTCGGACCGCTGGTGTGCTTCGAGTCCGCGTTCCCCGACATGAGCCGCCACCTCACCCGCGAGGGCGCGCAGCTGCTGCTCGCCCAGTCCGCCACGTCGACGTTCCAGCACAGCTGGGCGCCCGAGCAGCACGCCTCCCTCGCGGCGGTGCGGGCCGCCGAGACCGGCCGCCCCATGGTGCACGCCACCCTCACCGGCGTCTCGGCCGTCTACGGCCCGAGCGGCGAACGCGTCGGCGCGCCGCTCGGCACGTCGGCGTCGAGCACCGCGCAGTACGACGTGCCGCTGGCCACCGGCACCACCCCGTACGTGCGGTTCGGCGACTGGCCGGTGCACGCGGCCCTCGTCGTGCTCGCCCTGCTGTGCGCGGCGGAGGGCGCGCGGGCGTTCAGGCGGCCCGCTCCTGAACGGCCCGCACCACACGCTCGCACAGCTCATGGCTCGCCAGCGCGTCCCGCGCGCTGAGCACCTTGCCCGCGCGCACGGAGTCGAGGAACGCGAGCACGACCTGCTCGATGCCGCGCTGGCGCGCCACCGGCACCCAGTCGCCGCGCCGCCGCACGGTGGGCTGGCCCTTGTGGTCGACGACGTCGGCGAGGTTCAGGACCTGCCGCTTGGTGTCCTGACCCGAGACCTCGAGGATCTCCTCGGCGGACCCGCTCAGCCGGTTCATCACGCCGATCGCGGTGAACCCGGCGCCTCCGAGCTGCAGCACGACGTGTTCGAGCAGACCGTTCTCGACCCGGCCGCGCACGCTCACGTCGTCGATCTGGCCCGGCACGAGGAAGCGCAGGGTGTCGACGACGTGGATGAAGTCGTCGAGGACCAGGGTGCGCGGGTCCTCCGGCAGGCCCACGCGGTTCTTCTGCATCAGGATGAGCTCGCGCGGGTGCTCGACGCACTGGGCGTAGCCGGGGGCGTAGCGGCGGTTGAAGCCGACGGCGAGGCTCACGCCGCGCTCCTCGGCCAGGTCCACGAGACGCTCGGAGTCGGCGAGTTCGTACGCGATGGGCTTGTCCACGTACGTCGCCACACCGGCCTCCAGGAGCCGGCCGACGATCTCGGGGTGGACGGCGGTGGGCGCGTGCACGAAGGCCGCGTCCAGGCCCTGGGCGAGCAGGGAGTCCAGGTCCGTGTGGCTGCGCTCCCCCGGTACGTGGTGGACGGCGGCGACACGCTCCAGGGTGGTGGGCGTACGGGTCTGGAGGTGCAGCTCGACACCGGGCTGCGCGGCGAGCACCGGGAGGTACGCCTTCTGCGCGATGTCGCCGAGTCCGATGCAGCCGACCTTCACCACTGTCTCCCTACCGTCGTGCCGGTTCACGCCCCTGCGCCCCCGAGCCTGTTCCCGCAGCATACGGGGGCTGCGGCGGCCGCCAGTCGGCGATGGCGGCGAAGCTCCGCGTGAGCAGGTCCGGGCCGAGCCGGGACGCCGTGCGCACCAGGGTGTCGCGCACCGCCCGAAGAGGGCCGCTGGTGACGTGGTTGAGGCGGGCGGCGCGGGCGGCCTGGCGCACGATCGCCGTGGTCCGCGGCACGCGTACCGCGCTGTACGCGGCCAGGCCCGCGAAGAGGTCGGTGCCCGGTGCCGTGTGATGGGCGAGCACGACGGCGTCCTCGATGGCCTGGTTGCCGCCCTGGCCGAGGGTGGGCGCCATGGCGTGCGCGGCGTCGCCGATGAGGACGGTCCGGCCGCGGTGGTGGGCGGGCAGCGGATCGATCAGGTGGCGCACGTCGTTGCGCAGGACGTCCTCGGGGCGGGCGGCGGCGATGATCTCGGGGATCGGGTCGTGCCAGTGCGCGAAGCGCCGCTCCAGCTCGGCCTTCTCGTTGTCGGGGGCGCGCCCGCCCTCGGGGAGGAGTGCGGTGGCGTACGCGTACACCCGGCCGTCCTTGAGCGGCTGGGTGCCCCAGACGCCGCCGCGCCCCCAGGTCTCGTGCGGTGCGAAGGGGCGTTCGGGCGCGGGCACGACGAGCCGCCAGGCGGTGAAGCCGGTGTACGCGGGCGCGGGGTGCCCGGAGAACAGGGCGGTCCTGGCGGTGGAGTTGATGCCGTCGGCGCCGACGACGAGGTCGGCCTCGATGTCGCCGTCGGGGGTCGTGACGACGGCCCAGCGGCCGGGGCCGCCGCGGTCGGCGACGCGGGCCTCGACGCCGGTGCGCAGGCTGTCCGCGGGCAGTTCGGCGGCGAGCAGGTCGACCAGCGTGGCGCGGTGCAGCAGCACCAGCGTGCCGCCGAACTGCCGCGCCGTCGCGGCCGCGCTGGTCCGCACGATCCAGCGCCCGTCCTGCGCGCGCACCCCGCCGGGCCCCTGCCACGCGGCCAGTTCGCGCACCCGGTCGCCGAGGCCGAGCACGTCCAGGGCGCGCTGGGCGTTGGGCGCGAGCCCGATGCCGGAGCCGACGGGCTCCAGGGACTCGGCGCGCTCCAGGACCGTGACCCGCCAACCGGCCTCACCCAGGCCGATGGCCGCGGTGAGACCACCGATCCCACCGCCTATGACGACGGCGTGGAGCTCGGGGGATTTCGCTGTTCCGGGCATGATCTCTCCTTGTCACGCGCATACTTGGCACCGAGTCGCGCGGATGCTGGGCACAGGCGGAAGCACCGGAAACTACAGGTGTAGTAACCACATCCAGACGGTACTACATCTGTAGTGAAAGCGGTAGGCTGGACCACATGCCTGTACGCGCCACGGGGACAGCCCGCACCGAACTCATCGCCGACACCGCCCTCTCGTTGCTCGCCGAGCGCGGCATGCGCGGCCTCACCCACCGGGCCGTCGACGAGGCGGCCGGGCTCCCTCCCGGGTCGACGTCGAATCACGCCCGCACCCGGCTCGCCCTCCTGGAGGCCGCGGTCCGGCGGCAGGCCGAGCGCGAGAACGACATCCTCACCCCGAGCGAGCTGCCGGATCCGGCGGGCGACCGCGACACCCTGGTCTCCGGCCTGGCCGTGGCCCTGCACCGCTTCCTCACCGGCGACGACCACCGCGGCCTGCTCCTGTCCCGCTACGAACTGGCCCTGGAGGCGACCCGGCGCCCCGAACTGCGGTCGTACTACGACTCGGCGGGCGCCCAGTTCCGCGAGCCGCTGCGCGAACTGATGGTCGCCGCGGGCTCCAAGGAACCGGAGCGGCACACACTGTCGCTGGTGGCGTGGTGCGACGGGATGATGTTCTCGTGCGTCGCGGGTTCGTACCACGCGACGGCGCCGACGGTGGACGAACTGCGGGACGGGTTCGGGGAGTTGCTGCGGGGGATGCTCGACGGGGAGGCACGGGGCGGGGCGTAGGACTGGCTTGAGGGCGGGCGTCGCCGGGGGACGGGGCCGCGTCAGGGCAGCGCGCCCTTCGGGGCCCGCACGGCACTGTCACCCGTGCGGGGCATACGCGCCCGTTCGGCGCCCCGGAGCACGCCGGGCGCAGCAGAGTGGCGTGGATGCAGCGATCGACGACCACCTCGGTGCTCCTTGTGTCCACGTCCGTGGCCGTGGCCGTGCTGACGCTCTCCGGGTGCACGGGGGTGGAGCGGGCGTCCGGCCGGGGCGCGGTGTCCGCGGGTCCGGCGACGCCCGCCCGGGCGCCGTCGAGTCGGCCGCCGGCGGTGCAGGCCCCTGCGCGTGACGCGCTGGAGCGCGGCGGCCCGGCGGACACGCCGTCCCCCACCGCGCCCCTGCGGCCGAAGGCCTCCCCGCCCCGGCCCTCGACGACGCCGCCCTCGCCCACCGACGCCGCCGCCGCTCACGAGCGCGACAAGCGCCACGGGCACTCGGCCTCGCACCGCCCGGCAGGCAGCCCGCAGGCCCCCGGCCCCGACGCCGGGAAGGCACCCCGGCCCGACGCGCCGCCACCCGCCCTCGCCGAGGTCGACCTGTGCGCACTCGGCCGCACGCACGGGGGGTGGGAGCCGGACAGCCAGGAGGCGGCCATCTGCCGGGCGGCGTACGGTCGTTGACAGGGACCGGATCCAGCCGAGCCGCTACTCCTCGACCGCCCCCTCCCCCACCTGCGCCTCCAGTCGGGCAAGTGCCGCCCTGATGCCGTCCCCATAGCCGTCGTCGCCGAGCGCGCCCACCGCGCCGCGGGCCAGCCGGAGGTGGCTGCGGGCGGCCTCGGGGCGGGCGAGCTTCACATAGTCCGCGGCCAGGTTGAGGTGCAGCGAGGGGTAGAAGCCGCGCACCGCGAGGGACTGGTGGTGGGCGCCGACACGCTCGTCCGTCAGCTCGTGGGCCGCCGACAACGCCCTGAGGTCCCAGGCCAGTTCGTCCGCCGGGTCGTCCTGGGTGTCGGCCATGTAGTGCGCGAGGGTGCAGCGGTGCAGGGCGTCGCCGTCCTCGCCGATCTCCGACCAGAGCACGAGGAAGCGCGTCCTCGCCTCCTCGCGGTCGCCCGCGTGCTGGAGCATGACCGCCTGCCCGATCCGGGTCATCATGGCGTCTTCGTCGTCCGTCGTCTGTTCCTGCCGCTCCGCCACCACGTCGCCCTCCGCGTCCGCCGGGTCCGCCGCGGGCCGGGCGGGGCCCCGCGGCGGGTCCGGCGTCAGTCCGTCGTCAGCCGTCAGTCGATCCATCGGTCGTCCGTCAGCCGTGGGGCCTTCGGCCGGTGTCCGGCCGCCGGCCCCACGTGTCGGTACGAGTCGGTTCCGACGCTAGCCGCCACCACTGACAATCGCGGTCAGGCGCGGTGCGAGGCGGGGCGCTCCCGCCTGCTCAGCCCAGGTCGGGGATGCGCCAGTCGATGGACTCGTGCCCCTGGGCCGCCACCGCCTCGTTGATCTGCGTGAAGGGGCGGGAGCCGAAGAACTTCTTCGCGGACAGCGGCGAGGGGTGCGCGCCCTTGACCACGACGTGCCGCTCGGCGTCGATGAGCGGCAGCTTCTTCTGGGCGTAGTTGCCCCACAGGACGAAGACCGCCGGGTCCGGCCGCTCGGCCACGGCGCGGATCACGGCGTCGGTGAACTTCTCCCAGCCCTTGCCCTTGTGGGAGTTGGCCTCGCCGGAACGGACCGTCAGGACCGCGTTCAGGAGCAGCACGCCCTGCTCGGCCCACGGCATCAGATAGCCGTTGTCCGGCACGGGGAGGCCGATGTCCTCCTTCATCTCCTTGTAGATGTTCCGCAGGGAGGGCGGGGTCTTCACTCCGGGGCGGACCGAGAAGCACAGGCCGTGGCCCTGGCCCTCGCCGTGATACGGGTCCTGGCCGAGGACCAGAACCTTGACCTGGTCGAACGGCGTCGCGTCGAGCGCGGCGAACACCTCGTCGCGCGGCGGGAAGACCGGCCCCTTCGCCCGCTCCTCCTCGACGAACTCGATGAGCTCCTTGAAGTAGGGCTTCTGCAGCTCCTCGCCGAGGACTCCGCGCCAGGACGCGGGCAGCATGGCGATGTCGGTCACGTCAACAACCTCCGGGGTGCGTTCGGTTCTGCACCACAGAACCTACCGGCGGCCACTGACAATCCGTCGCCCGCGAGCCTCGCCGCCCGGCCCGCTCGGCCCCTGCCCGGCCCGGGCCCGCCGGGAGGCCGCCGCCTACCAGCTCGTCTTCCGCCCCAGCTCCCACATCATCATGATCGCCGAGGGGTCCAGGGCCCGCTCGGCGCCCGAGATCTCCTCGCTCACCATGACGTACTGCTTGCCCTGCCACACCGGGAGGAGCCGCGCGTCGTCGACGAGGATCCGCTGGGCGCGCTCGAACTGGTCCACGACGTGGCTCCGGTCGGCCTCGCGGCGCGAGCGCGGCAGCAGGTCCTCGGTGAGTTCCCGCGACGGGTAGGGCATGTTGTGGACGTTGCGTTCGCCCACGAAGGGCGCGATGAAGTTGTCCGCGTCCGGGAAGTCCGGGAACCAGCCGCGCCCGAAGACGGGGTACTCGCCGCGCTTGTACGCCGCGTCGAACTCCTTCCACGGCTTCCCCTTGATCGTGATCTTGAACAGGCCCGAGGCCTCCAGCTGCCGTTTGATCTCGGCGAACTCCGGCTCGGTCGCCGAGCCGTAGCGGTCGGTGGTGTACCAGAGGGTGAGCGGCACGCGCTCGGTGATGCCCGCCGCCGTCAGGATCCGCCGCGCCTTGGCCGTGCTCGGGTCGCCGTAGTCGTCGAAGAAGCTCGTGCCGTGTCCGGTGACCCCGCGCGGGACCATCGAGAACAGCGGCTCCACGGTGTCCTTGTAGACCTTGTGGGCGATGGCGCCGCGGTCGAGTACCTGGGCGAACGCCTTGCGCACGGCGGGTTTGCGCGCCCACGGGTCCTTCGGGTTGAACACCAGGTAGCGGATCTCGGTTCCCGCGCCCTCGACGAGCCGGATGTCGCTCTCCTTGTCCGGGCCCTGCTGCGCCACGATGTCCCGCGCCGCGAGACCGCGGAAGGTGACGTCGAGATCCTTGTCACGCAGTGCCTCGACCATGGAGTCGGAGTCGCGGAAGTAGCGGATGGTCACGGCGTCGTTCTTGCGCTCGGCCGCGCCCTCGTAGTGGCTGTTCTTGGTGAGTACGGCCCGGTCACCGGCCTGGTAGGAGTCGAGGGTGTACGGACCCGAGCCGTTGACCTCGTCGCCCTCGCGTATCTTGTCGGCCGGGTACTCGCGCGGGTCGACGATCGACATGGCCGGGGTGGCGAGGACGAACGGGAACGTGGCGTCGGGCTTGCGCAGCCGGAAGACGACGGTCCGGTCCCCCTTGGTCTGCACCGTCGACAGCGCGCCCAGAAGTCCGGCCGGACCGCCCTTGACGTCGATGCGGCGCATCCGGTCGATGGAGAACTTCACGGCCCGCGCGTCCAGCTCGTGGCCGTCGGAGAACTTCAGGCCCGCGCGCAACGTACACGTGTAGACCATGCTGCTGCTGTCGGTGAAGCGGCAGCGCTCCGCCGCGTCGGGCTGGGGCTCGGTGGCACCGGAGGGGAAGCTCAGGAGCGTCTGGAAGATGTTCCGGTACAGCTCCCAGGAGCCGTCGTAGGCCGCGGCCGGATCGAGGGTGCTCGGCGCGCTCGTCGTACCGACGGTGATGGTGTCCCCGTCGTCCGAGCCCTCGGAGGACAGCACTCCGCACCCGGCGACGAGGGACAGGGACGCGAGCAGGGTGACCGGCCGCCGACGACGCGGGGGAACTCTTCTGAACACGTGCACGCTCCTCGGTCCGCCGTGCCATGGATCGGCAGACCATACCGCAGTGCCCCGTGGTGCCAACCAGGCTCACCGACGGGGCACTTCATGCGGGAGAACGTCACGTACGCACGGAAATACCGGCTTCCCAGGGGGTTCCTTCGCTCCGGCGGCCGATGTCCGGTTCTGTCAGCCGACGCCCGCGTTGAGGAACATGCCCCCGTCGATCTGGAGCGTCTGACCGGTGATCCAGTCGGACTGCTCGGAGGTCAGGAACGCCGCCGCGCCGCCGATGTCGGACGGCACCCCGAGCCGGCCGAGCGGGTAGGCCGCCGCGGCCTCCTCCTCGCGGCCCTCGTACAGCGTCTGCGCGAACTTGGTCTTGACCACGGCCGGGGCGATGGCGTTGACCCGCACCTTCGGCGCGAACTCGTGCGCCAGCTGCAGGGTCAGGTTGACCATGGCGGCCTTGCTGATGCCGTACGCCCCGATGAACGGCGACGGCGCGACGCCCGCGATGGAGGCGATGTTGACGATCGCGCCGCCGTGCTCGCTCTGCCAGGCCTTCCAGGTGAGCTGGGCGAAGCCGAGCGCGGAGATCACGTTGGTCTCGAAGACCTTGCGGGCCACGTTCAGGTCCATGTCGGCCATCGACCCGAACACCGGGTTCGTACCGGCGTTGTTGATGAGGAAGTCGACGCGCCCGAACGCCTCCATGGCGCGCTCGACGGCGACCGCCTGGTGGGCCTCGTCGTGGGCCTTGCCGGGGACGCCGATGACGCGGTCGGCGCCGAGCTTCTCCACGGCCTCCTTGAGCGCGTCCTCGTTGCGCCCGGTGATGCACACGCGGTCGCCGCGGGCGACCAGCGCCTCCGCGATGCCGTAGCCGATGCCGCGGCTCGCTCCGGTGATGAGCGCCGCCTTGCCGCTGTCCTGCACTGCCATCTGTCGTGATCCTTTGCGCTTGATCCGGTGCTTGTCGGGCGGGCCGCTAGTTGAGCGGGCCACCGGCCACGTACATGACCTGCCCGGACACGAATCCCGCCGCGTCGCCGGTGAAGAAGGCGATGGCGTTGGCGATGTCCTCCGGCCTGCCGACGCGCTGCACCGGGATCTGGGAGGCGGCCGCGGCCTGGAAGTCCTCGAAGCCCATGCCGACGCGCTCGGCGGTGGCCTTGGTCATCTCGGTGACGATGAAGCCGGGCGCGACGGAGTTGGCGGTGACGCCGAACTTGCCGAGCTCCTTGGCGAGCGTCTTGGTGAAGCCCTGCATGCCCGCCTTGGCGGCCGCGTAGTTCACCTGGCCGCGGTTGCCGAGCGCGGAGGAGCTGGAGAGGTTGACGATGCGGCCGAAGCCCGCGTCCACCATGTGCGACTGACAGGCGCGGGACATCAGGAACGCGCCGCGCAGATGCACGTTCATGACCGTGTCCCAGTCGCTCGCGCTCATCTTGAACAGCAGGTTGTCGCGCAGCACGCCCGCGTTGTTGACCAGGATCGTGGGCGCCCCGAGCTCCGCCGCGATCCGGGTGACGGCGGCCTCGACCTGGGCCTCGTCGGCCACGTCGCAGCCCACGGCGATCGCCTTGCCACCGGCGGCGGTGATCTGCTCGACGGTGTCCTTGCAGGCGGCCTCGTCGAGGTCGATCACGGCGACGGCGCGGCCCTCGGCGGCCAGCCGGACGGCGGTCGCCGCGCCGATGCCTCGCGCCGCTCCGGTCACGATCGCGACGCGCTGCTCAGTGGTGGACATGCTGGCTCTCCTCGCCCTTGGGGTGCGGCTCTCATGCCGTGCGGATCTTCTGGAGGTGCGGTGCCACGGCACGCCCTCAGGTGAGCGACCGCTTAGTACCTTCAGCAGACGAGACGCTAGAAGCCCTGACACCCGGTGTCAACGGCCCTCAGGCCACTGTGACTCATTACGTCTCCCGAAGGCCCCGAACCTTCCGGTCGGCGCTAGCGCACCAGCAGCGCGACCAGGCGCTCCACCTCGGCCTCGGGGTCCGCCGTGAGGCCCGTGTGCACCGGACCCGGCTGGACGACGGTGGAGCGCGGCGCGATCAGCCAGCGGAAGCGCCGTCCGGCGTCGTCGCCCGCCGCCTGCCCGGCCGCGGCGCCGCCCGCGCAGACGCCCTCGACGGCCGACAGTGCCGCGCGCACGCCCGCCGCGTCCGCGCCCGGGTCCAGGGCGCGCAGCTTCGCCTCGTCCAGATGCGTGCGGGCGGCCACGTAGGACTTGGCGCGGCAGTAGAGCACGACGCCCGCGTTGAACTGCTCACCGCGCTCCACGCGCGGCACGACGCGCAGCAGGGCGTACTCGAAGACGTCCCGCGCGGGAGCGCCGTCGGGCACGGCTGCCTCGGTCGGTCCGGTCGGCCCGTTCGATCCCATCGGTCCCCACGCTGTCGGCTCGTTCGATCCCATCGGTCCCCACGCTTCGGTCACGTCGCGGCGCCTTCCAGGGTGATGCGTTCGTGGATGCTCTCCGCGCGCGGGAGCAGCGTCTGCGCGTACGCGCGCCGCACCTCGTCGGGAGTGTCGAAGCCCGCCTCGTCGGCCAACCACGCGTCGGGCACCTCGGCGGTCACCTCGGCGAGCAGGTCCGCGGTGACCCGGGGGGCCAGCTCGGCGGCGGCCGCGGCGAGGTCGGGGGCGTACCGGGCGAGGACGTGGTCCGTGGCGTCGTAGGACTTGGTGGCCGCGGCGCGGGCGGTCGGCCAGTTGTGGTGCCAGATCATGCTCGCGCCGTGGTCGATGAGCCAGACGTCGCCGTGCCACACCAGGAGGTTGGGGTTGCGCCAGGAGCGGTCCACGTTGTTGATCAGCGCGTCGAACCAGATGACGCGCCCGGCCTCCAAGGGGTCCACCTCGAAGGCCAGCGGGTCGAAGCCGAGGGCGCCCGGCAGGTAGCCCATGCCCAGGTTCAGACCGCCGCTCGACCTCAGCAGCTGCTGCACCTCCTGATCCGGTTCGCCGAGGCCGAGCACCGGGTCGAGGTGGATTCCCACGAGCCCCGGCACGCGCAGCCCGAGGCGGTGGGCGAGCCGCCCGCAGATCACCTCGGCGACGAGCGTCTTGCGGCCCTGGCCCGCGCCCGTGAACTTCATGACGTACGTCTCGTACGCCCCGCGGCCGTCGTCGGTCTCGACGAGCCCGGGCAGCGATCCGCCCTCACGCAGCGGCGTGACGTACCGGACGGCGGTGACTTCGGTGAGCATCGCCCCAGGTTACTGCCGAGGTCCGACACCCCGGCCGCTCCCCCGGAGGCCTCGTCAACCCCCCGCCGGGCCGCCCCGGTGGTGCCTACAGTCACTCCATGAACTTCCCTGACCTCCCGGCCCAGTTCGCCCGCACGCAGCGCTACGCGTTCGGGGTTCCGCGCGGCCTGACCGTGTCGCGGGACGGGGCCCGGGTGCTGTTCGCGCGCTCGACGGCGGGCGACGACCCGGTGAGCAGGCTCTGGCTGTACGAGGTCGGGGCCGACGCGGCGGCGGGGGCCGGGGGCGGTCCCGGAGGCGAGCGGATGCTCGCGGATCCGCTCGCGCTGGGCGCCGCCGGGCCGGTGCCCGAGGCCGAACGCGTGCGCAGGGAGCGCGCCCGGGAAGCCTCCCGGGGAGTGGTGTCCTTCGCCGCCGACGACTACGCGCGCGTGGTGGCCTTCTCGGTGTCGGGCGCCCTGTGGACGGTCCGCACGGACGGCGGCATCCCGCGCCGGATCAGCACCCCGGGCCCCGTCGTCGACCCGCGCCCCTCCCCCGACGGTTCGCTCATCGCGTACGTCTCCGGGGGCGCCCTGCGCGTGGTCGGCGCCGACGGCACGGGCGACCGGGCGCTTGCCGAGCCGGAGGGCGCCGAGGTGACGTACGGGCTCGCCGATCACGTCGCCGCCGAATCCATGGACAGGCACCGGGCGTTCTGGTGGTCTCCGGACGGCGAGGCCCTGCTCGTCGCACGCGTGGACACCGCGCGCGTGCGGCGCTGGTGGCTCACGGACCCGGCGCGCCCGGAGCGGCCGCCGCGCTCGCTGCCGTACCCGGCGGCGGGCACCGACAACGCGGAGACGACGCTGCACATCCTGCGGACGGACGGCTCGCGGGTCGCCGTCCGCACGCCGTCGACGGCGTCGGAGCCCGCCCCGCCGTGCCCCCGGGACGACGCCGGACCCGCGTCCGCGTGGACGGACACCGACTTCGACTACGTCCTGCGGGCCTCCTGGGACGCGCACGGCCCTCTCGTCACCCTCCAGACCCGCGACCAGCGCACGGCGTACGTACTGGAGGTCGACCCGCGCAGCGGCGCGTGCCGCCTGGTCGACGAACAGCACGAGAGCCCGTGGCTCGACCTCGTCCCGGGCACCCCGGCCCGCCTCGCGGACGGCACGCCCGTGCTGCACCGGCTCGTCGACCCCGACACAGCGGGCCTGCGTGTCGGCGGCACGGTGACGCCGCCGGGGCTGCGTGTGCGCGGCGTGCTCGCCACCATCGGCGAGCGGGTGTGGCTGACCGCGTCGGACGAGCCCACGGAGGTGCACGTCTGGTCGTTCTCGGCGGCCGGTGGTCCGAAGGGCCCGCCGCGCACCGCGGCCCCGGTGCGCCTCAGTCAGGGCCCGGGCGTGCACACCGCGGCGGTCGGCGGGGACACCGTGGTCCTCGACAGCCGGACGCCGGACGGGCACACGGTGACGGTGCTGCGCGGCGGGCGCCCGGCGGGGCGGATAGGCGTGCTCTCCGAAGAGCCCGTCGTGAGGCCGGACCCCCGGCACCTCACCCTCGGGGAACGCGAGGTGCGCGGCATGCTGTTCCTGCCGTCGTGGCACGAGCGCGGCTCCGGGAAGCTGCCGGTCCTGCTGTGTCCGTACTCCGGTCCGTCCCTGCAACTCGTGGTGCACGCGCGCGCGTGGTGGACGGTCGTCGCCCAGTGGTTCGCCGAGCAGGGCTTCGCGGTCCTGATCGCGGACGGGCGGGGCACGCCGGGGCGCGGGCGGGGCTGGGAACACGAGGTGTACGGCGATCAGTTGACGCCCGTCCTCGACGACCAGGTCGACGCGGTGCGGGCCGCGGCCGGGCTGTTTCCCGACCTCGACCTGGGGCGCGTCGGCATCCGCGGCTGGTCCTTCGGCGGCTATCTCGCGGCGGGCGCGGTCCTGCACCGTCCCGATGTCTTCCACGCGGCGGTGGCCGGGGCCGCGCCGTCGGACCTGCGGCTCTACGACACCCACTGGAAGGAACGGTTCCTGGGGCACCCGGACGTCCAGCCCGCTCACTACGAGCGCTGCTCCCTGGTGGCGCACGCGCACCGCCTGTCGCGGCCGCTGATGCTGGTCCACGGCCTGTCCGACGACAACGTCCTGCCGGTGCACACGCTGCGCCTGTCGTCGGCGCTGCTCGCCGCGGGACGGCCGCACACGGTCCTGCCACTGCCCGGGGCGAGCCATCTGGTGGCCCAGCAGGACGTTGCGGCCAATCTGCTGAATCTGGAACTCGACTTCCTGAAAAAGTCCTTGAACGCCTGAACAACCCGGCGCTGCCGTCCGTACCATCCGGCATGACTGCTTCCAGGGAAGACAGGGCCGACACCGCCGAGCCCTCGCCGACGGCGGACAGCCCCACCACCACCCTCTCCGCACGCCCCTCCGGCCTCTGCCTGAACACCTCGTCGAACCCGACCGGCTCCCCGAGCCCCACCCGTCGCACCGTCGTCACGGCGGTGGGCGCCGTCGGCCTGGCCGCCGCGCTCGTGGCCTGCGGCTCGGACGACGACAAGGGCTCGTCGGAGCCCGCCGGTGAGGCGTCGGAGAAGCAGGAGGGTGGCGGCGGCGGTGCCGTGCTGGCCAAGACGGCGGACATTCCCGTGGGCGGCGGCAAGATCTTCAAGGACGAGAACGTCGTGGTCACCCAGCCCACGAAGGGCGAGTTCAAGGCCTTCTCGAACCGCTGCACGCACAAGGGGTGCCCGGTGACGAGCGTCGAGGGCGGCACCATCAACTGCCCCTGCCACGGCAGCAAGTTCGACATCAACGACGGCAGCGTCAAGCAGAACCCGGCGCCGAAGCCGCTGCCCGCGACGAAGATCACCGTCGACGGCGACTCGATCAAGCTCGCCTGACGGTCGAGCTCGCCTCTGACGCCGGAGCGCGCACAGGACGGCGCAGTCCGGCGGGAGCCGCGCCGCGACGGGGGTCACCCGGCGCGGCGCGGCTCTTTCCACGCGCCGAGCACCTCATCCGTCGTGGTGACGGTGGCGACCAGGGCGAGGGTGTTCTTGACGACGGCGGGGGTGTAATCGGCGGGGACGCCCGCGATGGCGTCGGCGGGCACGACGGCGGTGTAGCCGAGGTTCACCGCGTCGAAGACGGCGTTCGGTATCGCCACGTTGGCCGAGACGCCGGTCACGACCAGGGTGCGGCAGCCCAGATTGCGCAGCAGCGCGTCGACCTCGGTGCCCGCGACCGGCGACAGGCCGTGCAGGCGGCGTACGACGAAGTCCTCCTCCGCGACCTCGATCGGCGGCGCGATCCGCACCGCCGTCGTGCCGGAGAGCTGCTGCACGGGCAGCCGTTCGGCGGCGCGGAAAAGCCGCGCGTTGCGGTTGGCGCCGCGTCCGTCGGGACGGCGCTCGGCGACGGCGTGCAGGACCTGGACCCCGCCGAGGTGCGCGGCGTGCACGAGCCGGGCGACATTGGCGAGCGCGCCGGACGAGCGGGCCTCCTTGGCGAGTTCGGGCAGCGCGCTGCCGGTTCCGACGACGCCCTGCTGGCACTCGACGGTCATCAGGACCGTGCTCACGGGGTCGACGATCTCCTTGAGCTGTGCGTACGACGGCATACTTCCCCCTGTCGCGGACCTCGGTGCTGCCGGAGCCGCGCGCCCGCGGGGCGGCGGTGCCCCGCGGGCGGAGATCGCGGTGCGCGGGAGGTTAACCGGCATTGCGTCACGAAGGAAGACGCCCCATGCTTCTCTGACGCTCAGTCAGTTACGCGACTGGCGCCGTCCCTTGCGACAAGACGGGCTCTTCGACTACGGGAGGACGACACATGGCCACCACACAGCGGCGCGGTCGCCGGATCATGATGACGCCGGACGAGGTGGACGCCTTCCTCGCGGCCGAGCGCACGTGCCGGGTCGCGACGGTGTCCGCCGACGGCGCACCGCACGTCAGCGCGCTGTGGTTCGCGTGGGACGGCACGTCGCTGTGGCTGTACTCGATCACACGCAGCAAGCGCTGGGCCGAGCTGCGCCGCGACCCCCGTGTCGCCGTGGTCGTCGACGCCGGGGAGCAGTACGGGGAGCTGCGCGGCGTGGAGCTGACCGGCACCGCGGAGGTCGTCGGCGAGACGCCGCGCACCGGGGAGCCGTGCCCCGAACTGGACCTGCCGGAGCAGCTGTTCGCACGCAAGAACTTCGGCATGGAGCAGATGGTGCACGACGGCCGACACGCGTGGCTCCGGCTCACGCCGGACGCGATCGCCTCCTGGGACTTCCGGAAGCTGGCGCGGCTCTAGCGGTCGCCCCGGGGCCGGCCTCGGCCCGCCCGGCTGCCCCGCCCACCGGGCAGACACCCCCCAGCCCCGCCCACCGGGCCGACACCCCTCACCCCAGCCCCGCCCCCGCCACCCGCAGCGCCTCCACCGCCGCCTGGATCGACGGCCGCCGGTCGGCGTCCGCGCGCCACACCACGTACACATGCCGCCGCACCCGGTGTCGCACGGGGACCGTGCGCACGCCCGCCGGCATCGGGTCGCGGCCGAGGCGCGGCGCCACGCAGACCCCCAGTCCCGCGGCGACCAGCGCGAGCTGTGTGTGGTGCTCCTCCGCACGGTGCCCGATGCGCGGCTCGAAGCCCTTCGCGCGGAGCGTGAACATCAGCCACTCGTGGCAGAACTCGCCGTCCGCCCACGTGATCCACTCGTCGTCCGCGAAGTCCTCCAGGTCCACCTCTGCGCGGTCGGCCATCGGGTGGGCGACGGGCATCGCGACGTCGGCGGGGTCGTCGATGAGCGGTGCCTTCATCAGGCCCTCGGGCACCGGCAGCGGCTTGTTGTACCAGTCGAGGACCACCGCCAGGTCCAGGTCGCCGCGCACCACGCCGTTGACCCCCTGCTGCGGCTCCAGCTCCTGGGCGCCGACGCGCAGGCCCGGGTGGCGCACGCGCAGGGACGACAGCGCGGACGGCAGGAGCCCGCGCATCGCCGTCGGGAACGCGGAGATCCGCAGCTCGCCGACCGCCTGGCCGCGCTGCCGCTCCAGGTCCGACTGGGCCAGCTCGACCTGGGACAGGATGCGCGCGGCGTGCTCGGCGAGCAGCCGCCCGGCGTCGGTGAGCCGCACGCCACGGCCGTTCTTCGCGAGCAGCTGCTGGCCCACCTCCCGCTCCAGCTTGGTCATCTGCTGGGAGACGGCGGACGTGGTGACGTGCAGTCCCGCCGCGGCGCCGCTCACCGATCCGTGCCGGGCGAGGGCGTCGAGGGTCCGCAGGCGCTCCAGGTTCAACATGTAAGCGATGCTACGCGATATCGGGCACAGAATCTCGCTTGTACTAAGACATTGGATGCCTCAAGGTGGCTCGCATGAGCACCTCCGCGGCCCCTTCCGCGCCGACGTCCACCCCCGAGCCGACCGCCGCGTCGGACCCTCGCACCACCCCCACCCCACCTGCGCGGGAACCCCGGGCACGGACCGGTGGGCGCCGCACCCTGGACTGGCGCGTCCGCTTCGCCGTCCTGTCCCTGATCTGGGGCTTCAGCTTCCTCCTGATCAAGGTCGGCACGGAGGGGTACGCCCCGTTCCAGGTCACCTTCGGACGGCTCTTCTTCGGCACGGCGGTGGTCGCGGCCGTCCTGGTCGTCAGGCGCGAGCGGCTGCCGCGCTCCCCGCGCACCTGGGCCCATCTGACGGTGGCGGCCCTGCTCCTGAACGCCCTGCCGTTCTCCCTCTTCGCCTACGCGGAGCTGACGATCCCCTCGACGCTCGCGGGGATCTGCAACGCGACGTCGCCGCTGTGGGGCATGGTCCTCTCGCTCGCCGCGCTCTCCGAGGACCGTCCGACGCGGCGCCGGGTCGCGGGGCTCGCGCTCGGCTTCGTCGGGGTGCTCACGGTGCTCGGCGCCTGGCAGGGCTTCAGCGACCTGGAGCCGCGCGGCACGGCGATGGCGCTGCTCGCCTCCCTGAGCTATCCGATCGGCTGGATCTACGTCCGCCGCACACTGGCGGGCTCCGGCCACTCGAACCTCTCCCTCTCGGGCGCACAGCTCCTCGTGGCCACGCTCGAACTGGCCGTGGTGACGCCCCTGTTCACGTCCGCGCCGTCCCACCTCCCGGTGGTGCCACTGCTCGCCATCGTCGCCCTGGGCGCACTCGGCACGGGCATCGCGTTCCTGATCCAGTACGGCATCGTCGCCGAGGTCGGACCGACGACGGCGCAGATGGTCACGTACTTCGTCCCGGTCATCGCGACGGCGGCGGGGGTGGCGGTGCTCGGCGAGTCACTGACGTGGACGACGCCTGTCGGAGCCGTCGTCATCCTGGCGGGCGCGGCACTCACGCAGTCGAGGCCGCGACCGCGCGCACCCCGGAAGAGCTAGCCGCACCCCGCCCCACCCCGGGCAGCCGCAGCCCGCATCCGCCCCATCCCCATCCCCATCCCCATTCCCCTCAGCCTCAGCTCGCGTCCCCCCACCCCCCTCAGCCTCAGCGCGCGTCCACCCCCTCTCCTCAGCCGTACCTCCGCGCGGGCACCGGCCCGACAGCCGCCGCGACCGCGGCGGCCACCGCGTCGATGTCCTCGCCGGACAGCCCGGACACGGTGATCCGCACCCCCGGGGGCGAATCCAGGCGGTACCGCGCGCCGGGCGACACCGCCCAGCCCGCGTGCAGCAGGCTCGCGACCACGCCGGTCTCGTCCGGCACCGGCACCCACACGTTCATCCCGCTGCGCCCGCGGGCCGCGACCCCGCGCGCGGCGAGCGCGTCGATCAGTGCGTCACGTCTGCGTCCGTACGCAGCCGACACCTCCCGCGCGTCCACCACCCCGTCCTCCCAGAGACATACGACGGCCCGCTGGAGCACCTTGCTGACCCACCCGGGCCCCAGGCTGATCCGCCCCTGCACCCGGTCGACCGTCTCCGCGTCGCCGGTGAGCACGGCGAGCCGCAGATCCGGGCCGTAGGCCTTGGCGGTGGAGCGGACGAAGGCCCACGCGCGCGTGGCTCCGGCCAGCGTGTGCAGCGGCAGGTCGACGATGCCGTGGCCGTGGTCGTCCTCGACGACGAGCGTGTCCTGGTGCGCGGCCAGGACCTGGCGCACGGCACGCGCGCGTGCGGCTCCCGTGGCGGCCCCCGTCGGGTTCTGGGCGCGGCTGGTGACGACCAGGGCCCGCGCGCCGGACCGGAGCGCCCGCTCCACGTCGTCGGGCAACGGCCCGTCGTCGTCCACCCCGACCGGGACCGGCCGGAGCCCGAGCCCCGACACGAGGTCGAGCACGCTCCCCCACCCCGGGTCCTCCACGGCCACCGCGTCGCCCATCCTGAGGCGCGCGGCGAGCACCCGCTCGATGGCGTCCAACGCCCCCGACGCGAGGGCGACGGGCCCGTCCGGCACCCCGTCCGCGTCCAGCGCCGCACGCGCGCGGCGCTGGAACTCCGGCAGCACCGGCGCCTCCCCGTACAGCGCGGGAGCCCGGTCCGACTGGGCAGCGGCCACCGCGAACGCCCGGGCGAGGGGCGGCAGCAGGGCCGTGTCCGGATTGCCGCTCGACACGTCGCGCACGCCGGGCGGCACGTCGAGGCGGACGTAGTCACGGGCCGTCGTGGCGGGCTTGCTGCGGACGCGACTGCCGCGCCGGCCGGCCGTCTCGATCACGCCCCGCTCGCGCAGAGTGCGGTACGCCGCCGCGACCGTATTGGGATTGACGCCCAGCAGAACCGCCAACTCCCGCATCGGAGGCAGCGATTGGCCGGGCTCCAGCGCACCGCCGCTCACCGCGCGCTCGACGCTCGACGCGATCTCTGCTGCGCCGCGCCCTTCGATCGGATAGTCTCCTAGCACAAAGAACATTATGCACTAGTGCAAAAGCGTCGGCAAGGCGCAGCAAGACGCCCCCGACCCTCAGGTCCGCGAAGCGATGGAGAAGGCCATGGAGACGACGACGCAGCCGGCCGCGCCGGACAGCGCCCCCTACACCCCGACCGACCGCACCGTCCCCACGCGGTCCCGCGACCGCGCCGCGTACGACCGCGAGTTGGTGCACGCGATACTGGACGAGTCCTACGTCTGCCACCTCGGCTTCGTGCGCGACGGCGCCCCCGTGGTCCTGCCGACGCTGTACGGCCGGGTCGGCGAGCGTCTCTACGTACACGGCTCGACGGGGTCGCGGCCCCTGCGGATGGCGGGTTCCGCACCGGACGGCGAGGCGGACCCGGGTCTTCCGGTTTGCCTGACGGTCACCCATGTCGACGGTCTCGTCCTGGCCCGTTCGGCCTTCCACCACTCCATCAACTACCGCTCCGTGGTGGTGCACGGCATCGCGCGTCAGGTCACGGACCCCGAGGAGAAGCGCACCGCCCTGGACTCCCTGGTCGACCACGTGGTGCCGGGCCGCGCCGCCGACTCCCGCCCCGCCAACGCCAAGGAGCTCGCCGCGACCGCCGTGCTGTACCTCGACCTCGAAGAGGTGTCGGCGAAGATGCGCACGGGCGCCCCGAGCGACGAGCCGGAGGACCTGGAGCTGCCCTACTGGTCCGGTGTCGTCCCGCTCCGCAAGGGCTACGACCCCGTCATCCCGGCGGCGGACCTCGCCCCCGGCGTCGCCGTGCCCGACTATCTGCTGAAGGCCTGACGTGGTGCTGCTCGTCCACCCCTGGGACGCGCCCGCCTCCGACACCGAGTGGCGACGATGGCTGGCCCAGCACGACTTCGGGCAGCTCGCCGTGAACGGCCTGCCCGGCGAGCCGCCGCACATCCAGCCCACGCACTTCGTGTACGACGCCGACACCGGCCCGCGCGGCCGCGTCCTGCTCCACCTGGCGCGCCCGAACCCGCTGTGGGCGGCCCTGGAAGCGAACGCGCACGTCGTCCTGAGCGTGGTCGACGACTACGTCTTCGTGCCGGGTCCGTGGGGCGCCGCCCCCGAAGCCCTGCCCGAGCACGGCGTTCCGACCAGCTTCTACGCCGCCGTCCAGCTCCACTGCACGGCCCGGATCGTGGACGACCCCGCCGAGAAGGCCGAGCTCCTGAACCGCCAGGTCGGCCACTTCCAGCCCGACGGGGGCTCGGCGCGGACGGCCGTGGGCGAGGAGCCGTTCGGCCGGCTGCTCGCCGGGATCCGGGGGGGTGTGCCTCGACGTCGTCGACGTACAGGCGAAGTTCAAGTACGCCCACCACAAGCCGCTGGAGGTGCAGGACCGGATAGCGGCGGGCCTGAAGGAGCGCGGCGGCCCGCGTGACGCGGCCGCGCTGGCCCACCAGTTGGAGGGGCGCGCGGCGAAGTAGCCGGGGCCGGGCGGGAGAAGCGAAGGCGGGCGGGGCGCGGGCGGAGGCGGGGGCTCGCCCGGGCGAGGGACGGAGCTCGCGCGGGCGAGCCGGGGGCGGGGCTCGCGGGCGAGGGTGGGGCTCGCGGGGGCGCGGGCCGACGGGGCGGCCGCCAGGCGGCACGCCCCCGCGCGGCACGCCCCGTCCGCCTCCCCTATCCCGTCACGCCCCCTCCCTCTGCCCCCGCGAGGCGCCTCGTGCCTCGGCCCCGGCGAGCCCCGTGACCGCCGCCAGCATGAGCAGCGTGCCCACGACGGTCGCCGTGTTCAGTTCCTCGCCGAGCAGGGCGACGGCGATGGCGGCCGCGCTCACCGGCTCCAGAAGCATGATCACGGAGACGGTCGCGGACCGGACGACGGCGGCCCCGGCGAAGTACAGCGCGTACGCGAGAGCCGTCGGCACCGCGGCGATGTAGAACAAGCAGGCCAGCACGCGCGCGGGTTCGGCCGTGTGCGGCACGAGGCCCTCGGCGGCGGCGAGCGGCAGCAGGCACACGGACACGACGGCGAAGGCCCACATCGTCGTGTCGCCGGAGGAGTCCGTCCCGCCGTCGCGTCCCCACCACCGGGTCAGCAGCGTCATGACGGCGTACCCGGCAGCCGACACCAGGGCGAAGGCGACACCCCAGGGGCGGACCGCCGCGTCCCCGCCGCCGACGAACAGCACGACGAGTCCGGCGAGCGCGCCGCCCACCGCGCAGCCGCCCCCGAATCCGAGCCGCTCACCCAGGGCGAGTCGGGCGCCGAGCGCGATGAGAACGGGCCCCGCGCCGAGCGTGACGACGGTGCCGACGGCGAGCCCGGTGGCCTCGACGGCGGCGAAGTAGGCGGTCTGGAAGACGGCGAGGGTCACGCCGATGGCGGTGACCCGGAGCACCCGGCGGCGGAGCGGCAGCACGGCCCCGAAGCGCGCGCCCCGGCGCGGCCGCGCGACCCGTGCGCCGAGAAGGAGCAGGAACCCTCCGGCGCAGCGCCAGAAGGAGAGGGCGACGGGCCCCATGTCACTGTCCGAGAAGACCAGCGACGCGGCGGCTCCGGCGGTGCCCCAGGCGGCACCGGCGATGCCCAGGTAGAGGAGGCCGCGCCGGACAGAGAGGCGGGACACGGCAGTTGAATCGGTCGACGCGGTGGACGCGTTCGACATGCTTGACACGCTCGACACGTGGAATTCTCCGCAGAGGTTCAGGAGGAAGACCGCGTCACGGGCGCACCGGCACCCGTACAGAGAGCTGTGGGTGCGTGGGCACGCCGGGGAGGAGGCCCGGTGACGCAGGTCCTGGACTGGCGTCCGCGGGCAGCACCGCCCACCCGGCCGACGGCCGGGCGTGATCCGTGAGAGGCCCGCGCGCTAGGCGGCGGGAGGCGGAAGGACGAGCGCTCGTGCGTGCATGATCGCCACCCTAGGCGGCGCTGCCGCTCGGTGACAACTCCTCTTCGGACTCTGAGACGCGCACCGCGGAGCCCTCCTTCTTCGCGGGCGTCGCCGACTGGGCGATGAACGCGCCCACCAGGACGATGGCGCCCCCTGCGAGCTGCGGAGCCGAGAGCCGTTCGCCGAGCATGACCCAGGCGAGCACGGTCGCTATGACCGCCTCCAGGCATGCCACGACGCCCGCGACCTGCGGCGAGAGCGTGCGCACCGACACGATCCCGGTGACGTACGCGATGACGGTGGCGACGAGCACGATCCAGCCGATGAGGGTCCAGGCGGGCACCGCCGAGCCGTCCATGTCGGCGCTCCCGGCGAGCACCTGCCAGTCCATGCCCCAGGGGCGCGCGATGACGGTGAGCACGGCCGTGCCGACCAGCAGCCCGTACGCGATGACGCCGAGCGGGTCGGGTGCCGCCTCGCCCGCGTCGCTGCCCTGGTCGGACAGGACGAAGTAGCCGACCTGGCAGCAGGCGGCGCCGAGCGCGAGCAGCAGCCCGACGGTGTCGAAGCTCAGGCCCGACCACACCTCGACGACGCAGGCCAGGCCGCCCACGGCGAGGACCACGCCGAACGCCGCGGCCTTGGTGACGGGCCTGCGCTGCACGAAGCGCACCCAGCCGAGGACGAGGGCGGGCGCCAGATACTCGACGAGCAGGGCCACGCCGACGGGGATGCGGGAGATCGAGGCGAAGTAGCAGGCCTGCACACCGGCGACGGCGAGGAGCCCGAAGCCCGCGAGCAGGGCGGGGCGTTGCCGCACCAGCGTGCGGTGGCGCCAGGCGAGCGGCAGCATCACCAGGGCCGCACCGGCCACCCGCAGCCACACCACGTGCAGCGGGTCGAGGCCTGCCTCGATCAGCGGCTTGGCCGCGACGCCCGAGCCGCCGAACGCGCACGCCGAGAGGAGCGCGAGGCCGAGGCCGAGCCCCCGCCCGCGCTCGGCACGCCCCCGTGGGTTCCCCCGCGCACGGCCCGGCGGGTTCCCGTGCGACTTCTCAGACCCAAGCACCGGCACATGATGACAGGCGACGTCATGACCGTCACCCTCTTTGACCACTGTCTCAACCGGCGGACAGCGGACACCGGCGGGAGCTTCGGGCGCCCCGGCTCACCAGCCGGACTCGCACCCCGTCTCGCACCCGTTCTCGATCCGCGACAGCAGCGCGTCCACGTCCACGCCCGCGCGCCGCAGCACCTCGACGGCCCGGCACTCGGTGTCGGCGGCCAGGGCCGCGAGCAGGTCGACGCCCTCGGCCTGCGGCTGCCCGCGCAGCACGGCGCGGTCGGACGCGGCTTCCATGGCACCGGCGGCCGCGGGCGAGAGAACCGTTTCTTTGGCCGCCGCCACCAGTGGCACGGCCCCGGAGTCCTCGACGGTGCCCTGCCACTGCAGCCCGTAGCCGATGCTGCGCTGGACGAGATAGCCGAGCAGCCGCGCGATCTGCGGGCCGCCGTCGAAGACGGACCGCACACGCGGCTCCTGCTCCAGGAGCGAGTGCAGCAGATGGGCGGTGTCGACCTGCCGGTCCCCGTCGCGCACGGCCCGGCGGCGCGCGCCGGCCACCACCGAGGCCAGCGCCGCACTCAGGCTGGATTCGATGTCTGCTCGGTTCGGGCCGGGTTCGGCGCCCTGGGGGGAACGGCTTTGCACATCCCCCACCCCATCAGCCTCCAAGGGCCGAGGCATCGGCGGCGGGAAGCATTTCTCCGTCCGACACAGGTTGGGGATGGCCGAACAGGTTGTCCTCCTTACGGATGACATCTGACTGTTTCCCCTGGTGGGGCGCGCGCCGCCTTGCTTCACGCCGGGTGCGCAACCGTCACACACCGGCGCTCGTCTGTCAGAGGCATGGAAAGCAGGTGCTGGATGGTCGCCCTCCTGGCCATCGACGGCAGACAGTACGTGTACCGGGTGTACGCGCCCGCGGACGCGCTGCCCGCCGACCTGTTCTGGGACGCCTGGCACTGCCACGACGAGGGCCCCTTCCCGCGCGCCCTGGACCTCTTCGACGCGGCGGTGATACAGCGCGTGGGCTGAGCCGGGTCGCCCCGTACGAACAGGGAGCCGCCGCGCCCTACGCCGCCTCCCCCACCACCACGGTCGCGTGGAGCTCCGCGTCCCTGACCACTCCCGGCACGAGCCCCGCCGCCCCGACGGCCTCGACCGCCGACGGCACCTGCCGTTCACTCGTCTCGAACAGGAGCCGCCCGCCCGGCGCCAGCCACCGCGGCGCGTCCGCGGTCACCCGCCGCAGCACGTCGAGGCCGTCCGCACCCCCGTCGAGGGCCACCCGCGCCTCGTGCTCGCGGGCCTCGGCGGGCAGCAGGGCGACCTCGCCGGTCGGGACGTACGGGACATTCGCGAGCAGTACGTCGACACGGCCCCGGAGGCGGCCGGGCAGCGCTTCGTAGAGGTCGCCCTCGTGCACGTGCCCCAGGGCGGCGGCGACATTGCGGCGGGCGCAGGCCACGGCGGCCGGGTCGATGTCGGCGGCGTGCAGTTCGACGCCCCCGAGGGCGGCGGCGAGCGCGGCGCCGAGCGCGCCCGAGCCGCAGCACAGGTCGACGACCAGGGCGCCGGGTCCGGCGAGCGAGGCCGCCTCGCGGACCAGGAACTCGGTGCGGCGGCGCGGCACGAAGACGCCCGGGTCGACGGCGACGCGCAGCCCGGCGAACTCGGCCCACCCGACGACGTGTTCCAGCGGAAGCCCGCTCACCCGGCGCGCCACCATGGCGTCCAGCTGGTCCGGGTCGTCGGCTGCGGCGAGCAGCAGGTCCGCCTCGTCCTCCGCGAACACGCAGCCCGCGGCGCGCAGCCGTGTCACGACGGCGGAGTGGGCTGACCAGGGCATCGAGAGCCTTCCTGCGGTCCGGACAAAGAAGTCGATCCTACCCGGGCGACCAGAACTGACGGGACGTCAGTATTGATTGTTCCAAGGCCTGGGGATACGTTCCGCGACACCGTGGCTGCGCCCGGCGCAGCACCCGACGAGAAGGGGTGGTCGCATTGGCCGAAGTCAGCGCGGAGGCACACATCGAGGCACCGGCGGAGAAGGTCTGGGCCCAGCTCACGGACTTCACCTCGTACGCGCAGTGGAACTCCACGCACACCAGTTTCCCGAAGGGCGGCCCCGAGACCCTTGAGGCGGGCGGCACCTTCACGGAGAACATGAAGCTCATGGGCTTCCCGGCCGAGGTCGCCTGGACGATCGTGGAGGTGGAGACGGCCCGCGTCTTTGCGATCAAGGGCAAGGGCCCGATGGGCGTCGACGTCAGCACCCGCTACACGCTCGAAGCCGACGGCGGGGCGACGACGATCCGCGCGAACGGCGAGTTCTCCGGCGCCGCGGTGAGCCTCATGGCGGGCAAGCTCAAGGACTCGGCGACGGCGGCCATGAACGAGTCGCTCCGCAAGCTGGGAGCGCTGGTGACCTGACCTTGGCGCGCCGGGGGCGCGATGGGCATCGAGGCGCCCCGCGCAGCACGCGCGGGGCGCCTCACCAGCGGTGCGGGCGATGAGCCCGCTCCGCCTCAGTCCTCATCGGCGAGGATCAGGTACAGCTTCTTGCGGGCGTCGTTGATGACCGTGAGCGCCTTCTCGCGCTGCTCCTTGGAGCCGGTCTTCCAGACCTGGCCGAACGCCTCCATCAGGCCGAACCCGGCCTGCCGGACCTCGGTGAGCGCCTCGAAGTCGACCCCGCGCCCGGCCTCCTCCCAGGGGGCGTCGGGTCCCTCGTCCGCCGCTTCGCGGCCGGAGTCGGTGAGCGCGAACAGCTTCTTGCCGCCCTCGCTCTCGCTGGCGATCAGCCCCTCGTCCTCCAGGAGCTGGAGGGTCGGGTAGACCGAGCCGGGGCTGGGCTTCCACGCCCCGCCGCTGCGCTCGGCGATCTCCTGGATCATCTCGTAACCGTGCATCGGCCGGTCCTTCAGCAGGGCCAGGATCGAGGCCCGCACATCTCCGCGCCGCGCCCTGCCCCTGGGCCCGCCCCGACCACCGCGCCCGCCGCCCCAAGGGCCACCGAACCCGGGCCCGAACGGCCCGAACGCCGCGCGCCGCCCCTCGAACCCGCCCCGATCCTCGCGACCGGGGCCGTACGGGCCGCGCCCGCGCCCATGACCGTGCTTGTGCTCAAAACCGTGGGAACGCATATCGATCATTCCTTTCGTCGTGGCTCGCCCTCGTGGCGAGCCTTCCGCGACATCGACGATCAGTGACATCGTCGACCCGTCGCGATGCCTCAACGATATATCGGAACTGTTCGGTCGACAACCCCCGTGCCGGAATCGGACAGCGACGGCCGAGCGGCACGTCGGCTTCGAGTGGTGGCCGGGCCGGGACCGCAGACAGCCGTGGCCGTGGGTTGAGCCCCCCCCCGAGGGCGCATGAGAGGCTCATGCGCCGTGATGGATGACTTCGCGAAGGAGTACCTGCACACCGATCTCCGGGAGATGCGCGAGGCGATGCTCTGGAAGCTCGACGGGCTCGGCGAATACGACGTCCGCCGTCCCCTGACCGCGACGGGCACCAACCTTCTCGGTCTGGTCAAGCACCTGTCGGTCCTGGAGTCCCGATACTTCGGCGAGGTCTTCGACCGGCCGTTCCCCGAGCCCCTGCCCCGGTGGGACGACGACGGGGAACACGGTGCCGACATGTGGGCCACCGAGCACGAGAAGCGCGCCGAGATCGTCGACCGTTACCGTCGCGCCCTGGAGCACTCGGACGCGACGATCACTGCCCTCGCCCTCGACTCTCCCGGCCACGTGCCCTGGTGGCCACGCCCCGAAGTGAAGCTGTTCAACGTCCTGGTCCACATGCTCACCGAGACCAGCCGGCACGCGGGACACGCCGACATCCTGCGCGAACAGCTCGACGAGTCGACAGGCACGACAGCCCGGCACGCGACTCCCCACCACGACGCGACCTTCTGGCAAGCCCGGCGCGCGGAGATCGAGCGGGCCGCCAGAGCAGCTGCCACCCCACCTGATCGCACCGGCTCGTACGGCTCCACGCGTCGAGGGTCAGGGCGCGCCGGGAGCGGTGCCGGCGGTCCGGCACCGCTCCCGGATCGCCGGCGAGGCGGACGCCGTGGATCCGGGGCCGGCGGGGTGCCCCTCGCCCGAGCCTGCAGAACTCCGGCGCGGTGCTGTCGCCCTGAGGCAGGCGTCAGTTCAGGGCCAGTCACGGCGAATTGGCTTTGGCCACACGCACGATTGGCCTTCTAACGTCGTCCCATGACGACAGCACCGAGCACGCGGATCCGTATCGTCGACGCCTTCGCCGACCGCCCGTTCACGGGCAACCCCGCCGGGGTCGTCCTCCTCGACGCGTTCCGGGACGACGCCTGGCACCAGCGCGTGGCCCTGGAGGTCAATCACGCCGAGACGGCCTTCGCCCACCCCCTGCCCGCGGGCGGTGAGGCCGACTGGGCGCTGCGCTGGTTCACGCCCGCCACCGAGGTCGCCCTGTGCGGGCACGCCACGCTGGCCACGGCCCACGTCCTGCACGCCACGGGCGCCGCCACCGGCCCCGTCCGCTTCGCCACCCGCGCGGGCGTGCTCCGCGCCACCGCCCACGCCGACGGCACCGTCACCCTCGACTTCCCGACGGCCCCGCTCACCCCGGCCGAGCTGTCCGAGGCCGCGGTCGAGGCCCTGGGCGCACGGCCGCTCGCCGCGTACGACACGGGCCCGCACCTCGGCGACCTGCTGGTCGAACTGGCCGACGAGAAGGCGGTCCGCACCCTCACGCCGGACCACCGGAGCCTCGCCCGGACTTCCGAGCGCGGCGTCATCGCGACCGCGCCCGCCGAGGACCCGGGCCGGGGGTACGACTACGTCTCGCGCTGCTTCTTCCCGCGCGTCGGGATCGACGAGGACCCGGTGACGGGCAGCGCGCACACCGCGCTCGCGCCGTTCTGGAGCGGGCGCCTGGGCCGCACCGACCTGACCGGCCTGCAGGCCTCGCCCCGCTCCGGCCTCGTCCGCACCGCGATCCGCGGCGAGCGCACGCTCCTGACCGGCCGCGCGGTGACAGTCATCGAGGGCGACCTGCTGGCGTGACGGCGGCTCGCGGGCAGGACGGGCGGCGGCGCGGGCTCGTGGCAGGACCACGAGGCGCCACGCGCCCCCGCGCACCTCACGCCGTCGGCAGCCAGCCCACCTTCCCCGCGAGCAGCGCGTAGCCCACGAACGCCCCGATGTCGAGGAGGGAGTGGGCCACGACGAGCGGCCCGACCCGGCCCCACCGCCGGTACAGGTACACGAACACCACGCCCATCACCATGTTCCCGATGAACCCGCCGATGCCCTGGTACAGGTGGTACGAGCCGCGCAGCACCGAACTCCCGATCAGCGCCTTCGTCGGGCTCCAGCCCAACTGGTCCAGCCTGCGCAGCAGATACCCGACGACGATCACCTCCTCCAGGATGGAGTTCTGCAGCGCGGAGAGGACCAGGACGGGGTACTTCCACCACACGTCGGGCAGGTCCTCGGGCACCACCGTGAGGTTGAAGCCGAGCCCGCGGGCCGCCAGATAGAACGCGATGCCGGTCGAGCCGATGACGGCAGCCACCGCCGCCCCCCGCCCGAGGTCCGGCCAGGGGCGGCTCCGGTCGAAGCCGATGGCCCGCAGTCCCGAGCCCTCACGCAGCAGGAAGTGCGCGACCAGCGCGACCGGCACCAGGGCGGTCGTGATGCCGAACAGCTGCCAGGCCAGATCGAGCCACGGGCGCCCCGGCGCGGCCGACGAGTTGAGGGTCGCCGCCTGGTCCTTGAGACCACCCGGCCTCGTGACCGAGCCAACAAAGCTGATCAGCGCGGACACTCCGCTCGCACCCAGTGAGAGCGCCAGGACGAGCACCGTCTCGTCCCGCAGGATCCGCCGCGAGGGCCCCGCCTCGGGAATAGAACCGGCCATTGGCCCCGGCTCCGCTTGCACTCCTGCCTCCAGTTGAGTAATCCCGGCTCATCCCCGTCTCCGTGCCGCCAGGGTCTCGAAAGAACTTACGAACCACGTGCGCGACAGGCCGAGGGGGACGGACGCCGACCGTGGCGCGCCGTCCCCCTCATCCTCGTTCATCCTTGTTTGTTGCTTTTCATCGCTTCGTCGCAGCTTCATCGCACGGGGAGGGGAGCACCGCCATGGGACGTCACAGCTTGCCCGATGGACGCAGGACAGCGGCATCCGCCCCACGTCCACGGGGTCGTGGCGGCGCCGTCGCCCTGGTCACGGCCCTCGTCCTGGTCGTCGCCGCGCCGTGGCCCCCGCCCTGACGGAAGCCGCCACCCACGTGCGCGACCGGGACATCACCTCGGACGGCCCCTGCATGGACATCCGCGTCACCGCGCGCGAGCCGTACCGGGTCGCGGACGAGCTCCGCCGCGACGGCTCGAGAGCGGCGTACGACGTGTGGGTGCCGGACTCCCAGGTGTGGGTGCAGCGCGCAGGGACCGGCGGCAGCCAGGCGCGGGGTCCCCCGCGGGGACCATCGCCTCCTCGCCGCTCGGCGTCGGCATGCTGGGGTCGGCCGCGGAGGATCCGGGGTGGCCACGGAAGACGTACGCCTGCCCGCGCCGCAACGAGGCGCTGATCCTCTCCGAGCAGGCGTCGTTCGCGCACAACGCGGCCGCGGACGAGGAGCAGGAGCTCGACCTCTTCTACCCCGAGGACGGCTCACCGACCCTCGACTACCCCTACACGCTGATCCACGAGAACGACCTCTCCACCGACCAGAGCCGGGCAGCGCTGCGCTTCAACAGCCGTACACGCGCGAGCCCGGCGACGCGCCCTCCGACAAGGAGGTGCAGGAGGCCCTCGGCATGTGGACCATCACGGTGCAGAGCGCGCGGTTCATCACCGTGGTCGACGCGTCGGACTCGATGCGCCGGCTCGTGCCGGGGCGCGGCGAGTCCCGCGTGGACGTCACGAAGTCCGCCCTGCTGCGGGCTCTCGCGGGCTTCACGGACGACGACGAGATCGGCCTGTGGGAGTTCGCCACGCGGCTCGACGGCGCGCGCGACCACCGCGAGCTCGTGCCCACCGGGCGCCTCGGCGAGAAGACGGGTGACGGCACCCACCGCGACCGTCTCACCAAGGCGTTCGGCGCGCTCCAGCCCGTCCCCGGCGGAGCCACCGGCCTGTACGACACGACGCTGGCCGCCTACGAGAAGGCCCGCGAAGGCTACGCACCCGGCGAGTTCAACACGCTCGTCCTGCTCACCGACGGCGTCAATCAGGACCCGGGCAGCGTCTCGCGCGCCGAACTGATCTCGCGCCTGCGCTCCCTCGCCGACCCGGAAAAGCCGCTGCCGATCATCGCCATCGCGGTCGGCCCGGACGCCGACGAGCGCGAGGCCGACCGGATCGCCCGCGCCACGGGCGGCTCCGGTCACGAGGTCGACGACCCCGCCCTCCGCACCGACTACCCCAGCGGCAAGGCCGGTTCCGGCAGCCCCACCGGCCACGTGTGCACCGGCTCGCCCGTGTGCATCAGCTCGCAGTAGCGCCGCGTGGTGGCCGCGAGCGCCGCGTCCCGCTCCAGGCCGCGCTCCAGGGCCCGGTGATAGGTGACGGACTGCCAGGAGGCGCCGTTGACCCGCCTGCGACATCGCTCCTCGATCACGCCGAGGTACAGGTCCCGGTCGGCCGGCTCCACGCCCCACGCGTCGAGCCCGGCAGCCGCCAGCGGCAGCAGCTCCTCGCGTACGAGATCGACGGCGGGCACCCGCGTCGTGCCGCCGTAGCGACCGCGGCGCGGCCACTCCAGGCGGGCCTCGATGCCATAGCGGCAGGCGGTGTCGAAGTTGCGGGCCGCCGCCTCGAACGGCAGCCGCGACCACACCGGCCGCGTCTCCTCGGCGAGCGCCCGCACCACGCCGTAGTAGAAGGCGGCGTTGGCGATCACATCGGTCACCGTGGGCCCCGCGGGCAGCACCCGGTTCTCCACGCGCAGGTGCGGTACGCCGTCGGCGATGCCGTACACCGGCCGGTTCCAGCGGTACACCGTGCCGTTGTGCAGGGCGAGTTCCGCCAGCTGCGGCACCCCGCCGGCGTCGAGGACGCGCAGCGGGTCCTCTTCCTCGCACAGCGGGATCAGGGCCGGGAAGTAGCGCAGGTTCTCCTCGAAGAGCTCGTACGCGCTCGAGATCCAGCGCTCGCCGAACCAGGTGCGCGGCCGCACCCCCTGTGCCTGGAGCTCGGGCGGCCGGGTGTCGGTGGACTGCAGGAACAGCGGCGGCCGCGACTCGCTCCACAGCTCGCGGCCGAACAGGAACGGCGCGTTGGCGCCCACCGCGACCTGCGCGGCGGCGACGGACTGCGCCGCGTTCCACACGTCGGCGAACTTCCCCGGCGTGACCTGGAGGTGCAGCTGCACCGACGTGCAGGCCGCCTCCGGCGCGATCGAAGCGGACGTGCACGTCAACCGCTCCACGCCCTCGATGTCCAGCGCGAAGCTCTCGCCGCGCGCCGCCACGATCTGGTCGTTGAGCAGGACGTAGCGGTCCACGTCGGAAAGGTTCGCGGAGACCAGGTCCTGGCGCGACAGCGTCGGCAGAATGCCGATCATCACGATGCCCGCGTCCACCTCGTTCGCTTTCCGGTGAGCATAGGCGAGGCCGGTGCGCAGCTCTTCGGCGAGGCGGTCGAGAACACGGCCGCCCAACCGGTGCGGGGCAATGTTCACTTCCAGATTGAACATTCCGAGCTCGGTCTGGAAATCGCGACTCGCGATGCGCTCGAGAACTTCCGCATTCATCATTCTCGGCATGCCGTCGGGTCCCGCCAGATTCAGCTCTATCTCCAGGCCCATCAGATTCTTGGGCCGGTCGAACCGCTGCTCCTCGAGGAGCCGGGCCAGCGCCGCGAGGCACTGCCGGAGCTTGATCCGGTACTGGTGACGATCGGACAGGTCGAACGTTCCTGCCACGACCTTCTCGCCCATCGACGCGTCCCTCCTCGGAGCGGCCGCCGACGTCCCGGCCGCTGTGTACGGGGGATGATGCCCAGCCGATGTGATCCATAACGCCCCGCGGCGGACCATGGACAAGTACCCTTGAGCGAGTTGCGGCGCGGCACATTCACCAGGCATGACGAAGTGCGCAGTTTCCGGCCCTCGCGTGATGGTGAGAAAACCAACGAGAATCGGCCGACCGCGGCCACGGGAAGTACCGAGGTCATCGCTCGGGAAGCGATCCAGAATCGGGAGAAAAGCCCCAGCAGTCCGACCGGATAGCGACTTGTCCGCGATATTCGGAACGGCTAGGCGAAACAATCCCTGAACACCCGTCGTATAAACTCCGCGGTTGAGGCAGAGAGTTGGCGCTCGCGGTCCCCCTGCCCCCGCCCCTCTGGCCCAGAGCTGACAGCGACGTCCGCACCTGCCCCCGCTCCACTGTGCCTGTCGAATGAGAGAGGCGACTCACCATGCCCCTGCATGTCCCCCCGGCTCCCGCGCCCGCCCTGCGCAGCGTCCTCGCGGCCCTCGGTTCCCCGACCGCCGTCCGCGGGGCCCGCACCCCGGTCCTGCGCGCCACCCAGGGCCCCACGAGTGCGGAACTGCCGCTCCCGGTCCACGAGCTGGACCACGTCACGGCGACGGGCACGTCCCCGACCAAGCTCACCGGGTGGCGCTTCCTGATCCGTTGCGGCGAGCGCGCGGTCGCCGCGGCCGACACGATGCTCACGCCGGACGGCTGGGCCTTCTCGCACTTCTGCGAGGGCCCGTACATCGCCTCGGCGGAGCGGGCCCTGCGGCACGCGGAGGCCATGCCGAAGTCCTACCAGCCCCGGCTGCTCTCCGTGCCCGGGCTGTACATGCTCACGCTGTGGCTGCACGCCGACTGCGCGGACGACGGCGCGAGCGGCCCGCTCGCCCCCACGGACCTCCTGGTGCCGCTCGCCCCGGCGCCCCCCGGCATCGCGGCCCACCGCCCGCACCGCGCCGCCGACCTGCTGCCCGTCCTCACCCACCGCCTGACCCCGGCGCCGCTCCTGAGCTCGCCCGCCTGAGGCCGCCGCCCCGAGTCCCACCGTGCCCCGCCGCCCCGCCCCGGCCGCGGGGCACGGCTGTGAGCTGCCCGGTTGCCGCGGGTCAGCGCCTCGTCACCCCCCGTCCCGACCCGCCCAACCGGACTAGCCCACTTCGACTATCACGAACCACCCGAAGAGACAGGGGAGTTGGGCTGAACCGTCCGGGCGGGTGATACGTCATTAAGCAGTAGGAACCGCTGCAGCAAAATCCCTGCGGAATCACGGCCGTGGGGCAACACTGGACCGGACCGACAAAAAACGGGGGGCGGCGATGAACACCGCATCGAGCCGCAAGACAGACGTCACAACCATCACCACGCAGCGAAAGAACCCTTCCATGTGCCAGCACCAGCCAGCGTGCCCGACAGCCGAATCCGCCGACCGGGAAGCCGCGTTCCTCGTGGCACACCACCCGGAGCAGGGATGGAGTCTGCTGTGCAACGGCGTCCTGCTCTTCGAGGACACCGGTGAGCTGCTGCCGAACGGGGAGATCATCGCCCCGCATCGACCGCTGGGCACCAGCCAGGTGATGACGGCCGCCTGAGCCGTCCACCACGTACACCAAGGGCCGGCCCGGACTTCCGTCCGAACCGGCCCTGACTCATGTGCGACCGCGGGTCCGTCGGCACCGCGCGCACGGCGTCGACGGCACACGCGGCGCCGCGGTATCAGTCCTCGTACGCATCCAGCGGCGGGCAGGAGCAGACCAGGTTCCGGTCGCCGTACGCCTGGTCGATACGGCGCACCGGCGGCCAGTACTTGTCCGCTGCCACCACTCCGGCCGGGAAGACGGCCTCCTCGCGGGTGTAGCCGTGCTCCCAGTCGCCGCCGAGCGCGGCGGCGGTGTGCGGGGCGTTGCGCAGCGGGTTGTCGGCGGCGTTCCACTCGCCGCTCGCGACCTTCTCGATCTCACCCCGAATGGCGATCATCGCCGCGCAGAACCGGTCCAGCTCGTCCAGGTCCTCGCTCTCCGTCGGCTCGATCATCAGCGTGCCGGCGACCGGGAAGGACATGGTCGGCGCGTGGAAGCCGTAGTCGATGAGCCGCTTGGCGATGTCGTCGACGCTGACGCCCGTGGACTTGCTCAGCGGACGCAGATCGACGATGCACTCGTGCGCGACGAGCCCGCCGGGACC
Organism: Streptomyces flavofungini; assembly: GCF_030388665.1. Taxonomy (NCBI): domain Bacteria; kingdom Bacillati; phylum Actinomycetota; class Actinomycetes; order Kitasatosporales; family Streptomycetaceae; genus Streptomyces; species Streptomyces flavofungini. Next base: position 7,982,703 of record NZ_CP128846.1, on the reverse strand, counting down.
GGTGTAGAGCACCGGGAAGTGCGGCTCCAGGCGCTTGGCGATGTAGTTCGCCGAGAGCACGGCGACCTGCGTGGCGCGCTTGAGGCCCTCGCCGCCCATGAGACGCACGTACGCCCAGGAGATCGGCAGGATCCCGGCCGAGCCCCAGGGGGCCGCGGAGATCGGGCCGACGCCCGTCTCAGGGCCCGCGGCGGGCTGCAGCGGGTGGTTGGGCAGGTACGGGGCCAGGTGCTCGCGCACGGCCACCGGACCGACGCCGGGGCCGCCGCCGCCGTGCGGGATGCAGAACGTCTTGTGCAGGTTCAGGTGCGAGACGTCGCCGCCGAAGTGGCCGGGCTTGGCGAGGCCCACCAGGGCGTTGAGGTTGGCGCCGTCGACGTAGACCTGGCCGCCCGCGTCGTGCACCTGCGCGCAGATGTCGGCGACGTGCTCCTCGAAGACGCCGTGCGTCGACGGGTAGGTGATCATCAGGACGGCGAGCTGGTCGCGGTGCTGCTCGATCTTGGCCCGCAGGTCCTCGACGTCGATCTCGCCGTCGTCCGCGGTCTTCACGACGACGACCTTCATCCCGGCCATCACGGCGCTCGCGGCGTTGGTGCCGTGCGCGGAGGACGGGATCAGGCAGACGGTCCGCTGGTCGTCGCCGTTGGCGCGGTGGTAGCCGCGGACCGCGAGCAGTCCGGCGAGCTCGCCCTGGGAACCGGCGTTGGGCTGCAGCGACACCTTGTCGTACCCGGTGACCTCGGCGAGCCGCTCCTCCAGCTCCCGGATCAGCGTCAGGTAGCCCTGCGCCTGCTGGGCGGGCGCGAAGGGGTGCAGCTGGCCGAACTCCGGCCAGGTGACCGGCTCCATCTCCGTGGTGGCGTTGAGCTTCATGGTGCAGGAGCCCAGCGGGATCATGCCGCGGTCGAGCGCGTAGTCCCGGTCGGCGAGGCGGCGCAGGTAGCGCAGCATCGCGGTCTCGGAGCGGTACTGGTGGAACACGGGGTGCGTGAGGAAGTCGTCGGAGCGCAGCAGTCCGGCGGGCAGACTGTCCGCGACGGACGCGTCGAGCGCCTCGACGTCGGCCTCGACGCCGAACGCGGTCCAGATCGCGGAAAGCTGCGTCCGCGTCGTGGTCTCGTCGCACGCGAAGGACACCTGGTCGGCGTCCACGAGGTGGATGTTCACGCCGCCCTCGCGGGCCGCGGTCACGACGTCGGCGGCCTTGCCCGGCACGCGGACGGTCAGCGTGTCGAAGTACGCCTCGTGCACGACCTCGACGCCCCCGGCCTTGAGGCCCGCGGCGAGGATCGTCGCGTACCGGTGGGTGCGCCGCGCGATCGCCTTGAGGCCCTCGGGCCCGTGGTAGACGGCGTACATCCCGGCCATGACGGCGAGCAGCACCTGGGCCGTACAGATGTTGCTGGTCGCCTTCTCGCGGCGGATGTGCTGCTCACGGGTCTGCAGCGCGAGCCGGTAGGCCTTGTTGCCGTCGGCGTCGACGGACACGCCCACGAGGCGGCCCGGGAGGCTGCGGGCGAACTTCTCGCGCACCGCCATGTAGCCGGCGTGCGGGCCGCCGAAGCCCATCGGGACGCCGAAGCGCTGGGTGGTCCCGACGGCGATGTCCGCGCCGAGCTCGCCGGGCGAGGTGAGCAGCGTGAGCGCCAGCAGGTCGGCGGCCACAGAAACGATTGCTCCCAGGTCGTGGGCCTGGTCGATGAGCGCCTTGATGTCCCGTACGGCACCGGAGGCGCCCGGGTACTGGATCAGCACGCCGACCACGCCGCGCTCGGCGACATCGGCCGGAATGCCGTCCGTCAGGTCCGCGACGACGACCTCGACGCCGGTCGGCTCGGCCCGGGTCCGGATCACGGCGACGGTCTGCGGCAGCACGTCGGCGTCGACGAGGAAGACGCCGTTCTTGACCTTGCCCAGGCGCCGGGAGAGCGCCATGGCCTCGGCGGCGGCGGTGCCCTCGTCGAGCAGGGAGGCGCCGGAGGTGGGCAGTCCGGTCAGGTCGGCGACGACGGTCTGGAAGTTGAGCAGCGCCTCCAGACGGCCCTGCGAGATCTCCGGCTGGTAGGGCGTGTACGCCGTGTACCACGCCGGGTTCTCCATCACGTTCCGCAGGATGACCGGCGGCGTGAACGTGCCGTAGTAGCCGAGCCCGATCATCGAGTCGAGCACCTGGTTGCGGTCGGCGAGGGAACGCAGCTCGGCCAGGACCTCGGCCTCGGTCCGCGCGCCGGGCAGCTCGAGGGCCTCGGCGTTCTTGATCACATCCGGCACCGCGGCGGCCGTCAGCTCGTCGAGCGAGCCATACCCGACCTGGGCGAGCATCTTGGCGCGGGCTTCTGCATCGGGTCCGATGTGCCGCTGTTCGAAGGGGATTCCCTGCTCCAGCTGCGAGAGCGGAGTACGAGGAGTGGCGGTCATTGCGGAGGCCTCCTGGTCTGACACGACCTGCGAGGGGCACCACGGCGCGGGTACCCGGACGGCCTCCCCCTCTGTCATCTCAACCTGAGAGCTTCACAGCACCGCCCGAGGGCAGCGCTGCTTTCACCGTCGGTGAGGAAGGGTTCCGAACGTGCCCGCCCGACGCCCGCCCTGCTTTCCAGAGTGACCTCGTCCGTGCGGTACATGGGCCTGAGAGATTCCGGGGAGGAGTTGCTCCTTCGGCGCCTCCGGTGCTGCCACCGAAGAGCTCTCCCGCACGGGGTCAACAGCCACTTGTCAGCCTACCAGCGAGGACCGCGACCGATCCCTCGAGTGGCCGCCCGCCTCGATGTGCTCTTTCGTAGTGGTGACGAGCGAATTCTGGACGAGCACGTGAGAGTACGTACGAGTGCGGACGAGCTGGCACAAGCACGCACAAGCAGGTACGAGCACGCACGACTCGCGACCAGTTGGAGGGCCCGTGCAGACCGACATCGATCCGCGCAACCTGATCGGCCGCAAAGCGTTCGACCGCGACGGGGCCAAGATCGGCACAGTCGACGAGGTCTATCTCGACGATGCCACCGGTGCGCCGGAGTGGGCGGCCATACGGACGGGGCTGTTCAGCAGGGATGCCTTCGTCCCCCTCGAACCCAGCGAGCTGGTCAACGACGGCACCCTCCGGGTCCCCTTCGAACGCTCCCTGATCAAGGACGCCCCGGACTTCGGCGTCGGCCGCCACCTGTCCCCGGAGCAGGAACTCCAGCTCTACCGCCACTACGGCCTGGACCTGGCCCCGCCGCCGCCCCCACCGGACGCGGACTTCGGTCAGACGTCCACGTAGCCGAGGGGGTCTGTGCGGGCCCAGGGCGGCTGCGTGGGCCGGGGGCGGTTGCGCAGGCCGAGGCGGCTGGGCCCGGGGGCGTCCATGGAGCCGAGGGCTTGGAGACTCGGTCAGCGGCTCAGCCGGGCCCTTCCCGGCCAAACCCGGCCCGGCTCGGTCCAGCCCGGCCCGGCTCGGTCCAGCCCGGCCCGGCTCGGCTCAGCTCGGCCCGGCTGGGCGCCGTCCGTGGCTTGCCCCCTCCGCAGGTCGTGGGGTCACGCAGGCCGTGGGGGCTCACACCGACCGTGAATCCACACAGGTCGCGGCCAGGGCGGACGCCTCCACGCCCTCCACGCCCTCCGCCACCTCCGCCACCTCCGCCACCAACGGCAACGGATCCGACGGCTCCAGGTCCGGATCATCCGTCCGGAACGTCCGCACCCGCCCCGGCGCCGACCCCGGCGTCTCGAACCGCACCGTCACCCGCCCCAGACCGCTCCCCTGCACCCACCCCGCCCCGTGCACCGCATGCCGCACGTCGTGCCCGGCCGACCACCTGCGGTCGGCCAACGACGCGGACTCCCCGCCCCCGCTCTCACCGCCACCAGGCACCCCGCCGAGCCCGCCACCACCAGACTCACCCCCGCCCCCGGCGCCCTCGCGCCCGCCCCCGTCCAGCGCCCCGACCTCAGCCCCGTCCCCGCCCTCATCCACGGCCCCCTGCCAGGCGCCCGCCTCACCCCCCACCTCACCCTGAGCACCCGCCTCGCCCGCACTGCCCCCCGCGCCCGCCCCATCCGCATCGGCCTGCGCCTGGGCTTGGGCTTGGGCGAACAGATCCTCCTGCGTGTAGTCCGCAAGACCGCTCACCCCGACCCCCAGCAAGCGCACCCCACCCGTCGTGTCCACGGACTCAAGGAGCCGCGCCGCCGCCTCCCGCACCACGCCGGGGTCGTCCGTGGGTCCGCGCAGCGTCTCGGAGCGCGTCAGGGTGGAGAAGTCGAAGCGCCGCACCTTCAGCACGATGGTCCGCCCGGAGTGCCCCGCCTCCCGCAGCCGCCGCACGCACCGGTCGGCGAGCCGCGCCACCTCCGTCCGGACCCGCACCCGGTCGTGGATGTCCACGTCGTAGGTGTCCTCGACGCTGACCGACTTGGTGTCCCGCTCGGCCACCACGGGCCGCTCGTCCCGCGCCAGCGCCATGGCGTACAGCGACCCGCCGTGCGCCTTCCCCAGGAGCCGTACGAGCTCGTCCTCCCCGGCCTCGGCCAGCTCCCCGACGGTGGTGATCCCAGCCCGTCGCAGGTGGTCGCCGGTCGCGGGCCCGACCCCCGGCAGTGTCCGCACGGTCATGGGCGCGAGCAGTTCCCGCTCCGTGCCCGGCGATATCAGCACCAGCCCGTCCGGCTTGGCCTGCTCGGAGGCGATCTTCGCCAGCATCTTGGAGGCGGCCAGCCCCACGGACCCCGTCAGTCCCGTGACCCGTAGGATGTCCGCCCGCAGCCGCTCCCCCACGGCCCGCGCGGCCGCCTCGTCCGCCGCGACGCCGCCGGCCTCCAGGTCCACGAAGGCCTCGTCCAGGCTCAGCGGCTCCACCAGCGGCGACAGCTCCCGCAGGAGCCGCATCACCTGGTCGCTGATCGCCCGGTAGAACGAGAACCGGGGCACGAGGTACGCGGCGTTCGGCGCGAGCCGCCGCGCCTGTCCCATGGGCATCGCCGAGTGCACCCCGAACCGACGCGCCTCGTAGGAGGCGGTGGCGACCACACCGCGCGGTCCGAGCCCGCCGACGACGACAGCCTTGCCCCGCAGGCTCGGTTTTGCGGCCTGCTCGGCGGACGCGTAGAAGGCGTCCATGTCGAGATGCAGAATCGTCGGCGCGGTCCTCACATCTCCGATGCTGCCCTACGCCACTGACAATGCCCCTGAGCCACCGGGCACGACCGCCCCGCCAGGACCATCGCCGACCTGCCGCAGGCCACCGCCGACCACCTCAGACGGCCCGGTTGCGCCGCCTGGCGAGCTCGTCCCCGGGGTGGTGCCCCACCAGGGTCTCCCCGGTGTCGACGCGCTCTCCGTGGAGCTGCGAAAGCGCGGTCTCCACATCGCGCCACACGACGCCCACGGCGATCCCGAAGACGCCCTGTCCACCCTGGAGCAGATCGTGCACCTCGCTGGGCGAGGTGCATTCGTAGACCGTCGCTCCGTCGCTCATCAGCGTCGTGCGCTCCAGGTCCCGGAATCCGCTGTCACGCAGGTGCTGGACCGTGGTGCGGATGTTCTGCAACGACACCCCGGTGTCGAGGAACCGCTTCACGATCTTCAGTACGACCACGTCACGGAAGCTGTAGAGCCGCTGGGTCCCGGAGCCACCGGCCGCGCGCACACTGGGCTCCACAAGCCCGGTCCGCGCCCAGTAGTCCAACTGGCGGTACGTGATGCCCGCGGCGGCGCACGCCGTGGGACCCCGATATCCGACCCGGTCCTGCGCGGGGCTCTCCCCCTGACCTTCCGGTCCGGAGGTGCCGCCGGGCACTGCTACCGGGCGTTTCGGAGAGTGATCGGCCGAGCTGCTGTGATGCGGGTACGGACCGCCCACCGCTGTGCCGTCGCCGCTGCTTCTCACGCCGACCTCCGTCCTTGACCTGCCTCCTCGACGGTAGGCAGTCACCAGGGGCTCGTCAACGAACGCCACACTCGGCACGCCGGGTGATAATCACCCTGCGAGTGGTTTCCCCTCCCACACTGCGGGGAAAGGCTAGCCGAATGATCCGGGGACGGCCTCCCGGAGGGGTCCTACGGGTGAGGGACGATCACCCGTGACCGACCGCCGACGGCCCGGCACGAGCGCCGGATCCACCGCCGCACAAGCGCCGGTTCCGCCGCCGGGAGCGGCTCACTGGCTGTTGGTGCCGAAGTCCTCGGGCGAGATCTGATCGAGGAACTCGCGGAACTTCTCCACCTCGTCCTCCTGCTCGTCCGGAATGGCGATCCCAGCGTCGTCGAGCACCCCGTCGCTGCCGAAGATCGGCGTCCCGGTGCGCAGCGCGAGCGCTATGGCGTCGGAGGGCCGCGCGCTCACCTCGACCCCACTGGCGAAGACCAGCTCGGCGTAGAACACGCCTTCTCGCAGGTCGGTGATGCGTACTTCGGTGAGCTCCTGGCCTACGGCCTCCAGCACGTCCTTGAACAGGTCGTGCGTCAGCGGCCGCGCGGGCGCCATGCCCTGCTGTGCGAAGGCGATGGCGGTCGCCTCCCCTGGTCCGATCCAGATGGGGAGGTACCGGTCGCCTCCCACTTCACGCAGGAGCACGATCGGCTGGTTGGAGGGCATTTCGACCCGGACACCTACGACGTCGAGCTCGTTCACACAGCAACCCTAGGACGTGCCCGGCAGGTTTGGGTAGTCGGGCACCGATCGGGTCAGCGCACCCGGACGCCGAGCGCACTGTGCACGAGCGCCGCGTGCAGCCTGCCCGTGAGCCCCGCGAGCTCCTTCGTACGGGCTTCCGCATGGGCCCTGGTCTGCGGATTGCGGTGCCTGCGCAGCGGCGCGACGACCTGGTCCACGAGGCCGGCCTCCCGGTCTGCGGCCGCTTTCATGGCTCGCAGATGGCGGGGTTCGATACCGAATCGCCCGAGTTCCACGACCAGAGCGGCCACCGTCACGGCGTCCGCGTCGTAGCTGCCGTCGGGCAAGGGCGTGATCAGGCCGTACGTCTCCCATTCGGCGAGCTGCCGCTCGTCGGCCTCGGCTGCGGCCAGCAGGGTGTCACGGCCGAGCCGGGCCGCCGTGCGCTCCTCCTCCGCCTCCGCGAGTTCGCTGTCGGCGGATTCGGGCGACTGCCCGGGCGCGGGTACGGCGGGGCCCTCGCCGCGCTCCGCGGCGTCCAGCTGCTCGCGGATCACTTTCAGCGGCAGGTAGTGGTCGCGCTGCATCCGCAGGACGTACCCGAGCCGCTCGACGTCCTCGGGACTGAACTTGCGGTAGCCGGAGGGCGTTCGCTGCGGCTCGATGAGTCCTTCGGACTCCAAGAACCTGATCTTGGAGATGGTGACCTCGGGAAATTCGTCACGCAGCACGTTCAGCACGGTGCCGATGCTCATCAGCCGGTGATCCGCGGCGGCGGTGCCGTTTCCGGCACCGCCCCTCGTTGTGTGCAGCATGGACCTTCCTGGGGGTCCCCCCAGACGGAGTCTGGGGGAGGGTCAGATGCCCCGCTGGCTCGCGTAGAAGACCAGCCGGTACTTGCCGATCTGCACCTCGTCACCGTTGGACAGCGCGACGGAGTCGATCCGCTCCCGGTTCACATACGTGCCGTTGAGGCTGCCCACGTCGGCGACGGTGAAGGAGCCGTCCGCGAGGCGACGGAACTCCACGTGACGGCGCGACACGGTCACGTCGTCCAGGAAGATGTCGCTCTGCGGGTGGCGCCCCGCCGTCGTCAGCTCGCCGTCCAGGAGGAAGCGGCTGCCCGAGTTCGGGCCGCGCCGCACGACGAGCAGCGCCGAGCCGAGCGGCAGCGCGTCCACGGCCGCCTGGGCCTCGGGCGACAGCGCCGGGGACGGCGTCTGCCCCGTGACCTCGGCGTCGTAGGCCTCGAGTCCGGAGATGGAGATCGTCGAAGTGGTCTCGGACGGACGCTCGGCGACCGCTCCGGCCCGCAGCGGCGCACCGCAGTTGGAACAGAACCGGCTCGCCTGCGCGTTGCGGTTCCCGCACCTCGTACACACCAGGGCCGACATGGACGGATCCTCCTGCCGCGGCTGCCCCGCAGGGGCATGGGACGCGTACGGGTCGGAGGTAAACCCTCCACCCGTACTTGAGGTTGACGGTTCCCCGAAACCTATGCGGCCGGAACTGGCAGGGTCAACAGACGACGCGCCCTGTCCGCCCGAAATGTCTCCGCCGACCTGGTCCCGGAACAGGGGGCGCTCGCCCACCTGCGTCTCCGGCACGTCTGTGGCGCGCGGCGCACGATGACGGGCGTCTTCACGTGCGCTCTTGCCGAACAACTTCGCAAACAACTTCACGGGCGATTCCCCTTGACCGAAACAGACCCGCCCGTGGGGCAGGACGAACCCTGATTGCACACACCGTCATACCGCGGCACCACGGACATCCTCACAACGTCCGTAGCCGCCAAACAGTTTCCATCACGCACCCCGTCTGCGGTGCGCCGACCCCCCGCAACCTCATGCCCTGGACCAGCGGCCCCCATGCGCCCCCGGATCACTGGGAGGACGACCGAGCGTAGTCAGGCCGCTTCGCCGGTCGCAAGGCATCCACGACGATCTTCTCCGTACGTGCGACAGCGACCGTGGCCTGCTCCTTCTCCAGAGTCTGCACCACCCCGCCGGGAATGTTCAGAGCCGGCTCCAGGTCCTGCGGCTTGCCGATGACCTTGAAGCGGTAGGGCGCGGAGACCTTCCGGCCGTCCACCCGCACACCGCCGCCCGTCGCGTCCGACAAATGGGTACTGGCCACCACCCTGACGTCATTGACCTGGATGGCCTCCGCACCGGCGGCGCGCAACTCCTGGATGGCGTCGAGCAGCATGTCAGCCTCAACCGTCCCCTTCTTGTCGTCGATCGTCAGCGTGATGCCGGGGCCTTGCGCGGCCACGGTGCCCGCCAGGATGCCGAGCTGTCGTTCCCTCTCGGCGGTCTGCTTGCGAGCCTCCTCGGCCTGGTCCGAGCTGTTCTCGAGACCGGTGCGCTGTTCCTCCAGTCTCCGCTTCTCATCTTCCAGACGCTGACTTCGGTCATCCAGTTCATCGAGAATACGTACGAGATCTTCCTGTCGTGCCCCGCGCAGCGCACTGCTGTCGTTCGTGGACCGCACCTGGATGGCGAGCCCGAGGCCGAGAACGAACAGCAGCAGGGCGACGATGAGTTGCGCCCGTGTCAGGCGCGGCGGCCAGATTCCCTGTACGAGCCTCTGACGCCCGGTCAGGGAGGGGTCCCCGCCCTGACCGCCGGGCGGCCCGTCAGCGGCTGTGCGGGACGTCACCGGGACCTCCGGGGGCAGCTCCCTGCGCCCTCCGTCCGCGGATGGGCTGCCCATGTGCGCGGGCCTCTCGGGGTTCTTGGGGCGCTCGGGGTCGATGGGACTCATCGGCGTCACGCCCGGAAGACGTGCCGGCGGATCGCCGCGGCGTTGGAGAAGATCCGGATGCCGAGGACCACGACGACACCGGTGGACAGCTGCGCGCCCACGCCCAGCTTGTCGCCGAGGAAGACGATCAGGGCGGCCACCACCACGTTCGACAGGAACGACACCACGAAGACCTTGTCGTCGAAGATGCCGTCGAGCATCGCGCGCAGACCGCCGAACACCGCGTCGAGCGCGGCCACCACGGCGATCGGAAGGTACGGCTCGACCACCGCCGGAACCTCGGGCCGAACCAACAATCCGGCCACGACTCCCACGACGAGGCCCAGTACGGCGATCACGATGTGCCCTTTCCTGCCTTCGGCTCTGCTGTTCGTACGGTCACACTGGGCGCGGCCGGAAGCCGGATGTCCTCCACCGCCGAAATGCTGGTCCGGACGCCGAAGTTCTGCTGCAGACCGTGCAGATACTGGCCGTCGACGCTGTTCTGGAACCTCGTGCTCAGCTTCTGCCCGTCACCCACCGCGAGCACCGTATACGGCGGCACCAGCGGCTTGTTGTCGACCAGTATCGCGTCGCCGGCCGCCCTGATCGCCGACAGCGCGGTCAGCCGCTGGTCATTGATCGCGATGGCCTCGGCGCCCGACTCCCACAGGCCGTTGACGACCCGCTGCATGTCGCGGTCGCGCACCCGGCCGTTGTCGGAGAACCCCGAGCTCTCCCGCGGACCGCCGCCGCCCTGGTCGGCTTCCTTCTTGTCGTCGACCACGAGCTTCACGCCCGGCCCGTGCACTTCCGTCGCACCGGACAGCAGCGACACCAACTCGGCCCGGCCGCCGCCGTGTTTCTCCAGCGCGGCCCGCTGGCGCGCGCTCACGTCCCCGCGCAGGTCGTCGACCTCGTCCTCGAGCTCGTCCGCGTCCGCGGTCGCCGACTCGACCCGCTCGATCAGCTCGGAGCGCTCCTTGGCCAGCTCAGGCGCCGCTATCCGCGCCTGCGCCGCACCCACGGTCACCACGAGCGCGGCGAGCACCAGGCCGACCGCGAGCCCGAGCTTGGCCCGCAGCGTCTTGGGGACTCCACCTGTGCCGGATTCCCTCTTGCGGGCGGCCGCTTCCGCGTACCCCTCGTCCAGGCTGTGGTCCATGACAGTGGTGAGCAGCGACATGGAGGCGTCCGGGCGCCGGGGGCGCGAGACGGTGCTCCGAACGGGGGGCTGCTGCGGCATGCCGCACATCGTCGCACGTCGCGGGCACTACCTCCGAACGGCCCCACCGGCGTGCCGGACAGCGCCACTTACGGGTGCTGTCCGGCACATATGCGCCATCAGCGTCCGGCGCTGTCCACCACCGCGGCCCACTCGTCGAGCAGCGCCTGGGCGGACGCGTCGTCGGGTCCCTCGGCCCACAGGTGCGTGACGGCTTCGGCCGGGTCGGGCAGGACGAGCACCCAGCGTCCGTCGGCCTCCACGACCCGGACTCCGTCCGTCGTGTCCACGGACCGCTCTCCCGCGGCCTCCACGACGCGCCTCATCACCAGGCCCTTGACGGCCCAGGGAGTGGCGAGGTCGCGCCGCAGGACGTGCGCACGGGGGATCCTGGCGTCGATCTGGCTGAGCGTGAGCTGCGTACGCGCCACGAGCCCGATGAGCCGCACGAACGCCGCTGTGCCGTCGAAGACGCTGCTGAACTCGGGCACGATGAACCCGCCGCGCCCGTCTCCTCCGAAGACCGTCGAGTCACCGCGCCCGACCCGGGTCAGATCGTCCGGTGACGTCGTCGTCCACTCCACCTGGGTGCCGTGGTACGCAGCGACCTGCTCGGCGATACGTGTCGTGGTCACCGGCAGCGCGACCCGGCCGCTGCGCCGCTCCGCGGCCACCAGGTCCAGCATCACGAGGAGGGCCCGGTCGTCCTCGACGATGCGCCCCTTCTCGTCGACGAGCGAAAGCCGTTCGCCCACGGGGTCGAAGCGCACCCCGAAGGCCGCGCGGGCCGACGCAACGATCTCACCGAGCCGCATCAGACCGGACCGGCGCGCGTCGGCCGACTCGGTGGGCCGCGACTCGTCGAGCCCCGGGTTGATCGTCAGCGCGTCGACGCCGAGTTTCCCGAGCAGGCTGGGCAGGACGAGCCCGGCGCTGCCGTTGGACGCGTCCACGACGACCTTGAGCTCCGACTCGGCGATGCCTGTCGTGTCGACATTGCGCAGCAGCGATCCGGTGTAGGAGTCGAAGACGCTGGCGGGGAAGTGCAGGTCACCGATCTCTCCGGGGAAGGCACGACGGTACTCCTGGCGCGCGTACACCCGGTCGAGCTTGCGCTGGCTCGCCTGCGAGAGGTCCGCCCCGCGCCCGTCGAAGAACATGATGTCGACGGAGTCCGGCACCCCCGTCGTCGTACGGATCATGATGCCGCCGGCGCTGCCTCGCGCCGTCTGCTGCCGCGCGACCGGCAGGGGTACGTTCTCCAAGTCGCGTACGTCGATGGCGCTGGCCTGGAGGGCGGAGATCACAGCCCGCTTCAGGGCCCGCGCGCCACGCGAGTGGTCACGCGCCGTCGTGACCGTGGAGCCCTTCTTGAGCGTCGTCGCGTATGCGCCGGCGAGCCGCACGGCGAGTTCCGGTGTGATCTCCACGTTCAGGATGCCGGAGACACCTCGGGCTCCGAAGAGATGCGCCTGCCCGCGGGACTCCCAGATGACCGAGGTGTTGACGAACGCTCCTGCCTCGATCGTCTTGAACGGGTAGACCCGCACATTGCCCTGAATGATCGATTCTTCACCGACGAGGCATTCGTCGCCGATGACGGCGCCGTCCTCGATGCGGGAGGCCCGCATGATGTCGGTGTTCTTCCCGACGACACAGCCTCTCAGATTGCTGTGCTGCCCGATGTAGACGTTGTCGTGCACGACGGCCTTGTGCAGGAACGCGCCGCTCTTCACGACGACGTTCGAACCGACGACGGTGTGCTCTCGGATCTCGGCGTCCGCTTCGATCTTCGCGTAGTCACCGACGTACAGCGGACCCCGCAGTACGGCGTCGGGATGGACTTCGGCACCTTCGGCGACCCATACGCCGGGCGAGATCTCGAAGCCGTCGAGTTCGACGTCGACCTTGCCTTCAAGGACGTCCGCCTGGGCCTTCACATAGCTCTCGTGCGTTCCGACGTCCTCCCAGTAGCCCTCGGCGATGTAGCCGTAGATGGGCTTGCCTTCCTTCATGAGCTGTGGGAAGACGTCACCCGACCAGTCGACCGGGACATCCGCCTCGACGTAGTCGAAGACCTCGGGCTCCATCACATAGATGCCCGTGTTCACCGTGTCGGAGAAGACCTGCCCCCAGGTCGGCTTCTCGAGGAAGCGCTCGACCTTGCCTTCTTCGTCGACGATGGTGATGCCGAATTCCAACGGATTGGGGACACGTGTCAGACAAACAGTGACAAGCGCCCCCTTTTCCTTGTGGAAGCGGATCAGATCGGTGAGGTCGAAGTCGGTCAGAGCGTCACCGGAGATGACGACAAAGGCGTCGTCCTTCAGAGCCTCTTCAGCGTTCTTCACGCTGCCGGCGGTGCCGAGTGGCTTCTCCTCATTGGCATAGGTGAGCTCCATCCCGAGCTCTTCACCGTCGCCGAAGTAATTCTTGACGAGCGACGCCAGGAACTGGACTGTCACTACGGTCTCGGTAAGCCCATGCTTCTTCAGCAGGCGCAGCACATGCTCCATGATCGGCCGGTTGGCCACCGGCAGGAGCGGCTTGGGCATGCTCGAGGTCATGGGGCGCAGGCGTGTGCCTTCGCCCCCGGCCATCACGACGGCCTTCATGTCGGAAACGTCCTCCTTGATAGACGACGAACTAGCCGACTCAGCCTGCCAGGATTGGCCCGTTCACTCAGGTACGAGCCTTCCGGCCGCCCCACCCGTCATTTTGACGGGCTCAATCGGCCATGACATCCGTCTTGACAAGTCGGCGGACCTGAACCACGTAGAGGATCCCTGCCCACCAGTACAGCGTTGTACCCCATCCGGCGAACGCCCATCCGAAAATAGCAGCGAGTGTATGGATCCAGCCACTTCCGTCACTGAGCAGCAGCAGCGGAAAAGCGTACATCAGGTTGAAGGTCGCGGCCTTGCCGAGGAAGTTCACCTGCGGCGGCGGATAGCCGTGCCGCCTGAGGATCCAGACCATCACCAGCAGAACCAGTTCGCGCAGCAGTAGCAGTCCGGTCAGCCACAGCGGAAGAATCCCACGCCAGGTGAGGCCGACGAGCGTCGAGAGGATATACAGCCGGTCGGCTGCCGGGTCGAGGAGCCGGCCCAGGTTGCTGATCTGGTTCCATCGCCGCGCCAGTTTGCCGTCGAGATAGTCGCTGACGCCGCTCAGCGCGAGGACGAGCAGGGCCCAGCCGTCGCTGTTCGGCCCGCCGAACTCCGGCCTGAGGATCAGCCACAGGAAGAGGGGCACACCGACGAGACGCGCCATGCTGAGGATGTTCGGGATGGTGAGGACCCGGTCCGTCTGGACACGAGTCTCCTGGACCTCCACCCGGGGGCCTCCTGTGGGGAACGAGCCAATGATGCCCCCTGACCTTACCGTCAGTTGTCAGACGGCTGTGCAGAGGGGGTGGCGCGGCTCCGGGTGAGCCCGGAAAGGATTCCAGAAAAGCAAAAAAGCCGTGGTCCCCGGACTTATGTCCGGGGACCACGGCTTTAATCAAATCAAGTTCGGCGGCGTCCTACTCTCCCACAGGGTCCCCCCTGCAGTACCATCGGCGCTGTAAGGCTTAGCTTCCGGGTTCGGAATGTAACCGGGCGTTTCCCTCACGCTATGACCACCGAAACACTATGAAACTTTTCAAACGACCGCACCACACCATCACCATGGCATGGGGTTGTTCGTGGTTTCAGAACCAACACAGTGGACGCGAGCAACTGAGGACAAGCCCTCGGCCTATTAGTACCAGTCAACTCCACCCCTCACAGGGCTTCCATATCTGGCCTATCAACCCAGTCGTCTACTGGGAGCCTTAACCCCTCAAAGGAGGTGGGAGTCCTCATCTCGAAGCAGGCTTCCCGCTTAGATGCTTTCAGCGGTTATCCTTTCCGAACGTAGCCAACCAGCCATGCCCTTGGCAGAACAACTGGCACACCAGAGGTTCGTCCGTCCCGGTCCTCTCGTACTAGGGACAGCCCTTCTCAAGACTCCTACGCGCACAGCGGATAGGGACCGAACTGTCTCACGACGTTCTAAACCCAGCTCGCGTACCGCTTTAATGGGCGAACAGCCCAACCCTTGGGACCGACTCCAGCCCCAGGATGCGACGAGCCGACATCGAGGTGCCAAACCATCCCGTCGATATGGACTCTTGGGGAAGATCAGCCTGTTATCCCCGGGGTACCTTTTATCCGTTGAGCGACGGCGCTTCCACAAGCCACCGCCGGATCACTAGTCCCGACTTTCGTCCCTGCTCGACCCGTCAGTCTCACAGTCAAGCTCCCTTGTGCACTTACACTCAACACCTGATTACCAACCAGGCTGAGGGAACCTTTGGGCGCCTCCGTTACCCTTTGGGAGGCAACCGCCCCAGTTAAACTACCCATCAGACACTGTCCCTGATCCGGATCACGGACCCAGGTTAGACATCCAGCACGACCAGAGTGGTATTTCAACGACGACTCCACGAACACTGGCGTGCCCGCTTCACAGTCTCCCACCTATCCTACACAAGCCGAACCGAACACCAATATCAAACTGTAGTAAAGGTCCCGGGGTCTTTCCGTCCTGCTGCGCGAAACGAGCATCTTTACTCGTAGTGCAATTTCACCGGGCCTATGGTTGAGACAGTCGAGAAGTCGTTACGCCATTCGTGCAGGTCGGAACTTACCCGACAAGGAATTTCGCTACCTTAGGATGGTTATAGTTACCACCGCCGTTTACTGGCGCTTAAGTTCTCAGCTTCGCCACCCCGAAGAGTGACTAACCGGTCCCCTTAACGTTCCAGCACCGGGCAGGCGTCAGTCCGTATACATCGCCTTACGGCTTCGCACGGACCTGTGTTTTTAGTAAACAGTCGCTTCTCGCTGGTCTCTGCGGCCACCCCCAGCTCAGACAGCAAGTGTCATCACCAGAAATGGCCCCCCTTCTCCCGAAGTTACGGGGGCATTTTGCCGAGTTCCTTAACCATAGTTCACCCGAACGCCTCGGTATTCTCTACCTGACCACCTGAGTCGGTTTAGGGTACGGGCCGCCATGAAACTCGCTAGAGGCTTTTCTCGACAGCATAGGATCATCCACTTCACCACAATCGGCTCGGCATCAGGTCTCACCCACAAGAACGACGGATTTGCCTATCGCTCGGGCTACACCCTTACCCCGGGACAACCACCGCCCGGGCTGGACTACCTTCCTGCGTCACCCCATCACTCACCTACTACCAGATCGGGTCAGCGGCTCCACCACTCCCCTTCGCCCGAAGGCTCCAGGGCGGCTTCACGGCCTTAGCATCACTGGATTCGATGTTTGACGCTTCACAGCGGGTACCGGAATATCAACCGGTTATCCATCGACTACGCCTGTCGGCCTCGCCTTAGGTCCCGACTTACCCTGGGCAGATCAGCTTGACCCAGGAACCCTTAGTCAATCGGCGCACACGTTTCTCACGTATGTATCGCTACTCATGCCTGCATTCTCACTCGTGAACCGTCCACCACTCGCTTACGCGGCAGCTTCACCCGGCACACGACGCTCCCCTACCCAACCCAGCGGGCGTTGGCCCTCATGCTGGATTGACACGACTTCGGCGGTACGCTTGAGCCCCGCTACATTGTCGGCGCGGAATCACTAGACCAGTGAGCTATTACGCACTCTTTCAAGGGTGGCTGCTTCTAAGCCAACCTCCTGGTTGTCTCTGCGACTCCACATCCTTTCCCACTTAGCGTACGCTTAGGGGCCTTAGTCGATGCTCTGGGCTGTTTCCCTCTCGACCATGGAGCTTATCCCCCACAGTCTCACTGCCGCGCTCTCACTTACCGGCATTCGGAGTTTGGCTAAGGTCAGTAACCCGGTAGGGCCCATCGCCTATCCAGTGCTCTACCTCCGGCAAGAAACACACGACGCTGCACCTAAATGCATTTCGGGGAGAACCAGCTATCACGGAGTTTGATTGGCCTTTCACCCCTAACCACAGGTCATCCCCCAGGTTTTCAACCCTGGTGGGTTCGGCCCTCCACGAAGTCTTACCTCCGCTTCAGCCTGCCCATGGCTAGATCACTCCGCTTCGGGTCTTGAGCGCGCTACTAAACCGCCCTATTCGGACTCGCTTTCGCTACGGCTTCCCCACACGGGTTAACCTCGCAACACACCGCAAACTCGCAGGCTCATTCTTCAAAAGGCACGCAGTCACGACGCAAGGAACAAGTTCCCCGCGCGACGCTCCCACGGCTTGTAGGCACACGGTTTCAGGTACTATTTCACTCCGCTCCCGCGGTACTTTTCACCATTCCCTCACGGTACTATCCGCTATCGGTCACCAGGGAATATTTAGGCTTAACGGGTGGTCCCGCCAGATTCACACGGGATTTCTCGGGCCCCGTGCTACTTGGGTGTCTCTCAAACGAGCCGCTGACGTTTCGACTACGGGGGTCTTACCCTCTACGCCGGACCTTTCGCATGTCCTTCGCCTACATCAACGGTTTCTGACTCGTCCTGTCGCCGGCAGACAACAGAAGAGAGATCCCACAACCCCGTATACGCAACCCCTGCCGGGTCTCACACGCATACGGTTTGGCCTCATCCAGTTTCGCTCGCCACTACTCCCGGAATCACGGTTGTTTTCTCTTCCTGCGGGTACTGAGATGTTTCACTTCCCCGCGTTCCCTCCACACTGCCTATGTGTTCAGCAGCGGGTGACAGCCCATGACGACTGCCGGGTTTCCCCATTCGGAAACCCCCGGATCAAAGCCTGGTTGACGACTCCCCGGGGACTATCGTGGCCTCCCACGTCCTTCATCGGTTCCTGGTGCCAAGGCATCCACCGTGCGCCCTTAAAAACTTGGCCACAGATGCTCGCGTCCACTGTGCAGTTCTCAAACAACGACCAACCACCCATCACAGCCCGCCGAAACGAACCTTCACTGGGGTCGGCATTGAGGTCAGGAACAAGTCCGTACCCTCAGACACCCAACAGCGTGCCCGACACAGTCGATTGCTGATGTTCACGTTCCACGCCGAAGCAGTACTAGCGAACCCACCGAATCATCTGTGCCGAGTAGTCAACGTTCCACCCATGAGCAACCAGCATCAGACATTCGCTGATGTACTGGCCTCTGACCGAGCGAACTCGGTAAGAAGTGCTCCTTAGAAAGGAGGTGATCCAGCCGCACCTTCCGGTACGGCTACCTTGTTACGACTTCGTCCCAATCGCCAGTCCCACCTTCGACAGCTCCCTCCCACAAGGGGTTGGGCCACCGGCTTCGGGTGTTACCGACTTTCGTGACGTGACGGGCGGTGTGTACAAGGCCCGGGAACGTATTCACCGCAGCAATGCTGATCTGCGATTACTAGCGACTCCGACTTCATGGGGTCGAGTTGCAGACCCCAATCCGAACTGAGACCGGCTTTTTGAGATTCGCTCCACCTCGCGGTATCGCAGCTCATTGTACCGGCCATTGTAGCACGTGTGCAGCCCAAGACATAAGGGGCATGATGACTTGACGTCGTCCCCACCTTCCTCCGAGTTGACCCCGGCGGTCTCCCGTGAGTCCCCAACACCCCGAAGGGCTTGCTGGCAACACGGGACAAGGGTTGCGCTCGTTGCGGGACTTAACCCAACATCTCACGACACGAGCTGACGACAGCCATGCACCACCTGTACACCGACCACAAGGGGGCGACCATCTCTGGCCGTTTCCGGTGTATGTCAAGCCTTGGTAAGGTTCTTCGCGTTGCGTCGAATTAAGCCACATGCTCCGCCGCTTGTGCGGGCCCCCGTCAATTCCTTTGAGTTTTAGCCTTGCGGCCGTACTCCCCAGGCGGGGCACTTAATGCGTTAGCTGCGGCACGGACAACGTGGAATGTTGCCCACACCTAGTGCCCACCGTTTACGGCGTGGACTACCAGGGTATCTAATCCTGTTCGCTCCCCACGCTTTCGCTCCTCAGCGTCAGTATCGGCCCAGAGATCCGCCTTCGCCACCGGTGTTCCTCCTGATATCTGCGCATTTCACCGCTACACCAGGAATTCCGATCTCCCCTACCGAACTCTAGCCTGCCCGTATCGACTGCAGACCCGGGGTTAAGCCCCGGGCTTTCACAACCGACGTGACAAGCCGCCTACGAGCTCTTTACGCCCAATAATTCCGGACAACGCTTGCGCCCTACGTATTACCGCGGCTGCTGGCACGTAGTTAGCCGGCGCTTCTTCTGCAGGTACCGTCACTTGCGCTTCTTCCCTGCTGAAAGAGGTTTACAACCCGAAGGCCGTCATCCCTCACGCGGCGTCGCTGCATCAGGCTTTCGCCCATTGTGCAATATTCCCCACTGCTGCCTCCCGTAGGAGTCTGGGCCGTGTCTCAGTCCCAGTGTGGCCGGTCGCCCTCTCAGGCCGGCTACCCGTCGTCGCCTTGGTGAGCCACTACCTCACCAACAAGCTGATAGGCCGCGGGCTCATCCTGCACCGCCGGAGCTTTCAACCCCCTCCCATGCGAGAGAAGGTGTTATCCGGTATTAGACCCCGTTTCCAGGGCTTGTCCCAGAGTGCAGGGCAGATTGCCCACGTGTTACTCACCCGTTCGCCACTAATCCACCCCGAAGGGCTTCATCGTTCGACTTGCATGTGTTAAGCACGCCGCCAGCGTTCGTCCTGAGCCAGGATCAAACTCTCCGTGAATGCTTCCGGGATATCCCGGCGACACACACGAGAGCGGAACCAGGAGAGGAATAATCCCCCGGTTCACAGCGTCCTCGCTGTGCGCCTGCACGGACCATGCCGCACAGGACTTCTTCAAAGGAACCTCGCCACCGGACTGACGTCCAGTAGACGGGGCATCAACATATCTGGCGTTGACTTTTGGCACGCTGTTGAGTTCTCAAGGAACGGACGCTTCCTTCGTACTCACCCTCGCGGGCTTTCCTCCGGGCGCTTCCCTTCGGTGTTTCCAAACTCTATCAGGTCATTTTCGGCTCTCTGACCACGATGCTCTGTGGGCATGCAGAACCAAACCCCAAGATAGGATCCGACTCGATAGTTTCTGCCTGGCCGCGACGCTGTGTGCATCGCTCGGCGCTGGGCAGGAGTCCGACTCTACAACGGCGTTCGGGTCGGCGCAAATCGTTTGTGCAGTGCTTCTACACCTGCCAACCGGGACCTCTCATGCGGAACCGGGACTTCCTATGACTTACCCTTCTGAACAGTGCGTCGTCCAGGACAGGTAGTGACGGCGGTAACGATTCTCCACCCCCTGGGAGGCTTGCCATGACCAGCGTTTCGTCCCCGCTTGCTGGACGCGCCATCGGACTCGCCGCGGTACCCGACCCCGTCTTCTCTGGCGCGATGGTCGGCCCCGGCACGGCCATCGACCCGGTTCGCGAGCCCTCCGAGGCCGTCGCTCCCGTTGACGGCATCGTCGTATCTCTTCACCCGCACGCCTTCGTCGTCGTCGACGACCAGGGTCATGGCGTGCTGACGCACCTGGGTATCGACACCGTGCAGCTCAACGGTGAGGGCTTCGAGCTCCTCGTCAACAAGGGGGACACGGTGCAGCGCGGTCAGACCGTGGTGCGCTGGGACCCGGCCGCCGTCGAGGCCGCCGGCAAGTCCCCCATCTGCCCCATCGTGGCGCTCGAGGCGACGAACGAGTCCCTGGACGGCGTTGTCGAGGCCGGCGACGTGAAGGCCGGCGACGCTCTCTTCAGCTGGAAGTGACGTCGGTGCCGTCGGGGACCGACGGCAGGTAGGACAACCACCGCGACGGCTGGGCCCGTCGCACTAGCGGAGACGGGTGAAATGGAGACAACGCTGCGAGGCGTCGGCGTGAGCCACGGTGTCGCGATCGGCGAGGTTCGGCACATGGGCACGGCGGTTCTCGAGCCGCCGGCGAAGCAGATCCCGGCGGAGGACGCGGAGCGCGAACAGGGGCGCGCCCGCAAGGCCGTCGAGGCTGTGGCCGCCGACCTGATGGCGCGCGGCAACCTGGCCGGCGGCGAGGCCCAGGCGGTCCTCGAAGCCCAGGCGATGATCGCTCAGGACCCGGAGCTCATGGCCGACGTGGACCGACGCATCGCCGTCGGCAGCACGGCCGAGCGCGGCATCTACGACGCGTTCTCCCACTACCGCGAGCTCCTCGCGGGCGCCGGTGAGTACATGGCCGGTCGCGTCGCGGACCTCGACGACGTGCGGAACCGCATCGTCGCGCGTCTGCTCGGCGTGCCCATGCCGGGCGTGCCGGACAGCGACGAGCCGTACGTGCTCATCGCCCGTGACCTCGCGCCCGCGGACACCGCGCTGCTCGACCCGGCGCTGGTGCTCGGCTTCGTCACCGAAGAGGGCGGGCCGACCAGCCACAGCGCGATCCTGGCGCGGGCGCTCGGTGTGCCCGCCGTCGTCGCGCTGCCCGGTGCCGGTGAGCTCGCCGAGGGCACGGTCGTGGCCGTGGACGGCAGCACCGGCGAGATCTTCGTCGACCCCAGCGCGGAGAAGCGTGCCGAGCTGGAGGCCGCCGCTGCCGCGCGCAAGGCCGCGCTCGCGGCGTCGACGGGTCCCGGCGCCACGTCGGACGGACACAAGGTGCCGCTCCTCGCGAACGTCGGCGGTCCCGCTGACGTACCCGCGGCGGTCGAAGCCGGTGCCGAGGGCGTCGGTCTGTTCCGTACGGAGTTCCTCTTCCTCGACGACAGCACCAAGGCGCCGACCGAGGAGAAGCAGGTCGCGGCCTACCGTCAGGTCCTCGAAGCCTTCCCCGAGGGCCGTGTCGTCGTGCGGGTGCTCGACGCCGGCGCGGACAAGCCGCTCGACTTCCTGACGCCGACCGACGAGCCGAACCCGGCGCTCGGTGTGCGCGGTCTGCGTTCGCTCCTCGACCACCCCGAGGTGCTGCGGACGCAGCTGACCGCCCTTGCCAAGGCCGCGGAGGGGCTTCCCGTCTACCTCGAGGTCATGGCTCCGATGGTCGCGGACCGCGCCGACGCCAAGGCGTTCGCCGACGCGTGCCGTGAGGCGGGGCTGCGGGCCAAGTTCGGCGCCATGGTGGAGATTCCGTCCGCCGCGCTGCGGGCTCGCTCGATCCTGCAGGAGGTCGAGTTCCTTTCGCTCGGCACCAACGACCTCGCGCAGTACACCTTCGCCGCCGACCGCCAGGTCGGTGCGGTGTCCCGCCTCCAGGACCCGTGGCAGCCCGCGCTGCTCGACCTCGTCGCCCTGTCCGCCGAGTCGGCCAAGGCCGAGGGCAAGAGCTGCGGTGTGTGCGGCGAGGCCGCGTCCGACCCGCTGCTCGCCTGTGTCCTGACCGGTCTGGGTGTCACCTCCTTGTCGATGGGGGCGGCGTCGATTCCTTACGTCCGGGCGACGCTTGCCAAGTACACGCTGGCGCAGTGCGAGCGCGCTGCCGCGGCGGCCCGTGCCGCTGACAGCGCCGAAGAGGCTCGCAAGGCGGCGCAGGCGGTGCTGTCCGGCGAGTAGTCGGCTTCGGCCGTCGCGGGGGTCGCCGCTCGGCGGCTGTCCGCGTCTGTCCGGCTCTGTGGAAGGGGCGCTCCACCCGTGTGGTGGGGCGCCCCTTCCGTGCTCAGTGGTGGTGTCCCCCTTCTTGGGGCTCGTCGTCGCCCAGGTCGGGTGCGGCGCAGTAGTCGACGCCGGACTCGGGGGCGATGAGGTCGCCGGAGAGCGCGTCCGTGCAATAGGCGTCGAAGACTTCCGCGGAGGTGAGCGGGTGGAGGCGCTCGCCCTCCAGGCGCCAGCCCTGGACGCGGTCACGGGTGCCGTCGTGGGTGCGCATCACCAGGCCGCCCGCGCTCGCGGTGGCGATGCCCACCGCGAGGACCGTGGTGAACTCCAGGGCTTCCGTCTCGTCCAGGCGTGGAGCGCCGTCGTCGCACTCGACGTGCAGTGCGGCGAGGAGGGTCTGGCCCTCGCACGGGACGCTGCACACGAGGTGGCGGGCGACCGGACCGCCGCTGCTGATCGCGCGCATGAGCAGGTCGGAGGCGCGGGCGAAGGCGGCGCGTCCGATGTCGACGCCGCACTCCGCGCACGCGCCGATACGGGCGAGGAGCATGGTCCCGTACTCCCACGTGCCCTGTCGAACGGTCTCGTCGACGAGGTCGGGGACGATGTCTGCCAGGGCCTGGCCCTCGTACGGCATCGTCGGTCCCATGGCCGCCAGTTCGGCGGTGAAGCGGGTGCGGCTCGCGGAGGTGTCCGGGTCCAGGCCCGTCTCCGCGCAGAACTCGTCGTACGCCTCCGGGTCGAAGAGGGCGACGCTCGTCAGCCTGCCCTGGGCGGACAGGGCCTTGAGCAGTGCCTCCACCTGCTGCAGATACGTCACGTGGTCGTCGAAGGTGAAGCTGCGATAGCGGCGCATCGCCGCGAAGTCCTCGGCGTCGGCCAGCAGGCCGATGGTGCCGGCGACTTCGCGGCGCAGGACGCGTCGCATCGTGTCGTGCTGGTTGTGCCCCATGACTCCCCCTGCGGTCAGTCGATCAATGCTCACTCACCGTAACGGTAGGCACTGACAGTGACCGCTGAGAGGCGGTGGTCAGCTCCGTTCGCGGGCCAGCTGCTCGTAGAAGCGGAGGAGCTCGATGTTGTCGACGGAGCCCGCGTTGACCGCTTTGCCGAGGGGGGTGCCTTGGAGGAGGCGCTTGACCGGGACCTCGATGCGCTTGCCCGTGAGGGTGTGCGGGATGCCGGGGACCTCGATGACCTCGTCCGGGACGTGGCGCGGCGAGAGCTGGGCGCGGATGGTCTGCTTGATGCGGGCGCGCAGGTCGTCGTCGAGCGTCGCGCCAGGGGCGAGGTGGATGAACAGGGGCATCCAGTAACCGCCGTCGGGCTGTTCGACGCCGATGACCAGGGATTCGCGGATTTCCGGGAGCCGTTCGACGGCTTCGTAGATGTCGGCCGAACCCATGCGGACGCCCTGGCGGTTGAGCGTCGAGTCGGAGCGGCCGTGGATGACGACGGAGCCGCGTGACGTGAGAGTGATCCAGTCGCCGTGGCGCCACACGCCGGGGTAGGTGTCGAAGTAGCTGTCGTGGTAGCGGCTGCCGTCGGGGTCGTTCCAGAAGTGGATCGGCATGGACGGCATGGGGTTGGTGACGACGAGCTCGCCGACCTCGTCGACGAGTGGCTTGCCCTGAGGGTCCCAGGACTGCAGGTCGGTGCCCAGGCAGGGGGCCTGGAGTTCGCCGATGTGGACGGGCAGGGTCGGCACGGCGCCGGCGAAGCAGGAGCAGACGTCGGTGCCTCCGCTGACGGAGGCGATCCACACCTCTCCGGAGGCGTCGGCGAACTCGTCGTGCAGCCAGCGGAATCCGTCGGGCGGCAGGGGTGAGCCGGTGGTGGCGACGCACTGCACGCGTGAGAGGTCGAAGTCACGCGCGGGGTGCACGTCGGCCTTGCGGCACGCCATGACGTACGAGGCCGACGTCCCGAAGAGCGTCGCTCCGGTGCGCTCGGCCACCCGCCACTGGGCGGCCGTGTCGGGATAGCCGGGGCTGCCGTCGTACAGGACGATCGTCGTGCCCGTGAGCAGGCCGGAGACAAGGAAGTTCCACATCATCCAGCCCGTGGACGTGTACCAGAAGAACCGGTCGTCGGGGCCGAGGTCGCAGTGCAGACCGACCTGCTTGAGGTGCTCGACGAGGATGCCGCCCTGGGACTGCACGATCGCCTTGGGCAGACCGGTCGTGCCCGAGGAGTAGAGCACCCACAGGGGGTGGTCGAACGGCACGGCTTCGAAGACGGGGGTCGTGTCCGCCGCGGTGAGCGCCGACCATTCCAGGGCGCCTTCGGGGGCCGCGGTGCCGAGCTGGGGGATGTGTACGACCGCACGCACGGTGGGCAGTTCGCGGCGCAGTTCGGCGACGGTGTCGCGGCGGTCGTGCTCCTTGCCGCCGTAGCGGTAGCCGTCGACGGTGAAGAGCACGACCGGTTCCACCTGCTGGAAGCGGTCGAGGACGCTGCGGGCGCCGAAGTCGGGCGCGCAGGAGGTCCAGACGGCGCCGACGGCGGCGGTGGCCAGGAGGGCGACGACGGCCTCGGGGATGTTCGGCACATAGCCACTGACTCGGTCTCCGGGGCGCACCCCGAGGCCGCGCAGCTCGGCGGCCAGGGAGCCCACTTGGCGGCGCAGTTCGGACCAGGTGAGCGGCGTCGGGCCGTGCGACTCGTCGACGTGCAGGATGGCCGGGGTATCGGCGCGCGCGGGGTCCTCGCCGGCGCGCAGGGCGTGCTCGGCGTAGTTGACGGTGGCGCCCGGGAACCACTCGGCGCCCGGCATGGAGCGGTCGCCGAGCACGCGCGTGCAGGGCGTGGAGAAGCGCACGTCGAACCATTCGGTGACGGCTTTCCAGAAGGTCTCGAGCTCGTCCACGGACCAGCGGTGCAAGGCCTCGTATCCGCCCGCTGCGGGCGCTCCGTGGTGCTCGGCCGCCCATGCCTGGAAGCGCGTGACCTGCGCGCCGGCGATCCGCTGCTGGTCCGGCTGCCAGAGCGGCGAGGGGTTCGCTGAGGACATGGGGCTGCTCCTGGGCTGTGCGCGTCGTGGGCGGCTGTCGTGCGCACGAGCTGGGTGTGCGCGTGACACGGCTGACAGGGACGATGCCACGTGATCGACTTCCACACCAGGGTGTCCTCGCACAGAGGCGTCGGTGTCTGTGTGTGGCGCCGTACTACGGCGTCTTCGGAGAAGCGTGGTGATGCGCCTACGGAGACCCGTGGTGGCTCGCCCATGGAGAGGCGTGGTGGTGGGCCCTGGGGCCGCCGTGTGCGCTGTTTCCGGAGGGGCTTCGCCGTGTGCTTGCGGAGAGGGTTGGTAACGCTGGTCGGCGCTCGGGATGAACGGCAGTTGAACGCGGTACTCCTGCTGGGTCTTCGATGGCAGGGTGAGCAGCATGAACGGTCGTGACCTGGTGCGTTCGGTGAAGGCGGTCGGCCTGTCCGACACGGCCCAGAGGTTGCGCATGGTGCGCTCGGCGTGGCGACGGTTGCGGACCGACGCGACGGGGCTGCCGGCCCGCGGCGCCGAGCGGGCCCGGACGCCCGGTCCCGTGACCCTGGTGGAGCCCGGCCCCGGCGGTGGTGTGGTGCGGTTCGCGCGGTCCGAGCTGCGGGTGCGGGTGACCTTGGGCGGGGCGGTGTTCTGGGGCTGGGACGGGGCCGAGCCCGACCCGTCGTACGCCTTGGCGGGAGGCAGTCCCGAGGCGGATCCGCGGGCGGTGCTGGAGCCCGACAAGGCGGGTGGCTGGCGGGTGGTCTCGGAGCGGGCCACCGTGGTCGTCTCACGGCACGGCGCGGTGGAGCTGCACACTCCCGGCGGGGTGATGCTGCGGCGTGATCTCCCGCCGCGCTGGTGGGAGCCGGTGGGTGGCGGGACCGCCCGCTGGGTGCAGCGGTCGGAGGTGGCCCCGGACGCGCGGTTCTTCGGCCTCGGCGGCCGGGCGGCCGGGCCACGCCTGCGGGACGGGACGTACCGGCTGTGGAACACCGATCCCGGGGGTTCCTTCGAACCAGGGGACGATCCCCTGTACATCACGATGCCGGTGCAGTGGGTGGTCGCCGACGTGGGGACCCATCTGGTCTTCCACGACAACACCTGGGACGGCTCGGTGACCGTGCGCGAGGGCGAGGAGGGAGCCGGTTCCGGGCACGACAGGGCGGGGTCGTGCGAGGTCCGCATGGACGGCGGTCCGCTGCGCTGCTGGGTCGTGGTGGGCACCCCCGCGCGCGTGCTCCACTCCTGGGCGGCGCTCACCGGTGCGCCTGCGGTGCCGCCGGCGTGGGCGCTCGGTCACCATCACGCCCGGTGGGGCTTCGGCAGTGAGCAGGAGGTGCGGCGGATCGTCGCGGGCTACCAGGAGCGCGGACTTCCCCTGGACGCGGTGCACTTGGACATCGACCACTTCGACGCCCACCAGGTGTTCACGGTCGACAAGGAGCGCTTCCCGTCGCTGCCGAAGCTGGCCGCTGAGCTGCGCGGCGCCGGGATCCGGCTGGTGTCGATCGTGGACCCGGCGGTGAAGGCCGGTCCGGGCAACGCGGTGTACGACGGCGGGGCGGCCGCGGACGCGTTCGTGCGGGACACGGCGGGGCGCACCGTACGGGGCTTGGTGTGGCCCGGCGAGGCGGTGTTCCCGGACTTCACGGCCGGGCGGGTGCGCAAGTGGTGGGGCGGTCTGTACGACGAGCGTCTCGCGCAGGGGTTCTCGGGGTTCTGGCAC
Organism: Streptomyces flavofungini; assembly: GCF_030388665.1. NCBI lineage: Bacteria > Bacillati > Actinomycetota > Actinomycetes > Kitasatosporales > Streptomycetaceae > Streptomyces > Streptomyces flavofungini. Next base: position 7,955,917 of record NZ_CP128846.1, on the reverse strand, counting down.
GACATGAACGAGCCGGTGTCGTTCGCCTCCTTCGGGGAGACCACGCTCCCCCGCTCCGCCCGGCACGCGCTGGAGGGCCGCGGTGGCGACCACCAGGAGGCACACAACGTGTACGCCCTGGTGATGGCCCGCGCGGGCTACGAGGGCCTGCGCGAGCTGCGTCCCGGGGAGCGGCCGTTCCTGTTCTCCCGCTCCGGCTGGGCCGGAATGCAGCGCTACGGAGGGACGTGGTCGGGCGACGTGGCCAGCACCTGGCCGGGGTTGCGGGCCTCGCTCGCGCTGGTGCTGGGGCTCGGCCTGTGCGGTGTGCCGTACTCGGGCCCCGATGTCGGTGGTTTCGACGGCAGTCCGTCGCCCGAGCTGTATCTGCGGTGGTTCCAACTCGGGGCGTATCTGCCGCTGTTCCGTACGCATGCGGCGCTGCACGCCGGCCGCAGGGAGCCCTGGGAGTTCGGTCCCGAGGTGCTGGAGCACGCGCGCGTGGCCCTCGCCGAGCGCGAACGGCTGCTGCCGTACTTCGTGACGCTCGCGCACTTGGCGCGGCTCACGGGTGCGCCGTACGCCCGTCCCTTGTGGTGGGGGTCCCCGGAGGACAGGGCCCTGCGGGACTGCGAGGACGCGTTCCTTCTCGGGGACTGTCTGCTGGTCGCTCCCGTGCTGCGGGAGGGGGCCACCCGCAGGGCCGTGCGGCTCCCGCCGGGCCGGTGGTACGACACGTCCACCGGGAGGGCGTACGAGGGCCCGGGAAAGGCCCTCCTGGACGCCCCGCTGTCCCGCATACCGGTCCTCGCGCGCGCGGGCGCGGTGCTGCCGGTCCGCGGGGAGGACGGGCAGCTCGCGCTGGAGGTGTGGGCACCCGCGAAGGGGCGTTCCGGCAGCGGTCTGGTGATCGCGGACGCCGGTGACGGGTGGGAGGAGCCCGAGCTCCAGCGCTTCGGTGTGCGGTGGAGCGGGGAGCGGCTCGTGGTCGAGAAGGAGGGCGGCGAGCCGGGGGCCGCCGTGGAGTACGCGGTGCGGGTGCGTGGCGTGTGAGGCGAGCCCCCGTGTCGCATCGCCTTGTGTCACGCCATCTCGTACCGCGTGCCCTCGCGCGTGGCGGAGCGTCCCGCGGGTGCGGCCGGGCGGCGCCCCGCGGTATCAGCTCCGGACGGCGCCCCTCGGGTCAGACGTAGCGCCCTTCGAACCACGCCCGGACCACCGACGTGTGCAGGGGGAAGGCGAGTTCGGCGGGCCGGTGCAGCAGTTCCCAGCCCTCGGTCTCGTCCGTCGGCGACGACTGGGGCAGGTCGGCCGAGGGGCGCTCCGGGAGCAGCCCGAAGAGGAGCACGTGTCCGTCGGGTGAGCTGAGTACCTCGACGATGCGCACGTCGTGGCTCGCCGCGCTGATGCCGGTCTCTTCCTTGAGTTCCCGGACGACGGCGTGCCGCCAGTCCTCACGGTGGTCCACATAGCCGCCGGGCAGGGCGGTGCCTCCGCGTGCGGGGGCGATGGACCGGGTCACGACGACGAGGCCGGTGCCTTTCGTGTCGTACACCGGCTGAAGGGCGATGGCGACGGGCAGCGGATTGCGGTAGGCCACTGTCTCGCAGTCCGGGCAGGTGCGGGGCCAGCCCGTGACGTGGTCTCCGTAGAGCGCGCCACAGCTCGCGCAGTGGGAGTCCGGGGCGGGGTCGGTGGGGTGCAGGGATGGGGACACGCGCGGACTGTATCCGATCTCGACGCGGCGGTCTTCCGCGGAGTTCCAACCTCCTGATAGATGCGGGTACATGACAGCATTCGCCCCATCACTGCGGAAACTCGCCGTCGTCGCCGCCGCTCTGCTCGCCGCGGCCACCGTGCCCTCCCCTTCCCGGGCGGCCACCGAACCGCAGGCCCCGAAGGGCTTCGTCGCGTTGAGCGACGTGGACCCGACCATCATCCAGGAGATCCGTTACATCACCCCGCACAACTTCGTGGGTGACCGCATCGACGGTTACCACAAGCCGATGTGCATCCTCACCGAACCCGCGGCGAAGGCCCTGCGCAAGGCGCAGCGCGGCCTCCTGCGGGCGGGCTACTCCTTGAAGGTGTACGACTGCTACCGGCCGCAACGGGCGGTCGATCAGTTCGTGCGGTGGGGCGAGGATCTGGGCGACGAGCGCATGAAGGCCGAGTTCTACCCCCGGGTCGCCAAATCGAGGCTCTTCGAAGACGGCTACATCGCCAAGAAGTCCGGACACAGCAGGGGGTCGACGGTGGACCTCACGATTGTGCGGCTGCCTGCCGAGCCGACGCGGCCGTACATCCCCGGAGAGCCCTTGAAGCCCTGCTACGCACCCCGTAGTGAGCGATTCCCCGACAACTCCGTGGACATGGGCACCGGTTACGACTGCATGGACACGCTGTCGCACACCGACGACCCCCGCGTGACCGCGAAGCAGCGCGCGAACCGGGACCGGCTGCGCGGCGCGCTGGCCAAGACGGGCTTCGTCAACCTCCCTGAAGAGTGGTGGCATTTCACGTACAGGCCCGAGCCGTTCCCCGACACCTACTTCGACTTCCCGGTGTCGCGCAGGGCGCTGCCCGTGGCACACTTCTGACGTTCCGTCAGATCCTGGGTGCGGGAGGGACCATGTCGCGAGTGCGTACGCCCGTGGTGACGCGGTGGTTCGACGGGGAAGAGGAGGACTTCCGGCTGCTCGGCACCCGGTGCGCGCGGTGCGCAGCCGTGTTCTTCCCGCGCGAGGACGCCTTCTGCCGCAATCCGGGCTGCTCCGGGGGCGAGCTGGTCGAGGTGGCGCTCTCGCGGCGTGGGCGGGTGTGGTCGTACACCGACGGGCGCTACCGCCCGCCCGCGCCGTACCTCTCGGACCCGGAACTTCCCTGGGAGCCCTACACGTTGATCGCTGCGGAGCTCGCCGCGGAGCGCATGGTGGTGCTCGGGCAGGCGGTTCCCGGAGTGACCGTCGCCGACCTGAAGGTCGGCATGGAGGTGGAGGTCGTCCCCGGCGTGCTCGGCGCGGACCCCGAGAACCCGTCGACGACGTGGACGACGTGGAACTGGCGACCGGTGGGGGTACCGGCATGACCGGCGACGTGGCGGTGCTCGGCGTGGGCATGCACCCCTGGGGCAAGTGGGGACGCGGATTCGTCGAGTACGGGACGGTGGCGGCGCGGGCGGCACTCGCCGACGCCGGTGTCGACTGGCGGGACGTCACGTCCGTCGTCGGCGCGGACACCGTGCGGGGCGGCTATCCGGGGTATGTGGCCGGGGCGACCTTCGCGAAGGCTCTCGGCTGGCAGGGGGCGCGGGTGGCGAGTGTGTACGCGGCGTGCGCCTCGGGGGCCCAGGCGATCGGCACGGCGCGGGCCCAGTTGCTCGCGGGCCTCGCCGACGTGGTCCTCGTGGTCGGCGCCGACGCCGCCCCGAAGGGGTTCTTCCGGCCCGCCGGGGGCGATCGGCCCGACGACCCCGACTGGCTGCGCTTCCGCGTCCTCGGCGCCACGAACCCCGCGTACTTCGCGCTCTACGCCCGCCGCCGCATGGCCGTGCACGGTGAAACGCTGGAGGACTTCGCCCAGGTCAAGGTGAAGAACGCGGCCCTGGGCGCACTCAACCCGCACGCGCGCTACCGCACGGCCGTCACCCCCGAGGAGGTGGCCGGGTCCGCCGTGGTCGCCGATCCACTGCGGCTGCTCGACATCTGCGCGACCTCGGACGGCGCGGCGGCGCTCGTGCTGTCCACCCTGGAGTACGCCCGGCGGCACAGCACCGCCGCACCCGTGCGCATCCGGGCGGTGTCCACCGTCACCCCGACGTACCCGAACACGGTCCTGGACCTGCCGGACATCGCCACCGACTCCGCGGTGGCCGCACGTCCCGCCGAGCGCGCGTTCCGCGCGTCCGTCGCGCACGCCGCGTACGAGGAAGCGGGCATCGGCCCGGACGACCTCTCCCTGGCGGAGGTGTACGACCTGTCGACGGCCCTGGAGCTCCAGTGGTACGAGGACCTGGGGCTCTGCGGCGAGGGCGAGGGGGCCAAGCTCCTGCGGGACGGCGCGACCACGCTCGGCGGGCGCATACCCGTGAACACCAGCGGCGGACTCGCCTCCTTCGGAGAGGCCGTTCCGGCCCAGGCCATCGCCCAGGTCTGCGAGTTGACCTGGCAGCTGCGGGGGGCGGCGGGCGCGCGGCAGGTCGAGGGGGCGCGGGCGGGGATCACCGCGAACCAGGGGCTTTTCGGGCACGGCTCGTCGGTGGTGGCGGTGCGCTGACACCCGCGTCGGCTCTTCTGCGGGACGCCGCGGGAGGCCCGCGGAGAGGCCGCACGGCCGCTTCCGTGGCCTGCCGTTCGGAAGGGGTCACGCCGGTTAACCCATGGCGTCCGCGACCTTGACGCTCCATCACCACCGGTGAACACTTCCCGGTGTCAGTCGGCATCGCCGCCCTTCGGCACTCCGCCGCTCAGGGCCCGTGCGCTCCATGGCTCCGCGCAACGAGCCAGTCCAACGGGCATCCCCCATGGGCGATTCGACTGTGACGGCACGCTCGTCACCGAGGCCGGGCGGGGCGCGGGACTCCCCTGCCTTCGGCTGACGCGGCTTGCGGTGGCCGGGCAGTAGTCGTGGGAACGAACCCTGCACGGAGTACCGGGGCCCACCACCCCGGGCGAAGGCCTAGGAGCCGCCATGTACTCGAATGGGGACATCTTCGTCGGTGAGATCATCGGCACCGCGATCCTGATTCTCTTCGGCGCCGGTGTGTGTGCCGCCGTCACCCTCAACCACTCGAAGGCCAAGGCCTCCGGGTGGATCGTCATCGCGTTCGGCTGGGGCTTCGGCGTGATGGCGGGCGCGTACACCGCCGCACCGCTGTCCGGCGGCCACATCAACCCGGCCGTCACCCTCGGCATCGCCGTCGACACCGACAAGTGGGACAAGGTCTGGATCTACCTCGCGGGGCAGATGATCGGCGCGATGCTGGGCGCCGTCCTCGCGTACCTGGTCTATCTCGCGCAGTTCAACGCCAACGTGCCCCGCGGGACCAAGGACGGGCCCGGCACGGACAGCCCGACACCGACCCTCGGCATCTTCTCCACCATCCCGGAGATCAGGAACCCGGTGGCGAACCTGCTCACCGAGATCATCGGGACCGTCGGCCTGGTCCTGCCGATTCTCGCCTTCGGGCTCACCAAGGGCCTCGGCACCTCGGGCACCCAGATCCTGATCGTCGCGTTCCTCGTCGTCGGCATCGGCCTCTCGCTCGGCGGGCCCACCGGCTACGCCATCAACCCCGCGCGCGACCTCGGCCCGCGCATCGTGCACCACTTCCTGCCGATCCCCAACAAGGGCACGTCGGACTGGAGTTACGCCTGGGTTCCGGTCGCCGGACCGCTGATCGGCGGACTCCTCGCGGGACTCATCTACAACGCAGCCTTCTGAGCAGCCTTCCTCCAAGGGGTAGCCATGACGGACAGCTCCGAGAAATTCGTCGCCGCAATCGACCAGGGCACCACCTCGAGCCGCTGCATCATCTTCAACCAGGACGGCGCGATCGTCGCCGTGGACCAGCGCGAGCACCGGCAGATCTTTCCCAAACCCGGCTGGGTGGAGCACGACGCCACCGAGATCTGGTCCAAGGTGCAGGCCGTGGTCGCGGGCGCCATCGCCAAGGCCGGGCTGCGCGCGGACCAGCTGAGCGCGCTCGGCATCACCAACCAGCGCGAGACGACGGTCCTGTGGGACCGCGCCACGGGCAAGCCGGTGCACAACGCGATCGTCTGGCAGGACACCCGGACGTCGACGCTCTGCAACGAACTGGGCGGCGCCGACGGCCAGGACCGCTTCCGCGAGCAGACGGGGCTGCCGCTGGCGAGCTACTTCTCCGGGCCGAAGGCGGCCTGGCTGCTGGACAACGTCCCCGGGCTGCGGGCGCGCGCCGAGCGCGGCGACATCGCCTTCGGCACCATCGACTCCTGGCTCATCTGGAATCTCACCGGCGGCACGGACGGCGGCGTGCACGTCACCGACGTGACCAATGCCGGGCGCACGATGCTGATGAACCTGGAGACCCTGCAGTGGGACTCCTCGATCCTGTCGGCGATGAACGTCCCCGAGAGCGTCCTGCCGGAGATCAAGTCGTCGGCCGAGTGCTACGGGACGGCCGTCGGGCAGCTCGCGGGCGTACCCGTCGCCTCCGCGCTCGGCGACCAGCAGGCAGCGGTCTTCGGGCAGGCCTGCTACGACACAGGGACGGCCAAGAACACCTACGGGACGGGCAGCTTCCTGCTCCTCAACACCGGCAACCGGCCCGTGCCCTCCAAGAGCGGCCTGCTCACGACCATGGGCTACAAGATCGGATCCGAGGCCCCCGTGTACTGCCTGGAGGGCTCCATCGCGATCACAGGCGCCCTGGTGCAGTGGTTCCGCGACCAGCTCGGCATCATCCGCAGCGCCGACGAGATCGAGTCCCTGGCCGCGAGTGTGGACGACAACGGCGGCGCGTACATCGTGCCGGCGTTCTCCGGCCTGTTCGCGCCGTACTGGCGCTCCGACGCGCGCGGTGTCGTCACCGGACTCACGCGCTACGTCACGAAGGCCCATCTCGCGCGCGCGGTCCTGGAGGCGACGAGCTGGCAGACCCGTGAGGTCGTCGACGCGATGTACCAGGACTCCGGGGTGCGCATCACCACCTTGAAGGTGGACGGCGGCATGACCAAGAACAACCTGCTGATGCAGCACCAGGCCGACGTCCTCGGAGTGCCCGTGATCCGGCCGCGGGTGTCCGAGACCACGTGCCTGGGCACCGCGTACGCGGCCGGGCTCGCGACGGGCGTGTGGAACGACCTGGACGAGCTGAAGGCCCACTGGCAGCGCGACGCCGAGTGGTCACCGCAGATGGCGGACACGGAGCGCGAGCGCGAGTACCGCAACTGGCGCAAGGCGGTCGAGCGCAGCTTCGGCTGGCACGACGACGGCGAGGGCTGAGGCGCTCGCCGCGCAGCCGCGGCCCGCACCCCGGTCGGTGGGGGTACGGGCCGCCCCGGCCCGAGTGCAGCCCCGCACCGGGTGACGGTCCGGGTGGTGTCCGGACGGTCGTCGGGTCAGGTCGCGACCGGCTGCCGGGCCGCCGCTCCGATCGCCATCGCGTGCTCGACCACGTCGATGAGGACCTCCTTGACGGACTCCTTCTCGCGTGCGTCGCACAGCACCACGGGGGTGCTCTCGTCGAGGTCCAGGGCATGACGTACGGCGTCGGAGGGGTAACGCGTCGCGCCCTCGAAGCAGTTGACGCCGACGACGAAGGGTATGGAGCGGCGCTCGAAGTAGTCGACTGCGGCGAAGCAGTCCTCCAGGCGGCGGGTGTCGGCGAGCACGACGGCCCCGAGCGCGCCGGTCGCCAGCTCGTCCCACAGGAACCAGAAGCGGTCCTGGCCCGGGGTGCCGAAGAGGTAGAGGACCAGGTCCTCGCGCAGGGTGATGCGGCCGAAGTCCATGGCCACGGTGGTGGTCTGCTTGCCCGGGACGCCGTCGGTGTCGTCGACGGGCCGTCCCGCCTCGCTGAGGGCTTCCTCCGTGCGCAGGGGCTTGATCTCGCTGACCGCGCCGACGAGGGTCGTCTTGCCGACGCCGAAACCGCCCGCGACCAGGATCTTCAGCGTGACCGGCTCGACAGGGGCCGTACCGCGCTCAGAACGCTTGAAGATCATTGCTCTCTTCTCCTGCATCAGTCATCAGTGGTGTCGCGTGCGTCAGTTGAGGTGAGGTGCGGGTGCTTCGGGGACGGCCGGTGGGCCGGAGGGGTCGTGGTGCGGCGGTCCGTACCCGCCGCCTCCGGGGGTTTCGATCACGAGTACGTCACCGGGGCCCGCGTCGGCGGAGTCGCTGCCGTCGAGCCGCACGACGCTGCCGTCGGCGCGCTCCACGCGGCCGGAGCCGAGCGCGCCCGGCTCGCCGCCCGCCATCCCGTAGGGCGCCACCACGCGGTGCTGGGCCAGCGTGGAGACGGTCATGGGCTCGCGGAAGCGGATGCGGCGTACGGCGCCGTTCCCGCCCCGCCAGCGGCCGTTCCCGCCGCTGCCGGCGCGCACCGCGAACTCCTCAAGAACGACGGGCAGCCGCCATTCGAGGACTTCGGGGTCGGTGAGCCGCGAGTTGGTCATGTGGGTCTGCACGACGGACGCGCCGTGGAAGCCGTCGCCCGCGCCGGAGCCTGAGGCCACCGTCTCGTAGTACTGGTACCGGTCGTTGCCGAAGGTGACGTTGTTCATGGTGCCGGAGCCCTCGGCCTGGACGCGCAGCGCTCCGTAGAGGGCGCCGGTGATCGCCTGTGAGGTCTCCACGTTGCCCGCGACGACGGCCGCGGGCGGCTCCGGCGACAGGAAGGTGCCCGTCGGCACGATGATGCGCAGCGGTCGCAGACAGCCGTCGTTGAGGGGGATGTCGTCGGCGACCAGGGTGCGGAAGACGTACAGGACGGCGGCGTTGACCACGGCGAAGGGGGCGTTGAAGTTGGTGGCCAGCTGGGGTGACGTTCCGGTGAAGTCGATGGTCGCCGTGCGTTGTTCGCGGTCTACGGAGACACGCACCCGGATGACGGCACCGGAGTCGGTCTCGTAGGAGAACTCGCCCTCCTCCAGGGTGTCGATGACGCGGCGTACGGAGTCCTCGGCGTTGTCCTGGACGTGCCGCATGTAGGCCTGGACGACGTCGAGCCCGAAGTCGTCGATCATGCGGGCCACTTCGTCGACGCCCTTCTGGTTGGCCGCGATCTGGGCACGCAGGTCGGCGAGGTTCGTGGCGGGGTTGCGGGAGGGGTGGCGGGTCTCCGTCAGCAGGCTCAGGGTCTCGGCTTCGCGGAAGCGTCCGGCCTCCACCAGCAGCCAGTTGTCGAAGAGGATGCCCTCTTCGTCGATGGTGCGGCTGTGCGCGGGCATGGAGCCGGGCGTGATGCCGCCGATCTCCGCGTGGTGGCCGCGCGAGGCCACGTAGAACAGGATCTGCTCTCCGGCGGTGTCGAAGACGGGCGTGATGACGGTGACGTCCGGGAGGTGTGTGCCTCCGTGGTACGGGTCGTTGACCGCGTAGGCGTCGCCCGGCCGCATGGTGGTGCCGCGGCGGCGGATCACCTCTTTGACGCTGGTGCCCATGGAGCCGAGGTGGACGGGGATGTGCGGCGCGTTGGCGACGAGGTTCCCGTCCGGGTCGAACAGGGCGCAGGAGAAGTCGAGCCGCTCCTTGATGTTCACCGACTGGGCGGTGGACTCCAGGCGGGCGCCCATCTGCTCGGCGATGGACATGAAGAGGTTGTTGAAGACTTCGAGGAGGACCGGGTCGGCTTCCGTCGTGGCGTCGGAACTCGCGGGCGCCGCCACCCGTTCCATGACCAGGTGCCCGTCGTCGGTCATGGCCGCGCCCCAGCCCGCGTCGACGACCGTGGTGGCGCCGGCCTCGGTGATGATCGCGGGTCCGGTGACCCGCTCGCCCGGCGGGAGTTCCTCGCGCCGGCGCAGGGGCACCTCGCGCCAGGAGCCGCCCGTGTGCAGGCGCACGGTCCGCGTGGTGCCGTGCGCGGTGGCGGTGCCGAGCGCCGACAGGTCCGGGGGTTCGGTGCGGCCGGTGGCCTCCACGGAGAGGGCTTCGACGACGACAGGACGGTCCAGGGTGAAGGAGTAGGTAGCGCGGTGCTGTTCCTCGAAGGCGCGGGTCATGGTGGCGGGGTCGGTCAGCTCGACGGTGAGGGTGGTGTCGGTGCCGTCGTAGCGCAGGTGGGCGCGGCGGGTGACGTGCACGCGGCCGGCGGGCACGTCCTCGGCGGCGAGTTGGGCGCGGGCGGCGGTCTCCAGGTCGTCGGCCGTCTTGTGGACCCGGGGCATCGCGGAGGCCTCCAGGGGCGCCTCCACGGACTGTTCGCGCATGGCCGTCGTGTCGGCGAGGCCGATGCCGAGCGCGGACAGGACTCCGGCCATGGGGGGTACGAGAACGGTGCGGATGCCGAGCGAGTCGGCCACCATGCACGCGTGCTGGCCGCCCGCGCCGCCGAACGTCGTCAGGGCGTAGCGCGTGACGTCGTGGCCCTTCTGGACCGAGATGCGCTTGACCGCTGCGGCGATGTTGGCGACGGCGATCCGGAGGTAGCCCTCGGCCACCTGCTCCGGGGTGCGGTCGTCCCCGGTCCGCTCCGTGATCTCCCGCGCCAGTTCGGTGAACCTGCGGTGGACGAGCGTGTCGTCGAGCGGCTGGTCGCCGTCGGGGCCGAACACCCGGGGGAAGTGGGCCGCCTGGATGCGGCCGAGGGCGACGTTGGCGTCGGTGACGGTCAGGGGGCCGCCGCCGCGGTAGCTCGCGGGTCCCGGGTCCGCGCCCGCCGAGTCGGGGCCCACGCGGTAGCGGCTGCCGTCGAAGTGCAGCACGGAGCCGCCGCCCGCGGCGACGGTGTGGATGTCGAGCATGGGGGCGCGCAGTCGTACGCCCGCGATCTGTGTCGTGAAGACCCGCTCGTACTCCCCGGCGTAGTGCGACACGTCTGTGGACGTGCCGCCCATGTCGAAGCCGATGACCCGGTCGAACCCGGCGAGCTTCGACATGCGTGCCATCCCCACGATGCCGCCGGCGGGCCCGGAGAGGACGGCGTCCTTGCCGCGGAACTGTCCGGCCTCCGCGAGTCCGCCGTTGGACTGCATGAACATCAGCCGCACGCCCTGGAGTTCGGCGGCGACGTCCTGGACGTAGCGGCGCAGGACGGGCGACAGATAGGCGTCGACGACAGCGGTGTCACCGCGCGGGACGAGCTTCATCAGGGGGCTGACCTCGCTGGACAGCGAGACCTGCGGGAATCCGACGCGGCGCGCGAGGTCACCGGCCGCCTGCTCGTGGGCCGGGTACAGATGGCTGTGCACGCACACGACGGCGACCGCGCGGATGCCGTCGTCGTAAGCCTGCCGCAGGGCTTCGGCGAGGCCGTCGAGGTCGGGGGCGCGCAGGACCTCCCCGTCGGCGCCGACCCGCTCGTCGTACTCGATGACGCGGGCGTAGAGGTCCTCGGGGAGAACGATGTCCCGGGCGAAGATGCGCGGGCGGTTCTGGAAGGCGATGCGCAGCGCGTCGCGGAAGCCGCGGGTGATGACGAGGGCGGTGGGCTCGCCCTTGCGCTCCAGGAGGGCGTTGGTGGCGACGGTGGTGCCCATGCGGACGGCGTCGATGCGTACGTCGCCGCCCGCGCGCGCGGAGTCGGCGCCCGGCTCGCCCGCCCTGCCCGCTTCGGCGAGGAGTTCCCGGATTCCCGCGACCGCCGCGTCGGCATACCGCGCGGGGTTGTCCGACAGGAGCTTGTGGGTGAGCAGTGCGCCGTCCGGGCGGCGCGCGACGACGTCCGTGAACGTACCGCCCCTGTCGACCCAGAACTGCCAGCCTGTCACGTCTCAATCCCCGCTCTCGCGCTGCTCAGAGCGCCCGGAGGCCGTTGATCACGTCGCGCAGAATACTCTCGTCCGGCAGCTCGGCGGGGGGTACGGGGCGGGTCACGTGCACCAGTCGGTCGTCCACCAGATCACCGATGAGCACGCGGATCACGCCGATCGGAAGGTCGAGTTCCGCCGCGAGTTCCGCGACGGACTGCGGAGTGTCGCGGCACAGGCCGACGATGTCCACGTGTTCCGGGGACAGCGTCTGGTCGGCCTCCGTGTCCTCGGCGTGCGACTCCGCGATCACGACCGCGATCAGGTCGAGGCGGTGCTGGGCGGGGCTGGTGGTGCGGCCCCGTGTCATGGCATACGGGCGCACCACCGGACCGGCGTCGTCGTCGAACCAGTGAGGCATGGCTGCCTGACCGTCGTCGTCGCTCATGCCCTCCCACTACCCTCCCGTGGGCAGGTCGGTGCGTGGCGCCGAACCCAAGTGCACACCCACCCTCTTGACCAGCAGTGTCATTTCGTACGCGACCAGGCCGACGTCGGAGTCGGCCTCCGCGAGGACGGCGAGACAGCTGCCGTCACCCGCCGCCGTGACGAAGAGGAAAGCGTCGTCCAGCTCGACCACCGTCTGGCGTACCTTGCCCGCGTCGAAGTGGCGTCCCACGCCCTTGGCCAGGCTGTGGAATCCGGACGCGACGGCAGCAAGGTGCTCACTGTCCTCGCGCGTCAGGTTCTTCGACACGCCCGTGGGCAGGCCGTCTCCGGAGAGCACGAGTGCTTTGCGGATGCTGCCGACGCGCTCCACCAAGTCGTCGAGGAGCCAGTTCAGCTCTCCCGATCCCCCGGTCGCGGTGGTGCGTGCGTCGGCCTTCGGTGCGGTCATCGACCGTCCCCCTCAGATGTCGTTCCTGGTGCTTCGCCGTCCGGGACGTCCTCGCCCACGGCGTTCTCTTCACGGCCGCGCTGCCAGCCGCGCTGGAGCGAAGCCATCCGGCTGCGTACCTCGTCGGCGTCGCGCTCCTCCGCTCCGGCCCTCGCCGGGGTCGAGTCCAGCTCTGTGCGGCGGTCCGGGCTTTCCTTCAGCTGGGGGGCGAGGTTCGCCTGCCGGACCCGGCGGGGCAGGCCGCCGACGGTGGGCGCGTCCTGGTCGTTGCCCGCCGTCCGGGGCGGCGTGTCCGTGCTGCCTGCGGCCCGGTCCATGGGTCCTCTGTCCGTCCTTGCCGCCCGGTCCGCACCGGGCGCTGTCTCGGTGCGGGTGGTGGCGCGCGGCGCGTCCGTGACCGGGCGGCGCCTGGGCAGGAGCGGCTGCGGGTCGGACGGGGTGTCCGGGCCCAGCGGGCGCGGCGGCGTGAGGTCGGGCCAGCCGGTGTCGGGCCTGGGGCGGCGCGGCAGGTCGACGCCCGTGCCGCCGGTGGAGCCGGGGGCGTCCCGGGACGTGCGCGCCGGGGTGCCGAGGCCGTCCCGTACACGCTTGTCGAGTGCCCCGCGCGCGGGGCCGACGTCGGAGCGGGTGTCGGTGGGTGCCTGGGCCATGGGCCGGGAATCCCGGGCGGGGCCGCGGCCGGGCCACCCGGCGCCGGACTCGCGGCGGGCGCGGGTGGCGTCGCTGTCCGGGTCCGCGGTGTCGGTGTCGCGGGCGGGGCCGACGTCCGTGTCACGAGTGCGGGCAGGGCCGACGTCCGTGTCGCGGGTGCGGGCGGGGCCCACGCGGCGGCCGTGCGAGGAGACGAGCTTCGGTGTGCGGCGGCGTGCGAGGGGCACGGTGCCACTCGGGGCGGGCTCGTCGTCCACGTCCAGGGGCTCGTCGGGGTACAGGGCGTCGTGACCCGTGGAGTCGGCGGCGCGGACGGGCTCGCCGAGGTCGGGCTCGCGGGCGTCGCGGGCCTGTTGGTGCTGTTCCCCGGCGGTCTCGCCGACGCGGCGGCGCGGGCGGAACAGGCCGCCGCGCTCGCTGTCCTCGTCCTCCAGGGCGCCCGGGAAGCCGTCGAGGCCCGCCATGCCGACGGGTGCCTCCAGCTCGACCGGCCCGTCCAGGAGGGACGCGGGCAGGCCGGGCAGTTCGACGGACGTCTGGGCGAGGGAGGCGTCGCGGTCGCCCGTGGTGCCGCCCACGGCCTTCTGCGGCTGCGGCCGGTCGAGGCGGAAGCCGACACCTCCGGTGTCGGGCACGTCGTCGGTGAGCAGCGACTCCGGTATGAACACGACAGCGGTGGTGCCGCCGTACGGGGAGGGCTGCAGCGAGACGCGGACGCGCTGGCGCTGGGCCAGGCGGCTGACCACGAAGAGGCCGAGGCGGTCGGTGTCGGACAGCTCGAACTCGGGGGTCTCCGCGAGGCGGAGGTTGGCGTCCAGGAGGGCTTCGGAGGCCATGCCGAGGCCGCGGTCGTGGATCTCCAGGGTGAAGCCGTTGGCCACGTGCTCCCCGAGAACCTGCACCGCGGTGTGCGGGGGCGAGAACACCGTGGCGTTCTCCAGGAGTTCGGCGAGCAGGTGCGTGAGGTCGGCGACCGCGGGTCCGGTGACGGCGATGCGCGGCAGGCGGCGCACCTCAATGCGTTCGTAGTCCTCGACCTCGGCGACGGCGGCGCGGACGACATCCATGAGCTGGACGGGCTTGCGCCACTGCCGCGACGGGGCGGCGCCGGAGAGGATCACGAGGCCTTCGGCGTGCCGCCGCATGCGGGTGGTGAGGTGGTCGAGGCGGAAGAGGTCGGCGAGTTCGTCGGTGTCCTCCGTGCGGCGCTCCATGGTGTCCAGGAGCGTGAGCTGCTTGTGCAGCAGCACCTGGCTGCGGCGGGCGAGATTGACGAACACCTCGGAGACGCCGCGGCGCAGGTCGGCCTGCTTGACCGTGGCTTCGACCGCGGCGCGCTGCAGGGTGTTGAGGGCCTGGCCGACCTGCCCGATCTCGTCCTTGTCGTAGGTCAGACGCGGCGCCTCGGTCTCCACGTCGACCTGTTCGCCCGCCGCGAGTCGGCGCAGCAGTCCGGGCAGGCGCACACCGGACGCCTCGTGGGCCTCGAGGCGCAGGCGGCGCAGGTCGCGGATGAGGCTGCGGCCGATGCGTACGGAAAGGAAAAGGGACAGGAGCACGGCGATCAGCCCGAGCACACCGACGACGGCCAACTGCACGATGACGCTGATGGCCTGGGGACGGGCGCGGTCGCGCAGCCGGTCGACGGCGTCTTCGGTACGGTCGGCGAGGCTGGTGAGGACCTTGTCCGACTCGCGGTCCCAGTCGCTGGACGTGACCGCGCGGGGGGTGCCGCCACCGGATTCCATCAGGGATCGCTCGGCGTCGCGCAGCCTGCTTGTCTCGGCGCCGTTCCAGTAGCGCTCGAAGCGGGCCCGCTCGTCGTCGGGGAGCTGGGTGAGGCTGTTGTCGAGGAGCACGCCGCGCTGCGCCACGAGGTCGGAGACCTGGCGGACCTCGCTCTTGGTGACGGTGCCCGCGACCAGGGCGGACCCGATCAACGCGTCCTCGCGGGACAGCAGTTCACGGGCCTGGCCGATGCCGACGAGCGCGCGGCCCTCCGCGGTGACGCCCACGTCGTCGAGGGCGTTCAGCGTCATCAGGAAGCCGAAGCAGGGTTCGGTCAGGCGCGTGTACATCTTCAACGCCTTGTCCCGGCTGATCGTGCCTTCCTCCACCGTGCGGCGCAGCGCGTCGAGCCCCTTGAAGGCGTCGAGGGCGACGCTCAGGCGCTCCTCCGACTGTCCGTCGAGCACCTCGCGGGCGTCGGAATTGCGGGCCTTGGACTCGATCTTGGCGACGAGCCTGTCGGTGGCCTCTCGACTGCGGCGCAGTGCCGCGAGCGCGTCCGAGGCACGGGGGTCGGCGAGATAGACGAGGGTCTGACGCCGCTCCTCCTGCACCACCTCGGCGGTTTCCTGGAGCGGTCCGGCCAGGTCGTCGAGGATGTACGCCGTGTCGATGAGCTTGTTCGCCTCGCGCCCCGTGAGGAAGGTGGCAAAGCCCCAGATCGCCGTGAGGGACACGAGCGGCACGAGCAGCAATGCCACGATCTTCCGGCGGATTGACTTCCCGCGAAAGCGCATGGCCTCCCCCAGATCGGGCCCCTCACAGCCGCGCGTTCGACCTCGGGGCACGCATGTGCGTCAACAAACGGCGCGAGCCTACTACTGAGACACGTGCAACTCGAAGGCACGTCCGGACGCTTTTCAGCCGTGACGCGAAAGGTGCATCCATAGTTGTCCGCCCATTGGGGGAGATTGTCTCCCGCCTGCGGCACCCGTCGGCCGACCCCACCACCCTTACCAGCAGGCCCAGTTGGCCTGAAGTGTTCGCTGGGTGGAACCGTTCGCACCGGATGGGGATCTCTCATCCCGGCGGATCCTGGGGGGAGGTCCGGAGAGATCTGTCGCCGGGGTCGGGAATCTTCCGCGGCATCCATTCGTCGATCAGTACGAGAGCGGGTGCACGCGGGGGCCGAGTGGCGCGGGCGCCGGAGGGTGCGGGGGCACAAGAGGCGGATACAGGTGGCGACGGCGGACGGCTGCGCGGCCGAGGCCTAGCGGCACGGCGTAAAGCAGCGTAAAACGGGCAGCAAGGCGGAGAGTCGGACATGAGAGCTCTCGATCGGCCGGCCGCGAGGCACGGGCAGAGCGGCGGCTGGAGCAGGACAGCCGGGGGGAGGGACCAATTGATGGGTACGACAGAACGCCAGCGGACGTCGGCGAGCGGGGCGTCCGAGAAGTCCGCGAGCGCCGGAGCGGCGAGCGCGGAGGTGAAGGCGAAGACGAAGACGAACGAGAGTTCCGTGAAGGCGGACAGGGGGTCAGGGGGGCGACGGAAGGCGAGGGAGGCCTCCGCCAAGCCGTTCACGGAGAGCGCGCGACTTGTGGAGAGAAAGAGCGGAAGGCCCCAGGACGGCGCGGTCAGAGCGACCGGGCGGGGTGAGAAGTCGGGGACCGCGGATCAGCCTGCGGGACCCCGGAGTTCGGGTCAGTGTGCGGGATCCCGGAGTTCGGGTCAGTCTGCGGGATCCCGGAGTGCGGATGACCGCGAACACGCCGACGTCCGTGAGCACACGGACGGCCGCGAGTACGGGGATGTGTCGGAGCAGCGGGGCCACTTCGAGGCGCTGGAGCACGGCGAGTACGCGGGGCGGCGTCCCCTGTGGGTCGACGAGCCCGCGCGTCGGCCGCGGCTGCCCGACCCTGTGCGCACGGCGGCCGTGCGGGCCGTGCTCATCGTGTCCTTGACCCTCATCCAGGCGATGACGGCGTTCTTCTGCGCGATGGCCGAGTCCTGGCTGGCCTTCCCCATGGTGTTGAGCAGCGTGGCCAGCACGGTCGTCGCGACGTGGGCCGTCTGTGACGTCTGGGTGACCCGCCAGGTGTGGAACCAGCGCAACGGCGTGGTCTCGATGCCCAGCAGCACGGCACGCAGACTGCGGCGTGAGCGGCGTCGCGCCCGCCGCCAGGAACGCGCGGCCGCCCGCGCCAAGGAGGGCATAGGAAGCCGGAGTGGGCAGGGGCAACTGTCCCACTCCTGAGCGCGATTGAGTCGGCGGGTGGGCGGGCTCGGTCGCTGCGGTCTGCGGTCTGCGGTCTGCGGTCTGCGGTCTGCGGTCTGCGGTCTGCGGCCAGGAACCGTCGGCAGTGGTCAAAGGGACCGGGTCAGGCAGCGGTTGCCTGCCGGACCCGCAGCTCCCGTCGAGCCCTCATGAACGGGCGAGGGCAGTCGACCGCCAGCGCGGCTGTCACCCGGCCCGCGTGTTCGTACAGCGCGAGGAAGCCGCCGTCGTCCGGGCTGCCTTCCGCGATGCGCACGGTGGCGTCGGCGAGGCGGTGTCCTGCGAACTGAATACGGGACCCGTACTGATCGGACCAGAAGTAGGGCAGTGCGGCGACGGGCTCCACGGTCCGGGCGGCGAGCAAGTTGCGGACGGCGACGCGGGGTTGCTCCGTCGCACTCGTCCAGTGTTCGGCGCGGACGCCATCGACACGGGCGACGTCTCCCACGGCGACCACCTGTGCGAGAGAGGTGACGCAGCCACCGTCGCACAGGACGCCGTCACTCACGGTGAGTGACGTGCCGGAGAGCCAGCTGGTGTTGGGGACAGCACCGATGCCGACGACGACCACGTCAGCGGGGAGGACGCGGCCGTCGGACAGCTCGACTGCGGTGACGTGGCCGGAGAGGTCGGGACGGTCCGAGGGGTCGGGACGGTCGGAGATGCCGGAGGGGCTGGAGGGGGCGCGGTTGGAGGGTCCGAGCCGGGGGGTCCCCGGGTCCGCGACACCGGACGCTGAGGCGGGGGCCATGCGGTGCAGGCCCGCCACACCGGTGCCGGTGAGCAGGCGAGCACCCCCCTTACGGTGCAGGTCGGCGCAGAACAGAGCCATGTCCGGGCCCAGTTGGGGAAGCAGGGGCAGCGGGGCTGCCTCGACGACCGTGACGTCATGGCCGAGGGCGACGCACGACGACGCGGTCTCCGCGCCGATGAAGCCACCGCCGATGACCACGACCCGGCGGGGGCCACACGTCAGGTCGGCGCGCAGGGCGCGGGCGTCGGCGAGCGTACGCAGGGTGTGGACGCCCGCGGGCTGTGGGCCCGGCAGGCGGCGCGCCGACGCCCCGGTCGCGACCACCACACCGTCGGTGACGACCGTGCGACCGTCGTCGAGGAGGACGGCGCGACCGCGCTGATCGAGGCCGGTCGCGCGGGTGCCTAGCAGCCATTCGGCGGCGAGGTCGGCGATCTCTTCGGGGTCGGTGAGGGCGAGGTGGTCTTCTGGGGCGGATGCGTACGGGGGGTGGGCCGCGGTACCGGTGGCGCGGTCTGTGACGGTGGGGGTGGCCGCATCCAGGGCAGTGATCGTGCTCGCATCCGTGACCGCGGTCGTGGCCGTGGCCGTGAGGAAGCTTTTGGAGAGGGGTGGGCGGTCGTACGGCAGGTACGGTTCGGCGCCGACCATCACGAGGCGGCCGTCGAAACCCTGGGCACGCAGTTCGCGCGCCGCGTAGAGCCCGGCGAGGGAGGCACCGACGACGGTGACGGTGTTCATGCGGCGGATCCCTCACCGGTCATCGGGGCTCGCCCGGCGCTGGAGCCGGAGGCGGCGAGGGAGGCGGGGGCGGACAAGGAGGCGGCTGCCGTGAGGGGAGCGGAGGCCGGGACGGGGGTGACGGTCGGGTCGGTCAGGTGGACATGGATGGTTCCGTCGACCACGCTCACGCGGTGGGTGCGCACCGGTCGGCGGGCAGGCAGACACGTCGGCTCTCCGGTCCGGAGATCGAATGAGGCGGCGTGCAGTGGGCATTCGACCAGACAGCCCTCCAGCCAGCCTTCGGAGAGGGAAGCGTCCTGGTGACTGCAGGTGTCGTCGACGGCGTACAGGGCGCCGTCGGCGTTGAACACCGCGACGGGAGGTGTGGTGTCGAGACGGACGGACTCACCTGCGGGGAGGTCTTCAAGGCGGCAGACGGGAATCACGGGCCCTCCTCTGGAATCGGTCGGCCCGGTCCGGGACCGTTCGGGCCAAGGACTCTTCGGTAGCATGCAGTTTCATATGGCGCACCAGAGAGCGCTATGCGCAACAGAATCCGGTGGGATGCCCATCGCGTCAAGGGGCTCCCTGGGACGCGGCTCCGAGAGGCCGCCGAGTGGTGAGAGTTGAGATATGACCCGCACGCGGAAACAGCCTGGCCAGAACGAGGAGCCGCAGCAGGGAGCAGCCCAGGAGAAGCGCCGGAAAGGGCGCGCGGAAGAGCACGAAAAGCCCCGGGAGGCGCGCGAGCCGCGTGAGCCGCAGGCCAAGGCTCCTGCTGGTTCCGTGCAGTCCGTGGACCGCGCGGTGAGCGTCCTCGAGATCCTCGCCCGGCACGGCGAGGCCGGGGTCACGGAGATCGCCGACGAGCTGGGGGTGCACAAGTCGACGGCGTTCCGGCTGCTCGGTGTGCTCGAGAACCGGGGGCTCGTCGGGCAGGCGAAGGACCGTGGCAAGTACTTCCTCGGCGCGGGCGTCCTGCGCCTCGCCGGGGCGGCGGCCGTGCGGATGGACATCTCCCAGGAGGGCGGCCCGGTCTGCCGCGAGCTGGCGAACGAGCTGGGCGAGACGGTCAACATCGCCGTCCTCGACGACGACGCCGCCGTCAACATCATGCAGGCCCGCGGCCCCGCGTCCGTGACCGCCCAGAACTGGCTCGGCCGACGCACCCCGCTGCACGCCACCTCCAGCGGAAAGGTCCTGCTCGCGCACCTGCCGACCACCCTGCGCGAGGGCCAGATCGCCCGCACGCTGCCCCGCCTCACCGAGCACACGGTGACCGGGACGGTGGCGCTGCGCCGCGAACTGGAGGCCGTCGTCCAGCAGGGTTTCGCGATCGCCGTGGAAGAGCTCGAGGTCGGGCTCGCCGCCGTGGCGGCCCCGGTGCGGGCGCACGACGGCAAGGTCATCGGGGCGCTGAGCGCCTCCGGGCCGGTGTATCGGCTGACGGAGGACCGGCTCACCGAGCTGGCCAAGCGCACGGTCGCGGCGGCGGTCGAGCTGTCGCGCCGGATGGGCTACGGGTTCTGACGGCTGCGGCTGCGGGGGCACGCCGGGGGCGCGGCCCGCCCCCCCGGCGCCCCACGTTCCGCCGCACGCCCCGCCCGTCCTCCTTGCCGCCCCGCCGGGGCGCCCCCACCTCAGCGCCCCCGCCTCACCCCCACGCCGACGCCCCGCCTCGCCCCCTGGCTTGGCGCCTCCACCTGGGCGCCACTCCTCGGGGGTCGGATTCTTGAGGGCCCGGACGCCACGCACCGCGCCGTCCACTCGGCACCGCGCCCCGGCCACCTCACATCGCGCCGCGCCACCTCGCGCCGCCAGGCCCCACCGCACCGCCAGCCCACCGCCCCGCCGCGCCGCGCCGCGCCGCCAAGCCAACCACCCCGCCCCGCACCGCGCCCAACAGCCGCCCACCACGCCGCCGAAACGTCCGCCCCCGCCCTCCCCCGGACCCGTTTCGCGACACCCATAGCGTTTTGCCGAGGGTTCACTCCGGACCCTTGACGGCTCCTTGATGTCGCTCTCACGATGTCTCTCATAGCGCAACTGATCGTGGAGTACGCAACAAGACGACCCAAGTCGAGGAGCCTGGCCGTGCCACACGAGGTCCGTGGCGTCGTCGCCGCGAAGAAGGGCGCACCCATCGAGGTGCAGACGATCGTCGTGCCGGATCCCGGACCGGGAGAGGTACTTGTCTCCGTGCAGGCCTGCGGGGTCTGCCACACCGATCTGCACTACCGGGAAGGCGCGATCTCCGACGACTTCCCGTTCCTGCTCGGCCATGAGGCCGCCGGTACCGTCGAGGCGGTCGGCGCCGACGCCGGCGGTCTGGTGCCCGGCGACTACGTGGTCATCGCCTGGCGCGCCCCCTGTGGAACGTGCCGCTCCTGCCTGCGCGGACGCCCTTGGTACTGCTTCGACTCCCGCAACGCGGCACAGCCCATGACTCTGCTCGACGGCACTCCGCTGAGCGCCGCGCTCGGCATCGGCGCCTTCGCCGAGAAGACGCTCGTCGCCGCCGGCCAGGCCGTGAAGGTGGACCCGGCGGCCCGGCCGGAGGCGGCGGGACTGATCGGCTGCGGAGTGATGGCCGGGTACGGGGCCGCCGTGAACACGGGGAACGTGGGGCGCGGCGACACGGTCGCCGTCATCGGCTGCGGCGGCGTCGGCTGCGCCGCGATCGCCGGGGCCTCGCTCGCCGGGGCCCGGCGCGTGATCGCCGTCGACATCGACGACGCCAAGCTCGACGGGGCCACCCGCTTCGGCGCCACCCACACCGTCAACTCCCGGGGCACCGATCCCGTCGAGGCGGTGCGCGGGCTCACCGGCGGCTTCGGCGTCGACGTCGCCATCGACGCGGTCGGGATCCCCGAGACGTACAGGCAGGCCTTCTACATGCGCGACCACGCGGGCGTCCTCGTCCAGGTCGGCGTGCCCGACCCGGCGATGGCCGTCGAACTGCCGCTGATCGACCTGTTCTCGCGCGGCGGCGCGCTCAAGTCCTCCTGGTACGGCGACTGTCTGCCCACACGGGACTTCCCCCTGCTCGTCGACCAGTACCTCAGCCGCAGGCTCGACCTCGGAGCCTTCGTGACGGAGAAGATCGCCCTCGACGAGGTCGAGGACGCGTTCGCCAGGATGCAGCGCGGCGAGGTGCTGCGATCGGTGGTGGTCCTGTGACCGGCGTACGACCCGACCCGCACTCCCCCGACCCGAACTCCCCCGGCGTGCGCGACACCCCCGCGCCCGCACCCACGACCCCGCCCACCCCCACAAGCACGCCCACGCCCCGCGGCCCCGAATCCGCCACTCCCCGAGTCGTCATCATCGGCGCCGGAATCGTCGGCTGCTCCCTCGCCGACGAGTTGACCGCCCGGGGCTGGACCGACGTCACCGTCCTCGAACAGGGGCCGCTGCCCGCCCCGGGCGGCTCCACGTCGCACGCGCCCGGGCTCGTCTTCCAGACCAGCCCGTCCAAGACGCTCAGCGAGTTCGCCGCCTACACCGTGCGGAAGTTCGGCGAGCTGACCGTGGACGGGCTCTCCTGCTTCAACCCGGTCGGCGGCCTGGAGCTGGCCACCACTCCGGAGCGCTGGGCCGACCTGCGCCGCAAGGCGGGCCTGGCCGCGTCCTGGGGCATTCGCGCCGAACTGGTCGACGCCACGCGCTGCAAGGAGCTGTGGCCGCTGCTCGACACCGGCCAGGTGCTCGGCGGCCTGCACACGCCCGACGACGGCCTGGCCCGCGCCGTCCTCGCCTGCCGTGCGCAGCTCGACCGGGCGACCCGCCGGGGCGCCCGCTTCCTGGAGCGGCACACGGTCACCGGCATCGAGCGCGCGGAGGGCCGGGTCACCGCTGTGGTCACCGACCGCGGCACCTTCCCCGCCGACCACGTCGTGTCGGCCGCGGGCTTCTGGGGGCCGGTGATCGGCCGGATGGCGGGCGTCGACGTACCGCTGCAGCCGCTCGCCCACCAGTACGCGCGGACCCACCCCCTGCCTGAGCTCGCGGGCCGGAACGACCCACGGGCCGAGGCGTCCCTGCCGATCCTCCGCTTCCAGGACCGCGACCTGTACTTCCGTGAGCACACGGACCGCATCGGCATCGGCTCCTACGCCCATCGCCCGCTGCCGGTGGACCCGTTCGCCGTGCCCGCGTACGACGAGGCGAAGGACCGCGGTCTGGCGATGCCGTCCTCGTATCCCTTCACCGAGGAGGACTTCGCGCCGAGCTGGCAGGACTGCTGCGGGCTGCTGCCCGCGCTCAAGGAGTCGGCCGTCGATGAGGGGTTCAACGGTGTCTTCTCCTTCACGCCGGACGGCATGCCGCTGCTCGGTGAGGCCCCGGCGCTGCGTGGCTTCTGGCTCGCCGAGGCGGTGTGGGTCACGCACTCCGCGGGCGCGGCCAAGGCCGTCGCCGAGTGGATGGTCGACGGCAGGCCCGCCGTCGACGCGCACGACTGCGACCCGACCCGCTTCGAGGACGCCCAGCGCTCCCCCGCTTATGTGGCCGAGCGCGGCGCGCGGCAGTTCGTCGAGGTGTACGACGTCGTCCATCCGCTCCAGCCCCCGGACGAGCCGCGCCCCCTGCGCGTCAGCCCGTTCCACGCCCGCCAGCAGGAGTTGGGCGCGGTGTTCCTGGAGGGCGGGGGCTGGGAGCGGCCCCACTGGTACGAGGCCAACGCCGCGCTCGCCGCCGACGTGGACGTGCCCGAGCGGGACGGCTGGTCCGGACGGTACTGGTCGCCGGTCGCCGCTGCCGAGGCGCGTGCCACCCGCGAGCGGGTCGCGCTGTACGACATGACGCCGCTGCGCCGCCTGGAGGTCACCGGCCCCGGAGCGCTCGGCTTCCTTCAGCGCATGACCACCAACAACCTTCGCAAGAAGCCCGGTTCGGTCACCTACACCCTCCTGTTGGACGAGGCGGGCGGCATCCGCTCCGACCTGACCGTGGCACGGCTCGCCCCCGGCCGCTTCCAGGTCGGCGCCAACTCCCCCGCCGATCTCACCTGGCTACGGTCGCACGCGCCCGACGACGTGCACATCAGGGAGATCACCCAGGGGACGTGCTGCGTCGGCGTGTGGGGGCCACTCGCCCGCGCCCTCGTCCAACCGCTGACCCGCGACGACTTCTCGCACGAGGCCTTCGGCTACTTCAAGGCCCGTGAGACCCACATCGGCCATGTGCCGGTGACGGCGATGCGGCTGAGCTACGTGGGCGAGTTGGGCTGGGAGCTGTACACCAGCGCCGACCTCGGCCTGCGCCTGTGGGACACGCTCTGGGAGGCCGGCCGGGACCTCGGTGTCGTCGCGGCCGGGCGCAGCGCCTTCAACAGCCTGCGCCTGGAGAAGGGCTACCGCGCCTGGGGCCAGGACATGACCACGGAGCACGACCCCTTCGAGGCGGGCCTCGGCTTCGCCGTCCGCATGGACAAGGGCGACTTCGTGGGGCGCGCGGCCCTCGAGCGGCGCGGCCCCCTCACCCGCAGGCTCACCGCGCTGCTCCTGGACGACCCGGCCGCCGTGGTCCTCGGCAAGGAGCCCGTCCACGCGGACCCGGCCGACGCCGCGCCCGCCGGATACGTCACCAGCGCCGCGTACGGCTACACGCTGGGCCGCTGCGTCGCGTACGCCTGGCTGCCGCCGCTGCCCGCCGGGACGAGCACGCACATCGAGTACTTCGGCGAGAAGGTCTCCGCGACCGTCACCGACGAACCGCTCTTCGACCCCGAGATGACCCGGATCCGGAGGTGACCGTCGTGTCTCCCACCACCCCCACCTATGACGTCATCGTGATCGGCCTGGGTGGCATGGGCAGCGCCGCCGCCCACCACCTGTCCGCGCGCGGGGCCCGCGTCCTCGGCCTGGAGAAGTTCGGCCCCGTGCACCAGCGGGGCTCCAGCCACGGCGGCTCCCGGGTCACGCGGCAGTCGTACTTCGAGGACCCCGCGTACGTACCGCTGCTGCTGCGCGCGTACGAGCTGTACGAGAAGCTCGAACAGGACACCGGCCGTGACATCGCCACCCTGTGCGGCGGCGTGATGGTCGGCGCCCCGGACGGAAGGGTGGTCTCCGGAGCACGGCTCTCCGCCGAGACCTGGGGGCTTCCGCACGAGATGCTGGACGCCCGGGAAATCCGCCGCCGCTTCCCGACGCTCACTCCGCGCGATGACGAAGTGGCGCTCTACGAAGAGCGCGCGGGTCTCGTCCGGCCGGAGAACACAGTCGCCGCGCATCTGCAGCTCGCCACCCGCCAGGGCGCCGACCTGCACTTCGAGGAACCGGTGACGCGCTGGGAGCCGTACCGCGACGGGGTGCGCGTGCACACGGCCGACGACACGTACACCGCGGGCCAGTTGGTGATCTGTCCGGGTGCGTGGGCGCCGGGGCTGCTCGCGGACCTGGGGGTGCCGTTCACCATCGAGCGGCAGATCATGTACTGGTTCCAGCCGACGGGCGGCGTCGGTCCCTTCCTGCCGGAGCACCATCCGATCTACGTGTGGGAGGACCGGGCGGGCGTCCAGGTCTACGGCTTCCCTTCGATCGACGGCCCCGACCTCGGGGTGAAGGTCGCGTTCTTCCGCAACGGCACCGTGTGCACGCCGGAGACCATCGACCGCACGGTCCATCCGCACGAGGTCGCGGCGATGGCCGAGCACATGGCCCGGCACATACCGCTGCTCCCGGGGCGGCTGTTGAAAGCCTCCACCTGTATGTACACGACGACGCCCGACGAGCACTTCGTCATCACGCGCCATCCGGCGCACCCGGAGTCGGTGACGGTGGCCTGCGGCTTCTCCGGGCACGGCTTCAAATTCGTGCCGGTGGTCGGTGAGATCGTCGCCGACCTGGCGCTCGACGGCACCACGGAGCACCCCATCGAGCTGTTCGACCCCCGCCGGATCACCGGCCCGCTGGATCCGGCGCCCGCCACGGCACCGGTCTGACCGAACCCGCGCCCCCGGGGCGCCCGTCAGAGCGAACCGCGCCCGCCGCGGCGCCCGTCTGAGGAGTACGGACGTGACGACAGAGGTCTCCGCGAGCCTCATCGCGACGCTGCCCGGCCACTACTACACCGACCCCGACGTCTTCCGCCAGGAGCAGGAGCGCCTCTTCGAGGCCCTGTGGTGCTGTGCCGTGCGCTCCGCGGACCTCGACCGTCCCGGCGCGTACCGCACCGTCCAGGTCGGCCGGGAGAGCGTCCTGATCACCCGCGCCCGCGACGGCGGCCTGCGTGCCTTCCTGAACGTGTGCCGCCACCGCGGCGCCCGCCTGTGCGCGGACGAGGCGGGCCAGGTCCGGCGCAGCCTCCAGTGCCCGTACCACGCCTGGACGTACGACCTGGACGGCAGGCTGATCGCGGCGCCGAATCTGACGCGGATGCCGGACGTCGACCGGTCCGCGTACGGCCTGGTCGAGGTCGCGCTGCGGGAGTGGCTCGGCTACGCCTGGGTGTGCCTGGCCGACTCGCCGCCGTCCTTCGAGGACACGGTGATAGGCGAGGCCAGGGAGCGCCTCGGCGACCCCGCGTCGATCGAGCGCTACCGCACCCAGGACCTGGCGCTCGGCCACCGCGTCCGCTACGAGGTGCGCGCCAACTGGAAGTTGATCGTCGAGAACTTCATGGAGTGCTACCACTGCGCGACGATCCACCCCGAGCTGACGGACGTCCTGCCGGAGTTCGCCGACGGCTTCGCGGCGCAGTACTACGTAGGGCACGGTGCCGCCTTCGGGGATGACGTCAGCGGCTTCACTGTGGACGGTTCCCCGGGCTTCGGGCGGCTGCCCGAGGTCGCCGACGACCAGGACCGCCGCTACTACGCCATCACCGTCAAACCGGCCGTGTTCGTCAACCTCGTCCCGGACCATGTGATCCTGCACCGCATGTTCCCGCTGGCCGTGGACCGCACGGTCGTCGAGTGCGACTGGCTGTACGCACCCGACGTCGTCGCCTCCGGAGCGGATCTGTCGAAGTCGGTCGAGCTGTTCCACCGGGTCAACGAGCAGGACTTCGCGGCGTGCGAGCGCACCCAGCCCGCGATGAGCTCACGCGCCTACCGGCAGGGCGGCGTGCTCGTGCCGACCGAGCACCACATCGGGGTGTTCCACCACTGGCTCAGTCAGCGGCTGGCTTCTTGAACATCCGTGTCGCCGTGATCTCCCCGTGCACCGTCTCCCCGGCCGGGGCCTGCTGCTCCTGCGGCAGGCCCGGCCGCAGGTGCTCCTCGACGCTGATGTACTTCAGGCCCGCGCGCAGGTCCGCGTCGTTGCGCAACCGGATGACCAGCGGGAACTCCGCGAGCGCTGTCGTGTCGAACAGGCCGGTGGTGTAGAGCAGCTGGACGCCGAGTGCGTCCGAGACGGCCCGCTGCAGCTCCAGGAGATACGTGGCGTTGGCGCGGCCGATGGGGTTGTCGAGGAACAGCGTGCCCGCGTGCCGGTGCTTGTCGCGGCCCCGGTCGTTCGAGCGCAGGGCGGCCATCGTGCAGTACAGGGCGATGGCGGCGGTGAGCAGCTGACCGCCGGAGAACACGTCGCCCATCTGCCCGACCGGGACGCGCTCGGCGCGCAGGACGGCGTCCGGCTTGAGGATCTCCACAGCGATGCCGCGCGGTTCGAGGGCGGCCTGAACTCCCCTGAGGAGCAAGGACATGCCGTCCCTGCGCAGGTCCGAGTTCTTCTTCACGGCCGCGCGCGTCGCCTCGTCGATGACCTCGCCCAGGCGCTCGGTGAGCGTCGCCTGGTCGGGCTCGTCGAAGCGGACCCGCAGGAACTCCTGGCCCGACCACTCCCCCAGGCCCTCGGGCAGCCGGGACAGGCGCTGGGCTGACCGGAGCGTGGCGAGCGCCGACTCGACCAGGCCGCGCAGCCGGTCGACGATGCTGTCGCGGTTGCGCTCCAGCTGCTCCAGCTCGTCGGTGAGCACCCGCAGACGGGGCGCGAAGGCGTCGGCCCACTTCTTGGCGTGCTCGGGCAGGGCGGAGGCGGGCAGTTCGCGGATCTGCTGCCGGGCGGGGGTGCGGACCTGCTCGTAGCGGGTGGAGTTGGCGTGCCGGACCAGGACGTCGCTCGCCTCACGGACGGCCGACTCGGCGGCGGACAGGTCGGCGGCGCAGCCGCGCAGGGAGCGGCGGGCCTCGGCGGCGGCCTGGCGGGCCTCCTCCAGGGTGCCCGGGTGGGGCGCGGGCTGCTCGTCGTCCTCGGTGTCGTGGTGCTCGCGCAGCAGGTCGCGCAGGAGCGCCGCCGTCTCGTCGAACCCGCCGGCCGCGTCCTCCGTGGCACGGTGGGTGTGCAGGAGCGCGGCGTGCGCCTCCTTGGCCTGGCTCAGGGCCTCGGTGTGGGTGGCCAGTTCGGTCGTGGCGGTGCGCAGCAGGGTCTGGGCCTGCTCGGCATCAGCCGGTACGAGCTCTTCGGGGAGGTCGGTGTGCGCTTCGCCGTCCTCGGGGGCGTGCCGCTCGGCCTCGCCGCGCAGTCGGCCGAGCTGTTCGCTGGCGGTGGCCGCGCGGGACTCGATGAGCTGGACCTGGGCCTCCGCGCGGGCGGCGGCGGCCTGCCGGGATGGCCCGTCGGCGCCGTCGGTGCCTTCGAGGAGCTGGGCGGCGCGGGTGCGCACCTTGTTGCTGAGCCGGTCGAGCTCGGCGAGCGCGGCGCTCTCGTCGCTCTCCGCGCGGGCCTGCTCGGCGCGCAGGTCGGCGCCGACGCCGACCTTCTCGTACAGCTGCGAGGCCGCGCGGTAGGCCTCGCGGAGGGCGGGCAGGGAGGTCTTGGGGCCGTCCTGGTCCAGCGGTACGTCCTCGGGGGCGCCCGCGATCTCGGCACGCTCGGCACGCAGGGCGCGCGCCGTGCGGCGGGCGTCGTCGGCGGCGCGCTGGGCGGCGCGGCGGTCCTCGTCGGCGGCGCGGGCGCGTTCGAGGCAGGACTGGGCGCGGGCCTCCGACTCGACGGCGTCGTCGGCCAGTTCGCGCAGCTTGGTCTGCCAGCCGGCGCGCTCGCGCAGCCGGAACGCGAGTCCGGCGAGCGCGTCGGCGGCGCGGCGGGCGCGCTGGGCGCCCTCCTGGCGCTCGTCGCGCACGCGGGCGGCTTCGGCGGCGGCCTCGTCGGCCTCGGCGCGCGTGGTGCGGGCCTCGGCCAGCTCGGCCTCCGCCTCCTCGGCGAAGGCGCGCGCGTCCCGGGCGGCCGTGGCCAGCTCGGCGAGGCGGCCCGCGGGGCAGCCGGACCGCCAGGAGGCGAGCCGCGCGGCCAGCTCACGGTCCTTGGCGAGGCGCAGGGCGAGCGCGCGGATCTCCTCGTCGCGGCGGGTGGCGCGCGCCCGCAGGGCCTGGCGCTCCTCGTCGGCGGCGTGCTCGTCGTGCATGGCCGGGTTCGGCGGTACGAGGAAGACGGCGCCGGCGTCGTCGGCCTCGCTGTCGGCGTGCGGCACCGGCGCGAGCAGCGCGGCGGCGGTGCCGACGGCGACCGTGGAGCGCGGAAGGAGCGCGGCGCCGGTGAGCGCTTCGCGCGCCCGGGCGTGTGTGTCCGGGTCGGTGATGACGACGCCGTCGACCAGCTCGGGGCGGGCGGCGAGGACGCGGGCGTGGTCCGCGGGGTCGACTGCCTGGGCCAGATACCGCCATCCCGGGAGGGCCGGAATGCCGTGCTCTCCAAGGAACTCGACGGTGGCGAGGACGTCGGGCCCGGGCGGCAGCAGGCCACCGTCGCCGAGCGCGCCGAGGATGCGGGAGTCGTCGGCGGCGGCGGTCCGCAGCTCGAACAACTGCCGTTCGGCGGCGGCCACTCCGTCGTCGAGCAGGGTCTTCAGGTCGTCGGCGCCGCGGTCGAGCTCCGTGGCGGTGAGGCCGGGGGCGGCGGGGGCGAGGGTCTGCCCTGCGGCGGTCGAGGTGGCGGCGGCGTCCGGCGCGGGGCCGCCGTGCACGCCGCCTTCGGCGCTGGTACCTCCGCCGTCCGGGGCGCCGCCTCCGCCCGGGGTGCCGTGCTCGCCGTGCGCCCCCTGGGCACCGCGCGCGCCCTCGCCGGCGGTCCCCGTCCCGTCGTGGGCGCCCTCGCCCGCCCCGGTCCCGGCGTGCCGGGGCTGCGGCACCCCGCTGTGCCCGCTCCCGCCGGATCCGCCCGGCAGGCCCAGGAGTTCGGCGATGCGCTCGTCCTGCGCGAGGGATCGGGCGGTGCGGCTCTCCGCGTCGTACGCCTGCTCGGCGGCCGTCGCGGCGTCCTCCGCGCGGGCGGCCGTCAGCTCGGCACGGGCCTCGGAGGCGGCGGCTTCCTTGGCCTGGTCCGCGGCCCGACGTGCGGACTCGCGGGCCTCGTCCCAGGCGGCGACCGCCGTCTTCTCTGCGTCGCTGGCGGCGAGCGCCGCGCGGGCCGGGTCGGCGTCGGGCGTGCTGTCGTCGAGCCAGCCCGCGCGGACGGCCTCGGCGGTCTCCTGCTCGACCTCGGTGAGGCGCTGGCGCAGGTGCCCGGCTTCGCTCCGGGCGCGCTGCGCCTCGGTCGCGGCGGTGGTGGCGTCGCGGTGTGAGGCCTCGCCGGTCTCCTGGAGGGCGGCGGAGCGCTCCTCCTCCTCGTTGGCGTGCGCCTCGGCGTCCTCGGCCGCGGTGTGCAGGGCGCGGACGAGGTCGGCGGCGGCCTTCGCGCGGGCGGCGAGTGCGGGCGCGGCGTCCCGCTCGGCCTCGCGGATGGCGGCGGCCACGCGCGCGGAGCGGTCGGCGGCGGCGCGGTGGCGCAGGACGGCCTCGGCGGCCTGCCAGGCGGAGTGCAGCGTGCGGGCGTCCGCCAGCTCGCGGCGCTGGGCGGCGGCGGCCTTCTCGGCCACGGTGAGGGCCAGGGAGGCGTGCCGGTAGGCGAGTTCGGCGGCGATGAGCGCGGAGCGGCCGCGGGCCTGCTCGGCGGCTGTGACGGTGTGCGCGGCGGCGGTGACCTGCTCGGCCAGTTCGGCGGCGCGGCCGCGCTCCTCGACGGCGCGGGCCGACAGGCGGCGGGCGAGAGTGCGGGTGCGGCGCTCGGCGCCCGCGTGCACGTCACGTGCGCGTGCCCGGGTGTCCGCGGCCTCGACGATGCGGCCGAGGAGGTCCACGGAGCCCGCGGTGAAGTCCCGCTCGGCGATCAGCTCGGCGCGGCGGCCCAGCTTGTTGCCGAAGCCGTGCACCAGGTCGGCGAGGCCGTCCGTGTCCCGGGTGTCGGTGACGGCGCGCAGCAGCAGGTCGGTGAAGTCGGAGTCCTTCTTGACGGCGAACAGGCCGGCGGCCTCGCCCTCGTCGGCGTTCATCTCGCGCTGGTAGCGGAACAGTTCGGGGTCGAGGCCGAGGTCCCCGAGGTGTTCGTTCCAGCGGTCGTGGATCTCCTCCCAGTGCACTTCGAGGTGCGGGTAGGCCTTCGTGGCCTCCATGAGGGCGTCGCGGAAGCCCTTCATGGTGCGCCGTCGTCCCTGTGCGCCCGACGCGCCCTCGACGGACGGCCGCACGGCGGTGGACTCGGCGACCGGAAGCGAGTCCAGGCTGAGCCCGGGGCCGGGCCGGAAGGAGTACCAGGCCTCCGCGAACTTCCGCGGGTCGTTGGAGACCTGCCGT
This sequence comes from Streptomyces flavofungini, assembly GCF_030388665.1. NCBI lineage: Bacteria > Bacillati > Actinomycetota > Actinomycetes > Kitasatosporales > Streptomycetaceae > Streptomyces > Streptomyces flavofungini. The sequence goes on along the minus strand of NZ_CP128846.1, from coordinate 7,924,954 downwards.
CCGCGCCACTCGCTCACCTTGCCGACGACGACGCACTCACCGGTGAGGGTGTGCTGCCACTCCAGGGCGACGTGTCCGCAGTCGTCGGCCAGGAGGAACTTGCGCAGCACACCGGAGCTGGCGCCGCCCAGCGTGTTCCGGTGGCCCGGCAGCATCACCGAGAAGATCAGCTTGAGCAGGACGGACTTGCCGCCGCCGTTCTCCAGGAAGAGCACGCCCGCGGGCGCCGGGCGGCGCGGCGGGCCGACGGGCTCCTCCTCGAAGAACTCCGCCTGCGCGGGCGCGGGGTCGGGCACCACGTCGCCGACGCCGCGCAGGTCCAGCACGGTGTCGGCGTAGCGCGCACCGGCGGGGCCGATGGAGTAGAGGCGGACCCGGGACAGCTCGTACATGGCGGCGGACTCTCGTCGTAAGTCGTGCGGGACGAAGAAACGGAACAGGTGGAACGTCGGTGGACGCGGGCGGGGCGGCCGGATGCCGTCCCGCGCGGATCAGGCGTGGATCAGGAGTGGAAGGGCAGGCCGGCGTCGGCCGCGAGCTCCAGGTCGTCGGTGTCGTCGGGGGGCAGCAGGGTCGCGGAGCCGTCGGTGACGGGCACGACGCCGAGCTCCAGGAGTTCGGCCATGGCGGCCGTGCCCGCCATGTCGCGGACCTGGAGCTGATAGCGCGCGGTGGTGCGGTAGGTCCCTCCGGAGTCGTCGCCGGTGCGCTGGAGGAACCCGGAGTCGGTGAGGAACGCGGCGGCCTTGCCCACGATGCCGGTGGTCGAACCGGCGAGCCTGCGCGCGTCCTTGGTGGCGCCGGTGGCGCTGCGGCGCGCCCAGATCCGCCAGGCGGACTCCAGGCCCGGCGCGTCCGAGGCCGGGTCGGTGTTCTCGCCCTGCTCCTCGGCGCGCTCCTCCAGGCGGCGGCAGGCCTGCCGCACGTACGCGTCGACGCCGTTGACGGTGACGCGGCCGATGTACCCGTCGTCAGCCAGGTCCTCGGGGCGCGGGAAGGCCATGGCGGCGACGGCGAGGTGGGCGAGGCCGTGCAGGAAGCGGTCGGTGGAGTCGGCGGCCGTGCGGCGGGCGTAGTCGCCCATGCGGACGGCGAACACGGAGTCCTCGGCGGCGGTCACCGCCATCCCCGCGCGCGGGGACACCTCCAGGACGACGAGGCCGAGCCCGGCCGCGACGGCGTCGGCGAGGCGGGCGAAGGGCGGGTCCTCGCGGTACCTGCGGAGCAGTTCGCCGTACTCCTGGTCGCGGGCGGGCTGGAGCTTGGGCTGGAGCCCGAACGCGACGAGGCGGGCCGCGTCGGCGGCGTCGGCCGGGGTGACGGCGGCGCCCGCGGGGGCTGCCGCCGGGGCCGCCGCAGCGTCCGGCTCGCCCCACGCGGCGTGCTCTGCGGGGTGATCGGTCACGGCTGGGGCTCCTTGGTGCGGTCGGTCGGTCGTACGGGGTGCGGGGGCGTTCCGGTGGCCGCCTGCGCGTACTGCGGGGGCGCGCCGATGGTCCCCAGAGAGTGCGGCCGGCGTCGTGCGGTCTGGGTGGTCGCCGTCATCACGCCGCCTCCGTCCGGTCGGCCGCCATCCCGACCGCGTCCAGGAGCGCCGTGCCGACGATGAGGTCGGCGCCGCCGAACTCCGGGTCGTCGAGATCGGTGCCGTCGTCCACCGCGAACAGGAGTTGCTGCTCGCCCTGGCGGTAGGCCGTGCCGACCGGTGGGCTCGCGGCGTGGACGGCGAGGAGGGCGACCAGGTAGGGCAGTTCGGGATCGCGGCGGCGGGCGTCGGCGAGCAGCCCGGAGAGCCTGCGCGGCGCGTCGGGCGGCAGCGCGAGCAGTTCCATGGCACTCGCCAGCTGCTCCTCGCTGAAGCGGCTGTCGTCGGGGGTGGCGATGAGGTCGGGCTCGGGCATCTCCGCGCCCAGGTGCTCGCGCTCCTGCGGCGGCGTGAGCAGTATGTCGACGAGATCGCCGACCCGCACCGACACCGGCGTGCGCAGCCCCGTCCCGCGCGCGAAGAAGGCGTCGGTCACGCGGATCGCCTGCTCGGCGGAGAGCGGCAGGATCGGGGCGACCAACTGGCCGTACACGTCGAGCCCCGTCCGCGCGGTGGGGGTGGCGAAGGCCTGCCGGTCCTGTTCGGCGCGGAAGAGGGGACCGGCTTCGAGGAGCCGGGACTGGAGCTGGGTGTGGCGGCGGATGCAGTCCTTGACGATGTCGACGAGCTCGGCGGCGCGGCGCTTGTGCTCGGGGTCCTCGGACTCGTCGCGTGCCTTGCGGATGTTCGTGAGGATCGCGTTCTCGTGGCGGTACCGGTCGGCCACGTGGTCCAGGGCCTCGGCGATCATGTCAGGCACGGACTGGAGCCAGTCCACCGCGCGGACGTTGCGCCGGGTCGCGTCGAGGGCCCTGCGGAGGGTCTCCGAGTACTGCACGGTGCGGTACCGCGCCTGTTCGGCGGCGAGCTGGGCGTCGGCGAGGCGGCCGCGGCTGATCAGGACCTCGAGCTTCACCTCGGCGGCGATCTGGGCGCTGGTGACGTCGGTGTCGAGGGCGCCCACGAGGACGTTCACGGCCTCGTCGGTGGTGCGCAGACAGACACCGCCGCCGTAGCCGGGGACCTCCTCGATCAGCTTGAAGTCGTAGTCCCTGCGGACGTAGGTGCCGTCCTGGTCGAAGGTGCCGTACACCGCGCGGAAGCCGCGGTCGACGCTGCCCACGTTGATCAGGTTCTCCAGGACCCAGCGGGCGACGCGCTCGTGCTCGGCGGTGGGGCGGCGCGGGGCCTGGGCGGCGACGCGGGGCAGCAGCCGGGCGATGACCTGGTCGTGGTCGGCGCCCGTGTCGAAGTCCATGTTCAGCGTGACGAGGTCGATGGCGGAGAGGGCCACCTCCGCCATCGCGTACACCGAATACTCCCCCGCGAGGTTCGCCTTGCGGGCGTCCAGGTCGTGCAGCGGCGCCGTGCACGCGAGCGCGCGCAGGCGCCGTGCCAGGCCCTCGTCGGCGGCCGGGCCCGGCGCGGGCCGCGGCCCCGCGCTGAGCTGGGACGGAACGGAGTCCGGTACGGCAGGCGAAGTCACGGTGCACAGACTAGGTCCTCGGTCTGACAACGGTCGAAACGACGCAGATGCCCCGCCGCTCCGACCTGCCCCGGGACCTCGACACGAGCCACTGCCACCCCGGCCCGCCCGTCCTGCCCCGGCCCGCCCCGGCGGGCTCAGCCCGCCCCGGCCCCGCCCGCCGCCACCCGGCGCGCGTAGGTGTCGACGAGGCCCTGGAGCGAGTCGTCCAGGTAGATCCCGAGCAGCCGCTCGGCCTTCGGGCCGAGGCCCGCCCGGAGTGCGTCCAGAATCTCCTGGTTGCGCACCAGGTAGGGCTCGTGGAGGCGGCGCGGGTCGTCCACCACGTGGAAGGCGAGGCGCAGTTCGGCGAAGACGCTGCGCATCAGCTCGTCGGTGCGGGCGCTCCCGGCGAGCGCGACGAGCTCCCGGTGGAAGTGGATGTTGGCCGTGGAGACGCCCTTCCAGTCCCTGCGGCTCGCCGCGGCCCTGCCCGCGGCGACGGCCGCGGCGAGCGCGTCCACGGCGTACGGCGGGCGGCCGAGGCCGTGCACGACGGCGCACTCGACCAGGCGCCGGGTGCGGTAGATGTCCTCGACGTCCTCGACGGTCAGGACCCGCACGAAGACGCCGCGGTTGAGTTCGTGGACGAGCAGGCGCTCGTGGGTGAGCAGCCGGAAGGCCTCGCGGAGGGTGTTGCGGGAGACGCCGAGCGCGCCGCCGATGCTGTCCTCCGACAGCCGGGTGCCGGGTGGGAAGTACCCCTCGGCGATGCGACTGCGGAGGATGTCCGCGACCCGCTCCGCGGTGCTGGTGCGTCCCAGGAGCGCGCGGTCGTCGGCGAGACCGGTCAGTTCAGCCATGATCAGCCATCCCCTCAGCCATGCCCGGATTCAACCGCAGATACAAGAACGAGACAACATGGGTATTGAGGGATCGTTCAACAATCCTCTACGTTGTCCGGCAGGCGTCATCCCGCCCCCGTCCCCAGAGGGCACTGGCCACGCGCCGGTCAGCACACCCCGCTCCTCAGAAGCACCCTCCAGCTCCGCCGACTCCTCTGTGAGGCGCCCATGAGCACGACTCCCCCGCCCTCCGCCATAGAGCTGGACGACCAGCCACGCGGGGCCCGACCACCGGACGACGACGGCGCGTTCGGCTGGCTGCGCGCGCTCGGCCCGCGCGGCCGCCGGGCCTTCGCCGGCGCCTTCGGCGGGTACGCGCTCGACTCCTACGACTACTTCACGCTGCCGCTGAGCATGGTCGCGCTCTCGGCCTACTTCGGCCTGAACAGCGGCCAGACGGGGCTGTTCACGACCGTCACGCTGGTCGTCTCCGCGGTGGGCGGCGCCGTCGCGGGCGTCGTCGCGGACCGCATCGGCCGGGTGAAGGCCCTGATGATCACCGTGATCACGTACGCGGTGTTCACCGTCGCCTGCGGCTTCGCGCCCAACTACGAGACCCTGCTGGTCTTCCGCGCCCTCCAGGGGCTCGGTTTCGGCGGCGAGTGGGCGGTCGGCGCGATCCTGGTCGCCGAGTACGCGACCGCCAAGAACCGCGGCCGTACGCTCGGCGCGATCCAGAGCTCCTGGGCCGTCGGCTGGGGACTCGCCGCGATCGTCTACACCCTGGTCTTCCAGTTCCTGGACGACGACATCGCCTGGCGCGTCATGTTCTTCACCGGTGCGCTGCCCGCGCTGCTCGTGATCTACGTACGCCGCAACGTGCACGACGCCCCCGAGGCCGCGGCCGAGCGCGAACGGAGCACGGAGAAGGGCTCGTTCACGGCGATCTTCAAGCCGGGGCTGCTGCGCATCACCCTGTTCGCGGTGCTGCTGTCCACCGGCGTCCAGGGCGGCTACTACACGCTGGCCACCTGGGTGCCCACGTACCTCAAGGAGGACCGCGGCCTGACGGTCGTCGGCACGGGCGGGTACCTGACGTTCCTGATCTCCGGTGCCTTCATCGGCTATCTGACGGGCGGGTACCTCACCGACAAGCTGGGCCGCAAGCGCAACATCACGCTGTTCGCGTTCCTGTCCGCGGCCAGCATCGCGGCCTACACGAACATCCCGGACGACGCCAACGGCCTTCTCCTGGTGCTCGGTTTCCCGCTGGGCTTCTGCATGTCGGCGATCTTCAGCGGCTTCGGCTCCTTCCTCAGCGAGCTGTACCCGGCCGCCGTGCGCGGCACGGGGCAGGGCTTCACTTACAACACCGGCCGCGCGGTGGGCGCCGTGTTCCCGACGACCGTCGGTTTCCTCGCGGACAGCTGGGGCGTCGGCGGAGCGCTCATCTTCGGAGCGTTCGGTTACGCGCTCGCCGTGATCGCCCTGTTCGGCCTGCCCGAGACGCGCGGAAGGGAACTGCAGTGAGCCCCGAGAGCGTGAGCCCCGTGGAGGCGCGTGCGGCGTTCCGCGCGGGCCACAGCACACCGACGGCCGGCTGGGCGCCCGGACACACCCAGGCGAACCTGGTGTCCGTCCCCGCCGACTGGGCGTACGACATGCTCCTGTTCTGCCAGCGCAACCCCAAGCCCTGCCCGGTTCTCGACGTGACCGACGCGGGCTCCTGGTCCACGCCGCTGGCCCCGGGCGCCGATCTGCGCACGGACCTGCCGAGCTACCGCGTGTGGGAGGACGGGGAACTCGTCGACGAACCCACCGACGTGGTCGGGCACTGGCGCGGCGACCTGGTGTCGTTCCTCATCGGCTGCAGCTTCACCTTCGAGTGGTCGCTGGCCGCGGCCGGTGTGCCGCTGCGGCACGTCGCCCAGGGCCGCAACGTCGCCATGTACGTCACCGACCGCCAGTGCCGTGCGGCGGGGCGCCTGCGCGGCCCCCTGGTGGTGTCCATGCGTCCGGTGCCGCCCGGTGACCTGGCCGCGGCGATCCGGGAGACCGCCCTGCTGCCCGCGGTGCACGGCGCGCCGGTCCACTGCGGCGACCCGGCGGGCCTCGGCATCGCCGACCTCGCCGAGCCCGACTTCGGCGACCCGGTGGACGCCGAGCCGGACGACATCCCGGTGTTCTGGGCGTGCGGGGTGACACCGCAGGCGGCCGTGATGGCGTCGCGACCACCGTTCGCGATCACGCACGCGCCGGGCCGGATGTTCATCACCGACGCGCGCGACGAGCAGTACCGCGTCGCCTGACCGACTCCGCCGCGCCCCGGGGACAGCCCCGCGCGCGGGACGACGGAACCCCACCGCGCGGGGCACGGACCGGCTCCGCGCGGAGCACACGAATCCACGGGAGCGATACGCACATGACCTGGGCCTCGATCGACCTCAACGCCGACCTGGGCGAGGGCTTCGGGCGGTGGCGGCTCACCGACGACGAGGAGTTGCTGTCCGTCGTCACGAGCGCCAACGTGGCCTGCGGCTTCCACGCGGGCGACGCGGCCACCATGCGGCGCGTGTGCGAGCGTGCGGCGGAGCGGGGGGTGCGGATCGGCGCCCAGGTGTCGTACCGCGACCTGGCGGGTTTCGGGCGGCGCGCGATGGACGTGCCGACCGCGGAGCTCGCGGCCGAGGTGGCGTACCAGATCGGCGCCCTGGAGGTGTTCGCGCGCGCGGCGGGCGCCGGTGTGGCGTACGTGAAGCCGCACGGCGCGCTGTACAACCGCGTGGTGCACGACAGCGAGCAGGCGGCGGCCGTCGTGGACGGCGTGCTCCTCGCCGACGCCGGGCTGCCCGTCCTCGGTCTTCCCGGATCGCGTCTCCTGGAGGCGGCGGAGAAGGCCGGACTCCCGGTGGTCACGGAGGCGTTCGCGGACCGGGCGTACACCGACGAGGGCACGCTGGTGCCGCGCGACACCGACGGCGCCGTCATCACAGAGGCGGACGCCGTCGTCGAACGGTCCCTCGGCATCGCCCGCTTCGGCGCCGTCACCGCGCACGGCGGGCGGCGCATCGACGTCCGGGCGCGCTCCCTGTGCCTGCACGGCGACACCCCCGGAGCGGTGGAGCTCGCACGGCAGGTCAGAGGACGCCTCGAAACGGCGGGCGTGCGGGTGGAGGCATTCGCATGAGCACCCGCCCGACGGCACCACCGGCCCACCCCGTACGACCGGCACCATCGGCGTCACCGCTGAGGGCGACACCACCGACGCCCGCCCCTCCCTCGCCCGCGCTTCCGGCGCCCCCACCCGCGACGCCGTCGTCGGCGCCGCCCATGAAGGTTCTGCCGATGGGCGAGCGCGCGCTGCTCGTCGAGCTCGCCGACGGAGAGTCCGCCGCGGCCCTGCACGCCGAGCTGGTGCGCCGCCGCGCGGCCGGGGACCTCGTCGTACGCGAGATCGTGCCCGCGGCCCGCACGGTGCTCCTGGACGGCCTCGACGGGCCCGACGGCCCCGACGCCCCGCTCCGGCTCGCCGCGCGCCTGCCCACCTGGGAGATCCCGCCGCTGCCCGCGCGCGCGGACGACGTCCTGGAGATCCCGGTGCGGTACGAGGGACCGGACCTGGCCGACGTGGCGGCGCTCTGGGGCGTGCCGGTGCGGGACGTGGCGCGGATCCACTCGGCGGCCGAATTCCGCGTCGCCTTCTGCGGGTTCGCGCCCGGGTTCGGCTATCTGACGGGCCTCGGCGGGGTGCCCGACGTGCCCCGCAGGGCGACGCCGCGCACGGCGGTGCCCGCGGGCTCCGTCGGCCTCGCCGGGCCGTACACGGGCGTCTACCCGCGCTCGTCACCCGGAGGCTGGCAGCTGATCGGGACGACGGACGCCGTGCTGTGGGACCACGCGCGCGTACCCGCGGCGCTCCTTTCGCCGGGCGCGCGAGTCCGCTTCGTGCCGGAGGGCCGATGACCGACCGGGCCTTCGCGGTCGTACGGGCCGGGGCGCTCACCACGGTGCAGGACGAGGGCCGTCCCGGACACGCCCACCTCGGGGTACCGCTCTCCGGAGCCCTCGACAGGCCAGCGGCCGCCCTGGTGAACCGTCTCGTCGGCAATCCGGCCGGGGCGGCCGTCCTGGAGACCACCCTCAACGGCTGTGCGCTGCGGCCGCGTTGCGCCGTCACGGTCGCCGTCGGCGGCGCGCCCTGCCGGGTGACGGTGGACGGACGCGCGGTGGCCTGGGGCGCGCCGGTACGGGTGCCCGCCGGGGCTCTCCTGGAGGTGGGTCCCGCTGTCTACGGAGTACGCGGTTACGTCGCCCTCGGTGGCGGTGTGGCCGTCGAGCCGGTCCTCGGCAGCCGCTCCACCGACCTGCTCTCCGGGCTCGGCCCGCCGCCGCTGACGGACGGGGCGGTGCTGCCGCTGGGTGCCGCACCCGTCGCCCACGCGCGCGTGGACACCGTTCCGCAGCCGGGCCCGCCCCGCGAACTGGTCCTGCGGGTGACGCCAGGCCCCCGCGCCGACTGGTTCACGGACGCGGCCCTGCGCACGCTCACCACGCGCGCGTACCGCGTGTCCTCGGCGAGCAACCGCATCGGCCTGCGCACCGAAGGACCGCCCCTGGAGCGCGCGGTCGGCGGTGAACTGCCCAGCGAGGGCATGGTCCTCGGCGCGATCCAGGTCCCGCCGGACGGCAGGCCCGTAGTGTTCCTCGCCGACCATCCGACGACGGGCGGCTATCCGGTCGTGGGCGTCGTCAGGGAACGCGATCTCGCGGCGGCGGCGCAGGCGGTGCCCGGGACGGTGGTCCGGTTCGTGGGGGTGGGGGGCCTGTCGGGGGCGCGCCACGGGTGAGGTGCGGTTCGTCGGCAGGGCTGGCCGGGGCACGTCGATGGTCAGGTGCGGTTCGCGCGGGTGGAGGGCCGGTCAGGGAGCGCGCCGACCCACCGGCCAGGTTCTAGGCCGCCTCCGCCTGCCGCTCGGCGGCTCCGAGGCCCGCGAGTGCCGCCTCCGCGGCGTGCGCGTCCCGGACGTCGAGCCCGGCGCTCGTGCCCCGCACCTGGTGCCGGACCTCCTCCACGGCGAGGCCGAGCAGCTGCGGCAGCAGGTCGGTGCAGCGCCGGGCGACCCAGCCGGTTCCGGCCGTGGCCAGCCACAGCAGTCTCGCGGCCGGGGCGGGCGGGGGCAGTTGGGGTTCGACGGCGGGGGCGGGGCCGGGCGCCAGGCCCGCCGCGGACAGGAGCGCGTGGAAGCGGGCGGCGAACACCCGGTGCCCGCGCTCTGAGGGGTGCAGCCGGTCCGCGCTCCACAGGGCACGGTCGGCGACCCACTCCTCGTCGGCGGCGTGCAGGTGGACGGCGTCGTGGCGTTCGGACAGGGCGTGGACCACGGCGTTGACCGCGCGCTGCCGCCGGGCCAGCGGGCGGCCCAGCGCGCCGGGCAGGCCCAGCATGGCGCCGGGGTCGGGCATGCAGGCGGTGAGCAGTACGGCGCCGTCCGCCGTGACGGTGCCGTACACCTCGTCGAGGCGCGCGGCGACGGCACGGATGTCGAAGGTGCAGCGCAGGGTGTCGTTGACGCCGACGACGACGGACACGAGGTCGGGCCGCAGCGCCACCGCCCGGGGCGTCTGGCGGCCGTGCACGTCGCATGTCTGCGCGCCGCTGACGGCCAGGTTGTGGAATTCCACGGGCCGTCGGGGCGTCTCGAGGCCGGTGGCGAGCAGCGCCGCCCAGCCCCGCCACGCGCCGTCCACGGGGTCGCCCACGCCCTGGGTGAGCGAGTCCCCGAGCGCCACGAACGTCACCGGCCTCATCCGCCACCGCCCCCGTCCGTCCCGACGCCGGGCCCCACCACGAGGCGCGGCGCCCGGCCCTCGTCCCCGGCCGCCGCGCCCTCCTCCACGGCGGCCACCACCCGCGCGCCGCCCCGCCCGGAACCGGAACCTGAACCGGCCCCGCTGCCGACAGCCGCACCCGCGCCGTCCCCCACGACCACCCCGTGCCTGACAGCGACGCCGCCGTCCACAGCAGCCCCACTCCCCACAACCACCCCGCCGCTCAAAGCTGCCCCATCACCTGCAGCAGCCCCACACCTCGCGGCAGCCCCATCCCCCACAACCCCCGCGCTCCGGACCACCGCCCCATCCCCCACAACCGTCCCGCTCCTCACATCCACCCCACGCCCACCCCTCACATCCGCATTAGCATCCGCCCCGTGCGCGGCCAAGAACGCCCGCACCGCCGTGTCCCAGCCGAAGCACTCCGCACGGGCGCGTGCCATCGCCCGGCGGATGTGCTCCGGGCGTTCGAGGACGGCCCGTACCGCGTGGGCGAACGTGCGGGGCGTGTCGGCGGCGGCAGCCCCCGCGCCGCCCACGATCTCCGGCAGCGCGGACGAGGCGCTGGCCACGACCGGGGTGCCGCAGGCGAGTGCTTCGAGTGCGGCCAGGCCGAAGGTCTCGCAGGGGCCCGGAGCCAGGCACACGTCGGCCGTGGCCTGGAGGGCGCCGAGTGCGGCGCGGTCCGCGACATGGCCGAGGAACGTCACCGGAAGCCGCCGCGCCCGCGCCCGCTGTTCGAGCCGGGAACGCAGCGGCCCGTCGCCCGCGACGACGAGCACGGCCGGTACACCACGCCCGCGCAGGCTCTCCAGCGTGTCGAGCGCCATGCCGGGCCGCTTCTCCACGGAGAGGCGGGAGCACAGCAGGAGGAGCACGTCGTCGTCCCCGCGCGCGTAGCGGTCGCGTGTCCGCCGGTCCCACAGCCCCGGATGGCGGTCCGCCAGGTCGACGCCCAGAGGGGCGCGGACGACATTGCCCGCCCCGATGCGGACGAACTCACGCTCCGCCCAGGCCGTGGTGCACACCACGCGCGCGTAGGCGTGCGCGGTACGGGTGTTGAGCGCGTCGGCCGCGCGGCGCGCCAGTCCCTCGGGCAGCCCCCAGGTGCGCATCACGGCGTCCGCCGCTTCGTGGGACACCATCGCGGCCGGGACGCGGGCGCGGCGCGCCCACTCGCCGGTCCAGCGCAGGGACGTGCGGTCGGAGACCTCGAGGCGGTCGGGGGCGAGGCGTTCCAGGAGGCGGGTGAGGCGCCGCCGGTCGGTGATGACGCGGTAGCCACCGGTGCCGGGCAGTTCGGGTCCTGGCACGGTGATGACGAGTCCCTGCTCCGTGCGGACGCTGTCCGCGCGCTCTCCGGGGACGACCAGTACGGGGTCGTGGCCTGCCGCCAGGTAGCCGCGGCCCAGTTCCCGCAGGGCGGTGCGCAGTCCGCCCGACGAGGGCGTGACGAAGTTGGCGAGGCGCACGATGCGCAGCGACCCGGCCGTCCGCGCGGCGCGTGCCGTACCGAGGGGGTTCATGCCGAGGGCCGGGGTCATGCCGCCACCGCCGTGCGCTCGGCGAGCACTTCTTCGTAGTGCGCGATGAGCTGGTCCCCGATGGCGTCCCAGGTCCGCCCCTGGACGGCGGCGCGTCCAGCGGCTCCGTAGGCGGCCCGCAGCGCAGGGTCGGCGGCCATGACCCACACCGCGTCCCGCACGGCCGCGGGGTCGCCGGGCGGGACGAGGATGCCGGTGCTCCCGGGGACCACCAGGTCGAGCGGTCCGCCCACGGCGGGCGCGATGACGGGAACGCCGCTGGCCATGGCCTCCTGCACGGTCTGGCAGAAGGTCTCCAGGGGCCCGGTGTGCACGAAGACGTCCAAGGAGGCGAAGATCCGGGCGAGTTCGTCGCCGGTGCGACGGCCGAGCAGGGTGGCTCCGGGCAGCGCGGCGCGCAGGGTGCCCGCACTCGGCCCGTCGCCCACGACGACGACCCGGACGCCGTCGAGCTCGCACACCTGCGCCAGGAGTTCGACGTGCTTCTCGGGGGCGAGCCGCCCTACGTAGCCGATGACCAGTTCGCCGTCGGGGGCGAGTTCCCGGCGCAGGGCGGGGTCGCGCAGCGTCGGCCGGAAGCGTTCGGTGTCCACGCCCCGCGGCCACATCCGCACCCGGGGCACGCCGTGCGCGACGAGGTCGGTGAGAGCCGCCGTGGAGGGCGCGAGGGTGCGGTCGGCGGCGGCGTGCACCGCGCGGATGCGCCGCCACGCGGCGGCCTCGCCCCGACCCATGTAGGTCCGCGCGTAGCCGCCGATGTCGGTCTGGTAGACCGCGACGGTGGGCAGGTGCTTGCGGGTCGCCGCGGCCATGCCGCGCGCACCGAGGACGAACGGGCTGGCCAGGTGGACCAGGTCGGCTTGGTGCGCGCTCAGCGCCGCCGCCAGCCGTCGACTCGGCAAGGCGACCCTGACCTGCGGATATCCGGGGAGCGGCAGGGAGGGTACGCGGACGACGGGGCACGGGGACAGAGGGTCGGCGTCGGCGTCGGCACCCGCCGCGGTGGCGGGGGCGACGACGAGGGGCTCGTGACCGCGCGCGACGAGCTGCCGGGCGGTCTGCAGGGCGCAGTGCGACACGCCGTTGATGTCGGGCGGGAAGGATTCGGTGACGATGACGACACGCATACCCGTGTTGTCGTCAGACGGGGCGTGCCCACGTCAACGTGGATCTTTCCTGACGAGGAACGTCCCATGAGCGTTGCGCTCCACGGGATCCGGCCATTTCGCCGCAGGCTGGACGTTACGCACTGGGCGGGGCAGCGCCTTGGCCTTCGAGGCGAGGGCTTCCCCCTCACCAGGGGGGCAAGCGGACGGCTCCGGTTCGTCGTCCACGCCGTCTACTTCGTCGTCCACGCCGTCTACGTGGAGGCGCGGTTCTGCCGCTGCGGAGAGAGACGGGGAGAAGCCGTGCCCCCTGTCGCGCCAGGCAGCGCGGCGACGGGGAGGGCGCGCCAAGAGCCGCCCGGGACCGACCGGAGCAGCCGGGAACACGATCCGGAACCACCAGGGACCACCCGGAGCCGCCCGGAACCACCTGGGAAGACTGGGAAGACCTGGGAGCACCCGAAACCGGCCGGCCCCCCGGCACCGGCGCCGCGCCGTCACAACCAGCACAGCGCCGACCGAGCCCCGGCACAGCACCACCCCGCCGCCGCGAGGCTCACACAGCAGGCGCGTCCGGCCCGATCCGGCTCCGTACCGCCGACTGCACGTCATCCTCCTCGGCGGGATCCGCCGCGAGTCTGCGGAGGCGATTGACCACGCGGGCGTCACCGGTCTCGGCGTGGCGGGCGGCGACTTCGCGGGTGGACTCCTCGCAGTCCCACAGGCACTCGACGGCGAAACCCGCGGCGAAGGAGGGGTCGGTGACAGCGAGGGCGCGGGCGGCGCGGCCTCTCAGATGGGAGGAGGCGGTCTCGCGGTAGACATGGCGCAGGACGGGCGCCGCACAGCCGATGCCGAGGCGGCCGGCGCCGTCGACGAGCGGCCACAGGGCCGGTGCGTCCGGGCCTTCGCCGCGCACCGCCTCGCGCAGCGCGGCGAGCACCAGTGGGCTGTCCTGGGCGCCGCCTCTGCAGGCGAGGACGCGTCCGGCGGCCGCGCCGAGCGCGTCGGGGCGCCCGGCCCACTGCCGGGCCCGTTCGACGGCGGCGACGGAGCGCATCCGCTCGAACGTCTCGGCCGCGATGTCGACGACCGCGCGCGACGGGCTCTGCGCCGCTTCCTCCAGGAGGTCGAGCACGCCGGGGTCGTTGGCATCCGCCAGATAGCACAAGGCCGTGCCGCGTTCGGCGTCCGCGCCGTGGCGGGCGGCCTCGAGGATCTCGGCGCGGTCCTCGGGCCCGGCGACGGCGGTCAGACAGCGGGCGGCCGGCACATGCAGCGCGGCGCCGCGCTCCAGCCCTTCCTGGGCCCAGGCGAGCACGGCCCGCACGCTCCAGCCGGGGCGCGGCCCCGCGGGTGCGAGCTGGCGCTGCCAGCGGTCGAAGGAGCCCCGCTCGGCGGCGGCACGCACGCGGCCGCCGATCTCGGGTCGTGGATCCTCCGCCCACAGCCGCCAGGGCCGGGGCTCGAAGGCGTCGCGCACGGCATCGGTGAGCGCGGCCTCGCCCTCCGCGTCGGTGGGGAAGCGGGCGAGCACGGGCACGGCGAGGGCGCGCAGGCCCGCGTCGTCGTCGCGCAGGGCCAGCTCGTCCAGGGCCCAGGCCCAGTTGGCTCCGTACTCGGCGTAGCTGCGCAGCAGGCGCAGGGCGTCCAGCCTGTCGTACGAGGCGAGGTGGCCGAGGACGGACAGCGCGAGCCCGGTGCGTGAGTCGTCCGGGTCGAGCGCGTCCTCGGGGTCGAAGAGGTGGCGCTGGATGGCGCCGAGCCCGCCGTTCAGGTCGAGGTAGAGCCGCGCGTAGTACAGCGAGCGGTTCTCCACCTGCCAGTCGTGCCGCGGGTCGTGCAGCACACAGTGGTCGAGGGCGGAGAGCGCCTCGGACCGAGGCGCGGTGAGCGCGTGCAGGGTGCCGTCGCCGCGGCCCCGCTGCAGCAGGCCGAGCAGCGTACCGCTGGGCGCTATGACCGGTTCGAACATGGGAAACAGCCTCACATCAAGCGTCGACGCAACCGGGAATCCGCATTACCTGGCCGTGCGCCAATACGTCGGGCCGCCCCACGTCTCTTGCTTGCTGAAGACCATCTTCCTCTGCCTCTCGTCGGTGACCCGGAGGGTCCCGGACGCCATGTCCGGGGTCGGGCCGCTCACGGTCCGCGCGCTGCGGCAACACCTGCCCCGACGTCGCGTCCGTGAATCACGTCGTCATGATGACCCAGCGGTTCAGCCCGCCGCGACCACATTTCCGGTGCCCCCGTGCTACCGGACCGCCTACCCGCTCAGGCGGCGCCGAACAGTGCGAGCAGTTCGGTCTTGTCGAACATGCGCGCGGTGTCGATCGCCGACGGCGTGCCCGCGGCCGGATCGGCGCCCCCGTCGAGCAGCGCCCGGATCACGTCGTCGGAGCCCTTGAAGACGGCGCCCGCGAGCGGCGTCTGGCCCCTGTCGTTGGCGCGGCCGACGTCCGCGCCGCGCTCGGCGAGGGCCCGCACGGTCGCCGCGTGGCCGTGGTAGGCGGCGAGCATGACGAGCGAGTCGCCGCTGCCGTTGGTGAGGTTCACGGACACGCCCGCGTCGACGTACGCGGTGAGCGCGTCGGTGTCACCGGCCCGGGCCAGGTCGAAGATCTTGCCCGCGAGGGCCACGACCTCGGGGTCGGGGACGGCCGCGCTCCCCGTGTCGGGGACTTCATCGCTCACAGTGATGATCGCCTTTCGTGTTCCGCGTGCACTGGGCCGAAACGAATGCGCGGCCGGTCCGGATCGTTCCCGGTGTCCCAGCCGTGCAGCCGTACGAGTGAATCGACAGGGTACTGCCCGTCACGGCACATGACCGACCGCGTCCACGGCAAAGATCACGTCGGGTGACGACCCCCACCCCGACCCTCACTCCGAAACCGCCTCCGACGTGCACAGTCGGCCCATCAGGCCGCCGCCACTTGAGGTAAATATCGGAAATTTACCCCATTTGCACCCTTTATCGTATGGATACATGCTGTGAGCCTGGAAGAACTCATGGTGACTGTCCCCATCGACCAGGAGAAACCTCATGATCCTGTCCATCTCAGGCGTCGTGCTGCTCGGAGTCATCGTCTTCCTCTTCTTCCGCAAAGACGGGCTGAAGGCCTCGCACGCCCTGGTGTGCGCGCTCTTCGGCTTCTACCTCGCGGGCACCGCCATCGCCCCGAGCATCAAGGCCGGCGGCGCGAGCCTCGCGAGCCTGCTCGGCGGCATCAAGTTCTGACGGTTTCCGACGGTTCACCGCTCACCACCACCCCCAGGAGAACGACGTGGCCCGGCGCCCTCTCCCCCGCATCCTGAGCAACGGCACCGCCCAGATCGCCCGGAGCCGGGAGCACATCGCGCGCAGTCGCGAACTCGCCCGGTCGGCCGCCGACAGCGCCACCGACGTCCTCCACCCGCTGATCACGATCACACGCGGGCTGCGCCGCCTCGCCGGAGCCGGGCGGCGCAAGTGGTCCGAGACCCCCAAGGACCGCCGGGGCCCCCTGCTGTTCCTGGTGGCCTCCGTGGTCCTCGTCGTGGCGCTCATCCCCTACGGTCCGCTGCTCGCCGCCATCAGCCTGATGGCGGCCGCCGCCTGGACCGGCCGTGAGCGCACCGCGCCGGCCCCCTCCGGCCCGGACGATGCCCAGGTCCAGCGGCTGCAGTCGCTCTACGAAGCACTCGTGCCGTACTTCTCCGTCCCCGACGACCCGAGCCCCCTGTTCGCGCACGGCGGCGAGTGGGACAAGGCCTTCACCGACTACGCGTTCGACGACGACGGCCGGGTCTGCCGTCTGGTGCTGCGCTATCCCGCGTACTTCACCGACGGCGAGGCCGAATCCCGCGCGCGCATCGAGCAGTTGCTGCACGCCAAGTCGGGGCGCGGCCGGGAGTACCACTTCACGTGGGACGAGGAGGGCAACACCCTCACCGTGACCGTGCTGCCGCCGCTGCCCACCGACATCGCCGCCCAGCGCTTCGTCACCGCCCCCGGCGAGACCGTGCTCGGCTTCACCGACCCCTCCGCCGTGCAGCGCACCCTGCCCGTCGCGGACGGCGACGAGCAGCGCGACGTACCGCCCGTCGTGTGGCGCACCGGCGGCCGTTCCACCGAACCCCATCTGCTGGTCCTCGGCCACCCCGGGAGCGGCACCACCACGCTCCTGCGCTCGGTGGCCCTGCAGGCGCTCCAGCACGGCGACGTCGTCATCATCGAGGGCGGCGGCACCGGCGACTTCGCGTGCCTCACAGGGCGCGACGGCGTCCTCGCCGTCGAGTGCGGGCTCGCCGGGGCGCTCGCCAGCCTGGAGTGGGCGGCGCACGAGACGGAGCGGCGGCTCATCGCCGCGAACCGCGCCCGGCAGGCGGGCCACCCCCCGCCGGACGACATCAAGCGGCCCCTGTGGATCCTCCTCGACCGCCCGAGCACCCTCGGCCACCTGGCCGCCGCCGACGGCCACCGCGATCCGCAGACGCTGCTCCAGGTGCCGCTGCGGCACGGGCGCGCCGCCGGCGTCACCGTGGTCGTGGCCGACCAGCTCGACAGCGCGGACGCCCTCACCGACGCCGTGTGCCAGCACACCCGCGCGCGCGTGGTGCTCGGTCCCGCCACGCCCGACCAGGTCGAGGAGGTCCTGGGCGCGCGCCCGCGCACGACCCCCACGCCGGACATGCCGCCCGGCCGCGGCTACGCCCGCCTCGGCACCGGCCCGGTGCACCGCCTCCAGGTCCCGGCGACCCCCGACCCGTACGACGACGCCACGAGCGACGCGCACCGGCGGGCCGTCCTCGACCTGCTCCCGGCCCGCACGACGCCGGCGGACGCGGCGCTGGCCCCGGCGGTCGCGGAGGGCTGAGCACGCCGGACCAAGCGGATCCGGCGCCGGACGAGGTGACCCCGGCTCCGTCCGAGCGACTCTCGCCCCGGACGGAGCGGCCCTCACCCCGCACCGGAGCGCCCCTCACGCCACGAACGTGTGCGGCCCCTCCGCCCCGGACCCCGCGCCCGTCCCCGACTCCACGAGCCGGGCGGCCGCCGCGAGCCGCACGGCCGCCTCGTCGGCGACCGCACCGCCCACCGTGAACGGCAGGCGTACGTAGCCCTCGAAGGCGCCGTCCACGCCGAAGCGGGGGCCCGACGGCACCCGCACGCCCACGCGTTCGCCGACCTCGGCGATGCGCGAGCCGGAGAGCCCGCCGGTGCGCACCCACAACGTGAGCCCGCCGTGCGGCACTTCGAACTCCCAGCCCGGCAACTCCCGGCGCACGGCGGCGACCAGCGCGTCGCGGTTGTCGCGGGCCTGCTCCCTGCGCACATCCACGGCCTGCTGCCAGCCCCCGGTGCTGAGCAGCCAGTTGAGGGCCAGCTGCTCCAGGACGGGGGTGCCGAGGTCGGCGTACGCGCGCGCGGCGACCAGGCTGCGGATCACGTCGGGGGCGGCGCGCACCCAGCCGATGCGCATGCCCGCCCAGAAGGCCTTGCTCGCCGAGCCGACGGTGATGACGGTGGAGCCCGAGGGGTCGAACCCACAGACGGGGCGCGGCATGTCGAGACCGTCGTCAAGGCGCAGCTCGCTCATCGTCTCGTCCACGACCAGCACGGTGCCCGCGTGCCGGGCGGCGTCGACCAGACTGCGGCGCTGGTCCTCGTCGGCGAGCGCGCCGGTCGGGTTGTGGAAGTCCGCGACGACGTACGCGAGCCGGGGCGCGGCGTCGCGCAGGACCTGGCGCCAGCGGTCCATGTCCCAGCCGCGGAGCCCCTCGGCCATCGCCACGGGCACCAGGCGCGCACCCGCCTCCCGCATCAGCTGGAGGATGTTGGCGTAGCTGGGGGACTCCACGGCGATGCGCTCGCCACGGCCCGCGAAGAGATGGCAGATCGCGTCGATGGCTCCCATGGCGCCGGTGGTGACCATGATCTGTTCCGGCATGGTCGGTATCCCGCGCGCGGTGTAGCGCTCGGCGAGCGTCGCGCGCAGGGCGGGCAGTCCTGCCGGGTAGTCGCCGTGGGTGTGGGCGTAGGGCGGGAGTTCCTCCAGGGCGCCCTGCACGGAGCGGGTGAGCCAGGGCTCGGGCGCGGGCAGCGCCGCGCAGCCCAGGTCGATCATGGAGCCGAGCGCTTCGGGGGGCAGCGGTTCGAGGCCGCGCGCGGGCAGCGGGTTACCGGCCGGGACCGCGGTCCAGCTGCCCGCTCCCCTGCGGGACTCCAGGAAGCCCTCCGTGCGCAGCGCCTCGTAGGCGGCGGCGACGGTCGTACGGCTCACGGCGAGCGCGACGGCCAGCTCGCGCTCGGCGGGCAGCCGGGCCGCTACGGGGACGCGCCCCTCGAGGACGAGGAGGCGGATACCGTCGGCAAGGGCGCGATAGGCGGGCGGACGGCGGGTGCCGGGGCCCGCGGGGCGCGCCTGCTGGGAGGTGAGCAGCCGGGCGAGTTGGGTCGAGCCCACCGCTGATGTCCACTGAGGCATGATCCCAGTCCACCTTCGTCGAATTGGCCATGGTTGACGTCCGCCACCAAGCCACAGAGTGTCATGCGTCAGGCCACTACCACCACGGGGGCTTCTCTTGTCCAGGGCGAAATCAGGTCGGCCCACTACGGGAACGCGTGCCGAGCGCCACCTCGCGCGGCGGCTGTGCCAGCTGTACGTCGGTCTCGCCCTGTACGGCGCGAGCTCCGCGCTCCTGGTGTGCTCGGGCCTCGGCCTGGAGCCGTGGAACGTGCTGCACCAGGGCATCGCCGAGCGCACCGGGATGTCGATCGGCGTCGTGTCGATCTTCGTGGGTGCCGCCGTGCTGCTCCTGTGGATACCGCTGCGCCAGCGCCCGGGCCTCGGGACGGTGTCGAACGTCTTCGTCGTGGGCCTCGCGATGGACGGCACCCTGGCCCTCGTACCGGACGCGCACGCCCTGGGCGTCCGCGTGCCGCTCCTGGTGGCGGGGATCGTGCTCAACGGCGTGGCGACGGGCCTCTACATCGCGGCCAGGTTCGGCCCCGGACCGCGCGACGGCCTGATGACGGGTCTCAACGAGCGCACCGGCCGCTCGATCCGCCTGATGCGGACGCTGGTGGAGGTCGTGGTCGTCGTCACCGGCTTCGTGCTCGGCGGCACCGTGGGCGTGGGGACGGTCCTGTACGCCCTGTGCATCGGTCCGCTCGCCCAGTTCTTCCTGCGCTTCTTCGCCGTCCCCGCGTCCACCGCGGGCCGCGTCGTGGCCTCCGGAGAGCCATCGGAGCAGGCGATACTGCAGCGGTGACCCCGCGCGTACGCCACCCCTACCTCGACCACCCCGGCCCGCTCGCCTTCGCCCACCGCGGCGGTGCGGCCGACGGCCTGGAGAACACCGCGGCCGCCTTCCGCCAGGCCGTGGACGCCGGCTACCGCTATATCGAGACCGATGTGCACGCCACGTCGGACGGCAAGCTGGCCGCGTTCCACGACGCGACCCTCGACCGGGTCACGGACGCGTCGGGCCGGATCGCGGACCTCCCCTGGAGCGAGGTGAGCCGCGCGCGCGTGGCCGACAGCGAACCGATCCCCCTCTTCGAGGAGATGCTGGAGGCCTTCCCGGACGCCCGCTGGAACGTGGACGTGAAGGCGGAGTCCGCCCTCCTGCCGCTCCTGGAGCTGATCGAGCGCACCCGCGCCTGGGACCGGGTGTGCGTCGGCTCGTTCTCGGAGGGCCGCGTCGCACGCGCCCAGCGCCTCGCGGGGCCGCGCCTGGCCACCTCGTTCGGCACGCGCGGCGTGCTCGGGCTGCGGCTGCTCTCCCTGGGGGTGCCGGCGACCCCGCGGGTCTCGGCGGTGTGCGCCCAGGTGCCGGAGGCGCAGTCGGGGGTGCGGGTGGTCGACCACCGCTTCGTCCGCGCCGCCCACGCACGCGGGCTCCAGGTCCACGTGTGGACGATCAACGACGCCGACCGCATGCACACGCTGCTCGACCTGGGCGTCGACGGCATCATGACGGACCGCATCGAGACGCTGCGCGACGTGCTCGAGGACCGCGGCACCTGGGTCTGACGGGCCCGGCGAGGAAAAAGACGGAAAAGCACCCGAGCGCTTCCGCCTACGTGTGCGACGAGCGGAGTGCGCGACGGCTCAAGGCGCCGCCCTTCAGGCTGACGTACCAGCTCACAGGGGCGCGGTGAGAGCACGGCCCCGCCCCCGCAGGTGCCCCTCGCGGGCCCTCCGATGCCGTCGGCGGGGGTTCCGGTACGGCGCGCGGCGCACCACAAGGGCCCTTTCGGCCCCGGCCGGATTTAGCAACGAGCGGCGAAGGCCGGTAGTGTACGCGTTTGGCCTGCCAGGCGGACCGTTACTGCGCGCTGAGGATTCAGAAACGCTGGGTGACATCTGCTGCCAGATGTGACAAACCGGGCGCTGGTGGGTACAACAAGGGGCGGCATACGACGGCGACGCATGACCCTGAACGGGAATCTTTACCGCCGACCGGACGTTGACCGGATGACGACGACAGCGACACCTGTCCTGTGGGCGACAAGCCCGGGAGGCACGATTCATGAGTGAGCGAGCTCTTCGCGGCACGCGCCTCGTGGTGACCAGCTACGAGACCGACCGCGGCATCGACCTGGCCCCGCGCCAGGCCGTGGAGTACGCATGCCAGAACGGACATCGTTTCGAGATGCCGTTCTCGGTGGAGGCGGAGATCCCGCCCGAGTGGGAGTGCAAGGTCTGCGGGGCCCAGGCACTTCTCGTGGACGGCGACGGACCTGAGGAGAAGAAGGGCAAGCCCGCCCGTACGCACTGGGACATGCTCATGGAGCGCCGTACTCGAGAAGAGCTCGAGGAGGTCCTTGAGGAGCGCCTGGCGGTTCTCAGGTCCGGTGCGATGAATATTGCGGTGCATCCGCGTGACAGCCGCAAGTCCGCCTGAGCGCGCGGACCGCGGAGCGGAGTAACGACGAGGGCGGGCCCGCTGCTTCGGCAGCGGGCCCGCCCTCGTCGTGCGTGCGGCAGCCCTCGCGGAGCGCCCCAGCCCCGCCCTTCTCCGAAACCGGGGGCCGCACTCCCTGGACCCCGCTGATCGGCGCTTCGCGCCTCGTCCTCAATCTCCCCCAAGCTCTTAAGGAGCAGGGGCCCCACGACGGGCTGAAACCATTCAGCCCGTCCGGCGTTTGAAGAGCATGGTCTGGGGCGCCCCGCCCGCGAGGGCCCAAGCCTCAGCGTGGCAGCTGCGGGTCCTCCGGACCCCGGGACGGCCCGGGTGACGCCGACGGCCCGTCCTCGCGGATCACCTCGCCCTGGACCACCTTCCCGCCGGGGTGCTGCATCCGGGCCTGCTGAAAGGCGTCCCCCAACCCCCCGGGCGCCGCAGCCGCGGCCTCACGGACCTTGCGCTCGAAGGTCCGCTCGGCAGTCCGGCTGAGAACCTTCTGCAGCGGCGGCACGAGCAGCAGCAGCCCGACGGCGTCGGAGATCAGGCCGGGCAGGATCAGGAAGAGGCCGCCGAGCATCGTGAGGGCACTGCCCCCACCGGAGTCGGGTGCCGCCGCAACGCCCCGCTGCTGCTGTTGCACCGCCTCGCTGAGGTTCTTGAAGGCGCGCCGTCCGGCCCGCTTGATGACGAAGGAGCCGAGCACCAGACCGCCCACGAGGAGCAGGAACACGGTCAGTCCGCTGGTGGCCCCGGCGACGACGGTCAGCAGCCAGATCTCCAGGACCAGCCAGGCGGCGAGTCCGAGCGGCAGGAACCTGAGGACGCGCGAGCGCCGGGGCCGGGCGGGCTGGGTGGGAGGCGGTGCGCCAGTCGTCATGCTCCCAGTGTGCCTGGGCGCGGCTCAGACCGGCATAAGGGGGTGATCGACAACGCGAGCGATCAAGGAGCCGGAGAAGCGGGCGGAGCGGGCGGAGAGGAGGAAGAGGGCGGAGAGGGCTTGCGGCCCAGGACCTTGCCGACCCGCTCCCCCACGCCCCACGCCGTGACCCGCCACAGTGCCTCGGCGACGATGTCGCGGCTCATCTTGCTGTCGCCGAGCTCCCGCTCGACGAAGGTGATGGGCACCTCCACGACGTGGTAGCCGGCCTTGATGGCGCGGCGGGCCAGGTCGACCTGGAAGCAGTAGCCCTGGGAGGCCACGTCGCCGAGGCCGAGGCCCTGGAGGGTCTCGCTGCGGAAGGCGCGGAAACCGCCGGTGACGTCGCGGATCGGCACGTCGAGGAGCAGCCGTGAGTACGTGCTGCCGCCGCGGGAGAGGAACTCGCGGGACCGGGGCCAGTTGACGACCCGCCCGCCGGGCACCCAGCGCGAGCCGAGCACGAGGTCGGCGCCCTTGAGGGCGGTGAGCAGGCGCGGCAGCTCCTCGGGCTGGTGGGAGCCGTCGGCGTCCATCTCGACGAGGACGCCGTAGCCGTGCTCCAGGCCCCAGGAGAAGCCGGCGAGGTAGGCGGCGCCGAGGCCTTCCTTGCCCTTGCGGTGCAGCACGTGGACCTGGTCGTCGTCGGCCGCGAGCTCGTCGGCGATCTTCCCGGTGCCGTCGGGGCTGTTGTCGTCGGCGACGAGGACGTGCGCCTGCGGCACGGCGGTGCGCACCCGGCCGACGATCGCCTGGATGTTCTCCGCCTCGTTGTAGGTCGGGATGATCACCAAGGCCTCGCCGAGCGGGCCGAACTGCCGCTCCGCGTCCGCTGCTTCGCTGATCCCGCCGCCGTTGCTCACTACTGCCCCTTCGTTCGTACGCAGGGAACCACCATAGTGGCCCGGGCCTGGGCTGTTGCGACGCCACGGACCGTCGGCCCGGCAGGGACGGGGCGGTGAAGGCGGCAGTGTCCGGCGCGCGGCTTTCGTCCCCCCGCGGAGCACGCGAGATCACGCAGCGGCACGGACGAGGAAGCACACAGCGGCACGCAGGAGCGATCCTGCGGATCGGGCCCGGCGCCCTTCGGGCCGGCCTGGGACCCGCTGGCTGCGGATCGACCGAGAGCCGTTGTCTACTGAGCGGCCGGGCCCTACCCGGGTCGCACCTCCCCCGAGCTCCTGGGAGCAGGAGGGACGACCCCCTTCCGGCGGATGCGTTCCCGCGCCTGAGCGTCGCGGGCGCTGGACCTGGCTCCCGGTGGCGGTGCGCCGGGGTGGCGCACCGACCATGATCCAGCGGCGGTCGACGGTTGTGCGCGGGTTCGCCGGTCGGACGTCCTGCGGTGGACGCGGCCGAAACTACCCGTCGACGGCCGCCGTCTGTCAATAGCCCTCCGACCTGCGCCTTTTACGCAGATCAGCAGGTCAGTGGCGAGGCGCCGCAGGTCGCGCGACGCGCCGTGTGGCCCCGTTCGGAGCCGCGCCGCACCGCTGACGTCACTCGTTAGGCCGTACGAATACCGACCGGCCGCCCACCACGGTCCGCAGGCAGCGGGGCAGTTCCGCGCCGGGGCCGAGGTCGGGCAGGCCGGGGGTGCCGGAGCGCGGATCGGTGGACCAGCGGGCGACCCGGTCGTCGGGGGCCTGGACGACGAGTTCGCCGGTCTGCCACACGGCGTAGTCGGCGGGGGCGCCGGGCACGAGGACGCCCGCGTCGTCGCGGCCGATGGCCCGCCAGCCGCCGCGCGTGTGGGCGGTGAAGGCGGCGCGCACGGACACCCGGTGCTCGGGCGTGCGGTGGAAGGCCGCGGCCCGGACGGTGCCCCAGGGGTCGAGGGGGGTCACCGGGCTGTCGGAGCCGAAGGCCAGCGGGACGCCGGCGCGCAGGAGGGCCGCGTACGGGTTGAGAGTACGGGCCCGTTGGGCGCCGAGGCGCTGGACGTACATGCCGTCCTCGCCGCCCCACAGCGCGTCGAAGGCGGGCTGGACGGACGCGGTGAGGCCGAACTCGGCGAACGCCGCGACCGTCTCGGGGGTGAGCATCTCGACGTGCTCCACGCGGTGCCGCGCTGCCCGCACCCGGGCCAGGCCGACCTTCTCGGCGGCTGCGCGCACCCCGTCCACGACGGCCCCGACGGCGGCGTCCCCGATGGCGTGGAAACCGGCCTGGACGCCCGCCTCCGCGCAGGCCACCACGTGCGCGGCGACGTCGGCCGCGGACAGGTAGGCGTTGCCGCTGCCGGTGCTCTCGTCGGCGTAGGGCTCGCACAGCCACGCCGTGTGCGAGCCGAGCGCGCCGTCCACGAAGTGGTCGCCGGCGGCGCCGAACGCACCCAGCTCGCGCGCGCGGGCGACGCCTTCGGGGCCCTGTTCGGCCCAGTACCCGACGACCCGGGGCCCGGCCTCCTCGTCGGCCAGGCGCAGCAGCGAGGTGAAGTCGTCCTCGCCGGAGATCACGGGGCCCGCGCACTCGTGCACCGAGCCGATGCCGAGCGAGGCGGCGTGGTGGAGCGCGGCGCGCTGGGCGGCGGCCCGCTGCCGGGGCGTGACGGCGGCGTGAGCCGCGGTGCGCACGGCGTGGTGGGCGTCGGCGGTCAGCGGCGCGTCGGCGTGGAACCCGGCGGCGTCGGCGACACCGGGGACGAGGTCGAGGAGCGCGGTGCTGGCGACGGCGGAGTGCACGTCGATGCGCGACAGGTAGAGCGGGCGGCCGCCGGTGGCCTCGTCGAGTTCCGTGCGGGTGGGCGGACGGCCACCGGGCCACCGGGCGGCGTCCCAGCCGTGGCCGAGCAGCACCCGGTCGTGCGGGTGCGCGGCGGCGTGTTCGCGTACGAGAACGAGCGCATCGTCGAGGCTCCGGGCACCGGACAGATCGAGTCCGGTGAGCGCGAGCCCGGTGGACGTCGTGTGCACATGGGCGTCGGTGAACGCCGGGGTGACCAGGTTCCCTTCGAGGTCGACGATCTCGTCGACACCGTCGGCGAAGCCGTCGGCGGCACCCTCGGAGCCGACCCAGGCGATATGTCCACGCTCGACGATCATCGCGGTCGCGAAGGGGTCGGCGGGGCTGTGGACTTCGCCGCCGCGCAGCAGGACGGTGCGATGCCCGGTTTCGGGGGTGATGCGCTCGCTCATGGGGAACAGTCTCGCGCCTGCGCGCGAGGCTCCGGTTCGCGGGGTCGCCCCGGGCCTCGCGGCCCGGCCCGCGCGGCGGGACGCGGGCGCCGCCCGGTCAGACCCGGGGCGGCCGCGCCTCGTACGGCGTGGAGAGGACCACCGTCGTGTGCGTGGAGACCCCGGCGAGCGTGCGCAGCCGTGCCAGCAGGTTCTCCAGCTCGTGCGGGGTCGCCACGCGCACCTTGAGCAGGTAGTTCTCGGCGCCCGCGACGCTGTGGCAGGCCTCGATCTCGGGGACTCCGGCGAGCCGCTCGGCGATGTCGTCGGGGGCGCTGGGGTCGAAGGGCTTCACCGCGATGAAGGCCGTGAGCGGCAGGCCGACGGCCTCGGGGTCCACGACCGCGGCGTACCCGCGGATCACTCCTCGCTGCTCCAGCCTGCGCACCCGCTGGTGCACCGCCGACGTGGACAGGCCCGTGGCCTTGCCCAGGTCGGTGTAGCTCATCCGCCCGTCCTTGACGAGCAGCTGCACGATCTGTCGGTCCAGCTCCTCCATGCGCCGAACCTACAGGCCTCTTGATCCTCACCGATACCTGAGCGACGCGAGGGATGAGACAGAACACGCGCCCCCGGACCGACGGCGCACCCGGTCCCGGCGCCCCGGCGGCCACCCCGCGCGAAGCGGCATCCCCATCTGGCATGTGACGAACACCACAGACATATGGCCGTGTCCGTCGGGCAGGAGCGATTACCCCCCGGACCGGACGGGAAGTGCTTGCTGTGGTCGAGGCCGCAGCGCCTTGTCGGCCCACCCGAGGGGGAGATTCCCATGCAGAACCTGAAGCGCCCCGGTCGTTCCACGCGCCGCAAGCAGCGGCCCGTCGAGTTCGAGCCCGCACCGGAGGGTGTCGAACAGACCGTCGACGACGACGGCACGGCGGACGAACCGGACGCGTACGACACCTTCGAGATGTACCGGGTGATCTGCCCGGACTGCCGACAGCCCATCGCGCTCCTCGCGGACGAGGACGCCCTGCCCGAGCACGCGCTGTGCCCCACTCCGTGGAACCCCTTCGGGCTCACGGTCTGCGCGGGCACCGGCCGCGCCGCGTCCGAGGCGGGCGCCGCGGACGAGTCCCTGGAGGCCCAGGAGCAGGACACCGCGCTGCTCCTGACGCTGCCTCAGGGCCTGGACTGGCGCACCCAGCCGTTCTCGCACGTGGGCGGGCCCGGCTCGCGCCCGATCCGGGTGCCCCGGCAGGCCACCCGGCGCGCGGCCGCCTGAGCCCCCGCACGGGGCACCGCCGCACCGCCCGGCCCCGGCCCACCGTCACTCATAGCTGCCCTGCACCATCGCCGCGAGGCTGGCGTGGTGCAGGATCAGCGTGTCCGGGTCCGCCGGCACCGTCGCCTCCCCGAAGTGCACCTGCCGGTAGGCGACCCGCAGCATGACGACGGCGTGCCGCAGCGCCGCGTACAGCGTGTAGAAGTCCATGTCGCGGGGCCGGTGCCCGGTGAGTTCGGCGTACCGCCCTTCGATGCGCTCCCGGCGCAGGAAGTCGGGCAGCCCGCGCTGCCCGAAGCTCACCGTGAGGTCCTGGAAGAACCGGTGCAGGTACACGGTCCAGCCGAGGTCGACCTCGCGGGGCGCCAGGCACGCCATTTCCCAGTCGAGCACGGCGGCGGGTTCGAAGCCGTCGTAGATGACGTTCCCGATGCGCGCGTCGCCCCAGTTGAGCACCGGCGCGCCCTCCTCGTCCGGCCACAGGTCCGCCAGTCTCGCGAAAGCGCTTTCGACGAGCGGGGAGCGCGGCAGTCCCGTCACCACCCAGTCGTAGTAGGCGCGTTGTGAGGCGACATGGCGCCGCAGCGCGCTGCCCTCGCCCGGCAGCGCGAGGAACGCGGCGTCGGCGGCGGGGACTTGGTCGTGCAGCCGCGCGAGGACGGAGACGGTCGCGTCCTCCAGGTGCGCGCGCTCGGCGTCGCTCGCCTCGTACAGCCAGTTCCCCTCGTACGTGTAGGGCATGACGTCGGGCGGCACCCGACCCTCGACCCGCTCCATGACGAAGAACGGCGCGCCGAGCGGCCCCGGGTCCCGTTCGAGCCACAGCACGCGCGGCACGGGCACGTCGGTGCGGTCGGCGACCAGGCTCATGGTGCGGTGCTGGCGCTCCATGTCGTACACGGGAAAGATCGTGTACGCGGCCGGGTCCGCCGCGAGGCGCAACGCGCAGCGGGCGAGCGGTGGTCGGGGGTGCTCGATGTCGAAGAGGAGCGTCTCGCTGGACATGCCGTTCGACTCGGGCACGGACACGTCGACGGCTCTCGCGCCCGGCAGATGGCCGCCGAGCCAGGCCGTGAGGCGCCGGGCCAGTTCGTCCGGTTCGCGGGTCGTGGTGCGAAGTCGAGGCCGTTCGGGCTCCGTTGCCATGTGCGTTCTCCTCCCTGCTCCTCCCTCGGGGCGCCCGACGCTCAGGGCGCCGTGGAGCCGAAGTCCGCGAAGCCGCTCGGGTCGTGGCGGCCGAACGTGCCGTGCTCGAAGATGCCGTGGCCGACGCGGCCGTCCAGGGTGAAGCGGGCCGCGTGGTCGACGACCCCGTACGCGGCATGGGGGTACGCCCCGCTCGAACGAAGTTGAGAGTCGGCGAGGTCGTAGGTGCGCCGGTCGACCCAGTCGCGGCCGCGCCAGGTGCCGTGCTGCCAGTCGTCGGCGGGCGGATACCCGGCGCCGACGGCGAGCGGCAGGGACGTGAGCGTCCGGACGCCGAGCTCCAGGGGCTTGCGGGTCTCGGGGTCGACGAGGTGGATGACGGCGCTCTCGGGGTGGCGGGTGCCGGAGCGGTAGCTGATGTCGGCCTGGGGCCAGCCGAGTTGGCGGTCGCGGTGGCCCGGGCGGACGAGGGTGGCGTCGTTGAGGGTGCGGTAGCCGTCCGCGTCCTCCTGGGTGATCACCATCAGGAAGCGGTCGTCGAAGCGCACCGGGCACCAGATCCAGTGGAAGCCCTCGGTCGGGAAGTCCTCGCCGAGCCGGCCCGCCTCCTCGCCCGGGATGGGCCGCACCCCCCAGCTCCGGTCCCGGGTCGCCGTCCACTCCCCCGCCGTCACCGCGATCTGCGCGCCGCCCGCGCGGATAACCCCGGAGCAGCCGCCCGCCTGGACGAACCGGCGGCCTTCGAGGGTGAGCCTGCCGCCGCGGCGCTGGATGTGGTGCGGCTCCCACAGCGCCGGGAAGTCGGCGCTCCACTCGATGTCGTACGCGAGCGAGTCCGCGTCGTCCGGGTCCGCCGCGCAGGTCAGGCGCAGCCTGCGCAGGGGCTCCTCGACGGTGATGCGCAGCGGTCCCACGGACAGGTTCGACCGGTCGTCGCCGAGCGCGTCGGAGGCGCGGACGGCGTGCAGGGTGTCGCCGGTGCGCAGGGTGGCGTAGGCGTCGATGACGCCGGTGTTCGGGTAGACGCCGAGGCCGAGGATGAGCAGGGCGCGGCCCTGGTGGTCGAAGAGGTGGAAAATACAGCGGTCGTAGGCGTTCCGGTCGCCGGTCGCCACATGTTTCATCGACAGTGGCACCTGGTGGACGGGGTACTCGTCGAGCGGTACGGGGCGGTCGTCCGACACGGCACATCTCCCTGGGCGCCGGGAAGTTGGCGTCGCCCGGTGTGCGGCGGACCCCGGCGTGGAGGTGACGGTACGTCAGATGTCGTGCCGGGGCCAGACGCGCGCCGGGGTCGGACGGCGTGGGCACCGAAGGCGTGTGAGATCGCGTTCACCCGGTGGCGCGGGCGCCGAGCGCCGTGTGCGCCGCGGCCGGACGGGGCATGAACGCACGCACGATTCGACCCGACGGTGACCTGGCCTCCGCGCCGACCGTTGGCCCGTCATGACCACCCCCACCCACGCTCCGGCCGGCCACCGCAGGCGCCCGCTCGCGTCCGCGCCCGCCCCCGCCGCAGAATCGGTTCATCACAGGCCCCAGTACACCCACTACCCCCAGCCGAACCCGTACGCGCAGCCGTCGCAGTACCCCCAGCCGCAGCCCTATCCTCAGCAGTCCCCGCACCCGCAGCAGAACCACTCGGTCCCGCCCCCACCGCAGCCCGTCCCGCAGCAGGACCCGCCGATCTACCGCGCCCTGCTGCGCCACTGGGCCGAGCGCGGCCGGACGCTGCCGGGCCGCCACGACCCGGAGTGGGTGCGGCTCGCGGCACCGACCGTGCGCAGCGGCCAGTTCGGCGGGCAGTACGGGGCGGAGCGGTCGTTCGGGACGGACGGGGGGTTCGGCTCGGAGGGGGCGTTCGGCCCGGCCAGGGACGCGCGGTTCGGCACGGACCGGGACACGTCCTTCAGCACGGGCCGGGGCACGCGCTTCGGGGCGGACCGGGACGCGTCCTTCGGCGCGGGCCGGGACACCCGCTTCGGCACCGACCGGGGCGCACAGTTCGGCACGGACCGGGACTCTTCGTTCGGCCCCGTGCCCGGCGCTCCCCCCGACCCGCGGCTCAGCGCGAGTCGGGACCCGCGAGATGGCGGGCGATGACCATGCGCTGGATCTGATTCGTGCCCTCGACGATCTGCAGCACCTTGGCCTCGCGCATATAGCGCTCGACGGGGAAGTCGAGGGTGTAGCCGTAGCCGCCGAGCACCTGGACGGCGTCCGTCGTGACCTTCATCGCGGTGTCCGTGCACAGCAGCTTGGCCATCGCCGCCTGCTTGGAGAACGGGCGGCCCGCGTCCCGCAGCCGGGCCGCCGCCAGGTACAGCGCCCGGCCCGCCTCGATCTGCGTCGCCATGTCCGCGAGCATGAAGCGCAGGCCCTGGAAGTCGGCGATCGGACGGCCGAACTGCTTGCGCTCGGTCGCGTACGACACCGCCTCGTCGAGCGCCGCCTGGGCCACGCCGATCGCGCACGCCGCGATGCCGAGCCGCCCCGAGTCGAGCGCCGAGAGCGCGATCGCGAAGCCCTGCCCCACGTCCCCGATGCGCCGGGCGTCGGACACCCGGACGCCGTCGAAGTGGAGCTGCGCCGTCGGCGAGCCCTTCATGCCCATCTTCTTCTCCGGCACCGCGGCCGAGAGCCCCTCGGCGTCGCCCGGCACCAGGAAGGCGGTCACGCCGTGCGCGCCCTCGCCGCCCGTGCGGGCCAGGACGGTGTAGAAGTCGGCGACGCCGCCGTGCGTGATCCATGCCTTCGTGCCCGTGACGACCCACTCGTCACCGTCCCGCACGGCCTTGGTGCGCAGCGACGCGGCGTCCGATCCCGAGGACGGCTCGGACAGGCAGTAGGCGCCGAGCAGCCCGCCGCCGAGCATGTCGGGCAGGTGCTCGGCCTGCTGCTCCTTGGTGCCGTACCCGGCGAGGCCGTGGCAGGCGAGCGAGTGGACGCTGACGCCGAGGCCGACGGTCAGACGCGCGCGGGCGAGCTCTTCGAGGACCTGGAGATACACCTCGTAGGGCTGGTCGCCGCCGCCGAACTCGGAGTCGTAGGCGAGACCGAGCAGGCCCGATTCGGAGAGCAGGGTGAAGAGTTCGCGCGGGAAGTGGCCTGCCTCCTCCTCGGCGGCCGCGTGCGGCGCGATCTCGCGCTGGACCAGTTCACGCACGAGCGCGAACAGATCCCGGGCCTCTTCGGTGGGCAGCTGACGCTCGACCGACTGTGCGGCTCCCTCGGGCATGGCGCTCTCCTCTCCCTGTCGGGCGCTGCGACGGGCTCGCGCACGGGGTGTGGCGCCGCCGTCGGGGACACTGCCAAGCCGATGCTGCCCTTCCGGGTCTCGGAAGCGGCTGACCAGCGACTGTGGCGGGTTGAGTATGCCCGATCGGCGGCATGGCGTCACGGGTTCACGGGGCCTGCGACTGATCTTCATCGGCATGTGTCCAAGGCCGCGGCGCCCGGCACCCCGCAGCGGGAATTGGTCCGAACCATTGACGTAATGGTCTAGTCCTCCTAGAGTCCAGCGGCACAAGGCGTCTTCGCGTTCATGCCAATTCAACGCGCGACTACGTAGGGGGCGTTGACGCGCCCCTGCCCGGTCGCCCGGCCCTGCCTGAGGGCGCGAAGTGTCCGCAGGTCAGTAGGTCAGCACCACCCCCACATGCTCCCCTCTCCCCCCACGAGGAGACAGCGATGCCACGACCGAACCGTCCCCGCGCCCGCTTCAGGGCGCTCCTGGCCACCGCTTGTTGCGCCGTGCTCGGCGCGGGTCTGCTCGCCGGCGCGGGCACCGCGGCCGCCGACCAGAACACCGGCGCCCCCGCCGAGGCCGATGCCAAGGCGGGCTCCCGCGTGGTCGGCTACTTCACCGAATGGGGCGTCTACGACCGGAACTACCACGTCAAGAACATCGAGACGTCCGGCTCCGCCAACAAGCTCACGCACATCAACTACGCCTTCGGCAACGTCCAGGGCGGCAAGTGCACGATGGGCGACAACTTCGCCGCCACCGAGAAGACGTACACCGCCGACCAGAGCGTCGACGGCGTCGCCGACACCTGGGACCAGCCCCTGCGCGGCACCTTCAACCAGCTGCGCGAGCTGAAGAAGAAGCACCCGAACCTGAAGGTCCTGTGGTCCTTCGGCGGCTGGACCTGGTCGGGCGGCTTCACGCAGGCCGCGCAGAACCCGGCGGCGTTCGCCCAGTCCTGCTACGACCTGGTCGAGAACTCCAAGTGGGCGGACGTCTTCGACGGCATCGACATCGACTGGGAGTACCCCAACGCCTGCGGCCTGACCTGCGACACCAGCGGCCGCGCGGCCTACAAGAACCTGATGGCCGCGGTGCGCGCCAAGTTCGGCTCCAAGAACCTGGTGACCGCGGCCATCCCCGCCGACGCCTCCTCCGGCGGCAAGATCGACGCCGCGGACTACGCGGGCGCCGCCCAGTACGTCGACTGGTACAACCCGATGACGTACGACTTCTTCGGCGCCTGGGATGCCAAGGGACCGACGGCGCCCCACTCGCCGCTCAGTTCCTACTCCGGCATCCCGAAGGCCGAGTACCACTCGCAGGCGACGATCGCCAAGCTCAAGGGCCTCGGCATCCCCTCGGACAAGCTGCTCCTCGGCATCGGCTTCTACGGCCGCGGCTGGACGGGCGTCACCCAGAAGGCGCCGGGCGGCACCGCGACGGGGCCCGCCCAGGGCAAGTACGAACAGGGCATCGACGACTACAAGGTGCTGAAGACCAAGTGCCCGGCCAACGGCACGGTCGGCGGGACCGCGTACGCGCACTGCGGCAACAACTGGTGGAGCTACGACACCCCGGCCACCATCGCGGGGAAGATGAACTACAAGAACCAGCAGGGCCTGGGAGGCACGTTCTTCTGGGAGCTGAGCGGTGACACCAGCAACGGCGAGCTGATCAAGGCCATCAACTAGCGGTCGCCTCACAGCAGTCGAAGGGGGCGGGAGCCGGCGGGCTCCCGCCCCTTCGTCATGCCGCGGGCGGCGCGGGGAACGCGGGCTCGAACTCCTCGATGACGCCCAGCGTCTCGCGCAGCATGCGCACCAGGTAGTCGCGCACGGTGTCGCGCTCCAGGTCCCGCGCCGTCCCGATCCAGTCGAGCGTGACGCCCTCCACGCTGCACAGCCAGCCGAGCAGCGCCGTGCGCACCAGCGCCGGGATGTCCCGCCGTCCGTACGCCCCGTCGGCGATGGTGCCGATCATCGCCTCGCGCACGCCGTCGCGTATGGCGTGCACCTCGGCGTCGAAGCCGACGCCGCCGCTGACGATGGTGCGGTAGGCCTCCTGGTGGTGCTCGGCGTAGCGCAGATAGCCGTCGATCGTGCGGTGCACCCGCTCCGTGGGCGGGAGTTCGGTGCCGCTGGCCGCGCGCTCGACGAGGTCGGCGACCGAGTCCTCGATGATCGCGAGGTAGTAGCCGCGTTTGGACTTGAAGTAGTAGTAGATCAGCCCCTTGGCGACTCCTGCCTGTTTCGCGATGTCGTCCATCGACAGCGCGTCGTAGGACGTGTCGGCGAACAACTTGCGGCCGATGACGATGAGTTCGGCGCGGCGCGCCACGGATCGGTCGGTGCCGCGCGCCTGCGGGCGGTCCGCGCCGTGGGAACGATCGGTACCGCGCTGTTGACTATTATTCAATTTCGGCCCTAGTCTCCAACTGCCTCGGGATCAGCCGCAGTATGGCAGACCCACGTCGCCTGCCCGGACGGGCCAGGACCGGCCCGGACCCCGACGACGCGCTGCCACGCACTCCCCTTACGCACCGGACGACGTACGGGAGGAACCAGTGAGCACGGCGAAGAGAGCATTACGCGAGGGCAGAACCAACTGGAAGAAGACGGCCGTCGTCGCGCTGCCCGCGGTCCTCGCGGTCGGCGCGATGGCGTCCGTGATGGCCGAGGGCGCGCTCGCCGCGTCCTTCGCGGTCAGCGGCACCAGCTTCCAGGTCTCCTCGGGCAAACTGACCAGCCAGGGCCTGGCGAGCTACGTCCAGGTCGACCGCGACATCGACGGCAAGGGCCACCCGGTGGCGCTGCTCGGCATCGGCGACGCCACGCTGTCCGACATCTGCCAGGCGGCCGAGGTCAAGACGCCCGTCGGCACCGTGGTGTTCAAGCTGACGGCGGGCGGCGACGCGGGCAACGTCACCGCGAGCAACCTGATCATCGACGGCGAGGACCTGGTGGGCGACGCGCGCTTCGGCACCGCGCAGATCGGCCGGGACGCCTCGACACTCGACGAAGTCCCGGGCGTCAAGGGCGAGAAGGGCAAGTTCGGCCTCCAGGCCGGCGACATCGAGGTGGCCAAGGTGCGCTCGCACGCCTGGTCGGCCACCGGGGGGAACTTCCGCCTCAAGGGCATGAAGGTGGACGTCAGCATCGGCGGCAAGAAGTGCTTCTGAGCGGGCCCGGCGCCCCGCGCGCCGGGGGCTGGCTGGACGCCCGCCTGCCGCTTCCGGAGCTGCGGCGCGGCGTGCGCAAGTGGCGACGCACCCGGCCCTTCTGGGGCGGTCTGCTGCTGATCCTGGGCGGAGCCGAGCTGCTCCTCGTGCCGCTGTCGCCGCTGACGGTCCTGGTGAGCCTCGGGCTCGGCGGGATCGCCGCGATCGGCATCGGGATCGCACTGATGGTCGCCGGGTTGTTCCTGTGGCTCCTGCCGCACGCCCATCACTACGTGTCCGTCAACGCCCTCATCCTGTCGGTGCTCTCGTTCGCGGCGACGAACCTCGGCGGGTTCCTGATCGGCATGCTGCTCGGGATCGCGGGCAGCGCGATGGGGTTCGGCTGGACGCCGGTCCCCGACGACGACCAGGAGCGGGCCGGGCGGCCGAAGGTGCGCGACGGGCAGGGCACGCGGACGCTGGCCGTGCTCCTTCCGGTGGCCCTCGCCGGGACGGTGCTGTGGGGCGCCGTCCCGGCGAGGGCGGCGCCCGGGGACGACGGGATCGTGGCGGCGCGGACGCCGCCGACGATCACGACGACGCTGTTCGCGCCGCAGGGCTTCATCGTCGCGGGCGTCACCGACGTGCCCACCGCCGAAGGGCCGCTGAAGGTGATGGTGCTGCGCATGAAGGCGGCCTCGCTCACCGACTACCGCCTCACGACCCGCGACGGCAGTCGTGAACTCACCCTCGGCGCCGACACCTTGGACCTCAGCGGCGCGGTCACGCTCTACCTCACCAAGTTCAAGGGCTGCATCGAGGGCATCCTCTGTCTGACCTTCACGCCCGACAAGCTGCCGGTGCCCCCGCTCGTCCCGCCGTTCGTCTTCATGACGGAGGTCAGCGCCGAGCAGGCGCTCGTCACCTCCGACTCGATCGTCGCGGGCGGTCTGACGCTGGGGGCGCGGGCGTGATCCGGGCAGCCCGGACCCCGTGATCCGGAAGGGAGCGCCGCCGTGATCCAGATCCAGGCCGCGCTGTTCTGGGCGTACGCGGTGGGCGCGACCTTCGCGCTCGCCGCGGGCCGCCAGCTCCAGGTGTGGGAGCGGATCAACGCGGGCGAGGGCCCGCGCACCCGCAGCCGCGCCGCCAACCCCTATCTGGCCCTGACGGTCCTCTTCGCGGCCGTCCTGATGGTGCCGACCGGCCTGTTCCTGCTCTGGCAGAACCCGTCCTGGGCGACCATGCACGTCGCCGGGGGCCACGAGGGCGTATGGGCGGGCTTCGTCCTCTTCTACGCGGGCGGCGTCCCCGTCGCCGCGGTTCTCGGGTTCCTCGCCGCCCAGACGCTGGTCCTCGTGGGCGCCGGGTACTGGGCGTACCTGAATTGCGTGGGCGGCTACTTCCTGCTGTTCGGCACGCTCGTGCACGGCTGGGACGGCAGCGGCTACGAGCGCTTCCTGTCCCCCGGCGCGCGCGACTGGGCGGACTGGCCGCACGACAGCGTCGTCAACAACGCCCTGGACTTCCTCACGTCCGGCACGTTCCTCGCGCTGCTCGTCTTCGGCGCCGCCGTCATCGGCACCATGCTGATGACGGAGATCGGCTGGCTCCTGGAGGGCTGGTCGCTGCCCGGCGCCGACGAGGACCGCAAGGTGCACCCCGTCATCGCCGTCGCCATCGCGGGCGCCGGGGTGTACGGCCTGCCGTTCCTCGGCGCGGTCACGGCGAGCGTGCTGGTGCGGCTGCTCGGCGGCTGGCTGGGCCTGCCGCTGTTCGCGGTGCTCGCGGGGGTCGTGCTGCTGCCGGGGCGGTCGCCGGTGCGGCGGCTGTACGACCTGGTGGGGGTGCCGCATCGGCACTGGCGGGCGGACCTGGATCCGATGGCTGAGCCCGGCGCCACGACACCCGGCCCGGGCGGCCCGGCCGAGCCCGGTGGTGAGACTCAGCTCACAGAAGACCGACCTGGCTGACGAGCATCGCGAGGACGACGACGAGGGTCCAGCCCGCGAGGTGCTCCAGGACGTTCGGGCCGTCCTCGGGGCCGCCCGTGCGGGCCTGGGTGCGGACTGCGGTGGCAGAGGTCGCGGTCATATGGCTTCTCGCTGACGTTTTTCGGCCGACGGCGGCCTCCCCGGGCCGCACTGGCAGTGGTCATTCCCCCCACTGGCGTCTTCCACCTTGCCAGCCGTGCCCGCAATTGTGGGAGAGACGTTGGTCACTTGTCACCACAACTGCCGCTGATCGCCGTGCGTCTAAGACGGCGTACGTCCGCGCAGCATCCGACCGAAAGGTTTCCGATGAGTACGTTCAGGACGCCCCGCCGCAGCAGAGGCACCGGAGCACGGCTCGCGCTCGCGGCGGCCGTGACGGCGGCGGCCGCCCTCACCGGACCGGTCTCGTACGCCACGCCCGCGGCAGCGGAGAAGCCCTCCCCCGGCGCCCCCGGGCTCGGCGACCCGATGTTCCCCCTCGACGGCAACGGCGGATACACCGTCGACCGCTACGTCCTTGACTTCGACTGGCAGGCCCCGAAGACCCCGTTCGCGGCGTCGGCCACCATCAAGGCCACCGCCACCCAGGCCCTGTCCCGCTTCAACCTCGACTTCGGCGGCAACACGCTGCGCGCGGTCACCGTCGACGGCAAGGCGGCCGCCACCTCGCGCGACGGCGACGAGCTGACGGTCACGCCGAAGTCGCCGATCGCCAAGGGCCGCGCCTTCACGGTCAAGGTCACCTACACCGCCGACCCCACCCAGACGCGGCACCGCGACGACGCCATCGAGGACTACGGCTGGATCCCCACGCCCGACGGCACGGTGGTCTATCCCCAGCCCAACGGCGCCCGCCTGATCTTCCCGGCCAACGACCACCCGAGCCAGCGCGCGCCGATCACCTTCAAGATCACCACGCCGAAGGACCGCACGGCCGTCGCCAACGGCAAGCTGACCAGCAAGAAGAAGGTGTCCGGCGACCGGGTGCGGTGGACCTACGACTCCGAGCAGCCGCTGTCCACACAGCTCGTGCAGCTCGCCGTCGGCAAGTTCACGATGGTCGACAGCACCGGCCCCGGCGGCCTGCCGCTGCGCGACATCGTCCCGGACGCGCTGGTGGAGCCCACGGCGAAGTACCGCAAGCTCACGCCCGAGCACCTGAGCTGGCTGGAGCAGAAGCTCGGCAAGTACCCCTTCAACCGCTACGGCATCCTCGTCGGCGACACCGACCTCGGCGTCGCCCTGGAGACCCAGACGCTCTCCCTCGTCCCCAAGGCCGACCTGCTCGGCACGCAGGTCGACGCCGAGCGGAACCTGGTCCACGAGCTGGCCCACCAGTGGTTCGGCGACAGCGTCGCCCTCGCGAGCTGGTCCGACCTGTGGGTCAGCGAGGGCCACGCCCGCTTCTACGAGCGCATGTACTCCGAGGAGCACGGCGGCGACAGCTTCGAGGCCGCGATGAAGGCCGCGTACAAGGCGCACGACCAGTGGCGCCGCGACTTCGGCGCGCCCGCGGAGCCCACCGAGCCGAACCTCTTCAAGCGCATGCGCTACGACGGTTCGGCGCTCGTCCTGTACGCGCTGCGCGAGAAGGTCGGGGACGCGACGTTCCAGAAGATCGAGCGGGCCTGGGTGAGCCAGTACCGCGGGAGGGCCGCGAGCACCCAGGACTACATCGACCTCGCCTCGAAGGTCTCGGGGCAGGACCTGGAGGGCTTCCTCAAGCCCTGGCTGTACGGCGCGAAGACCCCGCCGATGCCGGGCCACCCGGACTGGGTGGTGGACCCGGCGACCTGAGCGACCGGGCGCCCCGCACGGCGAAGGCCGCGCACCGGGCCCCGTCCCACCGGGACGGGGCCCTTCCCGCTTCAGCGCACGCCGACGGCGAGCAGCGCGCGCACCTGCTCCTTCGTGCGGTGCACGGGGAAGTACAGGTAGCAGACCCCGCCGGTCCCCGACACCACCTTGCCCTGGGCGTTCCTGCGCTTGGTGCGGAGCCAGATGTTCTCGAACTCCCGCCGCTCGTAGACCCGGCGCACCGCCGGGTTGCTCGGCGACGCGGGGTCGTTGGCGATCACGTCGCCGCTCTTGGTGAAGCCGATGACGGTCATGAGGTGGCCCGCGGTGCCGTAGCCCGCCCCGGTCAGCTCCTCCTTGAGGAAGGACTGGGAGGTGATGACCGGGATGCCCGCCTTGATCAGCCTCTCCAGGTCGGTCAGCGAGCCGAGCCGGGTGACGACGCCCTGCATGTCCTCGTACGTCGCCGCGTAGGCCGCGTTGAACGGCCAGTTCCCGCAGCCGCCGTACTGGTGGTCGTAGGTGAAGCGGGCGGCGTGGCACACCTGCGGATCGGCGAAGGCGGGGTCGACCCAGGCCAGGTCCGCGGCCGTCGGCTCGCGCCCCCAGTACTCCAGGATCATCTGCGACGACGTGGGGCTGCACCAGGCCTCGCCGCCGTTGTCGTACTCCGGGTACTGGCCCTTGTGGATCTCCTGTGAGTAGCGCGGCACCTTCAGCTCCTTGGCGAGGCCGGGCGCGGCGGCGGGCACCGTGAAGCGGTCGGGCACCGCGGAGGCCATCGCGCCGAGCCGCCACACCGTGGGCGTGAGCGCGCTGCCGGGCGTGCGGTACAAGGTCAGCCGCAGCCGGTACGCGACCACGCGCAGGCCGCTCGCCGCGTCGTCGACGGACAGCGTGTCCGTCCAGACGGACGTCCTGCCGTCGGACTGGTCGTCCACCGAGGTGCGCCGGATGACGGCGGCGTCGGCGTCCTCGCGGTCGTCGCCCGAGTTCCAGCGGCCGAGGACGTACCAGGGGGACGTGGCGCCGTCCGAGTACGTCGCTTCCAGCTCGACCTGGATCCAGGTGCCGGTGGGGGTGCGGGCGTTCCAGGAGGCGATGGCTTCCGTGGCGGGGGTCGCGGGGCGGTGCGCGGGCCCGGTCCACTGGGCGTACTCCCAGGTGGTGGCCCTGCCGGTGTGCGGGTCCGTGTAGTCGGTCGTCCCCACGGGCGTCGCCACCTCGACGCCGGCGCGGCCCTTGCCGACGACGCGGGTGCCGTGGGCCGTGCCCGAGCCCCAGTCCTTGTGGGAGACCCAGAAGCGGTTGTCCACGAGTCGCTCCGCGCGGGGCGGGCGGCGCCGGGACGCGGGGGCGGCGCCCGCGGGGGGCACGGTGGCGGCCGCGGCGGCCGCCACGGCCGCGGCTCCGGCCGCCGTGGTGAGGATTCTTCTGCGGGACATGCCTTCAGCTTGGTCCATGGACGGGAGCCCCCAGTCGATGGGTTCCGGCCGCAGCCGGAGCATGATGGTCAGGTACACGACAGTTCACCAACTATGGCCGTGCACCGACGGGTTCTGCCAGTGATCCGACCCCGGCAACGCCGACCACTATTGGCCTCTACCACTGGTATGACCTGCGACAGCGCACTGAACCGCACACGCGCCCCACGATCCGCGCCTCGCGCGCCCCGGCCCGTAGGCTGGCCCGCGATGACCCATACCGACCGCCCCGCCCCCCTCCCCGACCCCGCGGACCGCCCCGGGCCCTCCGAGCTCCCCGACCACCCCGACCACCCCGGACTTCCAGCACTTCCGGAACTTCCCGCGCTTCCGGGGTCTCCAGGACTTCCGGGACTCCCCCGCCTCGCCGACGCCGTGCGCCACCTGCCGTCGTCCTGCGGCCCGGTCCGGGTGGTCGCCGTCGACGGACACGCGGGCTCCGGAAAGTCGACCTTCACGGCGCGGCTCGCGGAGGCACTCGGCGGCGCCCCCGTGCTCCGCCTCGACGACATCGCGAGCCACACCGACCTGTTCGA
The DNA here is from genome assembly GCF_030388665.1 of Streptomyces flavofungini. Taxonomy (NCBI): domain Bacteria; kingdom Bacillati; phylum Actinomycetota; class Actinomycetes; order Kitasatosporales; family Streptomycetaceae; genus Streptomyces; species Streptomyces flavofungini. Next base: position 7,884,998 of record NZ_CP128846.1, on the reverse strand, counting down.
CTGGACGGACCGGCTCCTGCGGCAGGTCATGGAACCCCTGTCCCGAGGCGAAACGGCGCACTATGCGGCGTACGACTGGCACGCGCGCCGCTTCGGGCCTGCCGACCGCCCGCTGCCCGCCGCCCCCGTCGTCCTGATGGAGGGTGTCGGCGCGGGCCGCAGGGTGCTAAGGCCGTTCCTCGCGGGCCTGCTGTGGATGGACCTGCCCCGCGACACCTCCTGGGCGCGCGGACGCCGCCGGGACGGGCCGGACCTGAGTGGCTTCTGGGACGGCTGGGAGGCGGCCGAACGACGACATTTCGCCGAGGACCCGTCGCGCCCCTTCGCCCAGTTGCTCGTACGCGAGTTGCCTGAGGGGTACGAGTTGCTGCCGGGGCCCGACGAGGCGGCAGCACTGACCCAAATCGTCACTCAGGGTGAAGACCCGTCGGCAGCGCGCTGAACCTGCGGAAGACCGCTCGTGGGCCCCGTGGCCAGTTTCCGCGAGTGCCCCAACTCGGCTTGACCCAGGGGCCTTACAGGACTTACGTTCTCAATGTGCGGCCTTTCGGGTCGCCGACAGACGCGAAGCCCCCGGTTGTTCCCCCGTGATCGGGGGCTTCGTTCTGCCCTCCGCCCCCTTTTTCCCAGCGCCATGAGCCGCCGATCGCTCACCCTGGGTCACCATCGGGCCTCTTCTTGCCGAGCACCCCCAGGAGCCCCCGCCGGAGATCCAACGCTGCGGCACCCTACGGCCGAGCCCTGCCACGCAGGTACGATGCATCGTGGTGCGACTTCGGACGGCTGCTGCGGACACCACATCAACTCCCGTCCGCGGCACGGCGGTTCAGCTCAGTTGCCGGCGGGCACCGGCCCGGTGGTACACAAACGGGGGCACGGTTTGTGGGGGACGTGATGGACTTCGGCACCCAGGGCGCGACGGCCCCGGCGGACCTCGCCTGGCTGCGGGGCGTCGACGCCTACACCATGGGCGCCTATCCGCAGGCCGAGGAGGAGTTCAGGGCCGCGGTGCGCATGGACCCGGGCATGGCGGACGGCTGGCTCGGGCTGCACGCGCTGCGCATCGACACGACGACCGCGCTGCTGCGGATGTTCCAGCACCGGGACCGCTTCGGCGAACAGCGCGCCCGGCACGTGCGCACCCTCAACTCCTGGTACTGGCTGGGCTGGTGGGTGCAGCCCGTCCTTGAGTCCACCCGCGACCTGCTGCTCGCGCACGCCTCGCACTGGCTGGACGGCCGCCATGTGCCCGAGCTCGACCGGGCCCTCGCCGGGCTGCCGCCGGTCGACGCCGACACCCAGGTGCGGTTCCTGCACGCCTGCCGCGCCTACCTGGTCAAGGACTGGGAGCAGTTGGTGCGGCACACCGACCCGCTGATCGACGACGCGATGCTCGGCATCGAGGCGGGCCTCTTCGGCGGCATGGCACGGGTGCGCCTGGAGATGTTCGGGCAGGCCGAGCCGCTGCTCTCGGCCGCGCTGATGCGCTGCCGCAGCGAACAGCCGCAGCGCAAGGAGCTGCGCTACTGGCTGGCCCGCGCGCACGAGGGCACCGGCAGGTCCGCCGCCGCGCTGCCGCTGTACCGGGCGGTGCACCGCGTCGACCCCGCCTTCATGGACACCTCCGCCCGGCTCGCCGCCATCGCCGAGGGCGACGGCTACGACGACGCCGCCGACCTGGCCGCGATCTCCCTCACCGGCGTCGGCCAGGACGCCCTCGACGGACCCGACGGCGTGGACGCGCTGTTCGGCGCCGAGGGCCGCGACCTGAAGGTCACCGAGCCCGAACTGCCGCCCGGCGGCGGACCGCCCGACGCCGACACGGTGCGCGAGAAGGCCGTGATCCCCATCAAGCCCGCCCCACGCCAGCCCCCGCCCGGCCCCACCGACCCGGCCCTGCTCGAACAGGCGCTCGCCGAGCTGGAGCGGATGGTCGGCCTCGAACCCGTCAAACGCCAGGTCAAGGCGCTCTCCGCACAGCTGAACATGGCCCGCTTCCGGGCCGCCCAGGGCCTGCCGGTGCAGCCGCCGAAACGACACTTCGTCTTCTCCGGCCCCTCCGGCACCGGCAAGACCACCGTGGCCCGCATCCTCGGCCGGGTCTTCTACGCCCTCGGACTGCTCGGCGGCGACCACCTCGTGGAGGCCCAGCGGGCCGACCTGGTCGGCGAATACCTGGGCCAGACCGCCGTGAAGGCCAACGAGCTGATCGACTCGGCGATCGGCGGCGTCCTCTTCGTCGACGAGGCGTACTCCCTGTCCAACTCCGGCTACGGCAAGGGCGACGCGTACGGCGACGAGGCGCTGCAGGTCCTCCTGAAGCGGGCCGAGGACAACCGCGACCACCTCGTGGTGATCCTCGCGGGCTACCCCGAAGGCATGGACCGGCTGCTCGCCGCCAACCCCGGGCTCTCCTCACGCTTCACGACACGCGTCGACTTCCCCTCGTACCGGCCCCTGGAGCTCACCGCGATCGGCCAGGTCCTCGCCGCCGACAACGGCGACGTGTGGGACGAGGAGGCTCTGGACGAACTGCGCTCCATCAGCGGGCACGTGGTCGACCAGACCTGGATCGACGAGCTGGGCAACGGACGGTTCCTGCGCACGCTGTACGAGAAGAGCTGCGCCTACCGCGACCTGCGGCTCTCCGGCTATCCGGGGGCGCCGACCCGGTCCGACCTGTCGACCCTGCGGCTCCCGGACCTCATGCAGGCGTACGGGGAGGTCCTCTCGGGCCGGGGGCCGACCGACCCGGCCGGGGGCTGAGCCGACGACCGTGGCGCGGGGCGCCGCCGAGCCGCCTGAGCCGACCGCCTGGGACGCCGGTGGGCCGGGGCCGCACGGCCCTCCCCCGCCGCCCCGGCCCACCGGCCCACCGGCCCACCGGCCTCAGCCGACCAGCTCCTTCCCCCGTACGTCCCGCGCGCCCCGGCTCCGCACCGCGTGCGCCGCCGGAGGCACGGCCACCCGGTGCGCCGGGTCACGGACCTCGCCGACCAGGAGCTCCAGGACGTCCTCCAGGGCGACCAGGCCGAGCACCTTGCCGGACGCGTCGGCCACCTGGGCCAGGTGCGTCGCGGAGTGCCGCATCACGGTCAAGGCGTCGTCCAGGGGCAGTTCGGCGCGCAGGACCGTCATCCGGTGCCAGATGTGCTGGGGCACCGCGCGGTCGGTGTCCTCCAGGTCCAGGACGTCCTTCACGTGCAGATAGCCCATGAAGGCGCCGGTCTCCGCACGGACCGGGAACCGGGAGTAGCCCGTGCGCCCGGTGAGTTCGACGACCTGCGCCGGGGTGACCGAAGGACCGACCGTGACCAGGGAGGCCCGGTCGAGCAGGACGTCCGTCACCGGCCGTGACCCCAGCTCCAGGGCGTCCTCCAGGCGCTCCTGCGCCCGCGGGTCGAGGAGACCCGCCTGCCCCGCGTCCTCCACCAGACGGCCCAGCTGCACGCTGGTGAAGACCGCCTCCACCTCGTCCTTGGGCTCGACCTTGAACAGCCGCAGGATCAGCCGGGCGCAGGCGCCGAGCGTCACCGTGACCGGCCGGCACAGGCGCGCGAACGCGACCAGGCCGGGGCTGAGCCAGAGCGCGGTCCGCTCGGGTGCCGCCATCGCGAGGTTCTTCGGGAGCATCTCGCCGATGACGAGGTGCAGGAAGACGACGGCGGCGAGTGCGATCACATAGCCGAGGGGGTGGGCCATGCCCTCGGGCAGGCGCACCGCGTGGAAGAGCGGTTCGAGCAGCCGCGCCACGGTCGGCTCCGCGACGGCGCCGAGCGTCAACGAGCACACGGTGATGCCGAACTGGGCGGCGGCCATCATCTGCGGCAGATGCTCCAGGCCGTACAGGACCTGGCGGGCCCTCTTGGACCCCAGCGGCTCGATCTGGCTGCGGCGTACGGACACGAGCGCGAACTCGGCCCCCACGAAGAAGCCGTTGGCGAGCACGAGCAGGACGGCGAGCAGGAGTTGGAGCGCGCTCATCGGACGGCCTCCGGAACCGGGGCGCCCACCCGGTCCACGGCCCCGCCGGCCGCCTCGCCGGGCGCCCCGGCCGGGTCCCCGGTCCGCACCAGGCGCACCCGCTCGGCCCGGAAGTGCCCGACCTGGCGGACCGCGAGCCGCCAGCCCGGGAGTTCGGCCCGGTCGCCGGGTGCTGGGATGCGGCCGAGCAGATCGGCGACCAGTCCGGCCACGGTCTCGTACGGCCCCTCGGGGATGTCGATTCCTATGCGCCGCAGGGTGTCGACGCGGCAGCCGCCGTCGGCGTCCCAGGCGGGTCTGCCGTCCTCGGCCGGTGCGGCCGCGAGGTCGGGCAGGCCGTCCTGGTGGTCGTGCTCGTCGCGGACCTCGCCGACGAGTTCCTCGACGATGTCCTCCAGCGTGACCACACCGGCCGTGCCGCCGTACTCGTCGACGACCACCGCTATCGGCTGCTCGCTGCGCAGCCGCTCCAGGAGGGGCTGCACGGGCAGCGTCTCCGGCACGAGCAGCGGGGACTTGGCGATCCGGCCGACGGGGGCGCGCAGCCGCTCGTGCGCGGGGACCGCGAGGGCGTCCTTGAGGTGGACCATGCCGATGACCTCGTCGATCCGCTCCCGGTAGACCGGGAAGCGGGACAGGCCGGTGGCGCGGGTCAGGTTGACCACGTCCTCGGCGGTGGCGGACGACTGCAGGGCGCTGACCTTCACGCGGGGCGTCATCACGTGCTGCGCGGTGAGTTCGCCGAGCGAGAGTGTGCGCACGAACAGGTCGGCGGTGTCCTGCTCAAGGGCTCCGGCGCGGGCCGAGTGCCGGGCGAGGGAGACCAGTTCACCGGGGGTGCGGGCGGAGGCGAGCTCCTCGGCGGGCTCGACCCCGAGGGACCGCACCAGGCGGTTCGCGACGGAGTTGAGCCCGGCGATGACCGGCCGGAACAGGCGGGAGAAGGCGGCCTGCGGGCCCGCGACGAACCGCGCGACCTGCAACGGCCGGGACACCGCCCAGTTCTTGGGCACCAGCTCACCGATCACCATCTGCACCGCGGAGGCCAGGAGCATGCCGACGGCCACCGCGACTCCCGAAACCGCCCCTTCCGGTATGCCCGTCGAGGTGAGCGGGCGGGCGAGGAGGCGCGCGAGGGCGGGCTCGGCGAGCATGCCGATGACGAGCGAGGTGATGGTGATGCCGAGCTGGGTGCCCGACAGCTGGAAGGAGAGTTCCTTCAGGGCGCCGACGACCGTGCGCGCCCGGCGGTCGCCGTCGGCGGCGGCCTTCTCGGCGTCGGGCCGCTCGACGGTGACGAGGCCGAACTCGGCGGCCACGAAGAAGCCGTTGGCGAGGATCAACAGGAAAGCCGCTCCGAGGAGCAGCAGGGGGATGGTCATGATGCCGCCGCCTCGCCCGGTGCTCGGGTCCCCGGATGTCGGGAGGGGGCGGCGCAGGTACTACAGGACGATCCGTCCATCGCCGGAGAGGGTCACTCCTCGGTTAGCAGGAGCCCCGTGCCGGCCGCGCCGGCCGTCCGGGGCGGGGCGGCACGTGGTGTCCGCCCCGCATCCAGATTAATCAAGACAGGCGTCGGCGCGTCAGTTCGGGATCCCCCGAGTCCTCCCGGATTCCGGCCCTTGGGGGATTCCCCGGTCGGGGTCCTTCAGCCGGTCTCGCTGCCGGAGCGCGCCTCGACCAGGGCCCGCAGCGCGCGGGCGTCGCTGACGGCGCGCTGCTTGGCGATGCCCGGCTGGATGCCGAGGGCGGGCAGGCTGGTGCCGTCGGTCAGGTCGAGGAACACCCAGGGGTCGCCGGGGCGCAGATTGACCCGGACGATCTCGGCCCACTCCAGGCGGCGGCTGGTGGCGATGTTGACGACGGTCACGCCCGTCTCGTCGGCGACCACCTTGGGCCTGCTCAGCAGGACGAGCACGCCGAGCAGCAGCGCGCCGGTGAAGACGAAGCTGGTCCGCTCCCCCGGGCTGAGGTTGGGCAGCAGCACGGAGATCACGACGAGCGCCGCGAAGACCGCGGCCCCGGCGGTGAGCAGCACCGCCCGGGTGCGGGCGGGCCGGAACGTGACGGGCAGGGCGGTTGCCGAGGGCCGGTCGGACCGGTCGGACATGGCAGACGTCGCAGACATGGTGGTGGGTTCCGGCGCGGTCACAGGCGGCAGGCGTGGATGGCCGTGGTCAGGATGGCGCGCGCTCCGATGGCGTACAGGTCGTCCATGACCCGCTGCGCGTCCTTGGTGGGGACCATGGAGCGGACCGCGACCCAGCCCTCGTTGTGCAGCGGGGAGATGGTCGGCGACTCCAGGCCCGGGGTGAGCGCCACGGCCTGCTCGAGGTGTTCGGCGCGGCAGTCGTAGTCCATCATCACGTACGTCCGGGCGACCAGGACGCCCTGGAGGCGGCGCAGGAACTGCTGCACCTTGGGGTCGTCGGCGGCGGCTCCGGTGCGCCGGATGACGACGGCCTCGGACTTCATGATCGGCTCGCCGAAGACCTCGAGGCCCGCGTTGCGCAGGCTGGTGCCGGTCTCGACGACGTCCGCGATGACCTGCGCGACGCCCAGCTCGATGGCGGTCTCCACGGCGCCGTCGAGGTGGATGACGGAGGCGTCGACGCCGCTGTCGGCGAGGTGCTTGGCGACGATGCCCTCGTAGGAGGTGGCGACGGTGCGTCCGGCCAGTTCGTCGATGCCCTGGGCGGTGCCGGGCTTGGCGGCGAAGCGGAAGGTGGAGCGGGCGAAGCCGAGTGGCAGGATCTCCTCGGCGTTGGCGCCGGAGTCGATCAGGAGGTCGCGTCCGGTGATGCCGATGTCGAGCTTGCCGGAGGAGACGTAGATGGCGATGTCGCGCGGGCGCAGGTAGAAGAACTCGACCTCGTTCTCGGGGTCGACGAGGACGAGTTCCTTGGACTCCTTGCGCTGCTGGTATCCGGCCTCATGGAGCATCGCCGACGCAGGTCCGGACAGTGAACCCTTGTTGGGAACGGCGATGCGCAGCATGAGGTCGGATTCCTTTGCGTGAGGAGTGACTGCGTGAGGAGTGACGGCTTGCCTGTGGGGCGACTTCGGCGGGGCGGGCGGACGCTCTAGAGATGGGCGTACACGTCGTTGAGGGAGATGCCGCGGGCGACCATCATCACCTGGACGTGGTACAGGAGCTGGGAGATCTCCTCGGCGGCGGCTTCCTTGCCCTCGTACTCGGCGGCCATCCACACCTCGGCGGCCTCCTCGACGACCTTCTTGCCGATGGCATGGACGCCCTTGTCCACCAGCTCCGCGGTGCGGGAGGTGGCGGGGTCACCGTTGGCGGCCTTGTGCTGGAGCTCGGTGAAGAGCTCCTCGAAAGTCTTCTTGGACATGATGTCGTTCACTCTACGCGCCCGCGCCCCTGCCCTGCCGCCAGGGTTCGGAGATCGTGCGGAGCGTGGCCGCCGTGGCCACCGCGGCGGTGACCGCTTCGTGGCCCTTGTCCTCGTTCGAGCCCTCGATGCCCGCGCGGTCGAGGGCCTGCTCCTCGGTGTCGCAGGTGAGCACGCCGAAGCCGATGGGCACGCCGGTGTCGACGGACACCTGGGTGAGGCCCTGGGTGACGCCCTGGCAGACGTACTCGAAGTGCGGGGTGCCGCCGCGGATGACGACTCCGAGCGCGACGATCGCGTCGTAGCCGCGGCCCGCGAGGGCCTTGGCGACGACGGGCAGCTCGTAGCTGCCGGGCACGCGCAGGAGCGTCGGCTCGTCGATGCCGAGGTCGTGCAGGGCGCGAAGCGCGCCGTCGACGAGGCCGTCCATGACCCGCTCGTGCCACAGGGCGGCGACGACGGCGACGCGCAGGTCGCCACAGTTCTTCACGCTCAGTTCGGGGGCACCCTTGCCGCTCACGCGCTTCTCCTCGGGGTGTGTCGGGGCTTGTTCGGATGGCTTGTGCTACTGGTTGCCGCAGGCGGACATCTCCGGGGTGTCCAGCCAGGGCAGGTCGTGTCCCATGCGGTCGCGCTTCGTGCGCAGGTAGCGCAGATTGTGCTCGCCGACGGTGACCGGCATGGGCTCGCGCGCGGTGACCTTCAGGCCGTGCCGGGCGAGGGCGTCGACCTTGTCCGGGTTGTTGGTGAGGAGCCGCAGGCTGCGGACGCCGAGGTCCTCCAGGATCTGGGCGCCGGCGCCGTAGTCGCGGGCGTCGGCGGGCAGGCCGAGTTCGAGGTTGGCGTCCAGGGTGTCGCTGCCGCGCTCCTGGAGTTCGTAGGCGCGCAGCTTGGACAGCAGTCCGATCCCGCGCCCCTCGTGGCCACGCAGATAGACGACGACACCGCGCCCGGCGTCGGTGACCCGACGCATGGACTCCTCGAGCTGGGGCCCGCAGTCGCAGCGCAGGGAGTGGAAGACGTCGCCGGTCAGGCACTCGGAGTGGATGCGCACGAGGACGTCCTCGCCGGTGGCGATGTCGCCGTGGACGAGCGCCACGTGCTCGACGCCGTCGACGGTGGAGCGGTAGCCGTACGCCGTGAACTCGCCGTAGGACGTGGGCAGTCGGACCTCGGCCTCGCGGCGGACGGTGGGCTCGGCGGTGCGGCGGTAGGCGATCAGGTCCTCGATGGAGATGATCGTCAGGCCGTGCCTGCGGGCGAACGGCACCAGTTCGGGCAGCCGCAGCATCCGGCCGTCCTCACCCGCGATCTCGACGATGGCCCCGGCGGGCCGCAGCCCCGCGAGCCGGGCGAGGTCGACGGCGGCCTCGGTGTGGCCGTCGCGCACGAGGACGCCGCCCGCCTTGGCGCGCAGCGGGAAGATGTGGCCGGGCCGGACGAAGTCGCTCGCTTCGGCCCTGCCGCTCGCGAGGAGCTGGAGGGTGGTGGCGCGGTCGGCGGCGGAGATGCCGGTGGTGACGCCGTGCGCGCCGCTCGCGTCGACGGAGACGGTGAAGGCCGTGCTCATCGACTCGGTGTTGTTCTCGACCATCTGCGGCAGGTGCAGGCGTTCGAGCTCGTCGCTCTCCATGGGCGCGCAGATCAGGCCGCGGCACTCGCTCATCATGAAGGCGACGATCTCGGGGGTGGCCTTCTCGGCGGCGATGACGAGGTCGCCCTCGTTCTCGCGGTCCTCGTCGTCGACGACCACGACCGGGCGTCCTGCCGCGATGTCGCGGATGGCCATCTCCACCGGGTCGAGGGAGAGGTCGAGGGCGAGGTCCTCGGTGCGGCCTGCCGGAGCGGAGGCCGGGCCCGCGGGCGACGGCTCCTTGTCCACGGGCCTGGGAGTGGGCTGAGCGGTCATGCCGGGGCTCCTTCCAGAGCGGGCCGCTGCTGGGTGGCGGGCTGCCGGGAGCGCAGCCACCAGTCGCGCAGGCCCCACAGGACGAGGGCGAGGTAGACGACGTACACGAACCCGGAGAAGGCGAGTCCGCTGGAGAAGGCGAGGGGGACGCCGACGATGTCGACGAGCAGCCAGGCGAACCAGAACTCGACCAGGCCGCGGGCCTGGGCCACCATCGCGGCGAGCGTGCCGACGAAGATGTAGGCGTCGGGCCAGGGGTTCCAGGACAGGTCGGGCACGGCGGTGAAGAGCGCGCCGACGGCGAGGGTGCCGACGGCGGTGCCGGCGAGCAGGACGCCGCGCTCCTTCCAGGTGGCGAAGCGCACGGCGATGGAGCCGTCCTGCGCGGCGCGGCTGCCCCGCGTCCACTGCCGCCAGCCCCACAGGGCGACGCCGATGACGAGGAGCTGCTTGCCGACGCCGCCGGAGAGCTGCGCGGAGGCGTACGCGGCGACGAGGACGACGCCGGACAGGAACTGGGCGGGCCAGGTCCAGACGGAGCGGCGCCAGCCGAGGGCGAGGGCGATCAGGCCGATGCTGTTGCCGACCATGTCGGACCACATGATGTGCTGGCCGAAGGCGGTGAAGGCCTCGGAGTTCAGCCAGTCGAACGTGCTCACTTCGCTGCCTCCGGATCCGGTGCGCCGGTCTCGGCGGCCGTGGCCCACGCGGGCGTCACGGCACCGGCGGCGAGCAGCCGCTCGACGTACTTGGCGATCACGTCGACCTCGAGGTTGACCGGGTCGCCGGGCTGTTTGATGCCGAGCGTGGTCAGGGCGAGGGTCGTCGGGATCAGGCTGATGGTGAAGTGGTCGGCACCGGCGTCGACGACGGTCAGGCTGACGCCGTCGACGGTGATGGAGCCCTTCTCGACGACGTAGCGGGCGAGCCCGTCGGGCAGGGAGATCGTGACGATCTCCCAGTTGTCGGAGGGCTTGCGGTCGACGATGGTGCCCGTGCCGTCGACGTGGCCCTGCACGATGTGGCCGCCCAGGCGGGCGCCGACGGCGGTCGGGCGCTCCAGGTTGACCTTCGAGCCGGGGGCGAGGGCACCGAGGCTGGAGCGGTCGAGCGTCTCGGCCATCACGTCGGCGGTGAACTCGTCGGCCTCGTGCTCGACGACCGTCAGACACACGCCGTTGACGGCGATGGAGTCGCCGTGCTTCGCGCCGTCGGTGACGACGGGGCCGCGCAGCCGGAAGCGGGACGCGTCGCCCAGGTTCTCCACGGCGGTGACTTCGCCCAGCTCTTCGACGATTCCGGTGAACACTCAGTGCTCCTTCGTTCCGGGGCCCGCGACGGTCGCGGTGATACGCAGATCGGGTCCGAGCGCGACGCACTCGCGCACGTCGAGGCGCAACGCCTCGGTGAGGGTGGTGATTCCGCCGCCGGTGAGGGCGGCGGGGCCCGCGCCGAGCAGCGTGGGCGCGAGATAGCCGATGACGCGGTCGACGGCACCGGCGGCCACGAAGGCACCGGCGAGCGTCGGCCCGCCTTCGAGGAGTACGGATCGCACGCCGCGGGCGTGCAGTTCGGCGAGCAGCGCGTCGATGTCGAGGCCTCCCGGGGTGCCCGGGGTGCCGGACTGCCCGGGGCGCGTGGCCGGGGCGTCCGGGCGCTGGGCGCGGTAGGCGCCGCCGCTCGCGGTGAAGCGGTGTTCGAGGCGGCCCTCCTCGTCGTCGGCGTCCGGTCGTCCGGACGGCGGCGGTGCGACCGCTCCGTTCCCGGCCGCGCGCGGGACCCGCTCGACGTACGGAAGGTGGTCGGCGTCCGCGTGCTCGTCGGCGTAGGGCAGGTGCACCGTCTCCACGCCGGGCAGCGGCTCCACGCCCTCCGCGACGGCCACCAGCGTGGGCGCCGCGTCGTCGAGGACCCGGGCGCCGGGCCGCACGGCGGTGCCGTGGGTGTCGACGACGACCCGTAGCGGCTGGGCGGCCCCGTCCGTCAGGAGGGGGCCGCGCACCGCGAGGTGCGGGTCGTCGGCGCGCTGGGTGCCGGAGCCGACGACGACGGCGTCGCACTCGGCGCGCAGGCGGTGCACGTCGGCGCGGGACTCGGCCGAGCTGATCCAGCGGCTGGTGCCGTCGGCGGCGGCGACGCGGCCGTCGAGCGTGGCCGCGTACTTCCAGGTGACGTGGGGGCGGCCGGTGCGGACCGAGGTGAGCCAGGCGGCGTTGACCGTCTGGGCCTCCTCGGCGAGCAGGCCGGACTCGACGTCGACGCCGGCCGCGCGGAGGGTGGCGGCGCCGCCGGTCGCGTCGGGGGTGGGGTCGGCGACGGCGTACACGACGCGGGCGATCCCGGCGTCGAGGAGGGCCTGGGCGCAGGGGCCGGTGCGGCCGGTGTGGTTGCAGGGTTCGAGGGTGACGACGGCGGTGCCGCCGCGGGCCTTCTCGCCGGCCGCGCGCAGGGCGTGCACTTCGGCGTGCGGTCCGCCCGCGCGCTGGTGGTAGCCCTCGCCGACGCTGTCGCCGGTGGCGTCGAGGACGACGCAGCCGACGACGGGGTTGGGGCTCGTGAACCCGAGTCCGCGTGCGGCGAGCGCGACGGCGCGTCGCATGGCGACTGCTTCGGCTGCGGTGGCCACCGGGTCCTCCTGCCTCTTCGGGCACGGACTCCGGGGCTGTCGATGACGACGACACGTACGAGCGGAACACCGGCATGGATCGTCGCCGGGGTCGCCGTACGTCGAAAGAGACCGGTCCCCTGAGGAACCGAGCCAAAGACGACGAGGCGACGCACATGACACATGTGTCTGCTCGCCGCGCACTGCCTCCCATCCGGACTTTCACCGTCGGTCCAGGAGTTTCACCTGGTCAACCGACCGCTGGAGGCGGCCGGGTCGCGGACTTTAACCGCCGGTTCGGAATTGCACCGACCCCGGAGTGCGCTGCTTCTGGTACTCGACCAGTGTGCCACGCCTGGTCACAGCCGTGCAGGGGAGATCCTGTGGGCTGGCTCACAGGCATCCGGCCCCTCCCCCGCCGACTCTCGCACCCCGGTGACCCGACCCCGGAAAGGGATTGGTCCATACCTATTGACGCACTGGTCTAGTCCTCTTAACGTCTGCGTCACTCCGAGGAGAGGCCCGCCCGGTGTGCGCACGCCGTGGGCCGCCGTCCCCGTTCGTTGTGCGACACCGAGCCTCCCCAGGAGGAACCGACGTGCCCACCCCCACCCGAGCGAGAGCCACGCTCCTGGCAGCCGGCGCAGCGGTCGCCGGACTGCTGATGAGCACCCTCGCCGCGACGACCTCGCACGCCGCCGACAACGAGTCCTGCCGCCCCGACGGCCTCTACAAGACCCCCGGCGTGGATGTCCCCTACTGCTCCGTCTACGACGCCGACGGCCGCGAGAAGATGGGCGCCGACCACCAGCGCCGCGTGATCGGCTACTTCACCGGCTGGCGCACCGGCAAGAACGGCGAGCCCGCCTACCTCGCGTCCGACATCCCCTGGGACAAGGTCACCCACCTCAACTACGCCTTCGCGCACATCGGGAGCGACAACAAGATCTCCGTGGGCGGTGACGGCGAGAAGAACGCCGCCACCGGAATGACCTGGCCGGGAGTCGCGGGCGCGGAAATGGACCCCGCGTACTCCTACAAGGGTCACTTCAATCTGCTGAATAAGTTCAAGAAGAAGCACCCGAACGTCAAGACCATGGTCTCCGTGGGCGGTTGGGCCGAGACCGGCGGCTATTTCGGCGACGACGGCAAGCGCGTGAACTCCGGCGGCTTCTACTCGATGGCCACCAAAGCGGACGGCTCGGTGAACCAGGCGGGCATCGAGACCTTCGCGGACTCCACCGTCGCCTTCATCAAGAAGTACGGCTTCAACGGCGTCGACATCGACTACGAATACCCGACGACGATGAAGGACGCGGGCAATCCGCTGGACTGGCAGCTCGCCAACGGCCGCCGCGCGGGCCTGGTCAAGGGCTATGCCGTCCTGATGAAGACGCTGCGCGAGAAGCTGGACAAGGCCGGCGCCGCCGACGGCAAGCACTATCTGCTGACCGTCGCCGCGCCGTCGTCCGGATATCTGCTGCGCGGCATGGAGACGTTCCAGGTCCAGAAGTACCTGGACTACGTCAACATCATGTCGTACGACCTCCACGGCGCCTGGAACGAGTACGTCGGCCCGAACGCCTCCCTCTACGACGACGGGAAGGACGCCGAACTCGCGGCGGCGGGGGTGTACGGCAGCCAGCAGTACGGCGGGATCGGATATCTCAACACCGACTGGGCCTACCACTACTTCCGCGGTTCGATGCCCGCGGGCCGCATCAACATCGGCCTGCCGTATTACACCCGCGGTTTCAAGAACGTGCAGGGCGGCACGGACGGGCTCTGGGGCAAGGCGGCGTCGACCGACTGTCCGGCCGGTTCCGGGCTCACCAAGTGCGGTGACGGTGCCGTCGGCATCGACAACCTGTGGCACGACAAGGACGACAAGGGCAAGGAGTCGCCCGCCGGGTCCAACCCGATGTGGCACGCCAAGAACCTGGAGAAGGGCGTCGTCGGCGACTACGTGACCAAGTACGGCTTCCCCGCCGACACCAAGCTCACCGGCACCTACGCGCGCAAGTACGACTCCAAGCTCGTCGCGCCCTGGCTGTGGAACGCCGACAAGAAGGTCTTCCTGTCCACCGAGGACGAGCAGTCGGTGAAGGCCAAGGCCGACTACGTGGTCGACAAGGGCATCGGCGGCACGATGGTCTGGGAGCTCGCCGGCGACTACGCCTACAACTCCGCCAAGGGCCAGTACGAGATCGGCGACACGCTGACCACCGCGATGTACGACAAGTTCAAGTCGGCGCCCCCGTACGGCGCGAAGGTCGCGGGCAAGGACCTGCCCGCCAAGGCCGTCGACATCGGCGTGGAGTTCGGCGAGTTCAAGCTCGGCGACTCCAACTACCCGATCACGCCCAAGCTGAAGATCACCAACAACACGAAGACCACGCTGCCCGGCGGCACGGAGTTCCAGTTCGACTACGGCACCTCGGCTCCCGCCAACGCCTCCGACCAGTCCGGCTTCGGCACGAAGGTGATCAGCACCGGGCACACCGGCAGCAACGTCGGCGGCCTCAAGGGCGACTTCCACCGGGTCTCGCTGAAGCTGCCGGCCTGGCAGACCCTCGCACCCGGGGCGTCCGTGGACCTGTCGTTCAACTACTACCTGCCGGTGTCGACCCCGTCGAACTGGACCGTGAACATCAGCGGTACGACCTACGGGCTCGCCGGTGACCTGGCACGCGGCACGACCGTCGTCGAGCCGGGCACGGGCACCGGACCCACCGACCCGCCGGACCCGACCGACCCGCCCGGGAAGTGCACCGCGCCCGCGTGGAGCACGTCGTCCGAGTACGGCTCCGGGACGACCGTGTCCCACAAGGCGCACCAGTGGAAGTCGAAGTGGTGGACGAAGGGCGAGGAGCCAGGGACCACCGGCGACTGGGGCGTGTGGCAGGACCTCGGCGCCTGCTGACCCCTCGACGGTGACCGCTCGGCTCCGCGACCCCGCGGTGCCCCGGACGGCTCCCCCCACAAACGCCCGGCGGCGGGTTGACGTGCCCTTGCCTCGCCGCCGGGCTCCCAGCCCGAACGGCCCGGTCCGCCCCCAGCGGCCGGGCCGTTCGGCGTGCCCACCGCCACATCGAGCCCGGGCCGCCCGCGCCCTCCTCACCCCCCAGGCGCGAACAGTTCCTCCTGTGCCGCGTCCCGCGCCGTGAGCAGCGCGCCCCGCAGCACCGCCGCGCCGCCGAGCACGCTGGCCCGGACCTCGGTCGGCAGCGGCGACATCGCGGCCACCCGCTCCCCCACCCGCCCCGCGAGCACCTCGCCGCCCGCGCGCCCCAACTCGCCTCCGAGCACCACGCATCCGGGGTCGAGGACGGCCGCGACGGACGCGGCGCCGATGGCCACGCGGTCGGCGAGGGCGTCGAGGAACGGGGTGTGGGCCGACTCGACGGCGTGGCGGACCAGCGCGGCGGCGGGCAGTTCGGACGGCTCGGGTGTCGCTTTCAGGCCGTGGTCGGCGGCCAGGTCCTCGACCGCGCCCGATCCTGCCAGCGAGTGGAAGCCGCCGTCGCAGGCGGTCGCGGACGGCAGCCCTCCGGTGCCGGGGACGGGCAGGAAGCCGATCTCGCCGGTGCCGCCGGAGGCACCGCGGCGCAGGGTGCCGTCGAGGACGACGGCCGCGCCGGTGCCCGCGCCCAGCCACAGCAGCACGAACGTGTCGCGGTCGTGGGCGGCGCCGTCGCGCTGCTCGGCGCGGGCGGCGAGGTTGGTCTCGTTCTCCATCAGGACGCGGGCGGGCAGCCGTTCGGCGAGGGCGGAGGCCAGGCGCCGGTGCCACGTGGGCAGGCCCGCTGAGTCGCGCAGGTCGCCGGTGGCCGGGTCGATGAGTCCGGGCGCCCCGACGCCCACCGTGTGCAGCCTGCTCGCGCCGCCCGCGCGGGCCGTGCGCTCGACCAGGGCCACGGCCCGCTGCACGGCGCGGCCGGTGCCGGTGCCGGTGTCGATCGGCACGGTCGCCTCGGCCAGGGGCGCGCCGAGCAGGTCGGCCACGACCACGGACACGCTCTCGGTGCGGACGTCGAGGGCGGCCAGGTGGGCCCGGTCGGCGACTATCCCGTAGAGGCGGGCGTTCGGGCCGCGGCGGCGCTCCCCGGTCTCGCCCACCACCGTGATCAGACCGGAGCCCTGGAGGCGCTCGACGAGGTCGGCGACGGAGGGCCGGGACAGGCCGGTGAGCTGCTTCAGCTGTCCCGCCGTCAAGGGCCCCTCGCTCTGCAGCAGGCGCAGCGCGAGCCGGTCGTTGATGGCCCGAGCGGTGCTCGGAGATGCGGGCATGGCGGGATCCTTCCACAGCGCTCCCGTCGGTCCGCCCTCCGCCGGACAGAGGCCGCTTTCGGACGCGCGCGATATTCGGTTCCCCGGCCCTCTTCTATCAGGCAGGGTTCCTGATAGTTTACTGCGGCGATCCCGAACGGGACCGTGGAGGGGTGGAGCGGATGAGTGAGCAGAGCCAAGTGGGGCATGGGAAGCGGGAGTTGAGCCGGGCCCGGATCGCCGTCGCGGTGATCTTCTGCGTGCACGGCTCCGTCGCCGGTTCGTTCGCGACCCGGGTGCCGTGGATCCAGGACCACGCGGACATCAGCGCGGGCCTGCTCGGCCTCGCGCTCGCCTTCCCCGCGATCGGCGCCTCCGTGGCCATGCCGCTCGCGGGCTGGGTGAGCCACCGCTTCGGCGCCCGTACGGCCCTGCGCGGGCTGCTCGCCCTGTGGACCCTCGCGCTCACCCTGCCGTCGCTCGCGCCGAACCTGGTCACGCTCTGCGCGGCCCTGTTCGTGTACGGCGCGACGTCGGGCATGGCGGACGTCGCCATGAACGCCCTCGGCGTCGAGATCGAGCACCGCATGGACAAGTCCATCATGTCCGGCCTGCACGGCATGTGGAGCGCGGGCGCCCTGATCGGCTCGGCGGGCGGCACGGTCGCCGCGCATCTGCACGTCGACGCCCGCGTGCACCATGTCTTCGCCGCCGCGGTGCTCACCGTGCTCGGTCTGATCGCCTGCCAGGGCGTGCTCGACCTGCGCAGCGCGCCCGAGGAGGAGGCGCCGCCGCGGTTCGCGCTGCCGCCGAAGTCGGCGCTGCTCATCGGCGCGGTCGGCTTCTGCGCGGTGTTCGCGGAGGGCGCGAGCCTGGACTGGTCGGCGGTGTACCTCAAGGACGTGCTCGACTCCTCCGCGGGCCTTGCCGCCGCGTGCACCACCGGCTTCACGCTCACCATGGCCATCGCGCGGTTCGCGGGCGACAAGGTGGTCGACCGGTTCGGCGCGGTCCGCACGGTGCGGGCGGGCGGGGCGTGCGCGGCGCTCGGCGGACTGCTCGTGGTGACGGCGCAGCACGCAGCGATGGCCATGAGCGGGTTCGCGCTCATGGGTCTCGGCATCGCGGTCGTCGTCCCGCTGGCGTTCGCCGCGGCCGGGCGCAGCGGCCCGAACCCGAGCCAGGCCATCGCGGGCGTCGCGACCATCACCTACACCTCCAGCCTCGTCGCCCCTTCGGCGATCGGCGCACTCGCCGACGCGACCAGTCTGGTGGCGTCCTTCTGCCTGGTCACGGCGCTGGCCTGCGGTCTGATGGCGTTCGCGGGGGTGCTGCGGACGGAGGGCCGCCCGGCGCCGTCGGTACGGGCCGGTTCGGCGGAGGCGCAGGCGGCACCGGCGGACCGCAAGTCCTGACGGGGCTACGAGCCCCGCTCCCCCACCGTCCGGCCCGCCCCTCACCCCGCGATCGAGTCCAACTGCTCGGCCGCCGGGCGCAGCTCCCACAGGTCCCCGCCGGGCGGCCGCTCCAGCTTCGGCACCGCGGCCTTCGCGGCGGCCGAGCCCGCGTCGGCGGCGGCCCGCACGACGTCGCTCGCCGCGTACCGCAGGAACTGGAGCTCCGGGTGCGGCCACTTCGCGGCACCCGTCGCGGCGGGCAGCAGGTAGTCGACCGCCTTGACGAGGCTCTGCCCGTCCGGGCCCCGGTATTTCCACAGGTCCACCCCGACGTGCCTGCCGATGTCGGCGAGGCGGGTGTACGCCACCAGGTCGAAGGTCGAGTAGTGCCAGCTGCGGCTGCGGGTGAGCTCCTGCGGCTGGCTGCCGTCGGGGGCGATCTGCGGGTCGATGCGCTGGGCGCGGGCGTTCAGGACGGTCCTGCGGGCCAGCGTCTTGTCGCCGTTCGCGTAGGCGAGGGCGGCGAGCTGCATGTCGTAGAAGGTGCCGTGGTTGTTCTTCGCGGCGGCCTCGTCCTTGCCGAACCGGCTGTCCGTCAGCCACTTCTGGAAGCTCTTGGTCCAGGAGCGCATCGTCGTGCGGTCGGCGGACGTCCAGCCCGGCGCGCCCGTGTCGAGGATCGCGAGGGCGTCCACGACGGAGGTGTAGGACTGCGAGAAGTCGATGATGCCGATGGCGCGGCCGTCGTACTTGCAGGGGATGAACTGCCCGTGGTTCAGGTTCGGATTCATCCGCGTCGCCGGGTCGAGGAACCAGGTGCGCAGGATTTTCGCGGCGTGCCGTGCGTACCTCCGGTCGCCCGTGTAGTACCAGGCGAGTGACAACTCGTAGGTCGAGTCGAAGACGTTCTCCACGTCGCGGCGGTCGGTGCCGGTGTCGACCTCCGGGTTGCGCTCGCCGTCGCGCTGCTCGTACGGGCAGCCCCAGGGGTTGTCGGGGGTCTTGGGCTCGGTCGGCCACCAGTAGGGGGCCTGGCTCAGGTAGTCGTGGGGGTCGCCGCTCGGCGCGGGCTTCGGCTTGTCGACGACCGTCCAGGGGCCCTTGCCGAGCCACTTGTCCGCGCGTGCCGTCAAGTGGCCGAGGGCCTCGCGGAGTCGGGGGTCGCCCCGGTCGAGCCGCCGCTTGGCGGCGGCCAGGCGCCTGCCGTCCAGGACGGCGGTGTCGGGGGCCTTGACCTTCGCGGCCTTCGCGGCCGCGGCCTTCGGAGGCGGGCCCTGCGCCGGAGCGGCCGGCAGGGCCGTCGCCAGGACGGCGGCGACGGCGACCGTGGCGGTGAACAGGGCGCCGATGCGGGTACGGGCGCTCATCACGCTCCCATCAGATATGTGAACTCCGTTCAGTGACTTGGCCATGTCAACGTACCGGAAGCGCGCCGGAAAGGAACCACTCTTACGTCGCACTAACATGTCGACGCTGATCGTCGACATGACGACACGGCTCGTCCCTGCGAGGACACCGCTCGTCCCCGCGCACAGAAAGCGAACTCACCATGGACCTCGGCGTGCGCTGGAGACTGCACGGCGACGGGCGCACCCCCGCGCCCGGAGCCGTCGTCCGCCCCGATGAACGGCTCTCCTGGCCCCGCACCTTCGGGCTCGGCGCCCAGCACGTGGTGGCGATGTTCGGGGCGTCGTTCGTCGCGCCGGTCCTGATGGGCCTCGACCCGAACCTCGCGATCATGATGTCGGGCGTCGCGACGGTCATCTTCCTGCTCGCCACCCGCGGCCGGGTGCCCAGCTACCTCGGCTGCTCCCTGTCCTTCGTGGGCGTGGCCGCGGTGATCCGGGCGCAGGGCGGGTCGAGCGCGACGGTCACGGGCGCGGTGCTCGTGGTCGGCGCGGCGCTGTTCGTCGTGGGGCTCGCGGTGCAGCGGTTCGGCGCCCGGATCATCCACGCCGCGATGCCGCCGATCGTCACGGGCGCGGTGGTGATGCTGATCGGCTTCAACCTGGCGCCGGTCACGGCCGCGACCTACTGGCCGCAGGACCAGTGGACCGCGCTGTGCGTGATGCTGTTCACCGGTCTGGCCGTGGTGTGCCTGCGCGGATTCTGGTCGCGGGTCGCGATCTTCCTGGGCCTGATCTTCGGATACGCGCTGTCCTGGGTGCTCGACTCCGTCTTCGGGAAGATCCACTCGCAGGACGGCTCCGGCCAGGTCACCGACCACTGGCGCCTGGACCTCTCGGCGGTCGGGAACGCGGACTGGATCGGCCTGCCGTCCTTCCACGGCCCGAGCTTCGAGTGGTCGGCGATCCTGGTGGCGCTGCCCGTCGTGATCGCGCTGGTCGCGGAGAACGCCGGGCACGTCAAGGCCGTCGGCGAGATGACCGGCGACCCCCTGGACGACAAGCTCGGCACCGCGATCTCCGCGGACGGCGCCGCGTCGGTGCTCTCCACCGCGGTCGGCGGCCCGCCCAACACGACGTACTCCGAGAACATCGGCGTGATGGCCGCGACCCGCGTCTACTCCACCGCCGCGTACTGGGCGGCCGCCGCCTTCGCCCTGCTCTTCGGCCTGTGCCCGAAGTTCGGCGCCGTGGTGGCCGCGATCCCCGGCGGCGTCCTCGGCGGCATCACCGTCATCCTGTACGGCATGATCGGGCTGCTCGGCGCGCAGATCTGGATCAACGCCGATGTGGACCTGCGCAATCCGCTGAACCTGGTCCCGGCGGCGGCGGGCATCATCATCGGCGTCGGCAACGTCTCGCTGAAGTTCACCGACAACTTCTCGCTCAGCGGCATCGCGCTCGGCACGATCGTCGTCATCACCGGCTACCACGTGCTGCGGGCGTTCGCCCCCGCCCACCTCAAGTCCCAGGAACCGCTGCTCGATTCGGGCACGTCCACGTACGACGACGGGGACGACAAGCGGGACGGGACCGGCACGGACGCCCCGCACGACGGAGGCGACACGCACAAGGACTCGGACGCGTTCCCTCGTTCTGGGTAAGCCCGCGCCCGGCGTGCCCGCGCGCCGCGCCGGGGCTGGGACCCTGCCCGCATGGCCCAGTCCGAGCGGATCGCCGAGCGCGCCCACCCCGTGCGCGCGGGCAGCGGAACCGGCCGCCTCACCGACGGCGGCATCGACGGCGTCCTCGCGCGGATGCGCGCCCTCGACGCCCTGTGGCCGCGCCGCGACGGCGTCGCCGTCTTCAACCGCGTGTATCTGGTTGTCACCCAGGAGGTCGGCCGGACCGTCGCCGCGGGCGGGTTCCCCGACGCGACGGCGGCGGTGACCCTGGACGTCCGCTTCGCCGAGCGCTATCTGCGGGCCGTGGACACCGCCGCGGCCGACGGGTGCCCGCCCGCGTGCTGGCGCCCCCTCTTCCAGCTGCGCCGCCACCCCGGCGTGCGCGGCCTGCAGTTCGCGCTCGCGGGCATCAACGCCCACATCGGCCACGACCTGGCCCTCGCCGTCGTGGACACCTGCCACAGCCTCGGCTGCGCGCCGCCCGACCTGGAGGACGAGTTCGACCGCGTGGGCGACATCCTGGTCTCGCTGGAGGAACGCATCCGCGAGGACCTGATGCCGGGCCCCGACCTGTTCCAGGTCGCCGACCCCCTCACCCACCTGCTCGGCTCCTGGAGCCTGGACCGCGCCCGCGACGGCGCGTGGTCGGCGGCGCGCGCCCTGTGGGCGCTGCGCGACTTCCCCGGCGTGGCGGAGGAGATGCGGGCGCGCCTGGACGACACGGTGGGCCTGGTGGGGCGGATGCTGCTCACGCCTCTGCCGGACTGATCCCGCGCCGGGCTAGCGTGTCCGGGACCCGTACCGCCCCGGACCCCCAGGAGCTGTCGTGCCCTCTTGCCGACTCGGCCTCGGCCTGCCGCAGATGAAGCACTTCGCCGTCGGACGCGATGTCGCGCGGGTGGCGCGTGCCGCCGAGGAGACCGGGTTCGACAGCCTCTGGGTCTTCGAGCGCGTCCTGTTCCCCGATCCCCCGACACAGGGCCTGTGGGGCATCCCCGGCAGGCCCTGGCCCGACACCTACCGCTCGGTCGCCGACCCCCTGGTCACGCTCACCCTCGCCGCCGCCGTCACCGAGCGGGTGCGCCTCGGCACCAGCGTCCTGGTGGCGCCGCTGCACGTGCCGTTCCAACTGGCCCGCTCCCTGGCCTCGTTGGACGCGGCGAGCGGCGGCCGGGTGGTCGCGGGCCTCGGCACGGGCTGGTCCATCGACGAGTACGCGGCGGCGTCCGTCGCGCCCTACGAACGGCGTGGCGAGGTCCTCGACGAGACGCTCGACGTGTGCCGGGCCGTGTGGGGCCCGGACCCGGTCGCGTACGAGGGGACCAAGGGGACTCGGACGACGATCGTCCCGTCCGAGGTGGGGCCGAAGCCGGCCCGCCCGATCCCCGTCCTGCTGCCCGCCAACAGCCCGCGGGCCGCCCGCAGGCTCGTGGACCGCGCCGACGGCTGGATGCCGGGCGCGGCGGGCCCCGCGCGCCTCGCCGAGGAGTGGCGGCGGCTCACCGACCTGGCCGCCGAACGCGGTCGCACCGCCCCGATCCAGAGCGTCCTGCGCGCGAACGCGCGCTTCACGTCGAAGCCGTACGACGGCCCCGACCGCGCCCCCTTCCGGGGCAACGCGGAGCAGATCGCCGAGGACCTGGTGGCACACGCGGCCGTCGGCGTGGAGGAGATCCTCGTCGACCTCCAGGCGGGCGTGCGGGACGCCCTGGAGCTGACCGACGTGGCCGCCGCGGTGCACGCGGCGGCCAGGGAGGCGGGCCTCTGAGGGCTCCCCCTCGGGATCAGTCCTCCGGGAGTTCCACCGGCGCGATCTCGTCGTAGAGGTCGCCGGGGCCGGGGTTGGTCGCGTCGGTGGCGCCGCCGAAGTGGTGCATGACGCCCCACACGGCGTTCAGGGCCGTCGTCACGGCGCCCTCGGCCCAGCCGGCCGTCCAGGAGATGTCGTCGCCCGCGAGGAAGATGCCGCGCTTGTCCTCGGGGAGGCGGTCCTGCATGAAGTGCGTGTACAGACGCCGCTGGTAGCGGTAGTGGCCCGGCAGGTTCGCCTTGAACGCGCCCATGAAATAGGGCTCGTTCTCCCAGGACACGGTCACCGGGTTGCCGATGATGTGCTTCCTGATGTCGACCTTCGGGTAGATCTCGCCGAGCGACTTGAGCATGACCTCCATGCGCTCGTTCGCCGACAGCGGCAGCCACTTCAGGCTGTCGTCGCACCAGGTGTAGGAGAGGCAGATGACGGCGGGCTTGTCCGGGCCGTCGTCGAGCAGGTAGGTGCCGCGCGTCATGCGGTCGGTGAGCGTCATCGACATGACGTCCCGGCCGGTCGGATTTCCCCTGTCGTCGACGGCCTTGTCCAGCCAGAAGGGCCGGTCGACGGGCACGAAGAGCTTGCTGGACTCCATGTAGTGGGTCCGCTCCATCGCCGTCCAGTGGTCGATGGGGAACAGCGAGTCGTCGCACTCGATCTTGGAGAGCAGCATCCAGGACTGGGCGGTGAAGATCGCGGCGCGGTAGGTGCGGATGTCGCCGTTCGCGTCGGTGACCGTGACGCGGTTGCCGGCGGTGCGGTGCAGGCGGGTCACGGCGGGCTTGGGCGCGCGGCCGTCGTGCAGCGAGGCGAGGGACGTGCCGAGCGGCCAGTGCACGATCTTCTGCGGCTCGCGCTCCCACAGGCGCAGGGGCAGCTGCTGGCTGCCGCCGACGATGCCGCGGTGGTGGTCGTCGGCCTCGGTGTAGACGACGCGCAGGATCTCCAGGATGGAGTTCGGGAAGTCGGTGTCCCAGCCGCCGGTGCCGAAGCCGACCTGGCCGAAGATCTCGCGGTGCCGGAAGGACTTGAAGGCCTCGGACTCGCAGAGGAAGCCGTAGAAGGTCTGGTTGTCGAGCTTCTCGACGAGCCTCGACCAGATCTCCCGGATCTTGGGCACGTCGCGCTCGCGCAGGGCGCGGTTCATGTCGGAGAAGTCCGCGCCCTCCTCCAGGCAGGCGTTCCAGGCGTGCATCACGTCGCGGTAGACCTGCGGCAGGTCGTCGACGGTGGTGGCGTAGTGCGACTCGCCCTTGAGGTCCACGACCGTCGAGGGGGTCGACTCGGCGAGCGGGTTGGGGAACGCCTTGGTCTGCAGGCCCACCAGGTCGATGTAGTGCTGGAGCGCGGTGGAGGACGGCGGGAACCGCATGGCGCCCATCTCGGCGGTGAGGCCCTCGGTGCCGGTGCCCTCGAAGCCGACGGTGCGCAGCCGTCCGCCGATCTGGTCGGCTTCGTAGACGACGGGCTTGAGGCCCATCTTCATCAGCTCGTACGCGGCCACGATGCCGGAGAGGCCGCCGCCGATGACGGCGACTTCGGCGCCGTGCTCGGTCGCGGGTATCTGGCCGAGGCCCGCGGGATGCGCGAGGAAGTCGTCGTACGCGTAGGGGAAGTCCGGCCCGAACATGGTGATGGGCGGCTGGGCGTCGGTGTGCTGGACGGCGGTGGGCACCGTGGACGTCATGGGGTACGGACTCCTTGCGCGGTACGGAAAAAGGTGGCGCGGGCGGGCTTCGCCCTCGGCGGCCTTGCGGCGCTGCCGGTGCGGTCAGGCCTGGACGAGGGGTCCGTACAGGCCGGGGCGGCGGTCGCTCAGATAGGGGTTGGCCTCGCGGGAGGCGGCGAGGAAGGCGGGGTCGGCGTCGGCGATCACCAGGTCCTCGCCGCGTCCGGCGCGCGTCCGGGCGATCCCGTCGGGACCGGCGAGCGTGGACAGGCCGACGAACTCGAACTCGCCCTCGGGGCCGACGCGGTTGACGTACGCGACGTACATCTGGTTCTCGAAGGCGCGCACCGGCACGACCGACTCGGCGACGAACTGGAAGGGGTGCATCTGCGCGGTCGGCACGACCAGCAGGTCGGTGCCCGCGAGGGCGTGGGCCCGCACGTTCTCGGGGAACTCCACGTCGTAGCAGATCATCAGGCCGATCCGGACGCCGTCGAGGTCGGCCTGGACGACGGTCTGCTCGCCGGGCGTGAAGTGGTCGCGCTCGAAGCAGCCGAAGAGGTGGGTCTTGCGGTAGTTCGCGAGCCGGGCGCCGTCCGCGCCGATGAGCTGGACGGAGTTGAAGACGTGGGTGTCCGCGCGCTCCGGGTAGCCGTAGGCGACGGCGAGGCCGTGGCGTACGGCGATGTCGGCCACGGCGTCCGCCGCGTCGCCGTCGGCGGGCTCGGCGAGGCGGGGCACGTCGTCGCCGATCGCGTACCCGGTCAGGAACATCTCCGGCGTCACGAGCAGCCGGGCTCCGGCCGCCGCGGCCCGCTCCGCCGCCTCGTCGAGGACCTTGAGGTTGGCGGCGACGGAACCGGGACGTCCCGAGCTCTGGAGCAGGGCGGTGCGCAGCGGCGGCATGGCTACCTCGGGGCGTGCGTAGGGAGACGGGCGGGCGTCAGGGGTTCGCAAAGACGGTACGTTCCGCGGCCGTGGCCGGGCAAGGCGCGACCGTTGCACCCCTCTGGGCGATCTGTTGCGCGTGCGGCGGGTGCGGCGGCGATTCGTTGCGTGCCCCGCGGGCGGCGTGTCCGTCTGCGGGCGCACTCCGGGCCGCACTCCCTCCCCCGCGCGGCGGAAGCACAGAGCAGCCCACGGCCGGACGCGTCCGACCCCCCTGCCACGGGATCGTGATCTCACCCGGAAACGCCGGGTGACCAGCCTGAACGAAAGACGGAGGGCTTCCCGTGAGCCGTAACGCCTTCACCCGCAACCGCGCCGTCGCCGTGGGCGCCGCACTCCTGATCACCGCGGGCGCGGCCGGCGTGGCCGTGGCGTCCGGCGAGGACGTGACGCACCCCGGCAAGCGGATCGGCGCGCAGGACGCCGCGCACCCCGCTCCCGCCGCGAAGGACGCGGCCCCGGCCAAGGCGAAGCCGCGTGAGGCGGCCGCGCTCACCGGCTCGGCGAAGCTCTTCCGCAAGACCACGGAGGACGTGACGTTCACATTCGACGCGCACCTGGCCGCCAAGTACAACGACGACCCCAGCAAGGCGACCGGCACGTTCGAGTTCGTGCACCTGGACAAGCCTGGCGGCAAGGGCGGCTGGGCGAAGGGCCGGATCGACTGCCTCGTGACCGGCGGCAAGGTGGCCTCGGTGACCGGCATCATCACCAAGACCAACATCAAGGACATCAAGGGCGGCCGCGTCGGCTTCAGCGTGCACGACAAGGGCCCGGGCAAGCTGGACCGCGCCGGCTACAGCTGGGGCGCCACGGGCGGTCCCACCGGCGACAAGAAGCTGCCGAAGTGCAACAGCGCCGCCCCCTTCGAGGTGGTCAAGAAGGGGACGGGCGACTTCCACGTGGCCCCGTGGAACCCGCCGTACCCCGAGGGCGACTGAGAACCGGCGCGGTGACCCGGACGGGGGTCGGGCCACCGCGCCACCGCGAGCTCCGGCCCCGCCCGGCCACGGACCGGGCGGGGCCGGTCGGCGCACCCGAAGAACTAGGCGGGCGACCCCGAAGAGAACCTCCGCATCAGCGGCGAGAGCACCAGCACGGACTTGGTCCGCTCGACGAACGGCTCCCCCGCGATGCGCTCGAGCACCCGCTCGAAATGCCGCATGTCCGCGGCGAAGACCTGAACGATCGCGTCCGCCTCACCGGTGACGGTGGAGGCGGACGCGATCTCCGGGTACCGCTCGAGCCCCCGCTGGATCGCCTCCGGCGAGGTGTTCCGACGGCAGTAGATCTCGATGAACCCCTCGGTCTCCCAGCCGAGCGCCGCCGGGTCGACCCGCACCGTGAATCCGGTGATCGCTCCGGTGGCCCGCAGCCGGTCCACGCGCCGCTTCACGGCGGGCGCGGACAGGCCGACGAGCTGGCCGATGTCGGCGTAGGAGCGGCGGGCGTCCTCGGCGAGGGCGTGCACGATGCGTTCGTCGAGATCGTTCAGTCGCACAGGGGGTCGTTCACTTTTCTGCGTGTCGCTTCACGCGTGTCACTTCACTGCGGAGGCCTCCGCGTCGAGCGGCTCGGTCTCCAGGCGGGAGCGGCGCATCCCGTACAGGAAGTAGAACACGAGCCCGACGACCATCCAGACACCGAAGACCTTCCAGGTCGCCGCGTCGAGGTTGTACATGTTGTACGCGCAGAAGCCGAAGCCGAGGACCGGGAAGAGCCAGCCGAGCGGCACCCGGAAGGTGCGCGGCATGTCGGGCCGGGTCCGGCGCAGGACGATCACGGCGACGTTGACCAGGCCGAAGGCGAACAGCGTGCCGATGCTGGTGGCGTCGACGAGCTTGCCGAGCGGGATCACGGAGGCGAGCGCGCCGCAGAACAGGGACACCAGGACGGTGTTCACCCTGGGCGTGCCGGTCTTGCCGCTGACCTTGGCGAACGTCTTGGGCACGAGTCCGTCGCGGGACATCGCGAAGAGCACGCGGGTCTGGCCGTAGAGGACGGTCAGGACGACGCTCGCGATGGAGATGACGGCACCGGCGGCGAGGAGCGTGCCCCAGAAGGTCTGGCCGGTCACGTCGTTCATGATCGCGGTCAGCGAGGCCTCGGAGCCCTCGAAGTCCTTCCAGTTCCAGGCGCCGACGGCGACCGCGGCGACCAGGACGTAGAGCGCGGTGACGATGATCAGCGAGAGCATGATCGCGCGGGGCAGGTCGCGCTGCGGGTTCTTGGCCTCCTCACCTGCGGTGGAGGCGGCGTCGAAGCCGATGTAGGAGAAGAACAGGCTCGCTCCGGCCGCGCTGACGCCGGCGACGCCGAGCGGCATGAAGTCGGCGTAGTTGCCGGACTTGAAGCCGGTGAAGCCGACCGCGCAGAACAGCACGAGGGCCGCGATCTTCACGATCACCATGATCGTGTTGGCGCGCGCGGACTCCTTGGCGCCGCCGAGCAGGAACACCATGGCGAGCAGCACGACGATCAGGCCGGGCAGGTTCATGATCGCGCCGTCGACCTCGCCGGGCGCCGCGGACAGCGCGTCCGGGATGGTGACGCCGATGGTGCCGTCGAGCAGCTCGTTCAGGTACTCGCCCCAGCCGACGGCGACGGCCGCGACGGACACGCCGTACTCCAGGACCAGGCACCAGCCACAGACCCAGGCGACGAGTTCGCCCATCGTCGCGTACGCGTACGAGTACGAGGATCCGGCGACCGGGATGGTGCCGGCCAGCTCGGCGTAGGAGAGGGCCGAGAAGAGGGCGGTGAGACCGGCGATCACGAAGGAGATCGTGACGGCGGGGCCCGCCTTCGGGACGCTCTCGCCGAGCACCACGAAGATGCCGGTACCGAGGGTGGCGCCGATGCTGATCATGGTCAGCTGCCACATGCCGAGGGTCCGGCGGAGCGTGCCGCCCTCACCCTGGCCGCCCTCGGCGACCAGGCGGTCCACGGGCTTGCGCCGCGTTATTCGGCTGCCGAGACCGACGTCGCCCTGGGGGCGTGGGCGGGTCTTCGGGGGTGCGCCCTGGTCGAGCACGCGCTGGCTCCTTCATCGCTGCCGGTAGAGGTGGCAGGAAGCCGCGGCAGCCCAGACGCAAAGAACGGGAGCCACCGAGCAGGCAGTCCCCGCCACGCCACGTACAGCGCCCGACTCTACGAGGCGCTGGTTCCCAACCGTAATGCAGCAACGTTGCGCATCGACACAAGATCGTTGCGTGCGACGCGGTGATGCGCCCGATCGTTGCGCCGTCCGTTTCGTCCGTTGCGTCCGCGCCCGGTTTGTCCTTGTTTGATCGGGCGCCCGCGGCGGCGCCCCCGGCGGCCGGAGAACGCGGACGGCCCCCGCGATGAACTCGCGGGGGCCGTCCGGGCGTTGGGGGCGGACTAGCTCCAACTGGCGTGCAGCGGCTTGCCCTCGGCGTAACCGGCGGCGCTCTGGACGCCGACGGTCGCCTTCTCGGCGAACTCCGCGAGGGACGCGGCGCCCGCGTAGGTGCAGGAGGAACGGACGCCCGCGATGATCGAGTCGATCAGGTCCTCGACGCCGGGACGGGTCGGGTCGAGGAACATCCGGGAGGTCGAGATGCCCTCCTCGAAGAGCGCCTTGCGGGCGCGGTCGTACGCCGACTCGTCGGAGGTGCGGTTGCGCACGGCACGCGCGGAGGCCATGCCGAAGGACTCCTTGTAGGCGCGCCCCTGGGCGTCGTGCTGGAGGTCGCCCGGGGACTCGTAGGTGCCCGCGAACCAGGAGCCGATCATGACGTTCGACGCGCCGGCGGCCAGCGCCATGGCGACGTCGCGCGGGTGCCGGACACCGCCGTCGGCCCACACGTGCTTGCCGAACTTCGCGGCCTCGGCGGCGCATTCCAGCACCGCGGAGAACTGCGGGCGGCCCACGCCGGTCATCATGCGCGTGGTGCACATGGCGCCGGGGCCGACGCCGACCTTGATGATGTCGGCGCCCGCCTCGATCAGGTCCCGCACGCCCTCGGCGGCGACGATGTTGCCCGCGACGATCGGCACCTGCGGGTCGAGCGCGCGCACGGCCTTGACCGCGGCGATCATCGACTCCTGGTGGCCGTGCGCGGTGTCCACGACGAGCGTGTCCACGCCCGCGTCGAGGAGCTGCTTGGCCTTGCCCGCCACGTCGCCGTTGATGCCGACGGCGGCGGCGACACGGAGCTTGCCGTTCGCGTCCACGGCCGGCGTGTACAGCGTCGCGCGCAGGGCACCGGTGCGGGTGAGGATGCCCGCGAGGCGGCCGTCCTTGTCGACTGCCGGGGCGTAGCGGCGGTTGGCGCCGTCCAGCTTGTTGAAGGCGTCGCGCGGGTCGATGTCCGCGTCCAGGAGGAGCAGGTCCTTCGACATGACCTCGGACAGCTGGGTGAAGCGGTCGACGCCGCTGAGGTCGGCGTCGGTGACCACGCCGACCGGCTTGTGGTCCGCGTCCACCACGACACCCGCGTCGTGGGCCCGCTTGGGCAGCAGCGCGAGGGCGTCCGCGACGGTCTGCGTGGGGGCGAGGACGATCGGGGTGTCCAGCACGTGGTGGCGCGTCTTCACCCAGGAGATGACCTCGGTGACGACGTCGATCGGGATGTCCTGCGGAATGACGACGAGGCCGCCACGGCGGGCGACGGTCTCGGCCATGCGGCGGCCGGCGATCGCGGTCATGTTGGCGACGACCAGCGGGATCGTGGTGCCCGTGCCGTCCGGCGACGAGAGGTCGACGCCCTGGCGCGAGCCCACGGCGGAGCGCCTCGGCACCATGAAGACGTCGTCGTACGTCAGGTCGTACGGGGGCTGGATGTCATTGAGGAAACGCACGTGCTGCTCATCCCAGTCGATCAGAGGTGGCCCCCGAACAGGACAGCCGGGGGAAAAGCACGTACTTCATTGTCCCATGCCGAAGGGATTGCGCCGCCTGGGACGATCACCCAGACGCCCCCCGGGGCCCTGGTCGGATCCTCCAAGCCGGACACGCTCCGCCTCAGCCCGACAGCGGCCCCACGACGAGGACGACCTCAAGGCCCCGCTCCCGTCCCTGCCAGTACGTGACCGCGTCGGCGAACACCTCCTGCGCGACGGCCCAGTCGCCGGGCGCCGCCTCGGCGTACTCCCACCACCCGGAGACCACGAGCAGCCGCCCCGGGGCGTCGTCCGCCCAGGACAGGTCGGTGAGGCAGTCCGCGAGCGCGTCCCAGTTGCGGCCGAACCAGTCCGGCAGCGTCAGCGCGTCCGCGCACCGGTCCATGAAGGCGCCCTTGTCGTGCACGCCGGTCAGATCGAGCGTGAGCGTGGCCCAGCCGCTGCCGCGGACGGCGTCGAGCACCGACGGGGGCACGGGCCCGCGCTGCTGCCCCGCGCCGTGTCCGTCGGCGCCTCGCGCGCCCGTGCCGTCCACCGCGGCCCGCTCCTCGCCTTCATCCGCCATCACGTCGTCGCCTCCCTCGTCCCGCCCGGTGCGCCCACCACGTCCGCCGCCCTCGTCTCCGTCGTCGTCATCTCAGTACCGCCTTGAACGACGCGTAGTGGTCGTCCGTGTAGTACGTCTCGTGCTCCCGGCCGGTCACGATGCGGCGTGCGCCGCGGTTGCGGGCCCCGGGGGTGGGGACCGTGTATTCGCGGTAGTAGCCGCGTGCGTGCCGGGGCAGTTCGCCCTCGAAGTTGCCGAAGACGCTGCCGTCCTTCTCGTACGGGAAGGGCCCGCCGGCGTCGATGAGGCGCAGCGTCCGGCGTGCCTCGGCGGGGAGGCGGGCGGCTTCGACGGTCTCCATGCCGCGCGCCCAGGCGGGGGTCCGGGCCGCGACGCCCGGACTGCTGCGCCGGTCGGTGGCGCTCTGCCGGTCTGTCGTGCTCTGCCGGTCGGGGGTGTCGTCCCCCTCTGCGCCGCATCCCGTCAGCAGGACCGCGAGGCAGATCAGGAGTGCGCCCAGGAGCGCTCTTCGCAGCTGGCCGGAGGACCGGAAGATCATGGGGCCGATGCTGCCAGCTTCCGCGCACCGGCGCGCGCCGACGTCCGAGCGCCGGTCGGTCACCGCCCCCACCGCCGGGCCGCCCCACCGCTCTGACTGCCCCCGACTGCCCCCGACTGCCCCGGCTGCCCCGTTGTTCCCCCGCCGTCCCCGTCCCCCGGCCCCCCCGGCCGCACCCGCGCACCGCGCGGGCCCGTGCTACTCCCCGTCCGGATCCGCCCGGTCGAGCGCCGGCCGCGGAGCCGAACCGGCGACCAGGAGCTGGTCCGCCGCCGCCGTGTCCGTGACGAGGCTCGTGACGAGGCCGGAGCGGAGCACCGCGTCGATCGCGGCGGCCTTGCGCTGGCCCCCGGCGATCGCGACGACCTCGGGGATGCGGCGCAGCCGGTCCGCCTCGACGGTGATGCAGCGCTCGCCCAGGTCGCGCCCGACCCTGCGGCCCTCGGCGTCGAAGAGGTGCGCCGACATCTCAGCGGCGACGCCGAGCGAGGCGTAGTGCGCGCGCTCCTCGTCGGTGAGCATGTCGTGCACCGTGGAGATGCCGGGCTCCCAGGAGCCGATGGACACCGCCGCGACGGTGACCTTGTCGAAGTACTCGAAGGCCCGCGCGATCCCCGTCTGGTGGCGCAGCGCCGCGGCGGTCGCCGCGTCCGGCAGGAGCATCGGGGCGTAGATCGGGTGGGCGTCGCCACCGGAGACCTGCGCGGCCCGCCGGACCGCCTCCACCGAACCGCGCTCGGCGGTCCCGGCGTCGTACACGCCCGTCAGCTGCACGACCGTGCAGGGCGGCAGGGCGTCGAGCGCCGCCGCCATGTTGATGGTCGAGCGCCCCCAGGCGAGGCCGAGCACGTCGCCCTCGTTGACCAGCTCGCCCAGGAGCCCGGCCGCGACCTCGCCGAGGTTCTCCGGGTCCGGGGATTCGTCGATGTCCTCGGTCGCCGCCGGGGACTCGACGACGACGGCGTGCCGCAGGCCGTAGCGGGCGCGCAGCGCGTCGGAGCGCTCCGCGTCCAGCTCCGCGGGCACGCGGATCTCGATCCGTACGAGATCACGTTCGAGAGCGGTCTCCAGGACCCGCGCCACCTTGAAGCGGCTGACGCCGAACTCCTCGGCGATCTGGATCTTGGACTTGCCCTCGAGATAGAAACGGCGGGCCATGGCCGCCGCCTGCACCAGCTCCGCGGGTCCCATCCGCATGGCTGACCGACCCGCCGACATGGCCGACACGGTGCTCTCCTCACTGCTGTTCACCACATACGTACACCTGGATTCGCTCTTCATCCTTGCAGATCCGGCGTACTTGATCAGCCCTGATGGGCCGCGTTCACGTTCCCGTGGCCAAGCCGTTGGCCAAGCGGCGGCCCCGTCATACCCCGGTCCACGCCTCAGTGGGCGCAGGCCCACCCGGCGGCCCCGGTGGCCTCCTCGGCCTGGGTGCGCAGTGCACGTACCGCCGCTGCCGGGTCGTCCGCCCCGTACACCGCCGATCCGGCGACGAAGACGTCGGCGCCGGCCTCGGCGCAGCGCTCGATGGTGGCGGTGGAGACGCCGCCGTCGACCTGGAGCCACAGTTCGAGTCCGTGCTTGCTGATGAGCTCACGGGTGCGGCGGATCTTGGGGAGCATGATGTCGAGGAAGGCCTGGCCGCCGAAGCCGGGCTCGACGGTCATGATCAGGAGCATGTCCAGCTCCGGCAGCAGGTCCTCGTACGGTTCGATGGGCGTCGCGGGCTTCAGCGCCATGGACGCGCGGGCGCCCTTGGCGCGGATCTCGCGCGCGAGCCGCACGGGCGCCGCGGCCGCCTCGGCGTGGAAGGTGACGGATCCCGCGCCCGCTTCGACGTACTGAGGGGCCCAGCGATCGGGGTCCGCCATCATCAGATGGCAGTCCAAAGGCGTGTCCGTCGCCCGCGCCAAAGACTCTACGACCGGCACCCCCAGGGTCAGGTTCGGTACGAAGTGGTTGTCCATGACGTCGACATGGAGCCAATCTGCGCCCTGAACGGCGCGCGCCTCCTCGGCGAGGCGGGCGAAGTCGGCGGAGAGGATGCTGGGGTTGATCTGCACGGCCATGCCCCAAGACTGCCATGCCCGGCGGCGGTTGCCTGTGCCGGTCCCGCCAAGGCCACCGAGGGGCGCACGCCGGGGGTGAAAGCGACCTCCCCCGGCCCGTGCGCCGCGTGCCATGCTGTCCGTCCACCGCCAGCGCGTGGGACAGCAGGGGGACAACCATGCCCATGTCTCGGTCCGGGACGCGGTCCGACAACGAGCGCCAGGAGCGACGGGGAGTGGCCTGGCTGGTCTGCGGGCCACGCGCCAAGTGGCTGGTCCTGGTGTTCTGGCTGGTCGTCCTGGTGCTCGCGGCGCCGCTTGCCTCGAAGCTCGCCGACCAGCAGGACAACACGGCGTCGTCCTGGGTGCCCCGGTCCGCGGAGTCCACCCGGGTCCTTGACACCTCCGAGGGCTTCCGTCCCGAGACCATGCCGATGGTGATCCTGTTCGCCCGCGAGGACGGCCCGCTGACGGTGCGGGACCGGGCGCGGATCGCGGACGGCGTGAGCGAGGTCAAGCAGCTGCGCTCGCACTTCATCCGCGGCGACGAGACCCGCGGCCCGGCCTTCGACAAGCCGGGCGCCAAGGCGCAGGCGGCGCAGGTCTACGTACCGCTGACGATGGACAACGACCTCTGGAACGACCTGCCGGAGGCCGTCGACGACGTCAAGGACAAGGTGGGCGAGGGCGAGGACGGCCTGGAGGTGTACGTCACCGGGCCCGCAGGCGTCTCCGCCGACCTGTCCGAGGCCTTCGCGGAGATCGACTCGACGCTGCTGCTGACGGCGGGCGCGGTCGTCGTGGTGGCTCTCCTGATCACCTACCGCAGCCCGATCCTGCTCTTCGTCCCGCTGATCTCGGCCCTCGTGTCGCTGTACGCGGCGCAGGCGCTGATCTATCTGCTCGCCGAGCACGCGGACCTGACCGTCAACGGCCAGAGCGCGGGCATCCTCACCGTCCTCGTCTTCGGCGCGGGGACGGACTACGCGCTGCTGCTCGTCGCCCGGTACCGGGAGGAGCTGCGCCGCCACGCGGACCGGCACGAGGCGATGGCCCTCGCCCTGCACCGGGCGGGCCCCGCCGTGCTCGCGTCCGGCGCGACCGTCGTCCTGAGCATGCTGGTGCTGCTCGCCGCCGAGATGAACTCCACCCGCGGGCTCGGCCCCGTCGCGGCGATCGGCGTCGCGGTCGCGGTGCTCGCGATGCTGTCGCTGTTCCCCGCGCTGCTCGTGATCTGCGGCCGCTGGCTGTTCTGGCCGCTGGTCCCGCACGAGGGCAGCGCCGACCCGGCCGAGAAGGGCGTGTGGGCCCGCATGGGGCGCCGGATCGCCGACCGTCCCCGCAAGACCTGGATCGTCACCTCGCTGGCGCTCGCGGCGCTCGCCCTCGGCCTGCTCCAGCTGCGCGCGGCCGGGGTCAGCAACGAGGACTCCTTCATCGACAAGCCGGACTCGGTCACGGGCCAGGACGTGAAGGCCGACTTCTTCCCCGCGGGCAGCGGCGATCCGATGGTCGTCATCGCGAACAAGGCGCAGGCCGACGAGGTCAGCCGCGCCGTCGACAACACCCGCGGTGTGCAGAAGGGAAGCGTCTCGGTGCCCCCGGGCACGAAGGCCGAGCACGACGGCAAGGTGCTCGTCGAGGCGACCCTCACCGATCCGGCCGACGGCAAGGCGGCCAAGGACACCGTGGAGCGGGTCCGGGACGCGGTGCACGCCGTGCCGGACGCGGACGCGCACGTCGGCGGCGGCACGGCCACGCTGCTCGACATGGACAAGGCGACCATCCGCGACGACAAGCTGGTCATTCCGCTCGTCCTGCTGGTGGTGCTGCTCATCCTCGCCGTCCTGCTGCGCGCCGTCGTCGCCCCGCTGCTGCTCATCGCGACGGTGATCCTGTCGTTCGCGGCGGCCCTCGGCATCAGCGCGCTCGTCTTCCGCCACATCTTCGACTTCCCCGGGGAGACCACGGACTTCCCGCTGTTCGTCTTCGTCTTCCTGGTGGCGCTCGGCATCGACTACAACATCTTCCTGTCGACCCGCATCCGCGAGGAGGCGGCCCGCCAGGGCACCCGTCCCGGTGTGCTGACCGGCCTCTCCGCGACCGGGGCGGTCATCACCTCGGCGGGCCTGGTCCTCGCGGGCACCTTCGCCGCCCTCGCCACGATCCCGATGGTGGCGTTCGTCGAGATCGGCTTCGCGGTCGCGCTGGGCGTCCTCCTGGACACCTTCATCGTCCGCTCGGTCCTGGTCACCGCCCTGTTCCTGGACGTGGGCCCGAAGGTGTGGTGGCCCCACGCGCTGGCGCGCGAGGAGGCCCGCCGGTGAGGTTCGGCCGGTCCTGCGGCGTCACCGGAGGTGTCACCGGCGGGCGTTGAGGCGGGCGGCCCGGCGCGTCAGGTGGTCGCGCTCGGCGAGGTTGGACGCCTGGTGGGCGGCCTCGGCGTACAGCCGTGCCGCCGTCGTCAGATCGCCGTCGCGCTCGTGGAGGTACGCGGCCACGGCGGCGTGGCGCGGGACGGTGGCGTCGAGGTCCTTCAGCGCCGTGAGTCCGGCGCGCGGCCCGTCGGCCTCGCCGACGGCCACCGCGCGGTTGAGCCGGACGACGGGGCTGTCGGTCAGGCGGGCGAGTTCGTCGTACCACTCGACGATCTGCACCCAGTCGGTCTCCGCCGCGGTGGGCGCGTCGGCGTGGAGGGCGGCGATGGCCGCCTGGGCCTGGAACTCGCCGAGGCGGTCGCGGGCGAGGGCCGCCTGGAGAATCCCGATGCCCTCGGCGATCGACGCGGTGTGCCAGCGGGAGCGGTCCTGCTCGGCGAGCGGCACCAGGACCCCGTCGGGTGTGGTCCGGGAGGCGCGCCGGGCGTGGTGGAGCAGCATGAGGGCGAGCAGCCCGGCGACCTCGGGGTGGTCGATGGCGGCGGCGAGCTGCCGGGTGAGCCGGATGGCCTCGGCGGCGAGGTCGACGTCGCCGGAGTAGCCCTCGTTGAAGACCAGGTAGAGGACGCGCAGCACGGTGGCGACGTCCCCGGCCCGGTCGAGGCGAGCGCCGGAGACGGTGCGCTTGGCCCGGCTGATTCGCTGCGCCATGGTCGCCTCGGGCACCAGATAGGCCTGGGCGATCTGGCGGGTGGTGAGGCCGCCGACGGCGCGCAGGGTGAGCGCGACGGCGGAGGACGGTGTCAGCGACGGGTGGGCGCACAGGAAGTAGAGCTGGAGCGTGTCGTCCACCGAGGTCGCCGGTCCGGGCGGGGGCTCCTCGTCGACGAGGTCCTCACGGCGGCGGCGGGCGGCCTCGGACCGGGTCGCGTCGAGGAACTTGCGCCAGGCCACGGTGACCAGCCAGCCCTTCGGGTCCCGGGGCTCGTCGTCCGGCCATACGCGGACCGCCTCGACCAGGGCGTCCTGTACGGCGTCCTCGGCCGCCGCGAAGTCTGCTCCGCGGCGGACGAGGATTCCGAGGACGCTCGGCGTGAGGCTCCTGAGCAGGGCCTCGTTCATGGACGGGGTCACTCCGTGACGGTGGGTGACTCGCCCAGGAACGGCCGCAGCTCCAGCCACTCGTGGATCGGCCGCCCGCCCGCGCCCGGTGCCGCCGACAACTCTCCGGCCAGTGCGAGGGCGCGCTCGTAGCTGTCGACGTCGATCACCATCCAACCGGCGATGAGGTCCTTGGTCTCGGCGAACGGGCCGTCGGTGACGGGCGGGCGGCCCTCGCCGTCATACCGGACGAACGTGCCGCCGGGGGCGAGCGCCTGGCTGTCGACGTACTCGCCGGTCTCCTCGAGGCGGGCGGCGAAGTCGTTCATGTACTGGACATGGGCCGTGATCTCCTCCTGCGTCCACTTCTCCATCGGCACGTGGTTCACGGACTCCGGGGCGCCCCGGTAGTGCTTGAGCAACAGGTACTTCGCCATGGCGTTCTCCTCGGTGCTGTGCGACCCATTCTGGTCACGTTCACCCCGGGGACGGAGCCGGTCACGGATTCTCGACATCACCGCCGAAGTTTTTGCCCGCGTCGGCCGACCGGTCGCTACAGGGTGTCGAGCTCGGCGTTCGCCCTGGCGGTGACGTGGGCGAGCGCGCGGGCGGCGATCTCGCGGTCGGCCTCCGGCAGGTCCCCGTACAGCCGCTCGGCCGTCTCGGCCACGGCGTTCGCGAACGCCCGCTGGGCGCGGGCGCCCTTGTCGGTGAGGGAGGGCAGGGAGCCGTCGACCATCCCGGCGTCGGCGATCTCGTCGAGCAGCAGGCGCGCCGCCGGCTCACTGATCTTGAGCTTCGCGGTCATGTAGTCGACGGCACCGGCGCGGTCGAGTCCGTCGGACACGGCCTGGAGCGCCACGGACTGGTGGAAGTTCAGCCCCCGGGCGGCGAGAAGCCGATCCCGTACGGCGGCGACCGCGTGGTACGTGATGCCGATCACCTGGCCGTTGAGGAGGGGAGCGGACGGGGTGGAGGCGGCAGCCATGACGTGGATCTCCTTATGAGCAAAGGGACTTGAGTCTCCGGCCGCCAACCGGAGAGTCCTCCGCTTGGCGTGACGCCACTCTAAGCGGAGCTCCCTCCGGTTTTCAAGGGATAACCGGAGACACCTCCGCTACGTCCGCTACGCTGCTCCGCATGACCGCCCCCGCAGGGCGCGCCCCCACCGAGCGCGCCGACGCCGCCCGCAACCGCCTCCGCATCCTGGACGCCGCCCGGCGCCTGCTCGCGACGGACGGCTTCGCCGAGCTGTCCCTGGACGCGGTGGCCAAGGAGGCCGGGGTCGGGGTCGGCACGGTCTACCGGCGCTTCCACAACCGGGCAGGGCTCGTCTACGCCCTGATCGAGGACAACGAGACCCGCTTCCAGGAGGCGTTCGCGCGCCACTGCGAGACCGGCGCTCCCCCGCCGCCCGACCGGCTGCGCGCCTTCTTGCACGGACTGGCCGAACTCGTCGACGAAAACCGGGAGTTGCTGCTGCTGGCCGAGGCGAGCGCACCGGCGGGGCGCTATCACAGCGCGCCCTTCCGGCGACACCACGAGCAGATCGCCGCCATGGTCGCGGAGCTCGCCCCCGGCGTGGACGCCGCCTATGTGGCGGACCTGCTCCTGATGGCGTACACGCCGGGCCTGTTCGACTTCCAGCGCACGGAACGCGGCTGGGACGTGGACCGCATCAAGGGCGGCCTGGACGTGCTCATCGCGGGCATCGGGGCCGCGGCACGGACCTCACGGACCGGCGGGGCCGACCAGGCCGCCCCGCAGCCGGCCGGGGAACCTTCCGCCCCCGGCCCGACCTGAACCCGCCCCGGCCCTTGCCGCGGCTCACCCCGTGCGCCGGATGACCGCCAGATACATCGCGTCCGTCCCGTGCAGGTGCGGCCACAGCTGGACGTCGGGGCCGTCCCCGAGCGCGGGGACGCCGGGCATCAGGTCCCGGGCGTCCACCAGTTCCGCGTCACCCCACTGCTTGAGCACGTCGTCGACGACGGCACGGGTCTCGGCGAGATGCGGCGAGCACGTGGCGTACCCGACGACGCCGCCGACCCGCACCGACTCCAACGCCGTGCGCAACAGGGCGCGTTGCAACGGAGCAAACCCGTCCAGGTCCTCGGGGCGACGCCGCCAGCGCGCCTCGGGCCGACGCCGCAGGGCCCCGAGTCCCGTGCAGGGAACGTCCATCAGGACCCGGTCGAAGCTGCCGGGGCGCCACGGCGGCCGGGTCCCGTCGGCGGCGACGACCTGGTAGGGGCCGGGATTCCCGGCCAGGGCCTGGCCCACGAGGCGGGCCCGGTGCGGCTGCTTCTCGGCGGCGAGGAGCACGGCCCCGCGCTCGGCGGCGAGGCCCGCGAGCATGGCGGCCTTGCCGCCGGGACCCGCGCAGCCGTCGAGCCACTTGCTGTCCGACCCCTCGACGGGGGCGTTCGCGAGTGCGAGCGCGACCAGCTGGCTGCCCTCGTCCTGGACCCCGGCCCGCCCCTCGCGCACCAGCTCGAGGGAGCCGGGCTCGCCGCCCTCGCTGAGCCGCACGGCGTACGGCGACCAGCGGCCCAGAAGCGCCGAGTCCGCGTCGAGCGAGTCGAGGAGTTCGGCGGCCGTGGACCGTCCGGGCCGCGCCACGAGGGTCACCTCGGGCCGCTCGTTGTCGGCCTCCAGCAGGTCCTCGATCCCGGCCCGGCCGCCCCCGAGGGAGTCCCACAGCGAGGAGACGATCCACCGCGGGTGCGAGTGCACGACGGCGAGGTGGTCCTCGGGGTCCTCGTCGTAGGGCGGGGCGACCTTCTCCAGCCAGCCGTCGAGGTCGTCCCGCGCCACCTTCCGCAGCACCGCGTTCACGAACTTGGCCCGCCCGTCGCCGAGCACGACCCGCGCCAGCTCCACCGAAGCGGACACGGCCGCGTGCGACGGGATGCGGGTGCCGAGCAGTTGGTGGACGCCCAGGTTCAGGACGTCGAGGACGGGCGGGTCCACTTCGCGGAGCGGCCGGTCGATGCAGGCCGCGACGATCGCGTCGTACGTACCCTGGCGGCGCAGCGTCCCGTACACCAGCTCCGTGGCGAGTGCCGCGTCCCGCGCGTCGAACTTCTCGGGACCCTCCTGCTCACGGGCCTTGCGCAGCAGCGGCGGCAGCACGAGGTTCGCGTACGCGTCCCGCTCGTCGACGGCCCGCAGCGCCTCGAAGGCGAGGACGCGGACGGGGTCCTTCTGCGGCCGGCGGTACGGCTTGGAGGACTTGCCGGGGTTCCCGGGCCGGCCCTGGGAGGCGGGCCTGCCCTGGCCGGAGGACTTGCCCTGGGTGCGGGGACGCCGGTTCGGCTGGTCGTTCAAAGGTGCTCCGCTGCTGGTGATGGGGCGAACCATGTCAGCGTACGTCGCCCACGCCCGGCCTCCCACTCGCGCCCTCGCGCGCACCCCTCGCAGGCGGCGTCCCCGGCGCATCCCGCGCGGGACCGCATACCTCACGGGACAGCGCATGCCTCCCGGACGGCGCCCCCGGGCCCCCGCAACCCGCGTCAGACGCCGAGTCGCTCCCCGGAAGCGATCCGCACCCCGCGCGCCCAGTCGGCCGCGGCCATCGGCTTCTTGCCCTGCGCCTGCACCCACAGCAGCTCCACGGCGTACGAGCCGGTGCCGACGTACAGGTTCTTCTTGCCCGCCGCGATCTCACCGGGCGCAAGGTCGGTGCGGTCCGGGACGGGCGTGGCCTGGATCAGCTTCAGACGCTCGCCACGGAACACGGTCCACGCGCCGGGCGCGGGCGTGCAGCCGCGGACCACGCGGTCCACCCGGAGCGCGGGCGCCGACCAGTCGATGTGCGCGTCCTCGACGGTGATCTTCGGGGCGAGGCTGACGCCGTCGGCGGGCTGCGGCACGGCCGTCAGCGAGCCGTCCTCGATGCCGTCCATCGTCGCGGCGAGCAGCCCGGCACCCGCGAAGGCGAGCCGGGTCAGGAGGTCGCCGCTGGTGTCCGTGGGCCGGACCTCCTCCGTGACCGTGCCGTACACCGGTCCGGAGTCCAGGCCCTCCTCGATCAGGAAGGTGGAGGCACCGGTGATCTCGTCCCCGGCCATGATCGAGTGCTGCACGGGCGCGGCACCCCGCCAGGCGGGCAGCAGCGAGAAATGCAGGTTGACCCAGCCATGGACGGGGATGTCCAGGGCGGACTTCGGCAGCAGCGCGCCGTAGGCCACGACCGGGCAGCAGTCGGGCGCGATCTCCCGCAGCCGGGCCTGGAACGCCTCGTCACGCGGCTTCGCGGGCTTGAGCACCTCGATCCCGGCCTCCTCCGCGCGCTCGGCCACCGGACTCGCGACCAGCCTGCGGCCGCGGCCCGCGGGCGCGTCGGGGCGGGTGACGACGGCGGCCACCTCGTGCCTGCCGGAGGCGATCAGCGCGTCCAGGGCGGGGACGGCGACCTCGGGGGTGCCTGCGAAGACCAGCTTCACTGGGTGGTACCTCGGTTCTCTGGGGGTCGACGACGGATTCGGGTGGTCGGCGACGCACCAGTCTATGGGCCCTGCCCAGAGGTTTCCCGGGGGCGTACGCATGGGTGTGCGCCCTGCGCATATGCGCATACGCCCCTGGACCGTGACCCCTCACGACGTAGCGCGTTGGGTCAAGAGAAAGTTGACCACAACGGGCCGCACACGCGGCCCGCTCCTCATTGCAGAGCACCACCGACCGCCCACCGCCGCAGCGGAACCGGGACACGGACACCACCCCGCACCCCCCGGCTCCCCACACCCAGCCCGTCCCCACCCGACACCGTCCCCCGCTCCTCCCTTCCCACCCTTCCCTTCCCTTCCCTTCCCTTCCCGCCCCTCCCTTTCCTTCCCCTCCCCTTCAGCCCCCTTCAGCCCCCTTCAGCTCCTTTCATCCCGATCCCTCAACGCCGGTTCGAGAGGCTTGTTCATGGCCGACCACGCAACCCACGACGCCCAGGCACGGGCCAGCCTGCACCTGCTGGTGCGGGACATCGAGCGGGTCCGCCGGCAGGTGGACGCACTGCGCACCCTCACCGCCCAGCTCGGCAACGTCTACCGCCCGCGCCGCTCCAGCCCCTCCGCGGGCTTCGTCGTGTACGGACGCGCTCCCGCCCCGACCGTCCGCCTGGCCCAGGAACTGCGGGACAGCGTCGAGACGCTGGTGACCGCCGCCGTCGACTTCGACCGCTCACTCGGCTTCTCGTGGGACGCGGTGGGCTCCGCGCTCGGCGTCACCAAGCAGGCCGTGCACCGCCGCTACGGCGCACGCCGCACCACGGCCCAGACCACCGCCGAACCCGAGCGCGCCCCCGAGGCGACCACCGCCGCGACCGCCACCACGGCAGCCGCCCCGCCCCGCACGATCCCGGTGGGCGCCCCGCTGCCCTCGGTCCCCGCGGCCCGCACCATGCCGACCCAGCCGTCGGCGGGCAGCCCCGGCCTCCGCGACGACATGCGCCCCGGCGCCTTCCCCGGCCCGCGCAACGGCTGATCGGACGGCGACAGCCTGCCCCCTGCCCACGACGGGCAGGGGGCAGCCGTGCTTCAGGGCCCGCCCGACACCCGCGAACTCACCCCGGCATTCGTCGACCTGGCCCAGCCACCCCCACCGATGCGGAACCCGCTCAGCAGCACCTCAGCAATAGCGCCTCACCCGATATCCGCAGGATCAATCCGCACCCGAACCGCCTCCTGCTGCCCCGCTCCCCGCGCCATCCGCGCGGCCTGCGCCGTCTTCAGGGCCCGGGCGAGCGCCGCGCCACTGCCCGGCGGCACCCGGACGAGAGCCCGCTCCCAGTGTTCGCCGGGGGGCACGTCCCCGGGCCGCCGGGGCCGGCCGGCCGCCATGGCGGCGACGGGCACCGGGCCCAACACCTCGGCGTCCGGAGGCAGTTCGGCGCTGCGGAGGAACTCCGACAGCGCGTCCGGCGCCCCGGTGACCGCCGCC
Source organism: Streptomyces flavofungini (assembly GCF_030388665.1). Taxonomy (NCBI): domain Bacteria; kingdom Bacillati; phylum Actinomycetota; class Actinomycetes; order Kitasatosporales; family Streptomycetaceae; genus Streptomyces; species Streptomyces flavofungini. The sequence goes on along the minus strand of NZ_CP128846.1, from coordinate 7,842,584 downwards.
ATCCGCGAGACCGGCGGGAACCCCAGCTCGGCCCGCTCGGACAACTCCCGCACCGCGTGCCCCACCGGATCCCACCGCACCAGCGCCTGCACGGGCCGGAGCGTCGGCTCGGCGACGATCACCACCGTGCCGCCCGCGCCCTGGTCGCGTACCAGCGCGGCAGCGCCGATCCACCGCCGCAGGGCCTCCTCGCCCGCGCGCAGATCGGGGCGGCCGAGCATGGCCCAGCCGTCGAGCAGCAGGGCGGCCGCGTAGCCGCCCTCGGCCACGGGCTCCGCGCCCGGGGTGCTCACCACGAGGGCGGGCGCGCCGCCCACCGTGTCCAGGACCTGCTCCCGCCCCGACGTACGCACCGGCACCGCGGGGAAGGCCCGCCCCAGCTCCTCGGCGGTCCGCCGCGCCCCCACCACCTGCGCCCGCAACCGGAACCCGCCGCACTCGGCACAGTGCCAGGCACCCTCGTCCCGCCCGCACCAGGCGCAGCCCAGCGCGCCGCTGTCCCGGGCCTCCAGGGGCCCCGCGCAGTGGCGGCAGCGCGCGGGCTCCCGGCAACGCTCACAGGCCAGACGCGGCACGTACCCGCGCCGGGGCACCTGCACCAGGACCGGCCCGTGCTTCAGGCCTTCGCGGGCGACCTGCCACGCGAGAGTGGGCAGTCGCGCGGCCCGCGCGGCCTCGTCGCGCGCGAGGTCCCCGTCCCCGACGGTCCGCACCAGCGGCGCGGCGCCCCGCACCTGCTCGCGCCCGGCGACCAGCGGCAGCGCCCAGCCACTCTCGACCAACTGGGCGGCCTCGACCGTGCACCCCCAACTGCCCAGCAGGAAACCGCACTTGTCGCGTGCGGCACGCAGCTCCAGGACTTCCCGCACATGGGGGAAGGGAGCGTTGTCGTCGCTGTGGCTCGCGTCGCCGTCGTCCCATACGACGACGAGGCCGAGGTCGCGCACCGGGGCGAACATCGCTGCCCGCGTCCCGACGACGGCCCGCACCGAGCCGCGCCGCACGGCAAGCCACTCCCGATACCGCCGCTCCTGCCCCGCGTCGGCGGTGAGCACGGCGTGCCGCCCCTCCCCCAGCCGCTCCCGCAGGGCCGCGTCGACCCGCGCGGCGGGCCGCCCGGCCGGGACGACGACGAGGGCGCCGCGCCCCGAGGCGAGCGTCGCCTGCACGGCCCGGGCGATCTCGTCGGCCCACTGGGGCCCGGGCAGCGCCGTCCACACGGCGCGGGGTGCGCCACCGGAGGCGAGCGCCGCCACGAACTCCGCACCACGGCCGTACCGCGCCCACGAGCCGGGGTCGGGCGCGGGCGGCGGCGGAGCGGCGGGAGGCGAGGGCCGGGACTCGGCGCGGGCGTGCCGCGGCGGGACGGCCAGCTGCAACACGTCGGCGAGGCTGCCCGCGTACCGGTCGGCGACGGCACGGGCGAGCCCCAAGAGCTCCTGGTCGAGCACGGGCTCCGGCGACACGACCTGCGCGAGCGCGGCCAGCGGCCCGCCGTAGTCCGACTCGGCACACCGCTCGACGAGGAACCCGTCGATGAGCCCGCCCCCCTCACGCCGCCCGTGCCGCACGTTCCGCGCCCCCGCACCGAACCGCACCCGCACCCGCACCCCGGGCTGCGCGGCCTCGTCCAGCTCCGCCGGCACCGCGTAGTCGAAGTACCGGTCGAGATGCAGCACCCCCTTGTCCACCACCACCCGCGCCACCGGCAACTCCTCGGCCAACGCGGCCCCCCGCCACGTACGCGGCTTCGCCTTGGGCACCTTGGCCTTGCGCACGCTGTCCCTGATGAGCGCAAGCTGCTCGGGCTCCACCCCTGCGGGCCCCTCGGAATTCTCGTTCTCGCTGCTCACAGCTGCATTCCTACCAGACGGGTCCGACAGCGCCGACGGCCGAGACGTGCAGGGCCCTCGCCTCGGGCGCCTGGCCGATTTTCGTTTCTCGACACCCGGATCCGGGTCGGCTTCGCTCCGGATGAGGAAACGGGAAACGCTCCATTCGCCTTGTTCGGTTCCGACCGGCTGCCACACGCTGAATCGCGGCGCTCATCGGCCGTCGGCCGGAGAGTGACGGAGGTTGACGTGCTGGAAGAAGCCTGCGATTTCGGACCGGAGTTGCGCCGGAGGCGCCTGTACGCCGGGCTCTCCCTGGAACAGCTCAGTCGGCGTGTGCACTACAGCAAGGCTCAGCTCAGCAAGGTGGAACGCGGACTCAAACGTCCGACGCCCGAACTCGCCCGCCTGTGCGACGCCCAGCTCAAGGCCGACGGCGCCCTCGCCGGTCTGCTCCCGGCCCCTCCGCCCCAGCCGCCCCAGGACAGTCCGGATCACGACAGTGAGGTGTGGTTGATGCACGTGGACAAGGACGGTTCGAGCAGCATCCGAAGGATGACGCGGCGCCGCGCGATCTCCGCGGGAGCCATGTCCGCCTTGGCGCTGCAAACGGGGAGCGCGCCCGTGCAGCCGCCGCCGGACGAGGCGGCCGCCACGGTCGTGGACGCCGCCCGCCTGATCTTCGACCAGCTCCGCCGCCTCGGTCAGTCCTCGGGCCCGACAGGGGTGTTGCCCGCCCTTGTCGCTCAGATCCAGAGCCTGGAGCGGCTGGCCGCCCATGCGGGCTCCCGTACCCGGCGCGATCTGCTCCTCATCGCGTCCCGCTATGCCGAGTACGCGGGGTGGATGGCGCAGGAGTGCGGCAAGGACTCGATGGCCCGCTGGTGGACCACCCGTGCCGTGCACCTGGCCGACGCGGGGGATGACCCGGACATCGCCACCTACTCGTATGTACGACACTCGCTCATCAGCCTGTACCGAGGGGACGTCGCCGAGGCCGGCCAGCTCGCCGAGCGTGCGTTGCGGAGCGACGCGTCGTCCCGCATCCGCGGCCTGGCCGCGCAGCACCTCGCTCAGAGCGCCGCCGTCGCCGGTGAGCACACGGCCTGCATGCACCATCTCGACCGCGCCCGCGTCCTGCTCGCGCGGGACGTGGCGGATCCCGGGCAACCGGTGCTCGGCACCTCGCACCTGCCGGACGTGGTCTCCATGTTCACCGGCTGGTGTCTGTACGACCTGGGCCGCCCCGCTGAGGCCGCGGCCCTGCTCGACAGGGAGACCGCACGCATCCCTGCGCACGCGCTCCGCACGCGGGGACGGCACAACGTCCGGCGCGCCCTCGCCCACGCGGCGGCAGGGGAAGTCGACCACGCCTGCGGGATCGCGGCCGACGCCCTGGCCTCGGTGCGACTCACACGCTCCGCGACGGTGGCCGCCGACCTGCGCCGACTCGCGCACACCCTCGCGCGCCACCGCGGCCGGACAGCGGTGTCCGCGCTCGCACCCGACCTGGCCGTCGCGATCACCGCCACTTCCGCTTCCTAGAGAGGACCAGCCATGCACGAGATCTTCATCAACTACCGGACCAAGGGCGGCAAGGACATCGCCTACAGGTGCGAGGAAGCGCTGTCGGAACGGTTCGGGCCCGACAGCGTCTTCCTCGCCGGCAACGGCATCGGGCTCGGCAGCGATTACACCCAGGCACTGCCTCGGGCCGTGCGCCGAAGCCGGGTACTGCTCGTGATCATCGACGAACAGTGGCTCGACGTTCCGGACCCGAAACGTCCGGGACGGCGAGCTTTAGCCAACGCCCAGGACTGGGTGCGCCGCGAGATCGAGGAGGCCTTCGACTCCGGAGTGCTCGTCGTCCCGCTCCTGGTCGGCCGGCACATGGAACAAATCGATCCGCATCGTCTTCCCAAGTCCATCGAGCAGTTGGCGGTCTGCCAGTACGCACGCCTTCAGTCACGCACCTTTGCCACGGACGTGGCGATCCTGGGCGATCGCCTCGTGCAGCAGGTCCCCGGCCTGGCCGGCATGGACAGCCGGGAGTCCGAGCACGCGCCGGACGTCCCCGAGGGGAACCCCACCGTCCGCAACGACCACCAGAGCGGCGGCATCGGTCACGTCAGCGGCACCTTCGGCACGTTCGTGGGCGAGTCCCACAGTCCGATGCACACCGGCAGCGGCGACATGATCACGCACAAGAACAGCGACGGGACGACCCACGTGGCGGGCGACAACATGGGCGGCATCCACCACGAGCACGGGCAGCGCCACCGTCGTACACGCCGGGACGACGACCGGTGACGGACCACACCGGCACGCACGTGCACGAATCCCACGGCTCGGTCCACAGCGGTGCGGGGAACCAGTACAACTGGTACGTGGCGGCGGCCGAAACCACCTCACGCCTCCGCGACCAGGCGGAGCGACGGCGGCGCACCATCTCCAAGTCCGATCGCCTGCACCTCTACCAGCGCTTCGTGGACCCGCCCCGTTTCACGAGGGCGCGCGACGTGCTGCAAGAGACGCGCACCGCGCTGCTCGACGGCCTGCCCGGCAGTGGGCGACGCACGGCCGCCCTGATGCTGCTGCAGGAACTGCCAGATGGCCGGGGCGATCTGCACGAACTGCCCGACACCCCCGACGACACGACGTCCTCCGCCATCACCGGGCAGGACATCGGCACGGGCGACCGGCTCCTGCTCGACCTGTCCGAAGCGGAGGAGTCCCGGTATGTGGACATCCAGCGGGAGCTGTTCGCGCTCCGGGACCGCCTGTCGGACGCCGACGCCTACTTGGTCGTGGTGCTGCCGCACCACCTCGGCTATCTGCTGCGCGACGACCTCAGACACCTCACCGCGGAAGTGGGCCGTCCGGCGGGGAAACGCGTGCTCGCCCGGCACCTGCGGTGCGAGGGCATCCATCCGACGCCTGCCGAACTGGACAGCCAGGAGCTGGGGACGTACCTGTCCCGCGCCCCTCTGCGGAAGGTGGCGGCGCTCGCGGACAGGATCAGGCAGCACCGCGACGAGGGCGCCGACCACGGCTTCGACCAATGGCTCGCCGCAGCGCTCGCCGACGAGCACGACCAGTCCGCGCGCGTCGCCACGGACATCGCCGGCGAAGGCAGCGGACGCCGTCGGGCGCTGCTCCTCGCGCTGGCGATGTTCCACAACTCGCTCCCGGGCACCGTCCTGCACGCCACGAACAGCCTGCTGAAGGTCCTGAGCCACCCGGACGACGAAACTCCTCGGCTCGACCGCACCGACCTGTACGCGGAGTTCACCGCGGTGCACGCCGAGGTCCGCCCGGACGGTCGGGTCCACTTCGCCCTGCCCGGCTATGCCGACGCCGTGCGCGACCACTTCTGGACCTACATGCCGGACGTCCGACTGCAGCTGCGCAACTGGTTCCACACCTGCATGTCGGCACCGGACCTCGACTCCGACGAGCGGGCGGCAGCGATCCCCCGCTTCGCCGAGCAAGGCCTGCGGTGCCGGCGCCCCGAGGACCTCACATGGCTGGTGGAGAAGTGGACGCGCCCCGACACATTCACACGGTCCGTACCGGATGCGGCTCAGCTCCTGGCGCTCGGCCTGGCCGACGAGCAGCACGGGCGCTACTTCCGGCAGCGGATCTACGACTGGTCGACGGCCGCGGACACCAGCCAGGGACTGGGCCAGGTCCTGGTGCCGGTCTGCTTGGAGGCCATGGCTCTGACACATCCGGATCAGGCTCTGGTGCGCCTCCATCACCTGGCACGCCGGGGAAAGGGCCGGGTCGGGACCGAAGCACGGACAGCGGTGCTGTCCCTCGCCCGCTCCGACAACCGCCTCTACCAACTGATGCTCAGCCGGCTCGGCGCCGGCAGGGAGGGACGCTCAGGGGACACCGACACCCAGCTGTTCCTCACGCTTGCCGATCCCATCCGCCTCATCCGCTCACCACGAGCCCGCACCGTGCTGACCCAGGCTTGGGCCGAGACACTGCGCCGCCCCGACGAGCAGTGGGCCGAGCACGTGTCGCACTGGCTCAGCGCGTGTGTGGAGTACACCGAGCACCGGCTGCACATCCTGGAGGTCCTCGCCGCGGCGAGCGCCTCGGACTGCCGCACCGCAGGCCGCCTCTTCCGGGTCGCGCGCGGGTGGCGGCGGTCACCCGCCCATGATGCTGCCGACCGGGCGGACACCGTCGACCTGCTGCTGCGCGCCATCGACGCCGAGCAAGGCCTCAGTCCTTACGAACGCACTGCCTGAAAGAGAAATCGGGGGTTCTCCATGAGTTCCGGTCAGAAGACGATGACGCTGTTCGTCACCGTCATCCTCGGGCTGATCTTCGTCATCCTGGGCCTGAGTGCGCGCTGGCCGCTCTGGGCCTGGCCCACCACGGCAACGGTCCTGCTGGTCATCGCGGCCGTCACGCACAGCGTCCTCATCCGCGGCGCCCACGCCCCCGCCCTCGTCCCGCTGGCCGAACCGGCCCCGGAGCTCTTCGTGGCCGAGCGCCCTGAGCGGCGCGTCACGCGTGTGGCCCTGCCGAGCGCGGCTCGCGACTACGACTTCCTGTTCTCCGCGACGGTGTCATGGAGCGAGCTGGAGGCTCCCCCGGACGCTCCGGCGATCGACGCGGGAGGACTGGCCGTGAACGCCGTGCTCCAGCGCGCCCGAGCCCTCACCGAACAGCAGCAGCCCACCCACAGTGCGTACGTGCAGCATCAGCTGGACGGGGCGCTGGGCACGATGCGGGCGGACTCCAGCAACCGGGTCCTGGCGATGGCTCAGGACGTCTCCCTGGCCCTGTCCGACCTCGACCGTGAACGCCTGTCCAAGCTTTCCAACGTCCGCAAGGACGAGGACGTGTGGGAGCACGAACGCAACTACGAGCGCAGCAAGCGCGCCTATCTCGGCGACGACGTGCTGAAGGACGCGGGCAGCGCCGTGGTGTGGTGGCTGTCCCGCAACGACCAGGAGGTCGAGGCCACCGTGGACCGGATCGGTCTGCTGACCCGCTTGTCCGCCGCCGCGAACAACGACACCGTCGAGTCGCCCTTCGAGCACCTGATGTCGCCGTACGCGCCAGCCGACGGCCCCGGTGAGCAGCGGTTCATTTCCCGTCACCAGCGCGACTCGATGCCGTACATCGATGATGGGGAAGGGGCCACCCCGGCGGACAGCGACTCCCTCGACACCTTTCTGGCGTGGGTCGGCTTCGCGTCCGACGACCCGGAGGTCGACATCTTCGCCCAACGGCTCCTCAACCTCGCCCGCATCCACGGCAAGGACCACGTCGTCGATGCTCTGCGCCGACGCCTCGGCCACGATGAACCGGAGGGAACCGACGACGGTACGTCGGGGCTCGGGGACTCCCCCTTCTGACACGACAAGTGACACGGCAAGAGGCCCGGTGCCCCCACAGGGGTCACCGGGCCTCCAGAGGCTGGACGCCTGCTGTCAGCCCTACAGGCCCACAGCCTTCCGCAGCGCCTCCACCCGGTCCGTCCGCTCCCACGTGAAGTCGGGGACGGCGCGGCCGAAGTGGCCGTACGCGGCGGTCTGGGAGTAGATCGGGCGCAGCAGGTCCAGGTCGCGGATGATCGCGGCCGGGCGGAGGTCGAAGACGTCTCCGATGGCGGCCTCGATCTTGTCCGTGTCGACCTTGGCGGTACCGAAGGTCTCGACGAACAGGCCCACCGGCTCGGCCTTGCCGATCGCGTAGGCCACCTGGACCTCGCAGCGGGCGGCGAGGCCCGCGGCGACGACGTTCTTGGCGACCCAGCGCATGGCGTAGGCGGCCGAGCGGTCGACCTTGGACGGGTCCTTGCCGGAGAAGGCGCCGCCGCCGTGGCGGGCCATGCCGCCGTAGGTGTCGATGATGATCTTGCGGCCGGTCAGGCCCGCGTCGCCCATCGGGCCGCCGATCTCGAAGCGGCCGGTGGGGTTCACCAGGAGGCGGTAGCCCTCGGTCTCCAGCTTGATGCCGTCGTCGAGGAGCGCCTTCAGCTCCGGCTCGACCACGAATTCGCGGATGTCGGGGGCGAGGAGGGAGTCCAGGTCGATGTCCGACGCGTGCTGCGAGGAGACGACGACGGTGTCGAGGCGGACGGCCTTGTCGCCGTCGTACTCGATGGTGACCTGGGTCTTGCCGTCGGGGCGCAGGTAGGGGATGGTGCCGTTCTTACGGACCTCGGACAGGCGCCGGGAAAGGCGGTGCGCGAGGTGGATCGGCAGCGGCATCAGCTCGGGCGTCTCGTCGCAGGCGTAGCCGAACATCAGGCCCTGGTCGCCCGCGCCCTGCTTGTCGAGCTCGTCCTCGTCGCCTTCGACCCGCTGCTCGTACGCGGTGTCGACACCCTGAGCGATGTCCGGGGACTGGGCCCCGATGGACACCGACACGCCACAGGAGGCGCCGTCGAAGCCCTTCTTCGAGGAGTCGTAGCCGATCTCGAGGATCTTGTCGCGCACGAGCTGGGCGATCGGCGCGTACGCCTTCGTCGTGACCTCACCGGCGACGTGCACGAGGCCCGTGGTGATGAGCGTTTCGACGGCGACCCTGGAGGTCGGGTCCTCGCGCAGAAGCGCGTCGAGGATGGTGTCGCTGATCTGGTCGGCGATCTTGTCGGGGTGACCCTCGGTCACGGACTCCGAGGTGAAGAGACGGCGGGACACATCGCTCCCTGTGGTTGCAGCGGCTGCTGGCTGATCATTGGTGGACGGGCCGAGAGCTGCGCTCGGCGTCGTCCTCGACCAGTTTATCGGTCGCACTCCCCCGCGCGGTCACCTGTCTCGCCACATGGAGCCCTGTGACCTGCGGCACTGCATTGTGCGATACGACGATCGGTCTCCACCAGAGGGCCTGCCGCCCGAATTCGCGGGGTTTGAGCCCTCCACTGGGGCGAAAGTGATGTTCGCCCCAGTTTCCGGCGTGGGTACCACCGGTTCACGCCAGTCGCTGAACCACCAGGTCCCAGATCGTGTCCGCCAGGTCTTCCTTCGGCCCGTACGGCACCGGGGTCTCACTGCCATCGGCGCCGAGCACGATCGCCTCGTTCTGCTCAGAGCCGAATGTCTTGCGCTCGCCGACTTCGTTCACTACGAGAAGGTCGCAGCCCTTGCGGGCGAGCTTGGCCCGTCCGTTGGCGAGGACGTCGTCCGTCTCGGCGGCGAACCCGACGACGACCTGGCCGGCGCGGGGCCGCTCGCCCGCGATCTCGGCCAGGATGTCCGGATTGCGGACGAGGTTGATCGAGGGTGGGGCCTCGCCGTCCTTCTTCTTGATCTTTCCGGTGGCGTACGTCTCGGGGCGGAAGTCGGCCACGGCGGCGGCCATCACCACCGCGTCGGCGTCGGCAGCGGCCTTCAGGACGGCCTCGCGGAGTTGCACGGCGGTGCCGACGGGCACGATGTCGACGCCCGCCGGGTCCGGCAGGGCGGTGTTCGCCGCGAGGAGGGTGACGCGGGCGCCGCGGGCCGCCGCGCTGCGGGCGAGCGCGTAGCCCTGCTTGCCGGAGGAGCGGTTGCCGAGGAAGCGCACGGGGTCCAGGGGCTCGCGGGTGCCGCCTGCGCTGACGACGACGTGCCGTCCGGCGAGGTCCTGCGCGGGCTTGCCGCCGCGGGCGAGGACGCGGCGAACGACCTCGAAGAGCTCGGCGGGCTCCGGGAAGCGGCCCTTGCCGGTGTCGACGCCGGTGAGGCGGCCGACGGCGGGCTCGACGACGAGGGCGCCGCGGCGGCGCAGGGTGGCCACGTTCTCCTGGGTGGCGGGGTGCTCCCACATCTCCGTGTGCATGGCCGGGGCGAAGACGACCGGGCAGCGGGCGGTGAGGAGCGTGTTCGTGAGCAGGTCGTCGGCCAGGCCGTGGGCGGCCTTGGCGAGCATGTCGGCGGTGGCGGGCGCGACGATCACGAGGTCGGCGTGCTGCCCGATCCGCACGTGCGGCACCTCGTGGACGTCGGACCAGACCTCCGTGGAGACGGGGTGGCCCGAGAGCGCCGACCAGGTCGCGGCGCCGACGAAGTGCAGCGCGGACTCGGTGGGGACGACGCGCACGTCGTGTCCGGACTCGGTGAGCCTGCGCAGCAGCTCGCACGCCTTGTAGGCGGCGATCCCACCACTGACCCCCAGAACGACCTTCGGCTTGTCCGCCTTGTCCACCGTGCCTCCCCGCACTCGAAAACGTACGACTCCATGACACACCACGGGCCCGGCAGGTGCTCTGCCGGGCCCGTGGTGAAGGACTGCGTGCTTACTGCGCGGGGGCCTCGACGGCCTCGGACGTCAGCAGACCCGCGTTGATCTCGCGGAGCGCGATCGACAGCGGCTTCTCGTGGACGTGGGTGTCCACCAGCGGGCCGACGTACTCCAGGAGGCCCTCGCCGAGCTGCGAGTAGTACGCGTTGATCTGACGGGCGCGCTTGGCGGCGTAGATCACGAGGCTGTACTTCGAGTCGGTGGCCTCGAGCAGCTCATCAATCGGCGGGTTGATGATGCCCTCGGGCGCGGTGATGGAAGAGGACACGCTCTGCCTTCCGAAAGGTGGACGGTGAAGATGGTGAATTCGGTTGTTGAATTCGCGTAGAAGATCAAACAACCTTCATCAAGGCTAGCAGCTCGCGCGCCACGTCCTCGACGGAGGTGTTGACGAGGGTCACGTCGAACTCGGACTCCGCGGCCAGTTCCACCCGGGCGGCCTCGAGCCTGCGCTCGATGACGTCGGGCGACTCCGTGCCCCGGCCGGTGAGCCGGCGCACCAGCTCCTCCCAGCTCGGCGGCGCGAGGAAGACCAGCTGGCCCTCCGGCATCGACTCGCGCACCAGGCGGGCACCCTGCAGATCGATCTCGAGCAGGACGGGAACGCCCGCCTCCAGGTGCTCGATGACCGCCTTGCGGGGCGTGCCGTAGCGATTGCCCGCGAATTCGGCCCACTCCAGGAGCTCGCCGTTGGCGATCAGCTTGTCCATCTCGTCGTCGGAGACGAAGAAGTACTGCACGCCGTGACGCTCGCCGGGGCGCGGCTTGCGGGTCGTCGCCGAGACCGAGAGCCAGACCTCGGGGTGTTCCTTGCGCATATGGGCGACGACCGTGCTCTTGCCGACCCCGGAGGGGCCGGAGAGCACGGTCAGCCGCGGACGTACGTCCGGGGGTACGGGGGTCGTCCCCCGGGGTGAAGCAGCCATGCAGCGATTATCCAGCCTCTTGGGACTGCCTGAGACCAGGAGCCCCGGGAAGCCTGAGACCGTCAGGCCCCGCTGCCGCCGAACTCGCGCTCGAGAGACGCGATCTGGTTGGAGCCGAGCCCGCGCACGCGGCGGCTCTCGGAAATGCCGAGGCGCTCCATGATCTGCTTGGCGCGGACCTTGCCCACGCCCGGCAGGGACTCCAGGAGAGCGGAGACCTTCATCTTGCCGATGACGTCGTTCTCCTGGCCCTGCTTGATGACCTCGTGAAGCGAGGCGCCGGAGTGCTTGAGTCGATTCTTGACCTCGGCCCGCTCCCGGCGAGCCGCGGCGGCCTTTTCGAGCGCGGCTGCGCGCTGTTCAGGGGTAAGGGGCGGAAGAGCCACGCCTACGTCACCTCGGATGTCGAACTGTCGGATACGGACCGGTGAGGAACCTAGTCGCCCCACACCAGGGGAGCAACGTGCAACGCGCTTGCCCGTTGTCCCCCACTACCTCAAAGGTGTGGGGGGTGCCCCCACTCGTCGGAGACTAGCGGCCATGGCCGCCGGAGTCAGCGAGAACAGACGAAAAGTCCTGGTCAGCCTCCACTGAGCCCGACATTTCAGGCATTTCACCCCTGTTTTGGCCGGGTGTCGCGTAAGCAACGCGTCAGTTCTGCGCGCGCACGCCCTCCTCGGCGTCTTCCGGAAACGCGGATCCGCACCCGGAAAAGCCTTTCTGCCCCGCCGACGTGCACGCTCTCGGCGAAAGAAGTGGCGAAAGAAGTCCGAGACCTCGTGCCGGGACCCGCCGAGCCCCGCCGAGTCCTACGCCGCGTCCACCGCGGATCGCACCTCGTCCGCGAACCGCGCCGCCGCGTCCCGCAGCGCGCCCGCCCCGGGCCCCGCCTTCAGGACGCCCCGGCTGACGTTCGGCACAACGTTGCGCACGGCCGCGCCGAAGACCCGGGGAAGGTCGGCCGGGGTCGCGCCCTGCGCACCGATGCCGGGCGCGAGCAGCGGCCCGTTGATGTCGAGCTCGAACGTCGACAGGTCCCCGAGCGTGGCCCCGACGACGGCTCCGTAGGAGCCCATGGGCGCCGCCCCGGCGTTCTCGACCGCGAGGTGCCCGAGCATGGTGGCCCCGATGCTCCGGCCGTCCTCGCGCACGGCGCGCTGCACCTCGGCGCCCTCCGGGTTGGAGGTGAGGGCGAGCACGAACAGGCCCGCGCCGCTCTCCCGCGCGAGGTCCACGGCGGGCTTCAGGGAGCCGTAGCCCAGGTAGGGCGAGACGGTCAGGGCGTCCGAGAAGAGCGGGGCGTCCTTGCGCAGATAGGTCTCGGCGTACGCGGCCATGGTCGAGCCGATGTCACCGCGCTTGGCGTCCATGACGACCAGGCCGCCCGCCGCGCGCAGGTCCGCGACCGCCCGCTCCAGGACGGCGACGCCCCGCGAGCCGAAGCGCTCGAAGAACGCCGACTGCGGCTTGAAGACGGCGACCTGGTCGGCCAGCGCGTCGACGACGGTGCGCGTGAAGGACTCCAGGCCCTGGATGTCGTCGTTCAGGCCCCAGGCGGCGAGCAGGGAGGCGTGCGGGTCGATGCCGACGCACAGCGGGCCGCGGGTGTCCATGGCGTGGCGCAGCCGGGCGCCGAAGGGTTCCTGGGGGCTCATGCGGCGGGGGCCTTCCGGGTGTCGGCGCCGACGGCTTCGGCGAGCGTGGCGTACGGGGAGGTGGCGAGGCGGGCGGCGAGGCCCTTGTGGATCCCGCGCGCCCAGAACGGGCCCTCGTAGATGAAGGCGCTGTAGCCCTGCACCAGCGTGGCGCCCGCGAGGATGCGCTGCCAGGCGTCCTCGGCGTTCTCGACGCCGCCGACACCCACGAGGGTGATCCGGTCGCCCACGCGCGCGTAGAGGCGGCGCAGGACCTCCAGGGAGCGCTCCTTGAGGGGCGCGCCGGAGAGGCCCCCGGTCTCGGCGTACAGCTCCGGGTCGGAGGTGAGTCCGAGGCCCTCGCGCGCGATGGTGGTGTTCGTGGCGATGATGCCGTCCAGGCCGAGGTCCACGGCGAGGTCGGCGACGGCGTCGATGTCCTCGTCGGCGAGGTCGGGCGCGATCTTCACGAGCAGCGGGACGCGGCGGCCCTCGACGCTGCGGTCGGCGGCCTCACGGACGGCGCTGAGCAGGGGGCGCAGCGACTCGGTGGCCTGGAGGTCGCGCAGGCCGGGCGTGTTCGGCGAGGAGACGTTCACGACCAGGTAGTCGGCGTGGCGGGCCAGACGCTCAGCGGATTTCACGTAGTCGGCGACGGCCTCGGCCTCGGGCACGACCTTGGTTTTGCCGATGTTGACGCCGACGACGGTCCTGAAGACGGGCGTGCGGGCCGCCAGGCGGGCCGCCACGGCCGCGGAACCCTCGTTGTTGAAGCCCATGCGGTTGATGAGCGCGCGGTCCGGCACGAGGCGGAAGAGGCGCTTCTTGGGGTTGCCGGGCTGCGGCTCGCCCGTGACCGTGCCGATCTCGACGTGGTCGAAGCCGAGCATGGCCATGCCGTCGATGGCGACGGCGTTCTTGTCGAACCCGGCGGCGAGCCCGAAGGGGCCGTGCATGCGCAGGCCGAGGGCCTCGGTGCGCAGCTCCTTGTGGCGCGGGGCGAGGGCGGCGGCGACGAACGTGCGCAGGACGGGGACGCGGGCGGCGAGGCGGATCCAGCGGAAGGCCAGGTGGTGGGCCCGCTCGGGGTCCATCCGCTGGAAGATCAGGCGGAAGAAGAGTGCGTACATGGGGGGTGTCCTCGGAGTCCTCGGTGGCTGCCGCGCCCTCGTGCGGGGTGCGGCATGAGGAGGGGGACACCGGATCCGGTGTCCCCCTCGTGGGCTGCTAGCCCCGGTCCGCTGACAGGGCGGTCAGGTGCTGTGCGTGTTCCTGGAGCGAGCGCACGCCCACGTCCCCGTGGTTGAGCGCGTCGATGCCCTGGACGGCGGCGGCGAGGCCCTGCACGGTCGTCAGGCACGGCACGGACCGGGCGACGGCCGCGGTGCGGATGTCGTAGCCGTCGAGGCGGCCGCCGGTGCCGTACGGCGTGTTGACGATGAGGTCGACCTGGCCGTCGTGGATGAGCTGGACGATGGTCTTCTCGCCGTTGGGGCCCTCGCCCTCGGACTGCTTGCGCACGACCGTGGCGTTGATGCCGTTGCGCTTGAGGACCTCGGCCGTGCCGGAGGTGGCGAGCAGTTCGAAGCCGTGGGCGACCAGCTCACGCGCGGGGAAGATCATCGAGCGCTTGTCGCGGTTGGCGACGGAGATGAACGCGCGGCCCTTGGTCGGCAGCGGACCGTACGCGCCCGCCTGCGACTTGGCGTACGCCGTGCCGAAGACGGAGTCGATGCCCATGACCTCGCCCGTGGAGCGCATCTCCGGGCCGAGCACGGTGTCGACGCCGCGGCCCTGGATGTCGCGGAAGCGCGACCAGGGCATCACGGCTTCCTTGACGGAGATCGGCGCGTCGAGCGGCAGCTCGCCGCCGTCACCGACCGCCGGGAGCAGCCCTTCCGCGCGCAGCTCGGCGATGGTCGCGCCCAGCGAGATGCGGGCGGCGGCCTTGGCCAGCGGCACCGCGGTCGCCTTCGAGGTGAAGGGGACGGTGCGCGAGGCGCGCGGGTTGGCCTCCAGGACGTAGAGGATGTCCCCGGCCATGGCGAACTGGATGTTGATGAGGCCGCGCACGCCGACGCCCTTGGCGATGCCCTCCGTGGAGGCGCGAAGGCGCTTGATGTCGTGGCCGCCGAGGGTGATCGGGGGCAGGGCGCACGCCGAGTCGCCGGAGTGGATGCCGGCCTCCTCGATGTGCTCCATGACGCCGCCGAGGTACAGCTCGTGGCCGTCGTAGAGCGCGTCCACGTCGATCTCGATGGCGTCGTCGAGGAAGCGGTCGACGAGGACCGGCCGGGACGGGCTGATCTCGGTCGACTCCTCGATGTACGCGGAGAGCCGGGTCTCGTCGTACACGATCTCCATGCCGCGCCCGCCGAGCACGTAGGAGGGGCGGACGAGGACCGGGTAGCCGATCTCGTCGGCGATGGCCTTGGCCTCGGCGAAGGTCGTCGCGGTGCCGTGCTTGGGCGCGGGCAGGCCCGCCTCGGCGAGCACGCGGCCGAAGGCGCCGCGGTCCTCGGCGGCGTGGATGGCTTCGGGCGAGGTGCCGACGACGGGGACGCCGTTGTCCTTGAGGGCCTGGGAGAGGCCGAGCGGGGTCTGGCCGCCGAGCTGGACGACGACGCCCGCGATCGGGCCCGCGAGGGACTCCGCGTGGACGATCTCCAGGACGTCCTCCAGGGTGAGCGGCTCGAAGTAGAGCCGGTCGGAGGTGTCGTAGTCGGTGGAGACGGTCTCCGGGTTGCAGTTGACCATGACGGTCTCGTAGCCCGCGTCGCTGAGCGCGAAGGAGGCGTGCACGCAGGAGTAGTCGAACTCGATGCCCTGGCCGATGCGGTTCGGGCCGGAGCCCAGGATGATCACGGCGGGCTTCTCGCGCCGGGCGACCTCGGACTCCTCGTCGTAGGAGGAGTAGAAGTACGGCGTCCTGGCGGCGAACTCGGCGGCGCAGGTGTCGACCGTCTTGTAGACGGGCCGGACGCCGAGGGCGTGCCGGACCTCGCGGACGACGTCCTCGCGCAGGCCGCGGATCTCGGCGATCTGGGCGTCGGAGAAGCCGTGCCGCTTGGCCTCGGCGAGCAGCTCGGGCTCCAGCTTCTCGGCGGCCGTCAGCTCGTCCGCGATCTCCTTGATGAGGAAGAGCTGGTCGACGAACCAGGGGTCGATCTTCGTGGCGTCGAAGACCTCCTGGGGCGTGGCGCCCGCGCGGATGGCCTGCATGACGGTGTTGATGCGCCCGTCGGTGGGCCGCACGGCCGCGCGCAGGAGCGTGTACTTGTCGCCGGGCTTGCCGGTGAAGGAGAACTGGCTGCCTTTCTTCTCCAGGGAGCGCAGCGCCTTCTGCAGGGCCTCGGTGAAGTTGCGGCCGATGGCCATGGCCTCGCCGACCGACTTCATGGTCGTGGTCAGCGTGGAGTCGGCCTGCGGGAACTTCTCGAACGCGAAGCGCGGGGCCTTGACGACGACATAGTCGAGGGTCGGCTCGAAGGAGGCCGGGGTCTTCTCGGTGATGTCGTTGGGGATCTCATCGAGCGTGTAGCCGACGGCCAGCTTCGCGGCGATCTTCGCGATCGGGAAACCGGTGGCCTTCGAAGCGAGCGCCGAGGAGCGCGAGACCCGGGGGTTCATCTCGATGACGATGACCCGGCCGTCGTCGGGGTTGACGGCGAACTGGATGTTGCAGCCGCCGGTGTCGACGCCGACCTCACGGATGATCGCGATGCCGACGTCCCGCAGGATCTGGTACTCGCGGTCGGTGAGCGTCATCGCGGGCGCGACCGTGATCGAGTCGCCGGTGTGCACGCCCATCGGGTCGAAGTTCTCGATGGAGCAGACGACCACGACGTTGTCGTTCTTGTCGCGCATCAGCTCCAGCTCGTACTCCTTCCAGCCGAGGATGGACTCCTCCAGGAGCACCTCGGTGGTCGGGGAGAGCGTGAGGCCCTGGCCCGCGATGCGGCGCAGTTCGTCCTCGTTGTGCGCGAAGCCGGAACCGGCGCCGCCCATGGTGAAGGACGGGCGGACCACGACCGGGTAGCCGCCGAGCTCGTCGACACCCTTGAGGACGTCGTCCATGGAGTGGCAGATGTACGAGCGGGCGGACTCGCCGTGGCCGATCTTCTTGCGGACCTCTTCGACGACGTCCTTGAAGAGGTCGCGGTCCTCGCCCTTGTTGATGGCCTCGACGTTGGCGCCGATCAGCTCGACGCCGTACTTCTCCAGGACGCCCTGCTCGTGCATGGAGATGGCCGTGTTGAGGGCCGTCTGACCGCCGAGGGTGGGCAGGAGCGCGTCGGGGCGCTCCTTGGCGATGATCTTCTCGACGAACTCCGGGGTGATCGGCTCGACGTACGTGGCGTCGGCGATCTCCGGGTCGGTCATGATCGTCGCGGGGTTCGAGTTGACGAGGATGACGCGCAGGCCCTCGGACTTGAGGACGCGGCACGCCTGGGTGCCGGAGTAGTCGAACTCCGCGGCCTGGCCGATGACGATCGGGCCGGAGCCGATGACCAGGACGGACTGGATATCGGTGCGCTTAGGCACGCTGGCCCTCCATCAGGGTGGTGAAGCGGTCGAAGAGGTACGCGGCGTCGTGCGGGCCGGCGGCCGCCTCGGGGTGGTACTGGACGCTGAACGCGGGCTGGTCGAGGAGCCGCAGGCCCTCGACGACCTGGTCGTTGAGGCACACGTGGGAGACCTCGGCGCGGCCGTAGGGGGTGTCGGAGACCTTGTCCAGGGGCGCGTCGACGGCGAAGCCGTGGTTGTGCGCGGTGACCTCGACCTTGCCCGTGGTGCGGTCCTGCACGGGCTGGTTGATGCCGCGGTGGCCGTACTTCAGCTTGTACGTGCCGAAGCCGAGGGCGCGGCCGAGGATCTGGTTGCCGAAGCAGATGCCGAACAGCGGCGTCCTGCGCTTCAGGACCTCCTGCATGACGGCGACGGGGCCGTCGGCGGTCGCCGGGTCACCGGGGCCGTTGGAGAAGAACACTCCGTCCGGGTCGACCGCGTAGACGTCCTCGGCGGTGGCGGTGGCGGGCAGCACGTGCACCTCGATGCCGCGCTCGGCCATGCGCTGCGGGGTCATGCCCTTGATGCCCAGGTCGACGGCGGCGACAGTGAAGCGCTTCTCGCCGATCGCGGGGACGACGTAGGCCTCCTCGGTGGCGACCTCCGCGGACAGGTTCGCGCCCTTCATCTGCGGGGCGGCCTGCACCTTGGCGAGCAGATCGCTGTCCGTGGAGACGGCGTCCCCGGAGAAGATGCCGACGCGCATGGCGCCGCGCTCGCGCAGGTGGCGGGTGAGCGCGCGGGTGTCGACGCCGCTGATGCCGACGACCCCCTGGCGCTCCAGCTCCTCGTCCAGGGAGCGCTTGGCGCGCCAGTTGGAGGGCACGCGCGCGGGGTCGCGCACCACGTAGCCGGAGACCCAGATCCGCGCGGACTCGGGGTCCTCGTCGTTGACGCCGGTGTTGCCGACGTGCGGGGCGGTCATCACGACGACCTGGCGGTGGTACGACGGGTCGGTGAGGGTCTCCTGGTAGCCGGTCATGCCGGTGGAGAAGACGGCCTCTCCGAAGGTCTCCCCCACGGCCCCGTAGGCGCGCCCGCGGAAGATGCGGCCGTCCTCCAGGACGAGTACGGCGGGAGTCTTCACGGCTCCCCGAGTGGAGGTCGTCATCGTGCGCCTTCCGTTTGCGTCGTGCTGTCGACCTGGGCGTCGGCGCCGTCGGTCTCGGTGCTGTCGATCATGTTGTTGATGGTGGTGACCCACTCCGCGTGCTCGGCGGCGTGGTCCGAGCGGAAGCCGGAGTCGAGGAGCTTGTCGCCGTGCGCCCAGGTGACGATCAGCAGACCGCCCTCGGCGAGGACCTTGCCCGCGATGCCCTTGTCTAGCCGGGCCTCGCGCAGCGCCTCCTTCGGGATGAAGAAGTCGCGCGCCCCGGGGCGTACGACGTCCAGGCCCGCGTCGGTGAGGGTCAGCTCCACCCGGCTGCGGGTGCCCAGGCCGTGCGCCACGATCCGGTCGAGCCACTGGCCCGCGGTGGTCGAGCCGTGGTAGCGGCCGGTCAGCTCCAGTCTGGCCGGGCCGGGGTCGGACGGCGCGTCGGAGAGCTCGGGCAGGTCGGACTGGAGGGTGCCGCGCCACTTCCAGCCCTCGCGCATCAGCCAGTAGACGAGCGCGATGAAGAGCAGCAGGCCGACGACCCAGCCGATGCGGGCGGCCCAGTCGGTGACCTCCGCCGACTTCTCCTCGGCGGCCAGGTGGGTCAGGTGGGTGCTGGCAAGAAGGTGTGTTGCGGTCACTGGAGCTTCCCGTCGACGAGCGTGGCCCGGCCCCGCAGCCACGTGTGCGTGACGCGTCCCGGCAGCTCACGGCCCTCGTAGGGGGTGTTGCGGCTGCGGGAGGCGAATCCCGCGGGGTCCACGGGTCCACGGTATGCCGGATCGACGAGGGTGAGGTTCGCGGGCTCGCCCGCCGAGACGGGGCGGCCGTGGCCGTCGGCCTGCCCGATCCGGGCCGGGGTGTGGGACATGCGGTCGGCGACGCCCGCCCAGGTGAGCAGGCCGGTGTCGACCATCGTGTGCTGGACGACGGACAGGGCGGTCTCCAGGCCGACCATGCCCATGGCGGCCGCGCCCCACTCGCAGTCCTTGTCCTCGTGCGGGTGCGGGGCGTGGTCGGTGGCGACGATGTCGATGGTGCCGTCGGCCAGGGCCTCACGCAGCGCCATGACGTCGCGCTCGGTGCGCAGCGGCGGGTTGACCTTGTAGACGGGGTTGTAGCTGCGCACCAGCTCGTCGGTGAGGAGCAGGTGGTGCGGGGTGACCTCGGCCGTGACGTCGATGCCGCGGGACTTGGCCCAGCGGACGATCTCCACGGAGCCCGCGGTCGACAGGTGGCAGATGTGCACGCGCGAACCGACGTGCTCGGCGAGCAGGACGTCCCGGGCGATGATCGACTCCTCGGCCACCGCGGGCCAGCCGCCGAGCCCGAGCTCCGCGGAGACGACGCCCTCGTTCATCTGCGCGCCCTCGGTGAGCCGCGGCTCCTGCGCGTGCTGGGCGACGACGCCGCCGAAGGCCTTCACGTACTCCAGGGCGCGGCGCATGATCACGGCGTCGTCGACGCACTTGCCGTCGTCGGAGAAGACCGTGACACCGGCCGCCGACTCGTGCATGGCGCCCAGCTCGGCGAGCTTCTTTCCCTCCAGGCCGACGGTGACGGCGCCGATGGGCTGCACGTCGCAGTAGCCGGACTCCTTGCCGAGGCGGTAGACCTGCTCGACGACGCCTGCGGTGTCGGCGACGGGGAAGGTGTTGGCCATCGCGAACACGGACGTGTAGCCACCGCTTGCGGCCGCGCGAGTGCCGGTGAGGACGGTCTCGGAGTCCTCGCGGCCGGGCTCGCGCAGATGGGTGTGCAGGTCGACCAGGCCCGGAAGCAGGACCTTGCCGTCGGCCTCGACGACCGTGGCGCCCTCGGCGCTCAGGCCGGTGCCACTCCCGTCGATTTCGCCCTGCCGGGCGGTGGCGGCGATGGTGTCGCCGTCGATCAGGACGTCCTGCGGCTCGCCGCCGAGCACCTGCGCGCCACGGATCAGGATCTTGCTCATGGTCTTACTTCTCCTCGTCCGAGAGAACGGTGTGCGCGGGGCGCTCGGTGGCGGGGCGGGTGTGGGTGACGGCGGGCTCGTTGCCGCCGAGGAGCAGGTACAGGACGGCCATGCGGATCGAGACGCCGTTGGCCACCTGCTCGACGACCGTGCAGCGGTCGGAGTCGGCGACCTCGGCGGTGATCTCCATGCCGCGGACCATCGGCCCGGGGTGCATCACGATGGCGTGCTCGGGCATCCGCGCCATGCGCTCGCCGTCGAGGCCGTAGCGGCGGGAGTACTCGCGCTCGGTGGGGAAGAACGCGGCGTTCATGCGCTCGCGCTGTACGCGCAGCATCATCACGGCGTCCGACTTGGGCAGCACCCGGTCGAGGTCGTACGACACCTCGCACGGCCAGTGCTCGACGCCCACCGGAACCAGGGTGGGCGGGGCGACGAGGGTGACGTCGGCGCCGAGGGTGTGCAGCAGGTCCACGTTGGAGCGGGCCACGCGGCTGTGCAGGATGTCGCCGACGATCGTGACGCGCTTGCCGGCCAGGTCCTGGCCGAGCCCGGCGTCCCGGCCGACCAGGCGGCGGCGCATGGTGAAGGCGTCGAGGAGGGCCTGGGTGGGGTGCTGGTGGGTGCCGTCGCCCGCGTTGATGACGGCCGCGTCGATCCAGCCGGAGTTCGCGAGCGTGTAGGGCGCGCCGGAGGCACCGTGGCGGATGACGACCGCGTCGACGCCCATGGCCTCCAGGGTCTGCGCGGTGTCCTTCAGGGACTCGCCCTTGGAGACGCTCGACCCCTTGGCGGTGAAGTTGATGACGTCGGCGGAGAGGCGCTTCTCGGCGGCCTCGAAGGAGATCCGGGTCCGGGTCGAGTCCTCGAAGAAGAGGTTGACCACGGTGCGGCCGCGCAGGGTCGGCAGCTTCTTGATCGGCCGGTCGGCGACGCGGGCCATCTCCTCCGCGGTGTCGAGGATGAGCACGGCGTCGTCGCGGGTGAGGTCGGCGGCCGAGATGAGGTGTCGCATCATCTGGTGGGCTCCGTAAGGGAATTCAGGTGTGCGGGTGCCCGGGCGGGGGTGTCCCCCGCGGGGCACGGCGGGCATGCGGGCGCGCGTCGGCTCGCGCACGGACCAGGGGCCACGGGGGCCGGTTCGTACGGGAAGGAGCTAGCGCTCGCCGGCCGGAGCGGTCGGCTTGGCACCGAGCAGCACGGCGTCGCGGCCGTCCTCCTCGGCGAGCTGGACCTTGACCGTCTCCCGCAGCGACGTCGGGAGGTTCTTGCCTACGTAGTCGGCGCGGATGGGCAGTTCTCGGTGGCCGCGGTCGACGAGAACGGCGAGCTGCACCGCGCGCGGGCGGCCGATGTCGTTCAGGGCGTCGAGGGCGGCGCGGATGGTGCGGCCGGAGAAGAGCACGTCGTCGACGAGGACGACGAGGCGGCCGTCGATGCCGTCACCGGGGATCTCGGTGCGGGCGAGGGCGCGCGGCGGGTGCATCCGCAGGTCGTCGCGGTACATCGTGATGTCGAGGGAGCCGACCGGGATCTTGCGGCCGGTGATCTCCTCGAGCTTCGCGGCGAGCCGCTGGGCGAGGAAGACACCCCGAGTGGGAATGCCGAGCAGGACCACGTCCTCCGCGCCCTTGGCGCGCTCGACGATTTCATGCGCGATACGGGTCAACACCCGTGCGATGTCAGGGCCTTCGAGAACGGGCCGCGCGACACCGGAGTCATGCGTGTCCATGTAAAACGGACCTCCTTCTCCGCCTCACGGGACGGACCTTAAAGGACGTCTAAATTGCGCCAACTGCGTCAGCAGCGTTTCTCACCGTACCAGCAACGGCAACGCGGGCCCTCACCACCCCCACGGAAGGGGCCCTCGGACCCATTCGGCTTGACGCAGCCAAGTAACGCTGCGTAACCTCACAGTGAGTCACCAGCAGCGCGGCGGAGCCGCACGTTGTCACAGCGTCCGGGGAGCTATATGTCCAGCGAATACGCCAAACAGCTCGGGGCCAAGCTCCGCGCCATCCGCACTCAGCAGGGCCTTTCCCTCCACGGAGTCGAGGAGAAGTCCCAGGGTCGCTGGAAGGCCGTAGTGGTCGGGTCGTACGAGCGCGGCGACCGTGCCGTGACCGTGCAGCGCCTTGCCGAGCTGGCGGACTTCTACGGCGTTCCGGTGCAGGAACTCCTCCCGGGCACCCCGCCCGGCGGTGCCGCCGAGCCCCCGCCCAAGCTGGTCCTGGACCTGGAGCGGCTGGCCCACGTCCCGGCCGAGAAGGCGGGCCCCCTGCAGCGTTACGCCGCCACGATCCAGTCCCAGCGCGGTGACTACAACGGCAAGGTCCTCTCCATCCGCCAGGACGACCTGCGCACCCTTGCCGTCATCTACGACCAGTCGCCCTCGGTGCTCACCGAGCAGCTCATCAGCTGGGGCGTTCTCGACGCCGACGCGCGCCGCGCCGTCGCCCACGAAGAGGTCTGATTTCTCCCAAGGGAGAGTTGAGCAGAAACGTGCCGCCGGGGTGGCCGGAACCGATTGGGTTCCGGCCACCCCGGCGGTCTTTTTCGCGGGCCGCCCCGAGGGCGACGGATCCGCTGGAATCGGTCGCCGCACGGAAACACTCGGCAGTGCCCGCCCGCGCGGAAAGAAAAACGCCGTAGGGCCCGCAGCCAAACAGCTGCGGGCCCTACGGCGTCCGAGAAAAGCGGCGGCAGCCTACTCCCCCCGGCGAAGACTCGGCTTCAGCTCTTTGAAGCGGCCGAGCAGCCCATTGATGAAGGCCGGCGACTCGTCCGTGGAGAATTCCTTGGCGAGCTGGACGGCTTCGTCCAGAACGACCGCGTCGGGCGTTCCGTCGACCCAGACGAGTTCGTACGCGCCCAGACGCAGGATGTTCCGGTCGACGACCGGCATCCGGTCGAGCGTCCATCCGACGGCGTACTGCGAGATCAGCTCGTCGATGCGGGAAGCGTGCTTCTCGTATCCCTCGACGAGCTCCATCGTGTACTCGCTGACCGGCGGCTGCCGGGTGTCGGAGCGCGCGTGGCGCACCCAGTCCGCGAGGACCGTCAGGACGTCTGCACCGCGCTGGTCGGCCTCGAAGAGGATCTGGAAGGCGCGCTTGCGGGCCGTGTTACGGGCGGCCACGGTTAGCTGTTCACCCGGCCGAGGTAGCTGCTGTCACGGGTGTCGACCTTGATCTTCTCACCGGTGGTGATGAAGAGCGGCACGTTGATCTGGTGGCCGGTCTCCAGGATGGCGGGCTTGGTGCCACCGGTGGAGCGGTCGCCCTGGACGCCCGGCTCGGTCTCCTGGATGGTCAGCTCGACGGCGGCGGGCAGCTCGACGAAGAGCACCTCGCCCTCGTGCTGGGCGACGGTGGCCTCGAAGCCCTCGATCAGGAAGTTCGCGGCGTCGCCGACGACCTTCTTGTCGATGTGCAGCTGGTCGTAGGTCTCCATGTCCATGAAGACGAAGTAGTCGCCGTCCATGTACGAGAACTGCATGTCGCGCTTGTCGACGGTGGCCGTCTCGACCTTGACGCCGGCGTTGAAGGTCTTGTCGACCACCTTGCCGGAGAGCACGTTCTTGAGCTTGGTGCGCACGAAGGCCGGGCCCTTGCCGGGCTTGACGTGCTGGAACTCGACGACGGACCAGAGCTGGCCGCCTTCGAGCTTGAGCACCATGCCGTTCTTGAGGTCGTTCGTGGAAGCCACGGTTGCGGAATCTCCTGGACTGACGTGGACGACCCCGGGCACGTGCCCGCGCTAGAGCGCGAGCAGCTCCTTGGTCGTGATGGTGAGTAGCTCGGGTCCGCCGTCCGCTTCGCAGCGGACGACGAGCGTGTCATCGATCCGGACCCCGCCCCGGCCCGGGAGGTGGACCCCCGGTTCGACGGTGACCGGCACGCAAGCGTCCAGTTTACCCATGGCCGCGGGCGCCAACTGCGGGTCCTCGTCGATTTCGAGTCCGACGCCGTGTCCGGTGCGCGGAGCGAGCCCGTCCGCATAGCCCGCCGCGTCCAGTACGTGACGTGCCGCGCGGTCCACGTCACGGCAGGCGGCACCGGGGGCGAGGGCCTCGCGACCGGCCCGCTGAGCGGCGAAGACGAGGTCGTACAGCTCGATCTGCCAGTCCGCGGGCGAGGTGCCGATGACGAAGGTGCGGCCGATCTCGCTGCGGTAGCCGCGGTAGCAGGAGCCCAGGCAGACGGAGAGGAAGTCGCCCTCCTCGACGCGCCGGTCGGTGGGGCGGTGCCCGCCTCGCCCCGAGTTCGGCCCGGTGCCGACGGAGGTCGCGAAGGCCGGTCCGTCGGCCCCGTGGTCCACGAGGCGGCGCTCCAGCTCCAGCGCGAGGTGCCGCTCGGTGCGCCCCACCAGGATCGACTCCAGCAGTTCCCCGAGCGCCTGGTCGGCGATCTCGGCGGCGATCCGCAGACAGGAGATCTCCTCCTCGTCCTTCACGAGCCGCAGCTGCTCCACGCCCTGCCCGAGGTCGGTCAGGCGCACCCCCGGCGCGACGGAGGTCAGCGCGTGGTGGCGGGCCACGGTGAGGTGGTGCTCCTCCACCGCCAGCGTCTCGGCTCCCTGGGCCGCGGCCTGCCCCGCCCCCACGACGGCAGGATCGCCCCCGGGGGACGTCAGGACGTGCGTGCGCAGGCCGGTGTCGGCCAGTTCGGTCCCCGGCTCCTCCCCCGGTGGCCGCCCGCACACCAGCACGTCCTCGGTCCGCCCGAGAAGCAGTACGGCACCGGCGGGCGCAGCGCCCGCGAGATAGCGCACGTTGGCGGGCCGCGACACGAGCGCGGCGGCGCTCCCGCCGCCCGCACAGCGCTCTCTGAGCCGCTCCCTGCGTGCGGCGTACACCTCTGACATGGGGCGAGCCTACGAGCGCGGAGGGGGCGCGGCCGGTTCAGCGCGTCCGGACGGGGCTGCACCCCGTCCGGACGGAGGGAGCTGCGCCCCGTCAGGGGCGCGGGGAATGCGCGCTCAGCGCTCGAAAAGCCGCAGGCGCGTCTGCCAGGATCTCGGCAGACGCGTCTGCGGCTCTTGCTGTGGCTGGTCGCGCAGTTCCCCGCGCCCCTGACGGGGCCCGGCTCGGCCCCGCCCCGGGCAGCGGGGGGTCCCAAGGAGCGGTCAGAGGTCAGCCGAAGCCGTCACGGTCGAGGTGGCGGCCGTACCCCGGGTCGTCGGCGGCGGAGCCACTGTCCGGGGGCCGCACCGTGCCGGTGTCCGCCGGTTCGGGCTCGGCCTTCTCCGCCTCGGCCTCGACCTCGACCTCGGCGGTCACCGTCGCGGTGACCGTGGACCGGGCGGCTGAGGCGGCTGAGGCGGCTGAGGCGGCTGAGGCGGCTGAGGCCACCGCTATCGCGCCGTCGGGCGCCCGCGCCCCGGTGCCCCTACCACTGCGGCGGACTCGCGATCGCGCGGGCCAGGACGTCGTCCAGGAGGCGCGCCGTGGCGGGGACGTCGAGCTGGGAGTTATCGATGATCGGCAGCCCCGAGCCGTACCACCCGGCCATGCGCCCGTGGATGCGGGCCACCTCTTCGTCCGTGAGGCGGCGGTTGCCGCTGCGCTGGGCGTTGCGCTCCAGGACGACCTCAAGGCCCGGGAGCAGGACGACGGGCAGCAGGCCCGGGCCGACGTGCCGCTTCCAGCCGCCGAGGCCGACCACGGGCCGGTCGGGGAAGACGGCGTCGTCGAGGATGCAGGAGATGCCGTTGGCCAGGAAGTTCCGCGCGGCGAAGCCGCAGGTGCGGCGGGCCAGGCGGTACTGCGCCTCGGAGTGGTCGTTCCAGCCCGCCTGGGGGTCGGCGAAACCCGAGCGCACCCATTCGCGGACGTCGTCGAGGCTGATGTGGGACGTCGGCACGCGCCGGTGCTCGGCCCAGAACTTGGCGACGCTGGTCTTGCCCGCGCCCGCGGGGCCGATGAGGAGCACGGCGAGCGTGGTGGAGCCCGTGTCGGCCCGGGCCGTGCCGGGCGGCGGGCTCGGCATGGCGACGGGGCCGCCGGGCGGAAGCTGGATGTGGCCGGTGGTGTCACGGGCGGGCGGCGCGGCCGCCGGGGCGTGGTGCGCGGCGGGGCCGGGCGTCGGGGCATGGCCGGTGGCCGCGGGGTGCGGGGCGTGACCAGGCGCGTGCGGTCCGGGTCCGGGAGCGGGCGCCGTCGGGCCCGGAGCATGCGGGGCCTGGGGGACGGGTCCCGGGGCGTGCGGGGCCCGGGGGACGGGTCCCGGGGCGTGCGGCACCCCCGGCACCTGCGGAGCCTGCGCGTGCGAGGCGCCCGGCGCCCCCGGCACGTGCGGCGGAGGGGAGCCCTGAGCGGCACCCGGCGGCGGACCGCTCGGGTGGTGTGCGGCCGGGGACCAGCCGGTGGCCGGTCCGTGCCCCGGCTGAGGGGGCGGCGGCAACGGAGACCCCACAGCGTGCTGCATCCGGTGCCACTCCGTCTCGTACGACTGCTGATGCGGGCGGCGGCCGGGGCCACCCTTACCGAACGGTACCGTCCCCGGCCGATGTTGTGTGAACGGCCGGGGCGGCCGAGAAGTGCCCATGGCTGATTCGGTCCGCCCCGAACAGGGCGGACCGCGCGGTCAGTCGGCGACTTCCCCGTACGCGGCGAGCAGCACCGCCGGGTCCGGGCCCTCCAGGACGGTGGGCTTGGCGAGACCGTCGAGGACGATGAAGCGCAGCAGGTCACCGCGGGACTTCTTGTCGACCTTCATGGTCTCCAGGAGCTTGGGCCACTGGTCGTAGCGGTAGCTCAGCGGCAGCCCGACGGACTCCAGGACGGTGCGGTGGCGGTCGGCGGTCGCGTCGTCGAGGCGGCCCGCCAGGCGGCCGAGTTCGGCCGCGAAGTGCATGCCGACGGCGACGGCGGCACCGTGGCGCCACTTGTAGCGCTCGTTCTTCTCGATGGCGTGCGCCAGCGTGTGCCCGTAGTTGAGGATCTCGCGCAGGCCCGCCTCCTTGAGGTCGCCGGAGACGACCTCGGCCTTGACCTTGATGGAGCGTTCGATCAGCTCCGAGGTGTGCGGCCCGGCGGGCGTGCGCGCGGCCTGCGGGTCGGCCTCGATGAGGTCGAGGATCGCCGGATCCGCGATGAAGCCCGCCTTGATGATCTCCGCGAGCCCGGAGACGTAGTCGTGCACCGGCAGCGAGTCGAGCGCGGCCAGGTCGCAGAGCACGCCCGCGGGCGGGTGGAAGGCGCCCACCAGGTTCTTGCCCTCGGCGGTGTTGATGCCGGTCTTGCCGCCGACCGCCGCGTCGACCATGGCGAGCACGGTCGTCGGCACGGCGACCCACCGCACCCCGCGCAGCCAGGTCGCGGCCACGAATCCGGCCAGGTCGGTGGTGGCACCGCCGCCGACGCCCACGATCACGTCGGTGCGCGTGAAGCCGGACTGCCCGAGCGCCTTCCAGCAGTACGCGGCGACCTCGGCGGTCTTGGCCTCCTCGGCGTTGGGCACCTGCACCGCCACGGCCTCGTAGCCCTGGTCGGCCAGGTCCTGGCGCAGCGCGTCGCCGGTCTCGGCGAGCGACTCGGGGTGGATGACCGCGACGCGCTTGGCGGCGTCGCCGATCAGGGCGCCGAGTTCACCGAGCAGCTGGCGCCCGACGAGCACCTCGTACGGCTCGGTGCCCGCCGTGCCGCCGACGTGGATGCGCGTCACTGCCTCGCTCATGCTTCCTTCAACTCCAGTGCGTCGAGGACCGCTTGCGCGACCTCTTCGGGGGTGCGGTCGTCCGTGGCGACGACGGCGCGGGCGACTTCTTCGTACAGATGGCGGCGCGCGTCCATCAGTTCGCGCCACTGCTTGCGCGGGTTGACCAGGAGCAGCGGCCGTGCGGTGTTGAGCCCGACCCGGCGGACCGCCTCGTCGACGTCCATCGAGAGGTAGACCACGGGCAGGCCCCGCAGCAGCTCGCGGGTGCCCTCGTCGAGGATCGCGCCGCCGCCGAGGGCGAGGACGCCGTCGTGGTCGGCGACGGCGGCCCGCACCGCCGCGCGCTCACGCGTCCGGAAGTACGGCTCGCCCTCGTCGAGGAAGAGGTCGGCGATCTCACGGCCCTCGGCGGCCACGATGTCGGCGTCGGTGTCCCGGTAGGCCACGCCGAGCCGGGCGGCGAGGAGCGCGCCCACCGTGGACTTGCCCGAGCCCATCGGGCCCACGAGCACGACGCGCGGCCCGCTCACCGGTCCGGTCGCGTCGGCCGTCACCGGATCTGGAGGTTGTCGAGGTACGAACGGACGTTGCGGCGGGTCTCGGTCACGCTGTCGCCGCCGAACTTCTCCGCGACCGCGTCCGCGAGCACCAGCGCCACCATCGCCTCGGCCACGATCCCGGCCGCGGGAACGGCGCAGACGTCGGAGCGCTGGTGGTGCGCCTTGGCCGCCTCGCCGGTGGCCACGTCGATGGTCGCGAGGGCTCGCGGCACGGTCGCGATGGGCTTCATCGCGGCGCGCACCCGCAGCAGCTCACCGGTGGTGAGGCCGCCCTCGGTGCCACCGGAGCGGCCGGTGGCGCGCCGGACGCCGTCGGCGGTGGCGACGATCTCGTCGTGCGCCTGGGAGCCGGGCACCCGCGCGAGGTCGAAGCCGTCGCCGACCTCGACGCCCTTGATCGCCTGGATGCCCATGAGGGCACCCGCGAGCCGCGCGTCCAGCCGCCGGTCCCAGTGCACGTGCGAGCCGAGGCCCACCGGTACGTCGTACGCGAGCACCTCGACCACACCGCCCAGGGTGTCGCCGTCCTTGTGGGCCTGGTCGATCTCCGCGACCATCGCCTTCGACGCGTCGGCGTCGAGGCAGCGCACCGGGTCGGCGTCGAGCTTCTCGACGTCGGCGGGGGTCGGGTACACGCCGTACGGGGCCTTGGCCGCGGCCAGCTCCACGACGTGGCTGACGATCTCGATCCCGGCCGTCTCCTTCAGGTAGGAGCGGGCGACCGCGCCGAGGGCCACGCGGGCCGCGGTCTCCCGGGCGGAGGCGCGCTCCAGGACCGGCCGGGCCTCGTCGAAGCCGTACTTCTGCATGCCCGCGAGGTCGGCGTGGCCGGGCCGGGGGCGGGTCAGTGGGGCGTTGCGGGCCAGGTCGGCGAGGACGGCGGGGTCGACCGGGTCGGCCGACATGACCTGCTCCCACTTGGGCCACTCGGTGTTGCCCACCATGACCGCGACGGGCGAGCCCATGGTGAGGCCGTGCCGAACGCCGCCGATGAACGTGACCTCGTCGCGCTCGAACTTCATGCGGGCGCCGCGCCCATAGCCGAGGCGCCGGCGGGCGAGGTGGTCCGCCACCATGTCCGTGGTGATCGGGACGCCGGCCGGAAGGCCCTCCAGCGTCGCCACCAGTGCGGGTCCGTGGGACTCCCCCGCGGTCAGCCAGCGCAACCTGCTCAACGGTGCTCCTCATGCTCGCGCCTGGAACTGCTTGTCGGCGCGACCGGGTGCGCGGCCCTGGCCCGCCACCCCCGATCCTCCCACGTCCGGGGGCGTGGCCCGGCGCCCGGTCCATCTGACGGACGCCGGGGCGGGCACCGCGGCGTCCCGCGCCCCGTCCGACCGCTGTCGGCCGTCAGCGCCCCGCGAGCGCCCGCTCCCCCGCCTTGCGCATCACGTCGAGGGGGCCCGGCGTCCGCCCCGTCATCTGTTCGACCTGCAGCACCGCCTGGTGCACCAACAGGTCGAGCCCGCTGACGACGGCGCCGCCGTACGCCGACCAGCGTGCCGCGAGCGCGGTGGGCCACGGGTCGTACAGCACGTCGAAGAGCGTGGTGGGCCGCTCCGGCACGGCGTGCGACAGCGCGTCCGTGGTGCCCGCCGGCGTGGTGGCGATGACCAGCGGCGCGTGCAGGGCCCGCTCGGCGTCCGCCCAGTCGGCGGTGCGCACCTCGACGTCGAGCCGCTCGCCCCACTGCCGCATCTCGGTGGCCCGGGCCTCGCTGCGCACGTACGCGGCGACCTCACCGGTGCAGATCCGGGCGAGCGCGGCGAGCGCGGAGGAGGCGGTGGCGCCGGCGCCGAGGATCGCGGCCGACTCGACCTGTTCGATTCCGCGCTCCCGCAGGGCGGCGACCATGCCGGGGATGTCGGTGTTGTCGCCGGTCAAGCGCCCGTCGTCCGTCCGCACGACCGTGTTGACCGCCTCCACGGACGCGGCGGTGTCGCTGACCGAGTCGAGCAGCGGGATCACGGCGCGCTTCAGCGGCATCGTGAGCGAGAGCCCCGCCCATTCGGGACCGAGCTGCCCGATGAACGCGGGCAGCCCCGCCTCGTCGATCTCGAAACGGTCGTACGACCAGTCGTCCAGGCTCAGCTCCCGGTAGGCGGCGCGATGCAGCACCGGGGAGAGCGAATGGGCGATGGGAGAGCCGAGCACTGCCGCTCGGCGCACGTGTGCGCTCATTGACCGTTCTGTTTCTGGAGGTTCTTCTCGTACTTCTCGCGGTTCCGGTTCTGCTCTTCGTTCGTTTCCGCGAAGAGCGTCTCGTCCTCGCTGACGGAGACGAAGTAGTACCAGTTGCCCTTCGCCGGATTCAGCGCGGACTTGATCGCGACTTCACCCGGGTTGCCGATCGGTCCGGGCGGCAGGCCCTTGATCTTGTAGGTGTTGTACGGATCGTTCAGCTTGCGGAGGTCGTCGACGGAGCCGATGGCGAGCTTGGACTGGCCCTTCAGGTAGTTCACCGTCGAGTCGAAGTCCAGCAGGCCGTAGGTCTCGGTGTTACCGGGCTTGAGCCGGTTGTAGACGACCGTCGCGACCTTCTCGAAGTCGTGCTTGTACTTGCCCTCGGCCTGCACGAGGCTCGCCACCGTGACGACTTGGAGCGGGTTCTTCAGGCCCAGTTGAGAGGCCTGCGCCTCGACGCCCATCGCGTCGTACTTGGCCGTGGCCTCGGCCACCATCTTCCGCAGGACGTCCGCGGGCTTCTGCCCCTTGGCGACGGGATAGCTGGCGGGGTAGAGGAAGCCTTCCAGCGGGTCCATGGCCTGGCTGGACATGTTGGCCGTGGCCCACTTGGGAAGGCCGAGTTTCTTCCATTCCTGGTGGGCGACGTCCTTCGTGGTGCCCTTCTTCAGCTGCAGCCGCTTATCGATTTCGCCGTATACCCAAACATTCCGTTTGCCTTCCGGAATGATGAGGTTGTTGCGGCTCTTCGGGCTGAGCATCAATTCGACGGCAGAGGCGGCCGACATCTGTTTCTTCAGGGTGTAGACGCCCGCTTGGATTTTCTGTCCGTCCGGGTTCTTGCCCTGTGCGGAGACGAATGCGTCGACGCTCTTGACGACTCCGGCGGCCTTGAGCCGGTTGCCGATGTCATAGCCACCGGAACCCTTTTCGATGGTGACGGTGACATTCGCCGCGGTGCCGTCGCCCGAATAGTCCGGGGCCGTGCCGAAACGATCCTGGTAGAACTGGTAGCCGAAGTAGCCGACACCACCGAGCACACCGGCGAAGACCACGACCACGCCCAGACAGGCGCAGCCGCTGCGGCGCTTCTTGGGTTTCTTGCCGCCGCGGCCCCGGCGGTCGCCACGACCGCCGTCGCGCCCCCGTTCGTCGTCGTCCTCGTCGGCGCCGTCCGCGAAGAAGGCGTGCTCGCCCTGGTCGGGCCCGGGGTCCCAGTCGGTCTCGGGATCCGGTTCGGGCGTGGGGCGCCGACGGCCCGGCGGCTCGGGCGGCGGGTAGGCCTCCGACGTGCCGTAGTAGTCGGGGCGTTCCTCGGCGTAGGGCGCCTGCTGCCCGCCGTAGGGGTCCACCGGGTCACCGCCGTACGGGACCTGTCCGTGCTGCCCGGAGTCCCAGCCACCGTCGCCGGGCTGACCGCCCTCGCCGTACTGGGCCTGGGCGGCCCCGTATCCCTGCTGGTCGTAGCCCTGCTGGTCGTAGCCCTGGGAGCCGTAGGCCTGCTGCTGGCCCGAGTTCCAGTCGCCGTAGGGAGCCTGCTGCTGCGGGTGCTGGGGCTGCTGGGCCCCCTGAGGGTGCGTCTGCTGGTGCGGGTACTGCCCTTGCTGCGGGTGGGGCTGGTGGTGCGACTGCTGGGGGTGCTGCTGATGGGACTGGTGCGGCTGCTGGGGGTGGTACTGCTCCTGGCCGCCGTAGGGGGACGAGCCGTCGGCCTGCTGTCCTCCCCATCCGCCGTCCCCGTACAACGGGTCCTCGGGATGCCACGGTTCGGAGCCTGGGCTCCGGCCATACTCAGTCATCGATCCCCTACGAGCCGCGAGGCGGGGGCCGCCGGCTGGATGTCAGGGCAACCGTTCCGTCTCTTGATGCCGTGCGGCAGCTGTTCGAACGCCGCCGCATCGCGCGGAACGTTACCGTATCGCGATCAGTTGACATTCATTTCTCCTCGGAGAAGCGTCCAACAGTCGCCTGCTTGGCTTCCTGCTTCGCAGCCGGCCCGCCCCGTCCGGGAGTACTCCCGAGGAGGCCTTGCGCCAGCTCCACAGGCTGTCACCGCCTGCCCGACGGCCAGTAGGTTCTTGGCCCCGTTCACCTCCCGGTCATGCAGGGTCCCACAAGCGGGGCACGTCCACTCTCGGACGTGGAGGGGGAGATGCGCGAGATGATGGCCCTAGGCTGAGCACGTCTTGCTGGACGGGGACCACTGGTCCACGACTACCAGGTGCCGCCCGTACCACCGGCACTTGTAGTCCAGCATGCTGCGGAGCTCGGTCCACGCCGCGTCGGAGATGGCACGCGCCAGTGAGTGGTTCTTCAGCATGCCTCGCACGTTCAAGTCCTCGACCACGATCGTGACGTTCGTGCCGGGGGTTGGTGACCTTCTCGCCTGTCGACAGCGTCACCAGGACCGTGAGTCCCGCGTCCAACGCGATGATGTCGCGTTCCGCCTGTCCTAGTGGCCGCACCGACGGGGCCGCCACCAGCAGCGAGACGAACCATCGCCCTGCGGCGTCGCGCGAAACCGTCACAGTTGACGGTTCAGCTCCCTCGGGCATACGCATCCGAATGTTCGCGACAGCACCGCTGCCGAGAACTTGTCGGATGGAAGCGGTACTTGAAAGCCCGCCGTACGCATCTCGCCATGGCTCACAAGCTAGAGCCATATTTTGTGAGCCGTCAGGCGAGTTCCAAGAATTACCCCTGAAGGTCGACGCCCTCGCCGGGTGCCTTGCCCGACACCCGTTCGGACTCCAGCGCCTGCTGCAGAATCACCACGGCCGCCGCCTGATCGATGACAGACCTGCCCTTTTTGGACTTCACACCGGAGGCGCGCAGGCTCTGACTGGCCGTCACTGTGGTCATCCTCTCGTCCACGAGTCGCACCGGAACGGGGGCGATCCCGGCGGCGAGCTCCTGGGCGAAGCCGCGGACCTTCACGGCGGCCGGGCCCTCGCCCCCCTTGAGGGAGCGAGGGAGCCCGACGACGACCTCGATCGGCTCGTACTCCGCGACGAGTTGCCGCAAGCGGCGCTGGGCGGCCGGGACGTCACGTCCCGGCACGGTCTCCACCGGCGTGGCGAGGATCCCGTCGGGGTCGCACGAGGCGACCCCGATCCTGGCGTCCCCGACGTCGATCGCGAGCCTGCGCCCGCGACGGATGCCTTCGGTCATCGGGGCGGGCCTCAGGCCGTCTCGGTGACGAGGCGCTCGACGGCGGCGATGGCGTCGCCGATGGCGGCCACGTTCTGGCCGCCGCCCTGGGCGACGTCCGGCTTGCCGCCGCCTCCGCCGCCGAGGGTCTTGGCGGCGGTGCGCACCAGGTCACCGGCCTTGAGGCCGCGCTCGCGGGCGGACTCGTTGGTGGCGATGACCGTCAGCGGACGGCCGTTCGCGGTGCTGAACAGGGCCACCACGACCGGCCGGTCGCTCGGGATGCGGCCGCGCACGTCGAGGACGAGCTTGCGCAGGTCGTCGGCGGCGGTGCCGTCGGGGACCTGGCCGGTGACGAGCGCGACGCCGCGCACGTCCTTGGCTCCCTGGGCGAGACCGGCGGCGGCCGCCAGGACCTTCTCCGCGCGGAACTTCTCGATCTCCTTCTCGGCGTCCTTCAGCTTGGCGAGCATGCCGGAGATCTTCTCGGGCAGTTCCTCGGGGCGGCCCTTGACCAGCTCCTGGAGCTGGGCGACGACCGTATGCTCCTTGGCCAGGAAGTTGTAGGCGTCGACGCCGACGAGGGCCTCGATGCGGCGCACGCCCGAGCCGATGGAGGACTCGCCGAGCAGCTTGACGAGGCCGAGCTGGGCGGTGTTGTGCACGTGGGTGCCGCCGCACAGC
The DNA here is from genome assembly GCF_030388665.1 of Streptomyces flavofungini. NCBI lineage: Bacteria > Bacillati > Actinomycetota > Actinomycetes > Kitasatosporales > Streptomycetaceae > Streptomyces > Streptomyces flavofungini. The sequence goes on along the minus strand of NZ_CP128846.1, from coordinate 7,808,084 downwards.
TCCTTGGAGAAGTCACCGATGGTCACGACGCGCACGCGCTCGCCGTACTTCTCGCCGAACTCGGCGATGGCGCCCTGCTTCTTGGCCTCGTCGATCGACATGACCTCGGCCTGGACGTCCAGCTCGCGCGCGAGTACTTCGTTGATCTTCTGCTCGACGTCCGTCATCACGGCCGTGGGCACGGCGGACGGCGAGCCGAAGTCGAAGCGGAAGCGGCCGGGCTGGTTCTCCGAGCCGGCCTGGGCGGCCGTCGGGCCGAGCGCGTCGCGCAGCGCCTGGTGGGTGAGGTGCGTGGCGGAGTGGGCGCGGGCGATGGCGCGGCGGCGGTGGGAGTCGATCGAGGCCCACACCGGGGCGCCGACGGTGATCTCGCCGACCTGCACGACGCCCTTGTGGACGTGCACGCCCGGCACCGGCTTCTGGACGTCGCGGACCTCGACGACGGCGCCGCTGTCCAGGCGGATGCGGCCGGTGTCGCCGATCTGGCCGCCGCCCTCGGCGTAGAACGGGGTGCGGTCGAGGACGATCTCGACCTCGTCGCCCTCGGTGGCGGCGGGCGAGGAGACGCCGTCGACGAGGAGGCCGACGATGACGGCCTCGTTCTCGGTGGCGGTGTAGCCCGTGAAGTCGGTGGCTCCGGCGTTGTCGGCGATCTCGCGGTAGGCGCCGAGGTCGGCGTGGCCGGTCTTCTTGGCCTGGGCGTCGGCCTTGGCGCGCTCCCGCTGCTCCTTCATCAGGCGCCGGAAGCCGTCCTCGTCCACGGTCAGGCCCTGTTCGGCGGCCATCTCCAGGGTGAGGTCGATCGGGAAGCCCCAGGTGTCGTGGAGCAGGAACGCCTTGTCGCCGGGGAGCACGGTGGAACCGGCGGCCTTGGTCTCGGTGACGGCGGTGTCGAGGATGTTCGTGCCGCCCTTGAGGGCCTTGAGGAAGGCGGCTTCCTCGGCGAGGGCGACGGTCTCGATGCGCTTGCGCTCGGTGAGCAGCTCCGGGTACTGCTCGCCCATGGTCTTGATGACCGTGTCGACCAGCTCGGCGACGACCGGTCCGGTGGCGCCGAGCAGGCGCATGTTGCGGACGGCGCGGCGCATGATGCGGCGCAGGACGTAGCCACGGCCCTCGTTGCCGGGGGTGACGCCGTCGCCGATGAGCATCACGGACGTGCGCATGTGGTCGGCGACCACGCGCAGCGAGACGTCCGAGCCGTGCTCGGCGCCGTAGCGCACGCCGGTCAGCTCGGTGGCCTTGTCCATGACGACGCGCAGGGTGTCGGTCTCGTACATGTTCTGTACGCCCTGCAGGATCATGGCGAGGCGCTCCAGGCCGAGGCCCGTGTCGATGTTCTTCGACGGCAGGTCGCCGAGGATCGGGAAGTCCTCCTTGCCCGTGCCCGCGCCGCGCTCGAACTGCATGAAGACCAGGTTCCAGATCTCCACGTAGCGCTCGTCGTTGACGGCCGGGCCGCCCTCCTCGCCGAACTCGGGGCCGCGGTCGTAGTTGATCTCCGAGCAGGGGCCGCAGGGCCCGGGCACGCCCATGGACCAGAAGTTCGGGCCCATGCCCAGGCGCTGGATGCGCTCGGCGGGGACGCCGATGACGTCGCGCCAGATGCGCTCGGCCTCGTCGTCCTCCTTGTAGACCGTGATCCAGAGCTTCTCCGGGTCCAGGCCGTAGCCGCCCTTGTCCTGGGGCTCGGTGAGCAGCTCCCAGGCGAGCTTGATGGCGCCTTCCTTGAAGTAGTCGCCGAAGGAGAAGTTGCCGCACATCTGGAAGAACGTGCCGTGCCGGGTGGTCTTGCCGACCTCTTCGATGTCCGGCGTGCGCACGCACTTCTGCACGCTGGTGACGCGGGGGGCCGGCGGCTTGGCCTCGCCCAGGAAGTAGGGCTTGAAGGGCACCATGCCCGCGGGTACGAGGAGCAGCGTCGGGTCGTCTGCGATCAGCGACGCCGACGGCACGACCTTGTGCCCACGCTCCTCGAAGAAGCTCAGCCAGCGGCGGCGGATTTCAGCCGACTCCATCAGTGGTCCTCATTCCGGTTGTACGAGTACGTCGTGTCCGTCGACTTCGCGAGGGACTTGGGGGTCTTCTTGGTGGCGGGCTCGACGAGCGCGAAGCGACGCTGTGCGGGCAGTTCGGGGTCGAGCGGGGCGTTCACGCCGAGGGCTTCGCCCAGCTCGGCCTCGCGCTCGGCCATGCCGTCGCGGACGTCGAGCGCGAAGTCCTTGATCCGGTGGCCCGCTTCGAGCGCCTTGTCGGCGGCCCTGGCGGCGAGGCTCTCCGGCGTCAGCTGCTTCAGCTTGCGGTTGACCTTGGTGGTGGCCCAGACGCCGGCGGCCGCGCCCGCGGTGAACCAGAACGTACGTCGGAACATCGCTGCGTCAGTCCTTCTTCCGCTTGCCCCGCCGTGCGGACGGGAGGGTGCGGCCCACGATCACCGTACGACGTGACGGCTTGGCGGGCACTTCCTTACGACTGAGGGCCCGGCGCACTCCGTAGCCGAACGCCGCGACCTTGACCAGCGGGCCGCCGAAGGTGGAGGCCACGGTGGTGGACAGCGCCGACGCGTTCGACGTGACTTCCTGGACGTCGGTGGCGATGGCGTCCACGCGGTCGATCTGGGTCTGCGCGGAGCGCACGGCCGTCGAGGCGTCGGCGAGCAGGGGCACGGCCTGCTCGGTCACGTCCGCGACGAGCTTGGTGGTCGCCCTGAGCGTCTGCGCCAGCCTTGCCAGCGCCACGGCCAGGAAGGACACCAGAATCGCCCAGAAGACGGCCACCAGGATCCCGGCCACCTCGCCACCGGACACCGCTCACCGCTCCCTGAGACATCGCCCTGGATCCGCTGTGGATCCCAAGGTCGTCGAACGTCGAAAAGTCGTCCTCCGACCCTATCGCGCCGGGGCCCCGGCTCCGTACCGCATTACCGCACGCGGCACTTGGGCCCGGCGGTCCACGCGGGCTCGGGCGAGCTGATTGTACGGAATGCTTACGCCTGAGTACGCTCCGTACCTCATGCGACGCCCTCAGCGCCCCGACGACCGCCGGAACGACTCCGTCCGCTCCCGCGGCTGCCCGCCCGCCACGGGGAACCTCCCGGCCGAGCTGACCGCCTTCTTCGGGCGCGGCGCCGAACTCGCGGCACTGCCCGCAGCCTTGGCCTCGGCCCGTCTGGTGACCGTGACGGGCGTCGGCGGCGTCGGCAAGTCACGGCTCGCGACGAAGGTGGCGGCGGCGGTCGCGCCGCGGGACGGGGCCTGGCTCGTGGAACTCGCGGGGGTGCGTGACCCGCATCTCGTGGAGCACGCCGTGGCCGGTGCCCTGGAGCTGACGGACCACACCAGTCGTTCACCGCGGCAGGTACTGCTCGACCGGCTGGCCGGGCGCGAACTGCTTCTCGTCGTCGACGGGTTCGAGCACCTGGTGGACGCGACGGCGTCGCTGGTGCGGGACCTGCTGCTGCGGTGTCCGGACCTGCGGGTGCTCGCGGCGGGCCGCAGACCGCTCGGCACGGCCGGTGAGCGGGTGCTTCCGCTCGCGCCGATGCCGGAGTCGGACGCGGCCGCGCTGTTCACCGACCGGGCGGCGGCGTGCCTGCCGGGCTTCGCCCCGGACGGACCCGGCCTCGACGACGTGCGGGAGCTGTGCCGCCGTCTCGACGGCATCCCGCTCGCCCTGGAGCTGGCGGCGGGTCGGCTGCGGGTGCTCTCCCCGGAGCAACTGCTCGCTCGCCTCGACGACCGGTTCCGGCTGCTCGCCGGTACGCGCCGCGACGCGCCCCCGCGGCACCAGACGCTGCGGACGGCGATCGGCTGGAGCCACGAGCTGTGCACGGCCCGCGAGCGGCTCCTCTGGGCGCGGCTCTCGGTCTTCTCCGGGCCGTTCGACCTGGAGTCGGTCGAGTACGTGTGCAGCGGTGACGGGCTGCACGCGGACGACGTCCTGGACGTCCTCGACGAGCTGGTGGCGCAGTCGGTGGTGTCCCGTGAGGAGAGCCCCACGGGGGTGCGCTACCGGATGCTCGACACGGTCCGGGCGTACGGCGCGGAGTGGCTGGAGGCGACCGGCGACGCGGCACGGATGCGGCGCAGGCACCGCGACTGGTACATGGGGCTCGCCACCTGGTGCGAGCTGGACTGGTTCTCGCCCCGGCAGGTGGAGGTCGCCACGCTCGTCGAGTGCGAGCTGCCCAATCTGCGCACCGCCCTGGAGTTCTGTCTGACCGAGCCGGACGAGACGCATCTGGGCCAGTACCTGGCGGGCACGCTGTGGTTCTGCTGGGTGGGCTGTGGGCGGCTCGCGGAGGGCAGGCACTGGCTGGAGCGGGCCGTCGAGCTGGAGGGCGCGCACGAGGAGTCGCGGCTCAAGGCGCTGTGGGTGCTCGGGTACGTGGCGATCCTGCAGGGCGACACGGTGCCCGCGCTGTGCGCGCTCCAGGAGTGCCAGGACACGGCGGAGCGCACCGGCAGCGCCGTCGCGGCGGCGTACGCGGTGCACCGCATGGGCTGTCTGGCGCTTGTCACGGACGACATGCCGCGCGCGGAGCGGCTGCTGCGCGCGGCGCTCGAGCAGTACCGGCGGATCGGGGAGCTGAACAGCAACGTCCTGATGGGCCAGGTCGAGCTGGCGATGGCGCTGGCCTTCCAGGGGTCGCTCGGGGACGCGGTGGAGCTGTGCGAGGACGCGCGCCAGGTCTGCGAGGACCACGGGGAGCGCTGGGCGCTGGCGTACGCCCTGTACGTCCTCGGCTACGCGGCCTGGACGGACGGTGAGCACGGGCGGGCGCGGGACCTGGTCACCCGGTGTCTGGACCTGGACCACGCCTTCCACGACCTGCTCGGCACGGTGCTCGCCGTGGAGCTGCTCGCCCTGTTCACGGTGGCGGAGGGCGACGCGGCGGAGGCGGCGGTGCTGCAGGGCGCCGCGGCGCGGATCTGGCCGTCGGTGGGGCTGCCGCTGTTCGGCTCGGAGCACTTCGGCGGGCCGCACGTCCTGTGCGAGACGCAGGCGCGGGAGCGGCTCGGGGACGAGCGGTACGAGGAGTGCCTGCGGGCGGGCGCCGAGCTGAGCCCCGATGTGGCGGTCTCGCGGGCGCTGCGTCGGCGCGCGGAGGCGACCGGGACGCGCCGCCCCGGCCGCGGCGAGGCACCGGGGGTGCCACGGACCCCGGAAACGCGCGAACCCGCCGTCTCCCCGACCACGCGGGGCGGGGAGACGGCGGGCTGAAGCAGGTGAGGCTACGTCCGGGTCAGCGGGCGTAGTACTCGACGACGAGCTGCTCGTCGCAGATCACGGGGATCTCCTTGCGGTTCGGCTCGCGGTCCAGGCGGAAGGCCAGGGCCTTCAGGTTCACCTGGAGGTAGCGCGGGGTCTCGCCGTCGGCGGCGAAGCCACCCTCGCGCGCGACCTCGAACAGCGGCTTCTGGCGGCTGCGCTCGCGGACCATGACGACGTCGTCCGGCTTCACGCGGAAGGACGGCTTGTCGACCTTCTGGCCGTTGACCTCGATGTGGCCGTGGACGACCATCTGCCGGGCCTGGTAGATGGTGCGGGCGATGCCCGAACGCAGGACCAGGGCGTCGAGACGACGCTCGAGCTCGATGATCAGGGCCTCACCGGTCTTGCCCTGAACCTTGGAGGCACGCTCGTAGGCGCGGACGAGCTGGCGCTCGGACACGTCGTACTGCGCGCGCAGACGCTGCTTCTCGAGCAGACGGACCTTGTAGTCCGAGTTCTGCTTGCGGCCGCGGCCGTGCTCGCCCGGCGGGTAGGGACGGGCCTCGAAGTACTTGACGGCCTTCGGGGTCAGCGCGATGCCGAGGGCACGCGACTTCTTGACCTTGGGGCGGGACTGGTTCGGCATGAACCAAACACCTCTGTTTTCTGTACGAAATCGGCTTCACCAGGGTTAGGGGAGGTCGCATCCGCAGCCTGGGAAACCCGATGGATCCGGTCGGTCGGACCCACCTGGCAGCCGCTCCCTGGTCTGGGCACTATGTGCAGCACGCGAGTGGCCCACCGACCGTGTCCCGGGATCCGGGAGGGTGGTGGGCTGCCCGCGACACCTTCGACGGTGCGCGACGCTCCTGGAACCTCCCTGCCCGGGGGCGGGGGCTCCGGCTGGATGTCCCGTTCTGGTGGTGCCGGTACGAGACCGGACACGGGACGCAGCGCTCCGAGGGATTCTACAGGGCGCTCAGGACCGCTTGCGACACAGGTGCCTCAGGAGCGCTTGCGGCCGAGGTGCTTCCTGGTCCACTCGACGGCGTCGGCGTACCGGGCCTCGGCGCCGTGCCGGGTGGGGGTGTAGTACTCGCGGTCGCGCAGGGCCTCGGGGGCGTACTCCTGTGCGGCGATGCCTTCGGGCAGGTCGTGGGGGTACACATAGCCCTGGGCGTGCCCCAGCTTGGCCGCGCCCTTGTAGTGGCCGTCGCGCAGGTGGGGCGGGACGGGGCCCGCGTGGCCCTTGCGGACGTCCTCCAGGGCGGCGCCTATGGCCGTGGTCGCGGCGTTCGACTTCGGGGCCAGGGCGAGGGCGATGGTGGCGTGGCTGAGGGTGAGGGCCGCCTCCGGGAAGCCGATCATGGCGACGGCCTGGGCGGCGGCGACGGCGGTGGGCAGGGCCGTCGGGTCGGCGAGGCCGATGTCCTCGCTGGCCGAGATCATCAGGCGGCGGGCGATGAACCGGGGGTCCTCGCCCGCCTCGATCATGCGGGCCAGATAGTGCAGGGCCGCGTCCACGTCCGAGCCGCGGATGGACTTGATCAGGGCGCTCGCGACGTCGTAGTGCTGGTCGCCCGCGCGGTCGTACTTGACCGCCGCGCGGTCGACGGACTCCTCCAGGGTCTGGAGCGTGATCTCCTGCTCACCCTTGGACAGGGCCGAGCCCGCGCCCGCTTCGAGGGCGGTGAGCGCACGGCGGGCGTCGCCGCCCGCGATCCGCAGGAGGTGCTGCTCGGCCTCCTCGGGCAGGGTGACGGCGCCGCCGAGGCCGCGCTCGTCGGTGAGGGCCCGCTTCAGGAGTCCGCGCAGGTCGTCGTCCGTGAGCGGTTCGAGGGTGAGCAGCAGGGAGCGGGACAGGAGCGGGGAGATCACGGAGAAGTACGGGTTCTCCGTCGTCGCGGCGATCAGTGTCACCCAGCGGTTCTCGACGGCGGGCAGCAGGGAGTCCTGCTGGGCCTTGCTGAAGCGGTGGATCTCGTCGAGGAAGAGGACGGTCTCCTTGCCGTGGCCGCCCATCGCGCGGCGGGCGCCGTCGATGACCGCGCGGACCTCCTTGACGCCCGCGGTGATCGCGGAGAGCTCCACGAAGCGCTTGTTCGTCGCTTTGGAGACCACGTACGCCAGGGTCGTCTTGCCGATGCCGGGCGGGCCCCAGAGGAACACCGACGACGGTCCGGCGGGCCCGCCGCCGCCTTCGACGAGCCGGCGCAGCGGCGATCCGGGCCGGAGCAGATGCTGCTGTCCGACGACTTCGTCGAGGGTGCGTGGGCGCATCCGGACGGCCAGGGGACTGCTGGACGGGTCCTTCTCCTGGCGGTCTTCGGCTGCGGCGGTGAACAGGTCGGGCTCCACGTCGAAAACCCTATGTCACCCCACTGACAACCGGCCCCGGACGCCTCGGTCCGGGCTCGGATCCGGCCTCAGACCCAGAGGTCGGAGCCCCAGCGCGTGAGGATCAGCATCGCGATGATACCGACGTGCACGACCGGCAGCGCCCAGCTGAAGTCCTCGAAGAAGGTCTTCAGCCAGCCCGGCGCGGGCAGGAAGCCCTGGCGGACGTTGAAGGCCGTGACGTACCAGAACATCAGGATCGTGGCGACCCAGGCCAGGCAGCACCACAGGCAGAGCGCGTTGATGCGGTAGAGCGACTGGAACTGCAGCCAGGTGCAGAAGCCGACGCCGAAGAGCGTGCCCGCGTTGAACGTGAGCCAGTACCAGCGCGGGAAGCGGGCGCGGCCGAGCAGGCTCATGCCGACACCGATCACGACGGCGTACGCGGCGAGGCCCAGCATCGGGTTCGGGAAGCCGAACGCCTCCGCCTGGTCGCTCTTCATGATGCTGCCGCAGGCCACGACCGGGTTGATGCTGCAGCCCGGCTGGAAGTTCGGGTCCTTCAGGAGCTCGAACTTGTCCAGCGTGATGACCCAGGAGGCGAGCAGCCCGGCGGCTCCGGTGATCACCAGGAGCAGCGCGAGCGCCCTGCTGCCACCGACGGCTCCCGGCGCGTCCTCGTGGTCCTGACCGGCCGCGGCGCCGTCCTGCACTGACATCGTTTCGCTCATCACGCCGTTCCGTCGCTCGTGGTGGCCTGCGGGCAGGGACATTGTGCCGTACGTAGCTGTGTGTCCACCGATCGGTGGACACAAGCAGATACGTATGGGGGTCCCGTCGTGTTCGCTGCGGCGGGAGGCTCATTGTCATGACAACGCATCAGCCAGCCGTCGACGTCCGTGGACTGCGCAAGAGGTACGGCGCCGTGACGGCCGTGGACGGCATCGACCTGACGGTGACGCACGGCGAGGTGTTCGGCATCCTCGGGCCGAACGGCGCGGGCAAGTCCACGACCGTCGAGATCCTCCAGGGCCACCGCACGCGCGACGGGGGCGAGGTGTCCGTCCTGGGCGCCGACCCGGCGACGGCGGACCGCGCCTGGCGGGCCCGCGTCGGCATCGTGTGGCAGGACGAGTCGGCGCCCGCCGAACTGACGGTGCGCGAGACGGTGACCCACTTCGCGCGGTACTACCCACGACCTCGCCGGCCACAGGACGTGCTGGATCTGGTCGGCCTCCAGGAGAAGGCGGACAGCCGCATCAAGGCGCTCTCGGGCGGGCAGCGCCGCCGGCTCGACGTGGCGCTCGGCATCATCGGCGACCCGAGCCTGCTGCTGCTCGACGAGCCGACGACGGGTTTCGACCCGGCCGCCCGCCGCCAGTTCTGGGACGTCATCCGGGCCCTGGCCGACGAGGGCACCACCGTCGTCCTCACCACGCACTACCTCCAGGAGGCCGAGGCCCTCGCCGACCGCCTCGCGGTGATCGCCCGGGGCCGGGTCGTGGCCGAGGGCGAGCCCGCGGCCCTGCGCCGGGAGTACGGCAGCGAGGCCGTCGTCGAGTGGACCGAGCCCGACAGCGGCCCCCGCGACCTGCGCACCACCACCCCGACCCGGACCGTCGCCGAGCTGATGAGCCGCTTCGACGGCGAGATCCCCGGCCTGCGCGTCAGCCGCCCCAGCCTGGAGGACGTGTATCTGCGCCTGACCGGACAGGAAGACGGGCCGAAGTCCGAGGAGGACGAGCGATGACCACGACGACCTCGCACGGCACACCCGGGACTCCGCGGACCCCGCGTCTCCCCGGGCGCACCCGGGCCGCGTCCGGTGCCGAGCGGCTTCCCAGCGCCTGGTGGCTGGGGCTGCACCAGGGCACGCTGGAGCTGAAGCAGTTCTTCCGCCAGCGCGAGCAGGGCGTGTTCACGTTCGCGTTCCCGGTGGTGCTGCTCTTCCTGTTCGCGTCCATCTTCAAGGGCGACGTGGAGGACGCGGGCATCACGGCGTCACAGCTGTACGTCGCCGCGATGATCGGCGCGGGCATCATGTCCATCAGCTTCCAGTCGCTCGGCATCGCCATCGCCATGGAGCGCGACGAGCAGGTGCTGCGGCGCCTGCGCGGCACCCCGATGCCACCGGTCTCGTACTTCCTCGGGAAGGTCTGGCTCGTCCTGATCACCGGCCTCCTGGAGACCCTGATCCTGCTCGCCGTCGGCGCGACGCTGTTCGACCTGGACCTGCCGACGTCCCCGGAGAAGTGGCTCACCTTCGCCTGGATCTTCGTGCTCGGTCTGACGGGCTGCGCGCTGCTCGGCGTCGCCATCAGCAGCGTCCCGCGGTCCGGCCGCAGCGCCTCGTCCGTGGTCGTCCTGCCGTTCCTGGTGCTGCAGTTCATCTCCGGTGTCTATATAGCCATCGACACGGTCCCGGACTGGATGCTCACGCTCGGTGCCCTGTTCCCGCTCAAGTGGATGTGCCAGGGCTTCCGCGGGGTGTTCCTGCCCGAGTCGGCGCAGGTACTGGAGCAGGCGGGAAGTTGGGAGTACGGGCGTATAGCGCTGGTGCTCACAGCTTGGTGCGTCGGAGGATTGGCGCTGTGTCTGTTGACCTTCCGCTGGAAAAGCCGCCGCGACGGGTGAGCGCGGAGCCCGATCCCCCAGGTAGCGACCAGTGGGACCGCGGCTTCCTGCTCTGGGACTGCTACTTCGCCGTCGTGTGGGTCGGCACGCTGGTCCTGGCGTTCACCGTCGACGGGCCCGGCGCCGCCGCCCGCCCGGCGTCGGCCGCGCTGGTCGTGCTGCTCCTCGTCTGGTACGTGATCAGCGGCCGGCCGGTGCTGCTCACCGAGGGCGCCGACCAACGTCGGGCGGTGCGCTATCTCACGGTGGCCACCACCCTGTTCGTGGCGTCCGGCGCCCTCGTCACCGAGACCCGGCTGCTGACCTTCGCCCTGGTGCCGCAGTGCTTCATCGCGCTGCGGATCCGCCGCGCACTGGTCACCCTCGTCGTGATCAATGTCGCGCCGGTGGCGGGCTGGGCGCTGCTGTGGCGCCCGGACCCACAGGACGTCTTCCTCAACTCGGTGGGTGCCGTCGTGTCCCTGGTCTTCGGCACGGCGCTCGGGACGTGGATCATCCACATCATCGCCCAGAGCCAGGAACGCGCGGACCTCATCGCGGAATTGGAGGCGAGCCGTGAGGAGGTGGCCCGTCTTTCCGCCGAGCGCGGCGCCCTCGCCGAGCGCGAGCGCATGTCCCGCGAGATCCACGACACCCTCGCCCAGGGGTTCACCAGCCTGCTGATGCTGGTCCAGGCAGTCGACGCGGAGCTGGACCACGATGTGGTGGCGGCCCGCCGCCATCTGGAGCTGATGCAGGCCACGGCCCGGCAGAACCTCGCGGAGGCCCGATCCCTGGTGGCCGGGCGCGCTCCGGACGACCTGCGCGGCGCCTCCCTCCCGGACGCTCTGCGCCGCGTCGCCGACCGCCACGGCGCCGCCGTCACGGTCATCGGCACCGCCCGGCCGCTGCCCCCCGGCCTGGAGGTCGTCGCCCTGCGCTCCTGCCAGGAGGCGCTGGCCAACGCGGCGAAGCACGCGGGCCCCGACGCCGAGGTGCGGGTCGCCCTCGACTACCGGCCGGGCGCCCTCACGCTGGCGGTCAGCGACTCGGGGCGCGGTTTCGACACCGGCGCCCACCATGAAGGCTTCGGGCTGCGCGGGCTGCGGACGCGGGCGGCCGAGGTCAGCGGCACGGCCGAGGTGGTCAGCGCTCCCGGCGGGGGCACGACGGTCACAGTCCGACTGCCGCTCCCCGAACCGGACGGCGCCCCAGAGCCCCACGGCCCGCCGGAGCCCGGCGCCACCCCCGACCCGCCCCACCGCTCCCCCGCACCCCCCGCACCCCCAGCCCCCTCCGAGGCCCCCGAGCCCGCCGCACGCCCCGCACCCGCGCCACCCACCGCGCCCACCAAGCCCTCCGCCCCCTCGGAACCCACCGAAAGGACCGCGCCGTGATCCGTGTCCTGCTCGCCGACGACCACCCCGTCGTCCGCGAAGGCCTGCGCGCCATGCTCAGCGCCGAGCCCGACCTGGACGTCGTGGCGGAGGCGGCCAACGGACCGCAGGCCGAGGCGCTCGCCGCCCGGCTGCGCCCGGACATCGTCCTGATGGACCTGCGGATGCCCGGCGGCGACGGAGCGGACGCGATCGTAAGGATGACGGAGGCGGGACTGCCGTGCCGGATCATCGTCCTGACCACGTACGAGACGGACCGTGACATCCTGCGCGCCGTCGAGGCGGGCGCGGCGGGCTATCTCCTCAAGGACCTGGCCCGCGGTGAACTCGCCGACGCGGTGCGGGCGGCGGCCCGCGGGGAGACCGTCCTCGCCCCGTCCGTGGCGGCCCGCCTCGTGGACCAGTTGCGGGCCAGACCGGAGCGGCCGCGTCTGTCGGAGCGTGAGACGGCCGTCCTGCGGCTCGTCGCGGAAGGCTGCACCAACGCCGAGATCGGCCGTCGGCTGCACATCGGCGAGTCGACGGTGAAGACGCATCTGCTGCGCGTCTTCGGCAAGTTGGAGGTGGCCGACAGGACGGCGGCGGTGACGAGCGCGATGCGGCACGGACTCCTGGAGGGCTGACCCGGGCGGGCCGACCCGGGAGCTGAGCTCGCGCGGCCCCGGGAAACGACGGAACCAGCGCCCCCTGTAAACGGCTGGGCCCCGGGCGCGCATCCGCACCCGGGGCCCAGCCACGGCATCAGCCCAGCTTGCTCTTCACCACGGCCACGACCTCGTCCACCGCGACCGCCTCCTGCTCGCCGGACTCCATGTCCTTGAGCTGGACGACGCCCTCGGCGAGATCACGCTCACCGGCGACGACGGTGAAGCGGGCGCCCGAGCGGTTGGCGTTCTTCATGGCGCCCTTGAGCCCCTTCCCGCCGTACGAGAAGTCGGCGGCGACCCCGGCCCGGCGCAGCTCCGTCACCTTGGCGAAGAGCACCCGGCGCGCCTCCTCGCCGAGCGGCACCGCGAACACGCTGGTGGCCGCGGGCAGGTCGAGGGTGACGCCCTCGGCTTCCAGGGCGAGCACCGTGCGGTCCACGCCGAGCGCCCAGCCGACGGACGGCAGCGCGGGGCCGCCGATCATCTCGGACAGGCCGTCGTAGCGCCCGCCGCCACCGACCGCGGACTGCGAGCCGAGGCCGTCGTGGACGAACTCGAAGGTGGTGCGCGTGTAGTAGTCGAGCCCGCGGACCAGCTTCGGGTCGTCCTCGTAGGCGATGCCCGCCGCAGTCAGGAGCTCGCGCACCTGCTCGTGGTACGCCTTGCAGGCGTCGCACAGGTAGTCGGCGAGCATCGGGGCGCCCACGAGCTGCTTCTGCACGTCGGCGCGCTTGTCGTCCAGGACGCGGAGCGGGTTGATGTCGATACGTCGACGTGTCTCCTCGTCCAGGTCCAGCTCGCGCAGGAAGTCCTGGAGGGCGGTGCGGTAGACGGGGCGGCACTCCTTGTCGCCGAGGGAGTTCAGCAGGATGCGGAACTCCTTCAGGCCGAGCGAGCGGTAGGCCTGGTCGGCCAGGATGATCAGCTCGGCGTCGAGCGCCGGGTCCTCCGCGCCGATCGCCTCGGCGCCGACCTGGGAGAAGTGGCGGTAGCGCCCCTTCTGCGGGCGCTCGTAGCGGTAGTACGAGCCCGAGTACCAGAGCTTGACCGGGAGGTTGCCCGCCTTGTGCAGGTTGCCCTCGAGGGCGGCGCGCAGCACGGAGGCGGTGCCTTCGGGGCGCAGCGCGAGCTTGTCGCCGCCCTTGGTCTCGAAGGCGTACATCTCTTTGGTGACGATGTCGGTCGACTCACCGACACCGCGCGCGAACAGCTCGACGTTCTCGAAGCCGGGCGTCTCGACATAGCCGTACCCGGAGTTGCGCAGCGGCGCGGCGATCGCCTCGCGGACGGCGAGGTAGGTCGCGGAAACCGGCGGCAGCAGGTCGTAGGTGCCCTTGGGGGCCTGGAAGGTACTCACGGGTTTTCTCTCGTCACATTCCTCGTCGGGGAGCGTCGGCTCCCAGGCCGGCGGCCACCTGGCGCAGATAGGGGTTGGTGGCGCGCTCACGGCCGATGGTCGTGTGCTCGTTGTGGCCGGGCAGGACCACGGTCGAGTCGTCGAGCGGCAGGCACACGCGTGCCAGCGACTCGAGCATGTCGGCGTGCGATCCGCCGGGCAGGTCGGTGCGTCCGATGGAGCCGGCGAACAGCAGGTCGCCCGAGAAGAACACCGAGGGGACCTCGGCGGACTCGGGCAGCCGGAAGGTCACCGACCCCTTCGTATGGCCCGGCGCGTGCGCGACGGAGAAGTCGAGACCGGCGAGCTTCAACTGCTCGCCGTCGGCCAGCTCCCTGAGGTCGGAGGGCTCCCCCACGGTCAGCTCGCCGAGCAGCTGCGCGCCGAAGGAGCGGCCGATGGCCTTCTCCGGGTCGCTCATCATGTACCGGTCGTCGGGGTGGATCCACGCGGGCACGTCGTGCGCGCCGCAGACGGGGACGACCGACGCGACATGGTCGATGTGGCCATGGGTGAGGATGACGGCGACGGGCTTGAGCCGATGCTTCCGGAGCGCTTCCTCGACTCCTTCGGTGGCCTGGTGCCCCGGGTCGATGATCACGCATTCCTCACCGGCGGCGGGGGCGACCAGGTAGCAGTTGGTCCCCCAGGCCCCGGCGGGAAACCCGGCAATGAGCACGATCGTCCTTCGTTTCGTCGTCCGGCGGAGGTCGCAGCGGAGATTGCGGCAGTTCAGAGCCTACCGGCGCTGCCGATTCCACAGCTAACCCATATACGGTACGGGGCACACGCGGCCGGTCACGCCGCGCGACGACGACCCAGGCGACGTACGACAGACGCGCCGACCGAGACGTACAGGGAGTGCACCCGGTGGTCAGCCAGGAACAGCGGCGCAAGCAGCTCGCGCGGGAGAAGTTCTTGCGGCAGCAGCAGCGGCGGGAGGCCGCGCGACGCCGGCGGCGGATACGCAACGCGGTGATCGCCGGTGCGGTCGCCTTGGTGGTGGCGGGCGGCGCGGTCTCGTACGCGGCGGGCGCCTTCGACGACGGGGGCTCGACGAAGGACGAGGCGGCCCCGACGCCGACGCCCAGCAAGCCGGAGGACCCCTGCGAGAAGGCCGCGCCGGGCAAGGTCAAGCCGCTCAGCTTCAAGAAGGAGCCCGCGCTCACCGTCGACAAGTCGGCCTCGTACCGGATGAAGCTGGCCACGACGTGCGGCGACATGGACATCGACATGGACGCGGCGAAGGCCCCGCACACCGTGAACTCGTTCAAGTTCCTCGTCGACAAGGGGTACTTGGACCACACGCGCTGCCACCGCCTCACCGCGGGCAACGTCAACGTCCTGCAGTGCGGCGACCCGAAGGGCACCGGCGAGGGCGACCCCGGCTACACCATTCCGGACGAGAATCTGAAGGATGAGCGGCTCAAGGGCGGGGTGTATCCGGCGGGCACGGTCGCCATGGCGAACAAGTACAAGCCGGACACGAAGAAGGGCCGTGACAGCGGCGGCAGTCAGTTCTTCCTCGTCTACCAGGACAGTCAGCTGCCGCCCGACTACACACCGTTCGGGAAGGTGTCCGACGCGGGGATGAAGGTGCTCAAGAAGATCGCTGCGGCCGGTGAGAGCAGCGGGCAGGGTGACGGCACACCGAACGCGACGGTCGTCATCGACAAGGCCACCGTCCGTAAATCCTGACCGCAGGCGGGCGAATTTCGCTCGCGCTGGATGCGGACAGCCGCCCCGCCGGTCGCCTATGTTGGCGGTGACGAAACTGTGGACGATGCCGGGGGCCCGTGGCCTTGTGCAGGCATCATGTGGAGGAGGCGCTGTGAGCAGCGACCCGTGGGGCCGCGTCGACGAGACGGGGACCGTGTACGTGCGTACGGCCGACGGCGGCGAGCGAGTGGTCGGATCGTGGCAGGCAGGATCTCCCGAGGAGGCCCTCGCCTATTTCGAGCGCAAGTACGACGGTCTGGTCGTCGAGATCGGACTTCTCGAGCGCCGGGTGAAGACGACCGACCTGTCGGCCAAGGACGCGACGACCGCCATCGACCACCTGCGCCAGCAGGTCGACGAGGCGCACGCCGTCGGCGATCTGGACGCGCTCGGCAAGCGGCTCGACAAGCTGGTCGAGACCGTCGAGGCGCGCCGTGAGGAGCGCAAGGCGCAGAAGGCCAAACAGTCGGACGAGGCGCGGCACTCCAAGGAGGCGCTGGTCGCGGAGGCCGAGGAGCTCGCGCAGAGCGAGCAGTGGCGTGCGGCCGGTGAGCGCCTGCGGGCCCTGGTGGACACGTGGAAGGGGCTGCCCCGCCTCGACCGCAAGTCCGACGACGAGCTGTGGCACCGCTTCTCGCACGCCCGCTCGGCGTTCTCCAAGCGTCGCAAGGCCCACTTCGCGTCCCTGGACGCGCAGCGCGAGGAGGCCCGCAAGGCCAAGGAGAAGCTGGTCGCGGAGGCCGAGTCGCTCTCGGGCTCGACGGACTGGGGTCCGACGGCCGCGCGCTACCGCGAGCTGATGGCCGACTGGAAGGCGGCGGGCCGCGCCCAGCGCGAGCACGAGGACGACCTGTGGAACCGCTTCCGCGGCGCCCAGGACGTGTTCTTCGCGGCGCGCAGCGCGGTGTTCGCGGAGCGCGACGCCGAACAGGGCGAGAACCTGAAGCTCAAGGAGGAGCTGGCCGACGAGGCCGAGAAGCTCGTCCCGGTGACGGACCTGAAGGCGGCCCGCGCGGCCTTCCGCTCCATCAACGAGCGCTGGGAGGCCATCGGCCACGTCCCGCGCGACGCCCGGCCGAAGGTCGAGGGCCGGATGCACGCGGTCGAGCGGGCTCTGCAGGAGTCCGAGGAGGCCGAGTGGCGCCGGACGAACCCGGAGGCGCGGGCGCGTGCCGAGGGTCTGACCGGTCAGCTCCAGGCCGCCGTGGACAAGCTCCGGGGCCAGATCGAGGCGGCGCGCACGGCGGGCAACACCGCCAAGGCCGACAAGCTCCAGAAGGAGCTGGACGGCCGTCAGGCGCTGCTCGACCAGGCACTGAAGGGCCTGCAGGAGTTCGGCGGCTGAGCCCCTCTTTGCGGCTAAACCGCCGCCGCTCTCGCGGAGCTGGTTACTCGCCGCTGTGGTTCCTCAATTGATGGCTGATGTGCCATCACACGAAAACGGCTCCGGTGCAGACGCACCGGAGCCGTTTTCGTCGCAGGGCCTACGGCCGTCGCGCCGACGTCACCCGGTACACGTCGTAGACGCCCTCGACTCCCCTGACCGCCTTGAGCACATGGCCCAGGTGCTTGGGGTCGCCCATCTCGAAGGTGAAGCGGGAGGTGGCGACCCGGTCGCGGGAGGTCTGCACGGCCGCGGACAGGATGTTGACGTGCTGGTCGGAGAGGATGCGCGTGACGTCCGAGAGCAGCCGGGACCGGTCCAGGGCCTCCACCTGGATGGCCACCAG
Source organism: Streptomyces flavofungini (assembly GCF_030388665.1). Lineage (NCBI taxonomy): Bacteria > Bacillati > Actinomycetota > Actinomycetes > Kitasatosporales > Streptomycetaceae > Streptomyces > Streptomyces flavofungini. The sequence goes on along the minus strand of NZ_CP128846.1, from coordinate 7,791,031 downwards.
GAAGACCGACGACTGCGTGGGCGCCCACTCGACCTCGAGGATGCGCTCCGGCTCACGGGACAGCGAGTCCACGTTCACGCAGTCGCTGCGGTGAACCGATACGCCACTGCCGCGCGTGACGAAGCCGATGATGGGGTCGCCCGGCACCGGCGTGCAGCAGCGGGCCAGCTTGACCCACACGTCGTCGACGCCCTTGACGACGACTCCGGGGTCGGCGTTGGAGCGGCGCTTGGACCGGCTGCGCGAGGGCGGCGCGCTCTCGGCGATGTCCTCGTTGGCGGCCTCCTCGCCGCCGAGCGCCTGGACGAGCTTCTGCACGACGCTCTGCGCGGTGACGTGGCCCTCGCCGATCGCCGCGTACAGCGAGGAGATGTCGGGGTAGCGCATCTCGTGCGCGAGGGTGACCAGGGAGTCGCCGGTGAGGATGCGCTGGATCGGCAGGTTCTGCTTGCGCATGGCGCGCGCGATGGCGTCCTTGCCCTGCTCGATGGCCTCCTCGCGGCGCTCCTTGGAGAACCAGGCGCGGATCTTGTTGCGGGCCCGCGGCGACTTGACGAAGCCGAGCCAGTCGCGGGACGGGCCCGCCCCCGCGGCCTTGGAGGTGAAGACCTCCACCAGGTCGCCGTTGTCCAGGGTCGATTCGAGCGGCACGAGCCGTCCGTTGACCCGGGCGCCTATGGTGCGGTGGCCGACCTCGGTGTGCACCGCGTACGAGAAGTCGACCGGGGTCGCGCCCGCCGGGAGGGCGATGACGTCGCCCTTCGGCGTGAAGACGAAGACCTCGTTGCGCGACAGGTCGAAGCGCAGGGACTCCAGGAACTCGCTGGGGTCCTCGGTCTCCTTCTGCCAGTCCAGGAGCTGGCGCAGCCACGCCATGTCGTTGAGGTGGTCGTCCTTGCCGGTCTTCTTCGGCACGTCCGTGCGCACCTTGGAGGCGCCGGCGACGGCCTCCTGCTTGTACTTCCAGTGCGCGGCGATGCCGTACTCGGCGCGGCGGTGCATGTCGAACGTGCGGATCTGCAGCTCGACGGGCTTGCCGTTGGGGCCGATGACCGTCGTGTGCAGCGACTGGTACATGTTGAACTTGGGCATCGCGATGTAGTCCTTGAACCGGCCGGGAACCGGGTTCCATCGCGCGTGGACGGTGCCGAGGGCCGCGTAGCAGTCGCGGACGGTGTCCACGAGGACGCGGATGCCGACCAGGTCGTAGATCTCCGCGAAGTCACGGCCGCGGACGATCATCTTCTGGTAGACGCTGTAGTAGTGCTTGGGCCGCCCGGTGACGGTGGCCTTGATGCGGGCGGCGCGCAGGTCGGCCTGGACCTCGTCGGTCACTATGGCCAGGTACTCGTCGCGCTTGGGGGCGCGCTCGGCCACCAGACGCACGATCTCGTCGTACATCTTGGGGTAGAGGATCGCGAAGGCGAGGTCCTCCAGCTCCCATTTGATGGTGTTCATGCCCAGGCGGTGCGCGAGCGGAGCGTAGATCTCCAGCGTCTCGCGGGCCTTCTTCTCCTGCTTCTCGCGCTTGAGGTAGCGCATCGTGCGCATGTTGTGCAGGCGGTCGGCGAGCTTGATGACCAGGACGCGGGGGTCCTTGGCCATGGCGACGACCATCTTGCGCACGGTCTCGGCCTGCGCGGCCTCGCCGAACTTGACCTTGTCGAGCTTGGTGACGCCGTCGACGAGCAGCGCGACCTGGTCGCCGAAGTCGCGGCGCAGGGTGTCGAGGCCGTACTCGGTGTCCTCGACGGTGTCGTGCAGCAGGCCCGCCATCAGGGTCGCGGGGTCCATGCCCAGCTCGGCGAGGATGGTGGTGACGGCGAGGGGGTGCGTGATGTACGGGTCGCCGCTCTTGCGCTTCTGGCCGCGGTGCCAGCGCTCGGCGACCTGGTAGGCGCGCTCGATCTGGCGCAGCGTGGCCGTCTCGATCTTCGGGTCGTTGCTGCGCACTATGCGCAGCAGCGGTTCCAGGACCGGGTTGTACGGGTTGGAGCGCTGGACGCCGAGGCGGGCGAGGCGGGCGCGCACGCGGTTGGAGGAGCCGGAGCGCTCGGCCTTGCCGCTGACGGGGGGCTTGCTCGGGGCGGAGGTACGGCCGGGGACCGGGCGGACCGGCGGGGCGGCGGGCACCGGCGGGGCGGGCTGCGGCTCGGCCGGCGGCTTGGGGCGGGTCTGCTCGGCCGCCCGCGTCTCGGCCGGTCGCGGAGCACCCTGCTCGCCCTGCGCGGACGTCCCGCCGGGCGCGCTCGGTGCCTTCTTCGCGGGCGCGACAGCGGGCGCCGCGGCCCGCTCGGCCTGCTGGGCGGACTTGGCGGCGGCAAGTGGCTGGGACTCGTCTGGCAAGAGCGCTCCCTGTGCGCGATCGGGTCCCCCGGTGAGGTCCCGAAGTGCCCATGGTATCGATCCTGGGCCGACGGCTCGCCCTCGGCCGGTGAGACGGCTCTGTACTGGAGAAACACCAGAGGCGGGCGCCGGATTCCGCCGGGCCCGCCTCTTACGCCGCTGGAGTGATGCGGGAGTGCCCGGACCGGCCGCCGGCGGCCGGGCACTCCCGTCAGGGCCTCTCGCGCCCTCTCACGCCCCTTCTCGGAGGGCTCAGACCGTGAGCAGGGCCTCCAGGGGCGCGCCGTCCAGAGCGGGATTCAGCCGCTCGCGGCCGTTCAGGAAGCCCAGCTCCATCAGGACCGCCACACCGGCTACCTGGGCCCCGGCACGGCGGATGAGCCGCAGCGAGGCCTCGGCGGTGCCGCCGGTGGCGAGGACGTCGTCGATGACCATGACGCGGTCGTCGGGCTTGAGGTCCTCGGCGTGCACCTCGATCTCCGCGCTGCCGTACTCCAGGTCGTAGCGCTGGCTGAGGGTCGCTCCGGGGAGCTTGCCCGCCTTGCGTACGGGAATGAAGCCGACCCCGGCCTTCAGCGCGACGGGGGCGCCCAGGATGAACCCGCGCGCCTCCAGGCCGACGACCTTGGTGGCCCCGTGCCGCACGCTCAGGTCGGCGAGGGCGCCGGTCAGAGCGGTGAACGCGGCCGGGTCCGCGAGCAGCGGCGTGATGTCCTTGAACAGCACGCCGGGCTCGGGGTAGTCCGGCACGTCACGGATGCGGCTCAGGAGCAGCGCGTTGACGTCGACCAGCTCGGTCATCGGCGCTTCCCCGACGGGCGGCCGCGACCGCGGTTGCGGGCGGGCTGCGAACGGGGACCCGAGCGCGGGCCGACCACGGCCGGGGCTGCGTCCGCGGAGTCCTCGTCGGGCTCCGCGGCACCGTCGTCGGGGTTCGCGTCCGCGGACACCGGGGTCTCGGCGGACTCGCCCTTGGCGGCGGCCGCCCTGCGCTTGGCGAGCACCCGCTTCTTGAGCGCCTTCATCTGCGGCTCGGTCTCCTTGAGATCGGCGACCAGCGGGGTCGCGATGAAGATCGAGGAGTACGCGCCCGCGGCGAGGCCGACGAACAGCGACAGCGAGATGTCGTTCAGCATGCCCGCGCCGAGGAACCCGCCACCGATGAACAGCAGACCGGCGACCGGCAACAGCGCCACCACCGTGGTGTTGATGGAACGCACCAGGGTGCTGTTGATCGAGCGGTTGGCGACCTCGCTGTAGGTGAAGCGGGTCTGCTTGGCGAGGTCCTTCGACTGTTCCTTGAGGCTGTCGAAGACCACGACCGTGTCGTACAGCGAATAACCGAGGATGGTCAGCAGACCGATCACCGTGCCCGGTGTGACCTCGAAGCCCACGAGGGCGTACACACCCACGGTGATGGTGATGTCGTGGATGAGCGCGATGAGGGCGGCGAGCGCCATGCGCCACTCGAAGGCGATCGCCAGATAGATCACGACCAGGACCATGAAGATCGCCAGGCCCTGCCAGGCCTTGTTGGCGATCTGTTCGCCCCAGCTCGGACCCACCAGGTCCGCGTTGATGTCGTCGGCCTTCATGTCGAGCTCCTTGGCGAGCTCGGCCTTGATCTGGTCGGACTTGGCGGTGTCCACACCGGCGATCTGAATGCGCAGGGTGTCGTTGCCGAGCTTCTGCACGAGCGCGTCGTGGCCGGAGGTCTCTTCCGCGACCTCTTCCGCCTTGGCGACCGACACGCTGGTCTTCGGCGTGTTGAAGACGGCGCCGCCCTCGAACTCGATGCCCATGTTCAGGCCCCGCACCGCCAGGCCGACGATGGCCGTGATGGTGATCAGGATCGAGATGCCGTACCAGATCTTGCGCTTGCCGACGAAGTCGTAGCCGACCTCGCCGCGGTAGAGCCGGGCGCCGAGATCTCCGAGTTTCGACATCTCACGCCTCCTTCGGGGTCGGGTCGACGGGGGCGGCGGTCGCGGCGGCGCGCGAGCGGCGCAGCGGCGGCTTGGCGCCAAGACGCTTCGGGTCGAGTCCGGACCACTTGCCGCCGCCCGCGAAGAACTTCTTGCGGGCCATGATCGTCATCAGTGGCTTGGTGAAGAAGAACACCACGACGACGTCGAGCAGCGTGGTCAGACCCAGCGTGAACGCGAAGCCCTGGACCTTGCCCACGGTGACGACGAAGAGCACCGCGGCGGCGAGGAAGGACACGAAGTCGGACACCAGGATGGTGCGCCGGGCCCGCGGCCAGGCGCGCTCGACGGCGGGCCGCAGCGTGCGGCCCTCGCGGATCTCGTCCCTTATGCGTTCGAAGTAGACGATGAACGAGTCGGCGGTGATACCGATGGCGACGATGGCACCACAGACCGCGGGCAGGTTCAGCGCGAACTTAATCGTCGGGCCGAGCAGCGTCATGATCGTGTACGTCAGCGCCGCGGAGACGCCGAGGGACGCGATGGCGATGAAGGCCAGGCCGCGGTAGTACGCGACCATGTAGACGATGACGAGCGCGAGGCCGATGGCGCCGGCGATGAGACCGGCGCGCAGCTGCTCGCCGCCGAGGGCCGCGCTGACCGTGGTGACGCTCTGCTCCTTGAAGGTCAGCGGAAGCGCGCCGTACGACAGGATGTTGGCCAGGTCCTTGGCCTCGTCCTGGGTGAAGCTTCCGGAGATCTCGGCCTCGCCGGAGGTCAGCGCCTGCTTGACGTAAGGCGCGGAGACGACCTCGCCGTCCATCACGATGCCGAACTCGTTCTGCGGCGGCTGCTGGCTGGCGAGCTTGCCCGTGATGTCACCGAACTGCTTCGTGCCCTTGCCGGTGAACTTCATCGTGACCTTCCAGCCAGCGGCACCCTGGGTGTCGTAGACGGCCTTCGCGTCATCGACCTCCTTGCCGTTGACCTCGGAGGGTCCGAGGATGAACTTGTCCCAGCCCTTGCCGTCGCTGCTCTTGCCGCAGGCCACGACCGGGTCGGTGGGCTTGACGCCCTCCTTGACCTTCAGGCGGGCCTTCTCGTCGGTGCAGTCGAGCTTGGTGAACTGCTCCTGGAGCTTGGCGGTGGGGTCGGCAGGCGGCGTCGGGGCCTTCTTGCCGTCGTCCTTGCCCTTGTCCCCCTGGTCGCCCTTGTCCTTGGCGTCGCCCGTGGGCGTCCCGGACGGGGTCGGCTCGTCCTTCAGGCCGTCGGTGACGGAACGGCCCTGGGTCGTCGGCGTCCCGGTCGGCGAGGTGGCCTTGTCCTGGGGCTTCTCGCTCTCCTTGGACTGGTCGCCCTTGTCGCCCTTGCCGTCCTTGTCGCCCTTGCCGTCCTTGTCGGAGGACGACGGCTTCGGCTTCGGCTCCTCGGCCTGCCCGGTGCTGGGCTGCTGGGCGAGGACGGGCCGGAAGTACAGCTGGGCGGTCGTACCGACCTGCTCCCGTGCCTGCTTGGCGTTGGTGCCCTTGGGGATGTTGACGATGATGTTCCGGTCGCCCTGGGTCTGCACCTCGGCTTCGGAGACACCCAGACCGTTGACACGGTTGTTGATGATGCCAACAGCCGTGTTCAGGTTGGTCTGGTTGATCGCGTTCTTCTGACCCGGCTCGTTCTTCGCCTCGAGCGTGATGCTCGTACCCCCGGCGAGGTCGATGCCCAGGCGGGGGGTGGTGTGCCCGGAGAGGAACATCCCTCCGGTGAGCGCCACCAGGGCGATCATGATCAGGACCAGGGTGCGGCCCGGTTTCCCCTGGGCGGCCTGCCTACGGCCCTTCTTGGGTGCTGCCACCTTCTCGTTCTCCCTGTCCAACCGTCCGGCCTGCGGGGTGCCCCCTCGTCACCTGCGCTGAGCGGAGGCCTGAGCGGGAGAGGCCCCGGGCGGGCGGCCATGAAGTTATGTCGAGACGCGGCGCGAAATCACCTGGAGCGGGGGCCGCGGTGCGCGAGCGGGCGCACGGCGGACCCCCGGCCGTGACTACTTCGCGCCGGACTCGCCGTCGGTCTTCTTCGGCTCTGCGTCCGCTGCCTCGGGGGCCTCGTCGGCCGTGTCCTTCTTGCCGAGGTCGATGCGCGAGTCGTCCGAAGCGTCCGCGGCCTCGTCGGTCTCGGTGAGGGAGGAGGCGTCGTCGGGCACCACGGGGGCGTCCTCGGACTTCAGGTCGTCGTCCTCGATGCCGTGAACGATGCGGTTGTACTCGTCGTCGTCGAGGACGGCGCCGATGGAGTTCTTCGCGTACATCGCGTGGACGCCGGGGGCCACCTCGAGGAGGACCGCGTCGTCGTGGACCTCCTTGACGGTGGCGTACATGCCTCCGATCGTGCGGATGCCGGTGCCAGGCGTCATCTCGTTGCGCATCTGGGCGGCCGCCTGCTGCTTCCGCTTGGCGGACCGGGTCATCAGGAACATGGCCCCGATGAGCACGATGAAGGGGAGGAGGGTCACGATATTCACGGGACGGAGTTTCCTTCGCACGACCGCGTTCTGTGGGCGGCCTGATGGATGGGGGTGGGCGGCGCCGCCCACAAGGGCGGCATCGGCGGAGTCTAAGCGAGTCCGCACCATACGAACAACGCTCAGCATGGCACCGCAGTTCCGGATGGTGCGACTCTCCGCGCCGCCTCTTGCTCAGGTCACGACCCGAACAAGTCCTGTTGTCCAGTTCCCGCTCCCTGCCGGGGCGGTACGAGACCCAGATGGGCCCATGCGGCGGGCGTCCCCACCCGGCCCCGGGGCGTCCGGGCGAGCAGCCCCTCCCGGACGAGGAAGGGCTCGGCCACCTCCTCCACGGTCTCCCGCTCCTCCCCCACCGCGACGGCGAGGGTGGACAGGCCGACGGGGCCGCCGCCGAACAGCTTCAGGAGGGCTTCGAGGACCGCGCGGTCCAGGCGGTCGAGGCCGCGGGCGTCGACCTCGTAGACGCTGAGGGCCGCGCCCGCGATCTCGCGGTTGATCACGCCGTCGGCCTTGACCTGCGCGTAGTCGCGGACGCGGCGCAGCAGGCGGTTGGCGATGCGGGGGGTGCCGCGGGAGCGGCCCGCGATCTCGGCGGCGCCGTCGGTGTCGATGGCCACGTCGAGCAGGTTCGCGGAGCGGTGGATGACGCGCTCCAGCTCGGCCGGTTCGTAGAACTCCATGTGGGCCGTGAAGCCGAAGCGGTCGCGCAGGGGCGGCGGGAGCAGGCCCGCGCGCGTGGTGGCGCCGACGAGCGTGAAGGGCGGCAGTTCGAGCGGGATGGCGGTGGCGCCCGGGCCCTTGCCGACGATCACGTCGACACGGAAGTCCTCCATGGCCATGTACAGCATCTCCTCGGCGGGCCGGGACATGCGGTGGATCTCGTCGAGGAAGAGGACCTCGCCCTCCTGGAGGGAGGACAGGATGGCCGCGAGGTCGCCGGCGTGCTGGATGGCCGGGCCGCTGGTGATGCGGATCGGGGCGCCCATCTCGGCGGCGATGATCATCGAGAGAGTGGTCTTGCCGAGGCCGGGGGCGCCGGAGAGCAGCACGTGGTCGGCGGTGGCGCCGCGCGCGCGGGCGGCGCGCAGGACCAGGTCGAGCTGCTCCCTGACCTTCTCCTGGCCGATGAACTCGCCCAGGTCCTTGGGGCGCAGGGCGGCCTCGACGGCCTGGTCCTCGCCGTCGGCCGACGCACCGACCAGCCGCTCGGCCGCCCCGGCGGCGTCGTCGGTCGTGTCGTCCCAGTTCATGCGGTGTGCCTCGCGATGCGGTTCGGGGGTGGCTGTCGGGGGTGGCTAGCGGGTGCGGTTCAGGGTCTGGAGTGCGGCCTTCAGGAGCCGGCCGACCTGTGGCGACTCCATGGCCTCGGCCTGCGGGGCGACGGCGGTGACGGCCTCGTCGGCCTCCCGCGTCGCGTATCCCAGGCCGATCAGGGCGGCGTGCAGCTGGTCGCGCCAGCCCTGGGTGACGGGGGTGCCGACGGCGGGGCCACCGGTGCCGAGCGGCTCGCCGAGGCGGTCCTTCAGCTCCAGGAGCAGCTTCTGGGCGCCCTTCTTGCCGATGCCGGGCACGGCCGTGAGGGACTTCTCGTCGCCCGTGGAGACCGCACGGCGCAGGGCGTCCGGGCTGTGCACGGCGAGCATCGCCTGCGCGAGCCGGGGGCCGACGCCGCTCGCGGTCTGGAGCAGCTCGAAGGTCTGGCGCTCGTCGTCGTCCGCGAAGCCGTACAGCGTGAGGGAGTCCTCGCGCACGACCAGGGACGTGGCGAGCTTGGCCTCCTGGCCCACTCGGAGCGTGGAGAGGGTGTTCGGCGTGCACTGGACGGCCATGCCGACGCCCCCCACTTCGACCACGGCGGTGTCCGGGGCGAGGGCGGCCACCGGGCCGCTGACGAAGGCGATCATGGCGTACGGCCTTTCGGTGCTTGCTGGGCTTGCGGGGCTGGCTGGGCTTGCGGGGCTCGCTGGGCTCGGTGCGACTGCTGGGCGGTCGTGATCCGCTGGGTCTGCTGGGCATGCCGGGCGGTCGCCTGCTGGAGGCGGTTCTGGGCCACGGCCTGCTGGAGGCGGTTCTGGGCGGGGGCGCGCCAGATGTGGCAGATGGCGAGGGCGAGGGCGTCGGCGGCGTCGGCGGGCCTGGGCGGCGCGTCGAGGCGAAGGAGGCGGGTCACCATCGCGCCGACCTGGGCCTTGTCCGCGCGGCCGCTGCCGGTGACGGCGGCCTTGACCTCGCTGGGGGTGTGCAGGGCGACGGGGATGCCGCGGCGCGAGGCGCACAGCATGGCGACGGCGCTGGCCTGGGCGGTGCCCATGACCGTACGCACGTTGTGCTGGCTGAACACGCGCTCCACGGCGAGGACTTCGGGCCGGTGCCGGTCGAGCCACTCCTCGATGCCCTGCTCGATGGCGACGAGGCGGTGGCCGAGATCCGCGTCGGCGGGGGTGCGCACGACGCCGACGCCGCGCATGGTCAGGGGCCGCCCCGCGACGCCCTCGACCACCCCCACGCCGCACCGGGTCAGCCCCGGGTCAACGCCCAGTACCCGCACGCCGCTCCCCCTCTTCGATCGCCTGTTTGTGCAGGCTATCGGGTGCCACTGACAAAGCGACGGGCCGACGGGGTGTGTCCCGTCGGCCCGTTCGCCCGTTGCCGTGATGTGCCGCTCAGGCGTCGACCTTGGCCATGACGTCGTCGGAGACGTCGAAGTTGGCGAAGACGTTCTGCACGTCGTCGCTGTCCTCCAGGGCGTCGATGAGCTTGAAGATCTTGCGGGCGCCCTCCTCGTCCAGCTCGACCTGCATGGTCGGGACGAAGTTGGCGTCGGCCGATTCGTAGTCGATGCCGGCCTCCTGGAGCGCGGTGCGCACCGCGACCAGGTCGGTGGCCTCGCTCAGCACCTCGAAGGACTCACCGAGGTCGTTGACCTCCTCGGCACCCGCGTCGAGCACGGCACCCAGGACGTCGTCCTCGGTCAGCTCGCCCTTGGCGACGATGACGACGCCCTTGCGGTTGAAGAGGTACGACACGGAGCCCGGGTCGGCCATGGAGCCGCCGTTGCGGGTCATCGCCACGCGCACGTCGGAGGCCGCGCGGTTGCGGTTGTCGGTCAGACACTCGATGAGCACCGCGACGCCGTTGGGGCCGTAGCCCTCGTACATGATCGTCTCGTAGTCGGCGCCACCGGCTTCGAGACCGGCGCCACGCTTGACCGCGGAGTCGATGTTCTTGTTCGGGACGGACTGCTTCTTGGCCTTCTGGATGGCGTCGAAGAGCGTCGGGTTGCCGTCGACGTCAGCGCCGCCGGTCCGCGCCGCGACCTCGATGTTCTTGATCAGCTTCGCGAAGAGCTTGCCGCGCTTGGCATCGATCACGGCCTTCTTGTGCTTCGTCGTAGCCCATTTAGAGTGGCCGGACATCTGCCTGTCTCCTTCGCGTAACCAACCAGTACGAACGCCAGAGATCCTACAAGGACCGCGGCGCCTGCTTCGCCCGCACCATGTCGACGAAGAGCGCGTGCACCCTGTGGTCGCCCGTCAGCTCGGGATGGAAGGACGTGGCGAGCGCGTCGCCCTGGCGTACGGCGACGATGTGGCCCTCGTGCTCGGCGAGCACGTCGACGTCGGCTCCGACCGACTCCACCCACGGGGCGCGGATGAAGACGCCCTCCACAGGGTCCCCCGCGACGCCCTTGATGTCGACGGCCGCTTCGAAGGACTCGTTCTGCCGGCCGAAGGCGTTGCGGCGCACGATCATGTCGATGCCGCCGACCGTCTCCTGCCCCGAACGCGGGTCGAGGATCTTGTCGGCGAGCATGATCATGCCCGCGCAGGTGCCGTAGACCGGCATGCCGTCGCGCACGCGCGCGCGAAGGGGTTCCAGCAGGCCGAACAGCGCCGCCAGCTTGGAGATGGTGGTCGACTCGCCGCCGGGGATGACCAGGCCGTCCACCTCGGCGAGTTCTTCGGGGCGCCTGACCGGCCTGGCCACGGCGTCCGCCGTGGCCAGGGCGACGAGGTGCTCCCGGACGTCGCCCTGAAGGGCCAGGACGCCGATCACGGGGGTGTCGTTCATGGGTTACCAGCCGCGGTTGGCGTAGCGCTCGGCCTCGGGCAGGGTGTCGCAGTTGATGCCGACCATGGCCTCGCCGAGGTTGCGGGACGCGTCCGCGATGATCTTCGGGTCGTCGAAGAAGGTGGTGGCCTTCACGATGGCGGCGGCGCGCTTGGCCGGGTCGCCGGACTTGAAGATGCCGGAGCCCACGAAGACGCCCTCGGCGCCCAGCTGGCGCATCAGCGCGGCGTCGGCGGGGGTCGCGACACCACCGGCGGAGAAGAGGACCACCGGCAGCTTGCCCAGCTCGGAGACCTCCTTGACCAGCTCGTACGGGGCGCGCAGCTCCTTGGCGGCGGCGTACAGCTCGTTGTTGTCGAAGCCGCGCAGCTTGGCGATCTCGTTCTTGATCTGGCGCAGGTGACGCACTGCCTCGACGACGTTGCCGGTGCCGGCCTCGCCCTTGGAACGGATCATGGCGGCGCCCTCGGCGATGCGGCGCAGGGCCTCGCCCAGGTTGGTGGCGCCGCAGACGAACGGCGTCGTGAACGCGAACTTGTCGCTGTGGTTGACCTCGTCGGCCGGGGTCAGGACCTCGGACTCGTCGATGTAGTCGACGCCGAGGGACTGCAGCACCTGGGCCTCGACGAAGTGGCCGATGCGGGACTTGGCCATGACCGGGATCGAGACGGCCTCGATGATCTCTTCGATCATGTTGGGGTCGGACATCCGGGCCACGCCGCCGTCCTTGCGGATGTCGGCGGGCACCCGCTCCAGGGCCATGACGGCGACCGCGCCCGCGTCCTCGGCGATCTTCGCCTGCTCGGCGTTGACCACGTCCATGATCACGCCGCCCTTGAGCTGCTCGGCCATGCCGCGCTTCACGCGGGCGGTGCCGGTCGCGGGGGTGGCATCGGCCTGGTTGGTGCTGGGGAGCGTGCTGGACACGGGTGACCTCACTCGGGAAAGAAGGCTGTGGCTTGGGAAGCCGGGGCTTGCGGGAGCCGCGGCTCCGGGAAGCCGGGGCCCGGGCACGTGGAAGGGCGGTTTCCCGTCCTCTTCCGCTCCGGCCCGTACCGGCTTCCGTCGCGTTTCCGCTGTACCGAGGAAACGTCCCCGGACCAGTCCACAGCAAGGGCCAATGGTGAGGCCGTGGATCGTTTTCGGTACGTCACGGGGCGCTCCGGTACGTCACGCGCTCGTTCCCAAGGTGGCCGGAACACGCTCGGCTTCCCGGGTCCCGACCCCTCCCCATCGGCCCCCGGGACCCTCATCCTGGTGCCATGCGGGAAGTCGGGAGCGGGGTGCGGGTGGTCGCGCGGCTCGTCGTGAACCCGGTGCGGCGCGCGAACCGGTGGTGGGACGAGCACCGTGCGCTGACGGATCTGGTCTTCCTGGCCTTCGTCGGCTGGCTCGTCCTGGAGTACTGGTTCCGCTGGTGGCTGGTGCTGGTCCTGCCGATCGGGGCGACGGCGCTGGTGGTGTGGGGGGCGGCGGTCGCGCGCGTGGTCGGGCGGCCCGGACGGGGCTGAGACCGGCCGAGCCGGTCTGTCGCTCCGCGCCCCGGCCGGAGCGCTCCCTACGACGCCCCCGGCCGGTCCGCCAGCGCCTCGGGGGCCACGTCGTCCATCTCGAAGGCCATGGGGAACGGGGCGTGCCCGGCGAGGCGGAACCAGCGGACCTTGCGGTGGCGGCGCAGGGCGCGGGCGGCGCGTACGGCGTCGTTGTGGAAGCGGCGGGCCATGGGGACCCGGCGGACCGCCTGGGCCAGTTCGACCGCCGCCCCCTCGCCGCCCGGGGCCTCCCGTACCGCCTCGACCTGGCCCGCGTCCTCGAAGACCGCCCGCAGCGCCTGGCTCAGCTCGCTCTCGGCGACCTCCCGGTGCTCCTCGACCGCCTGCCGGGCCGCGTGCGCCGCCTCGTACAGGACGATGGACGCCGCCGGGTCGAGCACGCCGGAGGTGGCCACCTCCTGGGTCACCGAGGCGCGGCGCAGCAGTTGCGCGTCGAGGGCGGCGCGGGCCGCGTCGATGCGCGCGTGCAGCCGGTCGAGGCGGCCCGCGGTCCAGCTCAGGTACAGGCCGATGGCGAACAGGGCTACGGCGATCCAGATCAGCGTGGAGGTCACGGCCGCAAAGGTACCCGGCGGGGGCGCTGGGGACGGCGGGGGTTGGTCGGTCTCCGGCCCCTGGGGCCCGGTGCCCGGACGCCGGGGGTGCCGTCGATCGGCCTCCGGCCTCGTCCTCAAGCGCCGGACGGGCTGGATTGTCCCCGCCCGCCGGTGGGGGGTTATCGGCCTCCGGCCTCGTCCTCAAACGCCGGACAGACTGAAATGTCCCCGCCCGCCGTTGGGGGGTTATCGGCCTCCGGCCTCGTCCCCACACGCCGGACAGGCCGAAATATCCCCGCCCGGGCCGACGGCTGCTACAGCTTGTCCTTTGCCAAGCCGAAGCGGGCTCTCAGGCCCGTGCGTTCGTCCGTGGCGACGGCTGCCGCGCCGTCCGTCACGGTCTCGTAGACGGACAGGATGTCGGCGCCGACCGTCGACCAGTCGAAGCGGCGCACGTGCTTGGTGCCGCGTGCGCGGAGCTCTTCGCGGCGTTCGGGGTCGCGCAGGAGGCGGATCGCCGCGTCGGAGAGGGAGTGGGCGTCCTCGTTGGCGAAGAGATCGCCCGCGGCGCCCTGGTCGAGGACCTGGGCGAAGGCGTCGAGGTCGCTGGCCAGGACGGGGGCGCCCGCCGACATCGCCTCGACGAGGATGATGCCGAAGCTCTCGCCGCCGGTGTTCGGGGCGACGTACACATCGACGCTGCGCAGCAGCCTGGCCTTGTCCTCGTCGCTGACCATGCCGAGGAACTCCACACGGGAGCGCAGTTCGGCGGGCAGGGACGCGACGGCTTCCTCCTCGTCGCCGCGGCCGGCCACCAGGAGGCGCGCCTCGGGGCGGGCGGCGAAGATCCGGGGCAGCGCCCGCATCAGGACCGGCAGGCCCTTGCGGGGCTCGTCGATGCGTCCGATGAAGCCGATCGTCTGGCCCTGCCACTCGGGCTTGGGCTCGGCGCGGGCGAAGAAGTCGACGTCGACGCCGTTGGGGATGACCACCGCGTCGCCGCCGAGGTGCTCCACGAGCGTGCGGCGCGCGTACTCGCTGACCGCGATGCGCGCGCTGATCTTCTCCAGGGCGGGCTGGAGGATCGGATACGCGGCGATCATGGCGCGCGAGCGCGGGTTGGAGGTGTGGAACGTGGCGACGATCGGCCCCTGCGCCGCCCAGCACGTGAGCAGCCCGAGCGACGGCGAGGTCGGCTCGTGGATGTGGATCACGTCGAAGGTGCCGTCGTGCAGCCAGCGGCGTACGCGCGCGGCCGAGATGAATCCGAAGTTCAGCCGCGCCACGGAGCCGTTGTACGGAACCGGAACGGCCCGGCCCGCCGACACCACGTACGGCGGCAGGGGGGTCTCGTCGTCGGCGGGAGCGAGGACGGAGACCTCGTGCCCGAGGCGGATGAGGTGCTCCGCCAGATCGCGGATGTGGAACTGGACGCCGCCCGGCACGTCCCACGAGTAGGGGCAGACGATGCCGACCTTCACGGCGCCCCCTCGCCCGCCCGGCCGTCCGGCGCCTTGGCCGGGTCCAGGTCGGCGAGCCACAGGCGCTGGAGCATGTGCCAGTCCTGCGGGTGGTCGGCGATGCCGGTGGCGAAGGCGTCGGCGAGTGCCTGCGTCATGGCGGCCGTCTTCTCGCCGCGCGTCCCCGTCTCGGGCACGTCGACCGGCGGGTGCACGCGGCCGCGCATGACCGGCGAATCGTCGTACCAGAGCGTCACCGGGAGCAGCAGCGCGCCGGTCTGCTGGGCGAGCGCGGCGGGCCCGGCCGGCATCCGCGCGCTCTCGCCGAAGAACTTGACCTCGATGCCGGACGCCGACAGGTCCCGGTCGGCGACCAGGCAGACGAGGCCGCCCGCGCGCAGGCGGCGCGCCAGCGTCCCGAAGGCCGAGCCGCCGGTGTGCGGCAGGACCTCCATGCCGAGGCCGCTGCGGTAGGCCACGAAGCGGTCGTACAGGGACTCGGGCTTCTGCCGCTCCTGCACCGTCGTGAAGGGGGTCTCCAGCTTCGTGGTGACCCAGGCGCCCGCCAGGTCCCAGTTGCCGAGGTGCGGCAGCGCGAGGATCACGCCCCGGCCCGATGCCAGGCCGTCGGTGAGGTGGTGCAGACCGTCGGGGACGAAGCCGTTCCTGATGCGGTCCTTGCTCCAGGCAGGGAGCCGGAAGGACTCCATCCAGTACCGCATGTACGAGCGCATGCCCGCCTTGGACAGCTCGGCGAGGCGCGCCGGGGACGCGTCGGGCACCACGCGCGCGTAGTTCGCCTCCAGGCGCAGCACGCCCTTGCCGCGCCGCTTCCAGGCGAGGTCGGCGATGGTGCGGCCGAGGCGCACGGCGGCGGGCTCGGGAAGCTTCTTGACGGTGGTCCAGCCGAGGCCGTACAGCGCGTCCGTGAGCTTCTCCGTCGTGGGGCTCATGAGGCCGTCTCGCTCTCCTGGGGCGTATCGCCTGCGGCCTCCTGGTCCGCCTCGTCCGCCTCGCGGCGCACGGTCACCACGCGCTGCACCAGCGTCACGAGGCTGCCGACGGCGACGATCCACAGGGCGACGGGAAGCAGCACGTCGATGCCGGGGACCCCGAACTTGTGCAGTCCGGCGAAGCCCGCGGCGACCAGCGAGATCACCAGCCGCTCGGCCCGCTCGACCAGGCCGTTGACGGCGACGGGCAGCCCGATCGCCTCGCCGCGCGCCTTCGTGTACGACACGACCTGGCCGCTGGCCAGGCAGAAGATGGAGACCGCGCACAGCACGTTGTCGTCGCCGGACCCCGCGTACCAGAGCGCGAAGCCACCGAAGATCGCGCCGTCCGCGACCCGGTCGAGCGTGGAGTCGAGGAACGCCCCCCACCGGCTGGAGCGGCCGAGCTGGCGGGCCATGTTGCCGTCGACCAGGTCGGAGAACACGAACAGCGTGATGACGACCGTGCCCCAGAAGAACTCTCCCCGGGGGTAGAAGACCAGCGCTCCCGCCACGACACCGGCCGTGCCGATGAACGTCACCGTGTCGGGGCTGACCCCGCGGCGGATGAGAAACGCGGCGAACGGTGTGAGGACACGCGTGAAGAATGCACGCGCGTACTTGTTCAGCATGGCCTTCCCGAGGGTCGGTGCCCATGGCGGCCCCGTTGGCCACCGGCTGGCCCATCGTAGTCACGCTCGCGACACACCGGCTCGCCCCCTCACGATCGCGTACGACGTATGGACGCACCGTGACACGAGTGCAAAGCTCGAAAGCACCGCGGGCGTCGCCGGAGCCGCCTCCGCACGCGGGTCCCGTGTGTCCGCGCACAGCCAGCATCCCTGAGGGGGCTGAGCCTCCTCATCCATGCGCGTAACCGGGAGGCCAAGGCATGGGCGACAAGGCGAACGCACACCCCGGAGCCGCCGGCAGGGCAGCGACGGCCGACCATCCCGCGTCCGTACGGAATGTGGTGCTGGTCGGCCACAGCGGATCGGGCAAGACGACTCTGGTGGAAGCCCTCGCGCTGACCGCGGGGGCGGTGAACCGGGCGGGCCGGGTGGAGGACGGCACCTCGGTCTCGGACTACGACGACATCGAGCACCGCCAGCAACGCTCCGTACAGCTGTCCCTCGTCCCCGTCGAATGGGGCGGCTACAAGATCAATATCCTGGACACCCCGGGATACGCCGACTTCGTCGGTGAGCTGAGGGCCGGTCTGCGCGCCGCGGACGCGGCCCTTTTCGTCGTCTCGGCGGCGGAGGGCGCCGAAGGCATCACCGGCGCGACCCGCATGGTGTGGGAGGAGTGCGCCGCGGTCGGCATGCCGCGGGCCATCGTGGTCACGCACCTGGAGGCGGCGCGCGCCGACTTCACGGACATGACGCGGGCCTGCGCCGAGGCCTTCGGGGCCGACGACCCCGACGCCGTACTGCCGCTGTACCTGCCGCTCCACGGCGAGCAGGGCCCCGACGGGCACGCGCCCGTCACCGGCCTGGTCGGACTGCTCTCGCAGCGGGTCTTCGACTACGCGTCGGGCGAACGCAAGGAGTCCGAACCGGGCGCCGACCAGCTCCCGGTGATCGAGGAGGCGCGCAACAAGCTCATCGAGGGGATCATCGCCGAGAGCGAGGACGAGTCCCTGATGGACCGCTATCTCAGCGGCGACGACATCGACCACGAAACCCTCGTCCAGGACCTGGAGCGGGCCGTCGCGCGCGGCATCTTCCACCCGGTCCTCGCCGCCGCCCCCGCCGCCGAGGGCGCCCGGCAGGGCATCGGCACCGTCGAGCTCCTGGAGCTGATCACCGGCGGCTTTCCCACCCCCCTGGAGCACCCCGCGCCGGCCGTCACCACCCCCGCGGGAAAGCCCCGCCCGGCCCTCACCTGCGACCCCGAGGGCCCCCTCGCCGCCGAGGTGGTCAAGACCGCGTCCGACCCCTACGTCGGCCGGATCTCCCTGGTCCGGGTCTTCTCCGGGACCCTGCGCCCCGACGAGACCGTGCACGTGTCAGGTCACGGCCTCGCCGACCGGGGCCACGAGGACCACGACGTCGACGAGCGCGTCGGCGCCCTGTCCTCCCCGTTCGGCAAGCAGCAGCGCACCCTCAGCCAGGCCATCGCGGGCGATCTGGCCTGCGTGGCCAAGCTCGGCCGCGCCGAGACCGGCGACACCCTCTCCGCCAAGGACGACCCGCTCCTGATGGAGCCCTGGGACATGCCCGACCCGCTGCTCCCGCTCGCCATCGAGGCGCACAGCAAGGCCGACGAGGACAAGCTCTCCCAGGGCCTGTCCCGCCTCGTCGCCGAGGACCCGACGATGCGGCTCGAACAGAACCAGGACACCCACCAGGTGGTCCTGTGGTGCCTGGGCGAGGCGCACGCGGACGTCGCCCTGGAGCGGCTGCGCCACCGCTACGGCGTGCAGGTCGACCTCGTCCCGCACAAGGTCTCCCTGCGGGAGACGTTCGGGGGCAAGGCCGCGGGGCGCGGGCGCCATGTGAAGCAGTCGGGCGGCCACGGGCAGTTCGCGATCTGCGAGATCGAGGTGGAGCCCCTGCCCGGCGGCAGCGGCATCGAGTTCGTCGACAAGGTCGTCGGCGGGGCGGTGCCCCGGCAGTTCATCCCGTCCGTGGAGAAAGGCGTCCGGGCGCAGGCGGCCAAGGGGGTCGCGGCCGGCTATCCGCTCATCGACGTCCGCGTCACGCTGCTCGACGGCAAGGCGCACTCGGTGGACTCCTCCGACGCCGCGTTCCAGACGGCGGGGGCGCTCGCGCTGCGGGAGGCGGCCGCGGACGCCACCATCCACCTGCTCGAACCGGTCGCCGAGGTGCAGGTGCTCGTGAGCGACGAGCACGTGGGCTCGGTCATGAGCGACCTGTCCGGGCGGCGCGGCCGGGTGGTGGGCACCGAACAGGCGCCGGGCGGGCGCACCCTGGTCCGGGCCGAGGTGCCCGAGATCGAGATCGGCCGGTACGCGGTGGACCTGCGCTCCCTGTCCCAGGGCACCGCGCGCTTCAGCCGTTCCTACGCCCGGCACGAACCGATGCCGGCCCAGCTGTCCCAGAAGATCCGTGAACAGGCCGAACACGGCGTCTAGTTGAGCCGACCGGCCAGATGCCGCCCGCCCGGAGCCCGTCCAGCGGGCGGCATTTCACGGCCCCCTGCCGGATGTCAGTGCGCACCGATACGCTGATGACCTGATCAAAGGCTGTACCGGCCAGGTCAACAGGTGTGCCGGGCACCGCAGTCGGGCATGCAGTCGGGAATCTCGGGAAACAACGCAGTCGGGAAGAGTCGCAGCGCCAGGGGCGGTGCGGTGTTGGGGGCGGCAGGTGGCGGACGACGTATTCGACTTCAGGCCAGGGGCCCAGGTCCCGCTGTCGGGCGCCGCGGGGCAGACGGCGGCGACACACGCCCTGGCGTCGGCGGCGTATCGCGACGGCGAGGTCGACGAGATCCTCAAGGCCAACAGCGACTGGCACAAATCCGTGGTCAAGCCCGGAATCTGGTCGCTGTGCAAGCCCAGCCTGGGCGAAGCCTTCTCGCGGACCGTGCAGGTGCGGATGCTCGGGGGCGCCCGCCCGGCGCTCATCCAGTCGTTCGGCACCGAACCGCAGGCGGTCGTCGAGCACTGCCTGGCGGCCACCCGCATCCGCAGACAGCGCGACAGCTGGCTCACGGCCGTCATGGTGCTCTGCGGGCTGCTCTTCCTGCCCGGCCTCCTCGCCTGGCTCCTGGTGTTCACCGCCCGCCGGTGGATCTCCAAGCAGAAGGACAAGCGCACCCAGGCCATCGCCACGGCCATCCTCGTCGCCCTCGGCGTCCTGGTCGCGCTGCTCCTGATCAAGCTGCCCTTCAGCGGCTTCTGGGCCTGGTATCTGCGGATCTGCCCCCTCGTGCCGGTGCTCGGCTGGTTCTGGGCCAAGCACGTCGCCGAGGGCACCGCCAAGGACCTGCGGGACCGCTGGAGCAGCCTCCTCGCGGGCGGCGGCATCGGCGCCAAGATCCCCGAGGCGGTCCCCGGCAGCCCCGGCGAGACCGCGGCCGAGCGGCTGCGCCAGGGCCTCGCCCGGCTCTCCGCCGAGCAGCAGTCCAACTCCGTCTTCTACGCGGGCCCCAAGGGGATACTGGGCATGGGCACCCGCTGGGGCAGCTGGCAGCTCGCCGAGGAGCTGACCCCCCGCCAAGAGGGCAAGGAGATCAACCCCTTCCGCAGCTGGGACGTCATACGCGCGGTGCACGACCAGCTCCGCATGCTGGAGCGCGGCCCCCTGCACACCGGCGGCTTCCCCAAGCCGTCGATAAAGCACTGGGTCGTCACCCCCATCGGGGAGAACGCGGGATCCGTCTCCCGTCCCTCCGGCACCGACGTCGACGCCTTCCAGATCAAGGGCCACGAGATACAGCGCATCTGCAACGAGCAGCAGTTCGGCAGCGGCGACCGGCACTACCTGGGCGTTCAGTTCACCCTCTGGGACGGCCAGTTGGTGATCACGATGCTGATCACGGTCACCGTGCTGCACGAGACCCTGCGCATCGAGGTCACCGGGCACGCCCTCGGCCCCGTGCACTCGCTGTTCACGAGCAAGCCCTCCCCCAAGACCAAGACGGTCAGCAAGACCATCAAGTTCTGGGAGACCAAGACCCAGCAGCTGCCGCTCGTCGACGCCCAGGAAGTGGTGCGCCTCGCCGTGCGCGCCCCCTTCACCTGGTATCCCCCCATGCTGGACTACCTGGGCGGCAAGCTCGTCCTGCCCGAGCCGTTCGGCCTCCGGCACGCCTGGGCCGACAAGCCGTGGCGGCACCGCTTCATGGCCGACGACGCGCTGCGCGCGGCCACACCGGTGCTGCGCGTCGTGCACTCGGCGGCCATCAAGGTCCTGGAGGAGAACGGCGTGAACACCGACCGCTTCAGCGGCCGCGCCACGTTCCTCAGCGGGGCGGTGCAGGACCCCATGCCGCGCAACGCCGACGTGTACGGCGCATAGCCCCGGCCGGCGGCACCGGGTCGTACGAAGGAGGGGGCGGCGCGATCGGATCGCGCCGCCCCTCCTTCGTACGACCGGCTGCCGCCGCTCCCGTGCGTCCGGGCGCTACACCACGGGCCAGGCCTCCGCGAGCATCTTGCGGGTGTCGGCGAGCAGTTGGGGCAGCACCTTGGTGTGGCCGACGACCGGCATGAAGTTGGTGTCGCCACCCCAGCGCGGCACGATGTGCTGGTGCAGGTGGGCGGCGATCCCGGCGCCCGCGACCGTGCCCTGGTTCATGCCGATGTTGAAGCCGTGCGCGCCCGAGGCCGCGCGCAGCGCCGTCATCGCCTGCTTGGTCAGCTCGCCGAGCTCGACGGTCTCCGGGCCGGTCAGCTCGGTGTAGTCGGCGACGTGGCGGTAGGGCACGACCATCAGGTGGCCGCCGTTGTACGGATAGAGGTTGAGCACCGCGTAGACGTGCTCGCCGCGGGCGACGACCAGCCCGTCCTCGTCCGATTTCGCCGGGATCGAGCAGAAGGGACAGCCGTCGTCCGCCCCTGGGCCGGTGGGCTTGTTCTCTCCCTGGATGTACGCCATCCGGTGCGGCGTCCACAGGCGCTGGAACGCGTCCTGCGACCCCACTCCGATCTGCTGCTCCGGCTCAATCGTCATGCTGTGCAGCATATGACTTCGCCCGTTCGCAGCGTGTCGCCGGGGCGGACCCCGGGGCCAGACTGGGGCAATGAGCCGAAACAGCGCACGGACGGCGCCGGAGCAGGCGGAGTCCCGCTGGGAGCGCCGGGCCGAGGCCCCGCTCGCCGTGGCCTCCCTGGTCTTCCTCAGCGCGTACGCGGTGTGGGTCCTGGCCCATGGGCTGTCCCCGGCCTGGCGCGCGGCCTGCCTGGCGCTCGCGCTGACCTCGTGGGCGGTCTTCGCCGTCGACTACGCGGTGCGCTGGCGTCTGAGCGGACAGCGACTCGCCTTCGTCCGCGGCCATCTGCTGGACACCGTGGTGCTCTTCCTGCCGCTCCTGCGGCCGCTGTGCATCGTCCGCTTCCACGACGCGGTCCAGCGCCACCGCGACCGCCCGCGCCTCGCCCTGTACACCCGCGTGATGGTCTACGCGGGCCTGTCCGTGCTCCTGCTCGGCTTCGCCGGGGCGCTCGCCGTCTACCACCAGGAGCACGCGGCGCCGGACGCCACGATCCGCACCTTCGGGGACTCGGTGTGGTGGACGTGCGCGACGCTCGCCACGGTCGGGTACGGGGATGTGGCGCCGGTGACGCCGCTGGGCAGGCTGGTCGCGGTCGGCCTGATGGGGTGCGGGCTCGCGCTGCTCGGGACGGTGACGGGGTCGTTCTCGTCGTGGCTGCTCCAGGTCTTCGCGCGGGAGGACGACGGGAGGCCCCCGGGGGGTTCGTCCCCGGGGGCCTCCTGAGCCTCGTGCGCGGCGTCAGACCTGGACGCGCTCCTCGACGACCTTCACGATCTTCGCGATGGCCTCGTCGACCGGGATGCCGTTCTCCTGCGAGCCGTCGCGGTAGCGGAAGGACACGGCGCCGTGCTCCATGTCCTCGTCGCCCGCGATGACCATGAAGGGCACCTTGGCCTTCTGCTGGTTGCGGATCTTCTTCTGCATGCGGTCCGAGGAGGCGTCCACCTCGACCCGCAGGCCCTGGGCACGCGCCTTCTCGGCGAACTCGCGCAGGTACGGGATGTGGGCGTCGCCGATCGGGATGCCGACCGCCTGCACCGGGGCCAGCCAGGCCGGGAACGCGCCCGCGTAGTGCTCCAGGAGCACGCCGAAGAACCGCTCGATGGAGCCGAACAGGGCGCGGTGCAGCATGACGGGCTGCTGGCGCGAGCCGTCCGCCGCGGTGTACTCCAGGCCGAACCGCTTGGGCTGGTTGAAGTCGACCTGGAGGGTGGACATCTGCCAGGAGCGGCCGATCGCGTCCTTCGCCTGGACGGAGATCTTCGGGCCGTAGTAGGCGGCGCCGCCCGGGTCGGGCACCAGCGGCAGCCCCTGCTTCTCGGCGGCCAGGCGCAGCGCCTCGGTGGCCTCCGCCCAGTCCTCGTCGGAGCCGATGAACTTGTCGGACTCCGGGTCGCGGGTGGACAGCTCCAGCTCGAACTCGTTCAGGCCGTAGTCGCGCAGCAGGTCCAGGACGAAGGTGAGGAGCTTGTCCAGCTCGTCCGCCATCTGCTCCTTGGTGCAGTAGATGTGCGAGTCGTCCTGGGTGAAGCCGCGCGAGCGGGTCAGGCCGTGCACGACGCCCGACTTCTCGTAGCGGTACACGGTGCCGAACTCGAAGAGGCGCAGCGGCAGTTCACGGTAGGAACGCCCGCGCGACTTGAAGATCAGGTTGTGCATCGGGCAGTTCATGGCCTTGAGGCGGTAGTTCTGCCCGTCGAACTCGATGGGCGGGAACATGCCCTCGGCGTAGTGCGGCAGGTGCCCCGAGGTCTCGAAGAGGTGCTCCTTCGAGATGTGCGGGGTGTTCACGAACTCGTAGCCGGTCTCCTCGTGGCGGCGCCGCGAGTAGTCCTCCATCACCTTGCGGACCACGCCGCCCTTGGGGTGGAAGACGGCGAGACCCGGGCCGAGCTCCTCGGGGAAGGAGAAGAGGTCCAGCTCCGCGCCGAGCTTGCGGTGGTCGCGCTTCTCGGCCTCGGCGAGGAACTCCAGGTGCGCCTTCAGCTCGTCCTTGGACGGCCAGGCGGTGCCGTAGATGCGCTGGAGCTGGGGGTTCTTCTCGCTGCCCCGCCAGTAGGCGGCGGCGGAGCGCATCAGCTTGAACGCCGGGATGTTCCGGGTCGTGGGCAGGTGCGGACCTCGGCAGAGGTCCTTCCAGCACAGCTCGCCGGTCTTGGCGTCGATGTTGTCGTAGATGGTCAGCTCGCCGGCGCCCACCTCGGCGTCCGCGCCGTCGGCGGCGTTCGCGGCGTTGCCCTTGAGGCCGATGAGCTCCAGCTTGTACGGCTCGTCGGCGAGCTCGACGCGGGCGTCGTCGTCGTTGGTGACACGGCGCGCGAAGCGCTGGCCGCGCTTCTGGATCTCCTGCATCTTCTTCTCGATGCGCTTGAGGTCCTCGGGCGTGAACGGCTCGGCGACGTCGAAGTCGTAGTAGAAGCCGTCGCGGATGGGCGGGCCGATGCCGAGCTTGGCCTCGGGGAACAGCTCCTGCACGGCCTGCGCCATCACGTGCGCGGTGGAGTGGCGCAGGATGTTCAGGCCGTCCTCGGAGGAGATCTCGACGGGCTCGACGACCTCGCCGTCGGCGACGGCGTACGCCAGGTCCTTCAGCTCGCCGCCCACGCGGGCCGCGACGACGGTGCGCTCACCGTCGAACAGGTCGGCGGCCGTGGTGCCCGTGGTCACCACGCGTTCTTCCCGCTCGGAATCGCGTTGGATGATCACACGGACGTCTGACACCGGTTTCTCCTGCCTGAAGGGGGCTGCCCTGCTGGAAGCGGGCCGCGCAGATCTGCTCCTGCGCGCAACGAATCGTACCGAGCCCCCGGGGCCCATCGCGAAACGGATAACCGCGGCGCCGGTCCGCCCCGGCCCCGCCGCGCCCCGCTGAACGCCCGCCCCGCACCCCCTCAGTCCCCGCTGCACGCCTCCTCGAAGAAGTCCAGGTTCTCCTGGAGCGACTTCATCAGGCGGTCCCGCTCGGCCTCGTCGACCTGCACCGGCACCACCTCGGCCGCCTCCGTGAGCCTGCGGAAGCCGCCCCTGCTCTCCAGGCGCCCCTGCACCCGGATCGGCAGACCGACCAGATGCGCCTGTCCCGCGATGCGGTAGTCCTCCTCGTCGAGCGCCATCCGGACATGCGGGACCTCCGCGCCCGCGAGCACCCGCACCCGCACCGTCCCGCCCCCGCGCGGCCCCGACCGCCGCATGCGCACCACGGCCCCGGTGATCCGCACCGGAACCGACGGCTCGGCGCGCAGATAGCGGGCGCTGGCCTCGCGCAGCACGGGCAGGTCCCCGGGCGAGAACTCGACGGGCCCGGCGGCCGCGGCGCAGCCCTCGGGCACCCCGGCGGCGGGTGACCAGGACACTTCGACCCTGGCGCCCTCGGTGCCGCGGACGAGGGCGACGACGGCCTCGACCAGTTCGTGGCTGACGCCCGCGGCGACGGCGCCGTCGAAGGCGTCCATGCGGCCGGTGGCCCGCCGGTAGTCGACGGCCTCACGGGCCGCGTACAGCGCCTGGTGCAGGCGCACGGCGAGCGGCCGCCCGGCGGCGACCGGGACGAACGCGGTCAGCCGCCGTCCGCCGGGGGCGGGTCCGACGAGGATGTCCTCCAGGAGGGCGGTGGCGGAGCGGCGGTGGCGGGCGCCGTAGTAACCGGCCCGGGCCCGCGCGGCCAGCGCGCCCGCGAGCAGCATCTGGCGTGCGGCGGCCCGCAGGCGTTCCTCGACGGTCCAGGACGCGGTGTCGGCCGGTCCGCTCGGCACGTCGCGCCACCAGCGGATCTCGTCGCTCGGCACGGTGAGGGAGACCAGCACGTCGCGGGCGGACGGCGATGAGCTGCGCGCGAGCGCGGTCAGGGCCTCGCCGATCAGGTCCTCGTAGTCGGGGAAGGAGCGGCTCTCCGGCAGGAGCAGGCTGGTGCCGCCGTGACCGGGCCCTGGCGGGGTCCAGCGGGAGTAGCGTCCGGCGGCGCCGCCGCGGCGGCGCCAGCCGTGCCGGTCGAGCAGGGCACCGAGCACGGCGGGGTCGACCTGGCCGGGGGCGGGCGGGTCGGCCCAGAGGCCGGGGGCGTGGACGGGGTGGGGCCGGGGGCCGCGTGGCGGCGCGGGCTCGTCGATCGGGCGGTGCATCAGGGTCTCCCTCCCGTCCCGACCCGCGTCATGATCTCGCAGAGCGCGCGGTCGTCGAAGATCCGCGAGGTCGGGACGCGGACGGTGGTCCTTCGCCTGCCCGTCACCGGGTGTCCGGCGAGGTTGGTCCAGTAGCAGCAGTGCCGCAGGTCGAGCCGGTCGTGCCCGGCGCGCAGCCAGTCGTCGCGGGAGCGGGGCACGATCATCACGACGAGGATCTTGTGCACCGACACGGGGGTGCGGGCCAGCTTCTCCAGGTGGGCGTTGTCCAGGGTGAAGGAGAAGGCGGGCCCCGCGGGCCGGGGCGGTATCTGGTACGTGCACTTGAGCTGCACCTTGATGGTGACTTCGTCGTCGACCGTGTGCCCGGGGGCGCTGTGGCTGACGTGCCAGTCGATGCCGTTGTCCGGAAAGGGCTGGGAGAGCGAGCACCCCGCAGCGGCGGCGACGGCGTGCAGGTAGCCCACCTGAAGGGTCTCCATGCAGGCGGTGGTGGCGAGTGTGCCGCGCGGCGGTGCGATCCGCTCGGGCAGCAGCCCGCCCTGTTCGGGCTGCGCGAGCGCCATGTTCAACAAGCCTTCCGAACCAGACGTTTCCCCGCTCGGGCCGGTCGATGTCCGTGCCCTGTACCTGTGTTGTCTCCGGGCCGGGTTCGGCGCAAACGGCCCGGGTATCACCAGCGTGGGCAGTTACGCAGGTCAACTGCCGGAGCTGAACGAGGAGTTGCGTCAGGATGACGTGCTGGTACGAAGGCCCATTGGCCGCATTCGACACGGAGACCACGGGTGTCGACGTCGAGACCGACCGGATCGTGTCGGCCGCCGTCGTCGTTCAGAACGGCGCGGGGGCCCGGCCCCGTGTCACCCGGTGGCTGGTGAACCCGGGCGTCGTGGTGCCCGCCGCCGCGACCGCGGTGCACGGGCTGACCCAGGAACATCTGGAGCGCAACGGCCGCTGGCCGGCTCCGGTGATGGAGGAGATAGGGCGCGAGCTCGCGGAGCAGGGGGCGGCGGGCCGGCCGCTCGTGGTGATGAACGCTCCGTTCGATCTGACGCTGTTCGACCGGGAGTTGCGCAGGCACCGCGCCTCGTCACTCGCCCGGTATCTGGAGAGCCGTCCGCTGTGCGTGCTGGATCCGCGGGTCCTGGACCGCCACCTGGACCGCTACCGCAAGGGCCGCCGCACGCTCTCCGACCTGTGCGCGCACTACGAGGTGGAGCTGACGGGCGCGCACGACGCGGCAGCCGACGCGCAGGCCGCGCTGGATGTCGTCCGTGCGGTGGGGCGCCGGTTCTCGGCCCGGCTCGACCGCCTGTCCCCCGCCGAGCTGCACACCTTGCAGGCGGTGTGGCACGCGGCTCAGGCGCGCGGGCTGCAGGCGTGGTTCGCGCGCAGCGGCACGCCGGAGGCAGTCGACCCCGCGTGGCCGCTGCGTCCCGAACTGCCGGCCGCCGCCTGAGCGTCGGAGCGCCGCCCGTCGGGGTGCGGGCATGAAAAAACCGGTCCGTCGGGGACGGACCGGGATTCTCCGGGTGGGCGATACTGGGTTCGAACCAGTGACCTCTTCGGTGTGAACGAAGCGCTCTCCCACTGAGCTAATCGCCCGGGAACGCACTGAACAATACAGGTCCGGGCGCCGTTGGTTCAAACCGCTTCCAGGTACGCGACGAGCCCCCGCCGCCCCGAGCGCATCATCAGGGCGTGGTTGGCGAGGAACAGGGGCCGGCCGGGGACGGCGAGGCGTCGCATCAGGGCCTTGCGGACGTCGACCTCCTGGTCGTAGCGCGCCCTGGTGCCGCCGTCGGCCGCGGCGAGCGTCCAGCGCGCCCAGCCGTCGAGATCGCCGGTCATGGCGATCTCCAGGACCCCCCGGCCCGGGTCGCGGCGGCTCTCCTCGGCGGTGACGACGATGTCGTACGGGAGCAGCGAGCGCAGCCGGGCGGTGCCGGTGCGGTCGTCGATGGGGGTCACCGCGCGCACCTGTGGCCACCAGCGCGGGTAGTCCTGGGCCCGCTCCAGGACGGCGTACACCGTCTCGGGTGCGGCGGGCAGATTCCATACGCTGCGGAAGCGGTAATGGCACCAGTCCATGGGGCCAGTCTGAGGCCGGGACCGATTTCCGCGCGACCGAGCGGACGGATCGTCAACTCGCAGAAATAGGAACGAGTTATTCCGGAAGGTTCGCACGGGGTGTGAATTTCCATGAAAGGCCGTCACATACGGCCACGCATACGACCCGGTGGTGTGCGGGCATACGACAGTGGCCCGGAGACTGTTTCCAGTCTCCGGGCCACAATCCCGGGTGGGCGATACTGGGTTCGAACCAGTGACCTCTTCGGTGTGAACGAAGCGCTCTCCCACTGAGCTAATCGCCCGGGCGCAGAGAGAACATTACCCCATGTCAGAGGGTGCCTCCGACCACCCCGGCCGGGGTGGTGCGCACCCCGACGGGGGCCGCCTCACTGATCGTTGATCTTCCAGGGCATCTGGATGCCGAACTTCCACAGATAGATCCCGCCGAGGGCTGCGGCGATCACGAGCGCGATGCTCGTGAGGATGATGTTCCGGCGGCGGACGCGCGGGTCGAGGGCGCGCTGCGCGGCCTCGGTGACCTTCCGCTTCGTCCAGCGGAGGACCAGTTGCGCCCAGACGAACTCGGTCGCCCAGATCGCCATGCCACCGAAGATCACGACCCAGCCCGGTCCCGGCAGGGGCAGCATGATGATGCCGGTGACGACCACCGCCAGACCCACGATGAAGACGCCGACCTGCCAGCTCAGGTGCAGCGTCCGGCGGGCCTTGATGAACTCCGGCGCCTTGGACCCGAAGGGCTTCTCGGCTTTGACCTGCTCGGCCACGTCGTCGACGGCGGCGGCCACCTTCAACTCGTCACTCCCCGTATTCATGCCGCCAAACCTTACCGGACAGAAACCCGTCACCGGAATGGCCGTACGAACCAATCGGACAGTCCGCCATACGAGCCACCTAAAGACACCCAAAACTCCCAGAGGGGTTTACAACGGCACCGTAGGTGGCATGTCGATTTCGCCGACGTGCGAATCCCCGAGCGCACACTGAGCGAAAGGCCCTGGCGCTTATGAACACCACGGTCAGCTGCGAGCTGCACCTGCGCCTCGTTGTGTCGAGCGAGTCCTCACTGCCTGTACCCGCAGGACTGCGGTATGACACGGCCGATCCCTATGCCGTGCACGCCACCTTCCACACCGGAGCCGAGGAAACCGTCGAATGGGTGTTCGCCCGCGACCTCCTCGCCGAGGGCCTGCACCGGCCCACCGGCACCGGCGACGTCCGTGTCTGGCCGTCCCGCAGTCACGGTCAGGGCGTCGTCTGCATCGCCCTGAGCTCCCCCGAGGGTGAGGCTCTGCTCGAGGCCCCGGCGCGGGCCCTGGAATCGTTTCTGAAGCGTACCGACGCGGCCGTGCCGCCCGGCACCGAACACCGCCACTTCGATCTCGACACGGAGCTCTCGCACATCTTGGCCGAAAGCTAGTCCGGCCACCGCCCGAGAGCGCAGGGCGCCGTCCGACTCGGGGCGACGGCGCGGGTACGACAACGACATATCGGCAGGCAGCAGGCACCAACGCCGGTGTCGCGGATTTCCGCGGCGCCGGCGCCGTGGCGTGCGCGGCGTGAGCCGCTAGCATCGGCCAGCACCGGGCGGGCGCCCGCCCCCGAGCTCTTCATGAGCGGGGGTGAGCCCGCCACCCACAGGCCAGGGAGCGAATCGTGCTGATCACCCACGACACCCGGTGCGCGCTCGACGCCGTGGTCGATCTGGTGAACTCCGCGCCGGACGAAGAGGGCGCCGCGACCCCGGAGAGCGCCGCGGCCGTCGACGGACTCGCGGACGTCGCGGCTCTCAACGAGTTCGTGAAGCGCAACGCGATCAGCGACGTCGGCGTGCTCACGGAGCGCGACCTCGCGGGCGTGCACCACATCCGCAGCCGTTTCGCCGAGGTCTTCGCGGCCACCGAGCCGCATGTCGCGGCGGCTCTGATCAACGAGCTGATCGCGGCCGCGGGCACCACGCCGCGCCTGACGGACCACGACGGCTACGACTGGCACGTGCACTACTTCGCGCCGGGCGCCTCCGTGGCCGACCACCTCGCGGCGGACTGCGGGATGGCGCTGGCCTTCTTCGTCGTCGCGGGCGAACAGGAGCGGCTGCGTCGGTGCGAGGCGCCGGACTGCCGCCGGGCCTTCATCGACCTCTCCCGCAACCGTTCGCGCCGCTACTGCGACAGCCGCACCTGCGGGAACCGGCTGCACGTGGCCGCGTACCGGGCCCGCCGCAGGGAGGCCGCGGGCCTCGAACAGGACGGGCGGGAAGCCCGGGGGTCCACGGCGCCCGCTGCGGCCGCGGCGCCGTCGCCGCTAGAGCAGCAGCAGGTCGTGCAGTGAGGCCATGAGCAGCAGGACCCCGATCACCGCCAGGAAGATCATCAGCGGTGGCTGGGAGAGCGCGAAGAGGCAGCCTCGCGGTTCGTCGGCGGCTCCGCGCCGCTCGGCGGCGGTTTCCCGCTCGTCGAGCGGGGCCGGATCGCTCTGTGTGGTGGTGTCCAGCATCTCGCCGTGATGATGACGCAGCCCGGAGGGTGCCGTTTACCAACACGCGCAGATCGTGGGGGAGTTCGCCCGTTCCGTGACCTTGGTGGGCCCGGCACGGCGCACCTGCGAACGGTGTCCGCGGATACGCTCGAACGTGGTCCCGGAATATGGACTGCCGCCCCGGGCGCGCGCCCCGCGCCGTTGCCTGTTCAGCGCGGCGGTCGCCGCCCCTTTCACCGCTCCGGCCGTGCCTCTCCGGCGCCACGGACGAGCCTCCGACCGGCGTCGGTGAGCGTCGGATGAACCCTCAGATGCCGTGCTTCTTCAGGATCGCCTCGATGTCGCTGAAGTCCTCGCCGCCCGCGGCCTTCTTCTGCTTCTGCTTGGCGGCGGGGGCGGCCTGCGAGCGCCCGGACGAGCCGGACTGGCCCAGGGAGGGGGCGGACGCGGCGGGGGCGACGGCCTCGCGCTGGGCGGCCTTCGCCGCGGCCCTGCGCTCCTTGCGGGTGCCGCCGGCGCGGCGCTCCGCGGCGCGGGTCGCCAGGAACAGCAGCCAGGCCGCGCCGAGGACGCCGAAGCCCGTCCACGCGACCGGGCTGAAGGCCGTCTCGGCGGCCCACTCCACCGCCCCTGTCATGACCAGGCCGAGGGGGACCAGGGAGTACGCGGCCAGGCGGGCGGCGGCGAGGAAACGCTTGCGGTAGGCCGTGACGGCCGCGATGCCGAGGCCGGCCGCGGCTACGGCGGAGCAGATGGTCTCGGCAATCATCCCGGTCCTCCAGGCGTGCGGGCGCGGTGCGGTGTCGCTGCTGTCACCTCCATCCTGCACCTGGCGGGGCGCCGGAAGCCATGGTCACCGAGGACATCAGGGAGATATCCGGGTCGCGGCTCCTCCCCAGGTGCCGGTGGGCGGGCCCCCGGGTCCCGGTTGGGGCCCGTCCCCGCGGGCTGGGACACTGTGCGCATGAGCGACTCCTCCCCCGCGGCCCCCGCCGTCCCCCTCGTCATCGACGTCTGGTGCGAATTGCAGTGCCCCGACTGCCGCACCGCCCTGGACGACGTGAGCGCCCTGCGCGCCCGCTACGGCGACCGTGCCGAGCTGCGCCTGCGCCACTTCCCCCTGGAGAAGCACAAGCACGCCTTCGCCGCCGCGCAGGCCGCCGAGGAGGCCCTGGCGCAGGGCAAGGGCTGGGAGTACGTCGAGGCCGTGCTGGCCCGGGTCGAGGACCTGGACCGCGAGGGCGAGCCCCTCCTGGTCGAGGTGGCGCGCGAACTGGGCCTGGACGCCGAGGAGTTCGACACCGCGCTGGTCGACGGCCGGCACATCCTGATCGTCGACGCCGACCAGGCCGAGGGCAAGGCGATCGGGGTCACCGGGACGCCGACGTACGTCGTGGGCGGTGAGCGCCTGGACGGCGGCAAGAGCCAGGACGGCCTGCGTGAGCGCGTCGAGGAGATCGCCGACCGCCTCCTCGCCGGATAGCGGCCGTCCGCGCCCGGGGCAGCCGCGTTCCCCTAGAGCAGCTGCTTGTACACGGAGTACGCCGTCGGCTCGTAGCCGAGCGACTCGTACAGGCGCAGGGCCGGGGTGTTCCCCGCGAAGACGTTCAGGCCGACGCGGTCCTTGCCCGCCTCCAGGCACTGCCGTTCGGCGAGGAGCATCAGGGCGCGGCCGTACCCCCGGCCGCGGTGCTCGCCGCGGACCTCGATGTCGTACACATAGATCTCGCTGCCGCGCTCCGCGACCCACAGGGTGCCCACGACCTCGTCCGCGTGGACCAGGACGCTGAGGCGGGCGCCGGGGGTCGCGAGGCCGTCGGCCAGGGAGCTGTCCATGTCCGCGGTGGCCTTGGCGTGCGCCTGCGCCGCCGGTACGCCCCGGTCGATCCAGTCCTGCGCGTAGGCCTCCTTGGAGTGCGCGATCCAGGCCGCGTACTCCTCCTCCGTCATCGCGCGCGCCGTCGTGCCCCCGGGCAGCTCGGGCGGGCTCAGGGGCAGCGGCTTGGCCAGCTGGCGATTGCGCTCCACGTAGCCGAGCGCCGTGGCCAGGGCGAGGGCGCCGGACGCGCCCGCGGGCACGGACGCCTCGATGCGGGCGCAGCCCCAGCCGCGCGCGACCTCCTCGGCGGCGAGCGCCGCCACCGTGGCGCGGCCCCGCCTGCGGTCGGGGGCCTCGATGCGCAGGTCCAGGATCTCGGCGACCTCCGGTCCGAAGACGGCGCTCGTGGCCAGCTTGATCCGGCCGACGGGGCGGCTGTTCACGCAGACGTCGTAGTCGCGCGACTTGGCGCCCTTGGAGCTCTCGTGGAGCGGCCCGGACGGCCGCAGGGTC
The DNA here is from genome assembly GCF_030388665.1 of Streptomyces flavofungini. Lineage (NCBI taxonomy): Bacteria > Bacillati > Actinomycetota > Actinomycetes > Kitasatosporales > Streptomycetaceae > Streptomyces > Streptomyces flavofungini. Next base: position 7,758,926 of record NZ_CP128846.1, on the reverse strand, counting down.
GTGGTCATCACGGGAGTTGTACCCACTGAGCGCCACCGCGTCATCCGGTTTTACGCCCCACGCGCCCACAGCGCCGTCCGCCCCGCCCGCGGGCGCTCGTCCCCTACGGGTCGAGGTCGTTCCCCGCGCGCTCGTCGAAGACCCGCATCGCCTTGGCCGTCACCGGCCCCGGCGCGCCCGGCAGTTGGCGGTCGTCGACGCGGTGCACACCCTGCACGTCCCGCAGCGTGGAGGTCAGGAAGACCTCGTCGGCGCGGTCGAGGACGTCGAGCGGCAGCTCGGTCTCGTGCGCGCCGGTCCACTCCACGGCCAGCGCGCGGGTGATCCCGGCGAGGCAGCCGGAGGACACCGGGGGCGTGTGGATCTCGCCGTCGAGCACGACGAAGACGTTCGACCCGGTGCCCTCGCACAGCTGCCCCACCGTGTTGGCGAACAGCGCCTCCGTGGCGCCCTGTTCGGTGGCGCGGGCGAGGGCGACGACGTTCTCGGCGTACGAGGTGGTCTTCAGGCCGGTCAGCGCGCCGCGTTCGTTGCGCGTCCAGGGGACGGTGATCACGGCGGTGGAGTCGGGGCGGCGCGCGGCCTCGCCGAGGGCGACGACGAGGGTGGGGCCCTGGTCCCCGCGGTCGGAGCCGAGCGGCGAGAGGCCTCCGGTGTACGTGAGGCGCAGCCGTCCGAGCGCCATCGGGTTGGCCTCCAGGACGGCGGCGCAGGCGCGGCGCACCTCGTCCAGGTCCGGCTCGGGCAGGCCGAGGCCGCGGGCGGAGCGGGCGAGGCGGTCCAGGTGGCGGGTCAGCGCGAACGGCCGTCCCGCGACCGCCTTGACGGTCTCGAAGACGCCGTCGCCGACGGTGAGGCCGTGGTCGAACACGGAGACCCGCGCGGAGTCGAGGTCCTGCAGGCCGCCGTTGAGCCAAATCTTCACTGAGTCTCACCTTGCGATGTCGTTCCGTGTGCCCCGTCCTGCCCGCTCGCCCGGCCGGGGGCCCGGGTGTCGTCCCCCGGAGAAGCACAGCACGAGGGGGATCCGTCACTGGGTGCGTACGTGCCCGAGGCTACCTTCAGGAGGCGTTCGGCCTTCAGCTCCGTCTCACGCCACTCGCCCTCGGGGTCCGAGCCCCAGGTGATCCCCGCGCCCGTACCGAACCGGAGGACGCCTTCACTCCGGTCGATCCAGAACGTCCGGATGCCGACGGCCAGCTCGCCGGTGCCCCGGTCCGCGTCGACCCAGCCGATGCCGCCGCAGTAGGGGCCGCGCGGCGCCGTCTCCAGGGCGTCGATGACGCGCAGGGCGCTGGACTTCGGGGCGCCGGTGACGGAGCCGGGCGGGAAGGCGGCCGCGAGCAGGCCGGGCCAGCCCGCGTCGGGGCGCAGTTCACCGCGGACGGTGGAGACGAGGTGGACGAGGCCCGGGTGCTTCTCGACGACGCACAGGTCGGGGACGGTCACCGTGCCGGTCTCGCAGACGCGGCCCAGGTCGTTGCGGACCAGGTCGACGATCATGACGTTCTCGGCGTAGTCCTTCTCCAGGAGGTCCGCCTCGGTGCGCCCGGTGCCCTTGATGGGCCCCGACTCCACGACACGGCCCGTCCGGCGCAGGAACAGCTCGGGCGACGCGGTGGCGATCTCCACGCCGTGGCCGGGCAGGCGAATCGTTCCGGCGTACGGAGCGGGGTTCCCGCGCGCGAGGAGCGCCGTGAGGGCGTCCACGTCGGCGCCCTCGGCGATCGGCGCGGAAAGGACGCGGCAGAGGTTCGCCTGGTACACGTCGCCGGCCGCGATGTGGTCGCGGACGCGGCGCACACCGTCCGTGTACGCGGCGCGGTCGAGCGACGACGTCCAGTCACCGGCGGCCGGGCCGCGCCAGGCGCCGGGGGCGGGCGCGGGGACGGGTTCTTCGCGCACCCGCCCGAAGCGCGCGCACACCAGACGGCCCTCGAAGTCCGCGGACACCGCCCAGAAGCCCGAGGTGTCCAGGGCGGAAGGGTCGCTGGTCACGTCCAGGAGATCGGTCGCGACGAGGCCGCCGAAGCGCGCCAGAGGAGACAGGTCGTGCACGGCTGCGAGTCTATGACCGCCGTCCCGAGCGCGCCCCGGGCCTCGGCGAGGAGGTGAGCAGCGCAGCACGCTGCGCAAACGCGTTTTTGTACTGGCCCAGGAATCCGCTAGAGTTCAACACGTCGCCGGGACGCGGAAGCGGACCGGGAAAGACAAGCGGACGTAGCTCAGTTGGTAGAGCGCAACCTTGCCAAGGTTGAGGTCGCCAGTTCGAACCTGGTCGTCCGCTCGCAGGAACCGCGGGGGATCTTCCCGAACCCCCGTAACTCCTGGTGGAGTGGCCGAGAGGCGAGGCAACGGCCTGCAAAGCCGTCTACACGGGTTCAAATCCCGTCTCCACCTCCAAGGACGATTAGCTCAGCGGGAGAGCGCTTCCCTGACACGGAAGAGGTCACTGGTTCAATCCCAGTATCGTCCACTGGAATCTCTGATGATGGTTTTTGATCATGCAGAGGTTTCCCCGCGCGATTAGCTCAGCGGGAGAGCGCTTCCCTGACACGGAAGAGGTCACTGGTTCAATCCCAGTATCGCGCACGCAGTACGCCCCATCTGGTTCTGCATCTGCAGGTTGACCTGCGCGATTAGCTCAGCGGGAGAGCGCTTCCCTGACACGGAAGAGGTCACTGGTTCAATCCCAGTATCGCGCACCAGCTCCACGAAGCCCCCGGCCGTATCCACGGCCGGGGGCTTCGTCGTGCGCGCTCTCGCCGTACGCGCTCAGGAGGAGAAGAGCATGTGCCCGAAGCTCTTGTGGCGCTTGTGACCGTGGTGGCCGTGGTGGCCGCCGTGCGGGGCGCCCCAGACGGGCGCGGGCGCCGCCGGGTAGGCCGGGGCCGCCGGTGGGGCCGGCGGGGGCTGGTGACCGCTCCACTGGCTCTCGAGCCGGGTCAGCGCCTCGAGCTCGCCGTAGTCGAGGAAAATCCCGCGGCAACCACTGCACTGCTCGATCTGGACGCCATTGCGGTTGTACGTGTGCATCGGTGCGTGGCACTTCGGGCACTGCATGGTCGGCTCAACTCCTCGCCGGTCGTGACTGCTTCGCCGGATGTCTGCCCGGCCGCGGTGCAGTGCACCCTACTTCGCACAGGTCGGCGCCAAGTCGGGCGGGACGGCGGCCATCCGGCGGCAGGCGTCCACGAGGGTCTCCTCGACCTCGTCCAGGGCCCGCTCCCCCGCCACCGCCTTGGCGATCGCCAACGCCGCGGTCTGCACGGTCAGCGCGCGGGCGGGCACGTCGAGGGCGGGCCAGGGGTCCGCGCCGTCGGCGGGCACGGCCGGACCGCCCGCCGCGCGGTAGGCGCTCAGGAACGCAGTCCACTCCTCGGGCAGCAGTAGCCCGCAGGCGTACCAGGCCGCCGGGCGCGCCAGGTCCCAGGCCGGGTTGCCGGTGCCCAGGTCGTCGATGTCGATGAGCAGCCACCGGTCCTCGGGCGTCCGGACGAGCTGGCCGAGGTGCAGGTCGCCGTGGCACAGGTGCGGCGGGCCCGGATAGGGGGCCTCGTCGCGGGCCCACGGCGGCAGGACCGCCCACGCCCGCTCCACCGGGGACGCGGCGGGGTGCGGGGCGGCGGCGCGCATGCGGGCCACGGCGCGGGCCGCCTTCTCGGGGCCGCGCATCGCCGGGAGTCCGGCGGGGAACCGGGCGGGCGGGGTGCGGTGCAGCCGGGCCAGGAGCGCGGCCGCCGCTTCCCAGGGGGCCGCGTCCGGGTCGTCGCGGTCCACCGGGGTGCCGTGCGGCCAGAGGGTGACCAGGCGGTCGTGGAGGCGGTCGGGCCGGGGCGACAGCGGGGCGAGGAGTGTGTCGGCGAGGTCGGGGTGGGCGGCCGTGGCGAGCCGGGCCGCCAGGGTGGGTTCGGGGGTGCCGGGGGCGTGCGCCTTCGCCACGACCTGGGCGTGCCGGACGACGGTGGCGTCGGGGCGGTCGGCGAGGACGCCGTGCGGGTCGCTGCAGGCGCAGTCGTCGCGGTGGCGGGCCCTGAGTCTGGCCTGGGCGGTCAGGGCGAGCAGCAGGGCGGTCACGGGTCCCCCGGGGTGTGGCTGTACGTCTCGCGTGAGAGTACGGGACTCCGGCGGGGGCGGACGGCCCGGTCCGGTGCCGCGCCTCGCCCGCTGCCCGAAGGGGCAGCCGCCCGGGCCGGGAAAAGAAACAGCGCGGGCCGGGAAAAGAAACAGCCCGCGCAGCTCCCCAGCTGCGCGGGCTGTCGTGCCGTCCGCCGCACCCCCGTCCCCACGGGGTTTCATGGCCGGATGTCCCCGCCCGGACCGCTCTTCCGGGCCTGGGGCGCCGCTCAGCGCCCCAGCATCACGCCCACGGACGACGCTTGTGTGACCACTGCCTCCCAGCCGCCGAAGGCGACCGTGAGCAGGGCTGCCAGGGGGAGGACCATGAGCGTGGCCACCAGCGGGTGGCGCGTTCCGGAAGGCCGCACGCCCCAGCTGGAGAGCTTCCGCCCCTGGGTGCGGATCATCGTCCGCGGCGCGGTGTCAGCCATGGTTCTCTCCCTTCCTGACCTGGTGGTGAAGCTGGCAGCGGCGAGTGTCTGACCTCGGGGGACGAGTGCTGCACTCGCCGCTTGACCTCAAATCTAGGTCCCGGCGGAGCTCCGGGCGTCATGCCCTCGTACCGATTGGCTGGCCTCCCCGAGGATGACCGGTCGTCACACAAGTACTCCCGTGGGTGGAGACGGGGGCCTAGGACTCGGGGTCTTCCCGGAGGGGGTGTGTCCGGGCCGCTCGGAGCCGCCCTCCCTCAGGACGTGCGTTCCGTGTGCGCCAGGACGCGGGTCGCCGCCATGGACCGCGCCGTGCGGACGACGGTGCCCCCTGCCCGAACAGCGTCGGGGCGCCCCCGCCGGGTGACTTCGCTCACTTCCGCCACTCCCCTGCGGACAGCTGTCCCGACCCGGTGGTCCGCCCGGCTCGCCACCACTTCGTACGTACGCGTCGTGCCGTCGGCGTCCACCGCTGTCTCCACGCGGTCGCCCTTCACGCGATCAATCCCCCTTCAGCGACAGCTGGTTGGGCGGCCCGTGGGCGGCTGCCGCCCGGTGCGCCGCGGTTCCTGAGCGCTTTTCACGTTTCCCGCCCGGCACTGACAATCGGTCGGCCCGCGAGGGCGCGGCCTCTGCACGTGCCCGGCCACGGAAACGTAAGCTGTGGCTCGTCAGACGGACCGGGCAGCGGGGATGAACATGGCGATGATGCGCCTGAGGCGCGAGGACCCGCGTGTCGTCGGCTCGTTCAGGCTGCACAGGCGGCTGGGTGCCGGCGGGATGGGCGTGGTCTATCTGGGCTCCGACCGCCGTGGCCAGCGCGTCGCCCTGAAGGTCATCCGGCCCGATCTGGCGGAGGATCAGGAGTTCCGGTCCCGCTTCGCCCGCGAGGTATCGGCCGCACGGCGGATCCGCGGCGGCTGCACCGCCCGTCTGGTCGCCGCCGATCTGGAGGCCGACCGGCCCTGGTTCGCCACGCAGTACGTTCCCGGGCCCTCCCTGCACGACAAGGTCGCCGCCGAGGGTCCGCTGACCGCGGCCGAGGTCGCCGTCGTCGGCTCCGCGCTGTCCGAGGGGCTCGTCGCCGTGCACGAGGCCGGTGTCGTGCACCGGGACCTCAAGCCGTCCAACATCCTGCTGTCCCCGAAGGGGCCGCGGATCATCGACTTCGGGATCGCCTGGGCGACCGGGGCCTCGACCCTCACCCACGTCGGCACGGCCGTCGGCTCGCCCGGCTTCCTCGCCCCCGAGCAGGTGCGCGGCGCCGCCGTCACGCCCGCCACCGACGTGTTCGCGCTGGGCGCCACGCTCGCGTACGCCGCGATGGCCGACTCGCCCTTCGGGCACGGCAGTTCCGAAGTGATGCTGTACCGGGTCGTGCACGAGGAGGCCCAGCTCCAGGGCGTCCCTGACGCGCTCGCCCCGCTGCTGCGGGCCTGTCTCGCGAAGGCCCCGGAGGAACGTCCCAGCACGCTCCAACTGTCGCTGCGGCTCAAGGAGATCGCGGCCCGCGAGGCACAGAACCTCAGCGACGTGCGGCCGCCCCCGCCCCGCCAGGACCAGGACCGGCCGACGCTCACCGACACCTACGGCGGTGTCGACACGGAGCGCGGGGAGTTCGGGACCGGTTCCTCGCGCCCCGGCGCCCCGCGCACCGGCGGCTCGCGGACCGGCGGCTCCCGTACGGGCGACCCGCGCACCGGTGGCTCGCGGACCGGCGGGTCCCGTACGGGCGGCTCGCGCACCGGCGGTTCGCAGTCCGGCTCACGCCCCTCGGCGCCGCGCGACACCTCGCGTCCGGGTGGTCGCCCCGCGCCCCGCAGCGGCGCCGGGCGGAAGGGGCCGCGGGGCACGGGCACGAGGCTGCGGCCCGCCAATCCGCGGCTGCTGCGGCAGCGGCTCTTCGTGTTCGTCGTCGTGACGCTGCTGGTCGCGCTGGGGATCGCTGCGGCGCAGGGCTGCCAGGGGCCCGCACGCGGGCTCGGCGCCGACCGTGGCGGGCACGCCGGGGCGAGCGCCGGGGTCGTAGCGGAGCAGGCGCAGCACCCCGAGCGGCCGGACGGAACCGCGCCGGGCCGGGCCCGGAACGGGCCGCGGGGCTGACCCGGCCTGCCCGGGTCAGGCTCCCGGGCGCCCCGTCGCCACCGCGTAGAACGCGACCGCTGCCGCCGCGCCCACGTTGAGCGAGTCCACGCCGTGCGCCATCGGGATGCGGACCCATTCGTCGGCGGCGACCAGTGCCTGCCTGGACAGGCCGTCGCCCTCCGCGCCGAGCATCAGCGCGACCCGGTCCATGCGGTGGGGCGCCGCCTCGTCGAGGGTCTTGGCCTTCTCGTCCGGGGTGAGGGCAAGGAGGTCGAAGCCCGCCTCCCGTACGCCTTCGAGGCCCTTGGGCCAGGAGTCGAGGCGGGCGTACGGCACGGAGAAGACCGCGCCCATGGAGACCTTCACCGAGCGGCGGTAGAGCGGGTCCGCGCAGTCCGGTGAGAGCAGGACGGCGTCCATGCCGAGGGCGGCGGCGGAGCGGAAGATCGCGCCGATGTTCGTGTGGTCGTTGACCGCCTCCATCACCACCACGCGGCGGTGCGACCGCAGGAGTTCCTCGGCCGTGGGCAGCGGCTTGCGCTGCATGGAGGCGAGGGCGCCGCGGTGCACGTGGTAGCCGGTGACCCGCTCGGCGAGGTCGGGGCTGACCGCGTACACGGGCGCAGGGACCTCGTCGATGACGTCGCGCATGACGTCGACCCACTTGGCGGAGAGCAGCATCGAGCGCATCTCGTAGCCCGCGAGCTTGGCGCGCCGGATCACCTTCTCGCCCTCGGCGATGAACAGGCCCTCGGCGGGCTCGCGCTTGCGGCGCAGCTCGACGTCGGTCAGGCCCGTGTAGTCGCTGAGGCGGGGGTCGTCGGGATCGTCGATGGTGAGGAGATCGGCCACAGGGTGATACTGCCTTGTCCGGGGTGAGGTGCCAACGGCTGGGAACGAGTTCCGTTACCGGTGGTTACGTTGGTGCGGTCGGGGTGGTCCAAGTGGCCCCGGGGGCGGTCCGGGGCCTCGCTCAGGCGAGCGGCGCGGGGTTGAGGGCGGCCACCTCGCCGATCACGATGACCGCGGGGGGCCGCACCTCGTGGGTGCGCACGGCGTCGGCGACCGTCGCGAGGGTGGCGTCGACGCGGCGCTGGGCGGCGGTCGTGCCCTCCTGGATCAGGGCGACCGGGGTGTCCTGCGGCTTGCCGTGGGCGGTCAGGGTCTCGGCGATGCGGCCGATCTTGTCGACGCCCATGAGGACCACCAGGGTGCCGCGGAGCTTCGCGAGCGCCGCCCAGTCGACGAGGGAGCGCTCGTCGTCGGGGGCCACATGGCCGCTGACCACGGTGAACTCATGGGCCACGCCCCGGTGGGTCACCGGGATGCCCGCGGCGCCCGGCACCGAGATCGAGCTGGAGATGCCCGGTACGACCGTGCAGGGGATGCCGGCCTCGGCGAGCGCCTGGGCCTCCTCCATGCCGCGGCCGAACACGAACGGGTCGCCGCCCTTGAGGCGCACGACCGCCTTGCCCTGCTTCGCGTGCGCGATGAGGGCGTTGTTGATGGCCTCCTGCGCCATGAAGCGGCCGTAGGGGATCTTCGCCGCGTCGATCACCTCGACGTGCGGCGGGAGTTCGTCGAGGAGGTCGCGCGGGCCGAGCCGGTCGGCGATGACGACGTCCGCCTCGGCGAGCAGGCGACGGCCGCGGACCGTGATCAGGTCCGGGTCGCCGGGGCCGCCGCCGACGAGGGCCACGCCGGGGGTGCGGGTGCGGTGGTGCGGGGCGACGAGGGTGCCGTCGCGCAGGCCCTCCACCACCGCGTCGCGGATGGCGGCGGTGTGGCGCGGGTCGCGGCCCTTGGCGTCGGTGGTGAGGACGGCCACGGTGACGCCCTCGCTGTGGCCGGTGGCCGGGGTCCAGGCGGTCGCCGCGTCGGCGTCGTCGGAGCGGACGCACCAGACGCGGCGGCGGTCGGCCTCGGCGGAGGCGGCGGCGTTGGCGGTGGGGTCGCTGGTGGCGATCAGGGCGTACCAGGCGTCGGTGAGGTCGCCGTCCGCGTAGGGCCTGCGCTCCCAGGTGATCTCCCCCGTGTCGGCCATCGCCTCTACCGAGGGGGTTGCCTCCGGCGATACGAGGAGGAGGTCGGCGCCCGCCGCGATCAGGGCCGGGAGACGGCGCTGGGCCACCTGGCCACCGCCCAGGACGACTACGCGGCGGCCGGTGAGGCGGAGGCCTACGGGGTAGGCGGGGTGAGCGGTGGCCATGGGGTGCGCCTTTCCTTGATGGGGCGGGGTGGGTGGGCTCGGGTGGTGGGGGCGGGGCCCTGCCGGGGCTCCCCGGTCCCACCCCTTCCCGGAACCAGGGGGCTTCGCTCCCTGGCACCCCTGTTTGTCGCGCTGCGCGCTCGTCCTCGAACGCCGGGCGGGCTGGAATTCAGCCCGTCCGGCGTGGGGCGGGGAGGGCCTACTTCTCCGTCACGCCCGCCGAGTCGAACGTCGCCACCTCGTGCATCGCCCTTGCCGCGCTCTGCACCACCGGCAGGGCGAGGAGGGCGCCGGTGCCTTCGCCGAGGCGGAGGTCCAGGTCGACGAGGGGGCGCAGGCCGAGCTTGTTGAGGGCGGCGACATGGCCCGGTTCGGCGCTGCGGTGGCCCGCGATGCAGGCCGCGAGGACCTCGGGGGCGATGGCGCGGGCGACCAGGGCGGCCGCGCCCGCGCTGACGCCGTCGAGGATGACGGGGGTGCGCAGGGACGCGCCGCCGAGGAGGAGGCCCACCATCGCCGCGTGTTCGAGGCCGCCGATGGCCGCGAGGACGCCGATGGGGTCGGCCGGGTCCGGCTGGTGCAGGTCGAGGGCGCGGCGGACGACCTCGACCTTGCGGGCGTGCATCTCGTCGTTGATGCCCGTGCCGCGGCCGGTGACCTCGGCGGGGTCGGTGTCGGTGTAGACCGAGATCAGGGCGGCGGACGCGGTGGTGTTCGCGATGCCCATCTCGCCGGTGAGCAGGGCCTTGTTGCCGGCCGCCACCAGGTCGCGGGCCGTCTCGATGCCCACCTCGACGGCCGCCTTGACCTCGTCGCGGGTGAGCGCGGGTCCTGTGGTCATGTCGGCCGTACCGGCGCGGATCTTGCGGGGCAGCAGGCCGGGCGTGGCGGGCAGTTCGCCGGCGACGCCCACGTCGATGACGCAGACCTCGGCGCCGACCTGGTTGGCGAAGGCGTTGCAGACGGCGCCGCCGCCGAGGAAGTTGGCGACCATCTGGGCGGTGACTTCCTGGGGCCAGGAGGTGACGCCCTGGGCGTGCACACCGTGGTCACCGGCGAAGATCGCGACGGCGGCGGGCTCCGGGATCGGCGGCGGGCACATCCGGGACAGGCCGCTGAGCTGCGCGGAGATGATCTCCAGCATGCCCAGGGCGCCCGCGGGCTTCGTCATGCGCTTCTGGCGTTCCCACGCCTCGCCGAGCGCCTTGGCGTCCAGCGGGCGGATGTTGCCGACGGTCTCGGCGAGCAGGTCGTGCGGGTCCTCGCCGGGCAGCGCGCGGCGGCCGTACGTCTCCTCGTGCACGACCCAGGACAGCGGGCGCCGCTTGGACCAGCCCGCCTGCATCAGCTCCGGCTCCTCCGGGAACTCGTCGACGTACCCGACGCACAGGTACGCGACGACCTCCAGGTGCTCCGGCAGGCCGAGCGCGCGCACCATCTCGCGCTCGTCGAAGAAGCTGACCCAGCCGACGCCGAGGCCTTCGGCGCGGGCGGCGAGCCACAGGTTCTCGACTGCGAGAGCCGAGGAGTACGGGGCCATCTGCGGCTGGGTGTGCCGGCCGAGGGTGTGGCGGCCGCCTCGGGTGGGGTCGGCGGTGACGACGATGTTCACCGGGGTGTCGAGGATGGCCTCGATCTTCAGTTCCTTGAACTGCTTGGCGCGGCCCTTGGGCAGCGACTTGGCGTACGCCTCGCGCTGGCGCTGGGCCAGTTCGTGCATGGTGCGCCGGGTCTCGGCGGACTTGATGACCACGAAGTCCCAGGGCTGGGAGTGCCCGACGGAGGGTGCCGTGTGGGCGGCCTCAAGGACACGGAGCAGGACCTCGTGCGGGATCGGGTCGCCGCGGAAGCCGTTGCGGATGTCGCGGCGCTCGCGCATCACGCGCAGCACGGCCTCGCGTTCGGCGTCGGCGTATCCCGGCGCGGGCGGTTCCACCGCGGTGTCGGCGGCGGGGGGCTCGGCCTCGGCGAGGTCGGGGGCGCCGTCGGTGTCGTCGGTGCCTTCAGGACCCTCGGGGCCTTCGGTGAGCAGCAGGGGCTGCGGGGCGCCGTCCTGGTCCGCCGGTGCGGCGGGGGTGGACAGGTCCTCGGGCGCGTCGGCGTCGACGAAGACGGCCGGGGCGGGCTGCTCAGGGGGGCTTGCGGGGTCGGTCGGTCCGGCCGGGTGAGGTGCGTGCATCGGCTCGTCGGGGTCGGTCGTCTCCGGGGCGGACGGGGCGGGGGTGCCGTCCTCCGCCGCGTCGACGGGTGCGGGTGCCGCCGTCCCGGCGGGCTCGGCGGTGGGCCGGGCTCCGTCGCGGGGGGCGGGCACGGTGGCTGCGGGCTGCTGCCCGGTTTCGGAGGGCGTGCCGGGCGCGGGTTCCGCTTCCGGCTCGGTGCCCGGGGTGGCGGCCTCGGCGGCGTCGTGGCCGCCGGTCTCGTCCGACGGCTGCGGCACGAAGTACTCCGGCGGTACGGAGAGGGGGCGCGGCGGGGTCGGCGCGAGGTGCGGGGTGGTCGGCACCTGGCCGTCGACCGGTACGAACCGGCCGATGGGCGCGGCTTCCTGTACCTCGACGAACGGCTGCGCGGAACCGTCGCCGTCCGGCATCCAGGTGGTCCCCGCGACATCGGGTCCCTGCCCGGAGTGCGCGTCCGGCCACGGCTGCGCGGCATCGGGCGCCTGCGGGGCCACGGCCGCGTGCGCGGCCATCGCGTGCGGCGCGGCGACGAGCTGGTCCTGAGCGGGCGAGCCGAGGGTGCCGACGGGGGCCGGGGCGCCCGGGTGGGCTCCGGGTGCGGCGGCTTCCCCGGCGGGCGCGGCCTGCGGGAGCGGGGTCGCGGCGGACGCGGGTGCGGTCAGGAGCTCGGAGCCTTCGGCTGCGGTCGGGGACTCCGGGGCGGAGGGGGTCGCCACGGCGTCCTGGGCTGCGCCGCCGATACCGGACGCATCCGCTCCGGTCTGGGGCTCGGCCGGGGGTACGGCCAGGGGGGTCGGCTCGGTCGACGGGATCGGCTCGGCCGGGGTGGCCTGGGTGGCCTGGGCGTCGGCGGTGCCGTCGGTGTCCTCGGTCGTGACCGGGGCGGACGCGGGTACGGCGGGGTCGGCCGGGGCGACTGCCGGGGCTTCGGCCGCGACGGCTTCCGCTGCGGCCGGGGTGCCGGGCACGGGTGTGGGCGTGGCGCCGGGGGCGTGCGCCGACTGCGCGGCGTGCGCCTCGGCGGCGGTCTGCGCTTCCGGGGTCGCGTGCGGGGCGCCGCCCGCGTCGAGTGCACCCGGTGCCTCCATCACGCCGGGGGCGTGCGGGGCGGGCGTGGGGTTCGAGGTGTCCGTGGGGTCTGTGGGGCCTGCCGCGTCGGCCGGGCCCCCGGGCTGCACCGGCACGTCGGCCGTCGCGGGGTCGGCGGACGCCATCGGGTCGGCCGTCGCCTCGGGGCCCACGGGTGCCGCTGAACCGTCGGCCGCAGCGGAGACGTCGGCCGGGCCGGAGCCGTCGGCCGGGGCAGAGCCGTCCCCAGGAACGGGGTTGTCCACAGCGCCGGAGCCACCCGGCTGCGCGACGCCGTCCGGCGGGACCGTGCCGTCCGACGGAGCCGAGCCGGCCACCGGAACGGGGTCATTTATCGGACCCGAGCCGTCCACCGGCACCGCGCTGTCCAGCGGAACCAGACCGTCCATCGGCCCGGCCCCGTCGCCCGTCACCGAAGCGTCGGCCGGGACGGGGGCGACCCCATGTCCTTCCGGTACGGCTGTGACAGCTGTGACGTTCGTGGCTCCGGAGTTATCGGCGACGCCCGCGTTCTCAGGGGCGCCGGTGTTCTCAGAGGCGCCCGTGTTCCCAGCGGCGCCGGCGTCCTCAGTGACACCGGAGTCCCCCGTGACCACGGAGACCCCCGTGGCACTGGTGACACCCGTGGCCTCCGTGACCCGTGCGCCCTCTGGGACGACCGTTTCTGCTGCCGCCCCCCGGGAGTCCTGCGGCTGCGGTGTCCACGGCGCGGCCGCCTGCGGCGGGATCTCGCCGAGCTGGGGCCCTGCGAGCGCGCCCGCGTCGTCGCGCGGAATGTCCAGGTATTCGGGTCCCGCGGTCGGCGGACCCGCGTGCCGGACGGGCATCGGGTGCGGCGTACCGCCCGCGGGGCCGCGGTCGGCCAGGGAGCGCACCGGGCTCCCGGCGCCGTCGGGCACGGCGGGCGCGGCGGGGCCGCGGTGCAGCGGGCGCCGGGTGGGGCTGTGCTGCGCGGCGGGGACGGAGTGGTGGGAAGCGTGCAGGGGAACGCCGGTGAGGTCGACGGAGCCACTGTCCCGGCCCGAGGTCTCGTGCGGTCCCGGCTGGTGGGCGAAGGCCGGAAGGCCGTTGCCCGCGGGCCCGTTCGGGCCGCTCTGGCCCTGCGGGCCGCTCTGGGCACCCTGGCCGTGCGGGCCGTCCTGGACGTTCTGGCCGTCCTGGGCACTCTGACCGCCCTGGCCGTGCTGCGGGTCGGCGGCCACTGCCTGACCGACGGCGGCCTGGCCCGGGAACGCCTGCCCGGCGTTCGCGTCGGCGTACGGCTGGGCGGCGGGCGGCTGACCGCCGGTGCCCGGCTGCGCGGTCTGCGCCTCGCTCCACGCGCCCTGGGCACCCGGCATCAGCAGCAGGTCGTCGTCCTCGGCGGGGTTGTCGGAGGGGTCGGCGAAGGTGTACGCCGCCGGGGCCTGCATGCCCGGCTGCTGCACCCTGCCTGCGCTCTCCGGCTGTCCCTCGCCCGGGACCTGGCCGGTGTCGGTCATGCGTACCCCTCGCCCATCGGTTAGTCCTTCTTTGACCGCCCGTCATCAACAACGAGCGCACGTGCCGCGCGGCACGCACCGCGTACGGTCCACAGGCATTGTCGCGGTAGCACCGCCGCCGTGGCAGCTTGATCGGCCACGGTCCGCTGTGGACTGCGCCACGTCGCGCGCCCCGCGGTCCGCCGTACCACACGCACCCCCCAAAACGGGCGAGCGTTCCGGACTTTGACTGACACAGACCTACGAATCGCCGGGCGCCCAGGTGCGGCACAACGATCGGCCAGCCTACCGCGCACGGCGCCGCGACAGGGTCGCCAGGGTCACGGGGTTCGGTCGAGCAGCAGTGCGGAGACCAGGAAGACGACGGTCCGCTTCCGCTCCGTCCAGGCGCGGGTGTCGAGTTCGACGGACTGCAGGAGCGCGCACTCGACGGCGTAGCCGTGCTCCGTCAGGTCCCGGCCGAGGAGTTCGGCGTCGTCGCGGGTCGCGGCGTGCGTGACGATGCGCTCGGGGCGGCGGTCGGCGACGGCGGAGACCACGGCCGCTCCCCCGCCGCCGACGCGGACGACGTCGGGCTCGGGCAGGTTCTCCAGGATGTGGGGCGCGACGCCGTGCACGACCTGGGCGTGCACTCCGAAGCGGCGTACGACGGCGGTGGTGCGGGCGCAGGAGTCCGCGTCGCGGTCGACGGCGATGACGGCGGCGCCGAAGCGTGCCGCCTCCGCGGCGAAGGCGCCGGTGCCGCAGCCGATGTCCCAGACGAGGTCGCCCACGCGCGGACCCAGGCGGGCGAGTTGGGCGGCGCGGATGCGGTCGCTCTCGCCCTCGCCGAGTTCCTGCTCGCCGCCGTAGCTCGCCGCGGGCAGCGCCCAGCCGCGCGGGTCCGTGCCCGGTTCGCGGCCCGCGATCCAGCCGGTGTCGTGGACGACGGGGCCGCCCGCGCCACCGGGGCCGCCGATGACGATGACGACGTTCGGGTCGCGCCAGGAGTGGTCGGCGGCCTTGTCGGAGGTGACGACGGTGACCTGCTCGCGTTCGGTGCCGAGTTCCTCGCAGATCACGAAGGTGCGGTGGACGCCTTCGAGGAGCAGGCCGAGTTCGGCGGGGCCCGCGCCGGGCGAGGTGAGCACGGCGACCTTGCTGTGCGCGCGGCAGACGTTCACGGCGCGGCGCAGGGTGCGGCGGTGGGCGACCACGACCGCGGCGTCGTCCCAGGGCATCCCGGCGCGGGCGAAGGCCTGGGCGACGGCCGAGACGGCGGGGACCACCTCGACCTCGAGGCCGAATTCGGGGGCGCGCAGGGTGCGTACGACGCCGAAGAAGCCGGGGTCGCCGTCCGCGAGGACGACCGCTGTGCCGCGGTGGGCGGCGATGCGGCGGGCCGCGAGGGCGAGGCTGCCGAGGCGGACGCGTTCGGCGGTCGGGGGGACCTCGGGCAGGGCGAGGTGGTGGGCGGCGCCCGCCACGAGGGTCGCGGCGCTCAGGGCGGAGCGTGCCGCGGCGGTCAGCGGCGAGCCGTCCCAGCCGATCACCGTGACCCGGTCGGCCATGGTCGTCTGTCTCCTGGGGTCTCGGGTCCTGCGGTGCGGGGGCCGCCGCGTGCGGCCAGGAGGGAGCGTACCTGGTGCCCTGCCGGAAGGCTCCCAGGCCCACCCCTTCCCCGAAACCGTGGGCTCCGCCCCTGGACCCCAGGGGGTCGGTGTCCCCTTCGGGTGGGACGGTCCGCCCCCGAATCGGCGCTCCGCGCCTCGTCCTCGAACGCCGGACGGGCTGAGAACGACTTCGCCGGTGTGGGCCAGAAGGTGCCGGGCCGTCGGTCAGCTGGTGCAAGTTCGGGCGGGTGGGTGGGAGAAAGCCCGTCCGGCGTCGAGGACGAGGCCCGCGGGGCCGTGGACACCGGTCAAGGCGCCCCCGCCGGCGTCAGTTCCAGTCCGAGAACGACGTGAACCCGCTCTCCGCCAGCTGGTCCGAGACGCCCTCCAGGTCCTCGGGGAGGAGGCTCCAGACGATGAGGTCGGTGCGCACGTCGATCCAGCCGCCCAGGGGGTCGCCGCCGTTTCTGACTCGTGCTATCCAGGCGCCGCGCAGGACGCCCTCGCTGATGCAGCCGATCTTCTGGGCCACCTGCTGGGCGGCGGTGTTGTCGGCGGCCGTGCGCAGTTCGATGCGCTCGAACTTCTGGTCGTGGAAGAGCCACTGGGCGGTGGCGAGGGCGGCCTCGGAGGCGTAGCCCTCGCCGCGGGCCCAGGGCGCGGTCACATAGCTCAGTTCGCTGGAGCGCACCCGCCAGTCGGTGTGGCGCAGCCGCACGGACCCGACCAGGCGCTGGGTGAGGAACTCGGTGACGGCGAGGGCGATGCCGCGGCCCTCGGCGCGTTCGGCGGGGGCGACCTCGGTGATGTAGGCGCGGGCGTCGGCCTCGGTGTACGGCTGGGGCGCGGCGGTCCAGGCGGTGACGAGCTCGTCGTTCATCATCTCCGCGTACGCCGTGATGTCGGCTTCGTCGAACGGGCGCAGCACCAGCCGCTCCGTGCTGATGGAGATGTCGGGGAACCCCGAGGCTGTAGTCATGCGCCGCTCCGTAAGCTTCATGGGCCTGTCGCTCTGTGAACTCTCGAACCGTCGAGCCGTCGAACTGTCGAATCGTCAAGGGCCTCAAGGACCTTCAGGCCTGCCGAAGTGCCCAGCATGCAGCATGGCGGCGCGAGGACGCACCACGGGGTCCGCTCCGGCAGGTGGAGCGGACCCCGTGGGCGGGGACAGGGCACGGGTGTGCGTCAGCCTCCCGTGACCGGAAGGACCGACCCCTTGTACTTGTCCTCGATGAACTTCCTGACCTCGGGCGAAGTCAGCAGCTCGGCCAGCTTCTCGACCTTCGGGTCGTCCTCGTCGCCCTTCTTGACGGCGAGCACGTTGTTGTACGGGTTGTCCTTCGCGGACTCCAGGAGGACGGCGTCCTTCTTGGGGCTCAGGCCCGCGTCGAGCGCGTAGTTGTTGTTGATGACGGCCGCGTCGACGTCCTTGAGGGAGCGCGGCAGCTGCGCGGGCTCCAGGGCCTTGATGGTGAGCTTCTTCGGATTGGCCGCGATGTCCTCGGGGGTGGCGTTCGCGCCCGTGCCCTTCTTGAGCTCGATCACACCCTTGGAAGCGAGCAGTTGCAGCGCCCGGCCCTCGTTGGTGGTGTCGTTGGGCACGGCGACGGTCGCGCCGGAGCGCAACCCCGTCACGTCCTTCAGCTCGTCGCCGTCGGCGTACACCCCCATGGGCGGCAGGTAGACCTCGGTGACCGGCACCAGGTCCGTCTTCTTGGACTTGTTGAAGTCGTCGAGGTACGGGGTGTGCTGGTAGAGGTTGGCGTCGAGGGAGCCCTCCTGGAGCGCGGTGTTGGGGGTCACGTAGTCCGTGAACTCCTTCACCTCCAGGTCGAGGCCCGCCTTCTTCGCCAGGTTCTGCTGGATGTACGCGAGGACCTCACCGGCCGGGGTCGGGGTGGCCCCGACGACGAGCTTGTCGCCGTCGGAGCCGGAACCCGAGCCGCAGGCGGTCAGGCCGAGCGACAGGGCCAGGGCCCCGGCCGCCGCGGCGATGACAGGCCGGCGCATGTCAGAAGGCCGCGACGATGGAGCCGTCGTACTTGTCGTCGATGAACTTCTTGACCTCGGGCGAGGTGAGGAGCTTGGCGAGCTTCTTCACGCGCGGGTCGTTCTCGTCGCCCTTCTTGACGGCGAGGAAGTTGCCGTACGGGTTGCCCTTGGCCTTCTCGGCGACGATGGCGTCCTCGGCGGGGCTGAGGTCGGCTTCGAGCGCGTAGTTGCCGTTGATCACCGCGGCGTCGACGTCGTCGATGGAGCGCGGCAGCTGGGCCGCCTCCAGCTCCTTGAACTTGAGGTTCAGCGGGTTCGACACGACGTCCTTGGGGGTGGCCGCGAAGCCCACGCCCGCCTTGAGCTTGAGGACGCCGTTGTCGGCGAGGAGCTTGAGGGCGCGGGCCTCGTTCGTGGTGTCGTTCGGGACGGCGACCGTCGCGCCCTTCTTCAGGTCGTCGAGCTTCTTGATCTTCTTGGAGTAGACGCCCAGCGGCTCCAGGTGCACCGTCGCGCCCGGGACGGGGACGATGTCCGTCTTGTTCTTCTTGTTGAAGTCGTCCAGGTACGGCTTGTGCTGGAAGTAGTTCGCGAAGACCTCGCCCTGCTGCACGGCGGTGTTGGGCGTGACGTAGTCGGTGAACTCCTTCACCTCCAGGTCGAGGCCCGCCTTCTTCGCCAGGTTCTTCTTGACGTAGTCGAGGATGGCGCCCTGCGGCGTGGGGGTGGCGGCGACGACCAGCGGGCCGTCCTTGTCGCCCGCGGACCCCTTGTCGGAGCCGCAGGCGGTGAGGCCGAGGGTGAGGGCCCCGGTGGCGAGGACAGCAGCGGTGATCTTGGTGGTGTTACGCACGAAAAGTGCCTTTCTCCATGGGTGGTACGACCCCGCGGTGGTGGTGCGGGGTGGTGCTGGGTGAACGCGGAGGGCCGAGCGGTCGGGCGGGGTCAGGAGACCTTGACCGGCTCGCGGTCGGCCTCGGGCTCGGCGTCCGCGACGACCGGCCCGGTGGCCGTCGTGGCGGCGGGCGCCTTGGCGCGCAGGAACTTCAGCCGCGGCGCGGCCCCCGAGCGGCCGCCGCGCCGGTGCAGGCTGCGGGCGGCGTAGTCGCCGACGAACTGGATGATCGAGATGACCACGGCGAGGACGCCGACGGTGATCCACATCAGTTCGGTCTCGAAGCGCTGGTAGCCGTAGCGGACCGCGAGGTCGCCGAGGCCGCCCGCGCCGACGGTGCCGGTGATCGCCGAGTAGCCGATGAGGGCGACGACGGTCGTGGTGGCGCTGGAGATCAGCGACGGCAGCGACTCGGGCACGAGGACCTTGCGGACCACGGTCCAGGTGTTGCCGCCCATCGACTGCACGGCCTCGACCAGGCCGTGGTCGACCTCGCGGACGGCCGTCTCGACCAGGCGCGCGAAGAACGGGATGGCGCTGATCGCGAGCGGCACGATCGCGGCGTCACGGCCGATGGAGGTGCCGACGATGGAGCGCGTGAAGCCCATCAGGGCGACCATGAGGATGATGAACGGCATCGAGCGGCCGATGTTGACGACCTGCCCGATCACCTTGTTCAGGATCGTGTTCTGCAGCAGCCCGCCGCGGTCGGTCAGGACCAGCAGGATGCCGAGCGGCAGACCGACGGCGACGGCGATGAGAGCCGACCAGCCGACCATGTAGAGGGTGTCCCAACAGGCCTGCTCCAGCAGGGGCTGCATCTCCGACCAGGTCACTTGGCACCTTCCTTGACCAGCGTGGCGGCGGTCGCGGACCCGCTCACCGCCGGGAGGGCGGCGGGCGCGTCGGCGACGTCGACCTGGAGGCCCCGCTCGCGCAGGAAGCCGATCGGGACGACGTTCTCCTCGAAGCGGCCCGGCAGCTCGATGCGCATCCGGCCGACCTGCTTGCCCGCGACGGTGTCCATCGCGGCGCCGAGGATCGAGATGTCGATGTTGTACGTGCGCGACAGCTGGGAGATGACCGGCTGGGTGGCGGCCTCGCCGTGGAAGGTCACGTCGACGACGGTGCGGTCGGCGCCGGTGGCGTCGCCGCTGACGGGGAAGAGCGCGGCGGCGAGCTGGGAGCCGGGGGTGCCGAGGAGTTCGGTGACGGTGCCGGACTCGACGATGCGGCCGCGCTCCATCAGGGCGGCCGAGTCGCAGACCGTCTTCACGACCTCCATCTCGTGCGTGATCAGCAGGACGGTCAGGCCGAGCTGCTGGTTGAGGTCGCGCAGGAGCTGGAGGATGGAGCGGGTGGTCTCCGGGTCGAGGGCGCTGGTGGCCTCGTCGGAGAGGAGCACCTTCGGCTCTCCGGCCAGGGCGCGGGCGATGCCGACGCGCTGCTTCTGGCCGCCGGAGAGCTGCGCCGGGTAGGCCTTGGCCTTGTCGGCGAGGCCGACCAGGTCCAGGAGTTCGAGCGCCTTGCGGGAGCGCTCCTTGCCGGACAGGCCGAGGATTTCGAGCGGCAGCTCGATGTTCGCCTGGACGGTGCGCGAGGACAGCAGGTTGAAGTGCTGGAAGACCATGCCGATGCGGTTGCGGGCGGCGCGCAGCTCCCGGCCGGCTCGCGGGCCGCGGCCCGCGAGCGCGGTGAGGTCCTGGCCGTCCACGGTCACGGTGCCGGAGGTGGGGCGCTCCAGGAGGTTCACGCAGCGGATCAACGAGGATTTGCCGGCACCGGACTGGCCGATGACGCCGTACACCTCGCCTTCGCGCACATGGAGATCGACTCCGTCGATGGCGGTTACTTCACGACCGCGTGAGCGGTAGACCTTGGTCAGGCCGGAAGTGGTGATCACTGGGTTTCCGTCACTGTCGAGTGCGCGGCGCGGTGACGCCGGGCACGGGGCATTCGTTCGGAACGCGGCACGGTTCTCGCGGTGGCGGTGGAACCGGAGGACGTGTGCGCGGGGCCGGCTCGCGCCCTGCCGGTGTGCGTGACTCCTCGGAGTACGTACGTGGCGTGGTGGCGCGGCACAGCGGCTTCGCTTCGGGGCGCGAGGCTCTCAGTGGTGCGGGGGCCCTCAGAAGGCGCACATTCGACACATACAACGAGCACCGGGCGTCGTGATCGCCTCGGTCGCAAGGGTGCGGCTGCTCGTCGTGGTCATGCGGACCAGTAAAACACGCGTGCGGGCGCGCCCCGCCACCGCTGTCCGAATAGCGGACAGACATGGGTCGACAGGAGAGACACCCGGTCGTGTCCCCGATCCCGTTCAGGCACCGGTGACGATCTCCACGCCGCCCGCTGTGGCCTGCGCGGACACCGCCGACAGATCCTTGACGACGACATCGGCGGACAGCTCCGCCACCTGGTGCGTTGTGGTCAACGCCACGGTGGTCATCCCCGCGGCCCGGCCCGCGGTGAGACCCGCGGGGGCGTCCTCGAAGACCACGCAGCGGGCCGGGTCCACGCCGAGCACCCGGGCCGCGAGCAGGAAGGGCTCGGGGTCGGGCTTGCCGCGGGTGATGTCGTCGGCGGCTATCAGCGTCTTGGGGCCGATGCCGACCTCGGCGAGCCGGGCCTCGGCCAGGCGGCGGGTCGCGGAGGTGACGACGGCCCACCGCTCGGGCGGTAGCGCGGCGAGCAGGTCGAGGGTGCCGGGCAGCGCGAGCACGCCGCCCGCGACGTCGGACACCTCCAGCTCCTCGATCCGGGCCACGGCCTCGGCGACCCGCTCGGCCGGCAGCAGGTCGGCGACGATCTCGACGGCCGGGCGGCCGTGCAGCTCGACCCGGGCGAAGTCCTCCGCGGTGATGCCGTACTCCCCCGCCCACCGCGTCCAGCAGCGGCGGACGGACTCCATCGAGGAGATGAGGGTGCCGTCGTTGTCGAACAGGAGGGCGTCAGCCTGGATCTTCATGGCCGCGACCCTACGCGGGAGGCCACCGCCGGATCCTGGGCCCCCGGGGCCGAGGACACCGGGTCTTTTGGCCCGTAATAGGGTCTCGGCATGCTTGTTGCCCTGACCGTCGCGACCTCCGTGGCCGCGCTCGCGCTCGCGGCCTGGTGCGGTTTCGCCGCCTACCGGGACCAGCCGACGAAGGACTGGCACTTCATCGGCATGGGTGTGGTCACCCTGCTGACGCTGGTCCAGCTGGTCGTCGGCATCGTGCAGCTGGCGCGGGGCGAGGACCCCGAGCAGGGCACGACGATCTTCGTGGCCTATCTGATCGGCTCGTTCGCGTGCGTTCCCGCGGCGGGCTTCATGTCGCTGGCCGAGCGCACCCGCTGGGGCTCGGTGACCGTCGCCGCGGGCGGCGTGGTCCTCGCCGTGCTGGAGGTGCGGCTCCATGACATCTGGGGAGGCTGAGGTGGCGGTGACGGACGACGAGCCCCGCGCACGGCGGCGGAACGGGCAGCAGCGGCCCGAGCGCCAGAAGCTGATCACCGGCCCCGGCATCCTGCTGGTGTGGCTGTACGGCGTGATGGTCGTGGGCGCCGTCTCCCGCTCCGCGGTCCAGATCTCGACGGACTTCCACAAGGCCCCGCTCGCGTACACGCTGTCGGCGCTCGCCGGTGTCGTCTACGGCTTCATCACGTACTCGCTCGTACGCGGCGGGGAGACGGCCCGCAAGGCGGCGCTGGTGTGCTGCGCCGCCGAGCTGGCCGGTGTGCTCGCCGTCGGGGCCTGGACCCTCGCGGAACCGTCCGCGTTCCCGGACGCCACGGTCTGGTCGGACTTCGGCATGGGCTATCTGTTCATCCCCGTACTGCTGCCGGTGACCGCGGTGTTCTGGCTGCGGAAGTCCCGCGAGCACACCCGGCCCGCGGGGGCCGGGGGTCCCGAAGAGGCCTAGGCGCTCGCCACGTAGGCCTCTGCCTGCGCGTCCTTGGAGAGGGTCACCACCGTCAGGCGGTCGTCCACGCGCCGCGTGCTCACCGGCGCGTAGCCGTGCTTGCGGTAGAGCTGCAGGTTGCTCTCGCTGCGGTGGCCGCTGAACAGCTCGAAGCGCTTGGCGACGCCGCCCTCGGCGAGCCGGCGCTCGATGGCCTCCAGGAGGCGGCCGCCCAGGCCGTGCCGCTGCATCCGCGGGTGCACGATGAGCTTGCCGATGCGGGCCGTGGCCGCCGCGTCGACCGTGCCGCGCACGGACGCCACGACCTCGGTGCCGAGCCGCGCCACCAGGACGCTGCCCGCGGCCAGCTCGGCCTTGAGGGAGTCGAGGGTCTGCGTCAGCGGCTCGATGGAGTAGTCGCCGTACAGCTCGGCCTCGCCCTGGTAGCAGAGGTACTGCAGTTTGAGGATCTGCTCGGCGTCCGTGTCGGACGCCTCCGAGATGGTCACGCTCATGCCCATGTGTGCATGCCTCCCGCTCACCTGCTCCGCCGGTTGTCCTTCACTCCTTTCCCCGCGGGTCCGGAGTCCCAACCTCCTGCGCGAGCATTCTGCGCAGGCATCCCAGGCATCGGGAACGTTCCGGCCCCAAAGATCCTTGTGACATTCCCAACTCTCCTGCGATTTCGCGGTAAGTCAGGTCCTTCGGCGACAGAAGCGCAGCCATGAGACGAGGGCAGCGGCCGGGAAGTTTCCGCACGGCGGCGTACAGGGTGCGGTGCCGGTCGGCCGCCAGAAGCCGTTGTTCGGGGCCGCCGCGCGGGTCGGCGGGCTCACCGGCGTAGGGCCGCTCCCGCCGGGCGGCGCTGCGGGTGCGGCGGGCCTCGTCGCGGACGGCGGCGCGCAGCCAGGCCGCGGGGTCGGCGGGCGGCCCTCCGGCGTCCAGGTGTTCGAGCAGGCGCAGCCAGACGGCCTGCTCGATGTCGCCGGGATCGGCGGCGCAGCCGTGCGCCTCGGCCGACGCCTCGGCGGCGAGCAGCGGGCGCAGGGTGGTGACCAGGTCGTACGAGAGCGACGGCCGCGCGGAGGGGGACGGGGCCGACGGGGGCGTAGGGGTCATGCCGACGGGGACGCGGCCATTCCGGATATCGGTTTCCGGAACGGCCGCGCCTCACCCCAACCGGGGCTTCGCGCACCGTCGTTGACGAGGCCCTTCGGGTGCCGACGGGCCCGGTCGGCGGCGGGGAGACCCGTCAGTCGTCGTTGAAGTCCGCGGCGGCGAGCAGCGCCGTGTCCGGGTTGTCGGAGAAGATCCCGTCGATGCCGGTGGCGAAGTACGCCTTGAACGCGCCGAAAGCGTCGCCGTACGCGTTCGGGTCCGTGCCCTTCTTGAAGTCGGCGGGCAGGAAGGTGTTCTCGTTGCGCATCGTGTACGGGTGCAGGACCAGGCCCTTGGCGTGCGCGTCGCGGACCAGGGTGGTCGGCTCCAGGAGCTTGCCGTCGGGGCCCTTGGGGATGACCAGGTCGAGCGTCGGGCCGATGCCCTTGGCGTAGGAGGCGATCCACTTCAGGCCCTCGGGCTTGATGAGGTCGGCGACGGTGCGCGGGTCGCCCGCCTCGACGAAGTCCCAGGGGCGGGAGGCGGCCGTGGACAGCAGGACCACGCCGGGCGCGTCGACGAGCTTGCGCAGGCGCTGGATGCTGCTGGGCTCGAAGGACTGCAGGAAGTTCGGCGAGTTCCTGCGGTCGCGGTGGTAGCGGCGCAGGAGCTTGGCGAGCGGCTCCTCGAGGCCGAGGCCCAGCTTGCGGAAGTACGTGGGGTGCTTGGTCTCGATGTGCAGCCAGACCCGCTTGCCGCGCCTGCGCCCCTCCTTCTCGGCCCAGCGGAAGACCTCTTCGAGGGTGGGGACGTCCCAGCGGCCGTCGTAGAGGGTGTTGCGCTGGCGGGTGCCGGGGATGCGCTCCTTGGCGCGCAGCGTCTTCAGCTCGGCGAGCGTGAAGTCCTCGGTGAACCAGCCGGTCAGTCTGGTGCCGTCGACGCTCTTGGTCGTCTTGCGGTCCGCGAACTCGGGGTGCGCGGCGACGTCCGTCGTGCCGGTGATGTCGTTCTCGTGACGGCATACGAGATGGCCGTCCTTGGTGGGCACCACGTCCTGCTCGATGACGTGCGCGCCCATGTCGAGGGCGAGTTGGTACGAGCCGAGCGTGTGTTCGGGCCGGTAGCCGCTGGTGCCGCGGTGCGCGATCACGGTCGGCACCGGCAGGTCGCGGTAGCCGCCGCCCCCGTGACCGTGGCGCGCGTCGGCTCTCGCCACCCCGGGCACGCCCACGACGGCCGTGCCCGCCCCGAGCACCGCGGCCCCGAGCACCGCGCGCCGCCCCGGGCTCGTCCCCGTCTCCCGCCGCCCCGATTCCTGCGTCGCCATTGAGCGCTCCCTCCCTGTGTACCGCCGTGTAGCGCCTTGCACCTGACAAAGCGGCACCGATCGTAGGTGGCGTTGCGTGACAGGTGGGAGACCGGGGGCCGAACGGGTGGCTGACGCCGGGTGTCGACTAGGGCCCGTCCGGCGGCTCGTGGCCCCTCGCGGAGGGGGCCCCGGCGCGTGCGCCCGGGCTCGCGGGCACCGGAACAGTTCCGGCCGTGAGATGCGTCGCGCGTGAGAAGCACCACTCGGACAAGCCACGCAGTTCGCACAGCGCTACCGTCGTCACAGTGAGGTTCTCGCGGGGGCAACTGCAGGCAAAATCAGGTCAACTCTGCGTATCGGGCACATGAACCCGATGTGCAATCAACGGGGACCCGCGAGTATGGTCCTCACCTGCACAGACTCGTCGTCGACCCGTTGACACCGGAGGACCCGTTGTCCCGTCTAGCGCTCATCAAGGCAGTGCTCGGACCGTTCCTGCGCCTGATGTTCCGCCCACGGGTGGAAGGCGCCGAGAACATCCCCGGGACCGGTCCCGTCATTCTGGCCGGAAACCACCTGACGTTCATCGACTCGATGATCCTGCCCCTGGTGTGCGACCGGCCCGTCTTCTTCATCGGCAAGGACGAGTACGTCACCGGCAAGGGCCTCAAGGGCCGCCTGATGGCTTGGTTCTTCACCGGCGTCGGCATGATCCCGGTGGAGCGTGACGGCGGCCGGGGCGGGGTGGCCGCGCTGATGACCGGCAAGCGCGTCCTGGACGAGGGCAAGATCTTCGGCATCTACCCCGAGGGCACCCGCTCCCCCGACGGCCGCCTCTACCGCGGTCGCACCGGCATCGCGCGGCTGACCCTGATGACGGGCGCGCCGGTGGTGCCGTTCGCGATGATCGGCACGGACAAGCTGCAGCCCGGCGGCAAGGGCCTGCCCCACCCGGGCAAGGTGACCGTCCGCTTCGGCGAGGCGATGGAGTTCTCGCGGTACGACGGCATGGACCGCGACCGCTACGTGCTGCGCGCGGTGACGGACTCCGTGATGACGGAGGTCATGCTGCTCTCGGGCCAGGAGTACGTGGACATGTACGCCACGAAGGCCAAGGCGGCCTGACCGTACGGGACTTGCACGGCGAAGGGCCGCACCCCACTGCGGGGGTGCGGCCCTTCGCCGTGCAGCGGAACCCGGGCTACGGGTGCTCCACCCTGTCCTCCAGCCGCTGGCCCTTCAGCAGGAACCACGCCGCCACCGACGTCGCGAGCAGCACCGCGGCGCCGATGCCCGCGGCCAGGCGCAGGCCGTCCACGAACGCCTCCTGCGCCGCCGAGATCAGTGGCTCGGCGGTACGCGCGGGCAGTCCGGAGCCCGCCTCGACCGCGCCGCCCAGGGAGTCGTGGGCGGCCGACGCGGCGTCGGCCGGGGTGCCGGGCGGGGCGGTGAAGCCGCGGTACACGCCGGTCACGATGGAGCCGAGCAGGGCGATGCCGAGGGCCGCGCCGAGTTCGTACGCCGTCTCGGAGACCGCGGACGCCGCGCCCGCCTGCTCCTTGGGCACGCTGGAGAGGATCACGTCGGCGGTCACCGTGAAGGAGAAGCCCGCGCCGACGCCGACGACCAGGAGCGCCCCGCCGAGCAGCGGATAGCCGGTCGACTGGCTCAGCACGGTCAGCGCGGCGAGCGCGAGACCCACCGCCGCGAGCCCGCCCGCGACCACCGCCCGCACCGAGTACCGGCGCGCCACGGTGCCCGCGATCAGACCCGCCGCCACCGCGCCCACCGCGGCGGGCAGTTCGGCGAGGCCCGCCTCGAACGGCTGCCTGCCCTGCACCAGTTGGAGGAACTGGGAGAGGAAGAAGACCAGGCCGGACAGGCCGAGGATGGTCAGCAGGTCCGCCATCACGGCCGCCGAGAAGCCACGGTTGCGGAACAGCCGCATGTCCAGGAGCGGCGCGCGCAGGGTGAGCTGGCGGCGCACGAACCACACCAGGGCCGTCACACCGATGGCGCCGGACGCCGCGGCGTCCCAGCTCGGGCCGTGGGCCGCGGCTTCCTTGATGGCGTACACGACGCCGATCATGCCGATGAGCGACAGGGCCACACTGATCAGGTCCCAGGGGCCCGGCGCCGGGTTCTTGGACTCGGGCAGCAGCTTGACGCCGACGAGGACGAGGACCGCCATCACCGGCAGGTTGATGAGGAAGACCGAGCCCCACCAGAAGTGTTCGAGCAGGAAGCCGCCGACGACCGGGCCGACCGCCGCGCCCGCCGACGCCATCGCGCCCCACACGCCGACGGCGATGCTGCGCTCGCGCGGGTCGTGGAAGATGTTCCGGATCAGCGCCAGCGTGGACGGCATCAGGGTCGCGCCCGCGACACCGAGCAGCGCCCGGGCCAGGATCATCAACTCGGGCGTGGTCGCGTAGGAGTTGAGCACGGACACCGCGCCGAACGCGACGGCTCCGGTGAGCAGCAGCTTCTTGCGGCCGATGCGGTCACCGAGGCTGCCCATGGACACCAGCAGGCCCGCGATCACGAACGAATAGACGTCACCGATCCACAGCAGCTGGTTGCCGGACGGCTTCAGGTCCTCGCTGATGTACGGCGTCGCGAGACCGAGGACGGTCGCGTCCACCGCGACGAGCAGCACGGCCAGCGCCAGCACGGCGAGGGCGAGCCAGCGACCGGGGTGCCGCTCCACCTCCGCGGGCCTCACGCGCTGTTCGGTGCTTGTCATGATTCCACTCTCCGTCGTGCGCCGCCGATCAGCAGTTCGGCGATCATGTATGAGAAGTCCTTGGCCGCCACGCGGCCGTCGAGCACGGCCCAGGCGGCGGAGCCGATGAGGCCGTAGAGGGCGTCGGTGAGCCAGGCCGTGCTCAGGTCGATGCGGAACTCCCCGCTCTCCTGGCCGCGCCGGAACAGCTCCGCCATCCGGTCGTCGATCCGGGACCAGCCCGCGTGCCGGTCCTCGCCCTCGAACAGCTGGTTCTCGGTGACGAGGAACGCGAGCAGACCGGCGGCCGGTTCGATCTCCTTGATCAGGCGCCGAAGCGCGTCCTGCGCGCTGTCCTCGCCGAGCCGCGCGGCGTCGAGCGCCGTCTCGCACTCCTGGAGGCCCAGATCCTCCAGCGCGCGGATGAGCGCGTCGCGCCCCGCGAAGTGGCGGTGCAGGGTGGCCCGGCTGATGCCGGCGGCCCTGGCCACCTCGTCCAGGGTCGAGGAGCCCTTGCGGGTGAGCTGGGCGGCGGCGCTGCGCAGCACCTGGTCACGATCGACTGACATGAGACAACCATAGACCACATGAGACACATATGTCTCAGAGGAGGCGTGCGGCGCTCATGGAACGGGTTTCAGAGCGGGTCGAGTGCGGGCGCCGGTGGCCCGGCGGCCCTCAGTGCCAGGGCAGTCCGGCGCGCGTGCGCCAGTACGCGGTGGGCTCCTCCGCGAGATCCGCGAGGCGCTCCAGGTGCTCGGCGTCCAGGTCCACCGCCGTCGCGTGCAGGTTCGACACGAGTTGTACGGAGGTGGCGGCGCCGGAGAGGACGACGCCCGCCCAGGGCTGGCGCAGGACCAGCGCGAGGGCCACCGCGTCACAGCCGAGGCCGGTGGCCTCGGCGGCGGCGCGCAGTGCCGCGGGCGCCCGCGGTCCGGCCAGGCGGCCGTTGGCCAGGCCCTCCTTGACCAGGACGGTCAGGCCCGCGTCGTGGGCCTCGGCGAGCGCGGGCCCCGCGGAGGTCTCCAGGGCGTTGTACGTCGCCTGGACCGTCCGGAACAGCCGCTCGCCGCCCACGGTGACCTCGACGGCGGCGCGGATCGCGGCCGCCTGCTCGGGGCCGCTGACGGAGAGGCCGACGGTGACGCCGCGCGCGGCCAGGTCCGCGAGCCGGGCGTGCAGTTCCGTGTCGGTGAGGGCGGGGCTCTCCGGGGTCACCGAGTGGATCTGGTAGAGGTCGAGCCGGTCGCCGAGGATGTCGGCGGTCTCGGCGCGCTGGCGGTCGTACGCGGCGACGCTGTGGTCCTTGACCTCGTGCGCCTCGGCGTCGGTGCGCCAGTCGGCGGTGTACGTGTACCCCCACTTGCTGCCGACGACCACGTCCCGGATGTCGGGGCGGGCGCGCAGCCAGTCGGCAAGGAACTCCTCGGCGCGGCCGTAGGAGCGGGCCACGTCGAGGTAGCGCACGCCGAGGGCATAGGCGGCGTCGAGGAGTTCGAAGGCGCGCTCGCGCAGGGCCTCGACGCTGCGCGCGGGCAGGTCCTCCTCGCGGCCCAGCGTGATGTAGCCGGGCCTGCCCACGGCTGCGAGGCCCAGGCCCAGATGGGCGGTGGGGGTGGTCGCTGTGGCCAGGCGGTCGAAGGGCATCGGGGCTCCACGCTTCTCGGGAGTGGTACGGGGGAGCCTGCGGGTCGCGGGCTCCCCCGTCAACGTATCCCTAGGTGGAGGCGGGTGTTCCTCTCGGGTGGGACAGCCGCCGAATCGGCGCTTCGCGCCTCGTCCTCAAACGCCGGACAGGCTGGCACGTCCCGGCGCGGGCCAGGGCTCCGCCCGGACGGGCTGAATCAGCCCGTCCGGGTCGTTGCCCACTCGCGCTGCGCCGCCACGTCCGCCTTGATCTCCGCCAGTTGCACGGCCACCGCCGAGGGTGCCGTGCCGCCCCTGCCGTCGCGGGAAGCCAGGGCGCCGGGGACGTTCAGGACCGTGCGGACCTCGGGGGTCAGATGGGGGCTGATCTTGGCGAACTGCTCGTCGGTGAGCTGGTCCAGCTCGATGCCCGTCGCCTCGCACTCCTTGACGCACTCGCCCGCGACCTCGTGCGCGACCCGGAACGGCACGCCCTGCTTGACCAGCCACTCGGCGATGTCGGTGGCGAGGGAGAAGCCTGCCGGGGCCAGCTCCTCCATGCGCTCGCGGTGGACCGTGAGCGTCGCCATCATGCCGGTGAAGGCGGGCAGCAGGACCTCCAGCTGGTCGCAGGAGTCGAAGACGGGCTCCTTGTCCTCCTGGAGGTCGCGGTTGTACGCGAGGGGGAGCGCCTTCAGGGTCGCCATCAGGCCGGTGAGGTTGCCGATGAGGCGGCCGGACTTGCCGCGCGCCAGCTCCGCGATGTCCGGGTTCTTCTTCTGCGGCATGATCGACGAGCCGGTCGAGAACGCGTCGTGGAGGGTGACGAAGGAGAACTCCTTCGTGTTCCAGATGATGACCTCCTCGGCGATCCGGGAGAGGTTCACACCGATCATCGCCGTGATGAAGGCGAACTCGGCCACGAAGTCCCGCGAGGCGGTGCCGTCGATGGAGTTGGCGGCGGAGCCGTGCTCGAAGCCGAGGTCCGCGGCCACGGCCTGCGGGTCGAGGCCGAGCGAGGAGCCCGCGAGCGCCCCGGAGCCGTACGGCGAGACGGCCGTCCGCGTGTCCCACTGCCGCAGCCGCTCGGCGTCCCGGGACAGGGACTGGACGTGCGCGAGCACGTGGTGGGCGAAGAGGACGGGCTGGGCGTGCTGGAGGTGGGTGCGGCCCGGCATGGCGACGTCCGGGTGCGCCTCGGCGAGGCCGATCAGGGCCTCCTGCAGCTCGGCGATCAGGCCGCCGATGATCCGTGCGTGGTCCCGCAGGTACATCTTGAAGAGCGTCGCCACCTGGTCGTTGCGGGACCGCCCGGCGCGCAGCTTGCCGCCGAGGTCCGGGCCGAGCCGCTCCAGGAGGCCGCGCTCCAGGGCGGTGTGCACGTCCTCGTCGGCGACGGTCCCGGTGAACGAGCCGTCGGCGACGTCCGCCTCCAGCCGGTCGAGCCCGGCCAGCATGCGGGTCAGCTCGTCAGCGGTGAGCAGGCCCGCCGTGTGCAGCACGCGCGCGTGGGCGCGGGAACCGGCGATGTCGTACGGCGCCAGGCGCCAGTCGAAGTGAACCGAGGCCGAAAGCTGGGCCAGGGCCTCTGCCGGGCCGTCGGCGAACCGTCCGCCCCAGAGCCGGACGTCACCGCTGTTGCTGCTCACTGCACGCGCTCCTAGAAGAAAGGGGGATGTGCGACCGCCTCCCCGGCGCCACGCGCTTCGGGGAGGCGGACCTCACGCTACTGCTCGGGCCCTCAGGCCAGGTCCCGCTTCGCCGCGATCTTCGACGAAAGCCCGAAGATGTCGATGAACCCCTGCGCCTTGGACTGGTCGAAGGTGTCGCCCGAGTCGTAGGTCGCGAGGTTGAAGTCGTAGAGGGACTCCTCGGACTTCCGGCCCGTGACGACCGCGCGGCCGCCGTGGAGGGTCATCCGGATGTCGCCGGTGACGTGCTGGTTGGCCTCGTTGATGAAGCCGTCCAGGGCCCGCTTGAGCGGCGAGAACCACAGGCCGTCGTAGACCAGCTCGCCCCAGCGCTGCTCGACCTGCCGCTTGTACCGGGCGAGCTCCCGCTCGACCGTGACGTTCTCCAGCTCCTGGTGGGCGGTGATCAGGGCGATGGCGCCCGGGGCCTCGTACACCTCACGGGACTTGATGCCCACGAGCCGGTCCTCGACCATGTCGATCCGGCCGATGCCCTGGGCGCCCGCGCGCTCGTTGAGCTGCTGGATGGCCTGGAGGACCGTGACGGGCCTGCCGTCGACGGCGACCGGCACGCCCTCCTTGAAGGTGATGACGACCTCGTCGGCCTCACGCGGGGTCGCGGGGTTGGAGGTGTACTCGTACACGTCCTCGATGGGGGCGTTCCAGATGTCCTCCAGGAAGCCCGTCTCGACGGCCCGTCCGAAGACGTTCTGGTCGATGGAGTACGGCGACTTCTTGGTGGTCGCGATCGGCAGGCCCTTGTCCTCGCAGAAGGCGATGGCCTTGTCCCGGGTCATCGCGTAGTCCCGGACGGGGGCGATGCACTTCAGGTCGGGGCCGAGGGCCTGGATGCCGGCCTCGAACCGCACCTGGTCGTTGCCCTTGCCGGTGCAGCCGTGGGCCACGATGCCGGCGCCGTGCTTGTTCGCGGCGGCGACGAGGTGCTTGACGATGGTCGGCCGGGAGAGGGCCGAGACCAGCGGATACCGGTCCATGTACAGGGCGTTGGCCTTGATCGCCGGGAGGCAGTAGCCCTCGGCGAACTCGTCCTTGGCGTCGGCGACCTCCGCCTCCACGGCACCGCAGGCGAGCGCGCGCTTGCGGATGACGTCCAGGTCCTCGCCGCCCTGGCCGACGTCCACGGCGACGGCGATGACCTCGGCGCCCGTCTCCTCGGCGATCCAGCCGATGGCGACGGAGGTGTCCAGGCCGCCCGAGTAGGCGAGTACGACGCGCTCGGTCACGGGTTTCTCCTCACAGTGCATTCGCTCGCTCAGTGCAGTGCAGTCACTGACATGCATGAGTATGCATTGCCATGCATGCTTCGTCAATCCAGCCCGCGGGGGGCGGCGGAGGGCGCTCGTCCGGCAGGCGGTACGGCGGACGAAGCAGCTGGACAGGCGAACGGAAAGAGTCCAAGATCCGTCAGTCATGGCAAAGACCCATGAGCGCATCGACGGCAGGCTCCGGACCTTCATCGAGTCCCACCCGAACTCCTCGCCCGCTTCCCCGACGTCGACACGTCGCCGCACGGCCTGCGCGCGATCATCGTCGTGAGCGCCGAGCTGATCCGCGACACCTGCGGCTACGCGGTGCCCTTCATGACGTACGACGAAGACCGCGATCCGCACGCCAAGCGGTTCGCCCTCGATCTCGACCTGGACGACGCCTCATGACCCAGCCCCCGCCGCCCTCCCACCGGTTCGACACCGCCTACGCGGACACGGACCTCGGCGAGGTGAGCGACGAGTTCACCGTCGGCCCCTCGCCCGACGGGCACACCCTGGTGCGGGGCCACTGCCCCCGCTGCCACGGCCGCACGACCACCGAGTACCGGCACGGCGTGCCCGGGACCGGGACGGGCGCGGGGACCAAGGGCGCGCTGGCCTCGGACGCCGCGCTGCTCGCCCAGGAGCGGCACTTCTGCGAGTGCGGGCACCCGCATCCGCAGCTCCCGGCGAACGCCGTGTTCGTCGGGTGCGGAGCCAGCTGGCGCGTGCGGGCCCTGGTGACGCCCGCCCCGGGCGGCACCCCGAACGGCACGCCGTGACGGCCCAGTCCGACCGCCGCTGGGCGGAGCTCGCGCGTGAGCTGGAGTTCACGCAGCTCGACGAGTTGCGGCGGCAGGCCGAGGGCTGGCGCACGGGTCTGACCGGTCTGACGGCACTCCTCGCCGTCCTGGTCGTCCTCAAGGGCCGCGACGACCTGAACGGCCTGCCGGACACCGCGCGCCTGGTGGCGTCGGGGCTGGTCGCCGCCGCGTTCCTGCTGCTTGTGGCGGGGTCGGTGCTCGCCGTGCGGGCGGCGCACGGGCGG
The DNA here is from genome assembly GCF_030388665.1 of Streptomyces flavofungini. NCBI lineage: Bacteria > Bacillati > Actinomycetota > Actinomycetes > Kitasatosporales > Streptomycetaceae > Streptomyces > Streptomyces flavofungini. Next base: position 7,726,204 of record NZ_CP128846.1, on the reverse strand, counting down.
CTCGGCGAACGCACCCTGCTCGCCGGTCAGGCGCTGCGGCGCTGGACGGAGGACGAGGTCCGGCGCGTCGTCAGGTCGCTGCGGTGGGCGTCGGTGTGCTGCGTGGCCGGCGTCGTGTGCGCCGCCGGGGCCATCGGGGTCGCCTGGGTCGAGACGGAGTCCCCGAAGGACCATCTGGTGCGGGTGAGCACGACGTCCGGGGAGCGGTGCGGGGAGTTCCTGGGGTCGGGGCGGGACGGGGTGTCGCTGCGGGCCGAGGGCGGGGCCGCCGGGGAGGGCGGCAGGGCGAAGCGGGTCACGTTGCCCGCCCGTACCGTCATCTCCGTGACGCCGGTGGGGAGTTGCGGCGCCGCCAAGTGAGGGCGGCGCCTCCGCCTCGTACGCCCCAGGACACATGTAGCGACCACATATCGAGACGCGGTTGCGTGCCCGGCGCACCGGCACGTTGCATCGCCGGGTGCAGACCGAACCGACACGTCCCGGCCCGACGGCGGCCACCGGGCCCGCGAGCGCCGCCGACCGCGCCGCCCGCCGCGCCGTCACCGTCTTCCCCGTGCTCGTCCTCGCCGCGGGCGCCGTCGGCCTGGCGACGCCCGGCACCTTCGGGGGCTGGAAGGAGAGCGTGCCGTATCTGCTCGGCGTGGTCATGTTCTGCATGGGCCTGACGATGACGCCGCAGGACTTCCAGGGCGTCGCACGCCGCCCCTGGGCCGTGGCGCTCGGCCTGGTCGCGCACTACGTGATCATGCCGGGCCTGGGCTGGCTGATCGCCCATGCCCTGGACCTCTCGCCCCAGTTGGCCGCCGGGGTGATCCTCGTCGGGTGCGCGCCGAGCGGTACGGCCTCCAATGTCGTCACCTATCTCGCGCGCGGCGACGTGGCCCTCTCCGTGTCCGTCGCCACCGTGTCGACCGTGCTCGCGCCGCTCGTGACGCCGCCGCTCACGCTGCTGCTCGCCGGTGAGTACCTGCCGGTGGACGCGGGCTCGATGGTGACGGACATCCTCAAGACCGTGCTCCTGCCCGTCGTCGGCGGCCTCGCCGTGCGGCTGCTCTTCGGGCGCTGCGTCGATCGCGTGCTCGGCGCGCTGCCGTGGCTGTCGGCCGTGACCATCGCCGTCATCGTGGCCGTGGTCGTCGCGGGCAGCGCGGCGGCCATCAAGTCGGCGGCGGCGCTCGTGCTCGTCGCGGTCGTCCTGCACAACGGGCTCGGGCTCGCGCTCGGTTACGGCGCGGGGAAGCTGGCCCGGCTCGGCCCGCCCGCGTCCCGCGCGATGGCCTTCGAGGTCGGCATGCAGAACTCCGGGCTCGCCGCGTCCCTCGCGACCGCCCACTTCAGCCCGCTGGCCGCACTGCCCGCCGCCGTGTTCTCCGTGTGGCACAACGTGTCGGGGGCGGTGGTGGCGGCGTGGATGGCGCACCGGGCGCGGCGGGCGGAGTGACGGGTGCCGGACCGGCGGGCAGGCGCCGCGGGCCCGGAGCGGGCGCCGGGAGCCCTGAGTCAAGTCCGGTCGCCCGCCGCCCCGTTCACCGCCGGGGTTCCGCCCGTCGCCCCCGCCCGGAAATGCGACGATAAGGCCTCGCACAGGGGGAGAGGCATGGCACAAGCACGTACCGCACTGCTCATCGGCGTGGGTGACACGCCGGACGCCGCGCACCGCTTCGACTCGCTCGACGCGCCGGTCTCCGCCGACCTGCGGGCACTCGGAGCCGCGCTCAAGGCCGCCGGTTACGCCGTGCGCACGGTGCCGGGGGCCACCCGCGCCGAGATCATCACGACCGTCGACGAGGTGGCACGGGGCGTACCGGAGGACGGCACCCTCCTGATCCACTTCACCGGGCACGGCATCCGCGTCGGCGACACCGACCACCTGGTCCCCGCCGACGCGCGCGCCCCGCAGAGCGCCGACGCCGCGTGGACGCAGCCGTACCTGGACACGCTGGTGCCCGCCGACATCAGCCCGTACCTCACCCACTGCCGGGCGGGCACCGTGCTGTGGCTGATCGACGCCTGCCGGGGCGAGTCGGCCGACGGGGTGTTCGGCAGCAGCGTCCTGAAGGGGCAGCCCTCGGGGCGGTTCGCGCTGATGACGGCCTGCGCGGCCGGGCAGCGTTCGGGGTACTCGGCGGAGGGCAGCTTCTTCACGCTCGGGCTCGCGGAGGCCTTCCGGCCGCTGACGCGGGCGCGGACGGTGCAGGAGGTCTTCGAGACGGCGCGGCAGCACACCTTGCGCGCCGCCCGCCTGCACGGCGCCGCACCGCAGGAACCGAGGCTCCACTGCGGCGCCGAGCTCGACGCCGAGGCGCGGGCCGCGGTCGTGTGCGAGGGACGGCGGCTCCTGGAGGCCTGGCGGGATGCGGTCGCGGACACCGCCCTGTGGGAGCGCGTCGCCGAGGCGGACGCCGGGAGCGTGCCCCACCTGCGGGACCGCCTGGGGGACCTGGTCGAGACGTGCGCGCAGGTCGTGCACCTGGCCCAGGAGCGGATGCCCGACCCGTGGGCCGACGACGACTTCCTGGTCCGCGTCGTACGCGACCAGTTGCCCCGCCTCGTCCCCAAGACGCAGACGCTGTCGGCACTCGAGGCCACCGCGCTCGTCGCCGCGCCGCTGCTGCACGAGGCGGCGTGGGCGCGGCGCCTCAGCCACGCCCGCGACATCAGGCCGTACACCGTCCGGCACCGGGAGGACGGCGACGCGTGGCGCCGCCACTACGAACAGGTCGCCGAGCACCACCCGCACATCAAGAAGAAGCTCTCGGACTGCTGGCGCGCCGCCCGCCCCGACGAAGCGCGCGGGGTCGCCCTGTGGCTCGTGCACCGGTGGATCGCGGAGCGGTTCGTGACGGACGAGCAGCCGGTGCCGGAGGCCGAATCGACGGCGCTCGCGGACGCGCTGTGCCCGGGGCCGCGCGCCCGCGAGCTGTCCGCCGCGCTGGCCGCCCTCGGCGCGGGCATCACGCTGGGCCCACCGGCGCAGGACCGCGGCCCGCGCCCCGACCTGGCCTTCCCGCTCCTCGGCGGCGCCCGGCAGCCCCTGCGTGCCGACGAGTTGGCGGGCGTCCTGCACCTGGCGTGCGTGCTCGCCCTGGACGTCCGTACGCTCCCCGACGTCCTCGCCGAGCACCTGGCCGTCCGCGACGCCCTGCTCCCCCAGGACGCCGTCAACGCCGTGCGCGACGCGGACTGGCACGCCGCCGACGGCGAACTCCACCTGGACGCGGCCTGCCCGCACCCCGCGCTGCACGCCGCGTTCGCGAGCGTCGTGGAGCAGGCCGACGAACTCGCGGGCACGCTGCGGGACGCGGCCCGCAGGCTGCCCGCGCCCCGGGCCGCGCTGCTCGCGGGTCTGCCCGCCCGCGTCACGGACCGCGGCCTGCGCCCGGTCGAGGACGGCGGCCGCAGGGCCTACGACGTGCCGCTGCTGCGCTTCCAGCTCGCCCAGACCGAGGTCCGCGACCTGCTCATGGGCGAGCGCATCTACGACGGCGAGCCGGAACTGGCGCTGCGCGAGCTGTACCAGAACGCGATGGACGCCTGCCGCCACCGCGCGATGCGCCATCGCTACCTGGAGAGCCGGGGCGCGCGTCCCGCACCCTGGGCGGGCCGGATCACCCTCGTCGAGGGCGAGGACGACCGCGGCCGCTACGTCGAGTGCCGCGACAACGGCGTCGGCATGGGCCTCGACCAGCTCAAGAACACCTTCACCAAGGCGGGCCGCCGCTTCGAGCAGTCCCGTGCCTTCCGCCAGGAGCAGGCGACCTGGCACCGCCACGACCCGGCCCTGCGCCTGTACCCCAACAGCCGTTTCGGCATCGGCGTGTTCAGCTACTTCATGCTGGCCGAGGAGATGACGGTGGTGACCCGCCCCGTCGGCACCGACGGCATCCCCGCCCGGTCGGCGCTGCGCGTGGACATCCCGGGCAGCGCGAACCTGTTCCGCGTCCAGGAGCACGACGACGCGTGCGCGCAGGACGGGGACGGACTCCTGGAGGGCGGCACCCGGGTGCGTCTTTATCTGCGCGACTCGCCGGCCGTGTCCGGGATCTCGGTGGTGGAGACGTTGGACCGCCTCGTCAGGGTGAGTGAGTTCGCGGTGGACGCGCGGGACGCGGCGGGGCGACGACGGGTGTGGGAGCCGGGGGTGCTGCGCCACGCGGCGGCGAGCGAGGGGCGGCCGAGGTGCGTCGAGGCCGTCCCCGGAGTGCTGTGGTGGGTGGCCGGGCAGGGCGCGATCCTGTGCGACGGCATCGCGACCGACAAGAGGCCCTTCGGCTACGTACTCAACCTGACCGGCCCGCAGGCGGGCACGCTCAGCCTCAACCGCAAGAAGCTCCAGTCGTACGACGCGAGTTGGGAGGCAAAGCAGTGGGCGCGGGGCGCGGCGGCGCTCGCCGACTGGCCTGGCCTGAACATGGCCTGGCTGTGGCGTCTGGAGCACGAGAACCTGGCTGCGGCCCGCACGGTGTGGGAGCGGTGGCGCGGCCGCGGCGTGGCCGTGCGGGACACCCAGCGCTGGAACACGGCCCTGGACCTCGACTCCACGGGCTGGTTCCGCTGGGACGAGTTCGTCGCGGAGCGCAGGTCCCCGGGCGGTTTCAGCCGGGACTGGCCCGAGGCCGTGCGTCCGTGGCGGGCCGCGGTCCTCGGGAGCACGTCGCCGTCCCGTGAGGCGCTGCCCGCGTCGACGGCCGGGCACCCGGTGCCCGAGCCCGGCTGGGCGGCCATCGCCCACGGGGTGCCTTCGGGCTGGGACAGCGGAGTCCTGGTCGACCGGAGTCCGCTCGACTGGCGGGTGGTCGTCGCGCTCGCGAGCGAGACGGACATGACGGTCCGCGACGTGGTGCGCGCGGCGCGGGCGCTGCGGCTCGTCCACCCGGTCCTGAAGCCGCCCCGGGTCCTGCGGGACCCCGCGGGGGACGGCCTGGACTGGACACCCGACTGGCAGGACGTGAACATCGTCCGCGGCCTGCTGCCGCGCCGCACACGCCGGGCCTGGGGGAAGCAGGCCGAGGAGGAGAGCGACTACGAGCACGCGCCGGACGACCTCGGCGGCCTGGTCCGCGCCTCGCGCACCCTGCGGGAGCCGCTGGGCCGCCTGGCCGAGCGGTGCGTCCGGTACGCGCCGTTCCTCGCCTCCGCGCCGCCCACCGCGCCCGATCACCACACCGACCACGTGTGCGACAGCGCGGACCTGGCGCTGCTCTACCGGAAGGGCGCGCGGGGCTGGCGCCGCGCCCAGTGGCCGTGGGACGTCGTCGCCCTCGCGGACGCCCAGGGCCTCCCGCCCGAGGAGGTGCGGCAACGGCTCGCGCGGTTCGCGTGGCTCGGGTGGTCGGCCCCGGACGCCAAGTCCGTGCGGCGGTGGACCGACGTGCCCTGGGAGATCTCCGGGGTGCTGCAGAACTACTGCGCGCCGGGCCCGGACGGCCGCCTCGCCCTCCCCTGGGCGGCCGCGTTCGAACTCGCCGCGGAGTGGGAGCTCTCGCTGCGCAAGGCGGAGAAGGAGATCGCGCGCTGGGCGGACCACCTCGGCATCGCGTACCGCAGGCACCACCGGGAGAAGTCCGCGGCGGGCCGGGTGACCCCGGTTCCGGAGACCGCGAGCATCCTCGCGTCCGCGCACGCGGAGGGACTCTGCCTGGAGAACGGTCTGACGCTGCGCGACCTCGCGTTCGTCCGGCCGCACGAGGTGTCCTGGGACGACCTCGCCGTCGTGGTGGAGGACCTGCGGGAGGCCGGGGCGGACGTGCCCGCCGGGGCCGAGCTGCTGCGGGCGTGGGAGGAGCTGCCGGTGCCGAGCCGGTACGCGTTCTCCGGCGTCAACCCGTCGTGGGAAGCCTCCGACTACCCCGTCCTGCCGACGGCCGACATCCTCTTCGCGTCCTGCATCGACCTGAAGACGCCCCTGGCGACCATGTGGAGGACGGCCCGCCGCGAGGCCGGGCGCGTGGGCCTCGCGGTGCCCGAACTCCCGGCGGCGCTGGCCGGGTTCCGCCCGGAGCGCGAGGAGGGCCGGGCGCTGCTCGACTGGGGCGACGACGAGCAGTACGACGAGTGGTTCGAGTCCCCGCGCTGGACCGCGCTGACCGCCGAGCGCCTTGTCGCGTACGCCCGCGACCGCCACATCGGGGCCCGCTCGGCGTACGAACGCCTCGCGCCCCTGCGGGAGCTGGGAGCCCTGATCCCCGAGCTGGACCCACCCGCCGTCGCGCACCTGCCCGCCGACGAACCCGGCCCCTGGGACGCCGTCGCCGTCGCCGCCGACCACCGCGTCTCCGCCCCCGGCGCCCCGCTCTGCCCCCTGGACCTCCTGAGCCTCGCCGGGCGCCTGGGCGAGCCGGTCGTCCGCACCTGGGAGCGCCTCGTCCCCTACCTGCCCCTGGAGGCCGCGGCCCCGGCCGTCGACCCGGCCGCCGTCCCGGACGAACTGCCCCTCTGGCAGGACCTGATCGTGCTGTCCGTGCACGCGGACGGCGCGCTCCCGGCGCTCGACGGGCGGGTCACCCCGGAGCAGGTCCGGTTCGCCGCCGACGCGGTGGGCGAGAGCGCGCCGTGGGTGACGGACCGCCTCGGACGGTACGCGGCGCTGTTCGGTCTGGAGCTGCCCGAGGGGTCACACGACCCGGGACTCCACGAGGAGCCGTCCACACGTCCGTCCACGTCCGGGGAGGCACCGGGGGATCCGTCTCCCGGGGCCTCCGGCGCCACGGCTTAGTGTTCGTTGGAGGCCAGCCGCAGCAGATGGTCCGCGAGGGCCTGTCCCCCGCTCGGCTCCCTGCTGATCAGCATCACCGTGTCGTCGCCCGCGATCGTCCCGAGGATGTCGTGGAGTTCGGCCTGGTCAATGGCGGAGGCGAGGAACTGGGCGGCACCGGGCGGGGTGCGCAGGACGACGAGGTTGGCCGAGGCCTCCGCGGAGATGAGCAGTTCCACGGAGAGGCGCCGCATGCGCTGCTCCTTGGCCGACTCGCCGAGCGGTGCGCGCGGGGTGCGGAAGCCGCCCTCGCTGGGCACGGCGTAGATCAGGTCGCCCTCGGTGTTGCGGATCTTGACGGCGTTCAGCTCGTCGAGGTCCCGGGAGAGGGTGGCCTGGGTGACGGTCAGGCCGTCGTCGGCCAGGAGCTTGGCCAGCTGGCTCTGCGAGCGCACCGGCTGCCGGTTGAGGATGTCCACGATCCGGCGGTGGCGTGCGGTGCGGGTCTGCGGCACGGCGGGTCCCGCCTGCTCGGCCGGCCCGTTGTCCTGCGCGTGGCTCATCGTCGTCTCATTCCCCGGTTCGTCCGTCCCCGTTGCCGGCGTTGCCCGCGTCGGCCCCGTTGGCCGCGTTGGCCTGGTCGAGAACGCCGGGCAGGGCCCGGAGGAAGGCGTCCACCTCGGTGTCGCGCACGTTCAGCGGCGGCATCAGCCGTACGACATCGGGGGCGGGCGCGTTGACCAGGAAGCCGGCGTCCTGAGCCGCCTGCTGCACCTGGACTGCCAGCGGCTCGGTGAGCACGATACCCAGCAGCAGGCCCGCACCCCTGACATGGTCGACCAACGCGTGCCCCGCTGACTCGATTCCGTCCCGCAGCTTCTCCCCGGCGCGCTTGGTGTTCTCGAGCAGGCCCTCGGCCACGACGGTGTCGATGACGGCGAGTCCGGCGGCGCAGGCGACGGGGTTGCCGCCGAACGTCGTGCCGTGGTGGCCCGGCTTCAGGAGGTCGGCCGTCGGGCCGAACGCGACGGTCGCGCCGAGCGGCAGGCCACCGCCGAGGCCCTTGGCGAGCGTGACGACGTCCGGGTCCACGCCCTCCTGCGCGAGGTGTGCGAACCAGTGGCCGGTACGGCCGATTCCGGTCTGCACCTCGTCGAGGACGAGCAGCGTCCCGGTGGCGCGGGTGATGTCGCGGGCCGCCTTCAGATAGCCGGTGGGCGGGACGACGGCGCCGTTCTCGCCCTGGATCGGCTCGATGATCACGAAGGCGGTGTCCTCGGTGACGGCGGCGCGCAGGGCCTCCACGTCCCCGTACGGGACGTGCGTGACGTCGCCGGGCAGCGGCAGGAAGGGCTCCTGCTTGCCGGGCTGGCCGGTGAGGGCGAGGGCGCCCATGGTGCGGCCGTGGAAGCCGCCGTCGGTGGCGACCATGTGGGTGCGGCCCGTCAGGCGGCCGATCTTGAACGCGCCCTCGTTGGCCTCCGCGCCCGAGTTGCAGAAGAACACCCGGCCGTCGCGGCCGAAGAGGTCGAGCAGCCGCTCGGCGAGCGCGACGGGCGGCTCGGCGACGAAGAGGTTCGAGACGTGGCCGAGTGCGCCGATCTGCCGGGACACGGCCTCCACGACCGCGGGGTGGGCGTGGCCGAGGGCGTTCACGGCGATGCCGCCGACGAAGTCGGTGTACTCCTTGCCGTCGGCGTCCCACAGCGTGCTGCCCGCGCCGCGGACCAGCGGGATGCGGGGCGTGCCGTAGTTGTCCATCAGCGCGCCCTGCCAGCGCCGGGTCAGCTCCTGGTTGGTGGTCATGCCGGGTCCCCCTCGTGCGGCTCGGTCAGTTCGTCCGGCACGACCATCGTGCCGATTCCCTCGTCGGTGAAGATCTCCAGCAGGATCGAGTGCTGGACGCGCCCGTCGATGACGCGCGCGGTGTGCACGCCGTTGCGCACGGCGTGCAGGCAGCCCCGCATCTTCGGCACCATGCCGCTGGACAGCTCGGGGATGAGCTTCTCCAGCTCGGTGGCGGTCAGGCGGCTGATGACGTCGTCGCTGTGCGGCCAGTCCTCGTAGAGGCCCTCCACATCCGTGAGCACCATCAGCGTCTCGGCACCAAGCGCCGCAGCGAGTGCCGCAGCCGCCGTATCAGCATTGACGTTGTAGACATGCCCCTTGCCACCTTCGTCCTGGGAGCGGGCGATCGAGGAGACGACCGGGATGCGGCCGTCCGCGAGCAGCGCCTCGATGGCGCCGGTGTCGATCTCGGTGACCTCGCCGACCTGACCGATGTCGACGAGCTCGCCCTCGATCAGCGGCCGGTGCCGGGTCGCGGTGATGGTGTGCGCGTCCTCGCCGGTGAGGCCCACGGCGAGGGGGCCGTGTTCGTTGAGCAGCCCCACGAGCTCGCGCTGCACCTGCCCGGCGAGGACCATCCGGACGACGTCCATGGCCTCCGGCGTCGTCACGCGAAGTCCCGCCTTGAACTCGCTGACCAGGCCCTGTTTGTCGAGCTGGGCGCTGATCTGCGGGCCGCCGCCGTGCACCACGACCGGGCGCAGCCCGGCGTGGTGCAGGAACACGACGTCCTGGGCGAACGCGGCCTTGAGGTCCTTGTCCACCATGGCGTTGCCGCCGAACTTGATGACGACGGTCTTGCCGCGGTGGCGGGTCAGCCAGGGCAGCGCCTCGATCAGGATCTGCGCCTTGGGCAGTGCGGTGTGCTTGCGGGTGTTCATGGGGCTTTCCAGGTGGAGAGGACGTACCGCGCGGGGAAGGGGGACGAGCGGGTGCGGTACGGGCTACGAGGAGTACGCGCTGTTCTCGTGGACGTAGTCGGCGGTGAGGTCGTTGGCCCAGATGACGGCGGACGCGGACCCGGCGGCGAGGTCGGCGGTGATCCGCACCTCGCGGTAGCGCATGTCCACCAGGTCGCGGTCCTCGCCGACCGAGCCGTTCTTGCAGACCCAGACGTCGTTGATGGCGACGTTCAGGCGGTCCGGCTCGAAGGTCGCGGACGTGGTGCCGATGGCGGAGAGCACGCGGCCCCAGTTCGGGTCCTCGCCGTGGATGGCGCACTTGAGGAGGTTGTTGCGGGCGATGGAGCGGCCCACCTCGACGGCGTCGTCCTCGTCGGCGGCGCCGATGACCTCGATGCGGATGTCCTTGCTCGCGCCCTCGGCGTCGCCGATGAGCTGGCGCGCCAGGTCGTCGCAGACGGTGCGGACGGCCTCGGCGAACTCCGCGTACTCCGGGGTCGCTCCGGAGGCGCCGGAGGCGAGCAGGAGCACGGTGTCGTTGGTGGACATGCAGCCGTCGGAGTCGACCCGGTCGAAGGTGAGCCGGGTCGCCTCGCGCAGGGCCTTGTCGAGGTCGGGGGCCGGGATGTCGGCGTCGGTGGTGAGGACGACGAGCATCGTGGCGAGGCCGGGGGCGAGCATGCCCGCGCCCTTGGCCATGCCGCCGACCGTCCAGCCATCGCCCTCGACGACCGCGGTCTTGTGCACGCTGTCGGTGGTCTTGATGGCGATGGCGGCCTTCTCGCCGCCGTGCGCGGACAGGGCCGCGACCGCCGTCTCGACGCCCGGCAGGAGCTTGTCCATGGGGAGCGTCACGCCGATGAGTCCGGTCGACGCGACGGCGACCTCGCCCGCGTTCAGGCCGAGCGTGCCGGCGACCTTCTCGGCCGTGGCGTGCGTGTCCTGGAAGCCCCGCGGGCCCGTGCAGGCGTTGGCGCCGCCGGAGTTGAGGACGACCGCCGACACCTGCCCGCCCTTGAGGACCTGCTCGGACCACAGGACCGGCGCGGCCTTCACGCGGTTGGACGTGAAGACGCCCGCGGCGGCCAGGCGAGGACCCTCGTTGACCACGAGGGCCAGGTCCGGGTTGCCGCTCTCCTTGATCCCGGCGGCGATGCCCGCCGCCCGGAACCCCTTGGCTGCCGTGACACTCACTGCGTCTCCTTGTCGGCGGTCGTCGGATGCGGCCCGGCGGCCGCGGGCGCGCCGATCACGGCGCGACCCCGATGGTGGGCAGCCCCAGCTCCTCCGGGAGGCCCAGGGCGATGTTCATGCTCTGCACCGCGCCACCGGCGGTGCCCTTGGCGAGGTTGTCGATGGCGCTGATCACGATCACGCGGCCGGACGCCGGGTCGTGGGCGACCTGGACGTGCGCGGTGTTGGACCCGTACACGGACGCGGTGGCCGGCCACTGGCCCTCGGGGAGCAGGTGCACGAACGGTTCTTCGGCGAAGGCCTTCTCGTACGCCGCGCGGACGCTCTCCGCGGTCACGCCCGGCTTGGCCTTGGCGCTGCACGTGGCGAGGATGCCGCGCGGCATGGGGGCCAGCGTCGGGGTGAAGGAGACCGTGACGCGGGTGCCCGCGACCGCGCTCAGGTTCTGGATCATCTCCGGCGTGTGCCGGTGCGCTCCGCCGACGCCGTACGGCGACATGGAGCCCATGACCTCGGAGCCGAGCAGGTGCGGCTTGGCCGCCTTGCCCGCGCCGGAGGTCCCGGACGCCGCGACGATCACCGCCTCGTCCTCGACGAGCCCGGCGGCGTACGCGGGGAAGAGCGCGAGCGAGACGGCCGTGGGGTAGCACCCCGGGACCGCGACGCGCTTGCTGCCCGCGAGGGCGGCGCGGGCGCCGGGCAGCTCGGGCAGCCCGTACGGCCAGGTGCCCGCGTGGGGGCTGCCGTAGAACTTCTCCCAGTCGGCCGCGTCCTCGAGGCGGAAGTCGGCGCCCATGTCGACGACGAGCACGTCCGGGCCGAGCTGTTCGGCGACGGCGGCGGACTGGCCGTGCGGCAGGGCGAGGAAGACGACGTCGTGGCCCGCCAGGCTCTCGGCGGTGGTCGGCGCGAGGACGCGCTCGGCGAGCGGGGCCAGGTGCGGCTGGAGCGCGCCCAGGCGCTCGCCCGCGTTCGAGTGGGCGGTGAGGGTGCCGATCTCGACCTCGGGGTGCACGGCGAGGAGCCTCAGCAGCTCGCCGCCCGCGTATCCGCTCGCTCCCGCGACCGCTGCGCGTACCTTCATGGATTCCTCCTGCATGGATGGCATGAATATACATTGCGCCGCACGTTTATACAATGGGGATCCGCGACACCCGCCGGCACCGGCTGTCGGTGAGGCGCCGCCGGGCCCGGCAGCCGGGCCGCGTCCCGTCCCCCAAGGTGATCGGCGCCCGCCCATCATGGCACCGGGGCGGCGCGGACCGGCAGGAACGGCTGACAGTTCAGATGCCTGAAGGAACGGCGCGGGCGGGCCCGGCCGCACCGGCGGTCACCGGGCCGACGTACGCGCACGACCGCCCCGGTCGGCGGCTGCCGACCGGGGCGGTGAACAAGCGGTGCGTCGGGCGCGCGGGGCGCCGGGCGCGTCAGGCAAGCGAGGCGATCGCCTGGTTGAAGGTGGCCGACGGACGCATGACCGCCGAGGCCTTCGCCGGGTCGGGCTGGTAGTAGCCGCCGATGTCGGCCGGCTTGCCCTGGGCGGCGATCAGCTCGCCGACGATCGTCTGCTCCTGCTCGGTCAGCGTCTTGGCGAGCGGGCCGAACGCCTCGGCGAGCTGGGCGTCGTCGGTCTGCTTGGCCAGCTCCTGGGCCCAGTACAGGGACAGGTAGAAGTGGCTGCCGCGGTTGTCGATGCCGCCCAGCTTGCGGCTCGGCGACTTGTTCTCCTCCAGGAAGGTCGCCGTCGCGCGGTCCAGGGTGTCCGCGAGGATCTGGGCGCGCGCGTTGCCCGTGGTCTGCGCGAGGTGCTCGAAGGACACCGCGAGCGCGAGGAACTCGCCGAGGCTGTCCCAGCGCAGGTAGTCCTCCTTGACCAGCTGCTGCACGTGCTTCGGGGCGGAGCCGCCCGCGCCCGTCTCGAAGAGGCCGCCGCCGTTCATCAGCGGGACCACCGAGAGCATCTTGGCGCTGGTGCCGAGCTCCAGGATCGGGAACAGGTCGGTCAGGTAGTCACGCAGGACGTTGCCGGTGACGGAGATCGTGTTGAGGCCCTCGCGGATGCGCTCCACGGACAGCTTGGTGGCCTCGACCGGGGACAGGACCCTGATGTCCAGGCCCTCGGTGTCGAACTCCGGCAGGTACGCCTCGACCTTGGCGATCAGGTTGGCGTCGTGGGCGCGGGTGGCGTCCAGCCAGAAGACGGCCGGGTCGCCGGTGGCGCGGGCGCGGCTGACTGCCAGCTTCACCCAGTCCTTGATCGGGGCGTCCTTGGTCTGGCAGGCGCGGAAGATGTCGCCCTCGGAGACCGCCTGCTCGATGAGGGCGTTGCCGTCGGCGTCGACGAGGCGGACCGTGCCGGCGGTGGGGATCTCGAAGGTCTTGTCGTGGGAGCCGTACTCCTCGGCCTTCTGCGCCATCAGGCCGACGTTCGGAACCGAGCCCATGGTGGCCGGGTCGTAGGCGCCCTTGGCGCGGCAGTCGTCGATGACGACCTGGTACACGCCCGCGTAGGAGGAGTCCGGGATGACCGCGAGGGTGTCGGCCTCGGCGCCGTCCTTGTCCCACATGTGGCCGGAGGTGCGGATCATGGCCGGCATGGAGGCGTCGACGATGACGTCGGACGGCACGTGCAGGTTGGTGATGCCCTTGTCGGAGTCGACCATGGCGAGCTCGGGGCCCTCGGCCAGCTCGGCCTCGAAGGACGCCTTGATCGCGGCGCCGTTCGGCAGCGCCTCCAGGCCCTTGTAGATGCCGCCGAGGCCGTCGTTCGGGGTGAGTCCTGCCGCGGCGAGGTCGGCGCCGAAGGCCGCGAACGTCTTCGGGAAGAAGGCGCGTACGACGTGGCCGAAGACGATCGGGTCGGAGACCTTCATCATCGTCGCCTTGAGGTGCACCGAGAACAGCACGCCGTCGGCCTTGGCCTTGGCGACCTGGGCGGTCAGGAACTCGCGCAGCGCGGCGACGCGCATCACGGAGGCGTCGACGACCTCACCGGCGAGGACCGGCACGGACTCGCGCAGGACGGTGGTGGAGCCGTTGTCGGCGACCAGCTCGATCCTGAGCGCGCCGTCCTTCTCGATCACGACGGACTTCTCCGTCGAGCGGAAGTCGTGTCCGCCCATGGTGGCGACGTTCGTCTTGGAGTCGGCCGTCCAGGCGCCCATGCGGTGCGGGTGCTTGCGGGCGTAGTTCTTGACCGACGCGGGGGCGCGGCGGTCGGAGTTGCCCTCGCGCAGGACCGGGTTGACGGCGGAGCCCTTGACCTTGTCGTAGCGGGCGCGGATGTCGCGCTCCTCGTCGGTCTTCGGGTCGTCCGGGTAGTCGGGCAGCGCGTAGCCCTGCTCCTGCAGCTCGGCGACGGCGGCCTTCAGCTGCGGGATGGAAGCCGAGATGTTCGGCAGCTTGATGATGTTCGCCTGCGGCGTCTTGGCCAGCTCACCCAGCTCGGCGAGCGCGTCGTCGATGCGCTGGCCCGCCTCCAGGCGCTCCGGGAAGCTCGCGATGATCCGGCCCGCCAGGGAGATGTCACGGGTCTCGACGCCCACGCCGGCGGTCGAGGCGTACGCCTGGATCACCGGCAGGAAGGAATACGTCGCGAGGGCGGGGGCCTCGTCAGTGTGGGTGTAGATGATGGTCGAGTCAGTCACCGGGTGCTCCGCTCCACGTCTGCAACATTGCTCGACATCAAGATATCTCGTGCGGGCGGGGGCACTGACAGGGCCCTCGTCCGAGTTCCGGCCGCGGCACGGCGTCCGGTCACCGGGACGCCCCGGGCACCCACACCCCCGCCGCCGTGCCCTCGCGCACGTGCTTCTCGTACGCGACGACCTTGCCGTGGATGATCTCCAGGCTCGCGCCGAGGTCGGCGATCCGGGCGCGCACGGCCCGCTCGTGCTCCTGGAGCAGGGCGAGCCGCTCGGCCTCGTTCCCCGGCCCCGACCGGACAAGTCCGGCAAACCGCTTCAGTTCGGCGATCGGCATGCCGGACTCCCGCAGCCGGTTGCACAGGGCCAGCCACTCCACATCGGCGGGCGCGTACACGCGCCGACCGCCGCCGGTCCGGGGGATCGGCCGCAGGAACAGCTCCTCGCGCTCGAAGAAGCGCAGGGCGTGCACGCTGAGGCCGGTGGCTGCGGCGACGTCACCGATGGACAGTCCGGCGGGCTCTCCCGCGACCGCGTTCCCCACGTCCACGTCCCCCTCCACACCGAGCTCGATCCGGCCCCGGGCCCGGCTCGATCCGGCTCCGGGCCGAGCTTGATCTAGATCGCAGTCTAGGTTCTAGCGTCCTTCGCATGACGAACAGGACCACCGCCCAGCACCCCCTCGGCTCCGGCCACGACGCCCGCAGCACGGCCGACGACGTACTGCGGGGCGTCGACCTCACCGGCAGGACCGCCGTGATCACCGGCGGCTACTCCGGGCTCGGCCTCGCAGCCACCCGCGCCCTCGCCCGCGCCGGGGCCCACGTGGTCGTCCCGGCACGCAGGCCGGAGACGGCCGCGGCCGCCCTGCGCGACACCCCCGGCACCGAAGTCGCCGCGCTCGACCTCGCGGACCTCGGCAGCGTCCGCGCCTTCGCCGACGGCGTCCTCGCGAGCGGCCGCGCCGTCGACATCCTCATCGCGAACGCGGGCATCATGGCCTGCCCCGAGACCCGCGTCGGCCCCGGCTGGGAGGCCCACTTCGCGGTGAACCACCTCGGCCACCACGCCCTGGTCAACCTCATCGCCCCGGCGCTGACCCCGGGCCGCGCCCGCGTCGTGTCGGTGGCGTCGTCGGGCCACTTCCTCTCCGACGTCCGCTGGGACGACCCGCACTTCCGCCGCTCCCCCTACGACCCGTGGCTCGCCTACGCCCAGTCCAAGACGGCGAACGCCCTGTTCGCCCGGCACCTGGACGCCCTCACCGGCGACCGGGGCCCGCGCGCCTTCGCCGTCCACCCGGGCAGCGTCCTCACCCCGCTCCAGCGCCACGTCCCGCGCGAGCAGCAGATCGCGCGGGGCTGGATGGACCGCGACGGCAGGCCCGCCGACGGCTTCAAGTCCCCGGCGCAGGGCGCGGCCACGGCCGTGTGGGCGGCGACGTCGCCCCTCCTTGAGGGCCACGGCGGCGCCTACTGCCAGGACTGCGACATCGCGGGGCCCGCCACGACCGACGACATGCTGGTCGGCGGCGTGAAGCCGTGGGCGGTGGACCCGGTCGCGGCGGCCAGGCTGTGGGAGCTGTCCGCCGGACTCACCGGGCTCGACGCCTTCGCGTGACTCCGGGCGGGGTCGGCCGCCTCATGGGGCCGGTGCCACCGGCGTGGTCAGCCGACCGTGGAGCCGGGCACTCCCGGTCGCTGTCCGGCAGTTCGCCGCTCCGGAGGCAGTCGTTGACGGCGCGTCGGCGCACGGCACCGGGGTCGGACCGTCGACCGCACGGCCGTACACGCCGTGGCCGCGGGCCAGCCGCCGTCGCCGCACATGAAGAACATGCCACCGAGCATGCTGCCCGCGGCCTCGGGCGAGTTCAGCATCTTCAGCATCGCGGCGAGTTCGGGCGCCCCCGAGCGCTGGAACCGCTCGTACCGCGTGGCGGCCGCGCGCGTCCTCGCAGGCGTCGCGCACCGCCGCGTCGAAGTCCGCGCGTGGGCTCGTCGTCGCGGGCGGGGCGGGCTTGTCGGCGGGGTCGCAGGTGATCGGGGTGCTCCCGCCGAGGAAGCGCGGGTCGAAGCCGATCAGGTCGTAGCGGCCCGCGACGTCCTTGAGGCGCGACGTCCTTGAGGGCGGGGCGCAGCCCGAGGGGGTACGCGAGTCCCGTGCCGCCGGGTCCGCCCGGGTTGGTGAGCAGGACGCCGCGGCGCTCGGACTCGGGTGCGGTCGCCTTGATCCGGGACACGGCGGTCGGGAGGGTGCGGCCGTCCGGGTCGGCGTGGCCGAGCGGGACGGTGACGTCGGCGCAGCGCGCGCCCGCCGCGTTCAGCTCCTGCTGGGAGGCCGGGTTGGGGCCGGCCCTCCACGCCCGCCTCGGCCACCGCGGAAACTGTTTGCGGTGGAGCGCACTCCAACTCCTAGGGTCACGCCCAAGAACACCGCTCCACCAGGAGGTACGACATGACCGGCATGCCCACCCGCAGGCTCGGCGCCCTCACGGTCTCCGCACAGGGACTCGGCTGCATGGGGATGAGCGATGCCTACGGCACCTCGGACGACGCCACGTCGACCGCCACCATCCACCGCGCGCTCGACCTCGGCGTCACCCTGCTCGACACCTCCGACTACTACGGCGACGGGCACAACGAGGAGCTGCTCGGCCGCGCCCTCACCGGCCACCGGCGCGAACAGGCCGTCCTCGCCACGAAGTTCGGCTTTGCCAACCGCCTGGGCGAACCCCTCCGGATCCGGGGCGACGCCGCCTACGTACGCGAGGCCTGTGACGCCTCGCTGCGCCGCCTCGGCGTCGACCACATCGACCTCTACTACGTGCACCGCGTCGACCCGGACGTGCCGATCGAGGAGACCGTCGGCGCGATGGCCGAGCTCGTCGCCGCGGGGAAGGTGCGCCACCTCGGCCTGTCGGAGGCGAGCGCGCGCACGATCCGGCGCGCCCACGCCGTGCACCCCATCGCGGCGCTGCAGAGCGAGTGGTCGCTGTGGACGCGGGACCTGCAGGACGAGATCGCGCCGGTCTGCCGGGAGCTCGGCATCGGCATCGTGCCGTTCTCGCCGCTCGGCCGGGGCTTTCTGACCGGCAAGTACACCTCGGTCGACAGCCTGGAGGAGGGCGACATGCGGCGCACCCAGCCGCGGTTCGCCGACGGCAACCTGGAGCGCAACCTCGCCATCGTCGACGCCCTCAACGACCTCGCGGCCCGGCGCGGCGTCACGGCCGGGCAGCTCGCGCTCGCGTGGGTGCAGCACCGCGGCGACGACGTGGTCCCGATCCCGGGCACGCGCCGCCAGAAGTACCTGGAGGAGAACCTGGCCGCCGCCACCCTCGGACTCTCCGCCGACGAGCTGGCCGCGATCGAGGCGGCGGCCCCGGCGGAGCGCGTCGCCGGGACCCGCTACGACGAGAACAGCCTGTCGATCGTCGACAAGTAGACCGGAGTAGCCTGCGGGCATGCCCCCTGTCCCCGCCTCCCCTTCCGCCTCCGCCTCCGCCTCCGGGCCTGACGAGCGCGCCGTCGCCGCGACGCCTCCGGTGCGTCCGGCGCACCCGGTGCCGGACGTGCTGGCGTACCTGGCCGGGAGCTGGCGCGTCGAGCGGACGGTGCGGGACTTCGCCGGGACCGCGACAGACGGTGCGGGCGAGGCAGAGGGGACAGAGGGAGCTGGGGGGACAGAGGGGGCTGAGGGGACAGAGGGGGCGCAGGAGGCGGTGGAATCGGTGGAATCGGTCGAGGGCCGGTTCGAGGGGATCACCCGGTTCACGCCGCTCGCGGACGCGGGGCCCGGGGCGGAGCCGTCCGAGGCGGGACCGCCCGAGCCCGCCGGTCTGCTCCACCACGAGTCCGGCACCTTCACCTGGCACGGCGTCGCCCGCCCCGCCGAGCGCACGCTCCGCTTCCTGCCGGGCACCCCCGCGGGCACGGCGGTGGTCCAGTTCGCCGACGGGCGCCCCTTCCACGACCTGGACCTGCGCTCCGGTCGGCACACCGCCGACCACCCGTGCGCGGCGGATCTGTACCGGGGCGAGTTCGAGGTGTACGACGCGTCGCGCTGGCGCACCCGCTGGCGGGTGGCGGGCCCCGCCAAGGACCTGCTCCTGACGACGGACTACACCCGCCTGCCCTGACCCCGGCCGCCCTGACCCGGGCAGCGGTGGAAGAAACGCCCGCGCTCTGGGCGTCACCTACACCGGCGCCCCGATCCGCAGGCTCCAGCGGCGGCCGTCCCCGGCGAGGCTGACCGTCGCCAGCGGGCTCACGTCGATGTTCCAGTACGTCGACGGGGGCGCCTTCAGGGCGTACACGAGCGCCGCCCGCACCACGGCGGGCTCGGCGACCGCCACGACGCGGACGCCGTCCCCGACGGGCCGGGTGTCGAGCCAGCCGCCGACCCGCGAGATGAACGCGAGCAGCGACTCGCCGCCGTGCGGAGCCGACCTCGGGTCGCGCAGCCAGGCGTCGACTCCGCCCGGCTCGGCCGCGGTCACCTGGGCCAGCGTGTACCCGCGCCAGCGCCCCATGTCGCAGTCGCTCAGGGCGGGTTGGGCGAGCGGCGCGAGCCCGAGGGCGTCGCCGGTGGCACGGCTGCGCGGGGTCGGCGAGCAGTAGCGCAGCTCGGCCACACCCAGCGGGAGCAGCGCGGGCGCGGCACGGCGCACCTCGTACCAGCCCGTCTCGTCGAGGGGTCGGTCGTCGTCGAACCGCTCGGCGAGCAGTGCGGCGCCGCGCGCGGCCGCTATGAGCGTCACGCCAACGTGCATGCGGTGATCGTGGGGCGCTTGGTGCCCGCGGTCAAGAGGGGGCGGGCGGGAGCCGCGCCAGGACTCCGTCACGACTCGCGTGGGGCACCGTCACGACACACGTGGGGCACCGTCACGACACACGTGGCGCTCCGTCACGGCACAGGGAGCGCCGTCACTGCCCGGGGCTCGCCGTCACTGCTCGCCGAGCACCATCCACTGCCTCGGGTTGTCGATCACCGTGAACCCCACCTTCTCGTACACGCCGTGCGCGTCCCCGGTCGCGAGCAGGATCCTGCGCATCCCGTACGGGGCGAGGTGGTCGCGGACCCCGGCGGCGAGCGCGACGCCGATGCCCTTGCCGCGCACCGAGCGGTCCACGTACACGTCGCAGAGGTAGGCGAACGTCGCGTGGTCGGTGACCACACGCGCGTAGGCGACCTGTCTGCCCGAGGCCTCCTCGTACACACCGAAATTGAGCGATCCGGCGATCGCGGCGTCCTGCTTGGCGCGAGGCCTGCCGAGAGCCCAGTAGGCGTCCGTGGAGAGCCACGCGTGGATGCGGACGAGGTCGAGGCGGGCGGGGTCGGTGGACAGCAGGTACCCGTCGGGGAGGGCGTACCCGCGGCCGTCAGGGGCAACGTACTCGTCGGTCATGACGTGAGACTCGCAGGGACGGCGCCGCGCGTCGAGCGTCTTTCCCCGCTCCTGCGCCACTCCCCCACCCGTCGCCCCCTTCTCACCCGATCCCGCCTCACTCGTTCGTCGCTCTTGTGCATCGCTCTCGTCCGTCGCTCGCCGCTCGTCACCTGGCGCTCGCCCACGGGCTCTGCGGGCGCGCCCCCTGTCACACCAGCACCTCGTCGCACGCCTGCCGCAGCCTGCGGACCCCTTCCGTGATCTCCGCCACGCCCGCGAGCGCCGCGAAGCTCAGCCGGATGTGGGCCGCGGGCGGCTCCGCCGCGAAGTAGGGCCGGCCGGGTGCGACCGCGACCCCGGCGCGCAACCCGGCCGCCGCGAAGGCGAGTTCGTCGGTGCCGTCGGGCAGCCGCAGCCACAGGTGGTACCCGCCGACCGGGATGTGCGGCAGCGCGAGCTCGGGCAGGCGCAGGCGCAGCGCGGCCGTCATCGCGTCCCTGCGGCCCTTCAACTCGACGGCCACGGTCCGCAGATGACGCGGCCAGGCCGGTGACCCGACGAGTTCGAGCGCGGCCTCCTGGAGGGGGCGCGGCACGAAGAAGTGGTCCACGACCTGGATGGCGCGCAGCCGCTCCAGGACGGGCCCGCGCGCGGCGAGCGCGCTCACCCGGAAGCTCGGCGACGTCGCCTTGGTGAGCGAGCAGACGTGCACGACCACGCCGTCCCGGTCGTCGGACGCGAGGGGCCTCGGCAGCGGCCCCGCGTCCTCGTGCGCGAGCCGGCGCACGAAGTCGTCCTCGACGACGAAGGCGCCCGCCTCCCGGGCGATCCGCAGCACCTCCGGGCGGCGTTCGGCGGACAGCACGGCGCCGGTGGGGTTCTGGAACAGCGGCTGGCAGACGAACACCCGCGCCCCGGTCGCCCGGAACGCGGCGGCGAGCAGCTCGGGGCGCACGCCGTCGGTGTCCACGGGCACCGGCACCGGGCGCAGTCCGGCGGCCCGCGCGATGGCCAACAGGCCCGGATAGGTGGGCGATTCGAGCAGGACGGGCGCGCCGGGCGGGGCGAGCGCGCGCAAGGTCGTCGTCAGGGCGCTCTGCCCGCCCGAGGTGATCAGGACCTCCGCGGCCGTGATGGCGCCGCCGATGCCGCGCGCGAACCACTCGCGCAGCTCGGGCAGGCCCTCGACCGGGGGCCGGTCCCAGGCGCCGGGGCGGCGGCCCGCCCGGGCGAGCGCGGCGGCCATCGCCCGCTCCGGCTGGAGCGCCGGGTGCAGATAGCCGCTGTTGAACTCCACGACGCCGGGCGGGGGCGCGGCGAGCGTGGCGAGGACGCCGGAGGCGTCGACGGACCGCGGTACGACGTCCGTCATGGCGTCCGCGCTGAGCGTCACCTCCTGCCAGGAGGTGTCACCGACGACGGCCTCGCCCGCGCGCGACGGCTCCGCCCGGAACGCCCCGGCGCCCGGCCGGGTCACGACGAGCCCCTCCGCGGCGAGCTGCGCGAGGGCCCGCGACACGGTCACCGGACTCACCCGCAACCGCTCGACCAGCGCCCGGCTCGACGGCAGCTTCTCACCCGGAGAGTAGCGGTCCAGCTCTCCGCGCAGCTTCTGCGCCAACTCGCCCACACTGCTACGCTCATGCATGAGAGCACAGGATAGCGCTACTGCACCGGGACGGATAGCGGTCGAGCCGCGGCAGGCACCCGGCACCGCTCCCGAGGGCGCACTCGCGCCCCGCCCGGTCACCGGCAGCACCCAGGGCGGGACCACGCCGACCGGCAGCGCACGGGCAGGAAGCACACAGGCCCGCAGCGCGCAGGCCGGAAGCACACAGGCCCCCAGCGCTCAGGCCGGAAAGACACAGGCCGCCGACGGCACCCAGGCGCAGACCGGCACCACGCGGCCCCCCGCCGCCGCGAAGACCCCCGCCCCCGACCACCGCCGCGCGGGCACCCTCCAGGCCGCCCTCGGCGTCATCGCCTTCTCCCTCACGTTCCCCGCCACCGCCTGGGGGTTGGAAGGCATCGGGCCCTGGAGTCTGGTGGCTCTGCGGTGCGCCCTCGGCGCGGTCGTCGCGGGCGGCTGCCTGCTCGCGCTGCGGGTGCCGCTGCCGGCCCGGGCCCACTGGGCCGGACTCGCGGTCGTCGGCGGCGGCGTCGTGGTCGGCTTCCCGCTCCTGACGTCCCTGGCGCTGCAGACGTCGAGCACCGCGCACGCGGCGGTCGTCGTCGGACTGCTCCCGCTCACCACCGCCGTCCTGTCCGCGCTGCGCACCGGGACACGGCCGTCCCGCACGTTCTGGGCGGCGGCGATCGCCGGGGCGGTGGCGGTGGCCGCGTTCACGGTGCAGCAGAGCGGCGGCGCCCTGTCGACCGCCGACCTGTACCTGTTCGGCGCGCTCCTCGTGTGCGCCGCCGGATACACCGAGGGCGGCCGCCTCGCCCGCCACATGCCCGGCTGGCAGGTCATCGGCTGGGCGCTCGTCCTGTGCCTGCCCCTGAACGTCGTCTGGGCGGTGATCGCGCTGCGCCACGAGCCGTTCCAGCTCACCTGGCACAGCACGGCGGGCCTGCTCTACCTCGCCATCGGCTCCCAGTTCCTCGGCCTTCTCGTCTGGTACCGGGGCATGGCCGCCATCGGCATCCCCAAGGCCAGCCAGCTCCAGCTGGCCCAGCCGCTGCTCACCCTCGTCTGGTCGCTCTTCCTGCTCGGTGAGGACCTGACGCCCGCCGCGCCGCTGACCGCGGTGGCGGTCCTCGTCTGCATCGCCGTCACCCAACGGGCGCGCGGGTAGGGCCAGGCGGCCGCCACCGGTCGTACACTGACGGCCACGCACCGCCACCCCTGTGATTCGACGAGGAGGGCACTACCGATGCATGCATCCGTGGGCGACCGGCTGCTGATCCACGGCAGGATCGTCGGTCAGCACGACCGGACGGCGGAGGTCATCGAGATCCTCGGCGAGAACGGCGGCCCGCCCTACCGCGTGCGGTTCGAGGACGGGCACGAGACCCTCATGTCGCCGGGCCCCGACACCGTCGTGCGTCCCTTCGCCGCAGACGACGAGTGAGTCCGGGACCCGGGCCGCGGAGGCCCGGGTCCCCCACCACGCCCCGGCCCGGCGGGCCGGGGTGCGGGACGGCGTCGCTCAGCCGTCGGCGCGGTACGTGTAGTGGTCGTCGACGACGCGCTGCATCGCGCCGATCCGGTCGGCGACGACATGCTTCGCCGAGTAGAAGATGTGCCCGCGCACGCGCGGGAAGCCCTTCGCGTACGTGAGGTGCCGGGACAGCTCGGCCGGGTCCTGCCACGGGGCGGGCTGCGCCGGGTCCCCCGCCTTGTACAGGGCCTCACCCACGTACAGCCGCACGCCGGTGCCGCGCGCCACCTCGTCCCACCAGGGCACCAGCTTGGCGTAGTCGGCGGCGGCCAGGCCGATGTGCCAGTACAGCTGCGGGCACTTCTAGCCACAGGCACAACGCGATACCCTGCCGCCATGACATCAGCTGCGTTGACGGCTCCACCGGTCGTAGGCATCACGTGGTCCGCAGTCGAGATAGCGGAACTGAACGAGCTCAAGGCGATCAACGAAGCACTTCCCGAGGACTCCCCAAGGGCGCTTCTTTCCGTCCGACTTTCCATTCTCACCGAAGACACCACGTCCCCCATCCGGCAGGAACTTGACCTGTGGAAGCAAGCGAATACAGACAGAGTTAGCGTCGTTGGCGTGGCCCGAGACTTGAATGTCTCCGCGACGAAGGTTCCACCCTGGAAGCGCAAAGATCTAGGTGAATGGCTGAACAATCGCGCGCCCGAATTTGACGTTCTCTACTTCTGGAAGCTAGACCGATTCGTCCGACGCATCCTCGACCTTCAGGTGATGATCGAATGGTGCACAAAGCTCGGAAAGAATCTCAAGTCCCTCAACGATCCGATTGACCTTTCCAGCCAGATCGGGCAGACAATCGTCTCGCTCATTGCCGGTATGGCCGAGATCGAAGCGGCAAACACCGGAGTTCGCGTTGCCTCTTTGTGGCAGCACAATAAAACTCAAGAAAAATGGCTGGTCGGTAACCCAGTGTACGGTTACACCACAGAGAGGGGCGAAGATGGGAAGTACTCCTTGGCCCACCGACCAGAAGAATACCGCGTCCTCAGGTACGTGATTGGCGCGCTACTCAGAGAAAAACCAACGACAGTAAACCGTCTATGCAAGATCCTTAACAGAGCACGAATCCCAGGGCCAAACGGCGGCCAGTGGCATGGAACCTCGCTCCGCATCATTCTTCGGAACCCGGCCCTGACGGGGGCCAGAACAGAAATGAGCACGACCCCCGCAAAGAACAAGCGATCTCAGATCGTATGGGGAACAGATGGGAAGCCGATTAGGGTTGCTCCTCCGATCTCCGAACAGGATGAGTGGGATCAGCTCCAAAAGGTACTGGACTCAATGTCGCGCATAAATGGCAACCCCTGGACTCCCGGAGCTACACAGTTTCTTGGCGTCATCATCTGCTCTCAATGCGAGGGAAATTATACGAAGCGCACCAACCAAAGCAGAGGAAAGAAGTACTTCTATCTCCGATGCCGGAAGTGCAAGAGCGCCGGAGAGAACCCCGAAGAGATCTACACCGCCTTGGTTGAGACCGTACTTGAAGAACTAGGCGATCACCCTGTGGAGTATCGCGAGTATGCTCGGGGCGAGAAAACACGCAAGAGACTCAAGGAGGTAGAGGCCGGAATCGAGCACTACATGAAGGAACTCGCCCCCGGAGGTAAGTTTGCCCGGGGCGGTTTCGTCCAGGAGACAGCCGAGAAAACTCTAAACTCACTCATGGACGAGATGGCGGCGATCGATCCTGAGAGCACCAAAGACCGATGGATTCTTACCCACGGCGGCAAGACCTACCGTGATCAGTGGGAAACGAGCGGGGTCGAGGGAATGGCTAAGGATCTACTTCGCGCCGGAATCAAGTTCGCCATTACCCGAATCCCGAAAGACGGAGACGAGGAAGTTGAGGAAACCGTAGGGGAACTCCTCATCCCTGATGACGTAAAGGAAAGGCTTGCCATACGCGAAGACGCCTTCAGTTCGAGCTTTTGAGAAAAAGCGAAGACCCTCGCCCCTAGGCGGGGCGAGGGTCTTGCATAATCCTTAATTTCTCACACGGATAAGCGTACGTCCGCCGGAGCTGTCCACTCGATACACATGAACGGTCAATACACTCGACCTCTCTTCAGATCTCACTCGCGTTCGCGGAAGGTGGGTTCGTTGGCAAGGATTCTTCTGCTCATAGCAGTTAACCGCATCACCACAGCCGCACGACCCGCCTTCAGTGACACCATCAACTCCGGACGTCAGCCCTGCCCCACCCCTCTCGCCGTGCCCGCTCACGGACACTTCGCCCCACCCACCACGAGCCCGTAGAACTCATTCACAGTCGTTCTCCATCGTCTAGAAAGACCTGCGAGGGCTGGCCGTCGTCGTACTCGCCGTGATCCGGTATGAGGGCAAGCCCTCGCTTCAACAGCTCAAACTCACGGCGACTGAGGACGACTTCAACGGAACCAATCTTCAACTTCGCCAATTCGCACCCCTCGTCAGGCTCCGTCATAGCCTCGGTAGAGGAACGACCAGACGTCAGATGCGATCTCATCAACAACAGTCGGGCTGAGGCCCGCCGCCCTAGCCGATTGCGCGATAGCTCCAACCGCCCCAACACGCTTGACCGTTACCCGCTTGAACTCCTCCACAACAACGTCCTTGAGGTCGCCTGTCATATCCCGCATGATCTCGGCAAAGTCGTTCTCGTTCTCCATGCTTCTCCCTTAGTGCTTGCTGTCCGCCCTATCTAGGACACTCCCCCATGAGCGTTCACCGATCTCCGCATCGGCCGGAATCAGGAGCCCTTGAACCTCGAACTCCATGAGCCTGGCTGCCTCCCTAGCCATCTCGGCCGCCTCCCTCTCTGGGAAGGAGAAGACGACTTCGTCATGGATCGGGAGTCTCATGTACGACCCGAATCCAGCCCGGTGTAGTCGGAGCAGCGCCCTGGCTGTGACATCCCTCGACCCGCTCTGTACGAAGTAGTTTTGAGCTGCGTACCAACGCCCCTTATCGACTGGTAGACGTCGACCTGTGGCCGTGTAGATGTGTCCCGTCTTCCTGGCCTCTCCAGACAGCCTCTTAGCAAGGGCCCCGACACCTGGATACGTTGCATTGAAAGCGTCGAGCGTCTTCCTGGCGGTCTGTTCGTCAACTCCCGCTTGCTGCACGAGGGCACGCCATCCACCTCCGTACACGGTCAGGAAGTTGGCCATTTTGCCAACCTTGCGGTTCACCCCCGCGGCATCAGCCGTGATCTGGTGAAGATCTAGGCCGTCACGGAACGCGCCCAACATCGTCCGGTCTCTACTGAACGCTGCCAGGTATCGAAGCTCCATGTTGCCGAAGTCGATAGAGCAGCTGACATGCCCTTCTTCAGCAAGCCACATGTGCCGTACGTAGCCTGAATCTGACGGGTAGGTCTGCGCTGGTACTGCCCCGGTGATACTCATCCGAGCCGTGCGGGCCTGGAGTGAATTGATCGAGGCATGTACCCGATCCCTGGAGTCCCTGCTCTGCAAGCCGGATTCGAACCATGTCTTACGCCACTTCAGTGCCTTTCGCGCTTTGATGACCAGGTCGGCGAGCGGGTGGCTGATGCCCGTCAGGACCTCGTCATCCATAGCCAACTGACCCTTGGGGGTCTTCTTGGTGAGACGGACTCCCAGAGCTTTGAATGCGTCAGCCAGTTGTGGATTGCTGTTGATGTTCTGTACGCCGTACCGCTTCGCACGGGCCTTGGCGTCCTCCTCCTGCTGCTTCAGGTCCGCCGAGCAGCGCTCGGCGTACTCGACATCGAGGAGGTAGCCGGTGCGCTCCATGAGCGCCGTCACATGGGCTAGCCGGTGCTCCCAGCCGATGAGCCCCTGCGCCCTGGAGCGGGCCGGTAGGAGGCGGTACAGGATCCGCAGGAGCCTGTATGCAAGGACAGGGTCCATGCCTGCGTACCGGTTGAAGTCCTCGTCTCGGATGTCCACCAGGCGCCAGATTCGAGCCTTGGTCGTCTTGTACTTGAGTGCCAACGCCCGCATGGAGCCCTTGACCTCGTCGGCCGTGGTCTCGCAGATGTAGTGCCTTGTCAGGTCTTCGAGGCTCAGGCCGGGCCCGCGCTCCAGAACCGACCGCGGGTCGACGAGGTGAGCGAGGATCCTGGTGTCCCACACCTTCGGAGCAAGGTCCTCCATCGGAATGCCTAGGCAGGCATCGACGACATGGAGGTCAAAGGTCGCATTGTGGGCCACCAGCAGATCAAGACCTAGGAGGGCCCGTCTCACTGCGTCGGCGAAGGCAGGCCCTTTCTCCACCGGAATGACATAGGCCTCGTGTGCGGTACCGAACTGGGCTAGCCTCAGCCGAAATTCACGGTCGACATTCCACCAGTCGAGCCCTGTCGTCTCCGTGTCGAACCCGGCAAGCTCGGTGTGTGAAATCCACTCCATGAACTCAGAGAGATCGCCCTCGGTCTCCACAACGTGAATGATGATCGGCTGTCCTCGCAGCCGATAGCTTATCTTCCTCAAGCCCCTCCTCTCATGAGAAGGGGGCCGAGTCCGACCCCGGCCCCCTCACCTCAATCAACAGCTAGGAGTGGCTACTTGACCCACTGAATGAAGTCACACCCGGATGGGTCCCTGTAGTCCGCTACCTTCTTGGCGCACTTGTAGGCACGGTTGGGGCCCGGATTGAACTTGTTCTGTCCCCACTCCGAATAGGCGCTTGGGAGGCCGCACTTACACATCGGTCCCTGGTTCGCATTGCCGCCCTGTGGCGCCGCGACAACGCGGCCGTTCTCGAAGGTCTTGGGTGCGACGGCTTGGGCTTGGGAGGGGGCGCCGCCTCCAGCAGCGTGCGTCTCGCGCATCTTGGACGCTGCCGCGGAGACGGCCGGAATCACCTGATGCTCTGCGAGCGCCTTGACTAGCTCGACTACGCGCTTGGCTACCTCGTCGGCAGTCGCGCCGTACACACGGGGCGTAAGCCACTCGGCCTCGAACCCAGCCGCCGCCTTGAGCGTGATGCCGATCATGAAGGGGTGGAGCGGTGGGGCAGCACCGGCCGGGGCCGTCGCGGCCTCTCCGGCTGGCTGCTGCTTGGCTTCGGTCTCACCCCACGGAGACGGGCCATCGAACGGGCTCTGATACGTCAAATCGGTCTCCTGTCTATCGACTGCGTATGTCTCGGTTCATCTGCCTTGCCAGGGCGTCCACGGCTCGATTCCCCGCCTTCCGCTCCGCGTCGTCGGCTGCCGGTAGGCCATAGACGTACCGGCGCATCAGGACTTCCTGCGCCGACTTCGGTAGCCGGGCAATAGCCTTCGTGGCGTCCAAGCGAGCCGTGACCACGTTGTCTGTGACTCGGCACTTCAGGAGGTCGTCACGTTGGCCGATGGCCCCCGACAGCTCCTCGTCGGTGTAGACGAACGTGCCGAGAACTGCGCGCGCTTCAGCGGGCGTGTAGTAGTAACGGTCATCTTCAACGTCCCGCGCGTCGCGCTCTCTTGAGGCGTACTGCCTCGCCGCGGTGCGGCAGAACTTCCAGAGGAAATCCTCGGTGTAGTTCTGCTCAATGAGTGGGCGGCGCTCGTAAGCGTGCAACAGGATTTCCTGCTTCACGTCGTCTTTCTCTACCACCGCCCATGCTGCTGCGGTAGAGCGGGCGACCTTGTCCGCGATCGAGGCCACGTACGCCCAGTCGATCTCAGTCACGGGCCGCTCCCTTGCGGACGAAGCGCCCGCCAGCATCCCGGGCGACACGGCCGTAGGCTTGGCCCTCGACGACGAACGAGCCGTCTCCTGCGATGTCCACGCAGTACGGAGCGACTTGAGCGTCATCGACGTACAGGAGGCCGATCCCGGCCTGCCAGTTGGCCACACCGCCAGGGCCTAGGTATCCGGCCTTGGAGGGCGCCATCAGGTGACCAACCTCCATGCCCCATCGGACAACACGCCGACCGCCCTCATAGCCTGTGCCAGACCGCACTACGCCCAGCCGATGCGTGTGCCCCATCACGACATTGACCCCCGCCTTGATGGCGTGGCGGAGCGCCGTCCTGCCCGCCTCCTGGCTGATGCCTTTCACTTCGTGCCCGTGGAGGAGAACGGTGTCAGGACCCACCGGATAGAATGGCGAGCAGAGATTCACACCGAATCCGTCAAAGTCGAGCAGGCGACTGAAGTGAAAATCTTCGGCATACTCGGCGAGGGCAGGCGCCTTAGCCGAGAGGTATGTACGGGGCCTGAGGTCGTGATTGCCTTCCAGGATCCCGAATGGCCCGTCATACACGTCCCTGATGGGACCTAGGAATACCCGCTTCGTCGTCTCCGAGTCTTGCTTTACCCGCTGCTCGTACTCACGACGTGTACCCTCGCTCCACCGGCTTGGCGTGTCGTAATCGTTGAGGTCACCGATTTGGTACAGCTCGTCAGGCTGATAGCTGCCGATGAAGTCGATGACGTTCTTCAGATACCGCGGATCGTGGTAGGGGATCTGTGTATCGCTGATGACTACAATTCGCCTCAAATGGTCTCCCCCGTCGTCTGCTGATAAGCCTCTCCCCAAGGCATGCCGCCGTCCTGAAGGCTTTGGACCTCGCAGAAGGTATCGAGGGTGATAGGGGACACTTCATCGAAAAGTCCTTTGAGCGCTCTACCAGCGCTTTCCCCCTCGTAGTATGCGAGGTCGTCGAGTCCGATCCCAATTCGGTGCAGGACGGAACCCACGAGGCACCCAGGACTGACACGTTCACCGGCCTCGTCGGTGTGGACGTAGAAGCAGGAATACGTTTCGGCTTCTGGCATGTGGTCCGGCTTCGCGTATTGCCGATCCGGAGATTCCTTCACCACACTGCGCAGCGTTTCAAGCAGAAGCTCGTCAGTGGCACTCAATGGCCGATCCTTTCCAATAGAGCCTCACGGCCTTCCTTGAGGAAGGTGGCATTACTGTCTCGGTCTCCGGGCATTTGGATGATCCGAGCGTTGGGCAGCTCTGCGGCGAGGGCGTCCATGAAATTCAGCCCAGGACCGTCTTCGGCGATGAGGTAGACCGTCCGGTACCCGCGGAGCGGAGGTGTCCAATAGGGCTGCCATGTGCCCGTGCCGGGCGCCCCCACAGCCGGAACCCCGGCCAGCGCCCATGTCATCGCGTCCAGCTCGCCCTCGACCACGACGACGTAGGGCGTGGGCTGGATCAGGGCCGCCGTGTTGTAGAGGCGGGGCGGGTCGCCGGGCGCGGTCATGTACTTGCCGTGACCCTGGTGGTGCTCCTTCTCGTCCTGGAGGACCAGGAGGCCGCTGTCAGGGCCCCGTACGCACTCGTCTGCGATGCAGCGGTATCGCACCGTGGCGACACCGTCCGCGCCTCCAGCCGGTCTCAGGTAGGGGATAGCCAGGTATCCGCGGTACCGCTCATGACCAGGTAGCGCCGAACCGACGTACCCCAGTCCGAACGCCGCCGCTACCTCGTCCAGGCCGCGGGCCTTGATGTACTCCTCCGCTGGGCTCCCCGGGTACATCTGGTGATACGTCTGAGCTGCTTCCACCGAATTCGCTATGTGCGCGTTCCTTGGCTTCAGCGAAAGAAACCCCCTCCTCTCTCATAATGACGTCGAATGAGTCCTCCGAAAGGTTGCATGCGAAGCAGTTCCAGCGGCTCGCGTCGACATTGACTGATGCAGACGGGTTTTCGTCAGCATGGAGGGGACAACAGACTTTCTGTCGTCCCCTCGTTGCCGTGATATTGATCCCGTAGTAGTGCGCCAGTACTCTACTTATCGGCGGTTTTGATGAGCTGTCGCTCACCATCAGGCCCTATCTTGTAGGTCGTCACCGGGAAGTCGTATTTGCGATAAGCGTTGATCCAGGTGTTGTGATCGCCCCGCCAGTACTTCGTGTGGGAGCTTCTACTCGTCTGCTCGCCCTCGCCCATCAGAGGGCCAGCCCTTCAGCCTTCCGCATCTCAGAAAACCGGAGCGTGCCCGTGAGGAGATAGCTCGGATCACCGTCGGCCGGGTAGAAAGCAGGCACGACGTCGTCCAGAGCCTTGCGGATGGCGTCAACGTGCTTTCGAGGGCTTCGCTCCACAGACCCGCCAACACGGCTGAGTATCGCGCGGAGGACGGCTACCTCCTCCATCGTGATAGCCATCTCTACACCGTCGGCTTCCTCAAGCTTCATGATCGTGGTGCGCTTGGCGTCAGCCATCATTTCTCCCTGTCTCAGGTGTATATCTCGGCTCGCCTAGGGCCTCCCAGGCGGGATATTTCTCCAGGTAGTCCGCGGCCCGGCGCAGGACATCGACACGGTCTCTCGCTCCGCGAGCAAGAAGGGTTGAATTACAGCGGGCGCAGAGCAGGCCGCGCACTGCATTCGTCTTGTGGCAGTGGTCGACCGCGAGATTTGTCCGGCGAGTTTCCCGGCAGATGGCACACCGGCCATCTTGGAACTTGAAGATCTGCGCATAGTCATCGACCGAAAGGCCGTATGTTCTGTGGACTCGCGCATCGCGAGCGGATTTCCGCTGCCTCGCTCTTCGACAGTCGAGACAGATCCTGCCCCGCGGAGTATAGAAACGCTCGGCTCGGTTTCTATCGCATCTGCTGCACTTCCTGTAGCCCTTTTTGGGTGGGCTCACTAGGCCGCTGCGCGGACGCGCGATTCAAGGCGGAGCTGATCCTTGAGTTCTTGGCTTGCATCGACCTGCATCCAGAGATCGAAAATCGGCAGGGCGACAGCCTCGCCTTCCACAGGGACGACTACAGCCGTCTTGACGCCCCCCGTTGCTGCCCCGATCAAGACCCGCCCGAGCTTGTACATATTCAGGGATCGCGCCTTCCCGATGTGGACAACGAGAGCCAGTCCGGCCGTGTCCACGCCCGACAAGTCGATCCCCTGAAAGCGCTCCGCGAGGTGAAATCCGAACTCCCGCTCAGCCACGAATCCCCCGCTGGCCATGCTCCGTACCTGCGTCATGCCGCCCCTCCCTGAGCTTCAAATGATTGAGTCGAACTCCGCCCCGTCCAGCTCTTCCAGCCTGAGGTTCCGGGGATTCAATCGAAAACTGGCAAACGTCCGTCCACTTGGATCTGCGAATCCTTCACGGTTCTTCACGGGGGACACGTTTAGAATGCGCCCGCCCATTCCGCCGTCCTCCTTGTGCATGGTCAAGATGAGCGATGGAACTCGCGTCACCTTCCCCTTGACTCCACTCAACGGAATAGGGCTCGTCCCGTCAGAATGCTCGCCTGTGGTGTGGTGCATGCCTTGGACATGAGCCCCTGTGGAGCGGCCCATATCTAGCAGGTATTCGCAGAGAGATTCCAACCCAAAGGTGTACGACTCTGCGTCTCCTGCACTGCCATAGTCCACATTGGTCAAATTGTCGACACAGACCAGATGTGGTGCGGTTCCATATATCTCCAGAAACCCGAGAAGGTCAAGCTCCATTTCGTCTGGCGTTGGTCGTGCCGAAAAGTTCAGCCTGACCCACCACCGTGCGCCGAGTTCCTTTTCGTAGGCTGAGACGTCATTCCCTAGGAGTGCCGATTTGACGTCCTTCACGTCATCGCCGGTGACGATGGCCGCCGCTCGTGAAATTTGAGTTGCCGCGCTGGAGTCAGCCGAGAAGTAGAGAACGGGGATCCCGCCAAGTAGAGCTAGATTGATAGCAAGCAGTGACTTGCCAGTGCCGGGACCGGCGACGAGTAGCGAGACCTCTCCTCGCCGGAACTCGACTTCGAGGCGGCTGAGTGCCTTGAGGGGGTTCGGCAAGGGCTCCCCCCCTGCCCCCTTGATATCCGTCGCCTGCATTAGCGTGTGCACGAACCCTACCCCCTTGCAGCATCACAACCTTGTGAGCAAAAAAAATTACCGATACCGGTTTGACGAGCACGCATGTGAGACGTCGCAAAAGCGGCACTCAAATCCTGCCTTCGCCGGAAAGTCACCGCGCTTTACGCCCTCATCCATTGCCCGAAACTTCTCACTAACCTTATGACCGGCCCCTTCGGAAATGTCAACTGCCCGAGACGGTTTCCCGGTCTTTGCCATGTACCAGTCCCCTCGGTTCACCTCCTCGCCCAGAGCAGCCCTGACTAGGGCCCCGTATGTGGCTAGCTGAAACTTTGACCTCGTGGTGCCTGTCTTGAGATCCCGGACATTCAGCGCCCCCGCCTCATCGGTGGTGAGCTGATCTATGTAGCCCTGGACGATGACCCCTCCGAGTGGCGCTGTCAAGTGCAATTCGATGGCAGGCACGCCGCGGGAGTCCCGCCATATCCCTGACTCCCGGCCAAGCGCCCACTCTACGTACGCCCGGGTCTGGGCCACCCCCAGGGCATAGCGGTCCTCAATGTCCTGCGTCCCTTCGCCCTTCGCCCTCAGCCAGTGCTCGGTGTCCGGCGTCCTGGAGAGAGCGGCGCGCGTGAGGTCCGTGTACGTCTCGCTGTAGACGTCCGCCACCTCCTCGCACGTCATTACGCGCTCACTGCGTTCATACGCCTCACATGCAGCGTGGAACGCGGTCCCTTGAATGGACCACGCGGCGGGCCGCGGGGGAATCCTCACAACGCGCCGAAGATAGAATCGGTAAGGGCACTTCTCGTACTGCTCGACTTGGCTAACGGACCGTGTCGCCGTCTCGATTCCCATGTTCCTCCACGCGTCTATTCCTGTAGGCAACCCGGATGCACTACATGCAGCGAAAAGCTTTCAGCCTGCGGAAGCCTGCTGTGCGGCTTGTTATAACGACTCGTCTTCACGATGCAAGTACGCCAGCCGGATCCCAGTCGCACCCCCAAGCACTCAAGAGCCTCCTCGTCGGCAGCTGTGAGAACTCCCCCTTCCACGACGATGAAGTACTCTCCGTCTTCGGTCTCTACTCTCTCGATGAACATCGTCTCCGATTCACCATAGAACGACGTAACCCAGCATCGAACGCCTCGAATCGAATTCAGAACCTCAGCTCTGGTCCGTGCCACTGCCACGGCCCCAGTCCCGCTCATGGTCATACCCCCCTGTGCACGGGGCCGAGCGGGGAGTGCTCGGCCCCTTCAGGTGTTGCACCAGAGACGGCGGCACCCTCCCCGGCGCCGTCCGCCACTTACCTCAGTCCGTCAGCCCCAATTCGCGTCGCCGGGTACGGCGACGCCTTCACCTGCGGGCGGCGGCGTGGGCACATCGACCACCGAAGCCGTCGAGGCCGGGGCGCCCCAGTTGGGGTCAGGGACCGCACCCTGGGCGGGAGCGAGCCCCACAACGGCTGCGGCCAGCAGGCCCCCCGCAGCGAGGCCCGCGAGGCAATGCCGGAGAGTGCGCTTGCGTCTCATCCTTGTCAACTCCTATTCGTCTAGTCCTGACGATGCGTGAGTCCCGGAACCGCGCCCCCGCGCGTGTCCGTCTCCCCCGGCGTGATGACCTGGCTATGAGCTGCCCCACCTGAAAGGGCGCCATTGGTAATCGCACAGCCGTACGAACACTCTAGTCACAGTGTGTAGGGACCTGGTACGCATCCGTGGTCTAGATCAGGTCATGTGTCATACCCATGAGGCAAGATCGGTCCTGGTGCACATGTGACCAGTGCACAAATGTGTAGGGGGCAGAGATGGACAAGCAGGACGGATCGAGGCACGCACACACCGGCTGGTCCCTCTCGCCAGAGGCCGAGGCCCTGGTGCCGCACCTTCTACGCGGGGCGATTCACCCCTCTGAGGTAGGCGCTCAGGAGCTGATAGACCTCCGTATCGCCGTCCGTGATCCGGTCAGTGGCCACTACGTCCTTAGCGACCTCCGGCACCTGGAGAACCGCCTCCGCACCGAGGAAGAGCGCGGCATCGCGGACCACCTTCATGCCTTGACTGGCCTTAACCGCTTCTTCGGCAGGCTCGCGCGTATCGCGGCCGAGGACGTACCGGGCATCACGCTTCTCACTCACCGACGCGAGGCGAACGCGGCCATCACGCAGGCCCTCGAAGGGGCGCGTCACTATATCTGGACGGCGCAGCCCCTCGACAGGAACACCGTCGACCTCCAAGCCTCCGCAGAGCGCGACATCGCGCTGCTTCGCGGTGGCATCCAGCAGCGCACGATCTACCCCGACAGCGCCCGAGGCCGTCTCGGCGAGCGCGAGTGGGCGCGCACAGTCAGCGAACACGGCGCAGAGGTGCGCACGATGGCAGCCGACTTCATCCGGATGGTCATCATTGATGGCTCGGTGGCGCTGGTATCGGACTACCGGAGCACGCCACCCGACCGGAACACCGCTTACCGGATCAGCCACCCCGGCATGCTCGCGTTCATCAATGTCGTCTTTCAGCAACAGTGGGACTTCGCAACGCCTTGGCTCGGTGAGGCCATCAGACCGCCGCGCGGCCGGATTACAACCGACCGGAGTGCAGAAATCCTCAGACGTCTCCTTGAAGGCCAAACCCTCAAGGCCATCAGTGCGGCAATGGATCTTTCTCTCTCCACGGTGAACAAGGAGATCAAGGTTCTCTATGAGAGGACTGGCTGTTCAACACTCTTTGAACTCGGATTCTGGTGGGCCACCTCGGAGGAACGAGGCCTCTACGCGTCACCCGATTCGCCAGAATCCTGATCCCATACCAGGACCCGCAATACGTCCTCGGTAAGACCTGCCTGCCCAGAGGGCCAGCGCACCACCAGGTTCCCATCTTCCTTGCGGCGTTCTCTGTATACGAAACCCTCAGCGTCGTCGAAATCGACAACGAAACCCTTCATAAGATTACGCTTAAAGACGCCGACTGCAAACTCGCCCCTAGGCGTGAGACGCCCCTCCAGCTTTTCTCTAATAAAGTAGCGCAAACCCGTGTAGGCAGCTTGATTATTTAGGCGCTTGACGTCATCTCGACCTGAAATATCCCACGGGAGATAGCGCGCAACGATAGAGCTGGCACCCTTAGCCCCTCTCCTTTGGATATTCATGGCAGCGAGCCGCTTGGTGACCGCTTGCTGTGTTACCCCATACATCCGAGCGATATCCGTATCGGAGTAATCTGCAAGACTCAGCTCAATAAGGGTTGAGTCATCGGGAAGGGTGTTCACGGTCAGACCTTTGCAACTAAGGGGGTCACGGCGTCCTCGCTGGTCAGCTCCAAGCCTCGCGGAGCCTAGCGCACCTACGCTTGCTCTCCACACGGGAGCACAACCCAAGCCTAGGTGTGACCTGCGTCTCACTCTCGACCTCCTCGTCCCTCTGCGCCGCCGAGGACACGTACGTACATATTGAAAGCAACAGCAAAGACAATGAAGTCTATCGACTCAGTCTTTACTGTTGATCTATCAAATAGAAGAATGTATTCCTCTTCCCTTAAGGGAAGTCGATCAATAATCAACTATCAAGAACGTCTCTGTTGATCTACCTGGTAGTACAGGTAGATGGTCCAGAGGGCGGCCCCGGCGCCAGATCAGTATCCGCCGGGGCCGCACTGACGATCGCGGCTCGGAGGTCACCATGCCACGAGCCGCACAGGTCTGCTACCAACATGGCTGCACGCAACGAGTCGCGTACCGAGGGCGATGTGCGGAGCACGCTCCTCCGGCCTGGGAGACCAGGAGCGCGAGAAACCAGACCCGTGACCGCGCCTGGGAACGGCACGTGCGGCCTCAGGCTCTGGTCCGCGACGGCTTCGCCTGCGTCCGCTGCGGGGCCCGTGAGGGCCTGGAGGTCGACCACATCACTCCTGTGGCCCGCGGAGGCAGCTCGACTCTCGACAACGCCCAGGTGCTGTGTCGGGACTGTCACCGTGCCAAGGGAATTGAGGATCGGAAGAAGTGATGCCCTCCTCAGGAGGGCTACGGCCCCTAGCTCAGTTGTGCAGAGCGCCGGAGTGAAATCCCGGAGGTCGGCGGTTCGAATCCGTCGGGGTCGACTGTGGGGTAGCTCCCCTATTCCTGAAACTCCCCCTGATCAGGGGATGGAGGGAATGCGCGTTTCGTCTAGTGGCATAGGACTCCTCCCTTTCCGGGAGGCGACACGGGTTCGAATCCCGTAACGCGCCTTGCGCAGGAGGTAGGGCATGGCCTGACAGTGACGGTGGAGAATCAGAGTCCGTCGCCTGCGCGTTCTGGTCGTAGCTCAGTAGGTAGAGCACTCGCTTTGGGAGCGAGAGGCCGCAAGTTCGAGACTTGCCGACCAGACCAACTCATCGGGCCTCACAGCAGTGAGGCCCTTCTTCATGCCCGGAACGGGGAGAGCAGTGGCGTACGACAACGAGCACCAAGACCAGGCCGACGAGCTACGCACGAGCACAGCCGCCAAGCCCACCAGGGCCCGTACCAAGAGGGCTTGGCACCAGGAGGCCGTGTTCGAGCTTGAGGACCTGGGCGACCTCGATGCGTACGAGGCCCTGCCAGAGGTGCGGCTGTGACCAGAGGGCCCGCGCCCAAGGACAACGCCGTACGCCGGAACCACCACCCCCACGCGCAGCAGCTCCCCGCCGAGCGTCAGCCCGGCCGGGAGCTGCCCAAAGCTCTCGGCATCAAGACGAGCGGAGCAAAGCGCTTCTGGAGGACCTGGAGCACAGCCCCTCAGACCGTGGCATGGACTGAGACCGACTGGGCCGAGTTGGAGCTGACGGCGAAGTTGGTCGACGCCTTCTTTCAGGGCGACCACAAGGTAGCGGGAGAGATCAGGCAGCGCACCGCCAAGTGGGGTGCGACGGTCGAGGACAGAAGCAGACTTCGTATGTCGATCGTCGAGCCGGACGAAATCCCTGGGAATGAGGCGCCGGCATCGGGGCCATCCGAATTTGACGAACCCGGTCCAGAAGAGGGCGGAAGCCTTGTCTCCGAAGCGGAGAGCTTCCTCAAAGCATTTGGGAACGGCTAGGTACCTCCCTATCGGCAAGGTGGTGACCTAGGATTCCTCAAACCGGAAACATACCTTCGAAAGCTCCTGAGCGGACTCTTGCTTGGGAGCTTCTTGCTTGGGCCGAGCGCTACATTGTTCAGCCAGACGGTGAACGGGCCGGAGAGGCCTGGCGGTTCACTGCCGAACAGATTCGCTTCCTCGCCCACTGGTTCGCCGTGGACGAGCGAGGGAGGTGGTGCTACTCCTCTGGTTCGCTTCGGCGTTCCAAGGGGTGGTTAGTGGGGCAAGAGCCCTCTCCTCGCCGCTCTCTGCATCATCGAGTTCCTAGGCCCATGCCGGTTCTCCCACTGGGCCCGTGAGGGAGAACGCTGCTATTCCTGCGAAGTGGCGGGCCAAGGCCCACGCCACGTCGGAACCGAGCTGCATCCGATAGGCAAGCGCGTCCCTCTCCCTCTGGTCAATTTGGCTGCTACGTCAATCGACCAGACTCGCAACGTTTTTGACGCGATCCGCGGCATGCTGGCCGAGTCTCCTGCTGAGCGTGAGTTTGATCTGGACATCGGCAAGACGATGGTTCAGTTCCGCTCCGGCAGGCCAGGGAAGATCGAGCCGGTTACGGCTTCGTCCCGCGGATTGGAAGGCGCCCGGCAGTCGTTTGTATGCCTGGACGAATCACATCATCTCGTCCCGAACAACCAGGGCGTACACGTCTATGAGGTGTTGGACAGAAATGTCCGCAAAACCTCCGGTGCTGGTTCTCGGCTTCTGGAGTCGACGAACGCTTTCAACCCCCTTGAGGAGTCGGTAGCTCAGCGGACTCACGAGGCCTTCACCAAGGGCACGCGAGGGCTGCTGTACGACTGCGTTGAGGCCTCTGCCGCAGAGCTTGACCTCACAGACACCGATGCAGTCCGCGCGGCCGTCGTGGAGGCCTACGCCGATTCGTACTGGGTCGACGTCGAGGGCATTGTCGAGGCGATCCAGGATCCTCGGACCCCGGCCCCAGTCGCCCACCGCTTCTACCTCAACCAAATCGCGGAGTCGTCAGACGGCTGGATGTCCAAGGCCGAGTGGGATGCCTGCCTCGACGAGGATGATCCGATCCAGGCCGGTGACTTGATAGCCGTGGGCTTCGACGGGTCGATCCGCGGGGACAGCACAGCCCTCGTCGGTGTCCGCCTACGGGATGCCAAGCTTTTCATCCTCGGACTCTGGGAGCGTCCTGAGAAGGCACCTGACGACTGGGAAGTTGACGTTCTCGCTGTCGAGGCTGCCATAGCCAAGGCCTTCAAGACGTACCGTGTTGCCTGGATGTACGCCGATCCCCCGTATTGGCAAGAGAACATCGGCCGCTGGTCAATCGAGCACGGTGAAGACACCGTCTTCGAGTTCTGGACGAACAAGCCTACCCGCATGGCCGCTGCCACTGAACGATTCCGTACCGCGGCCATGGTCGGCGATTTGAATCATGACGGAGACAGTCGCCTAACTCGGCACGTTCTCAATGCAGTTACTCGCGAAGTCCCTCAAGGGACTCTGATTACCAAGGACAGCCCGCGGAGCAAGCGGAAGATTGACGCGGCCGTGGCTGCTGTCATCGCTCTGGAGGCGCGAGCCGATGCCATCGCCGATGGGCGGATGCGTCAGCGTCGGAGCCGCGTCGTGGGCTTCTGAAAGGAGGCCCATTGGTCGTAAACCCAGGTGGCCAAGGACCCTATATTGGGAAACCCCAGACACCTCCGCAGTGGCTCATGCACTTGCACGGGAGACTTCAGGGGCCTCGCTCACCGGCCGCCCAGTACGTCAGGTACTACGAGGGCGAGCAACAGAAGTTGGCGTTCGCTCAGATGCGCTACCGCCACGCTTTCAGTGAGGTGTTCGCTCAGTGGCGAGACAACTTCTGCGGCATGATCGTGGACGCGTCTGCCGAGCGCCTGCACGTCGACTCGTTTCGTCTCCCGGATAACCCCGGCACCGACAATGACGCCCGTGCTTTCTGGCAGCGCAATTCCATGGATGCTCTCTCGGGCATGGTGCACCTCGACACACTGATTCGCGGATCGGCGTACGTGGCGGTGTGGGCTGATACCCAGGGCGAGCCCACCATCACGCCTGTGTCCTCCGAGCGCATGGCGGTCGTGTACAAGCCCGGCAGCCTCACTGAGCTAGAGGCCGCGGCGCTCTTCGAGCGGGACGACTGGGGCCGTCAGCGGGCAACGCTGTGGACCGAGCGATACGTCTACGAAGTGCCATGGGGTGCCACCGATTGGAACACCGGAGTCCTGTACCGGAATCCTCTCGGGGTCGTCCCGGTCGTGCCTTTCGAGACGAGGCCCCGTCTGCTGGCTGATCCTGTCTCGGACTTGGCCAATATCGTGCCGATTCAGGACGCGATCAACAAGACGGTGTCGGACGCACTCACGACTTCTGAAGCGGCGGCATTCCCTCAAAGGTGGGTTACCGGCCTGGACATCGTTGAGGATGCGCAGGGCAATCCTGTCGAGCCATTCGATGTCGGCGCTGACAAACTGTTGCAGGCCGAGGATCCCGGTGCGCGTTTCGGGTCCATGCCTGCCGCTGACCTGTCCAACTACGTTGATCTCACAGACATGTTGGTTCAGCACATGGCCAGCATCTCCAAAGTGCCATCCACCTATTTCCTGGTCAACAACGGCGCCTCTGCGCCGTCAGGTGAGTCGAATCTGTCAGCTGAGGCCGGGCTTATCGCTAAAGTCCGTCAGTTCATGACCCCGCTCGGTGAGAGTTGGGAACGTGTCATCCGCCTCTGTTTCGCGGTGAAGCATGACAGCCGCAAGGATGCTTTCGCCATGGAGACTCGTTGGAGAGATCCGGAGTACCGGACGGAAGCTCAGCACATTGATGCACTGCTGAAACAGAAGCAGTTGAACGTGCCTGAGGAAGTTCTGTGGGCTGAAGCGGGCTACTCCGCTACGCAGATTGAGAAGTTCCGTGCGATGCGTCTTGAGGATGCACGTGCAGCCGCGGAGATCCAGCGGCTGATGCCGCAACCGCAGTCGAGCCCCCCAACCATCAAGCCCCCGCAGGGTAATTCCGGGAACGGCAACCGGCGAATTCACGAACCTACTTAACCTTATGGAGTTGCTTTGTCCGAAGAGAATGAGAACGTACCGACCCCGCCGTCTGAGACGGCTCCGCCTGCTCCTCCGGCGCCCCCGGCTCCGTCCGCGCCTCCGGCGCCGCCAGCTCCTCCCCAGCCACTGACGTACGCCGAGCTGCTGGCCGAGCGTGACTCGTGGCAGCAGAAGGCCGCTGACGCTCAGGCCGCCCAGGCCTCCGCGGTCGAGACGGCGGCCACGGCCGCGCGTCAGGCCACGATGACTGAGCTGGGCCCGGAACTCCTGGATGCGGCGCTCCGCCTCAAGGCGAATGCCGAGGGTGTTGAGCTGCCCAACACTGAGTATCTGGATATCCGCAAGTTCACGGGCGAGGACGGCAGGCCGAAGGCGGAGGCTGTGGAGGCTTACGTGACGTCCCTGCCGAAGAGCCGCCCTGAGTTTCCTCAGCTTGGCGGCATGCAGGTCACCTACGAGGGCGGGCCGTCGCTTTCGAGCATGGACCCTGAGGCCCTGGCGGACCACATCGCGGGCAACTCCATTATCTGATCCCTCCCTTCCGTAGTAAGTGCCCCCTCTCGGGGGCTTTCCTTATGCCCTCTTGGAGGCTCGCCTATGGCTCCTGCTACGACGCACCACTTTAACCTTGATCCAGTTCAGGTAACTATTGCTGCGCTTGGTCTGCTTGATCGTCAGCTGACTCTCGGCGGTATCCCTGCCCGGTACAGCGAACTCAATTTTCGTGGCGGCATCGGTGACGTGATCAACGTCAACCGCGAAAGCCGTGGTATCCCCGTCCAGGCTTCTGGTATCTCGGCTCCGATCGAGAACCCGATCAAGGGGGACAAGACGAAGTTTGCTGCGGCTTCGGATCGCCCTCTTCCTGCGGCCGACCGTCGGCCGCCCAATGGCTTCATCAACGAGTCGCGATTCCCCGTTCAGTTGACGACCCTGGCCCAGAACGGCACGACGCTTTCGATGGAGCAGGTTGCCTTTGATCTGAAGCGTTTTGGCTCTCAGGTGCTGTCCAAGCTGACTCGCGGTTTCGCCGAGTACTTCGATGACACTACAGCGGCGTTCATCAAGGCCAGCGTGAACAGGGCTGGGCTGACTGCTGCTCAGAAAACCGCCATCGGCGGCGATATTGCGGTGACGATCCCCACTCAGGACGGCACTGCGGCAAACATGACTCAGCGGGCCCTCGGTATCCGTACGGCTCTCGTTGATGCACGGATGGCGCTGAACATTGCGGGCGTACCCGTGTCGGAGCGCTATCTTGTCTGTGGTCCCGAGGTTGAGGCGATCCTTCTCAAGGACCCCGAATTTGTGGCCGTGGATTACTCCGGCGATACCAACGCGCTTCGTCGGGCGACTGTTGGCACGATCTACACGTTCAGCATTGTGCCGCACAACTCGTTCGGTCTTGAGATGTACGTCTTCCACAAGTCCGCGATGCTGCTTGCTTCTGCCTGCCCCGCGATTCCTATGGGTGCAGTCACCGGCTCCGTCCAGGACATCAACGGCATTGCCACGCGGATGCTGATCGATTACGACTACGGCAAGAAGGCGGACACGGTCGGCCTCGACACCATGTACGGCCTCGCGACCGTCAAGGAAGACCCGGATTACTCAGTCCGCGGTACTGCGATCGGTGAGGCTTTCGTACGGGGCCTGAAGATCAGCATCACCGAGAAGGCGCCAACTGGATAAGGGGGGTGGGCATTCTGTCTCTAGCTACCCCTGATGATGTGGCGGCCCGATTGGGCCGCCCTCTCACGCCGGACGAGACGCCTAGGATCGTCGCCTTTCTCCAGGATGTGACCGGCCTTGCTGAGGACCACTGCGGGCGGGACTTGGTCCGGCGGGAGCGGCAGGAACTGACGCTGGTGCCTCAGGGCGAGTCCGCCCTACGAATCCCACACCGACATACGGCCTACCTGACCGTGAGCACCGTCCACCAGGACGGCCAGGCCCTCACGGACTGGACCCTCCGCGGGCGCCTCCTGGTGCGCGATGCCGGATGGGCCGGGCAGCTCGTCACCGTCACTGCCTCGTGGGGCTATCCCACTCCCCCGGCCTCCCTCACAGCCGTGGTCTGTGCCGAGGTCATGAGATGGCTCGCCGTCTCCCCCGGAGTCGAGAGGGAGCGTGTGGGAGAGGTCGAGGTGGCTTTCTCCGGCGCCAGCTCGGCGCAGTCCCTCGGCCCAGCCGCGAGGGCTGGGCTCAAGCCCTATCGCCGTCCCGGACTCGGCACGCTGACGCTCCGCAGGGCAGAGCCGTCATGTACTCGATGACGACGCCCGTGGAGGTCTGGCGGGCGCCAATGACGGAGACGGCCTACACCACGCGTCGGGACTGGGGCCAGGCCGTCAGGGTCTGGTCCGGCCGGGCCAGCGTCCAGCCCGCATCGACTCGTGAAGAGCCGTCTCCTGCACGGGACTTGTCCCAGGAGCGGCTGAGCGTATTCCTGCCCTTCTCCGCCGTTGTCGAGCACACAGACAGGCTTCTCATCGAGGGCCGGTGGTACGAGGTCGACGGCGAGCCTAAGCGACATTCGCAGACGTCTCGACGGCATACCCGACTCACGCTCTGGAGGTGTGCCCCATAACTCGTGTCCGAGTCGACATCAATGACGGCTGGGAAGACCAGGCCTTCCAGTCCAAGGACATGAGGCGCCTGGTAGCTCTTCACACACAGCGGATCAGGGCCGAGGCCATCAAGAAGGCACCGCGGAGGAAGCACGCAAGTCGCCAGTCCTGGACCTCAATTACACACAACATCGACGCGTACGTTCGCAGAGACCGCCAAGGCTGGTACGGAAACGTCATCGTCGAACAGAATCCGAAGGTCCGTCACGCGATGCTGCAAGACCAGGGATTCAGGAATACGAAGACCGGCCGACGGCATCCCGGTAGAAAGTTCCTCAAGGCCGCTCTGATGAAGTCGAGGATCCACTGAGAATCGACGTTATCGAAGGCCTCGTGGCCTATCTCAAGATTGTTCAGGGGGTCCCGAAAGATGCCCCGAAGGGCGACATGCAGCGCCACACCGTAGGCGATACCACTATCTATCTGGAGCACTCCGGCGGATTCCGAGTCATACGGGATCGGATGGACCGTTTCGATGTCGAGTACTCGGTGTACGCGCTCGACCGTAAGGCGTGCGTCGATCTGGCGATGGTCGTCCGTGAGGCCTTCCTTGAAGACCTTCCCTACACCGCCTCTGCGCCGCTCATGAACGTGCTGGACGTCGAGGAGATAGCGGCCCCCTCGTATTACCCAGCCGACGAGTCACGTGAGCACATGTACGGCGGCGAGGTCGCCGTCTATCTGACAGCTCCCGACTGACAACAACTTCCCTATGCCAGCCCCCTTGTGGGGCTTTTCT
The DNA here is from genome assembly GCF_030388665.1 of Streptomyces flavofungini. Classification (NCBI taxonomy): domain Bacteria; kingdom Bacillati; phylum Actinomycetota; class Actinomycetes; order Kitasatosporales; family Streptomycetaceae; genus Streptomyces; species Streptomyces flavofungini. The sequence goes on along the minus strand of NZ_CP128846.1, from coordinate 7,682,118 downwards.
CATGCCCTCAGGAGGTCGCATGGCCAATGATCCGAAGAAGATTCGATTCGCCAAGAATGGCGCACTCTACGTAGCCCCTGCTCCTGTCGAGGGCGGCACTGGCGGGACCGTAGTGCCGACTGCCCTCGGTGACGGCAAGGCTCCGCCTGCGGGCTACAAGGCAATGGGGTACGCGGATGAGGGTGGCGTCACGCTCACGCCCGCAGTGGAGACTCAGCCGGTGAATGCGTGGCAAAGCTCCGTGCCGGTGCTCTACAACGTGACCAGTTCCAGTTTCTCCGTCAAGGCGACCCTCCTTGAGACGAATGAACTCACGACGGAAATGTTCTTCGGTTCGCAGTGGTACGAGGTCATGGACGCGGAGGCCAAGCCGACAGGCGTCTACCGACTCGACCTTGCTTCTACGCCGGAGTTCAGTGACATCAGCCTTGTCGTGGACTGGAATCAGGGAGCAATCCTGTATCGCTGCGTGATTCCACGAGTCACTATCTCCGACCGCGGCGCAATCCAGCTCAGCCGCACCGAGCCGGGCAAGTTCGAACTCACCATGGAGTCGTTGGACTTCAAGGGCCTGCTTGGGTACGTGCTCACGAACGATGACATTACGAAGGCTGCCTAAACCTCCGCCTCCCCCATTTCTTGCTGCCTCGCACTCAGCGGGGCTTTTTCTATGCCATCAGGAGCAGACATGAGCACGAGCGAGAAGACGGCCAAGAAGGCTGCGAAGAAGGCTGTTGCGGCTGAGGCCGCCAAGGCCGAGGCCATCGAGGGGCCTGTCTCCTTCGAGCACCGCGGCATCACCTTCGTGCTGCCGCACCCTCTGGATATGCCGATTGAGCTGCTGGAGACGGACGACGAGATCGAGGCCGTACGGCTGATGCTCGGTGATGAGCAGTGGCAGGCCTACAAGGCGACCAAGCCCAAGGTGCGCGACTTCGGCGCCCTCGTCGATGCCATCTCTGAGGCTCAGGGTGGAGACAACGAGTCGGGAAACTGATTGCAGTCGCCCACGCTGTCAGGACGTACAGCGCTGAACTCGAAGCGGACTTCTTGGAATTCTTCGGCGTTGACCTCCTGGACGTGTGGCGTGGGCGGCTCTCTCTACGTCGTGTCGGCGTGCTCATCAAGTCCCTGATGCGCAAGCCCGGTCGCTCTGCATTCCTGATGGCTGTCGATGAGCGGGCTGAGTGGGACGAGACGACGTATCTCCTCGCTCGATCCTCGGACGCCCTCGAACTCTCCAACTACCTCTTCCTCTCAGCCAACTTGAGCGACGAGGACAGGAACCAGATTGATCCGCCAGAGCCGATTACTCGCCCTGGCGCCACCGAACCCGAACAGAAGGCGCCAGTACCAGAAGACGAGTTCGCCACCGGCTCTGAACTCACGGACTTCTTTGGGCGCATGAACAGCCTCTAGGAGGTCCCATGGCTACTGAGGGCCGCATACCGATTCGGGTGGGCACAGGCCTCATCGAGGTCACTCCGAAGCTGTCTTCCAAGGACATGGCTAAGCTCCGTCGTGAACTCGTTTCAGAGCTTCAGAGAGTCGGCGCTGCCTCCGGCAAGGAGATAGCGAAGGCAGCGAAGAACGGCTTGGCACAGCTCCCGACCGAAGTCGCCAAGCAGGCGAAGAAGGGCACGAAGGCCGTCGAGGGCGCAGCCCTCGATTCCGAGAAGACTCTCAAACGGATCGAGAAGCGGCTCAGCCGGGAGTACGGGGATGAGGTCGCCGCGCGGTTCCGCGCCTTCCGTCAGGCTGAGGAGCGCAAGACAAGGCTCCTGGCTGAGACGTCCGCGGCGACTCGTCGAGCCCTCGCTCAGACCGTGCGGCAGGAGGAGCAGGGAGCCCGTGATCGGGAGCGTGCCGCGGAGCGCCTGGAGCGGGAGCGCATCCGCCTCCAGGAGCAGGCACGCAGGGCGCATGAGCGTGCGGAGCGGCAGCGCACGGCGGAGACGCAGCGGCAGGCGCGTCTTCAGGTCCAGGCCCAGCGCGAGGCTCTGCGGCAGCAGGTAGCCGCTCAGCGGGCAGCTACGCAGGCTCAGATAGCCGAGATCCGGCGCCAGGCCGCCGAGGAGCGCGCTCGGATCCACGACAGCATCAGACTTCAGCAGCAGCGCATTGCCGACTGGCGGAATCAGATCCGCGCCGCTCGTCGAGTCATCGCTGATACCGATTCGACCACGGCAACGTTCTTCTCCCGTGCTGGCTCCAGCATGAGGAGGGTCGGCACTTGGTTTGACCAAGTCGGGATGAGCATCAATGAAGCCGGGAACATCCTGACGACCCGTTTCCTGGCCCCTCTCGCAACTGCTGGAACTGCCCTTGCCACGCTGGGCGTTCAGAACGCAGATAAGCGTCTCCTCGGCCAGCTCGGCCTCAGTTCCGCAGGCGTCTCGAAGGACGTCTCTGCGGAGCAGATGAGGGCGATTCAGAACTACGCCATCAACACGCCGTACTCGATCGACGTCATGCACGAGTACCAAATGAAGCTGATTCGTTCGGTGGCGGGTGCTGACAAAAACTGGTTCAAGGGCGGGAACAAGAGGACAGGTGCGGCAGACAACGCCGCACGCAAGACAACTGACCTCATCATGGCTGTCGGTGACTCGATGGCCCGAGCGGGAAACCTGAATCCGGAGCAATTCCGTCGAGCCATGTACGCCATCGACATGATCATGGACATGGATCGGGCGCCGACGAGGAACGTCAAGCAGCTCGCCGCGGCGAGCGGTATGCCCGCATCGGAACTCGCTGCCCTTCTCGGCTTCCCGAATTCCCAGAAGATGTGGAAGGTCATTGGCACTCCTGCCTCCAAGGGCGGAGGCGTCAGCGGCACCCAGATCATGAACTCGCTGCTCAACTACTGGGATCCGGACAAGTACAAGGGCAGCAATAACCAGTCTGGCTCTGTCGGCTCTGCCGAGAAGATGACGTCTGAGACGATCACGGGCCGCATTCAGCAGATGAAGGAGCGCGCTCTCTTCGAGCTGGGCAACCTCTTCGTTGAAGAGGACGCTGGGGGGCAGTACAAATACACATCCCTCGGCGAGAAGTTGATGGGCCGCAAGGTCGCACAGTTCGACAACCGCGGCCGAGTCATCGGTGAAACCACAGAGGGCGGCCTCCTCAACACCGTTCAGGACATCGCCAAGAAGTACGCTCCGGATGTCGCGAGATTCCTTGAGTTCTTCCTCGATTCTCTTGGAAAGTTCGTCGAGACCATCGACGGCATTGCCGACCTGATCCGCAGCAATCCGGTCGTTACCGAGATGATCGGCGCCGTCGCTCGGTTCCTCGTGGAGTGGGGTCCGTTAATCCTTGCCGTCGGCCTCCTGTCCAAGGTCCTCGGCAAGGTCGTCGGCGTCTTCGGCCGTCTCCTCGCCCCTGCTGCTGCGCTGGTCCGCGGTACAGCACGTGCGGCCTCCGGCGCCCGGGACATGCGCTCTCAGCGTCAGGCCCGAGCTGCTGCACGGCAGACGGCGCAGAGCGCCGGACGGTCCCGTACGGAGGTCCGTCAGGCAGGCCGGGATGCCTACCGGCAGCAGCGCGCTCAGAACCGTAACGGGGATGGTCGTGGACCAGGCCGACGAGCTTGGGACGGCTTCCTGGGCCGTGACTCCAATCAGCAGGACCAGCGCCGTCAGATAAGGGAGCTGGAGGACCAGATCGAGGGCGCCCGCCAGGAGGCGGCGCGACTCCGTGACGAGTTGCGTGACGTCAACCGGGAGAGCATGCGGCAGATCGCCCAGGCCCTCGCCGGTGGCAATGGGTCCGTACAGGGAGCCGCTAATCAAGCTCAGAATGCTCTCAACCGTGCGCAGACACAGGCACGGCAGCTCAACAACGTCAGTCTCACCCAGGCAGATCGTGAGCTGACGCAAGCCAAGGAGAAGGCTGACCGGCTCACTGCCGCTCTCCGAAACGCTGGCAACGAGGTCAAGACGCTCGACAGTCGGAAGCTGGGCTCATTGCGTGCTCAGCAGATCGAGCCGACAACCAAGCGCGTCGAGGGCCTGAAGACGCAGACGAACCGCGCTGCTGACGCTGTACGGGCCCTCAACGGCAAGTCGTTGTCGGGACTGCGGAATCACTTCAAGGACACGACTGGTTCGGCCAATTCGACGACGAAGTCCGTGAAGAACACCTCTGAGGCCGTCAACACCCTCAAGGCGAAGTCCCTTCGACCTCTGCGCGAATGGTTCGACAGGGTCACGAGCGCCGCTAAGGCGGCTTCGAATGTAGTCGGCACCGCTGGCAACACCTCGACGCTGAACGGCCGTCTGAAGACCCTTTCAGACCGTTCTCTGACCAAGCTGAACAAGGCCGTCAAGTCCCTGGAGGGGAACCTCAAGGAGGCCAAGGGAGAGGCTCAGGGCCTCGACGCGGCGCTAGGGAATATCTCCAAGAAGTCCCCCGGTGGTGGAGGCGGAGGCAAGGGCCGCGGTCGGGGCAAGGGTGCGGCGCGTGGCGGCATTATGCGCACGTCTGACGTGACGAGCGTGCTGCCGGGCTATTCGCCATGGGTCGACAACATCCCCGCCGTCCTGTCCCCCGGTGAGGCTGTTCTTCGTCCTGAGGTGACCAACGCCATCGGCGAGGAGACCATCAATTCGTGGAACGCAATGGCGATCCGCGGCCGTATCTCGCGTCATGCTCGTGGTACGAGCGGTGGAGGCGGCAGGCTGAATCTGGATTCCATCAAGGAATTGATGGAGCTTCAGAACATCGCGCCTATTGGCAAGGCGATGACTCAGACGATGCGGATGGACAGCACGTCTGATCCTCTCGGCGGAGGCGTCCAGGGCGGCATTCTCGGCACGGGTGACGGCTCGGCCCGCTTCGGCGGCTCGGTGGCTGCCACTCGATTCCGAGGGATGTACGACTGGATCACTGAGGATGCCTTCTCGCTCCTCAAGCGCACGCCAACCCTGGTGGGCCAGGCTGCCGGAATCCTCGGCGGCTCGCTAGGCCCTGTCCTTGGAGAGTATTTCTGGGATGACGTGTGGCGGGGCAACGGAAACATCGTCCAGCGAGGCAACAGATTCCTTGGCCACGTCTTCAGCACTGAGACTCTGGGCAAGGTCTGGGAGAAGCTACTCGGCGGCATCAGGGACTCGGCCGGGGCCATCTGGGATTCGCTGACCAGCGACCCGACCGAGGTGTTTTCCAACGTCTTCGACGACATCAGTGACATCGTCTCAGGCTCGTACAACAACTTGATCGGCATGGTCGAGACGGTCAAGGATTTCAAAGAGTCACCGAGAGCCTACGCGGGTCGCGTGTACGACAATTTCATGTCGACTGCCCAAGAGTCGATGCCGAATACGAAGGGTTTGTTCGACTTCGATAAGGGCGCGAAAGCCAATGCCAAGATCCCATCTTTCGGTGGCGGCATGTCCGCACCTGGAGCCGGTAAGGGTGTTCAGCGTTGGAGGCCCGTGGCGGCTCGGGCTCTTACCGCCCTCGGACTTCCTAAGTCTGCCCTGTCGACGGTGATGCACCGGATCCAACTGGAGTCGGGCGGCAATCCGAACATCGTCAACCGATGGGATTCCAACTGGCAGGCAGGCCATCCAAGCGTTGGCCTCATGCAGGTGATCGGTCCGACGTTCGCTCGATACGCGGGACCGTTCCGCGGCACGAAACCCATCATGTACGGGGTCTCTACAGACCCAATGTCCAATATCTATGCGGGCCTCAACTATGCGAGAAGCCGGTACGGCTCCCGATGGCTTTCTGTTCTGGCAGGCAACACCGGCTACGCCAGCGGAACCATGTCCGCGTCTCCAGGCCTCGCCCTGGTGGGCGAACGGGGACCCGAACTCATCGACTTCGGCCGTGGTGGTCAGCGGGTCTTCACCAACGAGGAGACGACTGCTCTCCTGTCCGGTCGCCCCATCGAGATCCACGTACACGAGGCGAGGAACGAGCCGACTCCGCAGGCCGTCATGCGCGCTCTCCAGCAGGCTGAAGCCCTGTACTCGCCCCTATAGGAGGAGGTGGTTCCTTGCCCATACCGGTGACAGCTCGGCCGGTGGCGCCCATCCCCATGGACTACGAGCCGCCTGAGCCGGAGGCCTGGGGCCGTACGCAGGTCACCATCACAGGTCGAGGCGGTAGGGGGGAGGAGGTCCCTCTTACTGCCTCGGGCGGCTCGGCCTGGCCCGCTGTCTTCATGCTGCCGGGGGCGACGGGGCTCGATGCCCCGCCGGTCGCGCTCTTCTCCGATGACAGTCCGGGGCTCGACGGATCCATTTTCAGGTCCTCCCGAGCATCTGCCAGAGAGATCATGCTGCCTGTCTACCTGTATGGGATCGACAGGCCCACGGTCAACGAATTGAAGCGAAGACTCTTCTACACCCTCAATCCCAAGTCCGGTCCGTGCGTTCTGAAGTTCACGGAGGGCGACAACTCGACCCGGCTCCTGACCGCCTACTACAAGGGCGGCATGGAGGGCGCGGAGGGCGAGTCAGCCGGTTTCACCTGGGCCAAGTACGGCTTGACCTTCGTCGCTATGGACCCATGGTTCTACGGCGAACGTGAGGAGACGACGCGTTGGCGGTTCGGTGAGGGTGAGCCTCTGGTGAGCCCAACGAAACCGTTCTTCCCGATGGCCATTGCCGATGGAGTGATGGGCGGCCCTGGCAGCGAGATATTCATCAACAACCCTGGCGACGTCGACGCTTGGCCGGTATGGAAGCTCAAAGGACCGATCAAGTCCTTCAGTCTCGGCTACACGCCGGAAGTTGGGCCGCAAGCAGTCATCAAGGCAAATGCTCCCGCCGACGGATCGGATCTGATTCCTACCGGCCGCACGCTGACGATCGACACGCGCCCTGGGCGCAAGACGGTGATGGACGACAGGGACACGAACTACTGGTCCCGACTGGCTACGAACCCACAGTTCTGGTCTATCGAACCGGGTTACAGCACGGGTCAGTTCACAGTAGTCACGGGATCAGGTAAGGCGTCAGTGACGCTCTCGTTCCTGCCAAGGTACGCCACTTACGTCTAGGAGGTTCATGCCGTATCGCGTCGAGGTCTTCGACAAGGACTTGAAGCGGGTAGGCGAGATCGACGAGTGGATCTCATTGGATTTCACGGTCAAGCTCCGCCAAGAGGGCTCGTGGCAGATCCTCATCAAGGACGGCACCCCTCAGTCTCAACTCATCGAGAAGGGCGGAGGGATCGCCATCTGGCAGGAGGGTGTTTCCAAACCGCTCCTGTCGGGTCAGGTCGAGATCTTCCAGAAATATTGGACGAAGTTGCAGCACACTGGCCCTGGATCGCTCTACATCTCAGGCAAGTGCCATAACGTCCTGGCCTACCGCCGGTTGATGTTCCCCGACCCCTCCAGACCGGTGAGCGAGCAGTATCTGAGTCGCCTTCCGAACCGATGGGTCAATGAACCTTCCGCGGGTCATGCGATCTACAAAGAATTTCTCGCCGCCTTCGGGGCCGGCACAGTGCCTGACCGGCGAATCGGAAACATCGTCCTCACTGATTCGACAGCTGGTCGGGCGATGGGTGGAGTCCTCCGGTGGGACATTCTTGGCGAACGGCTTGAGGAGTGGTGCGAGAAGCGTGATGTTGCCTACCGCTTCATTTACAACGCCGAGACACAGAAGATTGATGCCGAGATCTTCGCCCTCCGGGATCTTTCCAAGACCGTCCGCTTCAGTCCCGACCTCGGCAACCTCCGCGAGTACATATGGACTCTCAGCGCACCCAAGGTTACGCGGGCCATCATCGGCTGCTCTGGGGAGAACCTGGAAAGATACTTCTACCAAAAGATCGACACCGCGTCAGAGGCCGAGTGGGGCATGCAGATTGAACGCCTCATCGATCAGCGGGACATTCAACTGAAGGTCGACCGGGCCACCGGCCAGCCGGTGAGATCCGACTCGTCGATGACGGCCGAGGACGTCGATGCAGCCAAATACGCAGTACAGACAGCAGCAGCCGACGCCCTTCGAGAGGGCGAGAAGAACGGTAATTTTCAGGTCTACCCGATCGATACGCCCGACTGCCAATTCGGTAAACACTACTTCGTAGGCGACAAGGTCACCGTAGCCGTGGACGGCACCGAGTACAGCGACGTCGTCCGGGAGGTCGTCATCTCCGTGGACGACGGTGGAAACACTCAGGACGTCGCCCCGAAAATCGGCGAGCAGGGTTCCGGCGAACCCTTGAACTTGTACAAGACCGTCTACGAGATGCAGAAGAAGATCAGGCGATTGGAGGCGAGGATGTAATGGCGCAGAGCAGCTATCCGTTCGACACCAGCAATTCCGACGGCGGCACGGCCGTGGTGTCACAGACACAGTGGCAAGACATGGCCCAGCAGTGGGGCGGGGACAGGATCGACTACCGCTTGACGGGGCCTGAGCCGACTGATTTGCCGTTCTCTGCGTCTGTCGTCAACGGCCGCCAAGTCCGTGTGAGTTCAGGCGCGGCATGGGTCGGCGGCTTCTACTACCGGTCGACGTCCAGTGTCGTCCTCGACATCGAGGCTACGCCGTCCTCGAAGGGCCGCAAGGACTTGATCGTGATCCGCCTGGACATGGCCAAGTCGGCGGTGCTCCTGGCCGTCGTCAAGGGCGTCGAGTCAGCGACACCGACGGAGCCCAGACCGACTCAGGTCCGCGGGGGCGTCTGGGAAATGCCGCTGTGGGTGGTCGACGCTCCGGCCGCCTCCGGCGCTCTCACGGTCCTGAGGCGCGGGCCGTTCGCCATGCCGTACCCGGTGGCATACCCGTGGGGGGCTGCTGACAGCGCCGCTCTGGTCCCCCGAAATGCGCTGTCATACGACCTCGATGCCAACTCGATCGGCGGCCAGCAGGAGGCTTTTCACGGGCACGACGGCTACGCCATCACCCGGCATCTGGGCAGATCGGAGACGTACACGCCGAGCACGGTCAGTACGACTTTCCAGCTACCTACCGCGGATCGCTTCGGGCGGTGGCGGTGGATTGCCCCGAACATGCTGTGGGTCCAGGTCACCATCCGTAATGGACTCGACCAAGGCTGTAACGCCGAGCACGGTGAATGGCGAGTCGGCCTGTCACTCCCAAAGCGGAGCAACCCAAGGGGAATTCAGACTCTACACGGGTACATGTCGAATCCCGGCCTTTCAGGACTGCTGCCCAACATGCTGTCCATCACGGCCACTACAGAGCCCGGAACATCAACTCTGCTTCTGCATACGCCGAATCACAAGACTCCGGCCGAAGGGCTCGACGGGCTAAAGAGCTTTCCAGCGAAGTCGACGCTGTCCATTTCCGGTGTCGTCGAAGCGAACGAACTCAAGGAGTGACGTATGCGCTATCTCTTCGGTGGGACGGCTGCGGATGTGGCTGAGGACGCATCAGGCGTCCGCGTGCCTGGCGCTACCGGGACGGTGTGGACTGGTCCCGGCGAGGGGGCCACGCAGGTGACTGACCTCCTGGCCCTCGACGGCGCGCCCATGACGGAGCTCGTCGCCGACGCCTCCGGGATGCTCCCGGGCTTCTACGGGCCGGAGGAGCGGACTCGGCTCTACGCCGACTTCGGCGGGGCCAGGGTCGCTCTAGTCGCTGTCGACACGGCCGACAGGCTCAGCGAGCACCAGGCCGCCGCCGACCCTCACGGCTCCACCACGGCGGCCGTGGAGGCGATCCAGGCCCGCATGGGCAGGCCGCTCGGCTTCGCCCAGCTCGACGAGAACGGGAAGGTCCCGGCCTCGCAGCTTCCGCCCTGCCCCTGCCAGACGCAGCCGCCCACTGCCTGAAGCCCAACCAACGCTCCAGCCCCCATCCCTGGGGGCCTTTTCCATGCCCAGGAGGCCCCATAACTCCCACTCAGATTCTGTCGACCGGGGCCGCCCTCGCTTCTGTAGTCGCCGCGGCCGTTGTCGTCCTTGCTTCATTCCGAACCAGTGCGGCCCGCGTGTGGCGCGAGGAGGCCGAGGCCCAGAAAGAGCGAGCCGACCGCCTTGCCGGTGACCTCGACGAGATCAAGGCCCGCCTCGCTCGAATCGAGGCCGAGAACGCTCGACTGATTCATCTTCTTACTTCTCTTGACCCTGCCCGTCTCGCTGTCGTGCGGCTGACGGATGACTCTACGGAGGATTGATTTTGGCTAAGCCTATGACGCCTGCTCAGATTAAGGCGCAGCTCAGGAAGTTCGATGTTCCGTTCAAGGAGTACCGATCCTGGGAGACCCACAACCGGAATCACAAGGGCGCTTGGGGCCCCGTGAACGGCTTCATGGTCCATCACACTGGTTCTGACTCCAGGGACCAGCGGGCCCTTCTCTACGGCGGAATAGCGGGCCTCCCTGGGCCGCTCTGCCATTTCGGGCTCGCCCAGGACGGCACGGTTCATCTCGTCGGCTGGGGCCGAGCGAATCACGCCGGTTCCGGTGACCCTGACGTTCTCCGGGCTGTTCAGAACGAGTCCTACGGCAAGAACCCTCCGGCTGACAATCAGTCGACTGTCGACGGCAATGCCCGCTTCTACGGTGTCGAGATCTGGTACTCCGGAAGCCATCAGATGACGGGCCCTCAGTACAAGACTCTACTCAGGCTCGCTGCTGCCGTTTGTGACTTCCATGGCTGGTCTGAGAAGAGCGTCATCGGTCACGGCGAGTGGGGCTCTCCTGGCAAGTGGGATCCCGGCTACAAGCCCGGTCGCATGATGGACATGGCCGAGGTGCGATCCGACGTAAAGACGGTGCTCAAGCCGGGCGGCAAGCCGCCGACGAAGCCCGACAAGCCGAAGCCGCCCACCAAGCCGAAGCCTGGCCCCGGCCCCTTCCCCGGCACCGCGTATTTCCGTCCTGGTGCCAGCAACAAGTACGTGACGATGCTCGGTAAGCAGCTCGTCAAGCGCGGCTATGGAAGGTTCTACAAGGTAGGCCCTGGCCCGACGTGGACGAGCGTCGACCGGGCCGCGGTGCGCGCCTTCCAGAAGGCTCAGGGCTGGTCTGGCAGTGATGCCGACGGCTATCCAGGCCGTGAGACATGGCGCCGACTCTTCGCCTAATCCCCATCACCAATTCGAATGTGAGGAATCATTGACTGACTTCGTCTCTGCCCACGCTGTCCGGCTCCACTCCATCCTCTCCGCCGTGCTGATCTCTCTGCCGATCATCTGGCCTGACATCGACTGGACGGCTCTTGCCGCGTCCGCGGCGGCCCTTCTCGGTACCGGTGTTGCTGCGGCCCGGCACGAGGACACCAAGACCACTGCGGCGCTTGCTGCGCCGCCGAAGGACCCCAACTGGGGCTGATTGAGCCCTGAAACACGAAAGCCCCCTGCCCTTTCGGGTAGGGGGCTTTTCTGTGTTGCCTAGGATTATCTCTCTTCGACCTTCTCGTCGCCACGCTTCGGCCAGGGATCAACGGTGTACCAGAAGGACAGGGCAGGCCCTACGACGGCGACAGTAAGGCCCACCATCACCCAGATGACTCCGCCCTTTGCCGACATATCCGGCCGGGGATTCTCAGTACCGAGCCACGATAGTAGATCCCACTCAACAAAGATAAGGGTGAAAGAGTAGACGTACACCAGGGTTCCAATGTACTTCCAGGGTCTTTTCAGAAACCACGCCCGAACGTCCTGGGGTGACTTATCCAGTACTTTCCTCCACTTGCGGACCTCCAACGCCAGAGCCAAGGCGACGGCTGGCGTAAGGGTCGCCATTGGCATGGCCAACTCCGTAGTCATGCGCATCGCACCATCTTGCTACGGCAGCCGTGATGATGGGGCGAAGCACGCCTACACCGTGCCCGAACGCCACCCATGCCGCGTATGCGTTGTCTCCCCAGTCGCACAGGATCTGAGAACGAGAACCTGTCACCGGCTTGCCCACCAGGTGACTCCCGCAGCAGTGCAACTAGCTGCAATCGAGACCAGCCAAGGCGGGATCCGCCTAACGGTCACGTGCACGCCCCCGAATCGTAGTTCGATCTGCGGGGGTGCACTCTGCTGATCTTTACTGCGGTTCGGCACCTGCCCTCCTGAAGCCTGTTGCCCCTATACAAAGCACCCTTGTCAGGTGGCACACCATCTGGTGAGCCCTGGCAAAACCTGGCGAATAGTCGCGGAGCCGTAGCGAATCTGTCGGCTCTCTTGACATCCCTCCTGGTCAAGACTGCTTCAGGTAGGCCGCAGGGCGCCGATGCCGCAACATGCGGAGGCCCGCCCCCGTGTCCGTGGGGGCGGGCCTCCTGGCGCTCGTCGAGCTGCTGCCGTCAGGCGTTGGCCTTCTCGTAGGCCTCGCGGATGTTCGCCGGGACACGGCCACGGTCGTTGACCTCAAAGCCGTTGTCCTTCGCCCACGAACGGATGGCAGCCGTGTCCTGGCCGCCGCCCGCCTTGCTCCCCGCGGACCGCTTCCCGCTCCCACCCCGGCCTCCACCGGTCTTGCGACCGGCCGCCAGGAACGGCTCAAGCGCCTTCCGCAGCTTCTTGGCGTTCTTGTCCTTCAGGTCGATCACGTACTGCTTGCCGTCGAGGCCGAACTCAACGGTCTCGTCCGCCTCGCCGCCCTCCAGGTCATCAATGAGCAGGACCTGAACCTTCTGAGCCATCTTCGTGCCTTCCGTGAAATGTGTTCGCTGATGATAGGCGGCCTACAGGCCGCCACGCTTCTTGAGGGCTCTAATCTGCTGATCGGCTCGACGCTGGACCAGGATGATTGCCCGGACGAGGAGCACAGTAGAGACCACTGCTCCTACATAGATTCCCCAGTACATGACGGTGCCGAGGACGGTCACGTCATGCAGTACTGCTGTGGCGATGAGCCAGACCAGACCGCACCCGGCCCATAAGGATCCCGCCCTCTCGGTCTCCTTCTGAGCGCTCTTCCGTATGGCGCGTAAGTCTCCCTGCAACTTTCCTACCCCCCAAACGATTTGGGGGATCATCTCAGAGGCAGAGTGAGAGCGCTAGCTGGAAAGTTGCCTAGTCGGGGTCGGAGACGGGTTCGACCCTCCCGCGAGGCTCAGGAATGTTGCGGGCTAGGAGCTGCTTCACTCGGCCCCTCGGCACTCGGGTAGCTAGGGCAATGTCAGTCATTGTTGCCCGTCGGAGTGCCAGGGCAGACACCGCCTTCTTCAAGGCCGTCGCGTAAGCCTCCTCAGCGGCCCTTAGCATCTCCAGCTCCGGTGTCACCGGAGTAATGACGATCTCTGCATCCCCACCCACAAGGGCAAGACCCTTGATGGTGTTCTCTCGCGCGGCTTTCAGTGAGCGCCCGTACCCGTACACCCCGTACTCGGGGACCTGCACCGCCCAGACCCTTCCGCGCCTGATGGCCTGGCATTCGATGGGCTCGTTCACGGCGTACCCCCCAAATCGTCGATGATCTGTTGGGCGAGGACCTGCGGAAGGGGGTTGGGCAGCGCCACTTTTCGGTCTCCGATCCGGTAGAGCGTGTGCGTGTCGCTGCTGTTGACCACAGTGACGGTGAGCCCTCGCTGACGAGCTGCGGCGCGGATGCGCAGTAGCGGCCCCCCTGCGTCCTTCGACGCCCGGAGTCCTGCGGTGACCTCCTGGGCTGCCTTCCACTCCTCCAGGCTGACCACTGGTTCGTGCACTTCCTTGGGTGACCAGACCCATTGCGAGATGGGGTTCAGCGTCGTGTATCCGGCCCGGCCGGTGCGCGATGCCTTGCGGTTGTACACCTGATACCCGGTCAGTTTGGGGTTGGCAATCAGACCTTCCACGAGGTTGTACGTCCACCGGCCCTCGATCGGGTATCGGTCAGGGTCCGCCTCCAGGACGGCGATGATGTCCCCGCCTCTCAGGTGCTCTTCTCGTCGCAGTCGGCACAACTCTCTGGCTGCGTTGAATCGACGCGAGTCGGGGTGAGGCGCCAGCTTCTTCTTCGGCCGTGTGACGCCGAATCGGCCTTCTCTCGGCTCGGGGGCATCCTCGTCGACCACCGCAATGTAGGGGTACGGCGGGTAGCCATGATTCCAGCCGTTGATGGCGTGCTGGATCTGTCCCCCCATCGACATCTCCAAGAGGGTCGCCCGGTAGATCTCCGCATCCACCTGGCTGTACCGGCGGGTGCGCAGTCTGCCGGATTCGGTGCCGCCCACGGCTTCGTTGGCATACACCACCTCGACGCCAACCTTCTCCAGGTGGTGCTCAACGGTGAGGCTGGTCAGCATCGCGCGGGCCACACGGTCAGAGCGCTCCGCCAGGACGTGTGTGACGCCCATCGGTCCGGCCTGGTCCATCAGGTCCTGAAGTCCTCCGTCACGGGGGACGGGAACGTTCAGAGCGTCGTACTGCTCGGGCAGACCTCGGCCGCGGAGGCTGACGGGGAGCATTCCTGACTCGACGTCCCAGAAGTGCGCTACGAAGTCCTCGTTCGGAAGCAGACGTTCGGAAGCTAAGGCAACCTGTCGCGGCAGGGAACTGCTCGGATTCTGGCGGTCCTTGGTGGAGACGCGGCCGACGAAGACGGGCCGACGCGGACGTTGATCTACCTCCTCGAAGTTCGGCAGGCCCGTAAGGTCTATAGGCGGTCCGAATTGCGATATCACTGCGCTCCGATATGTAGTGAGCCCGGCCGTATTTGGGCATGGAAATGGGGGCCAGTCTCCCGGCCCCCAGAATTGCTCATCGATTGTGGGACTTCAGTCGTCCTCGTTCCACCGCTCTCCGGCAAACGTCGGGTCGAACCAGGATGCCGGGGTCGACGAGTCTGGGTAGCGCTCCTGCACCTGTCGAGCGTGCTCGGCGGCGGCCTGGTGGCCTGCCTGGCAGCGCCAGATGATCGTGCCGGTGCCAGCGTGTGACGGCCGCCCCGTCACTGCACCTTGGCAGGTGTGGCCCTCGTTGCCACGGTCGAGACAGTCACGGCCTTCGCTGGCCTCTGCGTTGTCCACGTTCCCTCTCCTCTTCTGGAGCCTCAACCGATCTGTCTGTGAAGGCTGGTCGCCGCCTTCTCGGCGCTCTCCGACGAGAAGCCGAACCGATCCTCGACGACTTCCGTCGCCATCCGAGGAAGCCCTTCCAGGTACGCCGCAATGTGCCGTATCGCAGGCTTGTCGGCCACCAGCATCGCGCTACCGGCGCCCCCGTACGACGCAGCAGCGAGCACGCCCACGGCCGCCTGGTCCTCCTCCGCAGCCCCCTCCATCGCGTCGCCGTCGAGCAGGCCACGGACTATGTCCGCATCGACCGCCACGGCCACAAGCTCGGCCATCTCCTCACCTTCCGCTATCCGTCAATCTGACGCCTAATCTTCTCGGCCTGCTTGCCAGCTTCAGCCCTGGAAAATCCAAAGCGCTCCCAGGCATGGATCACGTTATGCCAATCATCCCGGATGACTTCCAAGTAATTCACGATATGCAGAACGTCTTCAGTCGAGCCCCGCAGAATTGCACTCTCACCACGATTGGCCGGTACATACTCAGCTGCTTGCAAAATCTCGACGGCTCGAATGTCTCTGGGATCTGGTCCCACCATGGCGTCGCCCTCGACCAGGCCACGCACCATCTTGGCGGGAAGACGAACCTTAGGGAGTTGATCCCAACGGGCCTGTTCCTCTGGGAACCGACCCTTCATGATCTCCCGCACTACCGCAGGGCTTCGAAATTCTTCCAGCGTGAGGAAGCCGATCAACTCCCCATCCCGCTTTCGAAAAATGGGGTGCCCTAGGTCTTCCGGAACAGCGATCAGAGCCCCGGCACCGATGTCCATGAAGTACGGCTTTCCCTTCGGCCACACCTTCGGCCTATCGGATTGACCACCGCTGGCAGCTGAAGCATCCCCGCTCATCTCGGCAGCTCCGGCTTCTCTGTCGGCATGACCGAGTTTCGGCTCAGCAATACGATTTCCCAGGATAGGGGTGTGCAACTCACAGGCGGTCGGGAGGACGCACTCACCCTCACTATGAACTCGGTATCCAAGCTTTAGTGCCTCTTGGATGCCCAATTCGGTCAGCGTCGCGTTCCATGTGTTCTCCCGCTTGTGGTTGCCGACCCCACCATTCCATTCCGTCTCAATGTAGTAGTCCACGGCTACTAGCCCGGCCTTCTCCAAAGACCTGGCTGTGGCCAGATGGAGACCTCCACCTTTGACGACACTCGTTGGGAATGTCGTGAGGAGCCGTTTCAGGCCTGCTAGCTGCTTCTCGTTCAGCCCCACGTATGCAGTCTCTTTCCGGTGACGGTAGACGGGCCGCCCCCCTTGCTAGACCAGGTGCCCCAGTGGGATGCGGTATGGGTCCCGGGGCTGCTTGGTTCTCTTCTTCGGCTGCTTCGGGCTCGGCCGCGGGGGTCGAGCTGGAGGAACAGGCGAGCTAGGGACGACCTTCAGACTAGGCCGACCAAGCGTCGGCTGGGACACCAGCTTGAAATAGATCGGCACGGTGCCGGGGCTCCTGGTCGGTCGCTCCTCCCATGCCATGTCAGGCTCGTCGGCTGCCGTCTGCCGGAGCAGGGCCGCAGGGTAACGTGATCCGACGGCCCTGTGCAGCTCGGTCGCCCTCATCTCGCCGCCTGCCCGCCTCAAGGCCTCCCTCATCGCCTCCGCCAGGGGCCGGACAGTCCGGCCTGTCTTCGGGGCCTCCGCCAGGACGGCCCTGATGGACTTGTTGGCGTAGGCCACGAAGGCCGCCGCAGCAACCACACACCGCCCCGTGATGCGCTCCTCCATCGAGGCCGCCGACAAGATCGTTGCCACACGCTTCGTCTGTTCATACGCGCGCTCGATGAAGACACCAACCTCAGGAGGCGTGTTCTCCAATTCCGCTTGATAGTCGAGGCGAAGAGCATTCAGGCGGTCCACCGCTGACTGGGTCCAGCGCATGAACCGTGGCTCGTCCGTCGCCCACCTGTAGGCCTTCCCGAGCCGCTTACCGGGCTTCAGCTCGTCCAGCGGGCTGCCGCCGTCGGTCGCCTCAGGGATCGTCTGGGACGCTCGGACGCACACGAAGAGCATCCGGTTGTAGAGACCGCTCGCCGCATGCTGTGGCTTCACGTAGTGACGGAAGACGAGCGGTTGAACATGCGCGTATAGGCCCAGAAGAGGTTCGGGAACCCTCGTGACGATACTGCCGTCCTTGCCCTTCACCGTGTTACTGATGGCCTTGCCGTCCCAGGCACGAATCAGAATGCTGCCGTAATCACTGTCCTTCCCGGCGGCCTTCAGGGTGTCGCTCATCTCCTCCGTGTAGAAGAGCGCTCGACCATCCGGGCCGCCCTCGGCCTGGGCGGTGTCCTCCTCCAGCTCGGCGAGGCTCTGCACGATGGCAGCACCCGATTTGAACGACTCCCGCCGACGCGTCCCGAGGAAGCTACTCAGTGACGGCCCAAGGGCCGCCCACGCCGTGTCGGCGGCGTACCCCTTACGACCGAGGTTCGACGGCCCCACGAGGACCGACCAGACGACCGCAGGGCGGCCGGAGCCGGGCTGTCTGATGTGCCCTTGTACTGCGGCCGACCAGAGCGCTAGCAGCGAGGCCAGGACGCCGACAGGATCAGCCTCCGTGTGCGGCATCGCCCGCCGCACGGCCTGGCCCATGGCGCCGTACGCCATGTCGTCGAAACTGCCGTACTCCTCCACTGCTCCCCCTCTCAGGCAGCCTCGTATGCCGACTTCGGCTGAGTGCAGATCTTCTTCAGCTCACGTTCCATCCTGTCGCTGTGCGAACTGCACAGCAGATACTTAACGCTCTTGGTCGCGACCTTGTCTGTTGCCTCCGCCTCCTTTCCATTCGCGTTGCAGATGTCGCACAGGTCGAGACTGACCGTCTTCGTCGCCATGACTCCTCCTCCTGGTGAGCGCCCATGGAAAAGGCCCGAAGCGCCGGAAGCACATCAGGCCCAACCATGGAAGTTCAGCAAGAAAGGTTTTCGGCGCTAGTCCTCCGCAGGACATTCCTCGTGCTCGTCTTCCAGATCAATCATGAACTGAAAAGAGTCCGGCGGCACATCCCGGTACACGATGAACTGTTCCTTGCAGGCTCCGCACCTGTATATGACGTCTACGCCTGTCGCTTTGCCAGACATGTCAACTTCTCCAGTTCTCGTCATACCCGAAGAAACGGGCCACCCAGAGGGATTTCACTGGTTCTTCGCCATCTCAGGAAACGCGGCGATGATGACACGCTCCGCCCAAGCCCGGCAGTCATCCGATTCAAGAGGGACGTCGTCGCTCCACGTCCACACCGCGTTGGTACCGTAGTACTCATACTGGGCGCGAACAGCCTCTAGAACACGCTTAGCCGAGAGCCGTTCGGGTAACGTCTCTAGCTCCTCCACGAGCACATTACGTACGTACTCGGAGCACAGCGCATCCACCATCTCAGCCAAACACAGATGATGTTCGACCCGGACGGTTATACGGTTCGTCAGTTTCCCGCTGTTCCGGTTCTTCCATGTGCGGACTGCTGAGCGAGCCATATCCTCACCTTCTATCTGAGCGGCCACAGCCTGACTCTATCGACGTACTCAGCGGATGGGGCAGGGCTCCAATTCTTCTCCCGTCCGCTCCTGAGCATGAAGGCGTATCGCCGTTGCCATACCCCTACAGGCGGTATCATTTTGAACTCGTCGGATGAGTGCTGGTCCTTTCGGATCCGGGCGCGCCGCGCCCCTGCGCTCCTGTGCCTACTTCCGTACGGCCAACTCGACCACAAGCGCTGGGACTCACGGATTTTCTGGTGGTGCTTCAACACGTGACTCCTCCCCGGATATCTCGACGCCAAGAGGTCTGATAGAGGCAGTCGCTCCACTGAGGTCATAGCCCTGCTCCGCCAACAACTTGCGCACGCCCTCTATAACGTCCCCTTGCCGCCGTAACGGGTGTGCTGAGACATCCATGGCGACTGTGCGTCTCTGCACGACGGGGCCCGCGTAGTAGACGAAGGTGACCCGATATAGCGTTCGCTCTTCCGGCATGGCCTCCCCTAACCTGCCAGCTTCTCCGGGACCCAACGGAAATCACCGTGGTCAGCCAGTTCATAGGCCACCGTCACGGGGTCATCGATCCATCCTGCGGATGAGCAATGCTTCCGGTATGGCGCGAGCGTTGCCCGTACAACTGCGCTCAGGTCACTATCTGCCGACAATGGCAGTTGGATAGCCGCATCCGGATGATGGATGACCTTGTGCGGCTCGCCCTCGTCCACATCCCGCACGGTCACACGGACTCCCCAACGCATCGGGGTCCATTCGATATCCACGCGAATACCGAAGATGTTCGGGCCGATCCCGCTAGCCATGTTCTTGTACTCCATGTTGTGTCCCTCTCCCTAGCTAGCCGGGTTCGAGTGCCCGCGCGCGTGGACAAGGTCCACGCCACCATCAGGGCACTTACGGCAAGGAATGAAATCCTTACGCGCCCAATCACTATCGCTGATCACAATTGGTTCCCCACATCCGTTACACCGCATGTCGACCATCAGCCGTCTCCCTTCTGTTAGTGGCAGGGCAAAGGGCACGGCGGGAGAGTTCCCCTCCGTGCCCCAAGCTCAGCGACTAGCGTCGTGAGCGACACTCTCGGCAGTAGCGGCACGGGTCGACGAGCCTTACTCCGTCCTCCAGAGTCAGAGCTGCCCACCCGTCGGCTAGGTCTGACTCATCCCCTGCGCGCATCCTCTCCATTGCCTCATTCCAAAGGCGATGTCCCACAGGGTCAGCGGCCTGCCACTCCGCCAGGACTTCGTCACGCCGACGAGCGTTGTCCGCCCGTTCCTCTTCGGTGTAGGCGACCGGCACGGGCCGACCGGCACCCTTCGGGTAGGTGTTGTAGACGGCCCCCGGCTCACTCGCGTACAAGTGGAAGCGAAGATCCATGGCTATGGCCTGTGACTGTCGACGCATCACTTGCCGCCCTTCTTGCTCTTGAGGTATTCGACTGCCTCACGCTCAATGAGCCGGAGCAGCTCATTCGGGAGCGTGGCGTTTTCCTGTCCGTAGTCCTCGCGCATGTAGACCGCGTACATGCCCTGTGCATGCCCATGCGCCCGCTTCCACTGCCCCCACGCGTCGATGCGCGGCCTTGCATTCAGGTCGAGCGGGTACCTCGCGAAGTGCCCTCGCCAGTGATGCAGTTCGGCCAGCGGAACGACCACACCCCTAAGCGCAATCCACATGTTCCGCTCCGTGTCCGTGCCCGCCTTCAGCACGGCCTCACGAATCGACGGGAGGTTGAGCGGTGGCGAGATGCGCTCTCCGATGATCGGGTCATTGGGCATGAGCCCGTATTCAGCCCGGTACTCCTCCAGCCGGACGCTTTCCCACCCCTTCATGACTCCGGAGTGCTCCCCGCACACGATCACCCGCAGCCGCTCACCCTTGTAGATGGTGGTGCGAATCACCACGCCCGGATATGGGCAGTGCCCACGCTCGTCGTCACGGAAGACCTCGCACAAGAACTCACCCTTTACAGCCTTCTGTGCGTCCTCAGCGGTCCGCGCCTCACCAACCCATACGGTCGTGCGCTTCTCCGTGTCGTACTCGTACGCGAACCACTTCTCAGGGTTGGGCGCGTGGTCCGTCCGCACCACGTAACCGCCGTACTCCTCCGTTCCCTCCTTGCCCAGGTAGAAGATGCCGTCATTACCGCCCGCGCGCCATTCCGCCATTCCGTAACCTTCCCTAAACAACTTGCCCGGACAGAACACGATTCACTAGAGCCTCTGAGTGGTTCTCTAGAGGTCCAACACCGAGTGCAGGGTGTCTTGGCCACGAGGACGCGGCTGCACTTCCCTGCCCCCGATATTGAGTCGCTAGCGACGAATCTTGCGAACGTCCCCCAAGGGGACAACCTCATAGTCAATCGACCTGGGCGGATTACTGCTGTGCGATGAGAGGATCACGGCGTGCGTGATATTGGCGCGAGTCATGCGAGTGCCATGGGCGTACGCTGCTCCAACGATTGTCCCGTTCAACCAGTGCGCGTATTGCTTGTACTCGACGCGTAAGCCGTTCTGAACGTCCTTGGCTTCCATCAGGCCCCTTCCCTCAGTACTGAGTCATGCCGTTGTTGCCCAGGTACTCAACTGAGTGAGCCGTACCGGGCGCCAACTGGCGTGTGAACTTCTCCGCTGACGCTTCGGCCAACTCGCGGGAACGCCAACTCGCTGTCACCTCTACGCACTCTTGCCCGTCCCGTTCAATCCAGCGAACAGCTACGTAATGCTTAGGCATCAGCCCTCACTACACGGGTTGCCGAATCCGTCTTCCCCACCACGGCACGCCCCATCACGGAATCCATCATTGAAGCTGGACACTTCAGCATCCTGGACGCGCTTTTGCATCACCTGATACGTGATGCCTACTGACAGGGCGGCGGCAATCACCGCCGCACCGAACACGGTCACGATCATGCGCATGAAACGCCTTCTCTCTGGGATCACAGCAACGTATTTCATCGGAATCAGCCCCGGAGAATCATCTGTGACCTACTTCCCCTTTCGGCGACAAGGAACAACAGGCCTTGCCCGGTACAACGTCTTACTCAGGTTCAGCTCTACGAACGTCGGGCCAAGCCCGTGACTAGCCGCGTAGTTCACCGCGTCCCAGTAGCATTCGAATCGTTGATGCCAAGCCGGTCCGATGTGCGCCACGTACATGCCTACGCCCCTTCTATTTCGTTGATCCCGTCGCCCTTACATGCCGTACTTGTTCGCCAGATTCTCTAGTACGTCGTCGGCCTCATTCCAGCGCGCGAGTTCGTCAGGAGTAAGGTTCTTCCGTATCGCCTGGTAAATGCCTCCCAGGGACCTAGCAAGGGTCGTCACCTTCATTTCCGGGGCACGCTCTAGAGCGACCTGAGCAAGCTCTAGGCGGTCCTTTGCTGTCCAGTAGTGCGTATCTGAATCGTCGTCGCTCACGTCATAGTGATTGAAGACCTTTACGTGAGCCGAGAACCGCTCTTCAACCATCTTGTATGCGCGTTCGTTGTGCACTGCCCCACCCCTTACACGACTACCGCCGTACGCAGTAGACAGGAAAGGGCATGGATTCAGTCCATGCCCCAATCCGTCGACTACGGACTAACGTCCGAGCGTCCCCGCCTCATACTCCTCATGGAGAAGCGCACAGAAGACGCATTCTGTGTGTCCGGGGTATCCGGTGCACAGGCACTCAGCCTCACAAGCGGCGCAGTCATAGAGCTGTCCCGGCTCGTGCGGGTAGTCGACGTGCTCAAGCGGGAGCGCGTCACCCTCGTATTCACTCAAGTCCATGAATGGCATTACTTACCCCCTTCCATCCGAACGCGCTTGACGGGTGTCTTGCCGGACTGGAAATACCGACCGGGAATCATCCGTTCGATAGCCGCAATCGCATCGTCGTCGCTACTCAGCTCACCCAGGCTTCCGCAACCGTTTCTGCTGTCGTAGTAGTAGACACCCACTTGACTGCCAGTGCGCAGTTCAACCCAATGGCTACCGTTCGGCGTTTCCCAACGCGCTATGCGATCCTGCACAGCCTTCCCCCCATCCCTAATGTCTGCCCCGGTCGAGACATGCAGCACTGCCCCGTATTCATGCTGGGGGTGCCCCATCTCTTGATTTCGCAATCGGAGGTACGGGCCCAAGAAATCGTGCCCGTACCCAATCACCCGCGCTATTACCTCCACCCCTTGGCGGGGGTGGTAGATGACGAGCTCAGTGCAGTGATGCACAGATGTTCTCAACCGGACCCATACGCGCCCCTAACGGCTTGAAATGGTGGGGCAGGAAGTCATCCGGATGCGCGTTGCGGATCGCTTCCACAAGCGCGTCAATGTCGTGCCCGCGATAGTGGTAATCCCATGGCTGCACCGATTCGGCAGTCTCAGGGAACCAACCTTCAAGGGCCTTGGCCATGTGCTCTGCGCAAGCGGTGTAGTCCGCAGGCTCGTAATAGAAGTAGCACTCGGCCATTACTGTGCCCCCTGTCCGACCGACTCAGGCTTGATGACCGTGCAATGAGTCCCGAACACATCGAACGCTGAAAGCGTCGCCGTGTGGTCATGCTGCGGCACAAACACGGTTACGTCGCTCCCCTCTACAGAACGGAGGTAGCCCCAATACGCGTGGTAATGCCCGTAGAGATTCGGCAAGTCCATTCGCATCAGGCGGCCCAAGTATGGGCGCAACGCGTTTGCAATCTCTACCGCCGAATCACCATGCTGCGTGCGCAGGTAAGTAAGTCCGTCAAACGAGTCAACGTGTGTAGATACAGCCACAACAGTCCCCCCACTATCGAGTGATGATGTATGCCGCTACGGCCAGCGAAACAACGAAAAGCGCTATGAACGGCTTCAACGGGTTTCCCCTCTAGTAGCCATCTGGCGAACGGTCGCCATTCAGCGAGAGCGCATGCAGGAGCATGCGCACCACTGGACAGCGACCCCTCACCTACGTCTATTCGGCTGAGGAACAGCAGGGATCACTAAAGCCTCATGAATGTGGCCTAGAGGAATGTCCTCAACTAGGCACCCGTCCGTTATGGCACTCACTTTTGAACCGAGACTAAGCATGATCCCGTAGTGCATGTTTCCTGCCCTGTCGGCATACGAAAGGCCAACACTTTCGTTGGCTTGCTTCCCTTGGAGCATTGCCCGCAGGGTCTGACGGTTGATCTTCGGTGCGACGTTCATTCCATGCCCTCCCGTGCCCTATAAAGTGCCTGACCGACACTCCCCCCGGTCCACTCGCGTTCGGCGCTTAGAGACGCACTCAGACGGCATGGCGAGTGTCAGTCACCGTGCCGCAGCACGTCTTGCCGCATTCCTAGGCGAGTGAGCCGTAGGCAATCTCAGTCATGCAGTGCACCGGTACATCCCCGATGCTGGTGTGAGGGGTCACGCGCTCCCCGTTTCCGGGACTACGTGAACAGCGAGCACCACAAGTTGGGTGCCGCCCAGCTCTGCCCTTAGGCGCCCGACTGGAGTAGGCGCAACGTTTATTGGCGCCGGTAGTTGCCACCGGCCCCGTTCGAGCCTCAGAAGCACGTACAGACCCCGTCGCATAGTCCCGACGGTGGGAGCAGATGACCGCTGCCTGTGTAGGTGTGGCGCTTAGTCCCGCCACTGGGAGACGCCCGTTTCCGGGTCCGCCACCGTGTGCCCCTGAGTAGGGAATGTGTTGCGGGCATCGAGCCTGTGTGGACCTAGCCACTCAGCACCCGTGCGTGATGCGACCCGCGCTTGATGATCAATCAATGTTGGGCATCTCTATGGAGTTCTCAAAGGACAGCCAGCCATCCGTCACCCCTCCCCCCGCGCTTTGCGTTCGGGGGTTCGGTTCACCGGAGCCGGTACGTTCTCCCGCCCCCTCGTGGTGCGGGGCGGTTGAACAACTCGATTAAGCACAGATCCCTTGCAGCATCACAACCCCCGATTCCCCAGACGCCCTACAGTCCACGCGCCTCACGTAAAGACATAAGGGGAGGTCAGCGACACTCCCGCACCCATGAACCGACACATATCAGGACAGAGGAACAGCCTTGCAGCATCACAACTCGTTATGTGTTCGTGACATTTAGATGGGTGGATATCTACCTGATACGGACAGTCGGAGGCTTGCGAATTCGGCGGACGGATTCACGCTCGACACGTCGAAGTGAGGAATCATCATTCACTTACGCACAAGCTCGATAATGATTCATCTCACTCATCTACCCGTGGGG
Organism: Streptomyces flavofungini; assembly: GCF_030388665.1. NCBI lineage: Bacteria > Bacillati > Actinomycetota > Actinomycetes > Kitasatosporales > Streptomycetaceae > Streptomyces > Streptomyces flavofungini. Next base: position 7,657,487 of record NZ_CP128846.1, on the reverse strand, counting down.
GTAATGCAATGATGATTTCTATGCGAGGACCGCAGGGGCGCTGTTCTTCGACCGTGTACGGGTTTCATTATTTCGAGGCCACAGAAGGCCTCCAGGAAGCCATGGGAGAGGTCGGGCCTAGAAACCCTTGAGTGGGGCCGTTGGAGGGCGCCAGAAGGGCGCACAGAGCCTCTGATGGGCTCAGGGAAGGTAGCCACAGAGCTATGGGCGCGGGTTCGGGGCCTCAAGCGAAGTGAGGAATCATCATCACTGTGGACTGCGTCACAGCAGTGCCCCGGTGTCAGCGATAGGACAGGTACATTATTAATGACGGCAGGGGTTATATACCCCTGCCGATGACGTCAAAAGCAACCTCACCCGCAGGGTGGGGAAGACAGTTCTGGTCCAACCCCACCCCTGAAGGTGGGGGATGTTGATTGAGTGGAAGAGTCAGATACTGCCCATAGTGCCGCTAGACAAGGTCTGCGCGAGTCCGGGTGATCTTCTCAATGAGGCGGTGGGCCTCGACGGTGGGGGCATCGATATCTGATTGGCCGTGATCTGCTGCCTCATTACCCGATGAGAAGAGAGGCGCCGGGGACTCGTAGTTGATAGAAGCCCTGAAAGTGGCCTCATCGATGTAGCCCTTAATCATGGCCATTCTCAGCGCTAGCAGGTGAGGCCCGTGGCATCCGGCCCACCCAGCACAGATCCGTCGGGCAGCACTATCAGCGTCGGCCTGGTGGCACTGGAATAGTTTCTCGGGTTGATTTGGGGTCTCGGCATCGTACTTCCGCAGCTTCTCGTAATCGGCCTCAGACCATATTCCTGAAGGCACGTCACGGCGGTAGGGGCAGGTCTCGCAGGGCCGCGGTGCTGGGGGGCGATGTGACGGAGACATGTTGTGGCTACTCCTGGTCAGTGCGGGCTGAGTTGGGCTCAGCTTGCCATGCCCGTCTGACACTTCTCTTTGCGTCCCTCTGGAGGGTGACGGAGTTGTCCACAACCGTCGAGTTATCCACCAAGATCCACAGCAGTGCTGTTCCAGGTCGAGCATCAGGGCCTGGAGGTGGTCTACATGACCCGGCAGGCAGCAGCTCGACGACGGCCAGGCCGCGGAGGCCGACGGGTGTCCTGGGAGCACTGGACGGCGCGGAGGAGGCGGCAACCGTGCCCTAGGAGCACGAACGCCCCGCCTGTAGCTACAGGCGGGGCGTTGCTCTGACACCGCTCGTCTATATAGGCAGGGTGTTCTGCCCTGCGCCGGGGCACATGCCTCGACCGCCGGTCGCTGGCTGATGCGGAGGGCAGGGCATTCCAGGATCGACGCTTACGATGGCGCCGCAAATGGCACAACCAGATTCAGCGCACAAACCGGGGTCAAAGCGCTGCCCTCGTCTGTAGTCACACATGATCAGTTCTCCCTTGTCCAGCGGGATGGTGCTGATTGGTGTGGTGCACCCGTCGCGTGTCATGCAGGCGACGGGAGATCAGATCTTGCGTAGGTACGTCTGCTCGCCGTTGTGCCAACGAAGGGTGCACCCCACTTGATCCGGGTGGGCACCCTCACGGATCGACCAAACTTCGATGCTCTTAAGTTCGGGCGACTCAGCGGCGCCAATGACGCCCGCCAACCATGCGTCCGGTGCCCCTTCAACCGGAGAGGTCTTGAACGGCGCGGGCTGTGCCAGAACTGCTGGAGTGGGGATGTCATGCTTAGCGCCGTCGGCAAGTTGTCCGATGAACTGCCACCGCTGCTCGCGCCCGGCCACAGTGATCGCCAAACCGTACGGGTGCTTGGTGTCCCCAACCTCTGTCAATGTCTGCACACCTTGCACGTCAGGGCTGTTCTTCAGGAGGTCAGCGGCGATTTCGCAGAACTCGGTGGGGCGCATCTCTGATCATTCCTCTCGTGGCGGCCCGCTCAGTCTAGGAGGAGTGTGTCAAGATCATCTCTGCCTGTGGGGCCGCCCTAGGGGGTGCTCGGTCTGTCCTCCTGCCGTCGGCACATCAGCGGCCGGTCAGAGGCCTTTGAGGCCCCGGCCGGAGAGCGGGGCCTCACTCGCCAGCCGGGGCCGTGCTCGCTCCGATCGTCCCCGGGGCGGAGCGAGCAGGAAGCCCAGCCGTTGCTACCGCTGGCAGGCCTAGCGGTCCCCCAGGCTGGGCGGGTCTGGGGTCAGAGGAAGATCGGAGGCTTGGGAGCCCCGCACGACATGCAACTAAGGCCCTGGATTTGACCACCGCATGGACACTTCATAGAGATCTCCTTCTTAGGTTTCCGATGAACACGGGCCTGGCAGGCCGCCCACCGTCACATCGACGTCCGGTCAGGGGTGTCTTGGAAAGTGCGGTCGACGAGGCAGACCGCGGGGATCTTCAATCCGACGGAGCGGAATCGTCGCATCGGCCTTGAGTAGGTCTTTGGCCTCAGCAGCCGTAGGACTCAGCCACGGACGGGACCACCTATTTCCTGAGGAAGTATCTGGATCATTGAAGACGTCCGTTCGTCTCCAATCACGTAAGGATTCTTGAGGTCCAATAGCCCAGCTCAGCAGCCACACAACGGCGCTATTCCAGCCCTGCATGAATCGCCCTCTGTTCGCGCGACCTGGGCCCCCGTTCGCGGAGCGCAACCCCGTTACTGATGAGGTGGTTCCTGACTGTTTCGCGATTAATACCTGTCTCGGCCTCTATCTCGCGCAGAGTCATATAATTTTCGTCATACATGCGAGCTAGTTCTGCGTCATCGAGTTTCAGTCTTCGGTACGCCACGTGCCCTCGTCCGGTTTCGAACCGGATTCTCTACCCAACTCCGTGGGTTGGTCGGGCAGCGCTCTTCCTGTGAGCTACATAGGGCCAAAGTGCTGAGATTTGTCCCCGGCTAGTGGAGCCGCCCACTAGCCGGGGCTGTCACCCGCTCACCTGCCGCCGTACGGATCAGATCAGCGGGGGGTTCATTCAGGAAGTCGGAAACTTTCCCCGTTTCCCCAGGACTTGGGCGGGGATCGTCTCTGCCGTTTCCTCATACCGGCGTCGGATCAGGTTGTGCCCGGTCTCAAGGCTATGGCTCGCAACGGCCTCATCGAAGGCGCCAACGTCGTAGTGAATTCCCGCATGCTTCCACTTGCACAGCAGGTGCATGCATCTAAGGGTGACGATCAGAACCGTGCCTGGCCTGCGCCGGACTACGTACGTGGTGCTGCTCATGGCGCCTCATCCGGTGCCTGTCCGGCTGTGATCGACTCTCCAGAGTTCTGGCAGGGGCCCTTCTGCTCCTGCCCGTTGACCACAGTGATGCACGACCCCAGTTTCAGCGCCGTCAGCGCCAAGAGAATCCGGTCCAGATGCTCAGGTGACGCACGATCGGCCAACTCCTCTTGCGGCACCCACAGACAGCCACTCAGCGTATTTCTGTCGTGGATCAGTACCCGGCTGGAGTTGAGGATGCCGCCGAAGAAGACATACTCGTAGCTGTCCGCCAGGCCCGGCTCCATCACAACGTCGTGCACAAGCATCTGGTGTGGACGAATGAACAGCCCGAGGGAGTTGCCCGCCAGGCGGGCAAGCGCGTCCTGCGGCCCCTCTCCAGTCTGGACACCGCTTTCGGGCAGCGTCTGCACCTTCCGGTGCCGCAGCTCGACCAGGAGAACGTCCTCGTTCTCACTGAGGAACAAGACCCCCGCTCTAACTCGTCGACGCGGGGGTGTCGACAACTCTGTCTCCTCACGCATCTGCGCTCTCCGTAATCATCTACGCTGTCACGTCAGTTGGCCGCGGGCGGTCAGAACGATGACGGTGATCACGGAGGCGACGAACGCAACGCCAAGGACCGCGCCCCACAAGCTCCCGTCAGACGTAACCTTCCGTCCCTGCAATCGAGTCACGTCCTGTCCCCTCTCAGCGGGGAGAGCGGCCTGGTGTAGCTCTTGCTCTTCGCCTGCGTACGGCTGGCGATTTCAAAATCCCTCTGCTCCGCGGCAGTGGCCGGACGGCAGTCCTGCCGCTGCGTCTCCCAGGCCAATCCCGAAGGGCGAGCCACCGTCAGAACATCACCATTCACAGCCGTCACTTTGACGATGTGATTTCGCGGCACGTCCACGACGACGTCTCCCACCGGCGGGACGGCCCTGAGGTCAGAGGCACCCGTCGGCTTCTCGTGCTCGCTCATGGCCCCATCACCCTTCGATTCACGGCGCTACGTCAGCCGTCTCGTTTCAGTGATCTCAAGTCAAGGCCGCTGTAGGAGAGTTGGATAGGTGACATGGTGTAGACAGACCGGAGACACGCTGTAGACATGGGCGGAGCGATGACCACCGGAGACGTCATCAGAGAGGCACGTAGGGCACTCGGCATGAGCCAAGCCGACCTGGCGCGGGAGTTGAGCGCTGCTCGTGGCTGGCCACCAAGAGGGCCTGGATCGCTATGCAAGAGCCAGGTGGCGCGTTGGGAGAACCGAGCCGTCGAGCCGAAGGACTGGCGGCCCTACCTGGAACAGGTGCTCGACCTCAACGGATCTGGTTACTGTGATCTGACCCCGCGTTCAGCGGGTACCACTGCTGTGGATGAAGGGGTTGATCCTGTGGATCGTCGAGTGTTCCTCGGGGCTACAACAGTCCTCGGGCTGTCCATCGCCGCACCAGCAGCCGCAGTCAACGGCCAGCGCCTAGGTATGGCCGACGTCGAGCGCTACTCGAAGAGGCTCGTCGAACTGCGGCGTCTCGACGACTACAGCGGCGGATCATCCGTGTACCCATTGGTCGCGGAAGAGGTCACGGATCTCTCGCGCGCCGCCAACCACGGGACGTACTCGGATGCCGTGGCGAGAAGCCTGCTCAGCATACTTGCGGAGCTGTACCAGTTCGCCTCATGGGTCGCCTTCGACAGTGGCCGCATCGAGCGGTCCAAGCGCCTCGCTCAGGCTGCTTCTGCGGCAGCCAACCAGGCCGGAAACCGCACTCTGGCCTCTACCGCCCTGTCTGAGCTGTCGTACATCACGGCGTCTTCTGGCAAGCCCAAGGAGAGCGTGAGTATGGCTCAGGCATCCCTCGCTAACGCGCCGAAGGAAGTGCTCCCGGCGGTCGAGGTGGTCCTTGCTGACCGACTTGCTTGGGCCTTCGCCCGTACTGGTGACGCTCGTGGTGTCGACTACGCCCTCGGTCTCTCCAACCGTGCACACGACAGGCGTGAGATCAAGCGAGTGGCGGAGCCAGACACGGTGTACTGGATCAATCGGGACGAGTCGAAAATCATGGCTGGTCGCTGCTGGGCAGAACTTCGGCGGCCTGAGCGCTCCCTGCCAGTTCTGGAAAGCCTGACAGTTCCGTACGACGATTCGCATGCCCGTGAGGTGTCCCTGTATCAGAGGTGGCTCGCAGGCTCGTACATGGACTCTGGCGACCTTGACCGCGCCGTCCACGCTGCCGATCGAGCCCTGGAGCTCTCCCGAGGAACGTCCTCGAAGCGCCTGAACTCGATGCTCGACGGCATGCTGATGGACTTCGAGCCGCACAAGAAGGAGCAGAAGGTCAGGCAGCTCCTCGGCACCTGGGCCATGTAGCACTGCATACGACACTCGGAAGAAGCCCTTGCCGTAGCGCGGGGGCTCTTTCGTGACGCCTGAGGCGCGCTCCGCCGCCCTCAGACAGCCCCGTACTCGTGCGGCCGACCTCCCCGCCACTCGACCCACCGGGGGTCATCGAGCAGGCTCTCAGCGTCTTCCAGGCTTGCCCGTCTCAGGAACTCGATCAGGTCCGCATCGCTGTGCGCCAGGCCAACGATCTCGTCTCGCACTGTCACCCGTCGTCCGCCTGACGGCGTCGGGCGATGAACGACTATCGGGGCGTGATCCACACATCCACCATGCGCCCTCGGCGCATGGGTCGCGACACATGCAACGAGGCCCCCTCGGGAGATGAGGGGGCCTCGCCGCTGTTGATCATTTTCTGTCATACGCCCTGGTCATCGAGCTTCAACGGGGCTGGCCCGGCCCCACCCTCGTCACAACAACCCTGATGGGGCTAGCTCCATTCGACCTCCGGGGTAGCGGGGTGACCCGAGGTGGTCCCTCTTGTTCGCTTGGGGCCCTCTCAGCGGGCGGCCAGAGCGCCCTCAGAATGTCAGCTCGCTCCCGCTCGGAATGCCCCCTCAGGAGCTCTAGGAGCGGTCCGCAAGGGGCTTCATGGGGCCCTGAGGGGCCATCCGCAGCATCTCGCATTCTCACTGCCCGCCGCGGTACGTGTAATGGTCGTCGACGACACGCTGCATCGCGCCGATCCGGTCGGCGACGACATGCTTCGCCGAGTAGAAGATGTGCCCGCGCACGCGCGGGAAGCCCTTCGCGTACGTGAGGTGCCGGGACAGCTCGGCCGGGTCCTGCCACTGAGCGGGCTGCGCCGGATCCCCCGCCTTGTACAGGGCCTCCCCCACGTACAGCTTCACGCCGGTACCCCGCGCGACCTCGTCCCACCAGGGCACCAGCACGGCGTAGTTCGCAGGAACCTGCTGGTCAAGTGGTTGTGCCAACCAGTACAGCTGCGGGCAGATGTAGTCGATCCAGCCCTTGCGCACCCAGCCGCGCGTGTCCGCGTACAGGTCGTCGTAGGTCTGCACGCCCGCGCGCGTGTCCGATCCGGTCGGGTCGGTCGCGATGTTGCGCCACACCCCGAAGGGGCTGATCCCGAACCGGGTGCCGGGGCGGATCCGGTGCACCCGGCGCCCCATCTCCTCCACCAGGCGGTCGATGTTGTCGCGCCGCCACGAGGCCCGGTCCGGGAAGCCGCCGCCGTACCGCGCGAACGCGTCGTCGTCGTCGAAGGTCTGGCCCGCCACGGGATAGGGGTAGAAGTAGTCGTCCCAGTGCACCGCGTCCAGGCGGTAGCGGCGGACGGCGTCGAGCATCGAGTCCTGCATGAACCGGCGCACCTCGGGCAGGCCCGGGTTGTAGTAGAGCTTCCCGCCGTACGGCACGACCCACTCGGGGTGCAGGCGTGCGGGGTGGGTGGGGACGAGGCGGGTGGGGTCGGTGTGCATGGCGATCCGGAACGGGTTGAACCAGGCGTGCAGCTCCAGGCCCCTGCGGTGGGCCTCGCGCACGGCGGTGCCCAGCGGGTCCCAGCCCGGGTCCTTGCCCTGGGTGCCGGTCAGCCACTCCGACCACGGCTCGTACCGCGAGGGCCAGAAGGCGTCGGCCGTCGGACGCACCTGGAGGACCACCGCGTTCAGCCGTCTGCGCACCGCCTCGTCGAGATAGGCGATCAGTTCGGCGCGCTGCTCCTTGGCGGACAGGCCCGGCTTCGAGGGCCAGTCGATGTTGACGACCGTGGCCACCCACATGCCGCGCATCTCACGCCCCCGACGCCCGGCCGAGGGCAGCGCCGCCGCGTCCCCCGCCATCGCGAGCCCGGCGGCCACCGAGGCCGCCGCCATCGTGAACGCCCGTCGCGACATCCGACGTGACCCCTGACGTGATCCCTGACGTGACAAATGCCTCATGAAGTCGCCCCTCGCGTCCGGATTCCACCGACAACGGCTGGTCGTTCGGGGACAGCATGCCCGACCCGGCCCGTATCGCACCGCAGGTTGCGGAGTAACGTTCACCGGCGAGGCAGGCACCGGCTCGTACGGGGGACCCTGCCAGTCCGTTGATCAGCGAAAGGCACGAGGTGACCGACTCTATGGCCGACATTGCGCGCGTCGGAGTGGTGGGCTGTGGCCAGATGGGCGCGGGTATCGCGGAGGTCTGCGCCCGCTCCGGCCTGGACGTGAAGGTCGCGGAGACCACCGGCGAGGCCCTGGAGATCGGCCGTACCCGGCTGTACAACTCCCTGTCCAAGGCGGCCGAGCGCGGCAAGATCTCCGAGACGGAGCGGGACGACTCCATCGCCCGCCTCAGCTTCACCACCGACCTCGGCGAGTTCGCCGACCGCGACCTCGTCATCGAGGCCGTCGTGGAGAACGAGCAGGTCAAGACCGAGATCTTCCAGGTCCTCGACCAGGTGGTGACGCGCCAGGACGCGATCCTCGCCTCCAACACCTCCTCCATCCCGCTGGTGAAGCTGGCCGTGGCGACCTCCCGCCCGGACCAGGTCATCGGCATCCACTTCTTCAACCCGGCCCCCGTGCAGCAGCTCGTCGAGCTGATCCCGGCGCTGACCACGTCGGAGGGCACGATCAGCCGGGCCCAGACCCTGGTGGAGAAGGTGCTCGGCAAGCACGCGATCCGGGCCCAGGACCGCTCGGGCTTCGTGGTGAACGCGCTGCTCATTCCGTATCTGCTCTCCGCGATCCGGATGTTCGAGTCGGGCATCGCCTCGCGCGAGGACATCGACAACGGCATGGAGATGGGCTGCGCCCACCCGATGGGGCCGCTGAAGCTGTCCGACCTGATCGGCCTGGACACGGTGGCATCGGTGGCGGACAGCATGTACGAGGAGTACAAGGAGCCGCTGTACGCCGCTCCCCCGCTGCTCCAGCGCATGGTCGACGCGGGCCGCCTCGGCCGCAAGACGGGCTCGGGCTTCTACACGTACGCCTGATTCACGCCATCTCCGCACGCCCCGCCTCCAGGTACGCGTGATCGCCTTCCGCTTCACCGCTGGCGAGCCGAGAGCAACTACTCTCCGTAGCTGAACTCAAGTCAATTTTCGGCCAGTTCACGGGCCCGGCGCTCTTCGAGCACCGGGCTCGCGCCGTTCACACGCCGTGTGCGCCGGGGGCTCGCATATGCCCTTCGCACACTCTCCCGCCCCGACCACCAGGCGAGTTGACTTTCCGTGCGCACAGGGGGGATGTGACGACTACCGAAAGGAGCGGACTCGTGACCACCGACCCCGAGCGTCCCGTGGTCCCGGAAGAACTCGCGGAGTTACGTCGCAGCCTGGACGTGGGCCTCGCCCGCGTCGACGGACGGCTCGCGTTACTCACCCAGAGCGACATGCAGCACACAAAGGATCAGGACGACCTGTCCCTCCGGATCACGGCCCTCGAGCACAACCGGTGGCCACTGCCCGCCCTCGCCGCCCTCACCTCCGTCGGGGCACTCGTGGTGGCGGTGTGGCAGGCCCTCGGCCGCTAGCCCGGGGGCCGGGTCGGGCCGGACGGCCGCCGACCGGGCCGGTCAGTCCCATCAGACCGGTCGGGCCGATCAGGAAGGACAGGTCGGGCAGGACGGCTAGCGTCCGTCCTGGCCAAGACGCAGATGGTGCAACAGGAGGAGTGCCGCCGCCATGTTGGCGGCCGGGACCTCGCCCCGCGCCACCATGTCGGGTACGAGCTTCAGCGGGACCCACTCACGGCGGTCCGACTCGAAGTCGTCCTCGGGGTGGCCGATGTAGGTCCCCTCGTCCGACCAGTAGATGTGGTGCCGGGCGTCGGTGAGACCGTTGGACGGCTCCACGCTCATCAGGTGCCGCAGGGGTCCCGGCCGCCAGCCGGTCTCCTCCTCCATCTCGCGGGCCGCCGCGTACGCGATGTCCTCGCCGTCCTCGACGACGCCGGCGGCCAGCTCCCAGCCCCAGCTGTCGGTGATGAAGCGGTGCCGCCACAGGAGCAGCACCTCGTTGGCCTCGTTCACGACCGTGGCGATCGCAACGGGCCGCAGGCGTATCAGGAAGTGGTCGAGGTGCCGCCCGTCAGGTAGCTCGACATCTGCGAGATTGACGGTGAACCATCGATTTCCATACACAGTTTGTTCGCTCTGTTTCGTCCACTGCACGGTTCTGCCACCTTCCGCTGAATAGATGGCAATATCGCAGCAGGAGGGTGTGCAGAGCACTCCGCGCAGGGCAGAGCGAAGCAGCACGTGTCACGCGTGGCTTCGCGCCCGCACCACGCGGTGGCACAGAGGTCGCGTCGCCGTGCCGCGCTCCTACAGCGGGACCCGCAGTGCGCCGTCGATGAGCTCGGCGGCCTCGGCCGTGCCCGCGCAGTCGCTGCGCACCAGGTGCTCACGCACGGCCCGCAGCCGGTCGCGCAGGCGCTGTGACTCCATCCCGCGCGCCTGTTCGGCCATTTCCACCGCCGTGGCCACCGCCTCGTCGGTGTTTCCCTGGCGCAGTTCGATCTGGCTCAGCATCGCGAGCCGGTGCACCCGGCCCCGGTCGTGCGCCGGGGTGTCCACGGCCGCCGCGGCGTGCTCGTGCGCTCCGGTGAGGTCTCCGAGGCTGAGCAGCGCCTCCGCCACCTGTACGTTGACCAGGCCGGGTTGGACATAGCCCGTCTCGTCCGGCTCGCGCCCCCGCCGGATCCGGTCGGCCGCCGCCTCGGCACGCCGGATGCAGGACAGCGCGCTGCTGCCGTCGCCCAGGTGCGCGTACGCCTTGGCCTGCATCGCGTACAGGTCGGACGCGAGCGCCGGGGTGATGTCGCGGCCCGCGGCGCGCAGCGCGGCCTCCGCGAAGGCGACCGCCTGGCGGTACTCCCGCATGAACAGCGACTGGTTGACGAGCAGCGCGATGACGTACGCGCCGAGCCCCCGGTCCCCGCTGGCCTTCGCCAGGCGCAGCGCCTGGTGGAAGTAGCGCTGGGCCAGGCCGTGCGCGTCCGAGTCGTAGGCGCAGATGCCCGCGATGGCCACCAGACCGCCGGTCGCGCGGTGCAGCTGACGGCCCATCGCGTCGGTGTAGCTGCCCCGGAGCAGCGGCGCCGCCTCGGCGTTGAGGAATCCGACTATGCGGGTCCGCATCGCCACGCCGCCGGTCTTGCGGTACATCTGCTCGTAGTGCGTGCGGGCCGCGCGCATCATCTCCACCTCCGCCATGCTGACCGGGTGGCGTCCGCCGCGGGAGACGTCCACGTCCTCGGGCGGGTTCTCCCACTCCCAGACGGGCATCACGGCGGGCGTGCCGGTGACGGCGGGGGCGCCGAGCAGATGCGGGCGCTGCTGTTCGTCCGAGCGCCACAGCGCGGTGGCACGCTCGACGAATCCGGAGAGCGTGGAGGCCATCGAGCCCTGCCGCGCGGCCGGGATCCCGGGCACGCCGAGGCCGATGTCGTCGAGGGCAACCGTGCGTTGCAGGCGGGCCGCGAGGACTTCGCAGATCAGGTCGGGCACCTGGCCGCGGGGGCGCTGGCCCTTCAACCAGCGGGCCACGGCCGTGTGTTCGTATCTCAGCGAGAGGCCTCTGGCCTTTCCCGCCTGGTTCACATGGGCGGCGAGGCCCGCGTGGGAGATGCCCGCTTCGTCGAGGATCGCGTCGAGCAGGGTGTTGGGCTGCATGGATGCCCTCCGGAGGCTCGGTGCTGTCAAGCCTAGTGGAGCCGTCTTCACACGGGGTGTGAACGGAGTGCCCGCATCCGGGGAGCGCGCGCTCTGCCGCGCCGGGCGCGTGCTCGGTTGACTGAGAGCCCTCACCAGGAGGCGGCCGGGCCGCCGGCTCCCCCTCATACAGTGCGGCGGCCCCTCTGTGGCGCCGTCCGATCGGCCGTCGTCTGCCCGGCAGTTCCGCGACGGCCCGGACGGCGCAGGCCGCATCGGACCGGGCGGTGTTCAGCTCATGGTGCGGGCGCGCCGCCCGGTCTCGGTCACCTGCGACGGCACCCGCGAGCGGTCGTTGCGCAGGACCAGGAGCGCGGCGTCGTCGGACGTCAGCCGGCCGATGTGGCGCAGGAGTTCGCCGTAGACGGCGTGGATGACGCGCTGCGGCGAGACGGGCGCGGTCCGGGCGGCCTCGGTGAGCACGGACTGCAGCGGGAAGAACCGGCCCGCGGTGTCACGGGCGTCCTCCATGCCGTCGGTGTACAGCGCGAGGGCGTCGCCGGGCAGCAGCCGTCCGAGGCGCGCGGGCGGCAGGTCGGCCGGCAGCGGGAAGGGTCCGAGCGGCGGCAGCGGGTCCCCGCCCGGCATCGGCTCGGCCCGGCCGCGCAGCCGATAGGGCCACGGGTGGCCGCAGTTGAGCGCCCGTACGTCACCGTCCGGGCCGATCTCCACGAGCAGCACGGTCACGAACTCCTCGGCGAGCGGGCCCTCCGGCGGCGCGGCGCCGCTCGCGGGGTGCTCGGCGCGGGAGCGCTCCCGCAGGTGCCGGGCGAGCGCGCGCTCCAGGCGGCGCAGGACGAGCGGCAGTTCGGGCTCCTCGTGGGCGGCCTCGCGGAAGCTGCCGAGGACCGCGGCCGCGGTGCCGATCGCGGCGAGGCCGTGACCCCTGACGTCCCCCATCACCAGGCGCACGCCGTGGTCGGTGGCCGCGACCTCGTACAGGTCCCCGCCGACGGAGGCGCCGTGCGTGGCGGAGAGCCGTCCCGCGGCGAGCGCGAATCCGTCGACGCGGGGCGGCAGCGGCCGGAGCAGGACGTTCTGCGCGGCGCCCGCGACCTCCCTGAGCTGGCGCAGCTCGCGCAGCAGCGCATGGCGCACCTGCAGGACCAGGCCGGTGCCGACGGCGAAGAAGACGGCACTGGTGACGATCCGCGCGCCCAGGCTGTGCTGTTGGGCGAGCGGGCAGGTCAGTTTGTACGTGATGGCGGCGGCGCCCCAGAGCGTGGGCAGGCCGAGCGTGAGTGCGCGGCGCAGCCTGCGGGTGCGGGGTCGCTCGAACGACGTGGTGGCTCCGGGGCGGTCCCCGTGGGCAGTTCTCGCCCGACGCCTCGCCGTGTGGTGGGCCCCGAAGCCGCGACGGGGCGCGCGAGGCTTGATCCGGTTCATGCCGACGGCCCCCTAAGGCCCAGTCCAGCGTGCGGGCCGTGTGCGGGACCGGCCCCTACGGCCGAACTGATTCTGTCGACCGCATGGGCGGATCGGGTCAGATCACCGGAAGTTGTCACCCTAACGAGTGAGGGGCGTATCCGTGGTCACGGATACGCCCCTCAACTGCGCCTTCGCGCACCGGCGATGCCTTCGCGCCGCCGTTCGGCCCCGCCACCGAGACGCCGGGGCCCGCGGGGGTTACGCCCCGCGCAGCACCGCGCCGGTCACCTCGGCGGCGCGCGCCACGGCCGCGTCGCGCGCGGCGGTGGCCTCGTCGACAGTGAGCGTGCGGTCGGCGGCGCGGAAGCGTAGCGCGTACGCGAGCGACTTCTTGCCGGCGCCGATCTGCTCGCCAGTGAAGACGTCGAACAGGCGGATGTCCTCGAGGAGTTCACCGGCGCCGTCGCGCAGGAAGGCCTCGACGACGGCCGCGGGCACGTCCGTGTCCACGACGAGCGCGACGTCCTGCGTCGCCACCGGGAAGGCGGAGATGCTCGGCGCCTGGAGGGTGCCCTCGCCGGCCTCGGCGAGCACGTCCAGGTTCAGCTCCATCGCGCAGGTGCGGGCGGGCAGGCCGAGCGCCTTGATGACGCGCGGGTGCAGCTCACCGGCGTGGCCGACGGCGACGATCTCGCCCTCGCTGCCGTCTTCGGCGACGCCGTCGGCGTGCTCGACGAACACGTTCAGCTCGGCGCAGCGACCCGGGTGCCACGGGCCGTACTGCCCCTGCTGGACGATCAGTTCGGCCCCGGCCGCACGGGCCACGGAGCGCGCCGCCTCGACGGCGTCCGCCCAGTCGGCCGGTCGGCCCTTGCCCCACCAGCCGGCCTGCTCCCGGGCGCCCGCGAGGACGGCCGCGACGTGCCGGGGCTGGTCGGGCAGCGCCTGGTTCTGCGCCGCGATCTCCTCGTCCGTGGGACGGCGGTCGACGGGCAGCCGGGCCGGGAGCACGGCCTCGTCGTCGTCGGCCTCCCGGGGGTGGAAGACCAGGCCGGTCTCGAACAGGGCCAGGTCGTGGCTGCCGCGCCCGTCGTTGCGGCGCAGCGTCGCGAGCAGGCCCGGAAGCAGCGTCGTACGGAGCGCGGGCTCCTCGTCGGACAGCGGGTTGACGAGCTTGACGACGCGGCGGTTCGGGTCGTCCTTGTCGAGGCCGAGCTGGTCGAAGACCTGCTCGGCGACGAACGGGTAGTTCGGTGCCTCGACGAAGCCGTCCCCGGCGAGCGCGCGGCCCACCCGGCGGTGCAGCCGCTGCCGCTCGGTCAGACCGCGCCCGGCGGGCGGCCGGGGCAGGGTCGAGGGCAGGTTCTCGTACCCCTCGAGGCGGATGACCTCCTCGGCGAGGTCGTTGATCTCGGCGAGGTCGGGCCGCCAGGACGGCACGGTGACGGTCAGGGAGTCCTGGCCGTACACGTCGCAGCCGACTTCCTGGAGGCGGCGCACGACGGTCTCGCGGCCGTAGGTCACACCGGCGACCCGGTCCGGGTGGTCGGCCCGCATGGTGATCGTGTGCGGCGCGGAGGGCGCGATGACCTCCGTGACGCCGGCCTCGGCGGTGCCGCCCGCGAGCAGCACGAGGAGGTCGACGGTGCGCTGCGCGGCGGCGGACGCGGCCTGCGGGTCGACGCCGCGCTCGAAGCGCTTGGCCGCCTCGGAGGACAGCTTGTGGCGGCGCGCGGTGCGGGCCACGGAGACCGCGTCGAAGTGCGCGGCCTCGATGACCACGTCGGTGGTGCCCTGTGCCTCGCCGGACTCCGCGTCCACCACGGTGTCGGCGATCTCGGTGTTGGCGCCGCCCATGACGCCCGCGAGGCCGATCGCGCCGCGGTCGTCGGTGATCACCAGGTCCTCGGCGTCGAGGACGCGCTTGGTGCCGTCGAGGGTGGTGAACTTCTCGCCCTGCTCGGCCCGGCGCACGCCGATGGCGCCCTGGACGCGGGAGCGGTCGTAGGCGTGCAGGGGCTGGCCGAGCTCCAGCATCACGTAGTTGGTGACGTCGACGGCCAGCGAGATCGGGCGCATGCCCGCCTTCTGCAGGCGGCGGCGCAGCCAGATCGGCGAGCGGGCGTCGGGGCGAAGGCCGGTGACGGTGCGCGCGGTGAAGCGGTCGCATCCGGCCGGGTCGCTGACGCGCACCGGGTAGCCGAAGGAGTTCGGCGCGGGCACGTCGAGCAGCGCCGGGTCGCGCAGCGGCAGGCCGTAGGCGGTGGCGGTCTCGCGGGCGACGCCGCGCATCGACAGGCAGTAGCCGCGGTCGGGCGTGACGGCGATGTCCAGGACCTCGTCGACGAGTTCGAGCAGCTCGATGGCGTCGGTGCCGACCTCGTGCTCGGGCGGGAGCACGATGATGCCTCCCCCAGACTCCGTCCGGGGGGACCCCCAGCCGTCGTCGCCCATGCCGAGCTCGTCGCCGGAGCAGATCATGCCGTGCGAGGTCTTGCCGTACGTCTTGCGCGCGGAGATCGCGAAGTCGCCGGGCAGGACGGCGCCGGGCAGGACCACGACGACCTTGTCGCCGACGGCGAAGTTCCGGGCGCCGCAGACGATCTCCTGCGGCTCACCGGTGCCGTTGGCGGAGCCGACGTCGACGGTGCAGAAGCGGATGGGCTTCTTGAAGCCCTCCAGCTCCTCGATGGTGAGGACCTTGCCGACGACGAGGGGGCCCTTGAGGCCCGCGCCGAGCTGTTCGACGGCCTCGACCTCGAGGCCCGCCGCGATCAGCTTGGCCTGCACGTCGCGGCCGGTCTCGGTGGCGGGGAGATCGACATACTCCCGCAGCCAGGAAAGCGGGACCCGCATCAGATCTCCATCCCGAAGGGCCGGGTGAAGCGCACGTCACCCTCGACCATGTCTCGCATGTCTTCTACGTGGTGGCGGAACATCAGCATCCGCTCGATGCCGAACCCGAAGGCGAACCCGCTGTACTTCTCGGGGTCCACGCCACAGGCGGCCAGCACCTTGGGGTTGACCATGCCGCAGCCGCCGAGCTCGATCCAGCCTTCGGAGGAACAGGTGCGGCAGGGCTTGTCGGGGTTGCCCACGGACTCGCCCCGGCACACGTAGCAGACCATGTCCATCTCGGCGGACGGCTCGGTGAACGGGAAGAAGTTCGGCCTGAGCCGCGTCTTCATGCCCTCGCCCCCGAAGAGCGCCTGCACCATGTGGTCCAGGGTGCCCTTGAGGTCGGCCATGGTCAGGCCCTCGTCCACGGCGAGCAGCTCGACCTGGTGGAAGACGGGGGTGTGGGTGGCGTCCAGCTCGTCGGTGCGGTAGACGCGGCCGGGGCAGATCACGTAGACCGGCGGCTCGCGGTCGATGAGCGAGCGGATCTGCACGGGCGAGGTGTGGGTGCGCAGGACGACACCGGACGCGTCGTCGCCGTCGGCCGGGGCCGCGCCGAGCGACGCCGGGTCGACGAAGAAGGTGTCCTGCTCACCGCGGGCCGGGTGGTCGGGGCCGATGTTCAGGGCGTCGAAGTTGAACCACTCGGACTCGACCTCGGGGCCCTCGGCGACCGCGTAGCCCATGGCCACGAAGATGTCCTCGATGCGCTCGGACAGCGTGGTCAGCGGGTGCCTGGCACCGGCGGGCACGCGGTCGTGGGGCAGCGAGACGTCCACGGCCTCCTCGACCAGGACGCGCGCGTCGCGCTCGGCCTCGAGCTCGGCCTGGCGGGCGGCGAGCGCCTTGTTCACGGCGCCGCGGGCCATGCCCACGCGCTTTCCGGCGTCGGCCTTGGCCTGCGGGGGCAGCGCGCCGATCTCGCGGTTGGCGAGCGCCAGCGGCGAGGTGCCGCCGGTGTGGGCGGTCTTCGCCTCCTGCAGCTGGTCGAGGTCGGCGGCGGCCGCGAAGGCGGCGAGCGCCTCGTCCCGCATGCGCTCGATCTCTTCAGGTTTCAGTGCCTCGACCTCGACAGGGTCGTACGACTTGTTCGGTGCCGACATCTCTTCCCGTGCTTCCGTTGGCTGGCGGATGGTCCCCGTCGACCGGGTCGAACTGCGTCGACTGGTCGGAGACGACTGGTCCTGAGATCGTCCCGAGAATGGGGACACAAAGGTGCCAACGACCGAGTCTAACGGGGGTGCGGTGAACGCATGCGCCCGCGGGCGGCCGCGGCGATGATCACTGGAGGTACGCCGGGGCTCCCACGGGCAACGTAAATCGGAACTGGGCGCCGCCGCCGGCCGCGCGGCCCACGGTGATCGTGCCGCCGTGCGCTTCGACGATGCCCTTCACGATGTACAACCCCAGTCCCGTCCCGCCGCGTTTGCTGCCCCGCCAGAAGCGGGTGAAGACGCGGCCCATCGACTCCTCCGGAATGCCGGAGCCCTCGTCGCTGATGGTGACCGCGGTGTCGGCCGCCCCCCGCACCCGCAGGGAGGGCGAGGGCGCCACGTCAATGGTGACCGTTCCCTCGCCGTGGCGCACCGCGTTTTCCAGCAGATTGCTGAGGACCTGGTCGATCTTGTCCGGATCGGCCCAGAGGTCGGGCAGCGGCTGCAGCACCCGCACCAGGAAGCGGTCCGCCTCCTGGCCGGCGGCGACGTGGGCCTGGATGTGGCGCCCGACGGCCGCGCCGATGTCCACGGGCTGGCGGCGCAGTTCGAGCCGCCCGGAGTCGATCCGGGAGATGTCGAGGAGTTCGGCGATGAGCCGCGTGACGCGGTTGGCGTCGGCGTCCACCGTCTCCAGCATCAGCTTCTTCTGGTCGTCGGTGAACCGCTCCCACTTGGCGAGCAGCGTCGCCGTGAAACCCTTGACGGACGTCAGCGGCGAGCGCAGTTCATGGGCGACGGTGGCGATCAGCTCGGCGTGGCTGCGCTCGGTGCGGCGGCGGGCCTCGGTGTCGCGCAGGGACACCACGAGGCGGCGCAGCGGGCCGGTGGGCCGTGCCCGCACGTACCGCGCGGACACGAGCACTTCGCGGCCGCCGGGAAGGAGCAGGTTCCGCTCGGGCTGGGCGACCCGGGTGGCGAGGCCGCCGTAGGGGTCGGTGAGCTGCCACCAGCGGCGGCCTTCGAGGTCCTCCAGGGGCAGGGCCCGTTCGATGGAGGCGCCCATGGCGTCGCAGGCGCGGACGGCGGTGATCTTGGCCGCGGCGGCGTTGAAGCAGATCACGCGCCCCGTCTCGTCGGCGACGACCAGTCCGTCGGGCAGGTCGTCCGGGTCGATGCCGAGCCCGCCGGGGCCCGGGCTCGCCTGGCCCGACTGGCCCGCGGGAGGGCACAGGATGTCCCGCACTCCCGGTGGTCTGCTCGTGCCGACAGTCATTCCCCGTATCCCCGCCTCTCGGAACCGGCGCAAAGGGCCTGTGAGCCCGACACACTACTAGCCGGGGGTGACGGAACGGCACCCTCCGGCGGCGCGCTGTGCACGGGCTGACGCATAGAGGCATACGGCTGCCGCGGTCGCGAGGTTCAGGCTCTCGGCGCTTCCGTGGATCGGAACGCGCACCACCGCGTCGGCGAGTGCGCGGGTCTCCTCCGGCAGGCCCCAGGCCTCGTTGCCGAAGATCCACGCGGTCTCGGTGCCCATGGTGCCCTGGTCCAGCTCGGCGTCCAGGTCGTCCGCCCCGGCCCCGTCGGCGGCGAGCACGCGGACGCCCGCGCCCTTCAGTCCGCGCACGGCCTCCTCGACGGGCACGCCCACGGCCACCGGCAGGTGGAAGTGCGAGCCGACGGAGGCGCGCACCGCCTTGGGGTTGTAGAGGTCGACGGAGGCGTCGGTGAGGATCACGGCCTCGGCGCCCGCGGCGTCGGCGCAGCGCAGCACGGTGCCGGCGTTGCCGGGGTCGCGGACGTGGGCGAGCACGGCGACGAGCTTGGGGCGCCCGGCGAGGATGTCCGCGAGCGGCACGTCCAGGAACCGGCAGACCCCGACCAGGCCCTGCGGGGTGACGGTCGTGGAGATGTCGGCGATGACGCTCTCGTCGGCCAGGTGCACGTGCGCCCCGGCGTCCCTGGCCGCGCCGACGATGTCCGCGTACCGCTCGGCGGCCTCGACGGTCGCGAACAGCTCCACGAGCGTGGCCCGCCCGTTCCCGCGGTGCCCGGCGGCCTCCCGCACGGCCTGCGGCCCCTCGGCGAGGAACAGCCGTTCCTTGCCGCGGAAGTTCCGCTTGGCGAGCCGCCGCGCGGCGCTGACGCGCGACGAGCGCGGGGAGATCAGGTCCGGACTGATGGCCATCTGGTCGCCTTCGGGGTACGGGGTCGGGGCTTCTTCACCGCCGGGAGGCGGGCACTTCACGCGGCCGCGAAGCGGGGGGCTCTTCACCGCCGCGAGGCGGGGGGCTCTTCACCGCCGCGAGGCGGGGGGGCTCCTCACCGCCGCGAGGCGGGGGGCTCCTCACCGCCGCGACGGCGCTCAGCCGAGACGGCGGATCCCGGCGGTGCCGAACCGCCCGGAGTGACGCAGCCAAGAGCCGGGCCGCAGGCCGAACACGAGAGGACCCGCAGGCCCGATGGCCTGCGGGTCCCTTCACAGCTCAAGCCCAGTGCGAACGTCAGGCGGCCTTGGGGGCGTTGACGTCGCTCGGCAGGGCCTTCTGCGCGACCTCGACCAGCGCGGCGAACGCGTTGGCGTCGTTCACGGCCAGCTCGGCGAGGATCTTGCGGTCCACCTCGATGTTGGCGGCCTTCAGACCCTGGATGAAGCGGTTGTAGGTGATGCCGTTGGCGCGGGCAGCGGCGTTGATGCGCTGGATCCACAGCTGACGGAAGTCGCCCTTGCGCTTCTTGCGGTCGTTGTAGTTGTAGACGAGGGAGTGGGTGACCTGCTCCTTCGCCTTGCGGTACAGGCGCGACCGCTGGCCGCGGTAGCCGCTGGCCTGCTCGAGGATCGCCCGACGCTTCTTGTGGGCGTTGACTGCCCGCTTGACGCGTGCCACTTGTTAACTCCTTGTAGCGGGGCCGTGGTGGTCGTCACACGGCCCGGAAACGAATTGGTCCCGGTCGTTACCGGAAGCCCCCGTCGCCGGGAGCGCGAGATCGATCAGATGCCCAGCATCTTCTTGATCTTGGCGGTGTCACCCGGGGCCATCTCGGCGTTGCCCGTGAGGCGGCGCGTCAGGCGGGACGACTTGTGCTCGAGCAGGTGGCGCTTGCCGGCGCGCTCGCGGAGCACCTTGCCGGAGCCGGTGACCTTGAAGCGCTTCTTGGCACCGCTGTGCGTCTTGTTCTTCGGCATAGCGCCGTTCTCTCCTCGTCAGTGGCACTCCGATGCCCGGTCGCGAGACCGGGCATCCCGGAGCGTCATGTGTTCGATTGGCATCCCTGGACTCGTGTCCGGGATCAGGCCTCGGCGGAAGCCTCGGCCGGGGCCTCGGCGGGGGCTTCGGAAAGCTCCTCCTCGGCGGCGTTCTGCGACTTGCCGGGGTTGGCCTTCGCTTCCGCCTTGCGAGCCGCCTGGGCCTCACGGGCCTCGGCCATCGCCTCGGTCTTCTTCTTGTGCGGACCGAGAACCATGATCATGTTCCGGCCGTCCTGCTTCGGGTTCGACTCGATGAACCCGAGCTCCTGGACGTCCTCCGCGAGTCGCTGCAGCAGCCGGAAGCCGAGCTCCGGACGGGACTGCTCGCGACCACGGAACATGATCGTGATCTTGACCTTGTCGCCCTGCTTGAGGAACCGGACGACGTGACCCTTCTTGGTGTCGTAGTCGTGCGGGTCGATCTTCGGCCGGAGCTTCATCTCCTTGATGACCGTGTGCGCCTGGTTCTTGCGCGCCTCACGGGCCTTCATGGCCGACTCGTACTTGAACTTCCCGTAGTCCATGAGCTTGCACACGGGCGGACGGGCGTTCGCCGCGACCTCGACCAGGTCCAGGTCGTACTCCTGCGCAAGCTCCAGGGCCTTGGCAAGCGGGACAATCCCGACCTGCTCGCCGCTGGGACCGACAAGTCGCACCTCGGGAACGCGAATCCGGTCGTTGATGCGGGGCTCGGCGCTGA
The DNA here is from genome assembly GCF_030388665.1 of Streptomyces flavofungini. Classification (NCBI taxonomy): domain Bacteria; kingdom Bacillati; phylum Actinomycetota; class Actinomycetes; order Kitasatosporales; family Streptomycetaceae; genus Streptomyces; species Streptomyces flavofungini. Next base: position 7,636,881 of record NZ_CP128846.1, on the reverse strand, counting down.
TGGATCCTCCTCGGTAGCACCACGCGACCGTCTGGCGGACAGCCGCGTTACGTCTGTTTTCTCGACCAACCGCGCCGGGACACAAAAAATGCCCCGACTGATCACAGAGGGGGCTCCAAGGAAATACCGGAGCACCTCCGTGGTGATCACGGGGCGCATCGGGCGGTGCATCACGCGCTGCGCGGTGTCCGCCTGACCGGTGACCCGCCGCTCCGGAGAGCGGCCAGGTGGGAGATCGGAGCCTCCACTTGTGGGCCGGACGCTTGCGTTGACACGCGGGTGTCCAGCCGGTCGTTACACAAGGTTAGCAGGTCCCGGGGGGTGGGGCTAACCGCCGGGACGCGGCTCTAGGGTGAGGGGCATGAGTGACACGAGTCCCGCGGCTACCCCCGCACCCCACGACGCACCCCAGAGCCCCGGCTTCGACGCCATGACCCGCGACATCGCGGACGTTCCCGCGGTCGAGGTGATCACGACGGTCGCGGTGCACCTGATGAGCGCGGCGGCGGTGAACCTGGGCCTCGCCGAGGAGGGCGAGGCCCACAAGGACCTGGACGAGGCCCGCAAGCTGATCCAGGCGCTCGCCGGTCTGATGGACGCGAGCGCGACGGAGATCAGCTCCTTCCACGCGGCGCCGCTGCGGGACGGTCTGAAGTCGCTGCAGCTGGCGTTCCGGGAGGCGTCCCTGGTGCCGGACGAGCCCGGTCAGGGGCCCGGCGAGAAGTACACAGGCCCCGTCTTCGGCTGACGGCCCGCCGCACCGCACACGCGTCAGCGTACGAAGAGGGGCTCGCCCGGTGGCGTCGCCTCGGCCGGCAGCAGTGCCAGGTCGAGGCCGCGCACCAGGCGGGCCCGCAGTGTTTCGTCGGCCGCGAGCGCTTCGGCGACGCGCTGGGCGGCGGCCTGCGGGGCGGTGGGGTCCAGGACCAGGGCGAGGGTGCCGTCGGCGGTGCCGGGGCCGAGGTGGGCGCGCTGCACGGCGGGCTCGGCGGCGACGACGGCGCGCACGGCGGCGACGACGGCCGGGTCCGTGAGCGCGTCGGTGCTGTGGCGGCCCTCGGCGAGGGCGATCAGGGCGGCCCGGTTCAGCTCGTACGGGACGGGGCCCGCGAGGTCGAGCACGATCGTGTCGGCCTTCTCGTGCGCGGCGGCCTGCAGCGCCTGGTGCATCGGTACGGCGACGGGGCGGGCCTCGGGGTCCCACAGGGCCAGCGCCTCGGTGGAGGTGAAGGCGGGCAGCGCGGTGCGGTGCCCCGCCTTGAGGGTGGGCACGGCCATGTCACTGGTCTTCTCGCGCCGCAGGCCGCCCGCCCGTCTCCCACCACCCTTATGACGGGCTTCGCCCCCCTGTTGATCGTCCTCCTCGACCTCACCGAGCACGGCGACGACGGGCACGAGGAGCCGGGCCCCCGAGAGCGCCTCGAGGACCGGCCCGTGCGCGCTCCGGTCCTCCGCCCAGGCGCCGAGCGCCGCCCGCAGCGCGGGGTCGGCCGACCCGTCGTCGTCGGAGAAGGGGGAGTCGGGAATGTTCTTGTTCGCCACGGTCCGACCCTAGCCCGCCGTGGGGCGGCGCTCGCGGGCCGCCCTCCCGCGCCGCCGGGCGCCCTCACCGGCGCACGAGGCCGCCCGCGCCTGACGGCACCCGCCCTACCGACGCGCCGACGCCGCCCGCCCCCGCCACAGCCAGACCCCCGCGGCCAGCAGGGCCACTCCGAGTCCTCCGGCCACGGGGCCGACCCAGCCCGCGGGCCCGTCCTCCTCCTTGGCCTTGTCCGGACCGGGGCCGAAGTACTTCTCGGTGCGGGCCGTCGTCCGCAGCGACTGGGGCTTGATCCTCTCGGCGCGGGCGAGTGCCGCGACCGGGTCGATGAGGCCGAAGCCGCGGGAGTCGTCGCGGCCGCCGGCGGGGGCGTCGCGTGCGGTGTCCCGCAGGAGCTTCTTGATCTCGGCGGGGCCGAGGCCGGGGTGGGCGGCGCGGATCAGGGCGACGGCTCCGGAGACGAACGCGGCGGCCGCGCTGGTGCCCCAGCCCTCGTAGTACCTGCGGTCGGGGTCGGCGATCACGACGTCGTCGCCGGGCGCGGCGACGGTGGCGTACCAGCGGCGGGTCGAGAAGGAGGCGCGGACGCCGTTGCTGTCGACGGCTGTCGCGGCGATGACTCCGGGATACGCGGCCGGGTACGAGATGTGGTCGCCGCGTTCGCCACCGTTGCCCGCCGAGGCCACGACGACGGCTCCCTTGCGCAACGCGTACTGGACGGCGGCGTCCTCCGCGGGCTCCGGGTGGGCGGACTTGGAGTCGTCGCCGAGGGAGAGGTTGATGACGTCGGCGCCGTGATCGGCGGCCCAGCGGATGCCTTCGGCGAGGGCGTTGCCCCGGGTGGAGCGGGCCTTCTTGCGGGCGGGGTCGCCGTCTTCGAGGATCACCCGGACCGGCAGGACGCGGGCTTCGGGCGCGATGCCGAGCACGCCGTCGCGGCGGCCCGCGCCGTGCCCGTGACCGGCGACGATCCCGGCCATGGCGGTGCCGTGCCTGGCCCAGGACTTGTCGCCGCGGCGGGCCCCGAAGCCGACCATGTCCTTGCCGGTGAGGACATTGCCGACCAGGTCGGGGTGGGAGGCGTCCACGCCGGTGTCGAGCACGGCGACGGTGACGCCCTCGCCCTTGGTGGTGCGCCAGGCCTGGTCGGTGCGCATCACGTCGAGGGCCCACTGCTGGCCGCGGATGCCGTCGTCGGCGTACGCGGTGGCGGTGGCGGGCAGCAGCACGCAGGTCGCGGCGAGGGCGCTGGCCACCGCCGTGCGCATTCCACGCGGGGTCATGAGGGCTTCTCCGTGGCCGCGGTGACGGTCTTGCGCAGGCCGCGCTCGACGCGGTCGGCGATGCCCTTCACGTCGTTGCCGAGGCCCGCCTGCGCCGGGGCGGACGTGGCGCCGACCTTCATGGCGTCGGCGGCGGACTCGGGGTCGGTGACGACGCGGCCGTCGGCGAAGCCGGAGACGGCATAGGCGACGACGGGGGCGTCGGGCAGGACAGACAGGGTCCAGGTGGCGCGCTGGCGGTCGCCGAAGTCGGCTGCGGGGGTGCCTTCGGCCGCGTACGGACGGGGCATCAGGTCCGGCCGGGAGTCGAGGCCTTCCTCGGTGAACCGGGTGCGCAGGGCCCGCATCGCGTCGGCGTCGGCCTTCGTGAACAGCAGGCCGACGGTGGTGACGTGGCTGCGGGTCGCGTCCGCGTACGTCGCGCGCAGCAGACGCAGGCAGCCCGCCGGGGCGAGGGCCTTGCGCAGGAGCGGGTCGAAGGCGTCCTTGCAGGTGCTGTCGGGGGCGACGGCGACGCGGTCCCAGGTGCGGTCGGCGCCGCCCGGGCCCGCGCCCTCCCCCTTGATCGAGGGCGGGAACAGCTCGTCGACGGGCACGCTGTGCCAGAGTTCGCCCGCCTCGACGTACGCGTTCCGCGAGCTGCCCGCCGCGTCCGACTCCCCCGTCAGCCAACTGCCCGTGGCCGCGCCGCCGATGAGACCGAGCCCGAGCACGACACAGGCCGCGGCGGCCGCCGCCCGGGGCCGCACCCAGGCGCCGACGGGGCGCAGCCGGGTGGTGGTGTCGTCGTACAGCGCGGGCCGCGCCAGGAACACGAAGGGGCGGCCCGAGCCGGGCCCCGGCGTCAGGTCCACGGCCCCGACGGTCCGCCGCGCGGCGAAGGCGCGCACCGCCCCCGTTCCGGCGCCCGTGACACCTCTCGCACCGCTCCGCGCTCCCGGTGTGACGCCGGGCCTGGGCGGCGGCGCGGCGAGACCGGGGTCCGCGCCGGTACCGCCCGCACGCGCGGAGGGCACGGAGCCCCCCGGCTCGGGCCGGGCGCGGCCCGCCGAGGCAGGAGGGGGATCCAACGGCGGTGCGGGCGGGGCCGCTCGGGAGGTGGTGGGGAGGGCTCGGAGGTCTCCGGCCGGGGCGGTGGTACCGGTACGTCGGCGTGGCGCGCCCGGCGCGGTGGCCTCGGCATGCGCGCCGGTCGTGTCCGGGGCAGGAGTTGGGCGGGGGCCCGGGGCCTTCGCGGGGGAGGCTGGGGTGGTGATACGCGGGGTCCTGGTGCCCTGGGTCGGGGCGGTGCCGGTACGCGGATCTCGGTCGTCCGGGGCCGGGAGGGCTGCGGTACGGCGGCGGTCCCGCGCGCCCGGTGACGAGGCGGCACTCCCGGCGCGGGCCTCCGGCACGTGCGTGGGAGCGGGAGGGTTCGCCGGGCGTGCGGGCGTCCCCGGCGCGGTGGTCGGCACGGCGGGGACGGCCGCGGGCCGGGCCTCCGCCGGGCGCGGACGCGAAGTCGGCACAGCGGGAAGCGGGTTGGGGACGCGCGACGGCGGCGGGACGGAAGCGGTGCCACTCGCTCCCGCGGTACCCGAGGCCGGGCCCTCGGCGGGCGGCGGCACGGACGGCGGTGCGTCCGGCAGGCGTGCCGAGGCGGGCGGAGGCGGCGGCGTGTCCGGCACCCGCTCGGCGACGGCGTCCTCCCGCGCGGGCTTCGGCAGCCGCACCCGGTCGAACGGCGCCAACAAGTCCGCGACCAGCGCGTCCTGGTCGTCCGTCAACGGCTCCTCGGCGGGTTCGGCACCGCCACCCGGACCGCCCGCGCCACCGGTGCCGCCCGCGCCACCGGTGCCGCCCGCGCCCGCGGCGCCGGACGCGCCCGAGTCGTGCCCCGCACCCCGCAGAGACGTATCGCCATGGGACGGGCCACGAAACGAGTCGTCGGCCGGGGCCTCGCCCGACCCGCGCCGCAGGTCACCACGAGCCGTCGGCGGACGGACGTCGGGAAAACGCGCGGTCGCGGCCGGGGGCGGCGGCTCCGCCGGGAGGGGTGGAACGGACGGCACAGGAGGAACGTCCGGGGCGGGGGCGTTGCCGAACCGGCCCGCGCCAGAGCCGGGGGAAACGGCGCCAGGGCCGTCGCCGGCAAGGCCGGAGCCGCAGGCGACCCCAGCGGAATCGAGGGAGGCCACCCCGGAACCCGAGGCCGTAACCGCAGAACCGGAGCCCGAACCGGAGAGCGAACCGCCCGCACCGGAGGCCGACCCATCCGAACCAGGAAGCGGCCAGTCCGAGTCGGAGGACCGGCCGCCCGGACCGAGAGGCGCCCCGTCCGGGCCGGAGGCCGTCGCAGCCGCAGCGGTGACCGTGCTGTCCGGAGCCGAAGGCGCCCCCTCGGAAGACGCGGGCATCCCACCCTGGGCCGAAGGCGCCCCCTCAGGAGACGCGGCCGACCCGCCCTGAGCCGAAGGCGCCCCCTCGGGAGAGATGGCTGACCCGTCCGGAGCCGAAGGCGTCGCCGCTGGGCCGAATGGAGCAGTGGGCGCAGGCGGGGCGGTGGGCTCGGGCGTGGGGGTGGTCGCGGGGCGTGCGGGTGGCGGCACCCGTGGCGGGGTGCCGGGCCGTGGGGGGACGGGGGGCCGTCGCGCCTCCGTGCTCATGCACCCCCCGTTCCATCGCGTCGCGCGCTCCCTGCTTGCGCGTCACTCTACGGGCTGACCCGACACCCACGGGCACGAGGCCGCGACCCCGGGTGATCTGCCCGGATCATCCCCTACCCTGCGGTAGCCACGTCTGGCAGGCTGCGTTCATGAGAGGCCGAGCCGCAGACAGGGCCCGCTACGACCGGGCCACCGCGCACCTCGACGCGCCGCTCGCGGTCGTCGACCTGGAGGCGTTCGACGCGAACGCCGACGACTTGGTGCGGCGGGCCGGCGGCAAGCCGGTCCGGGTGGCGAGCAAGTCCGTGCGGTGCCGGGCGCTCCTGGAGCGGGTGCTGGCCCGGGACGGCTTCGCGGGCATCATGTCGTACACCCTGGCGGAGTCCCTGTGGCTCGCCCGCTCCGGCTTCGGCGACGTCCTGCTCGCCTACCCCTCCGCCGACCGCGCCGCCTTCGCGGAGCTGACCGCCGATCCCAAGCTGGCCGCCGCGGTCACCGTCATGGTCGACGACCCGGCGCAGCTGCGGCTCATCGACGACGCGCGCGAGGGCGGCCGTGAAGAGGTCCGGGTCTGCCTGGAGTTGGACACCTCCCTGAAGCTGCTCGGCGGCCGGGTGCGGATCGGGGCGCGGCGCTCGCCGCTGCACGAGCCCGCGCAGGTCGCCGCGCTGGCCCGGGCGATCGCCAGGCGGCCCGGGTTCCGGCTCGTGGGCGTGATGGCGTACGAGGGCCACGTGGCGGGGGTCGGGGACGCCGTCGAGGGGCATCCGGCCAAGTCGCGCGCCGTGCGGATGATGCAGGCCACCGCCCGCAAGGAGCTCGCGGACCGCCGCGCCGCGACGATCCGCGCGGTCCGTGCCACCGCCCCCGACCTCGAGTTCGTGAACGGCGGCGGCACGGGCAGCGTCCAGCACACCGCCGCCGAGGCCGCGGTGACCGAGATCGCCGCGGGTTCGGGGCTCTACGTGCCGCGGCTCTTCGACAACTACACGTCGTTCAGCGGACGTCCGGCCGCCCTGTTCGCCCAGCCGGTCGTGCGCAGGCCGGGGCCCGGCGTGGTCACGGTGCTCGGCGGCGGCTATCCGGCGTCGGGCGTCGCGGGCGCCGACCGCTCCCCGGTGCCTTATCTGCCGGACGGGCTGCGGTACGACCCGCAGGAGGGCGCGGGCGAGGTGCAGACCCCGCTGCTCGGCCCGCCCGCGGACGACCTGCGCATCGGCGACAAGGTGTGGTTCCGGCACGCCAAGGCCGGTGAGCTGTGCGAGCGGTTCGAGAAGCTGCACCTGGTGGAGGGTGACCGGGTGACGGGGACCGTGCCGACCTACCGCGGTGAGGGCCACACCTTCCTGTAGCCCCGGCGGTACGGCCTCACGGCGACGGCTCGACGCTGTTGCCCACTCCCCCGCCCGTCTCGCTGTCCCCCACCGGCCTGATGCCCTCGATGACCTCGTCGATGTCGGACAGCGGCGGCGCGCCCTTCGCCGCGTCGATGGTGAAGCGGACGATGACCATCGCCTCGGAGCCGGTGCTCGACGGGAAGGCGAGGGACTGGACGTATCCGCCGGGGCCCTTCTCGGTGTGGACGCGCCAGCGGACGAAGTAGCCGCTGCGGCCGCCGACCGCGACGGTGCCCGCCTTGACCTGCTGGTGCCGGGTCATGCCGCCGAAGGGCTCGCGGCCGATGGAGTCCTCGTCGTACGCGGCGTCGACCGCGTCCTTGATGTCCTTCTCGGCGAGCTTCTTCGGCGAGCGCTCGTCGGTGCCCGTGGCCGTGCTCGACGTGATCTTTCCCTGGCGGCAGAGGCCGGGGTCGCCGGGGCAGTCGTAGGTGTCGGGGGTCTGCAGGGTGAGTTCGCCGCCGACGGTGTTCTCGGCCTTCTCCCAGCCGTCCGGCACCGGCAGCGTGATGCCGTTGAGCTGGTCGACGATGGTGTCGGGGTCCTCGTCGGGCGGGGACGTCGCGGGCGTCGGGGAGGACTGCGTCGGGCTCGGGGTGTCCACCGCCGATGTCGTGGGCGCGGTGCTGCCCTGCGGGTCGCCGTCGTCGCCCTGGAGCACGACGACGCCGGTGACGATGGAGGCGACGAGGACGGCCCCGGCCGCGCAGATGGCGACGGTCTTGGCGCGGTTGCCGCCGTTGCCGCCCGCGGGCACCGGCTGGACCACGGTGGTGGCGAAGCCCGGCTGCGGCTCGAAGCCCTGCTGCGGCTGCGCCGGTTGGTACGCGGCGGGGGCTGCGGGCGCCCGCCGGTGCTCGGACCACGCGGACCCGTCCCACCAGCGTTCGGTGCCGGGCGTCGACGGGTCCGGGTACCAGCCGGGAGGAGGCGACATGCTCATCCCGGCACTCTAGGACGTGGCCGGAAGCCACGACCAACCCGATCGGGCCGGGCTCCGCGCGGAACCCGGCCCTTCACCAGCAGTCCGGACCCCGTACCCCGGGCCCCCGTGGTCGGGACCCGGCGCACCGGGCCCACCCGGCCAGGTCTCAGTACACCGAGTCCACCTGGTCGGGCACCACGGAGCCGTCACCGCGCAGTACGGGCGTCCTGCGGCCGTCCGGCGCGTTGTAGCCCGCCGTGGCGCACGGGTACGTGCCGCTCTTCCGCGGCAGCGGCTCGATGAACATCGGGTTCACGACCCAGCGCCCGTCGGCGTTGTCGTACGCCCGGCACATGAACTCGCTCTTGTTGCGGTTCAGCACGAGGTGCGCGCCGGTGGCGTCGCCGACGAACGTCACGTCGGTGTCGGCGTCGCCGCCCCCGATCGCGATGCGCTTGCTCCAGCGCTGCTTGTCCCAGGCCTTCTTGCCCTTGACCCGGTAGATCTCCTGGTTCACGAAGCAGCGCTTGCCGTCGATGTAGGGGATGACGTCGCCCTTGTTGACGCCGACGCCGCCGCAGCCCTGGTTCCAGGTGGTGATGCGGCCCTTGCCGTCGAGGACGGAGCGGATGGCGACGGTGTGCTCGCGGTCGATGCCGACGCCGCCCTTGCCGCCCGCCCACACCTCCGCGACGGGCTCGGAGCCCGCGGAGACGATGTAGACGTCGAATCCGGCCTTCTTCAGGGTGCGGATCAGATCGCGCTGCTGGTCGTAGTAGCGCACGTACCCCGGCACGGTGTGGCTGCCGATGGTGCGGGTGGTGCCGATCGGCGCGGCGAGGGCCTCCTTGCGGGCCTTCCTCGCGTACGACTCCAGTTCCTTGACGGTGTGTCCGGCGAACAGCTGGGGCACCCAGGCGTACTGCGGGACGGTGCGGCGGTGGTTCCAGGTGCCCGCGAAGGCGGCGGCACCGCTCATCGTGGTGCCGTCCTCGCGGATCTGGAGGATCTCGTCGGCGCAGGCGCCGTTGGTGGACGTGGGCAGCGGCTTGCCGACGGGCACCTTGGTGCCGCAGGCCTTGGTGAGCGCGCGGTGGCCCGCGGCCGTCATCCACTTGCTGGAGGACTTCCAGCTCTTGGGGCGAAGGATCTTGTCGTGGCGCAGCGCCCAGCTGATGGTGGCGTCGGTGACGTCGTTCTTGGTGATGGTGTTGTCCCAGTCGAAGGCGGCGACCGGGCGCTTGGTGCCGTGACCGAGGTGCGGGTCGGAGCAGGTGCCCCGCTCGTCGATGACCTTCTGGAGACGGGCGCGGTTGTCGCCGTACCAGGAGAGCTTCTTCGACAGCTGCGGGCAGTGGGCGCCGGGGTGCGACGCGGGCGCGGCCGTGGCGGCGGCAGCGGGAAGCGTGACGGGCCCGGCCACCAGGGCGGCGGCCGAGGCCAGCGTCAACGCCAGAACGTTTCTGTTACGCATGTGCGTGGACGGTACAGCAGTCCTACGGCGTCGTTGAACCCCCGTACACGGTGTCTCGTTGGTCCTTGATGACCGTTCCGTCCGAACGGCGCACGGGACCCTGGGAGCCGTCCCGTTCCGTGTAGCCGGTGGTGGCGCACGGGTAGGGCGCGGACTGCCTGCCCTTGGGCTCGATGAACATGGGGTTGACCAGCCAGCGGCGGTCACGGTTGTCGTAGGCGCGGCACATCAGCTCGGTCTTGTTGCGGTTCAGGACGAGTCTGAGGCCGGTGGCGTCGCGCAGGAAGGACACGTCGGTGTCGGAGTCGCCCGCGGCGAACACCTGGCGCTTCGCGGCGGGTTGGACCTGCTCGGCGGCCTTGCCGCGGACGCCGAGGATCCGCTCGTTGATGGCGCAGCGCTTGCCGTCGATGTACGTGATCATCGAGTCGGCGCCGTCCTCGACGGAGCCGCAGCCCTTGAGGCGGGCGGTGAGACGGCCCTGGTGGATGACGTTGCGGATGCCGATGGTGTGCCGGGCGTCGAGGCCCACGCCCCGCGCCCAGACCTCGGCGACGGGCTCGGGCGACGCGGAGACGACGTACACGTCGAACCCGGCCTTCTTCAGGGTGCGGATCAGGTCCCGCTGCTGGTCGTAGTAGCGCGCCCAGCCGGTGACCTTGCCGCTGCCGACGCGCTGTTCGGCGCCGATCGGCGCGGCGAGGTTCTCGGTGCGGGCGGCGGCCGCGAAGTCCTTGACGCGGGCGGGGCTCAAGCCGCGCAGGAGCTGGGCGAGCCAGGCGTACTGCGGCTCCATGCGGCGGTGGTCGAACCCGGCGAAGGCGGCCTTGCCGGTGGTCGTGGCGCCCTCGCCGTACACGGCGGCGATCTCGTCGGCGCAGGCCGTGTGCGTGCGGGTGGGCAGGGTGCGGCCGGTGGCCGGGCAGGCCCGCGCGAGGGCCTTGGCGGCGGGCGCGGTGAGGTAGCGGCTGGTGGTGCGCCAGTCGCCGCGCTCGGGGGCGCGTACCTTGCCGTGGCGCAGCATCCAGAACAGGGTGGCGTCACCCACGTCGTTCTTGATGACCGTGTTGTCCCAGTCGAAGACGGCGAGCGGCTTGTGACGCTTGTCGTAGGTGTCCCCGCAGCGGCCGTGGGTGTCGAGGAGGCGCTGGAGGCGCTGCTCGTTGTCCCCGTACCAGCCCTGGGAGACGGTGAGGACGGGGCACTTCGCGGCGGTCCGGTGCGAGGCCGGGGCGGCCTGGGCGGTGGGGGTGAGGCCGGTCCCGGCGACGGCGAGACCGGTACCCGCCACGGCGAGGGCGACCGCCGCGGCGGCCAGGGGGCGCTTGATCTTCATGAACACGGTGCCTGTCTACGCAGGTCAGCCGGGCGCCTCGCGACGCCCGGCTGACAGGTCGGTGGCCTCAGGGTGAACTACAGGCGGGGTGGACTACAGGGGCGTGACGTACGCCCCGGAGATGCCGCCGTCGACCAGGAAGTCCGTGGCGTTCACGAACGACGAGTCGTCACTGGCGAGGAACGCGACCGCGGCGGCCAGCTCCTCGGCCTCGGCGAAACGGCCCACGGGGATGTGCACGAGGCGGCGGGCGGCGCGCTCGGGGTCCTTGGCGAACAGTTCCTGCAGGAGCGGGGTGTTCACCGGCCCCGGGCAGAGCGCGTTGACGCGGATGCCCTCGCGGGCGAACTGCACGCCCAGCTCGCGGGACATGGCGAGGACGCCGCCCTTGGACGCGGTGTAGGAGATCTGCGAGGTGGCCGCGCCCATCCGGGCCACGAACGAGGCCGTGTTGATGATGGAGCCCTTGCCCTGGCGCCGCATGTAGGGGATGGCGGCCTTGCAGCACAGGTAGACCGAGGTGAGGTTGACCTCCTGGACGCGCTTCCAGGCCTCCAGGCCGGTGTCCAGGATGGAGTCGTCGTCGGGCGGCGAGATGCCCGCGTTGTTGAAGGCGACGTCGACGGAGCCATACGTGTCGTACGCCGTCTTGAACAGCGCCTCGACCTGCTCGGCGTCGGTCACGTCGACCTTCACGAAGGTGCCGCCGACCTCCTCGGCGGCCTTCTTGCCCGCGGTCTCGTCGATGTCGCCGCACACCACGTTCGCACCCTCGGCGGCGAGGCGGCGGGCGGTGGCGAGGCCGATGCCGCTGCCCGCGCCGGTGATGACGGCGGTGCGGCCGACGAGGCGACGGCAGATGTTTTCCTGAGCCTGGGTCACTGGGCGGGCCCTTCCGTGCTGATGAAGACGTTCTTGGTTTCGGTGAACGCGGCGAGGGCGTCCGGGCCGAGCTCACGCCCGAGGCCGGACTGGCCGTAGCCGCCGAAGGGGGTCCAATAGCGCACGCTGGAGTGCGAGTTGACGGACAGGTTCCCGGCCCGTACCGCCTGCGAGACGCGTAGCGCCCGGCCCACGTCCCGCGTCCAGACCGAGCCGGAGAGGCCGTACTCGGTGGCGTTGGCGAGGCGGACCGCGTCGGCCTCGTCGTCGAAGGGCAGCACGACCGCGACCGGCCCGAAGACCTCCTCGACGGCGACCGGGGAGGTGGGACCGGCCTCGGTGAGGACGGTCGGCGGGAACCAGAAGCCCGGACCCTCGGGGGCGCTGCCGCGGATGCCGGTGCCCGCGGGCACATACGACCGCACCCGCTCCAGCTGGGCCCGGGAGATCAGCGGCCCCATCTGCGTCTTCTCGTCGGCCGGGTCCCCGACGACGTACGACTCGACCGCGGGCGCGAGGACCTCGATGAAGCGGTCGTAGGCGGAGCGCTCGACGAGGATGCGGGTGCGGGCGCAGCAGTCCTGGCCGGAGTTGTCGAGGAAGGAGCCGGGCGCGGCGAGCGCCGCGGCCTCCACGTCGGCGTCGGCGAAGACGATGTTGGGGCTCTTGCCGCCCAGTTCGAGGGTCAGGCGCTTCACGCGGTCGGCGCACTTGGCCATGATCTGCTTGCCGACGCGCGTGGAGCCGGTGAACACGATCTTGGCGACGCCCGGGTGCTCGACGAGCGCGTTCCCGGCCACGGCGCCCTCGCCGGGCAGGACCTGGAACAGGCCCTCGGGCAGGCCCGCTTCCAGGGCCAGCTCGGCCAGGCGCAGGGCGGTCAGGGGCGTCGTCTCGGCGGGCTTGAGGACGACCGCGTTGCCCGCCGCGAGGGCCGGGGCGGTGCCCCAGGCCGCGATGGGCATCGGGAAGTTCCAGGGCGCGATGACGCCGACGACGCCGAGGGGTTCGAGGATCGTGACGTTCAGGCCGCCGGGCACCGGGATCTGGCGGCCGTTCAGCCGCTCGGCGCCGCCGGCCGCGTAGTCGAACAGGTCGCGGGCGTTGCCCGCCTCCCAGCGTGCGTTGCCGATGACGTGACCGGCCTCGCGCACCTCCGACTGCGCCAGTTCCTCGATGTGTTCGTCGATGACGGCGGCGAAGCGGCGCAGCAGGCGGGCGCGGTCGGCGGGGGCCGCGGCGGCCCACTTCACCTGTGCCGCGGCGGCGCGCGCCACGGCCGCGTCGACGTCCTGCGCGGTGGCGGCGGGGACGGTCGCGACGACGTCCTCCGTCGCCGGGTTCAGTACCTGAAGGGACTCAAGCAAGGAAGTGCCTCACATGCGTTCGAAGGAGCGGCGGAGCTCCCAGTCGGTCACCGCGGCGTCGAAGGCGTCCAGCTCGACCCGGGCCATGTTGCGGTAGTGCGCGACGACTTCGTCGCCGAAGGCGGCCTTGGCGATGGGGCTGTTCTCCCACAGCTCGGCGGCCTCGCGGAGCGTCGTCGGGACGTGTTCGTAGTCGCCGGTGTAGGCGTTGCCGGTGCAGGCGTCGGGCAGTTCCAGCTCCTGCTCGATGCCGTGCAGGCCCGCGGCGACCAGGCCCGCGACGGCCAGGTAGGGGTTGACGTCGCCGCCGGGCAGCCGGTTCTCGAAGCGCAGGGACCGGCCGTGGCCGACGACGCGCAGCGCGCAGGTGCGGTTGTCGTAGCCCCAGGCGGCGGCCGTCGGCGCGAAGGAGCCCGGCTGGAAGCGCTTGAAGGAGTTGATGTTGGGCGCGTACAGGAGCGAGAAGTCGCGCAGCGCCGTGAGCTGTCCGGCGAGGAAGTGCCGCATGACGGGCGACATGCCGCCGGGGTCGTCCGGGGAGCCCGCCATGGCGTTGTTGCCGTCGGCGTCCTGGAGCGAGAGGTGGATGTGGCAGGAGTTGCCCTCGCGCTCGTTGTACTTCGCCATGAAGGTGAGCGAGACGCCCTCCTGCGCGGCGATCTCCTTGGCGCCCGTCTTGTAGATGGAGTGCTGGTCGCAGGTGACGAGGGCCTCGTCGTAGCGGAACACGATCTCGTGCTGGCCGGGGTTGCACTCGCCCTTGGCGGACTCCACGGTCAGCCCCGCGGCGGCCATGTCGTTGCGGATGCGGCGCAGCAGCGGCTCGATGCGTCCGGTGCCGAGGACGGAGTAGTCGATGTTGTACTGGTTGGCGGGCGTCAGGCCCTGGTAGCCCGCGTCCCAGGCCTGTTCGTAGGTGTCCTTGAAGACGATGAACTCCAGCTCCGTGCCGACGTGGGCGCTGTAGCCGAGCTCGGCGAGGCGCTCCAGCTGGCGGCGCAGTATCTGGCGCGGGGCGGCCACGACGGGCTCGCCGTCGCTCCAGGCGAGGTCGGCCATCAGCAGGGCCGTGCCCTCGTTCCAGGGGACGCGGCGCAGGGTGGAGACGTCGGCGTGCATGGCGAAGTCGCCGTAGCCGCGGTCCCAGGAGGACATCGCGTATCCGTCGACCGTGTTCATCTCCGTGTCGACGGCGAGGAGGTAGTTGCAGCCCTCCGTGCCGTGCTCGAGGACCTCGTCGAGGAAGAACCGGGCGGCGAACCGCTTGCCCTGGAGCCGCCCTTGCATATCGGGGAAGGCCAGGACGACAGTGTCGATCTCGCCGCTCGCCACCAGAGCACGCAGCTCCTCGATGCCGAGCGGGGGTGTGCGGTCTGCCACGGGAAAAGCCTCCTTGGGTCAGCCGAGTGGCCATAAGGTATTGCCGAGAACCATTGCTTGGGAAGGGGGTACGGGCAGATGTCGCACGCGGAGACGGACGACTCGCACCTGCGGGGTGACGACCGGCTGACGCAGGTCCTGCGTCCGGTCCGGGCCGGCAACGGCTTCGAGGAGGCCCTGGAGCAGATCCTCCAGGTGGTCCGCCTCGGCCTGGTGCCGGGCGGCGAACGCCTTCCGGCCGAGCGGGAGCTGGCGGAGCGGCTCGGGATCAGCCGGGTCACGCTGCGCGAGGTCCTCAAGGTGCTCCAGGACCAGGGGCTCGTGGAGTCGCGCCGGGGTCGCTACGGCGGCACGTTCGTGCGCCCGCGCCCGGAGGCGGCCGGTGAGGACGAGCTGCGCCGGCGCATCGCGGACGTGGACGTGGAGGACGCGCTGCGCTTCCGCGAGGTCCTGGAGGTGGGCGCCGCGGGCCTGTGCGCCGCGCACGGGCTCGACGACGGCCAGGCGGCGCGGCTGCGCGACGCGCTCGCCCGCACCCATGACGCGCCGCTCGCCGAATACCGCCGTCAGGACACCCTGCTGCACCTCACCCTGGCCGAGCTGTCCGGCTCCCCGTCGCTCACCGCGCAGTACGCCGCGGTCCGCGCCACGGTCAACGACCTCCTGGACTGCATCCCCCTTCTGGTACGGAACCTGGAGCACTCCCAGCGCCAGCACAGCGCGCTCGTGGAGGCCGTGCTCGACGGCGACGCGGACGGCGCGCGGGAGATGATGCGCGAGCACTGCGCGGGCACTGCGGCGCTGCTTCGGGGGTTCCTGACCTGAGGCGCAGGCGCGCGCCGGGCCGGGGCGCGGCAACGCGGGAGACCCGGCCCTGGCCGCGCGGGCCCGGGCGCCCCCGCCGCCCCGCCGCCCACGCGATTAACCACGGCGTAACGCAAGGGTCTTGATTTCTCACCCCCACCACCGCAAAGGTATGGCTCCATTCCATTGAGTGCCATTGAATGCCGCCGCAGGGAGCCGTGCCCATGAGCCTGGAGTCCACTGAGCCGTCGAAGGCCCGCGCCGCCGGAGAAGCCGGGAAGGGCGGGAAAGCCGGGAAGGGCGGGAGTTCCGAGGAAGGCGACGACTACCTGGAACGGCGGGCCCTGCGCCGCGGCAACGCGGGCTGGGTCCTGCTCACCGGCCTCGGCGTCGCCTACGTCGTCTCCGGCGACTTCTCCGGCTGGAACTCCGGCCTCAAGGAGGGCGGCTTCGGCGGCCTCGGCATCGCCATGGCACTCATGGGCGTCATGTACGCGTGCATGGTGTTCTCGCTCGCCGAGCTGTCGTCCGTGCTGCCCACCGCGGGCGGCGGCTACGGCTTCGCCCGACGCGCGCTCGGCCCCTGGGGCGGCTTCCTGACCGGCACGGCGATCCTCATCGAGTACATCCTCGCGCCCGCCGCCATCGCCATCTTCATCGGCGACTACGTCGAGTCCCTGAACCTCTTCGGCCTGGAGTCGGGCTGGCCCGTCTACCTGGCCTGCTTCGTCATCTTCATCGGCATCCACCTGTGGGGCGTGGGCGAGGCACTGCGCTTCAGCTTCGTCGTCACCGGCATCGCCGTGGCCGCGCTCCTCGTCTTCGCCGTCGGCGCGTTCATGGACTTCGACTCCTCCCACCTCAACGACATCGCCGTCGACCACGACGCCTTCGGCTCCAACTCCTGGCTGCCGCTCGGCCTCCTCGGCATCTGGGCGGCCTTCCCCTTCGGCATGTGGTTCTTCCTCGGCGTGGAGGGCGTGCCGCTCGCCGCCGAGGAGACCAAGGACCCCGCGCGCACCCTGCCGCGCGCCATCCGCTGGTCCCTGTGCATCCTGGTCGCCCTCGCCCTGCTCACCTTCTTCGCCTCCGCGGGGGCCCGCGGCTCGGCGGCCATCCAGGACACCGGCAACCCGCTCGTGGACGCCCTCCAGCCGGACGGCGAGGCGACGGCCCTCAGCCGCGTCATCAACTACGCGGGCCTCGCGGGCCTGGTCGCGTCGTTCTTCTCCCTCATCTACGCGGGCTCGCGCCAGCTCTTCGCCCTGTCCCGCGCGGGCTACCTGCCCCGCTTTCTCTCCCTGACCAGCAGCCGCAAGGCGCCCTACCTGGGCCTCGTCGTTCCCGGCGCGATCGGCTTCAGCCTGGCCGCGGCCACCGGCGACGGCGCCCGCATGCTGAACGTGGCGGTGTTCGGCGCCACCATCTCGTACGCCCTGATGTCCCTCTCCCACATCGTCCTGCGCCGTCGCGAGCCGCACCTCCCCCGCCCCTACCGCACCCCCGGCGGCGTCCTCACCTCCTCGGTCGCCCTCGCCCTCGCCTGCGCGGCCCTGGTCGCCACGTTCCTCGTGGACGTCACGGCGGCGTTCATCGCCCTCGGCGTGTACGTCGTGGCGATCGCCTACTTCGGCCTCTACAGCCGCAAGCATCTGGTGGCACGGGCCCCGGAGGAGGAGTTCGCGGCCCTCGCGGCGGCGGAGGCGGAGCTGGAACGCAAGTGAGTCAGGGCGGCGCCCGCCTTCAGAACGACGGCGCGCCGGCCCCCTCCCCCTCGACACCCTCGACACCCTCGACGAAATCGGCACCACGCCGCACCGACCCGACGACACCCAGCACAGCGACACGGAGACGATGTTGAGCACGTTGCACCACCCCGGGGCGGCAGCCCGCAGGCCGCTGATCGGCATCAGCACCTACCTGGAGACGAAGGCGAGTTGGGGCGTCTGGGAACTCCCGGCCGCGCTCCTGCCCGCCGGATACCCGCGCATGGTCCAGGCCGCGGGCGGCCTCGCCTCGATGGTGCCGCCCGACGTGCCGCGGTACGCCGCCGACGTCGTCGCCCGCCTCGACGGCGTCGTCATCGCGGGCGGCCCCGACGTGGACCCGTCCCACTACGGCGCGTCGCGCGAGGACCGCACGGGCCCGCCCGCGCACGAACGGGACGCCTGGGAACTCGCCCTGATCCGGGCCGCGCTGGACTCCGGCACCCCCCTGCTCGGCATCTGCCGGGGCATGCAGCTCCTCAATGTCGCCCTGGGCGGCACCCTCGTCCAGCACCTGGACGGCCACGCGGCCGCGCCCGGCGTCTTCAGCGCCCACACCGTCAAGCACGTCCCCGGCACCCGCTACGCCGAGCTCGTCCCCGATCCCACGACCGACGTCCCCACCTACCACCACCAGGCTGTGGACCGCCTCGGCACCGGCCTGATCCCGTCCGCCCACGCGGACGACGGCACCATCGAAGCCATCGAACTCCCCCGTCCCGGCTGGGTCCTCGGGGTGCAGTGGCATCCGGAGGCGGGGGTGGACGTGCGGGTGATGACGGGGTTGGTGGAGGCAGCGGCGTCCACGCACTGACCGGGCCCCGCGCGTCCGGGCGGCAGGCCGCGGGCCGGGGGCACGACGCCGTCGGCGGGGGCGCAGGCCCGCGCAGGCCGAGGGGAGGACGCGGCCGGCAGGGGACGCAGGCCCGCCCGGGGCGAGGCGCGCACCCCGCGTCCAAGGGCGAACGGGTCGGCGGGCGGGAGAATCCCCGGGCGCAGGTCGGGCTGAGGGTGAGGGCGGCCGGGG
This sequence comes from Streptomyces flavofungini, assembly GCF_030388665.1. Classification (NCBI taxonomy): domain Bacteria; kingdom Bacillati; phylum Actinomycetota; class Actinomycetes; order Kitasatosporales; family Streptomycetaceae; genus Streptomyces; species Streptomyces flavofungini. The sequence goes on along the minus strand of NZ_CP128846.1, from coordinate 7,619,055 downwards.
GCGCGGGCCTACGGGGGCGCCCCCGGCCAAGGGCTACCCGGCCCCCCGGGTCAAGCTCAAGAGCTCCCGCACCGGCCCGGCCGGAAGGTGCCCCACCGGCCACACAGCCCGAAGCTCCCGCCGCAACCGCACCCCGTCCACGGGAATCCCGACGAGCCGCCGAGCGGCCAACTCCTCCCCCACCGCGAGCTCACTGAGCACCGCGGGCCCGGCCCCGCTGACGGCGGCGGACTTCACGGCGGTGGTGGAGGAGAGTTCGAGCAGGGGCCGCGCCAGCCCGCCGAGGGCGGCCTCGAGGACGGCCCGCGTCCCGGACCCCTCCTCCCGCAGGATCAGCGGCGCGGCGGCGAGCTCCGCGGCCCCGATCGGCGCCCGCCGCCGCGCCCAGGGGTGCCCCGGCGCGACGACCACGACGAGCCGGTCCTGCGCGACGACGGCCCCGTCGAGCCCGGCCGGGACGCCGGTGCCCTCGACGAACCCGACGTCGGCCTCCCCGGCGAGCAGCCGCGCGGCGACCGCGGCCGAGTTCCCGGCGAGCAGCGACACGGCCGTGTCCGGGCGCCGCGCGCGCAGTGCGATGAGCCAGCCGGGCAGCAGGTACTCGGCGATGGTCATGCTGGCGGCGACCCGAAGGCGCGAGTCCCGCCGGTCCCGCAGCGCCTGCGCGCCCGCGTCGAAGGCCTCGGCGGCCTCGACGATCCGCCGCGCCCAGTCCGTGACGAGCGCGCCCGCCTCGGTGAGCCGCGAACCGCGGGGCGAGCGGTCCACGAGGGCGACGCCGAGCAGCCGCTCCATGGACCGGATTCGCCCGCTGGCCGCGGGCTGGGTGATGCCGAGTTCCCGCGCGGCCCTGCCGAGACTGCCGAGGCGCGCCACCGCCAGGAGCAGTTCGAGGGCGGCCAGGTCGGGCACTCGGTGGGCCAGGGGCGCCGCACCCGTCGTACCAAAAGCACTGTCGGACGCGCCCGCGGCACCCGGCGCACCGCCGCCACCGGTCCCTGTCGGCGCCCCACCACCCGAAGCAGTCATAAGTCCAGGTTATGCCCTCATAGCCAGGACGTCCCTGGTGGGCGGGACCGGTCGGGCGCACCGTGGGGGCATGGTCACAGTCGCCCCCCTTCCCGCCCCGGCCCACCCGGCCGCAGGGTCCCGTTCCGGCGCCGTCCGCCACCTCGGACCGAACTGGTACGCCTCCGTGATGGGCACCGCCATCATCGCCAACGCCGGGGCCGCCCTGCCCGTGGACGTCCCGGGCCTGCGCTCGGCCGTGACCGGGGTGTGGGCCCTGTCCCTGGTGATGCTGGTGACGCTGCTCGGGGCGCGCGCCGTCCACCACGTGCGCCACCGCGACCAGGCCCGCGCCCACCTCGCCGATCCGGCCATGGCTCCGTTCTACGGCTGCCTGGCCATGGCGCTGCTCGCCGTGGGCGCGGGCGCGATGCTCGTCGGCTCGGACTGGCTGGGCACCACGGCGGCGGTCGCCCTGGACACCGTCCTGTTCACCGCGGGTACGGCCATCGGCCTCGCCGCGGCCGTCGCCATCCCGTACCTGATGGTGGTCCGCCACCGCGTGCGGCCCGGCAGCGCCTCGCCCGTGTGGCTGCTGCCCGTCGTGGCGCCGATGGTGTCGGCGGCCGTCGGCCCGCTGCTCGTCCCGCACCTGCCCGCCGGGCAGGCACAACAGACCCTGCTGTACGGCTGTTTCGCGATGTTCGGCCTGAGCCTGCTCGCCACCCTGGTGATGCTGCCCCTGATCTTCGCCCGCCTGGTGCACGACGGCCCGCTGCCGCTGGCGCTCACCCCCACCCTGTTCCTGGTCCTCGGCCCCCTCGGCCAGTCGACCACGGCCGCCGACAAGTTCGCCGACGTCGCCCCCGGCGTCCTGCCCGCCCCCTACGACCAGGGCTTCGCCGTCTTCGCCGTGCTGTTCGGGGTGCCCGTGATGGGCTTCGCGATGATGTGGCTGGTCCTCGCGACCGCGCTGGTGCTGCGGGCCCGGCGGCGCGGCATGGGCTTCGCGATGACCTGGTGGGCCTTCACCTTCCCGGTCGGCACCTGTGTGACGGGCGCCGAGGGCCTGGGCGGGCGCACCGGCCTCGCGGTGTACGACTGGCTCGCCGTGGCGCTGTTCGTCGTGCTCGTGTCGGCGTGGCTGGTGGCGCTGGTCAAGACCCTGCGCGGGGTGGTCGGCGGCAAGCTCCTCGCGGCCCCGCGCTGAGCCGGCACGTCAGCGCTGCGCGACCCGCAGCGCCTCCCCCAGCACGGCGGGCGCCTCGGCCAGCGACGGCCCATACCACGTGAGGTGGCGACCGCTGACGAGCGCGGCGGGCAGCGACTGCGGGAACGCCTCGGGCCCGTCGTCGGGCGTGAACCGGTACGGCTCGTCCGGCAGGACCACCAAGTCGAGCCCCGCGGCCCGCAGTTCGTCGATGGACACCCGGGGGTAGCGCTCGGCGTGCCCCGCGTACGCGTTGTCGACCCCGAGCCGGGCCAGCAGGTCCCCCGCGAACGTGTCCCGCCCGAGGACCATCCAGGGTCTGCGCCAGATGGGCACGGCGGCCCGCAGCCGTCCGCCCGGCCGGGCCGCCCCGGCCGCCCCGGCGACACCCCCGAGGCTGCCGACGTCCCGCCACGCGGCCTCCGCGTCCACCAGCCACCCCGGCCGCCGCTCGGCGCCGCACGCGTCGAGGACCCGCTCCAGCTCGCGGAACGCCTGGTCGAGCCCCCGCACCTCGGTGACGAGGACGTCGAGGCCCGCCGCCCGCAGCGCCGCGATGTCCGGCGCGCGGTTCTCCTCCTCATTGGCGATCACGAGGTCGGGGGCGAGCGCCACGATCGCCGGGACGTCGGGGTTCTTGGTGCCGCCGACGCGGACGACGTCGAGGTCCGCCGGGTGCGTGCACCAGTCGGTCGCGCCGACCAGGGCGCCGGGCGCGGTCACGGCGACCGCCTCGGTCAGCGACGGCACCAGGGACACCACCCGCGCGAAGGGCATGGGTCAGCGCCGCTCGCCGTCCACGGCCTCGATGTGGTCGCCGACCGCGACGACGAGGACGCGCGCGTCGGCGGCGGTGGCCCGCCAGCGGTGCCGCACCCCGCCCGTCAGGTACAGGCTGTCGCCGGGCCCGAGGCGGTAGGCCCGCCCCTCGGCCTCGACCTCGACGGCGCCGCCGATGACGTACATCAGCTCGTCGTTGCGGTGCTGGAACTCGCGGCCCTCGTCGTGGTCGCCGACGTACTCGAAGGCGTGCAGCTGGTGGTGGCCGCGCACCAGGTCGCGCACGTGCGTCTCCGGGGTGCCGCCCGCGAGGCTCACGTCGTCGGCGGCGCGCACCACGTCGACCGTGCAGGCGGGGTCGGCGGCGGCGAGCAGTTCCACGGCGGTCGTGCCGAGGGCGTCCGCGACCCGCTCCAGGGAACGCATGCTGGGCCGGGCCCGCTCGTTCTCGACCTGGCTGAGGAAGGGCACCGAGAGGCCGCTGCGGCGGGCCACGACGGCGAGCGTCAGCTCGAGACGGCGCCGACGACGCCGCACGGCCGCGCCCACCCGGAGAGTCTCCTTGTGCTCGTCCATGGCCCCGGCTCCCTTCTTCCGCTCCCGGCCCCGCTGCCGCGCGCACCGGCCGTCCTGCCGTCGTCACCCTCTCGGGCCGACGCTGTCACCCTGAAGGGTTTTCTGCACCCTACGCATGTTCGCCAAACGGTTTTACCCAGTTGGGCGCTTCGGGCGCCGGTTACGGCCGCCGCGGGCCCCCGCGCGCCCCGTACGGACCGTGCACGTCCGGTGACAGCCCACGTCAGTAGAGCACCTGTCCGGATTTCCGGAGGACGGGGCCCTCGCCCGGCGCAACGCACCGAGGGGTGGGTCCCGCCGTGCGGCGGGACCCACCCCTCGGTGGCCGGTGGAGGCTGCGGCCTACTGCACGGCCGTCATCTTCTCCTCGAAGCCCGGGTTCTTCTTCAGCCAGGCGTCGACGGCCTTGGGCTCGTTGTTCTTGCCCGCCTTGTTGATCTCGTTCTCCAGGGAGGCCAGCTGCCCCTCGCTCATCTTGAAGTTCTTGAGCCACTTCGTGAGCTGCGGGTACTGCTCGGGGAAGTCCTTGCTGGAGAGCGTGCGGATCGTGTTGCCCTTGCCGAAGCCGCCCTTGGGGTCCTTCAGCTTCGTGAGGTCGTACTCGCTGTACGCCCAGTGCGGCGACCAGAGCAGGACCGCGATCGGCTCCTTCTTGGCGTACGCGGACTTCAGCTCGGAGAGCATCGCGGGGGTCGAGCCGGCGGCGATCTCGTACTCGCCCTCCAGGCCGTACCCGGGCAGGACCTTGTCCTTCAGCGCCTGCATCACGCCGGTGCCCGGCTCGATGCCGATGATCTTGCCGTTGAACTTGCCGCCCTTGCCCTTGAGGTCCTCCAGGGACTTCACGTCCTTGACGTAGGACGGGACGGCGACCTCCAGGGACGTCGGGCTGTACCAGGAGCCGAGGTCCTTGAGGTTGGCCTTGTTCTTGTCCCAGTACTGCTTCTGGGCGGTCGGCAGCCAGGCGTCGAGGTTCAGGTCGAGGTCGCCCTGCGCGAGGCCGGTGTAGGCCGGGCCCACGTCGGCCGGGGTCAGCTCCATCTTGTAGCCGCGCTTCTCCAGGACGCGCTTCCACAGCTGGGTGACGGCGATGTTCTCGTCCCAGGCGAAGTACGCGGCCTTCAGCGGACGCTTGTTCTCGTCACCGCCGGCGTTCTTCGGCAGGGGCGCCATCTTGTCGAGGACGCCCGGGTTCTTCTTCAGCCAGGTGCGGACGGCCTCCTGCTGCTTGCCCTTGCCCGCCTTGTTGATCTCGGCCTCAAGGCTGGTGAGCTGCTTCTCGCTCATCTTGAAGTCCTTGAGCCACTTGCCGACCTGCGGGTTCTCCTTCGAGAAGCCCTTGCGCGCCAGCGTGTGCACCCCGTCGCCCTTGCCCCAGGCACCCTTCGGGTCCTCGAGCTTCTTCAGCTTGAAGTCGCTGTAGGCCCAGTGCGGCGACCACAGGGTGGTGACGATCGGCTCCTTCTTCGCGTACGCCGACTTCAGCTCGGCGAGCATCGCGGGCGTCGAGCCGTCGACGACCTTGTACTCCTTCTTGAGGCCGTACGCGTCGAGGACCTTGTCCTTGAGCAGACCCATCATTCCGGCGCTGGTCTCGATGCCGGTGATCTTGCCGTCGAACGTGCCGGCCTTGCCCTTGAGGTCCTCGAGGGAGTTGATGTCCTTCATGTACGCGGGGACGGTCAGCTCCAGGGACGTGGGGCCGAACCAGGCGCCCAGGTCCTCCAGGTCCTTGCCGTACTTCTTCCAGTACGTGGCGTGCGTCGTCGGCAGCCAGGAGTCGGTCTGGAAGTCGATGTCGCCCTGCGCCAGGGAGGTGTACAGCGGACCGGCCTCCAGCTGGCTGGTGGTCACCTTGAAGCCGCGCTGCTCCAGGGCCTCCTTCCAGAGGAAGGTGGAGGCGATGCCCTCGTCCCAGGGGATGTAGCCGATCTTGACTTCCTTGCCCTGACCCACGTTCTTGGAGTCGGCCACGGGCTCGGAGTCGTCGTCGCCGAAGATGCCCATGCCGCCCGCGACGAGCGCGAGGGCCACGACACCGGCCATCGCGACGACGGGCCGTGGGCGGTAGTTCCAGACGTTGAGGCCCTGCGCGGCCCGCAGCTTGGCGAGCGCGCGGCGGCCCAGCGGGGAGACCTGGCCGCCCAGGCCGCTGGTGACGCGGTCCAGGTAGATGGCGAGGACCACGATGGAGATGCCCGCCTCCGCGCCGAGGCCGACGTCGAGCTGGCCGATGGCGGCGTTGACGTCGGCGCCGAGACCCGGGGTGCCGACCATGCCGGTCAGGGCCGCCATGGAGAGGCCCAGCATGATGACCTGGTTGACACCTGCCATGATCGTCGGCAGCGCGAGCGGCAGCTGGACCCGCAGGAGGGTGTTGCGCGGCGTGGTGCCGAACGCGTCGGCCGCCTCGACCAGGTCCTTGTCGACCTGGCGGATGCCGAGCTCCGTCATGCGCACGCCGGGCGCGAGCGCGAAGACGATGGTGGCGACGATGCCCGCGGGGGCACCCATGCGGAAGAACAGCAGCGCCGGGATGAGGTAGATCATCGCGGGCAGCGTCTGCATCAGGTCGAGGACGGGCCTGACGATGCCGCTGACCGTCTTGGAGCGGGCCGCCCAGATGCCCACGGGCACGGCTATGACCAGCGCCACGAAGGTGGAGACGAGCACCAGGGACAGCGTCATCATCGCGTTGTCCCACAGCTCCAGGGACTCGATGAACGCGAAGCCCGCGAACGCGAGCACACCGCCGAGCAGGCCGCGCAGCCAGAAGGCGATGACGGCGAGGATGCCCGCCATCAGGAGCGGCTGGGGGCCGGAGAGGACGTCGTAGACGCCGTCCCACATGTTCTGGAAGAGCGTCTTGATGAAGTCGAAGAGCCAGTCCATGTTGCTTCTGGACCACTCGACCGCGTCGTTGACCCAGTCGCCGAAGGGAATCCTAGGCACCGCTGCTCACCTTGCCCACGCTCTTGCCGCCGTTGTCCTTGGCCTGCTGCACCGGGACGGCCGCGCCCTGCGGCTCCGCGGGCGCGGGCTCCCCGAGCACGGCCAGCAGCCGCGCCCGCGGTACGACACCGACGAGCTCGCCGTCGGCGTCGGTCACGGCGACCGCCACACCGCTGGTGGAGCAGGGCGTGAACAGCTCGATGATCGGGGTGTCCTCGGTGACCGTCGCCGGGGCGTCGGCCTGCACGAAGTCCTCGTCGGGGTCGGCCATGATGGCGCCCGCGGTCAGCACCCGGGCGCGGTCGACGTCCTGCGTGAACGCGGCGACGTAGTCGTTGGCCGGGGTGACGAGGATGTCCTCGGACGTGCCGATCTGGACGATGCGGCCGTCGCGCATGACGGCGATCTGGTCGCCGAGGCGCATGGCCTCGTTCAGGTCGTGGGTGATGAAGACGATGGTCTTCTTCAGCCGCTTCTGCAGTTCCAGGAGCTGGTCCTGCATGTCGCGGCGGATCAGCGGGTCGAGCGCGCTGAACGACTCGTCCATGAGCAGCAGGTCGGCGTCCGTGGCGAGCGCGCGGGCCAGGCCCACGCGCTGCTGCATGCCGCCGGACAGCTCGTCGGGCCAGGACTTCTCCCAGCCCTTGAGCCCGGCGAGCTCCAGGGCCTCAAGGGCCCGCTTCTCGCGCTCGGCGCGCGGCACGCCCTGCACCTCGAGGCCGTACGCGGCGTTCTCGAGGACGCTGCGGTGCGGGAACAGGGCGAAGTGCTGGAAGACCATGCTGATCTTCTTCGAGCGCACCTCGCGCATTTCGCGCGCGCTGAGCTTGGTCAGGTCCTGCCCGTCGAAGAGCACCTGCCCGGCCGTCGGCTCGGAAAGCCCGTTGAGCATGCGCAGCAACGTGGACTTGCCGGAGCCGGAGAGACCCATGACGACGAAGATCTGGCCCGGTTCGACGGTGAAGGACGCGTCGATCACCGCGGCGGTGGTTCCCTTCGCGCGCAGCTCTTCACGGTCGGCTCCGTGGCGGAGTTTCTCCACCGCGTCATCGGGTCGTCTGCCGAACACCTTGTACAGGTGCTCGGCTTGCAGCCTGGACACATACACCTCTCGGGTTGAACCAAGACGGCCCGCCTCCCCCGCCGGCGGGCCGTGGAGCGGCGCGGGTCTGCCCGCTCGCCCGTATCAAGAAGTTGAAAACTCGACCGGGTTCGCTCCGCGTGCGCGCCTGCCCTCGCTCACAGGAGCCAAACCCAAGAGTGTCCCAGGTCACATCCCTCACTGCTCTTCGACTGTTCTTGTCGGTGCCGTGCGGCATGATGCGCACGTGACTCAAGCAACGCGGCGGCTGATGCTGCTCGACACGGCGTCCTTGTACTTCCGGGCCTACTTCGGGGTCCCCGAGTCCGTGCGGGCCCCGGACGGCACCCCGGTGAACGCGGTGCGCGGCCTGCTCGACTTCATCACCCGCCTCGTCCAGGACCACCACCCCGACGACCTGGTCGCCTGCATGGACGCCGACTGGCGCCCGCACTGGCGGGTGGAGCTCATCCCCTCCTACAAGGCGCACCGCGTGGCCGAGGAAGCCCCCGCGGGCACCCCGGACCCGGACGCCGAGGAGATCCCCGACACCCTCTCCCCGCAGGTCCCCGTCATCGAGGACGTCCTGGACGCCCTCGGCATCGCCCGCGTGGGCGTCGCGGCATACGAGGCCGACGACGTGATCGGCACGTACGCGGCGCGGGCCACGGGCCCGGTCGACATCATCACGGGCGACCGCGACCTGTACCAGCTCGTGGACGACGCCCGCGGCATCCGCGTCCTCTACCCCCTGAAGGGAGTGGGCACCCTTCAGGTGACCGACGAGGCGTGGCTGCGCGAGAAGTACGGCGTGGACGGCTCCGGCTATGTGGACCTCGCCCTGCTGCGCGGCGACCCGAGCGACGGCCTGCCCGGGGTGCCCGGCATCGGCGAGAAGACCGCGGCCAAGCTGCTCGACGCCTTCGGCGACCTGGCCGGGATCATGGCGGCGGTCGACGACCCCCGGTCCAAGCTCACGCCGTCGCAGCGCAAGCGCCTGGACGAGTCCCGCGCCTATGTGGCCGTGGCCCCGAAGGTGGTCCGGGTCGCGAGCGACGTGCCGCTGCCGGACGTGGACCTGGCGCTGCCGCGCGAGCCGCGCGACCCGGCGGCCCTGGAGGACCTCGCGACCCGCTGGGGGCTCGGCGGGGCCGTGCACCGGCTCCTGTCGGTGCTGCCGCGGTGACCTTCCCCGCGCCGCGGCGACCTCTCCGTGCCGCGGCGACCTCCCCCGCGCCCCGGTGACTTTCCCCATGTCCCGGAGACCTTTCCACGCGTCCCGGGCGCGATGCTAAGTTAGGCTTACCTAACCAATAGCGTTTCAGGGGAAGGCCGACCGCCATGGCAGAGCGACCCGCACGCAGGACTCCCAAGCCCCACATCGCGCAGGTCGTGCGCACCGAGCAGCTGACACCACACATGCGGCGCGTGGTCGTCGGCGGCGAGGGCCTTGCGGAGTTCACGGCCGGGGACTGCACGGACCACTACGTGAAACTGCTCTTCGCGCCCGACGGCGTGACGTATCCCGAGCCCTTCGACCTCCAGCGGATACGCGAGGAACTGCCGCGCGAGCAGTGGCCGGTGACGCGTACGTACACGGTGCGCTGGTGGGACCCCAAGGCCCGCGAGCTCGCCCTCGACTTCGTCATCCACGGCGACGAGGGCCTCGCCGGGCCGTGGGCGCGGAGCGTCCGGCCGGGCGAGACGGTCCGCATGCTCGGCCCCGGCGGCGCGTACGCCCCGGACCCCACCGCCGACTGGCACCTCATCGCCGGTGACGAGAGCGCCCTGCCCGCCATCGCCGCCGCCCTGGAGTCCCTGCCGGAGGGCGCCGACGTGCGCGCCTTCGTGGAGGTCGAGGGCCCCGAGGAGGAACAGCACATCGACACGCACGCCCAGGTCGTCTGGCTGCACCGGGGCGGGCGCCCCGTCGGCCAGGCCCTGGTCGAGGCGGTCCGCGCGCTCGACTTCCCCGCCGGTGACGTGCAGGCCTTCGTGCACGGCGAGGCGGGCTTCGTGAAGGAGCTGCGCCGCGTCCTGCGCGTCGACCACCAGGTGCCCCGCGAACGCCTCTCCGTCTCCGGCTACTGGCGCCTCGGCCACAACGAGGACGGCTGGCAGGCCTCGAAGCGCGAGTGGAACGCCCAGGTCGAGGCGGAGCAGGAGCAGACGGCGGCGTAGGGACCGCGCCGGCACGCGGTCCCGGTGCACGGCGCACGCCGCCAGGCGGTGCCGTCGCGCGACGCCGGACGAGGGCGGTCACCCCGAGCGGGGGTGACCGCCCTTCTTTGCCCGCCCCGGCCGGGACGGGCGCCACAGCCGTGCCGCAGCCCCCTCCTCAGGCAGCCGTGCCGTACGCCCCTTCCTCACACAGGCGTGCCGTACACCCCCTCCTCACGCGGCCCTGCCCCGCACACCCCCTCACCCGGCCGCCGCCCCCGCCCCGTCCCCCTTGATCCGCGCGTGCAGATGCATGTCGTGCCAGCCGTCCTCGTGCAGCATGGCGCTCCGCTTCGTGCCCTCCGGCGCGAAACCGGTCTTCAGGGCCACGCGACAGGACGCCTCGTTGGCCGTGGCGTGGCTGAGTTCCAGACGGTGCAGGCCGACCACGTTCAGCGCCCAGTCGGCGAGCGCGGTCACCGCACGGGGCGCGACGCCGCGGCCGCGGGCCCGGGGCAGCGTCCAATAGGCCATCTCCGCCTGACCGTCGGAGAAGATGATCTCGCGCAGGGCGACCCGGCCCGCCACCTCGTCGGTGACCGCGTCCGCCACCGCCCAGGTCGCGGTCCGCTCCTCGGACCAGTCCGCGCGCCAGCCCGCGATCCACTCACGGGCCTCGTCCTCGGAGTCGGCCACCCGCGCGTGCCACCGCTGCAGCACCGGGTCCTGGAACGCCTCGTACACGGCGGGCGCGTCCGTGGGCGCCCACGGACGCAGCAGCAGGCCGCCGGCGGCGGGAAGGGTCGGTTGCTCCTGGCCGGCGAAGGTGCCGGACTCCACCACGTTCGGGATCTGGTAGGGCATGCCGTCATCGTGCAGCGCGGCCGCCGCACAGGACAGCGATTTTCCGCGGCGGGGCGCACGGCCGCCCCGGCGTCACCGCGCCCCGTACCCTTGCCCGGTGTGACTCGCAGACGCCGCACTCCGCCCGCTCCCCTGCCGCAGCGCGACGGCGTCGACCCCGTGCGGGTCCGGCTGCCGGACGGCGCGGACTGGACGACCGTACGGGACCATCTCGTCGACCGGCTCGCGGCGCCGCCCGGCGTGGTCGACGCGATGCTGAGCGAAGGCCGGGTCGTCGGCGCCGACGGCGGCCCGGTGGCTCCGGACGCGCCCTACGCCCCCGGCGTGTACCTGTGGTTCCACCGGGATCTGCCGGACGAGCCCCGGGTGCCGGACACCATCGACGTGGTGTACCGCGACGAGCACATCGTCGTCGCCGACAAGCCGCACTTCCTCGCCACCATGCCGCGCGGCAGCCACATCGCGGAGACCGCCCTCGCCCGGCTCCGCGCCGAACTCGGCATCCCCGCGCTCGGCGCCGCCCACCGCCTGGACCGGCTCACCGCCGGGCTGCTCCTGTTCACGGTGCGCCCCCGGGAACGCGGCGCCTACCAGACCCTGTTCAGCGACCGCCGGGTGCACAAGGAGTACGAGGCCGTGGCCGCGTACGACCCCGAAGCGGCCCTGCCCCGCACCGTGCGCAGCCACATCGTCAAGGAGCGGGGCGTCCTCGCGGCCTACGAGGTCCCGGGCGCCGAGCCCAACAGCGAGAGCCGCGTCGAACTCGTCGAGCACGACGGCCGCCTGGGGCGCTACCGGCTGCTCCCGCACACCGGCCGCACCCACCAGCTCCGCGTCCACATGAACGCCCTCGGCCTGCCCATCCTGGGCGACCCGCTCTACCCCGAGGTGCGCCCGCCGGTGGCGCCGGACGACTTCCGGCGCCCCCTGCAACTCCTCGCCCGCGTCCTGGAGTTCACCGACCCCGTGACGGGCGCCGCACGCCGCTTCGAGAGCGGCCGCAGCCTCGGGGCCTGGTCGGCGTACGACACGTGGGCCGGGCAGGCGCGGGACCGCTGAGCCCCGGGGGAGGCTCAGCGGCGCCCGGAGTGCTCAGTAGCCCCGCCACCACTCCAGGAAGCGGCGCCACGCGCCCTTGCGCCGGACCGGCGCCGCCGACGGCTCCGGGGGCGGGGCGACGGGAGCGACCGGCTGCGGCAGGGCGGCCGACACCTCGGCCGGCCGCGACGCCGGGACGGTCACCTCCCAGTGCTTGCGCGGCGTCGGTACGTGCGACATCGGCCGGGCCTTGACGTCCTGCGGCGGCCGCTTGCCGAACTGCACCGGCAGCTCCACCAGGTGCCGCGAGAGGATCGACGACCGCCACCTCAACTCCCGCTCGTCCACGGCGAGTTCCACATCGGGCAGCCGCATGAGCAGCGCGTCCACGCCGGTGTCGGCGATGGCGCGGCCGATGTCCTGGCCGGGGCACTCGTGCGGCCCGCCGCCGAACGCGAGGTGGGAGCGGTTGCCCTGCATGTTCGCGGACAGGTCGGGGCGTACGACAGGGTCGACGTTGCCCGGCTGGATGCCGAAGAGCAGGCCGTCACCCTTCTTGATCTGCTGGCCGCCGAGCTGGGTGTCCTGCTTGGCGAAGTAGCCGCACATCGCGCTGAACGGCGGCTCGTCCCACAGCGACTGCTCGACCGCCTCGGGCACGGTCATCTGGCCGCCACTGAGCTGGGCGCGGAACCGCGGGTCGGTCAGCACCACGCGCAGCACGTTCGCGATCAGGTTCGCCGTGGCCTCGTACGCCGCGATCAGCACCAGACGCAGATGGGCGGCGACCTCGTCGTCGGTGAGCTGCGCGGGCTGGGCGATGAGGGCGCTGGTGAAGTCCTCCTCGGGCTGGGCGCGGCGGCGCACGCAGTGGCGGGTGAGGGCCTCCATCACGTACGCGTTGCTCTCGATGGCGGTCGCGGTGCCCTTGATCATGTCGCGGGCCGCCTGCACCATGCGCTCGCTGTAGTCCTCGGGCATGCCGAGGACGTGCAACATCACCATCATCGGCAGCTGCTCGGCGAACTGGCTCACCAGGTCGGCGTGGCCGGTCTCGCAGATGTCGTTGAGGAGTTTGTTGCTGTAGCGGTTGATGTGGCGGCGGATGCCCCGGTGGTCCAGGCCCGCCATGGCGCCGGTGACGGCTCCGCGCAGCCGCTGGTGCTCGGCGCCCTCGGCGAAGGTGGCCATCGGCTGCCAGGTGAACACGGGCGCGAGCGGGTTGTCCGGGCCCGCGGTGCCGTCCTTGACGGCGGTCCACTGCCGGGAGTCGCGGGTGTACTGCGACGGCGTACGGATCATGTGCAGGTTCTCGCTGTGGCCGAGCACCGCCCAGAGGCGTACGTCGTTGTGGATCAGCGCCGGGGCCACCGGGCCGTGTTCGGCGCGCAGCTTCTCGTACACGCCCGCGAGGTCCTGGTCGGCCTCGGGGCCGTACAGGCGGCGCAGTCCGTCGCGGCCGAAGCCGGATGACTGGTGGGCGGGGCAGCCGGGAGGCGGGGCGGCGGCGGGGTCGGTGCCGGTGCTCGATGGGGAGTGGGGAGAGTGCCGGGAGGGGGTCGTCACGGTGGTGGCTCCGGGGTCGTGAAGGTTCCGGGATGGGGCGGGTTCCGGGCGTGTGCGGTACGGGGGAAGGGGGTGGGCTCAGGTCCTGGTCGCGGAGAGGGAGTGCAGGTAGCGCATGAGCGTGAGGAGCGTGTCCCTGCTGGAGACCCGCTGCCGGGCGTCGCAGTGCACGATCGGCACGCCCTGCTCCAGGTCGAGCGCTCTGCGCAGGGCGTCCATCGGGTGCCGCGGCGCGTCGGGGAAGTCGTTGACGGCGATGATGAAGGGCACGCCCTTCTCCTCCAGGCGTCCGATCACGTCGAAGCTGACCTGCAGACGGCGGGTGTCGATGAGGACGACGGCGCCGAGCGCGCCTTCGAAGAGGCCGTTCCACAGGAACCAGAACCGCTCCTGGCCCGGGGTGCCGAACAGATAGAGCACCAGCTCCTCGGAGATGCTGATCCGGCCGAAGTCCATCGCGACGGTCGTCGCGGTCTTGGTCTCGGAGCCGTAGTTGTCGTCGACGCCGATGCCGGCCTGCGTCATGGTCTCCTCGGTGGTCAGCGGACGGATCTCGCTGACCGAGCCCACCATCGTCGTCTTGCCGACTCCGAACCCGCCCACGACGACGACCTTCACGGCGGCCGCGGCCGTGGCGGGCAGGACGTCCTGCGCGCGGGGTCCTGTGATCGCGCCGGAGGTGAGCGTGTCAGAGCTTTTGAAGTCCATGCATCACCGCTTCGAGAAGGGAACGGTCCGGGAGTGCGGAGCGCACGATGGGCGCGCGCGCCAGCACTAAGTCCGCCGCGAGCATGTCCGTCAGGACCACGGTCACCACGCTGAACGGCAGGGCCAGGTAGGCCGACAGCTCCGCGACGGACAGCGGCGTCCGGCACAGCCGCACCACGGCGGACTGCTCGGGCTGTGCCGTCGGGGAGGGATCGCCCTTGGCCACGATCAGCGTGACCAGGTCGAGCGGCGCCCGTTCGGAATCCTCGCCGGTGAGGATGTAGAGCCGCTCGGGGTTCTCCGGGCTGCGGCGCTCACGTCGGACGGGCACCTCCGCCTGGAAGCGGGCATCGGGTTCATCGCCTTGCGGGGGGTGTAGCGGATGAGTCATACGGCCTGCCCGTCTCGCCGCGGCGGGCTCGTGAGGTGCGCGCCGATCCGCACGACCAGGTCCCGCATGCGGTTGCCGATGAGTCCGGCGTCGACGGTCTCCTCGGCGAGCACGGCGAGGTAGGCCCCGGCTCCCGCCGCCATCATGTAGAAGTAGCCGCCGTTGACCTCGATGATGACCATCCGCATCTTGCCGTCGCTCTCCGGGATCTCGGTGGCCACGGCGGCGGCGAGGCTCTGCAGCCCCGCGCAGGCGGCCGCGAGCCGGTCGGCGGCGTCCGGGTCGCCGCCGTGGCGCGCGATGCGCAGCCCGTCCGCGGAGAGCACCACGATCTGCCGGGTGCCGTGGACGCCGTCGGCGAGTTCCTTGAGCATCCAGTCGAAGTTGGCCCGCTGCTGGATCACTTCCAGCCCCCCTCATCGGCGTTGTCGGTGCTGCCGTGGTCGTTCTCGTTGCGGACCTGTCGCTGGGCCGCCGGGTCGCCGGGGCGGTCGCCCTCGGTCGGGTCGTCGCCGTTGACGCCCTTCATGAACGCCTCGATCCACAGACCGGGCTCCTTCTCCTCCTTCGGGGCGGGCGGCGGTGGCGGCGGGGCTGCGGCCATGGCCGCCTCGGCACGGCGCTGGGCCTCGGCCTCCTGCGCGTAGCGCTCGCTGAGCGACATCTTGACGCGACTCCTGCGCTGCGGAAGGCCGTTGGCCGTCCACTCGGTGACTTCGGGGATCTCGTCCTCCATGGACGCTGTGAGCGGCATGGAGGGGCGGGGCACCGTGGTGACCTTGCGCGGCTTCTTGCGGCGGATGTCGCGGGCCTCTTCGATGATCGTGCCGTCGGCGTTCACCCGCGGCACGGCGGAGGCGCCGATGCCGTGCGCGAGCCCCGGCGCGGCCTCGGTGGTGATCATGTCGCGCGGCACGATGAGGACGGCCCGCACGCCGCCGTACGCGGACTGTCTGAGCGACACCTGGAGGTTGTACATCTGCGAGAGCCGCCCGACGACGGCCATGCCGAGGCGGGGCGTCTCACCGAGGTCGTTCAGGTCCATGCCCTGCTGGGCCTTCTCCAGCATTCGCTCGGCCCGGGCGCGGGCCTCCTCGCTGAGGCTGACGCCGCCGTCCTCGATCTCCACGGCGATGCCCGTCTGCACCTCGACCGCGGTGACGTGCACCCGGGTCTGCGGCGGCGAGTAGCGCGTGGCGTTGTCGAGCAGTTCGGCGCAGGCGTGGATGAGCGGCTCCACCTTGGTGCCGTGGATGTTGACCTTGGCGATGGAGTGCAGGTCGACGCGCTGGTACTCCAGGATCCGGGACATGGCGCCGCGCAACACGCTGAACAGCGGTACGGGCTTGGGCCACTGGCGTCCCGGGCGGGCCCCGCCGAGCACGGTGATCGAGTCGGCGAGGCGGCCGATGAGGGCCGTGCCGTGGTCGATGCGCAGCAGGTCGTCGAAGACCTCGGGGTTGCGGCCGTGGAACTCCTCCATGTCGCGCAGTTCCGCGGCCTGCTGGTGGACGATGGACTGCACGCGGCGCGCGATGTTGACGAAGGCGCGCTGCGAGTTCTCCCGCATGGCCTCCTCGCGGTCGAGGACGTCCAGGATGGAGCGCAGCAGGATGCGCTGGGCCTGTGGGAGCCGGCGGTTGGTCTCGTCGCCGTCGATGACGTGGCGGATGACCTCCGAGGGCGCCTCGCCCTGCCGGACCCGGTAGAGGGTCTCCGGCAGCAGGTCGCGGCCGAGGCGGACGGTGTCATCGTCGTAGGTCTCGATGCGGTGCTGGAGGTGGGCGATCTGCTTCGCGTGGCTCCGGTTGAGGTCGCGGATGACGCGGCCGCGGCGCGCGGCCTCGGCGCCGACGGCGACGACCACGAGCGTGGCGATGGCGCCGCACCAGCCGACCGCGATCCGGGCCGGTTCGGTCACCGCGGCGACGGCGGCTCCCGTCGCCGCCGCCATGACCATGGCAGGCAGCAACAGCACGCGTGCGTAAGGGACTTCTCGGCCACCGGGAGGCGATTGAACACTCACCATGTATGCCCTCTGAACACTCGTCTTGGGGGAGGAAGTTGGGGATCGGTACGGAGGTGACGCTGGTAACGCATGTGGTGCATGTGATCGATGTGGGGGTATGCGGGGGTGTGATCCGGTGCGCGTCTTCCGCCGGGTCGAACGCCCCGCGCGAGAAAACGAACTTTCGAAACATGCGCGAACAAGCGCGCGAATCTGTCGCAACTCGTTCAACTCGCCGCGCTTCGGGCGAGCTTAGTCCGCTCGCATCACGCTGGAGTCATATTCGGCAACCCTCTGCGAGCGCCCTCCCAGGGGCATACACTCTGCTCCATTTACACGGATGGCGATCGAGACGCTGCACGCAGTGACGATCCGGGGCGCGCCCGGCGGGCCGGCACCGGCGCGGACACAGCGAAGGCCCCCACCGGTTTCACCCGGCAGGGGCCGCCCCAGAGCTGATGTGCGTCAGCCGAAGTACGTCAGCCGACGGAGCTGTACGCCACCACTCCGCGCAGCAACTGCTCCACCGCCTTGCGCGCGTTCTTCCCGACCGTGCTGTCCTCGCGCGGCGCCGCCGCCGAGATCTGCCCGAGCACGTCGATGACCTGCTTGCACCAGCGCACGAAGTCACCGGCCGGCATCTCCGCCTCCCGCAGCACCTCGTCGAGCCCCTTGCCGCTCGCCCACATGTACGCCGCCCAGGCGAAGCCGAGGTCGGGCTCGCGCTGCCCCACGCCCTCGGCCTGGCTGATCTTGAACTCCTCCTCAAGGGCGTCGAGGCGGCCCCAGATGCGGACCATCTCGCCGAGCGCCGCCTTGGCCCCGCCCGCGGGCAGCTTGGGCGCGAGCGCGTCGTCGCCGACCCGGGCCTCGTACACCAACGCCGAGACGCACGCGGCCAGTTCGGCGGGCCCGAGGCCTTCCCAGACCCGGGCGCGCAGGCATTCGCTGGCCAGCAGGTCCAGCTCGCCGTACAACCGGGCGAGGCGCTTGCCGTGTTCGGTGACCTCGTCACCGCGCAGGTAGTCCAGCTCGGTGAGCAGGGCCACGATGCGGTCGAAGGTGCGGGCGATGGTGTTCGTCCGGCCCTCGATGCGCCGCTCCAGCTGCTGGGTGTCGCGCCGCAGGCGGTAGTACCGCTCGGCCCAGCGGGCGTGGTCCTCGCGCTCGTCGCAGCCGTGGCAGGGGTGCGCGCGCAGCGCGGCGCGCAGCCGGGAGATCTCGCGGTCGTCGGCGGCGGCCGCACGGCCCTTGCGATGGCGCTCGGGCACGATGTGCCCGGCCTTGGTGCGCAGCGCGGAGGCGAGGTCGCGGCGCGACTGCGGGGAGCGCGCGTTGAACGACTTCGGGATGCGCATCCGCTCCACGGCCTCGACGGGCACCGGGAAGTCCATCGACGCGAGCCGCTTGACCTGCCGCTCGGCGGTGAGCACCAGCGGGCGCGGCCCGTCCTGGTGCTCGAAGCCGCGGTGGCCGTTGGCCCGGCCCGCGGGCAGCCCGGGGTCGAGCACGAGCGCGAGGCCCGCGTACTTCCCGGTCGGCACGTGGATCACGTCGCCCGGCTTGAGCTTCTCCAGCGCGGCCGCGGCGGCGGCCCTGCGCTGGTTGGCGCCCTGCTTGGCCAGTTCGTTCTCGCGGTCCTTCAGCTCGCGGCGCAGCCGCGCGTACTCCTCGAAGTCCCCGAGGTGGCAGGTCATCGAGGCGTGATAGCCCTCGAGACCCTCTTCGTTCTTCTGCACCTGCCGGGAGATCCCGACGACCGACTTGTCGGCCTGGAACTGCGCGAAGGACGTCTCGAGCAGCTCGCGCGAGCGGTGCCGCCCGAACTGCTCGACCAGGTTCACCGCCATGTTGTACGACGGCTTGAAGCTGGAGCGCAGGGGGTAGGTGCGGGTGCCCGCGAGGCCCGCCAGGTGCTCGGGGCTCATGGCGCGCTGCCACAGGACGACCGCGTGGCCCTCGACGTCGATGCCGCGGCGGCCGGCGCGGCCGGTCAGCTGGGTGTACTCGCCCGGGGTGATGTCGGCGTGCTGTTCGCCGTTCCACTTCACGAGCTTTTCCAGGACCACGCTGCGCGCGGGCATGTTGATGCCGAGCGCGAGGGTCTCGGTGGCGAACACGGCCTTCACCAGGCCGCGCACGAACAGCTCCTCCACGACCTCCTTGAAGGTCGGCAGCATGCCCGCGTGGTGGGCGGCGATGCCGCGCTCCAGGCCCTCGAGCCATTCGTAGTAGCCAAGGACGTGCAGGTCCTCGTTCGGGATGGACTCGGTGCGCTCCTCGACGAGTTCACGCACCCGCAGGCGCGCCTCGTCGTCGTTCAGCCGCAGTCCCGCGTACAGACACTGCTGCACAGCGGCCTCGCAGCCCGCGCGGCTGAAGATGAACGTGATGGCGGGGAGCAGGTCCTCGGCGTCCAGGCGCTCGATGACCTCGGGGCGGGCCGGGGTCCAGATCCGTGACCGCGACCGGCGCTCGCGCTCGCGGTCGGCCTCGCGGACCATCTTGCCCTTGCGGCGGTCCCGCGGGTTGTAGGACCGGCTGGCCTCCAGACGGGCCATCCGGGTCAGGTCCGGGTTGACCGCCTTGCGCTGGCCCTCGCCCTCCTCGAAGAGGTCGTACATCCGGCGGCCCGCGAGCACGTGCTGGAACAGCGGCACGGGGCGGTGCTCGGAAACGATCACTTCGGTGTCACCGCGGACCGTGTCCAGCCAGTCCCCGAACTCCTCCGCGTTCGAGACGGTGGCCGAGAGCGACACCAGCGTGACCGACTCCGGGAGGTGAATGATCACTTCTTCCCAGACGGCGCCGCGGAAGCGGTCGGAGAGGTAGTGCACCTCGTCCATGACCACATGGCCGAGGCCGCGCAGGGACTGGGAGCCCGCGTACAGCATGTTCCGCAGGACCTCGGTGGTCATCACGACCACCGGTGCCTCGGAGTTGACGCTGTTGTCGCCCGTGAGCAGGCCGACCTTGTCCGCGCCGTAGCGCTTGGCGAGGTCCGCGTACTTCTGGTTGGAGAGCGCCTTGATCGGCGTGGTGTAGAAACACTTCTTGCCCTGCTGGAGAGCGAGGTGCACGGCGAACTCGCCGACGATCGTCTTGCCGGAGCCCGTGGGGGCGGCCACGAGCACGCCCTTCCCGGCTTCGAGCGCCTGGCACGCCTCGATCTGGAAGGGGTCGAGGCCGAATTCGTACATCTCGCGGAAGGACGCGAGTGCGGTGGCCTGCTCGGCGGCACGCTGACGCGCCGCCGCATACCGCTCGGCCGGTGAGAGGTCCTCTGTCATCGTGCTTTCGAGCCTACCGGGCACCACTGACAACGGACGATCATTATCGGGACCGGGATGAATCCGCAGGTGGCGGGGGTGCGGCGGGTGAGGCGCGGGCGCCCGGGACGGCTCACGGCCCGAGGACGCGCACCGCCCCCGGCACACAGACGGCGGTCAGCGGCAGCTCCCCGAGGCGCTCCCCGTCCGCGTACCCGGTGGTGCCGGCCGCCTCGATCCGCACCTTCGCGGCCCGGTGCACGGTGACCTTCGGGTGGCCCAGATGCGTGCCCTTGTAGACCCGCGGAAAGACCTTCAGGAGCGTGGTGCGGCTGCAGTCGCCGACGACGGTGACGTCGAAGAGCCCGTCGCTCATGTCGGCCCCGGCGCAGATCCGCATGCCGCCGCCGTACGACGTGCCGTTGCCGATCGCCACCAGGGTGGCGTCGACCTCGTGGACGGCGCCGTCGTCCAGCGTGACGCGGTACGGAACCGGCTTGAAGGCGGCCAGTTCGGCGAGCATCGCCAGGTCGTACTTGAACCGTCCGGTGGGCCAGCGCATGCGGTTGCCGCGGTCGTTGACCCGCGAGTCGAACCCGGAGGCGAGCACCGTCCCGAACCAGGTCGCGCCGACCCGTCCGAGGTCGACGTCCCGGATCCGCTCCTCCTTCAGGGCCGCGGCGACGAGGGCGCCCGCCGCGGCGGGGTCCCGCACGGGCAGGCCGAGGGCACGCGCGAAGTCGTTGCCGGTGCCCACGGCGATCACCCCGAGCGGGGTGCGGGTCCCGGCGACGGCCTGGAGGGCGAGGCTCGCCATGCCGTCGCCGCCGACGGCTATCAGGGCGCCGGTGCCCCCGTCCACGGCGGCCCTGGCCCGGCGCAGCGCGTCCCCGGCGTCCTCGCCGATGACGGTCCGTACGGAGAATCCGGCGGCGCGCAGGGCGGCGGCGGCCGGCTGCGCGGCGTGCGCGCCCCGGCCGCGGCCCGCGGTGGGATTGACGAAGAGGGTGATCTCGCTGGTCACGGGCGGACCCTACAAGGCGGTCCGCCGCGGCAACCAGTCGTCCGTGCTGTCAGGGGGCTTCCGCGCCGTCAGGTGACGTCGTCGTAGCCGTTGTACCGGGACCCGCGGCTCTCGGAGCCGCTGCCGCCGGTCTGTTCCGGCAGCGCCTTGGCGGCGCGGACGGGCTCGTTCCCGTTGATCGGTTCGGGGGTGAGGTCGAGGTCGGAGGCCTCGTCGTCGTCGAGGTCGGCGTCCGGGTCGGCGCGTCGGCGGCGTTTGTCGTTGAGGACGGAGAAGCCGACGGCGAGGAAGTACAGGACGACGATGGGCCCGGCGAGCGCGAGCATGCCGACGGGGTCGGTCGTCGGGGTCGCCACCGCGCCGAAGACGAAGACGCCCATGACGACGCCGCGCCACCAGCCGAGCATGCGGCGCCCGGTGACCATGCCGGTCATGTTGAGCATGACGAGCAGCAACGGCAGTTCGAAGGAAGCGCCGAAGACCAGGACCATCCGGACGCTGAAGTCGAGGATCTTGTCCATCGGCAGGATGTTCTCGGAGCCCTCGGGCGTGATGCCGAGGAGCACCCGGATGCTGACGGGCATGATCACGTACGCGAGCCAGGCGCCGCCGAGGAACAGCGGCACGGCGGCGGACACGAAGGCGTAGGTGTACTTGCGCTC
The DNA here is from genome assembly GCF_030388665.1 of Streptomyces flavofungini. Classification (NCBI taxonomy): domain Bacteria; kingdom Bacillati; phylum Actinomycetota; class Actinomycetes; order Kitasatosporales; family Streptomycetaceae; genus Streptomyces; species Streptomyces flavofungini. The sequence goes on along the minus strand of NZ_CP128846.1, from coordinate 7,597,758 downwards.
GTTCTTGTGCAGTCCGGGCGCGACGAAGGCCCAGAGCTGGTAGAGCCAGATCGGGCTGGCTCCGATGATGCCCGCCATGAGGGACACCTTCACCGTCGTGGTGAAGGGAGAGAGGAGGTCCGTGTACGCGACGGTGGCGCACTCACCGCCGGTCGTCGGCATGCCCTCCTTGCAGCGGGGCACGGGGTCGGCGAGGAACTCCATGAGTTGCTCGCTGTAGAACGCGGCGACGATCGCGACGATCGTGATCGCCAGCATCCCCTTCGCGAGCCGGTTGCGGAGCTCGCGCAGATGGTCCGCGAGGGGCATCCGCCCCTCGGGGTCCCTCTCCTTCTTGCGGGCAGACTTGAGCAACCCACGTCCTCATCTCGTGCGGCAGGCCGGCGGTGGCAGCCGGCCTTGGATCAGCGCTGCGTCGTGCGGTCGGTCGGCTCGGCGACCGGACGGGAGCTGGTCACGTCGCCCGGGGCCGCCTGGATGGTGCGGGGCTGCTGCTGCGGGGCGCTCTGGTCGGCGGGCGCGGGCGGGTCGGCCGGGGCCTTCTCGTCCTGCTTGCCGTCCGACTTCATGGCCTTGGCCTCGCTCTTGAGGATGCGCGCCGACTTGCCGAGGGACCGGGCCATGTCCGGGAGCTTCTTCGCACCGAAGAGCAGGACCAGGATGACGAGGATCAGGATGATCTCGGTGGGGCCGAGCCTACCCATAGCTGTCTACCTTCTTCACCGAGGCGTCAGATTTCGGGACCGGGTGTCGGACAGTCGTCCGACCACCGGGCTTGGCAGCGATCGTAACCCCCTGGAGTAAACGCAGGGCAATCCCCGTGCATACTCCCAGTTGCGGCCCGCGCCTCACATTTCGGACCACTTCAGCAGCGTACCTGCCGGGTACGGGGAGTTGACAGGCCGCTCCATGCCCCGCCCCGGGGACGGGCCACAGCGTGCGCTCAGCGGAGGTCCCGGCCCGCGTGGGCCACGCCCGTCGCGGCTCTCTCCAGGTCCTCGGCGGCGCGGTTGATCCGCCGCGTCGTCTCGGACACCTGGCGGCCGAGCCGCTGCGCCTCGACGAAGACCTTGACCGCGAACACACCCAGGACGGCGAGGCCGCAGAACCCCAAGCCCACCGCCAGCATCGCCCAGAACATGTGCCGAGCCTAGACGGTCGAGTGCAGCCGCAGCGTCCGCACCCCGCCCCCGGTGAGCAGCTCGACGATGCGTTCCCCCGCGGGCTTGCGCACGGCGGTGCCGCACTCGGGACAAGTGAAGGAGTAGAAGGTCGTACGGCGGCTGGCGCCGATGGCCAACCGCAGGGCACCCGCGGACAGTTCGAAGCGGGCGCGACAGTCCGGGCAGGCCGCCTTGAAGAGAACCGCGGCCACCGACTGGGGCGAAAGGGGCATCAGTGACATACTGCGCAACTCTCCTCAGTTCCGTTCTCCGGCCACCTCTTCGTACGCCGCCAGCGCCTCCTGGGCCGCGCGGCGGGCGCTGTCCGTCAGGTCCTGCGGCGAGACGATACGGCCGTCCCGGCCCAGGCGCAGGGCGAGCCGGCGCAGCGAGGCCGGGTCGGGGGTGCGCAGGGTGATGCGCAGACCGCCGTCGGGCAGCTCCTCCGCGCTGTCGTGCGGGTAGTACTCGGCGACCCAGCGGCCGCCGGGGCCGACCTCGACCACGACCTCGGGGTCCTCGGCGGCGGGCTGCACCAGGCCCGCGGAGAGGTCCCGCAGCTCGACCTCGGGCGGCGCGGACGGCTCGTCCAGGATCTTGATCTCGGCGACCCGGTCGAGCCGGAAGGTGCGGCGCGCCTCGGAGCGGCGGCACCACGCCTCCACGTAGGTGTGGCCGACGCTGACGAGCCGGATCGGGTCGATCTCGCGCTCGCTGAGCTGGTCGCGGGCCGGGGAGTAGTAGCGGATCCAGAGTCTGCGGCGCTCGGAGATGGCGCGGTCCACGTCGGCGAAGACGCCGCCCTCGGACTCGAAGGTGACCGAGAGCCGGGAGCTGGCCCCGGCCGCCTCCCCCGCGGCCTCCTCCAGCTTCGCCGTGGCGCGCAGCAGCGCGAGCCGGTCGCTCTCGCGCAGGCCGGGCAGCGTGGCGACCGCGCGCGCGGCCACGAGCAGCGCCGTGGCCTCGTCGGCGGCGAGTCGCAGCGGCTCGGCCGTGTCCGCGCCGAGGGCGCCGGGGTTGCGCCACCAGATGCGGTCCCCGTCGGTGTCGATGTCGAGCAGGTCGCCGCCGCGGAAGCTGGTGCCGCACAGCGGCAGCACGTCCAGGTCGGAGATCAGCTCGTCGGGGGTGATGCCGAAGGCGCGGGCGACGTCGGCGACGCGGGCGCCGGGGCGCTCGCGCAGATAGGTCACCAGGGACAGCATCCGCCTGGTCTGGTCGATGGCGTTCGCGGCCATTGCTCGCTTCCGTTCCCCTCAGCCCTTGGCCACGGCACGCAGCCGGTCCACGACGTCCGCCCGCAGCTCGGCGGGCTCCAGGACCACCACGTCGGGCCCGAACTCCACCAGCCAGGCGTCGAGCCCGTGCCCGTACGGAATCTCCAACTCGTCCCAGCCGTCGCCGAGTTCCCGGGCGGCGACGGCCTTGGCGCGCAGCGGGTAGCCGGCGCCCTTGCGCAGCCGGATCAGCGCGGTGCCGTCGGCCCGCTCCCCCGCCCAGCTCGCCACGGTCTCGCGCACGGTCACCACGTCGGGCACCTCGGCGCGGAACTTCCCGGCGCGCGAGCGGACCTTGCCGGTGATGCGGGAGAGCCGGAACACGCGCTCGGCCTCCCGGTCGCGGTCCCAGCCCGCCAGATACCAGTGGCCGCGCCAGCACTCCAGGGCCCAGGGCTCGACCTGGCGCTGCTCGGGGCGCGCCGCGGTGGCCTTGCGGTAGTCGAAGACGACGGGGCGCCGGTCGCGGCAGGCGAGCATCAGCGGCTCGAAGGCCGCTTCGTGCACGGGGATGTGCGGCTCCAGGGCGCCGTGCGACTCGTAGGGGTCGACGTCCTCGGGCAGGCCCGCGGCGCGCAGCTTCTGCAGGGCGCCGCTGGCCGCGCCCGCGAGCCTGGCCTGCTGCCAGACCTTCGCGGCGAGACCGAGGGCGGCGGCCTCCTCGGCGTCGAGCGTGATCGGCGGGAGCCGGTTGCTGTCGCGGCGGGCGAGGTAGCCGACCTCGCCGTCCAGGTTCTCCACCGTCTCGATGACCAGGCCGAGTTCGCGAAGGTCGTCCTTGTCGCGCTCGAACATGCGGTTGAAGGAGTCCTCGGACGCGCTGGAAGCGCCGGAGAGCGCGCTCCGGCCCGGTCCGAAGGCGGCGCCCGGCCCCGGCCCGAAGGCCTCGACGTAGGCCTCGATGGACTCCCGCAGCTCACGCTTGCTGAGCGGACGCCTCGTCCCGAGCAGGCACAGCGCCAGATTCATCAGCCGCTCGGCCTTGGCAATGGCCATCGACGCCCTTTCTCTCTCCCGGTCGACGACCGTACCGCCCCGGGGTGTGGTGGCAAAAGCCGAGGGCTGAGGAAGCCCCCCGGAGGAAGACCGTTGAGGGCGGTGGAGGGAGACGGGAGGGCCCGTGCCGGGGTTGGCAGGGGCCCTCGACGGACACTTCCGGTCGGACGCGGATCGGACCTGGATCCGCCGCGGACACGTCCGGGAGTGACCCAGGGTGACTCAGACCGCGACCAGGTCGCAGACGAAGATCAGCGTCTCGCCGGGGGCGATGCGGCCGCCGCCGGCGCCGCGGTCGCCGTAGGCGAGGTGCGCCGGGATGGTCAGCTCGCGACGGCCGCCGACCTTCATGCCCTGCACGCCCTGGTCCCAGCCGGCGATGACCTGTCCGGCGCCGAGCTGGAACTCCAGCGGGTTGCCGCGGTTCCAGGAGGCGTCGAACTCCTCACCGGTGGAGAAGGCCACGCCCACGTAGTGGACCTTGACGAAGTCGCCCGCCTTGGCGACGGCGCCGTCGCCCTCCCAGAGGTCCTTGATCTGCAGCTCGGTGGGGGGCTCACCGACGGGGAAGTCGACCTCGGGCTTGTCGATGCTCACGAAAAACTCCTGCTCATGTGCGTGATGGACAACCGGGACAGTCTGCCATCCGTCCTGGGGGTGATCACATCTTGGCGAGGATGTCCACGCAGAAGACCAGCGTGGAGTCCTTCTTGATGGAGCTGCCCTGCGGCGGCTTGTCGCCGTAGCCCTCCTTCGGCGGCACGACCACCAGGACGCGGCTGCCGACCTTCTTGCCCTTCAGGCCCTCACGCCAGCCGGGGATGACCTGCGCGAGGGGGAACTGCGCGAGCTGACCGCTCTTGTAGGAGGAGTCGAACTGCTTGCCGTCCGCCCACAGCACGCCCTTGTACTGGCAGAGAAGCGTGTCGCTCTCCTTGACCTCGTCGCCGTCGCCCTCGATGACATAGGCCGACGCGACCTTCTTCGGGGCGTCCGTCTTCGGGATGTCGATGGAGGGTGCCTTGCCGTCGGTGTTCGTCCCGATCTTCGGCAGGTCCTTGTTGTCCTGGGCGACTTCCTTGCCCTTGGCGGAGCTCTTCGTGCTGAAGGTGTTCACGATGTCGACGACGAACACCAGGGTGTCGGTGCCCTTGATGCCCGCCTGCTTGTTGCCCTCCTTGCCGTACCCCAGCTCCGGGGGGATGGCGAGCTCGACGCGGCTGTCGATCTTCTTGCCGACCAGGGCCTGGTCCCAGCCCGGGATGACCTTGCCGACGCCGATCGGGAAGATCGTCGGGGCCTTGCGGTCGTAGGAGTTGTCGAAGACCTTGGCGGTGTCCCAGATCTGGCCCAGGTAGTGGGCCTGGAGGTAGTCGCCCTTGGCGACCGTGGCGCCCTTGCCCGCGATGAGGGTCTTCACCGCGAGGTCGGTCGACGGCTTGCCGGAGCCCTTGGCGACCGTGGGCTTCTCGCCGAACTTCGTGCCCTTGGTCACGGCGGGCACGGGGCCGTCGACGATCTTCGCCTTCGGCGGCGTGGAATTCGACGGGGACGGGCTGTCCTTGGACTTGGCCTTGTCGGACTTGTCGTCGTCGCCGCATCCGGCCAGGGTCAGCAGGCCGGCCGGAACGGCCAGGAGAAGTGAGCGTCGGCGCACGGTGGGGGCCTCGTATCAATCGATCTTGTGGGTTGGCGTGCGCGCAACTCTACGCAGTGAGAAGGGCGCCGTACGAGGAACGTACGGCGCCCCGCGTTGCGTTCCCACAACACCCTGGCGTCTCAGGGGCCACGATCCGGCCACTGTCCGACCGCGAGCCGGTCACCCGGCGGTCATGCCGGCTCACATTCCGGCGATCAGCTTCTCCACCCGGTCGTCGACGGAACGGAACGGGTCCTTGCACAACACGGTGCGCTGCGCCTGGTCGTTGAGCTTGAGGTGCACCCAGTCCACCGTGAAGTCCCTGCGCTGCTCCTGGGCGCGGCGGATGAAGTCGCCGCGCAGCCGGGCCCGGGTGGTCTGCGGCGGCACCGACTTGCCCTCGAAGATCTTCAAGTCGTTGCAGATCCGGGCGGCTTGGCCCTTCTTCTCCAGGAGGTAGTACAGGCCACGACGGCGGTGGATGTCGTGGTAGGCGAGGTCTATCTGCGCGACCCTCGGGTGCGACATGGTCATGTTGTTCTTGGCGCGGTACCGCTCGATGAGCTTGTACTTCATGACCCAGTCGATCTCGGTGGCGATGCGGTCCAGGTCCTCGCTCTCGATCGAGTCGAGCGTGCGGCCCCAGAGCTCGAGGACCTGCTCGACCGTGCCGGTGCGGATGCCGCGGCGCTCGACGAAGTCGACCGCCTTCTCGTAGTACTCGCGCTGCACCTCAAGGGCGGAGGCCTCCCGGCCGCTGGCCAGGCGGACCTTGCGGCGGCCCGTGATGTCGTGGCTGACCTCACGGATGGCCCGGATCGGGTTCTCCAGCGTCAGATCCCGCATCACCGTGCCCGCTTCGATCATCCGCAGCACGAGATCGGTCGCGCCGACCTTCAGGAGCATGGTCGTCTCGGACATGTTCGAGTCGCCGACGATCACATGCAGTCGGCGGTAGCGCTCGGCGTCCGCGTGCGGCTCGTCACGCGTATTGATGATCGGCCGCGAGCGTGTCGTGGCCGACGACACACCCTCCCAGATGTGCTCCGCGCGCTGGCTCACGCAGTACACCGCGCCGCGCGGGGTCTGCAGCACCTTGCCCGCGCCGCACAGCAACTGCCGGGTGACGAGGAACGGAATCAGGATGTCCGCGAGACGCGAGAACTCCCCGTGCCGGGCCACGAGATAGTTCTCGTGACAACCATAGGAGTTTCCCGCCGAGTCGGTGTTGTTCTTGAAGAGATAGACGTCGCCCGCGATTCCCTCCTCGTGCAGGCGGCGTTCGGCGTCGACGAGCAGGCCTTCCAGAATGCGCTCGCCTGCCTTGTCGTGGGTGACGAGCTCGGTCACGTTGTCACACTCGGGTGTCGCGTATTCCGGGTGTGAACCCACGTCGAGATACAGGCGGGCGCCGTTCCGCAGAAAGACGTTGCTGCTGCGGCCCCATGACACAACACGGCGGAAGAGGTAGCGCGCCACTTCGTCAGGCGACAGACGGCGCTGTCCCCTGAACGTGCACGTGACGCCGTACTCGTTCTCCAGCCCGAAAATGCGGCGGTCCATGACTGAACATTACGCCCGATGCCCCGCACTGAAACCGGGTTCGGCAGCACCGTTTCGATCATTTTCCGATGAACCCGCAACCACCGGCCCCACAGCTGCGGATGCGAACGCCCGCCCCGTGCACACGAGCACCAGCAGCGCCGCCGCCCCCGCGAGCCCCGGAACCGCGAACCCCCAGCGCGTCCCGGCCCACTCGACCACGGGACCGCCGGCCGCCGTCCCGACCGACGTGCCCACCGTGAACGTCGTCACCAGCCACGAGAACGCCTCCGTGACCGTGCCCCGGGGCGCGTGCCGGTCCACGACGATGAAGGCGCACGCGAGCGCCGGCGCGAGGAACACCCCGGCGAGCGCCGTCAGCGCCACCATCCCCACCGCTCCCGGCATCAGGACCAACGGCACGTAGCAGACCGCCAGCAGCGCCACGAGCAGCACGAGCCGCCGCTCCGGCGCGCCGCTCCACTGCCGCGCCCCGTAGACCGCCCCGCCCACCAGCGCCCCGAGGCCGAGCGCCGCCATCATCCAGCCGTACACCGCGTCCCCGCCGTGCTCGTCCGCGTACGACACGCCCGCGACCGTGATCGCGCCGAGTGCCGTCCCCACGAACAGGAACGCGCCGAGCAGTGCGAGCAGCCCCGGGGAGCGCAGCGCGCCGAGCCAGTGCGCCTCTCGCGGCGCCGACCGCCACGCGCGCGAGGGGCGCGACACCACCACCGACAGGGCGCCGAGCACGCCGATCGCGTTCACGACGAGCAGCGCCGCGCCCGCCGACCACAGCGACACGAGCCCGGTCACCAGGAGCGGGCCGACGGTGAACATGACCTCCTGCGCCACGGCGTCCATCGCGTACGCCGTGTGGACCTGGCCCTCCTTGCGCAGCACGTCCGGCCACAGCGCCCGCAGGCCGCCCTCCAGTGGCGGGGTGAACAGTCCGGCGACCACCATCGCGGCGTACGCGGCGACGAGCATGTCGGGGCCGGTGAACGCGAAAGCCGCCATGCCGAGGCCCGAGACGACGGCCGCCGGCAGCATCACGCGCGGCTGGCCGTACAGGTCCACCAGGCGCCCGAGCAGCGGCTGTCCGACGGCCGTCGCCACTCCGTAGACCGCGGCCAGCGCGCCGGCCAGGCTGTAGGAGCCGCCCTCCGCACGGACGAACAGCACGATGCCGATCGCCGCCGTCGCGTTCGGCAGCCGGCCCACGAGGGTGCCCGCCAGGAGCCGCGTCGCGTACCGCGCGCGCAGGATCTCGCCGTAACCGGAAGCCATCAGTCAGCCTCTCCTCGCCCGCCCGCGCGCCGATGCGCTCCTAGTTGTACGTATAACTTCGCGGGGTCATACGTACCATGTGCGCTGTTCACCAGTCCACCGCCCGTGCACGACCACCGTGTGCCGGGCGCCCGGACCGCCGGTGCCGGGCCACGTCCCGGCGCCGACCGCACGCCCGCCCCCGCCCCACCACGCCGGGGCCCACAGCGACCAGGAGACGTCCGTGGCCGGACCCCAGCACGACACCGCGGCCCCCCGCCCCACCAGCCGTGACGTCGCCCGCGCCGCCGGGGTTTCGCAGGCCACCGTCTCCCTCGTCCTGGGCGACAAGTGGCAGGGCCGCGTCGCCGAGCGCACCGCCGAGCGCGTCCGCGCCGCCGCCCGCGAGCTCGGCTACCGGCCCAATCTCGCCGCCCGCAACCTCCGCCTCGGCCGCACCCGCACCGCCCTCCTCGTGGTCCCCGCCCTCACCAACGAGTTCTTCGCCCGCGTGCACACCGGCGCCGCCCGCGTCGCCGCCCGGCACGGCTTCGGCGTCGTCCTCTACCCCACCCCGGACCTCAACGCCCCGGCCCGCGACCCCTTCGACTCCGCCCGCGCCTCGCTCGACGGCGTCCTCGCCTCCTCCATGGCCTCCGAGGCCCTCGGCGCGATCCGCGGTGACGAACTGCCCCTGGTGATGCTCGACAGCGACCCCGCGGGCAGCCTCGGCGCGAGCACGGTCAACCTCGACATCGCCGACGGCATGCGCCAGGCCGTCGAGCACCTGCTCGCCCTCGGCCACCGCGATCTGCTGCACCTGGCCGCCGACGTCGACTCCTGGACGTTCCACGTACGCCGTGACGCCCTCGTCGCCACCGTCCGGGGCACCGGCGCGACCGTCCGCACCGCCAAGGCGCTCCTGACCGTCGACGACGCCCGCGTCGCCGCCGAGACCGCGCTCAGCGGGCCCGGCCCCCGGCCCACCGCCGTCGTCTGCGACGACGACATCCTCGCCGCGGGCGTCTGCAAGGCCGCCCGCCGCCTCGGCCTGCACGTCCCCGACGACCTCAGCGTCACCGGCTTCGACGACCTGACCCTCGCCACCGCCGTCGAGCCCGAACTCACCACCGTCGCCCTGCCCGCCGAGCGCTTCGGCGAGCAGGGCATGGCCACCCTCATCGCCGTCCTAGACGGCCGCGCCCCCGAGCCCGCGGCCCTGCCCGCCCACCTCGTCGTCCGCGGCTCCACAGCGCAAAGCCCCGCACCCCGGCGCTGAGAGCCGGGACGCGGGGCCACGCGCAGTTCACCTGCCGCGGTACGCGGAGCTACTCGTCGGCGGAACCCGAACCGGAGTCCGATCCGGCCTCGGCGTCCGGGTCCGCGCCGTCCCCCGGCTCCCCCGCCGAGCCGCCCTCGCCGAGCAGCCGCTCCAGCTGCCGGCCGACGATCCGCTTGAACTTCCGCTGCTGCGGCCGCGTGCGGTCGAGGACCGCCACCTCCAGGCGCTCCGCGGGGATCTCCCGCTCACTGCCGTTGGTGTCACGCGACAGCGCCTGCACCGCGAGCTTCAGCGCCTCGGCGAGCGTCATCCCGTCCTGGTGGCGCTGATCCAGATACGTGCTGATCTGCTCCGCGTTGCCGCCCACCGCGACCGAGCCGTGCTCGTCGACGATCGAGCCGTCGTGCGGCAGCCGGTAGATCTGGTCGCCGTCCGGTGTCGTGCCGACCTCGGCCACGACCAGCTCGACCTCGTAGGGCTTCTCGGCGTTGCTGGAGAAAATCGTGCCCAGCGTCTGCGCGTACACATTCGCCAGGCCTCGGGCCGTCACATCGTCGCGGTCATAGGTGTAACCCCGCAGATCCGCGTAGCGGACGCCGCCGATGCGGAGGTTCTCGTACTCGTTGTACTTACCGGCCGCGGCGAAACCGATCCGGTCGTAGATCTCGCTGAACTTGTGCAGCGCACGGGACGGGTTCTCACCGACGAACACAATGCCATCGGCGTACTGCAGCACGACCAGACTGCGACCACGGGCGATGCCCTTGCGGGCGTATTCCGCCCGGTCGGCCATGGCCTGCTGGGGTGAGACATAGAACGGCGTCGACACCGGCTATCCGTCCCTTTCTGTCAAAAATTCACACAACAACAACGGGGCACTCAGAGCAGGGCGGCGCGCGGTCCGTCCGGCTGCTCGAGACGGCGAGCCAGAATCGAGCGCGCGATCTCGGAGGTCTCCGCCTCCGCCAGCCTCCGGAAGCCCTCTTCGGAGATCACCGTCACAATCGGATAGATCCGCCGGGCGACATCCGGACCGCCCGTCGCCGAATCGTCGTCCGCGGCGTCGTACAACGCCTGCACGACGAGTGTCGTCGCCTGCTCCTCCGTCAGGTCGTCGCGGTAGAGCTTCTTCATCGCGCCGCGCGCGAAGACCGAGCCCGAGCCCGTCGCCGCGAACCCGTGCTCCTCGCTGCGGCCGCCCGTCACGTCGTACGAGAAGATGCGGCCCTTGGCACGGTCCACGTCGAACCCCGCGAAGAGCGGGACGACCGCGAGGCCCTGCATCGCCATGCCCAGGTTGGACCGGATCATCGTCGAGAGGCGGTTGGCCTTGCCCTCCAGGGAGAGCGTCGCGCCCTCGACCTTCTCGAAGTGCTCCAGCTCCAGCTGGAACAGCTTCACCATCTCCACGGCGAGACCGGCCGTGCCCGCGATGCCGACCGCCGAGTACTCGTCGGCCGGGAAGACCTTCTCGATGTCGCGCTGCGCGATGACGTTGCCCATCGTGGCGCGACGGTCACCGGCGAGCACCACGCCGCCGGGGAACGTCGCCGCCACGATGGTCGTGCCGTGCGGAGCCTCGAGCACCCCTTGTGTCGGCGGCAACTGCCGCTTGCCGGGGAGCATTTCCGGCTGGTGCTCGGAGAGAAAGTCCATGAAGGACGAGGAACCAGGGGTCAGGAAGGCAGCCGGCAGACGCCCGGGCTTTCGAGTGTTGGCTTCCACGGGTTTCCTTCCAGGTAACTGATGGCCCGGCGCAAGGTGCCGGGAGCATCTCCCAACTTGCCGATCGCCGAATTGCAGTTGATGCACAGTACGCCACGGACCCTACCCGTCCCGCGGCAGTGACCCACATGGGCCGTCGCGCTTTCGCGGCATGCTCGACGACCCTCGCCTGCCCTTGGAAACCAAGGGAGCAGCGGCCTACTGGCCACCCTTTTGCACGAAGGAACGCACGAAGTCCTCTGCGTTCTCCTCGAGGACGTCGTCGATCTCGTCGAGGACGGAGTCCACGTCGTCGCTCAGCTTCTCCTGGCGCTCCTTGAGGTCCTCGGAGGCCTGCGCGTCCTGCGCCTGCTCCTCGACCTCCTCGGTGGAACGCGTCGCCTTCTGCTGTCCGCCGCCGGTGTCCTTGGTCGCCATCTACCTCACCCCGCTCGGTTAGACGTTTCTTGATCAGACCCTACAAGCCGGGTCTGACATCGGCCCCGCACTTCGTACAACGTGCGGGGCCCACCTCTGTGATTCCCCCGCGGCCAGCCTTTCAGCCGCCTTTCAGCCTCCGGAGAGCACCCGGACCAGATCCTCCGCCGTGCGGCAGCGGTCAAGGAGCTCTTTGACGTGATTACGCGTTCCGCGAAGCGGCTCCAGGGTGGGCACCCGCTGGAGCGAGTCACGTCCGGGCAGGTCGAAGATGACCGAATCCCACGAGGCCGCGGCGACGTCGTCGGCGTACTGCTCCAGACAGCGCCCCCGGAAGTAGGCGCGAGTGTCCTCGGGCGGCTTGCTGCGGGCCCGCTCGACGGCGCCCTCGTCCAGGAGGCGCTTCATCTTGCCGCGGGCCGCGAGACGGTTGTAGAGGCCCTTCTCGGGGCGTACGTCCGCGTACTGGAGGTCCACCAGGTGCAGGCGGGCCGCGTCCCAGTCGAGGCCGTCACGACGGCGGTAGCCCTCCATGAGTTCCCGCTTGGCGACCCAGTCGAGCTCTCCGGAGAGGCTCATTGGGTTGTTCTCCAGGCGGTTGAGCACGTCTTCCCAGCGTGTGAGGACGTCCTTGGTCTGGTCGTCCGCGTCGGCGCCGTACCGCTCCTCGACGTACTTGCGGGCCAGCTCGAAGTACTCCATCTGGAGCTGGACGGCCGTGAGGGTGCGGCCGCTACGGAGCGTGACCAGGTGCTGGAGGGTCGGGTCGTGGGAGATCTGGTGGAGGGTGCGGACAGGCTGGTCGACGGCGAGGTCGACCGCGATGAAGCCCTCCTCGATCATGGCCAGGACCAGCGAGGTGGTGCCGAGCTTGAGGTAGGTGGAGATCTCCGAGAGGTTCGCGTCGCCGATGATCACATGCAGGCGGCGGTACTTCTCGGCGTCGGCGTGCGGCTCGTCCCGGGTGTTGATGATGGGCCGTTTGAGGGTGGTCTCCAGGCCGACCTCGACCTCGAAGTAGTCGGCGCGCTGACTGAGCTGGAAGCCGTGCTCGTGGCCGTCCTGGCCGATGCCGACGCGGCCCGCCCCGGCGAAGACCTGGCGGGAGACGAAGAAGGGCGTGAGGTGGCGCACGATGTCCGAGAACGGGGTCTCCCGCTTCATCAGGTAGTTCTCGTGCGTGCCGTAGGAGGCGCCCTTGTTGTCGGTGTTGTTCTTGTAGAGGTGGATCGGCTGGGCGCCGGGGAGCGCGGCGGCCCGCTCGGCGGCCTCGGCCATGATGCGTTCGCCGGCCTTGTCCCAGAGGACGGCGTCGCGGGGGTTGGTGACCTCCGGTGCGCTGTACTCGGGGTGTGCGTGGTCGACGTAGAGGCGGGCCCCGTTGGTGAGGATCACGTTGGCGAGGCCGATGTCCTCGTCGGTGAGCTGGCTGGCGTCGGCGGATTCGCGGGCTAGGTCGAAGCCCCGCGCGTCCCGCAGCGGGTTCTCCTCCTCGAAGTCCCAGCGGGCGCGTCGCGCCCGGTGCATCGCCGCGGCGTAGGCGTTGACGATCTGGGACGAGGTGAGCATGGCATTGGCGTTGGGGTGGCCGGGAACGGAGATGCCGTACTCCGTCTCGATGCCCATTACTCGCCGTACGGTCATGCGGCCCTCCTTGCCCGGCGGCGCCCTCGGTCGGGGGCACCGCTCAAGTACCGCTGGTTCTCCGGTGCGTGTGCGGTGCCCGTCCCCGCACTGCGCGACTCGGCGGTACGGAAGAGCCTAGAACGCCTCTGCGCTGGTGGGGAGATCATTTCCTGCTTTGCTCTCGCTGGGTTGGTGACGCGGCTGCGAGGCGCCCGCGACCGGCGGAAAACAGTCGGCTGCGGGTACCCGTGGAGGGCACCCGCAGCCGCCCTGCCATCTACAGGTACTGACCGGTGTTGGCCACCGTGTCGATGGAGCGTCCGGTGTCGGCGCCCTGCTTGCCGGTGACGAGCGTGCGGATGTACACGATCCGCTCGCCCTTCTTGCCGGAGATGCGGGCCCAGTCGTCCGGGTTGGTGGTGTTGGGCAGGTCCTCGTTCTCCTTGAACTCGTCGATGCAAGCCTGGAGGAGGTGAGAGACCCTGAGGCCCTTCTGGTTCTGCTCGAGGAAGGCCTTGATGGCCATCTTCTTGGCGCGGCCGACGATGTTCTCGATCATGGCGCCGGAGTTGAAGTCCTTGAAGTAGAGGACTTCCTTGTCGCCGTTGGCGTACGTGACTTCGAGGAAGCGGTTCTCCTCGGACTCGGCGTACATCTGCTCCACGACGGACTGGATCATGCCCTGCACCGTGGCGGCCTTGTCGCTGCTGTGCTCGGCGAGGTCGTCGGAGTGCAGCGGCAGTCGTTCGGTGAGGTACTTGGCGAAGATGTCCTTGGCCGCCTCGGCGTCCGGGCGCTCGATCTTGATCTTCACATCGAGGCGTCCGGGCCGCAGGATGGCCGGGTCGATCATGTCCTCGCGGTTGGAGGCGCCGATGACGATGACGTTCTCCAGGCCCTCCACACCGTCGATCTCGGCGAGCAGCTGGGGAACGATGGTGTTCTCCACGTCCGAGCTGACGCCGCTGCCGCGGGTGCGGAAGAGGGATTCCATCTCGTCGAAGAAGACGATGACGGGGGTGCCTTCGCTCGCCTTCTCCCGTGCGCGCTGGAAGACCAGGCGGATGTGCCGCTCGGTCTCGCCGACGTACTTGTTGAGGAGCTCGGGGCCCTTGATGTTGAGGAAGAAGCTCTTCCCCGCGGGCTGCCCGGTGACCTCGGCCACCTTCTTCGCGAGGGAGTTGGCGACGGCCTTGGCGATCAGCGTCTTGCCGCAGCCGGGCGGGCCGTAGAGCAGGACGCCCTTGGGCGGCCGCAGTTCGTGCTCCTTGAAGAGATCGGGGTAGAGGTAGGGGAGCTCGACGGCGTCACGGATCATCTCGATCTGACCGCCGAGGCCGCCGATCTTCTCGTAGCTGATGTCCGGGACCTCTTCGAGGACCAGTTCCTCTACTTCGCTCTTCGGTACGACCTCGTAGACGTAGCCGGAGCGGGGCTCGAGCAGGAGGGCGTCTCCGGGGCGGATGGTGACGTCCAGGAGCGGCTCGGCGAGCCTCACCACCCGTTCCTCGTCGGTGTGTCCGAGCACCAGGGCTCGCTCGCCGTCCTCGAGGATCTCCTTGAGGGTGACGATGTCTCCGACGCTCTCGTACTCCATGGCCTCGACCACGTTGAGCGCTTCGTTGAGCATGACTTCCTGGCCGCGCCTGAGGTCGTCGAGTTCGACGCTCGGGCTGACGTTCACGCGGAGCTTGCGGCCGCCGGTGAAGATGTCGGCGGTGCCGTCCTCGTTCGCCGTGAGGAAGACTCCGAAGCCGGCCGGCGGCTGTGCGAGCCGGTCGACTTCTTCCTTGAGGGCCACGATCTGGTCGCGGGCCTCACGGAGCGTGTTGGCGAGCCGTTCGTTCTGCGCGGACACGCCTGCCAGGTTGGTCTGCAGCTCGACGATCCGCTCTTCGAGAATCCTCGTGTGCCGCGGAGAGTCGGCGAGCTTGCGTCGCAGGACGGCGATTTCCTGCTCGAGATAGGCAACCTGACCGGCTGGGTCCTCAGACCCTCGCCCCGGCCGGATGCCGCGGTTGATGTCGTCGTCGTGGGCTGCCACGGTCCTCACCTCCTCCAAGGGGAGCTGGACGCTTCCTGACCCTACCTGGGTGGGTGCTGATTGAAACCCCTAGATCACAAAGACGGTGGGGGTGTGTCCGATCTTCACCCTTGCGCTCTCCCTCACGCCAGGGGAATACCCACCCAACAACATCGGAAAGCCGCCGGTTGTAGGGTCGAAGTGTTCAACACCCGTCAGGGCTGGCCGGACTTGCAGCAAAGTCGGCCCTGCTCGACGCAGTTTCGGCAGGAGAGATGACCGTGCAGCACGAGGCGGAGACCGTCGGCGAGAGCCATGATCTGCTCGAGGTCTGGATCGATCAGGACCTGTGTACCGGCGACGGCATCTGTGCCCAGTACGCGCCGGAGGTCTTCGAGCTGGACATCGACGGCCTGGCCTATGTGAAGGGCGGCGACGACGAGCTGTTGCAGACGCCGGGGGCGACAACACCCGTGCCGCTGCCGCTGCTGCGGGACGTCACCGACTCCGCGAAGGAGTGCCCGGGTGACTGTATTCATGTACGTCGCGTTTCGGACAAGGTCGAGGTCTACGGACCCGACGCAGAGTGACCGAATTATTTCGCTGAGTGAGCGAAACGGGGCCCGTGGTTACCGTCTGAAGGTAACCACGGGCCCTTGCGCATGTCCGCGGGCCGCGCCCGGGGCCCACGCGCCGTCCACTGCGGCGGCGCGTGGGGCGGTGGGTGCGTCACACCCCGCGCGCCGCGCCGGGTGTCGAGCGGGTGAACGCGCCGTTCTTCCACTGCCACTTGGCCTCGTCGCGGAGATCGGGGCGGTAGCGGGGCACGTCGATCGAGGAATAGCCGAGGAGCGTCGCGGTCACGGCGCCCCGGCGCACCGCGAGGGCGCTGACGGTGCGGCCCTCCTTGGCGTCGAGGAGGGTGGCGACGACGCGCGGCTTGCCCTCGCGGGGCCGGGTGATGACATACAGGGCGTGCGGCGGGGTGCCGGAGCCCGCTTCGCAGTGCACGGCGGCGACGGTCTCGGGGTTGCCGTCGCCGTCGAGGTCGCCGGTCGCCTTCTTGGCGACGACGGAATCGGCGGGGCAGTCCAGGGGGTAGGCGACGGCGGCCGGGTCGGGGGCGGGCGCGGCCGCGGGCGCCGGGGCGCTGCGCGACTCGGGCTTCGGGTCGGTCGGGGCGGCGGTGGCCGGGTCGGGCTGGAGGAAGCCCGAGGCCGCGACGACGGCGGCGAGCGCGGCGGCGGTGGCCACCCAGTGGACGGGTCGGGTGGCCCACGACCGGTCCACCGTGTGGGCCGGTTCCGGGACGGCGGGGTGCTGCACGAGGAGTGTCTCCTGTGAGGGCTGTGCCGGTGGGGGTGGGGTGGCCAGCATGCTGCCACACCTCACAGCGCCGGGGAACACCGGGGCCCGGTGCGGTGACACGCGTCCAACACGGCGGCGCCGCCGTCGAGTTCCCTGGGTGCGGTGGGAACTCGACGGCGGCGCCGGTGCGTTGTGTGGAGTGCGCCGGGCGCGTGGGGTACGCGTCCGGGCGGGCGGTCAGCGGGGGCTGCCGCCGTCGGCGTTCGGGCCGGTGTAGTCCTCGCCGTAGGCGCCCTTGGCGGGGCGGCGGCGCCGCATGGGCGGCTCGACGCCGTCCGCGAGGCGGCGGGCGGTGAGGAGGAAGCCGGTGTGGCCGATCATGCGGTGGTCCGGGCGGACGGCCAGGCCCTCGATGTGCCAGTTGCGGATCATCGATTCCCAGGCGGTCGGCTCGTTGAAGCCGCCGATCTCCCGGATCGACTCGACGGTGCGGGCCAGCTGCGTGGTGGTGGCGACGTAGGCGCACAGGATGCCGCCGGGCACCAGGGCCTTGGAGACGGCCTCCAGGCACTCCCAGGGGGCCAGCATGTCGAGGATGACACGGTCGACCTCGGTGTCGGACAGGTTGTCCTGGAGGTCGCCGACGGTGAGCTGCCAGGCGGGGTGCGGGCCGCCGAAGTAGCGCTCCACGTTCTGCTGGGCGATCTCGGCGAAGTCCTCGCGGCGCTCGTAGGAGTGCAGCATGCCGTGGTCGCCGATGGCGCGCAGCAGGAAGGCGCTGAGCGAGCCGGAGCCCACACCCGCCTCCACGACGCGCGCGCCGGGGAAGATGTCGGCGAAGGCCAGGATCTGCCCCGCGTCCTTGGGGTAGACCACGGCGGCGCCGCGGGGCATGGACAGGACGTAGTCGGGGAGCAGGGGACGCAGCGCGAGGTAGGCGACGTTCCCCGTGGTGCGGACAACACTGCCCTCGGGAGCACCGATCAGCTCGTCGTGCGGGAAGGAACCCTTGTGGGTGTGGAAGTTCTTCCCGGCCTCGAGCGTGAACGTGTAGTGGCGTCCCTTGGGGTCGGTGAGCTGGACCTGGTCCCCGACCTTGAAGGGCCCGCGTCGGCGGGCGGCACCGGTCGGTTCGGACATGTGACCAGCCTACCGGCCGTGGCGGGGGCCGCCGACCACCGCGGTCGCGCGGGCCGCGGCGGGCGCGGTCAGCTGGGCCGCGCCATGGCGTTGACGAACGCGCGCTCGACGTCGGCGGCGGACAGCACGCCGTAGATCTCCCCGGAGGTCTCGACGACCAGGTATTCGGTGGCCGGGGTGGCGCGCAGCCGGTCCAGGAGCTCCTCCCCCGCCAGTTCGGCGGGGACGCGCATGCCTTCGGTGATGTCCTGGGCGAGGCCGCTGACGGTGACCCAGGGACGGCGGTGTTCCGGTACGCCGACGATGGCGGCCTCCCGGACCACGGACAGCGGGTCGCCGTCGGCGTCCACCACGACCAGGGCGCGGGCGCCCGCGGCGTTGGCGCGGCGCAGGGCCTCGGAGAGCGGGGTGTCGGTCTCCACGGGGACGGCGCGGCGGGTGAGCGCGCGGGCGCGCAGTTCGGGCAGGTGCTCGCGCAGCCGGGCCATCCGCAGGCTGTTGCCCGCCCCGGTCCAGATGATGGCGGCGAGGATCGCGGCGAGCAGGGCGTCGGTGACGGTGTCCATGCCGCCGATGTCCTGGGTCTCGCCGCCGAGCGCGCCGGACTGGTTGAGGATCGGCAGGCCGACCAGGACGGAGATGGCGAGGGCGCGGCCGACCCAGGCGGCGGCGATGGTGCCGCTCATGGGCTTGCCGGTGATCTTCCAGACGACGGCGCGGAGCATGCGGCCGCCGTCGAGCGGGAGGCCGGGCAGGAGGTTGAAGGCGGCGACGATGAGGTTGGAGATCATCAGTCCGGCGAGCAGGACGCCGGGGACGGTGCCGGGTTCCACGGCCTGCATGCCCGCGTAGAACACGCCCGCGAGGACGAGGGAGAGGAGCGGTCCGACGAAGGCGAGGACGAACTCGCGGCCGGGGGTCTCGCTCTCCTTCTCGATCTCGCTGACGCCGCCGAAGAACTGGAGCTGGATGCGGCGCACGGGGAGCTTGAAGCGGAGCGCGGCGACGGTGTGGGCCAGCTCGTGCACGAGCACCGAGGCGTAGAAGGCGACGGCGAAGAACAGTGACACGAGATAGCGGGCGTTGCCCAGCTCGGGCAGGACGCGGTCGAGCTGGCCGCCGAACACCCAGGTGATCAGCGCGGCGACGAGGAACCAGCTGGGCGCGACGTACACGGGCACGCCGAAGGGGCGCCCCATGAGGAGCCCGCCACCGGGGTTCTTCGGCTCCTCCTTGCCGCCCGCGCTGCCCTTGGCACCCTTGGAACTCTTGAGCGGCTCACCGGTGTGGTGCGCGTGGGCCCGTGGGGGGGCCTTGGACAGATCCGGCCGGTCGGCGGCCGTCGGGCGCGCCGCGTCCGCCGTCGGGGCCGGCGCCGCCTCGGGCGCGGCGTCGGAGCCGTCGGCCTCGCCCCGGGCCCGGTCCTCCCCCGTGCCGCCCGCGTGGATGTCGCCCTCCGCACCGGGGCGCTCGGCCCCGGCCCGGGACGCGCTGGACGGCGCGCTCTCCGCTCCACCGGACGCCCCCGCGGCCCGGCCGGAACCGGCCTGCGCCTGGTCACGCTCGGCCGCCGCCTGGTCGGACGCGGTCTCCCGGTCGGACGCGGTCTCCGCCTTGGCGGGCGCGTGCTCGTCGGACTGCGGCCTGCCGCTGCCGCCGCTTTCGTCCACGATGTCCCCTCGTTCGAAGCGTCCCCCGCTCCTGCTGTGGCGCGGTACACGCACGATCATGCAGGGCGGGAGGGTCTGTCGTCGATGGTATGCGGCCGTTGTCAGTGGCGGGTCGTAGGGTCTGTTGTCATGGAAACCAGGACCGACGACGTCAGGGCGGCCGCGCGCCCGGCGTCCCTGTCGCCCTCGCGCGCGAGCGACTTCATGCAGTGCCCGCTGCTGTATCGCTTCCGGGTGATCGACAAGCTGCCGGAGAAGCCGAGCGAGGCCGCGACGCGGGGCACCCTGGTCCACGCGGTCCTGGAGAGACTCTTCGACGCGCCCGCGACGGAGCGCACCGCGCCCCGGGCCAAGGCGCTCGTCCCCGGCCAGTGGGACCGCCTGCGCGAGGCCAAGCCGGAGCTTGCCGAGCTGTTCGCCGACGACGGCGCGGGCGAGCGCGTGGCCCAGTGGCTCGCCGACGCGGAGAAGCTGGTCGAGCGGTGGTTCACTCTGGAGGACCCCACGCGCCTCGAGCCCGCCGAGCGGGAGCTGTTCGTGGAGGCCGAGCTGGCCTCGGGCCTGAAGCTGCGCGGCATCATCGACCGCGTCGACGTCGCCCCCACCGGCGAGGTCCGCATCGTCGACTACAAGACCGGCAAGGCCCCCCGCCCGGAGTACGCGGAGGGCGCCCTGTTCCAGATGAAGTTCTACGCCCTCGTGGTGTGGCGCCTGAAGGGCCTGATCCCGCGCCGCCTCCAGCTCGTCTATCTGGGCAGCGGCGACGTCATCACGTACGACCCGGTGGCGGCCGACCTGGAGCGGGTCGAGCGCAAGCTGCTCGCGCTGTGGGACGCCATCGTGCGCGCGACGGAGACCGGCGAGTGGCGGCCACGGCCGACGAAGCTGTGCGGCTGGTGCGACCACCAGGCGGTCTGTCCGGAATTCGGCGGCACGCCCCCGCCGTATCCGCTTCCGGTGAGGCCGCCGGAGTCGCCGGACGCCGAGCAGGGCAGAATGGGCCCGGGCTAGGCGAAGGAGAGATACGTGGCCATCCGCGTCCTACTGGTCGATGACCAGCCGCTGCTGCGCACGGGTTTCCGGATGATCCTGGAGGCCGAGCAGGACATCGCGGTCGTCGGCGAGGCCGGAGACGGTCTGCAGGCTCTGGACCAGGTGCGGGCGTTGCAGCCCGATGTCGTCCTGATGGACATCCGCATGCCGCGGATGGACGGGGTCGAGGCGACCCGGCAGATCACGGGGCCCGGCCGGGACGGCCCGGCGAAGGTCCTCGTCCTGACCACGTTCGACCTCGACGAGTACGTGGTGGAGGCGCTGCGCGCGGGCGCCAGCGGCTTCCTCCTGAAGGACGCGCCGGCGAACGAGCTGGTCCAGGCGATCCGGGTGGTCGCCGCGGGCGAGGCGATGCTCGCGCCGAGCATCACCCGCCGACTGCTCGACAAGTACGCCGGGCACCTGCCCTCGGGCGACGAGCCGGTCCCGGACACGCTGCACACCCTCACCGACCGCGAGGTCGAGGTCCTGAAGCTGGTCGCGCGCGGGCTGTCCAACGCGGAGATCGCGGCGGACCTCTTCGTCAGCGAGACCACGGTGAAGACGCACGTGGGGCACGTCCTGACGAAGCTGGGTCTGCGCGACCGCGTGCAGGCCGCGGTGTACGCGTACGAGAGCGGCCTGGTCAGGCCCGGAGCGCAGTAGCCCCCGCGGGCACGAGGAGCACGACTGCGTGAGCACATAGCTGAGGGGGCGCCCGGTGGGCGCCCCCTCAGCTATGTGCTCGCCTCGCAGCAGGCGTCGGCCTCAGCTCAGGCGTCAGTCCTTGCTGAGCTCCCAGAAGCGGAAGACGGTCGACGCGTCCAGGCAGGACTCCACGCCGTAGACGTTCTCCTGGACGACCGCGTACTGCTTGGCCTGCCAGACCGGCAGGACGGGCACCTCGGCGGCGACGATGTCCTGGAGCTTGCCGTAGTCCTTGTCCGTGGAGTTGCGGTCGCTCTGCGCGGCCGTGGCCGGGATGATCTTCCCGGTGATGGTGCTGTTCTCGTAGTGGTTCGACAGGACGTTGCCCTTGCCGAAGAACGGCTGCGTGAAGTTGTCCGGGTCCGGGTAGTCCGGCACCCAGCCCTTGACGTAGACGCCGTACTTGCCGGCCTCGATGTCCTTCTCGTACTGCTCGAACTCGACGGACTTCACGTCGGCCTCGAACAGGCCGCTGGCGTTGAGCTGCTTGGCTATCGCGCCCAGCTCCTCGTCGGTGGCCGGGCCGTAGCGGGACGGCGTGGACCAGAGCGTCAGCTTGGCCTTGCCCTCGATGCCGGCTCCGCGCAGGGCGGCCGCCGCCTTGTCACGCTGCGGGCGGGCGCCGTAGGTGTCGAAGAAGGCGGTGTTGTGGCCGCCGATGCCGGCCGGGACGATCGAGTACAGCGGCGTCGCCGTGCCCTGGTACACCTGGTCGACCAGCGCCTCGCGGTCGAGGAGGTAGGCGATGGCCTTGCGCACGCCGGGCTTGCCGGCCATCGGGTCCTTCATGTTGAACACCAGGTGCTGCACTTCGGCGCTGGTGCCCTCGACGACCTCCGTCTTGGTGTCGGAGGTGCCCTTCTCGAAGTCGGCGATGTCCGCGGCGGCCAGGCCTCGGTAGGCGACGTCGATGTCGTGGTCGGTGATCGCCTGCTTCAGGGCCTTGCGGTCGCCGTGGAAGAAGCGCAGCGTGACGCCGTCGTTGCGGGTCTTCGCGGTGCCCTTGTAGCCGGAGTTGACGGAGAAGACCGCCTCCTCCTTGTCGAACGAGTCGAGCTTGTACGGCCCCGAGCCCACGGCCTCGCTGTCGGCGCGGAGCTTGTCCTTGGGGTACTCACGGTGGTCGACGATCGAACCGGCGCCCGAGGCGATCTTGCTCGGGAAGGTCGCGTCGGGGAACTTCAGCTTGAAGACGACCGTCTTGGCGTCCGGCGTCTCGACCTCGTCGAGCATCGGGAACATGAGCGCCGGGCCGGTCTTGTCGTTGATCTCGCGCACGCGGTCGAAGGAGTACTTGACGTCCTTCGAGGTCAGGTCGTTGCCGTTGCTGAACTTCAGACCGTCGCGCAGCGTGCAGGTGAAGACCTTGGTCTGCTGGTCGGTGAAGCGGCACTTGCGCGCGGCCTCCGGCTCCGGCTGGGTGGCGCCGTTGGGGAAGCTGAGCAGTGACTGGAAGACGTTGTTGAACAGCAGCCACGAGCCCGGGTCGTAACCGGACGCCGGGTCGGTGGCGAGGACGTCGTCGGACATCCCCACCACCACGGAGTCGCTGTCCGCGGCGGAGCCGCCCGACTCCGATCCACAGCCCGTCAGCAGGGTGGCGGCCAGGCCGGAGGTGAGGGGCAGGGCCAGCCACTGGTTGCGCATTTTCACTTGCGTGCCTTGTCGTTGTTTCCGTACTCGGTGAGGCGCCGGTCAGTCGCCCACACCGCGGGCGAGCTCCCACAGCTGCAGGTTCGAGGAGGAGTTGAGAGCCCATTCGACGCCCGTGATGTCGTCACGTGCGGCGATGTACTGCTTGCCCTGCCACAGCGGCAGCACCGGGACGTCTTCGGCCACGATGTCCTGGATCTTCTCGATGCTCTTGCTCGCGCTGAGGCGGTCGGCCTCGCGCCGGGAGGTGGGGATCAGTTCGTCGTTGATGGTGCTGTTGCGGTACGGCGAACCGAGGAAGTTGTCCTTGTCGAGGAACGGCGCGAGGAAGTTGTCGGCGTCCGGGAAGTCAGGGAACCAGCCCATGCCGTAGACGTCGTACTTACCCTCGCGCTCCGCCGGGCGGAAGGTGTTCCAGACCTCGCCCTTGATCTTCACGTCGAAGAGGCCGGTGGAGTTCAGCTGCTGCTGCAGCGTCTCGAACTCCTTCTTCGTGGCCGGGCCGTAGTGGTCCGTGGTGTAGTGCATGGTCAGCTTGACGGGCGTGTTGATGCCCGCCTCGGTGAGCAGCTTCTTGGCCTTCTTCGGGTCCGGCTGCTCGTACTTGTTGAAGAACGAGTTGGAGTGGCCGGTGATGGTGGTCGGCACCAGCGAGTACAGCGGGTCGGCCATGGAGCCGTACACACTGCTCGCGAGCGCGCCGCGGTCGACGATCTGGGCCATGGCCTGGCGGACGGCCTTGTTCTTGACGGTCGACGCGTTGGTGTTGAAGGCGAGGTAGCGGATCTCCAGGCCGGACATCTCGACGAGGTCGATGTCCTTGCCGGGGCTCTCGTCCAGCTTCTTCACCTGCTGCGGCGACATGGTGCGGGTCATCAGGTCGATGTCGCCGCTTTCGAGGGCCTTGCCCATCCCGGCCGCGTTCACGAAGGTGCGCAGCTCGACCTTCTCGTTCTGCTGGCCGAAGGAACCCTTGTAGTGGGGGTTCTTGGTGAAGACCGCCTTGACGAGCTGGTCGCCCTTGACTTCCTGCTTGACGGTGTACGGACCGGAGCCGTCCACCTCGAAGCCGTCGCGCAGCTTCGTCTTGCTGTAGTGATCGGGGCTGACGATGCCCGCGATCGGGGTGGCCAGCTTGTACGGGAACGTCGCGTCCGGGCTCTTGAGGTGGAAGACGACGCCCCGGTCGCCCTGGACCTCGATGGTCTCGACGTTCGAGACGAGGCCGTCGACACCGCTGGAGTTGGCGACCTTCATGTCCCGCACTCGCTCGATGGAGAACTTCACATCGGAGGCGGTCAGCGGCTTGCCGTCGGCGAACTTGAGGCCCTTGCGCAGGGTGCACGCGTACCGCTCGTTGCCGGTGTCGGTGAAGCCGCACTTCTGCGCCGCCTCGGGCTCCGGCTCGCCGCCCCCGCGCGGCATGGCCATGAGCGTCTGCAGGGTCTGCCGCAGGATGTTCCAGGTCCCGGCGTCGTAGGAGTACGCAGGGTCGAAGGGAGCCGGGACTTCCTTCGAGACGGCGAACCGGTCCGTGGTGCCCACCGCGATGGAGTCGTCGCCGTCCCCGCCGCCCGAACCGCCACACGCGGCGAGCGTGGGGGCGAGCAGACCTATCAGGGCCGGCAGCACCAAAGTCTTGCGGTTCATGCTGGACGTTCTCCAGAACTCTTGAATACCCGTGTTTTCCGGCAACGGCGGGGTGGGGTTGATGGGTCACGGGGGGGGTGGGGCGATGTTCTCGCGACGAGATTAGTCCGCACCAGCGAAGGCGTTGGAGGAGACCGGAGTTGAGCTGCCATCACGCAGTGATACGGGGCGTGGACACACCGATAACCCGACACCGGAAGGTTTCGTGCACGGGCGGCCCAATCAGGACACAAGGTCACGCCCCACCCGAGGGGTAAGGGCTCTCCGGCATAGGATCAGGGACCTGTCGACCCTCTTGCACGTGGGAAACGTCACACTTTCAACTGGCTGTGTGCCCCGGGCATTTCAGCCACCCGAGGCTGGTTCACCGGCTGCCATGCCCGTTCGGGCACTCTTCTCACAGGCTCATCAGGCCGTGCAGGAACCGCAGGTCGACCTGTTCGAGGGAGGGCACGACGGTGCGGCCCGCGGCGGGCGCGATCGGCGCGACGGACGGTACGGCCACGACGCGGCAGCCCGCGGCCTCGGCGGCGGCCACGCCGGTCGCGGTGTCCTCGATGACGGCGCAGCGGCCCGGTTCGGCGCCGAGGCCGGCGGCGGCGATCAGATAGGGGTCGGGGTGCGGCTTGGTGCGCTCCACCTCGTCGCCCGCCACGGTCAGGCGGAAGTGGTGGGTGCCGATGGAGCCGAGGATCCGGTCGATGATGCGCCGGTGCGAGGCCGAGACGAGCGCCGTCGGCACGTCGTGCGCGGCGAGCTCGGCGAGGAGTCCGGCGGCGCCCGGCATCAGCGGCAGGGAGCGGCTGATGCGGTCCTCGAAGCCGTCGTTGAGCAGCACGGTCAGCTCGGCGAGGGTGATGTCGGCGCCGGTGGCCTCGATGAGGAAGCCGGCGCTGCGGGTCATGGGGCCGCCCACGACGACGTCGCGCCAGGCCTCGTCGAGGGTGTGCCCGAGTCTCGCGAAGACCTCCACCTCGGCGTCCCACCAGAAGCCCTCGGTGTCGACGAGGGTTCCGTCCATGTCCAGGAGGACGGCCTGCAGAGCGGATCCTTCGGCCGTTCGGGTACCGAGGGCGGGAACCGTACTGGTCATCGGGCACACCTCCATGAGGGACGAGAAGGCCGGTCCCCCAAGGGGGACCGGCCTGAGAGCTGGACCGACCAGTGTACGTTCCCGGCGCCGAACTCGCGCTGCGATATTGCGGGGGGGCGGGCGCCCTAGGGGGGCCGCGCCCCCTTGCCCCCGCTCATCGGCGCATCGCGCCTCGCCCTCAAGCGCCGGACGCGCTTGATTCCCACCCGTCCGCAGGCTGGTTCGCCGCCCGGTCGGCTGAGGACTCCTTACCGCGCGTTGAAGTACTTCGCCTCCGGGTGGTGGATCACGATCGCGTCCGTCGACTGCTCGGGGTGGAGTTGGAACTCCTCCGAGAGTTCCACGCCGATCCGCTCCGGCTGCAGGAGTTCGGCGATCTTGGCGCGGTCCTCCAGGTCGGGGCAGGCGCCGTAGCCGAGGGAGAAGCGGGCGCCGCGGTACTTGAGCGCGAACATGTCCTCGACGTCGGCCGGGTCCTCGCCGCCGAAGCCCAGTTCGGCGCGGACACGGGCGTGCCAGTACTCGGCCAGGGCCTCGGCCAGTTGCACGGACAGGCCGTGCAGCTCCAGGTAGTCGCGGTAGGCGTTGGCGGCGAACAGCTCGGCGGTGGCTTCGCCGATCCTCGAGCCGACGGTGACGACCTGGAGGCCGACCACGTCGGTCTCGCCGGACTCCTCGGGGCGGAAGAAGTCGGCGAGGCACAGGCGGCGGCCGCGGCGCTGGCGCGGGAAGGAGAAGCGGGTGCGCTCGTTGCCCTGGTCGTCCAGGATGATCAGGTCGTCGCCCTTGGAGACGCACGGGAAGTAGCCGTAGACGACGGCGGCTTCGAGGAGGTTCTTGGTCTGGAGTTCGTCGAGGAGGCCGCGCAGGCGCGGGCGGCCCTCGGTCTCGACCAGTTCCTCGTACGTCGGTCCGTCGCCGGCGCGGGCCTGCTTCAGGCCCCACTGGCCCTTGAAGAGCGCGCCCTCGTCCAGCCAGGAGGCGTACTCCTTGAGCTGGATGCCCTTGATGACGCGGGTGCCGCGGAACGGGGGCGTCGGCACCGGGTTGTCGGTGGCGACGTCGGAGCGGGCGGGGCCCTCGGGCTCCTTGACCTCGACGGCGGGCGTGTCGCGCTTGGGGACGCGGCGCTGCTTGAGCTCGGGCAGGGTGGCGCCGGGCACGCCGCGCTTGACGGCGATGAGGGCGTCCATCAGGCGCAGGCCCTCGAAGGCGTCGCGGGCGTAGCGGACTTCGCCCTCGTAGATCTCGTGCAGGTCCTGTTCGACGTAGGCCCGGGTGAGCGCGGCGCCGCCGAGGATGACCGGGTAGTCGGCGGCCATCTGGCGCTGGTTCAGCTCCTCCAGGTTCTCCTTCATGATCACGGTCGACTTGACCAGGAGCCCGGACATGCCGATGACGTCGGCGCGGTGTTCCTGGGCGGCGTCGAGGATCGCGGCGACGGGCTGCTTGATGCCCAGGTTGACGACGTTGTAGCCGTTGTTGGACAGGATGATGTCGACGAGGTTCTTGCCGATGTCGTGGACGTCGCCGCGCACGGTGGCGAGCACGATGGTGCCCTTGCCCTCGGCGTCGGACTTCTCCATGTGCGGCTCCAGGTGGGCCACCGCGGACTTCATGACCTCGGCGGACTGGAGCACGAACGGCAGTTGCATCTGGCCGGAGCCGAACAGCTCGCCGACGACCTTCATGCCCTCCAGGAGCGTGTCGTTGACGATGTCCAGGGCGGGCCGGTCGACGAGCGCCGCGTCCAGGTCGGCCTCGAGGCCGTTCTTCTCGCCGTCGATGATGCGGCGCCGCAGCCGCTCCTCCAGCGGCAGGGCGAGGAGTTCCTCGGCCTTGCCCGCCTTCATCGACTTCATGTTGACGCCCTCGAACAGCTCCATGAGCCGCTGCAGGGGGTCGTAGGCGGGCTCGTCGCCCTGCTGGGGGCGGCGGCGGTCGTAGATCAGGTCGAGGGCGACCGCGACCTGCTCCTCGTCGAGGCGGGCGATCGGCAGGATCTTCGAGGCGTGCACGATCGCGGAGTCGAGGCCCGCCTTGACGCACTCGTCGAGGAAGACGGAGTTGAGGACCACACGCGCGGCCGGGTTGAGGCCGAAGGAGATGTTGGAGAGGCCGAGGGTGGTCTGGACGTCGGGGTGGCGCTTCTTCAGCTCGCGGATGGCCTCGATGGTGGCGATGCCGTCGCCCCGGGACTCCTCCTGACCGGTGCAGATGGTGAAGGTCAGGGTGTCGATGAGGATGTCGGACTCGCGGATGCCCCAGTTGGTCGTCAGGTCCTCGATGAGGCGCTCGGCGATGGCGACCTTCTTCTCGACGGTGCGGGCCTGGCCCTCCTCGTCGATGGTGAGGGCGATCAGGGCGGCGCCGTGCTCCTGGGCGAGCGCGGTGACCTTCGCGAACCGGGAGTCGGGGCCGTCGCCGTCCTCGTAGTTGACGGAGTTGATGACGGCGCGGCCGCCCAGCTTCTCCAGGCCCGCCTGGATGACGGGCACCTCGGTGGAGTCGAGGACGATGGGCAGTGTGGAGGCGGTGGCGAAGCGCCCGGCGAGCTCCCGCATGTCGGCGACGCCGTCCCGGCCGACGTAGTCGACGCACAGGTCGAGCATGTGGGCGCCCTCGCGGATCTGGTCGCGGGCCATCTCCACGCAGTCGTCCCAGCGGGCGTCCAGCATGGCTTCGCGGAACTTCTTCGAGCCGTTGGCGTTGGTGCGCTCGCCGATCGCCATGTACGAGGTGTCCTGGCGGAACGGCACGGTCTGGTAGAGCGAGGCGGCGCCGGGCTCGGGGCGCGGGTCGCGCGCGGTCGGGGTCAGGCCGCGGACGCGCTCGACGACCTGGCGCAGGTGCTCGGGGGTGGTGCCGCAGCAGCCTCCGACCAGGGACAGGCCGTACTCGCGGACGAAGGTCTCCTGGGCGTCGGCGAGCTCGGGGGGCGTCAGCGGGTAGTGCGCGCCGTCCTTGCCGAGGACGGGCAGGCCGGCGTTGGGCATGCACAGGATCGGGACGCGGGAGTGCCGGGCGAGGTAGCGCAGGTGCTCGCTCATCTCGGCCGGGCCGGTCGCGCAGTTCAGGCCGATCATGTCGATGCCCAGCGGCTCGAGGGCGGTCAGCGCGGCCCCGATCTCGGAGCCGAGCAGCATGGTGCCGGTGGTCTCGACGGTGACGGAGCAGATCACCGGCACGGTGGCGCCGGTGGCGTCCAGGGCACGGCGGGCGCCGAGGAGGGCGGCCTTGGTCTGCAGCAGGTCCTGGGTGGTCTCCACCAGGAGCGCGTCGGCGCCGCCCGCGATCATGCCCTCGGCGTTCTGCTGGTAGGCGTCGCGCAGCAGGGTGTACGGGGCGTGGCCGAGGGTGGGCAGCTTGGTGCCGGGGCCCATGGAGCCGAGCACCCAGCGCTGCTGACCGGTGGAGGCGGTGAACTCGTCGGCGACCTCGCGGGCGATGCGGGCGCCGGACTCGGAGAGCTCGAAGACGCGCTCGGGGATGTCGTACTCGCCGAGCGCCGCGTGGTTCGCGCCGAAGGTGTTGGTCTCGACGCAGTCGACGCCCGCGGCGAAGTACTCGCGGTGGACGGAGGCGACGATGTCGGGGCGCGTGATGTTCAGGATCTCGTTGCAGCCCTCGAGGTTCTGGAAGTCCTCGAGGCTCGGGTCCTGTGCCTGCAGCATGGTGCCCATCGCGCCGTCGGCGACCACCACGCGGGTCGCCAGTGCTTCGCGGAGGGCGTCGGCCCGGTTCCCGGCGGAGGTGTCCACCGCGGAAGCGGATGAGGGGGTCGGCGACGAGGCCATGAATGAGCTCCCTGGAGTGCGACGGCTGTCGGCTTTGCGGTTCCTTGGGGACCCGCACCCGGCCAGGGTAGCCGGGACCCCGGTCCGGGCGTGAGAGCGTCCCAGCGGGCGGACCCGTCCGCCACCTGGCTGGAAGTGTTCGCCCGGCCCCGTCCGGCGAAAACGCCGTGTGCGCACCCTTAGCCACAGGTCGGCAACGACCGATAGTGTTCAGCATTGTCGAACGGTGAATGCGTTCTTGAGGTCGCTGCGGACTGCGTGCGCGGCACGGGATGGAGGACAGGGCTGCGATGGCACGGAACATCCAGTCGCTCGAGCGGGCCGCCGCGATGCTGCGCCTGCTCGCGGGCGGCGAGCGCCGACTGGGCCTCTCGGACATCGCCTCCGCCCTCGGGCTCGCCAAGGGTACGGCCCACGGCATTCTGCGCACCCTCCAGCAGGAGGGCTTCGTCGAGCAGGACGCGACCTCGGGCCGCTACCAGCTGGGCGCGGAGCTGCTGCGGCTCGGCAACAGCTATCTGGACGTGCACGAGCTGCGCGCCCGCGCCCTCGTGTGGACCGACGACCTGGCCCGCTCCAGCGGCGAGAGCGTGTATCTGGGCGTCCTGCACCAGCAGGGCGTGCTGATCGTGCACCACGTCTTCCGGCCCGACGACAGCCGCCAGGTCCTGGAGGTGGGCGCCATGCAGCCACTGCACTCCACGGCGCTCGGCAAGGTGCTCGCGGCCTACGACCCGGTGGCGCACAGCGAGGCCCTGGAGGCCGACCGGGAGTCGTTCACGGCGCACACGGTGAGCGCGGCGGAGGCGTTCGAGGGCGTCCTCGACCTCACGCGCGCGCGGGGCTACGCGGCCGACGTGGAGGAGACCTGGGAGGGGATCGCGTCCGTGGCCGCGCCCATCCACGACCGGCGGCGGATGCCGGTGGGGGCGGTGGGGATCACGGGGGCCGTGGAGCGGGTGTGCCCCGCGGGCGAGATGCGGCCCGAGCTGGTCGCCGCCGTCCGGGACTGCGCGCGGGCCGTCTCCCGCGATCTGGGCGCGAGCCGCTTCTGACCTGGGCCCTCTCGTCGGACGCGGCCCTTCTGGTTGCGGCGGCGGCGATAACCCAGAACGATCAATAACGATCGTGTTTTCAATTACAGAAGTCTTGACGTGCTGGTAACCCCGCGGCCAGACTCGCGTCCACCGGTCGGCATTGTCGAACACCTAACGGCATTACGCGTTACAGTGGGGCAAGCCAGGGCCGGCAACGCCCTCACCTGAGGGCGCGGACCACCGGAGGGACCCGGGGTTCGCCTTTCCCTGGACGAAGGACAAAGGAGTCGCGGGTGTCCAGCTCCGACATCTTCATCGGCGAGACCATCGGTACCGCCGTGCTCATCCTGCTCGGCGGTGGCGTGTGCGCCGCTGTCACGCTCAAGCGCTCGAAGGCCAAGGACGCGGGCTGGCTCGCGATCACGTTCGGCTGGGGCTTCGCCGTGCTGACCGGCGCGTACCTCGCGGGCGGCGTCTCCGGCGCGCACCTCAACCCGGCGGTCACCATCGGCCTGGCCGTGGACGGTGGCACCAAGTGGAGCGACGTGCCGATCTACCTCGGCTCGCAGCTGCTCGGCGCCATGATCGGTGCGGTGCTCGTGTGGGCCACGTACTACGGCCAGTTCCAGGCCCACCTCACGGACCCGGAGATCATCAACGCCAAGTCCGGCGACGAGGGCATGGTCGACCTGAAGGCCGCGCCCAAGGCCGGCCCCGTGCTCGGCATCTTCTCCACCGGTCCGGAGATCCGCAACGTCGCCCAGAACCTGGTCACCGAGATCATCGCCACGACCGTGCTCGTCCTGGCGATCCTCACCCAGGGCCTCAACGACGGCGGCAACGGCCTCGGCGTCCTCGGCGCCCTGATCACCGCGCTCGTCGTGGTCGGCATCGGCCTCTCGCTCGGCGGGCCCACGGGCTACGCCATCAACCCGGTCCGTGACCTCGGCCCCCGCGTCGTCCACTCGCTGCTGCCGCTCCCCAACAAGGGTGGCTCCGACTGGTCGTACGCGTGGATTCCCGTCGTCGGACCGCTGATCGGCGGCGCCCTCGCCGCATACATCTTCAAGCTGTTCTGAGCGACCAGCCGACCACGCCGAGAACCCGACGGACTTTCAGGAGCAGACCGTGACCGACGCACACACCGCCGGCCCCTTCATCGCCGCCATCGACCAGGGCACCACGTCCAGCCGCTGCATCGTCTTCGACCGCGACGGGCGCATCGTCTCCGTCGACCAGAAGGAGCACGAGCAGATCTTCCCGAAGCCGGGCTGGGTCGAGCACAACGCCACCGAGATCTGGACCAACGTCGAGGAAGTCGTCGCCGGAGCCATCTCCAAGGCGGGCATCACCAGCGCCGACATCAAGGCCATCGGCATCACCAACCAGCGTGAGACCACGCTGCTGTGGGACAAGAACACCGGTGAGCCGGTGTACAACGCCATCGTCTGGCAGGACACCCGCACCGACGCCCTCTGCAAGGAGCTCGGCCGCAACGTCGGCCAGGACCGCTTCCGGCGCGAGACGGGCCTGCCGCTCGCCTCCTACTTCGCCGGCCCCAAGGCCCGCTGGCTGCTCGACAACGTCGACGGCCTGCGCGAGCGCGCCGAGGCGGGCGACATCCTCTTCGGCACCATGGACTCCTGGGTCATCTGGAACCTGACGGGCGGGGTGAACGGCGGCAAGCACGTCACCGACGTCACCAACGCCTCGCGCACCATGCTGATGAACCTGCACACCATGGAGTGGGACGAGCGCATCGCCGAGTCCATCGGCGTGCCGACCCGGATCCTCCCCGAGATCCGCTCCTCCGCCGAGGTCTACGGCGAGGTCACCGGCGGCAAGCTCGGCGACATCCTGGGCGGCGTCCCGGTCGCCTCCGCCCTCGGCGACCAGCAGGCGGCCCTGTTCGGCCAGACCTGCTTCGAGGAGGGCGAGGCCAAGTCCACGTACGGCACCGGCACCTTCATGCTGATGAACACCGGCGAGAAGGCCATCAACTCGTACTCCGGACTGCTCACCACCGTGGGCTACCAGATCGGCGAGCAGAAGCCGGTCTACGCCCTCGAGGGCTCCATCGCCGTCACCGGCTCGCTCGTGCAGTGGATGCGCGACCAGATGGGCCTGATCAACTCCGCCGCCGAGATCGAGACCCTGGCGTCCTCGGTCGACGACAACGGCGGCGCGTACTTCGTACCGGCCTTCTCGGGCCTGTTCGCCCCGTACTGGCGTTCCGACGCCCGCGGTGTGATCGCCGGTCTGACCCGGTACGTCACCAAGGCGCACATCGCGCGCGCCGTTCTGGAGGCCACCGCCTGGCAGACCCGCGAGATCACCGACGCCATGACGAAGGACTCCGGCGTCGAGCTCGCGGCCCTCAAGGTCGACGGCGGCATGACCTCCAACAACCTGCTGATGCAGACCCTCTCGGACTTCCTGGACGCGCCGGTGGTGCGCCCCATGGTGGCCGAGACGACCTGCCTCGGCGCCGCCTATGCCGCCGGTCTCGCCGTCGGCTTCTGGTCCTCCACCGACGACCTGCGCGCCAACTGGCGCCGGGCCGCGGAGTGGACCCCCCGCATGGACGCGGACATCCGCGACCGTGAGTACAAGAACTGGCTCAAGGCCGTCGAGCGGACCATGGGCTGGCTCGAGGACGACGAGAGCTGAACCGCACTCAGCTCAGCTGACGAGGAGTTAAGCAACCATGACCACCCTGCAGAGCGGCCCCGCCCTTCCGGCTCTCGGCACGCCTCCGGCCGCCGGCAGCGCGCCGAGCCGCGCCGAGACCCGGGAACGTCTGTCCAAGGCGTCCTACGACCTCCTGGTGATCGGCGGCGGCATCCTGGGCATCTCCACCGCCTGGCACGCCGCGCAGTCGGGTCTCAGGGTGGCCCTGGTGGACGCCGGCGACTTCGCCGGCGCCACCTCCTCCGCCTCCTCCAAGCTCCTCCACGGCGGTCTGCGCTACCTGCAGACCGGCGCGGTGAAGCTGGTCGCGGAGAACCACTTCGAGCGGCGTGCGGTGTCACGTCAGGTGGCACCGCACCTCGCCAACCCGCTCACCTTCTACCTGCCGGTCTACAAGGGCGGCCCGCACGGCGCCGCCAAGCTCGGCGCGGGCGTCTTCGCCTACTCGGCGCTCTCCGCGTTCGGCGACGGCGTCGGCCACCTGCTCTCCCCCGCCAAGGCGGCGCAGGACGTGCCGGAGCTGCGCACGGACAACCTGAAGGCCGTGGCCGTGTACGGCGACGACCAGATGAACGACGCGCGCATGGCCCTGATGACGGTCCGCGCCGCCGCCGAGGCCGGCGCCGCCGTCCTCAACCACGCCGAGGTCACCGGCCTGCGCTTCACCGGCGGCCGGGTCACCGGCGCCGACCTCAAGGACCGCGTGGACGGCGAGGAGTTCGGCGTCAACGCCCGCCTGGTCCTGAACGCGACCGGCCCCTGGGTCGACCACCTGCGCAAGATGGAGAACCCGGACGCGGCCCCCTCCATCCGCCTGTCCAAGGGCGCGCACCTGGTCCTCAAGCGCACCGCTCCCTGGAAGGCCGCGCTGGCCACGCCGATCGACAAGTACCGCATCACGTTCGCCCTGCCCTGGGAGGACATGCTGCTGCTCGGCACCACCGACGAGGAGTTCGAGGGCGACCCGGCGGACGTGCGCGTCACCGAGTCCGACACCGCGCAGATCCTGGACGAGGCCGCGTTCTCCATCCGCGACCAGCAGCTGTCCCGTGATCTGATCACGTACTCCTTCGCGGGTCTGCGGGTGCTGCCCGGCGGTCCCGGCGACACCTCCAAGGCCAAGCGCGAGACGGTCGTCACCGAAGGCCGCGGCGGCATGCTGTCGGTCGCGGGCGGCAAGTGGACGACGTTCCGCCACATCGGCCGTACGGTCATGAAGAAGCTGGAGTCGCTGCCGGGCCACCCGCTGGGCGACGACTACGAGCCGATCTCCGAGCTGCCGAAGAAGCTGCCGCTGCCCGGTATCGCCAACCCGCGCGCGGTAGCCCACCGCCTCCTGGTCGACGGCCCCGCGCCCGGCCCGCGCATGGCGCCCGACACCGCGCGGCACCTGGCCACGCACTACGGCTCCCTGTCCTTCGACATCGCCCGCCTGGCGAACGAGAACCCGGAGCTGGCCGAGCGCGTGCACCCCGACGCGCCGGAGATCTGGGCGCAGGTCGTGTACGCCCGTGACAACGAGTGGGCCGAGACGGCCGACGACGTGCTGCGTCGCCGTACGACGCTGACGATCCGGGGCCTTGCCACGGACGAGATCCGCAGCAAGGTCGAGGACCTGCTGAGCAAGAAGAGCTGACGTCCGTCTGACGTGGGTAAGGGGCGGCCTCCCTGGAGGCCGCCCCTTACGCGTGCCCTGGGCACGCGCCATGCCGCCGCCCTGGGCACGCGCCATGCGGCAACCATCGAGCACGCCGTCGCCGCCGGGCCGCAGCTCATCGGCTCGCCGCAGCAGATCATCGACAAGATCCTCGGGTGGCACGAGGTGTACGGGCACGATCTGCAGTCCCTATCCGTGGACGGCTTCGGGCTCTCGCGGGGCGAGCAGGTCGAGACGTTGCAGCGGTTCGCGGAGGAGGT
This sequence comes from Streptomyces flavofungini, assembly GCF_030388665.1. Lineage (NCBI taxonomy): Bacteria > Bacillati > Actinomycetota > Actinomycetes > Kitasatosporales > Streptomycetaceae > Streptomyces > Streptomyces flavofungini. Next base: position 7,563,103 of record NZ_CP128846.1, on the reverse strand, counting down.
CGCACCGGTGGTGCGGAGGGAGGCGCCCACGGGGTTGTGGGGGTGAGCGTGGTGCCCTCGCGGGGGCGCAGCCCCCGGTTTCGGAACGGGGCGGGACCGGGGCGCCCTGCGAGGATCAACCAGGCCGGCACCCACCACCCGCACCACCCCAAGCCCCCCTGAGGAGCCCCCGGATGTCCACACGCGCCCACGAAGAAGCCACCCAGCCCATCTCGGGCATCCCCCGCACGGGCCTCCCGGCGCACGCTGTCGTCGTCGGCGACCCCGCCCGCGCCACGGCGGTCGCCGAACTCCTCGCCGACGCCAAGGAGATCTCGTACCACCGCGAATACCGCACGTACACCGGCACCTGGCAGCACCTGCCGGTCGTCGTGTCCTCGCACGGCGTGGGCGCCCCGGGCGCACTGCTCCTGTTCCAGGAGCTGGCCGCGGCAGGTGTGACGCATTTCATCCGGCTGGGGACGGCGGGCGCGATCCGGCCCGGCATCGGCGACGGCGACCTGGTCGTCGCGGACGCGGCGGTGCGCGACGACGGCGTGACGCAGCAGCTGATCCCGGCCGAGTACCCGGCGTTCGCCGCGCCGGAGGCGGTGCTCGCGCTCCAGCGGGCGGCCCGCGCCGCCGGGGCCCCCTACCACCGGGGCGTGGTGTGGACCAGGGCCGCCTTCCAGCCGGGCTTCCTGCCGCTGCCCGCCGACGCCTACGAGCGGGCCGGGATCGCGGCGATCGAGATGGAACTCGCGGCGCTGTACGTGTTCGCCTCGACGCGCGGCCTCACGGCGGGCGGCGCGCTCGTGGTCGACGGCGCGAACGCCGACGAACTGGTCGACGAGGAGGCCACCGGCGGCTACGACCCGCACCGGTCGGTGGTCGCCGACGGAGTCACCCGCGCCGCCCGGATAACCTTGGACGCACTGCGCCTGCTGGCCGCCGAGGACGCCGGGCTGCCCGCGCAGACATCGCCCACAAGGCGGTAGGCCACGCCCCGGTCGGCAGGACCCCCGCCGACGCCGTGACCTCCCGGTCCCACGACACAGCCCCCGCACCGCACTCCACACCGCGTCCCTTCGCACGGAACGGAACTCATGATTCCCATCGATCTCCTCGTCCACGGCGGTGACGTCCTCACCGTCGACGCCTCCGGCACGGTCGTGGCCGACGGCGCGGTCGCCGTGCGCGGCGGCGAGATCGTCGAGGTCGGCCCGGCCGCGCGGCTGCGGGCCGCGTACGCGGCGGTGGAGGAAATCGACGCGCGCGGCTGCCTGGTGCTGCCGGGACTCATCAACACGCATACGCACCTGGCGATGACGCTGCTGCGGGGCACCGCCGACGACGTGACCCTCCAGGGCTTCCTGGAGCGAGTCATTCCGCGGGAGGCGGCGCTCCTGTCGCCGCGGACGGTCGCGGCGGGCATCGGGGCGGCGATCGCGGAGTCGGTACGCGGCGGGGTGACGGCCGCCCTCGACATGTACTGGTTCCACGAGGCGGCCGAGGAGGTGGCCCGCGCGGCCGGGTGGCGGCTGCTCACGGGGCCGACGTTCATGGACGTGCCGGAGCCGCCGGACGGCCGCCCGTACGCGGACCGGCTCGGCTGGGCCGAGGCGCACCTGACCGCCCGCGTCCCGGCGCCGGGCACCCGGCCCGTGCTGTTCGCGCACTCCGCGTACACCCTGGTGCCCGAGCAGCTCACCGCGATCGCCGAGCTGGCCCGCGCCCACGGCGCGCTCCTTCACCTGCACGCCGCCGAGAACGCCACCGAAGTGGCGACGGTCACCCAGCAGCACGGGATGCGCCCCGTGGAACTGCTCGACTCGCTCGGCGTACTCGGCCCCGACACGCTCCTCGCGCACGCCGTCGACCTGACCGACGCCGAGATCGCGGCCCTCGCCCGCACGGGGACGGCCGTCGCCCACTGCCCGGTCTCCAACTTGAAGCTGGGCTGCGGCATCGCCCGGGTGCCCGACCTGACGGCGGCCGGTGTCACGGTGGGCCTGGGCACGGACGGCGCCGTGAGCTCCAACACCCTCGACGTCCTCGGCGCCGTGCGGATGGCGGCGCTCGTGCACAAGGCGGGCGGCGACCCCACGGCGGTGGGCGCCGAGCAGGCCGTGCGGATGGCGACCATCGGGTCCGCGCGGGCCCTCGGTCTCGACGCGCAGCTGGGGTCCCTGGAGCCCGGCAAACGCGCCGACCTGATCGTCCTCGACCTGGACCGTCCGCACCTGGCGCCGCGGCACGACCCGTACTCGACCCTCGCGTACGCCGCCGGACCCGCCGACGTGCGCGACACCGTCGTGGACGGCCGCGTCCTGATGCGCGACCGGACGCTGCTCACCCTGGACGAGCGCCAGGCCGTGCGCGGCCTCCAGGAGGCGGCGTCCACCCCGCTGCCCCGCCCCCGTACGGCCACCGAGCACCTCACCGGAAGCGTCAGCCCATGACGAACACGACCTCCGAACCGTCCCTGACCTCCCAGCCTGCCGCGGCCCCGGAACCGGCCACGGCCTCAGCACCGACCCGCGGCTTCACCGGCCGCGCCCGCGCCGCCGACCGCGACCCGCGCCTGCCCCCGGGCCAGTACGACGCCCGCGACGGCTGGCCCGTCCTGTCCGCCGAGGTGACCCCGCGCCTCACGGCCGCCGACTGGACGTTCCGCGTCGACGGCCTGGTCGCGCGGCCGCGCACCTGGACCTGGGACGAGGCGCACGCGCTGCCCGCGTCGGAGTACCGGGGCGACATCCACTGCGTGACGAGCTGGTCCAAGTTCGGCGTGCGCTTCGGCGGCGTGAGCCTGGACGCGTTCCTCGCCGAAGTCGGCCCTTCCGCCACGGCCACGCACGTCGTCGCGTACTCCCACACCGGCTACACCGCCAACCTGCCGCTCGCCGACGTGACCGGCGGCCGAGCGTGGATCGTCTGGGAGTACGACGGGGAGCCGCTGGCGCCGGAGCACGGCGGGCCCGCCCGGCTGATCGTCCCGCACCTGTACTTCTGGAAGAGCGCCAAGTGGATCGCGGGCCTCAGGCTCCTCGACCACGACGAGCCCGGCTTCTGGGAGCAGAACGGCTATCACCACCGGGGCGACCCGTGGCGCGAGGAGCGGTACGCCGGTGACTGAGCCCATGGACACCCCCTTCGTCCCCCCGACCGCGTTCGCCGTGCCCGGCCGCATCTCCGTGAGCAGCCGCTCGGCCTCCGTCTGGCAGCAGGCCCTGATCACTCAGATCCGCCGGGAGACGCCCGCCGCGTCGACGTTCCGGCTCAAGGTGCCCGACTGGCAGGGCCACCTGCCCGGCCAGCACCTGATGCTGCGGCTCACCGCGCCGGACGGCTATGTCGCCCAGCGCCACTACTCCCTGGCCTCCGCGCCCGACGACAGCGGCGAGATCGAGCTGACCCTGGACCACGCGCCGGGCGGCGAGGTGTCCGGGCACCTGCACACCGTGGCCCAGGTGGGCGACCTGGTGGAGGTGCGCGGCCCGCTGTCCGGATTCTTCGCCTGGCCCGGCGACCGGCCCGCGCTGCTGCTCGGCGCGGGATCCGGCGTCGTACCGCTGATGTCGATGATCCGCCACCACCGCCGCGCGGGCCTGACCGTGCCCCTGCGGCTCATCGTCTCGGCGCGCACCCGCGCGGACCTGATCTACGCGGACGAGTACGGCGACGAGACCACGGCCGTCCTCACCCGCGCCGAAGGCCGCCTGCACGCCGGGCACTTGGCGCCGTACCTCGGCGCCGGGCAGCCCGAGGGCGGCTGGGAGGCGTACGTCTGCGGGTCCAACGGCTTCGCCGAGCACGCCTCGCGGCTCCTGGTGGACGGCGGCCAGCCGGTGGACCGGATCAGGATCGAACGCTTCGGCTGAACCCCCTGCTCAGCGGCGACCGCAGAGGACATAATGAGCTGATACATCGGATGTCTCTTTCAGTCTCATTCTGTCTGATGCCGTCTGATGCGGTCTGATGCCGTCTGGTGCGACTGGTGCGACTGGTGCGACTGGTGCCGTCTGACGCTGCCTGTTGCTGCCTGACGCCGTCAGTCGGTGTCCGTCGCTGTCTGTCCCCACTGGTCCGCACACTGAGCACACCGAGGCGAGGTCCCCATGGCTGTCACGGACGAGGCCATCGAAAAGATCAAGGGCATGATCGTCTCCGGCGCGCTGCGCCCCGGCGACCGGCTGCCCAAGGAGAGCGAACTGGCCGCGGAGCTCGGGCTCTCCCGCAACTCGCTGCGCGAGGCGGTGCGGGCGCTCTCCCTGATCCGCATCCTGGACGTGCGCCAGGGCGACGGGACGTACGTCACCAGCCTGGACCCGCAGTTGCTCCTGGAGGCGCTGAGCTTCGTCGTGGACTTCCACCGCGACGACACCGTCCTCGAATTCCTCGCCGTGCGCCGGATCCTGGAGCCCGCCGCCACGGCCATGGCCGCCACCCGCATCAGCGAGGCCGAACTGGACACGCTCACCGCCCAGTTGGACGCGCTCGGCACCGCGCCGAGCGTGGAGGAGCTGGTGGCCTGCGACCTGGAGTTCCACCGCGGCATCGTGCAGTCGTCCGGGAACTCGGTGCTCTGCTCCCTCCTCGACGGCCTGTCCGGGCCGACCACACGGGCCCGCGTCTGGCGCGGTCTGACCCAGGAGGACGCGGTCAGCCGCACCCTGCACGAACACCGGGCGATCCTCGCGGCGCTGCGCGACCGGGACGCCGAGGCGGCCAGGTCCTGGGCCACGGTGCACGTCGCGAGCGTGGAGCAGTGGCTCCGCTCCACTCTGTGAGTCATGCGTGAGGGGCGATTGACCTGGGCAGTGATCCGGCACTCGGCACCGTCGGGGGGCTGCGGACGGCCCCGCGGGACGCCGTAAGGTTGGGGCGTACTTAGAGGAGAACGTCGGAAGGAGGCCTGGGTGATCGAGCTCGAGGGGGTACCCGAGCTGATCGACCCGGTCATGGTGGCCGCGTTCGAGGGCTGGAACGACGCCGGCGACGCCGCCTCCACCGCGGTCGCGCATCTCGACAAGGAGTGGAAGGGCGAGGTGTTCGCGGCGCTGGACGCCGAGGACTACTACGACTTCCAGGTCAACCGGCCCACGGTGTGGCTGGACGGCGGAGTGCGCAAGATCACGTGGCCGACGACCCGGCTCTCGGTGGTCCGCGTCGGCGGCGACAAGCCGCGCGACCTCGTCCTGGTGCGGGGCATAGAGCCGTCCATGCGCTGGCGTTCGTTCTGCAACGAGCTGCTCGGCTTCGCCCACGAGCTGGGCGTGGAGCTGGTCGTGATCATGGGTGCGCTGCTCGGCGACACCCCGCACACCCGCCCGGTCCCGGTCAGCGGCGTCACGTCCGACCCGGACCTGGCGCGCACCATGGACCTGGAGGAGACCAAGTACGAGGGCCCGACGGGCATCGTCGGCATCCTCCAGGAGGCGTGCACGCACGCGGGCGTCCCCGCGGTCAGCCTGTGGGCGGCCGTCCCGCACTACGTCTCGCAGCCGCCGAACCCGAAGGCGACGCTCGCCCTCCTCAACCGCCTGGAGGACCTGATCGACCTCAGGATCCCCCTCGGTGAGCTGACGGAGGACGCGCGCGCCTGGCAGCTGGGCGTCGACCAGCTCGCCGCCGAGGACAGCGAGGTCGCCGAGTACGTCCAGTCCCTGGAGGAGGCACGGGACACCGCGGAGCTGCCCGAGGCGTCCGGCGAGGCCATCGCACGGGAGTTCGAGCGGTATCTGCGGCGGCGCGACGGCGGCGGCCCCGGCCCCGGTCCCGTCGCCGGGACCGGGCAGGTCGGCGGGACCGGGCAGGTCGGCGGGCACGCCACGGACGGCGGCGACGGGGCGGCGTACCTGCGGGACACGCCGAGCGAGCGCACGCGGCCGCCGAAGCCGCAGCCGCGCCCGGAGCCCGCGGCGGACGCCAAGGGCGAACCGGCCGAGTCAAGCCAGGAATCCGACACCGCCGAATCCACGAAATCCAGTGGCTCCGGCGGCGGCACGGATGACGGCGGGCGGAGCGAGGGCCGCCGCGAGAAGCCCGGCCGCGCCAAGGAAGACGATTCCTCGTCAGAGGATTCCTCCGAGGACTGAGACGGTCGACGGCACGTTCCAGGGGCGGCACCCGTGTGGGTGCCGCCCCTTCTCGTTGCCCACGGCCCAGGAGGTCACAGCCGTCACGCACGCATTTGGCCGGTATCGGACGTGACACGAGTTTGTTGATGAAATGCGCACTGTTCCCAACTCAACTTCCCTTCAAACCCTGTTGGGTGAAAGTGGTCTGGACGGGCGGGCCCGGCGGTAGCAGGGTAGGCGGCGACCGGAAGGCAGGCGGGGCGCGGTAACCGAAGGGAGCGGTGAAGCGATGACCGACCAGGTGCAGCGGGGCAGCGACCCCGGGGGCAGTGGCCCCGGACCCGACGGAATGGGGTTCACGTATCGGGCCGCCGATGCGGAACTGATCGTCGTCGCCCGGCCGGAGGCCCGGCTGCGTGCCCAGGAGCAGGGCGTCCGCTCGGCGTCGGGCTCCGACGTGTCGGCCCTGAACATGTTCCTCAGCGACGAACAACTCACCCTGGAGCCGCTGTTCGGCAGCGAGGACCGGCTGCGGGCGGCGGCCCCCGACGCCCAGGGCGAGGTGCCCGACCTGGCGCTGTTCTACCGGGTGCGCGGGGGCGGGGATCGCGCCCAGGAGCTGCGCGCGCGGATGGCGGCGCTGCCCGGGATCGAGACGGCGTACGTGAAGCCGGGCGCCGTGCCGGCCGCGCTCGGGCCCGTCGGGCAGCAGGTCGGCGCGAGCGAGCCGGACGAGGAGCGGCGCCGCAAGGAGGGGATGCCGGCGACGCCGGACTTCAGCGGCCGCCAGGGCTATCTGCGCCCCGCGCCGGAGGGCGTCGACGCGTACTGGGCCTGGCAGCGCCTGGGCGGCGGCGGTGACGGGGTGACCGTCATCGACATCGAGGGCGCCTGGCAGCTGAGCCACGAGGACCTGTCGGCGAAGCTCGCGGGCGTGGTGATCGGCACCCCCATCCAGGACCTTGCCTGGCGCAACCACGGCACGGCCGTGATCGGTGTCATCGGCGCCGACCGCAACGCCATCGGTGTCACCGGCATCGTGCCGGACGCCGTGACCGCGGTCGCCTCGTTCACCCCGGCGGGCACGGCGGCGACGATCCACGCCGCGGCGGACCGGCTCGCGCCGGGCGACATCATCCTCATAGAACTGCACCGCCCGGGCCCGAAGTTCGACTTCGAGGCCCGCGACGACCAGAAGGGCTACATCGCCATCGAGTGGTGGCCGGACGACTTCGCCGCGGTCCGCTACGCCACGGCCAAGGGCATCGTCGTCGTCGGCGCGGCGGGCAACGGCGCGGAGTCCCTGGACGACGCGGTGTACGAGCGGCGTCCGGACGAGTTCCCGTCCTGGTGGCGCAACCCCTTCAACCCGTCCAACCCCTCGTCCGAGGCCGTCCTGGTCGGCGCGGGCGCGCCGCCCCCCGGCACGCACGGCCGTGACCACGGCCCGGACCGCTCGCGCCTGGGGTTCTCCAACTACGGCGCGCGCCTGGACGCGCAGGGCTGGGGCCGTGAGACCACGACGACCGGCGGCTTCTGGAACCAGCCGGGCGACCTCCAGGGCGGCGTGGACGAGATCGCCTGGTACACGGACACGTTCTCCGGCACCTCGTCGGCGTCCCCGATCGTCGTCGGCGCCGTCGCCGCGCTCCAGGGCGTCCTCAAGGCTGCGGACCAGCAACCGATGACGTCCGCCCGCGCACGCGCCGTGCTGCGGGCCACCGGGTCGCCGCAGCAGGACGGGCCCGGCCGCCCGGCGTCCCAGCGGATCGGCAACCGCCCCGACATCAAGGCGGCGGTCACCAAGCTGCTTCCCGCGAGGGTGGGCTCCGGCCTCGCCGAGCGCTACTGGGACGAGCTGATCCCGTATCCGCCCGAACTCCCGCCGCGCCTCAGGCTCTTCGTGGCCGGGCAGTGGCGGAACCTGAACAACCCCTCCCCCGAGACCCGCCAGGCGGTGCACTCCGCCTTCGCCGGGGAATCACCGGACGTGCGTGTCTGGTTCTCGGACGACGAGGTCGTCGGCCTGGTCGTCACCGGCTGAACCGCGGCACGCGACGAGAAGCACCACCGCACCACATCAACGGACCGACCATTGACGGAAGGTGACACCCGCATGAGCACCATCCCGCAAATGAGTCAACTGGGCCAGCAGCAGGGCCAGCAGTACGGCCCACAGCAGTTCGGGCAGCAGGGGCAGCAGAGCTACGGCCCCGAACAGCTCGGCCAGCAGCAGCCGTTCGGCCAGCAGTACGGCCAGCAGTACGGCCAGCAGCAGCACGGCCAGCAGGGCCCGAGCACCGCGCCGCCGCAGCCCGGCCAGATCGGTCAGATCGGCCAGCAGGGCCAGATCGGTCAGCAGGGTCAGATCGGCCAGCAGGGCCAGATCGGCCAGCAGCGCCAGTACGGGCAGCAGATCCCCGGCCAGCAGCAGTTCCCCCAGCAGATGCAGCAGCAGATCCCGCAGCACCTGCGCCAGCAGATGCAACAGCTCGGCCAGCAGCAGCCGTTCCAGCAACTGCTGCAGCAGCTCGGCCAGCAGCAGGTCCCGCAGGCGCAGGCGCCCGCGATCTCGACGCAGGCCCTCGCGGGTGCCGTCGCCCAGAGCTTCTGGGACGTCGTCCAGCCGCTCCCGGGCCAGGCCTCACTGCTGTACCTGCACGTGGACGGCGAGTGGCGCGTCTACGTGAACCCCGACGACCGCACCCGCGACCAGGTCCAGGAAGCCTTCGCGTACGGGCAGCCGGTGATCGGCTACTACGACACGAACAACCCCGGGCTGCTGCTCGCGATCGTGATCACCCGGTGATCCACACCCGGTGACGGGACCGCGGCGCCGGACGGAGGCTACCCGTCCGGCGCCGCTCGGGTACGTCCGCGTCCCTACAGGGCGACGCCCAGCAGTGCGTCCACCGCGCGGGACACGACGCCGGGGGCGCCCTCGTCCGTGCCGCCCTCGGCGTCCTGACGGGCGGCCCAGCGGTCGACGGCGGCGAGCGCGGCGGGCGCGTCCAGGTCGTTGGCCAGGGCCTCGCGCACCTCCTCGACCAGGGCCTCGGCGGGCGGTCCGTCGGGGCGGGACACCGCGGCGCGCCAGCGGGCGAGCCGCGCGACGGCGTCCTGGAGCACCTGGTCGGTCCACTCCCAGTCGGCGCGGTAGTGGTGGGCGAGCAGGGCGAGCCGGATGGCGGCGGGGTCGACGCCATCGCGCCGCAGCCGGGAGACGAAGACCAGATTGCCCTTGGACTTGGACATCTTGGCGCCGTCGAGGGCGACCATGCCGGCGTGCACGTACGCCTTGGCGAAGGGGTGCTCGCCGGTCAGCGCCTGCGCGTGCGACGCGCCCATCTCGTGGTGCGGGAAGGCCAGGTCGGAGCCGCCGCCCTGGATGTCGAAGCCCATGCCGAGGTGGTCGAGGGCGATGGCGACGCACTCGATGTGCCAGCCGGGGCGGCCGGGGCCGAGGGAGCCGCCGTCCCAGCTCGGCTCGCCGTCGCGGGCGGCCATCCAGAGCATCGGGTCGAGCGGGTTCTTCTTGCCCGCGCGGTCCGGGTCGCCGCCGCGCTCGGCGGACAGCAGGCGCATGGCGGCGGCGTCGAGCCCCGACACCTCGCCGAAGTGCGGGTCGGACTCGACGGAGAAGTAGATGTCGCCCTCGAGGTCGTAGGCGGCGCCCAGGTCCCGCAGCCGCTCGACCAGCGGCACGATGCCCGGTATCGACTCGACGGCTCCGACGTAGTGCCGCGGCGGCAGCAGCCGAAGCGCGGTCATGTCCTCGCGGAACAGCGCGGTCTCGCCCTGCGCCAGTTCGACCCAGTCCTTGCCGTCGCGCTTGGCGCGCTCCAGGAGCGGGTCGTCCACGTCGGTCACGTTCTGCACGTAGTGGACCTGCCGCTTGGTGTCGAGCCACACGCGCTGCACGAGGTCGAACGCGTTGTAGGTCGCCGCGTGACCCATGTGGGTCGCGTCGTACGGCGTGATGCCGCAGACGTAGATACGGGCGACGGGACCGGGGTCGAGGGTGACGAGGCCACCGGTCGCGGTGTCGTGGATCCGGAGGTCGCGGCCCTTGCCGGGCAGGGCGGGAACCTCAGAAGCGGGCCAGGCATACATGTCTTGAGCCTAACCGGACGCCCCTTCCGCATACGACCCAGGGCGACGAGATCTTCGACAGGTTTCCCCACGCCCCACCAGGGGCAGTCCCCCGCGCCTCGCGGGTGCGGGGCCTCACACCGGCGGCCACGGAATGGCCGGCCACTGCCCCGAAGGACTCGGATGCCGCCCCGCGGCGAGCAGCGCGTCCACCCGCTCCCGGACGGCGTCGACCTCCGCGGCGGTCAGCAACTCCGCCAGCCGCCCGGCCAACGGCGCCCCCGCCACCAGGCCGTCCCGCAGGGAACCCAGCGCGTCCACCGCCCCCTCGGGCAGCTTCTCCCCGGCCCATCCCCACAGCAGCGTCCGCAGCTTGTCCTCGACGTTGAACGTGACCCCGTGGTCGATGCCGAAGAGGCGCCCGCCGTCGCCGAGCACGAGATGCCCGCCCTTGCGGTCGGCGTTGTTGATCACGGCGTCGAGGACGGCGAGCCGCCGCAGCCGGGCGTCGTCCGCGTGCACGAGCAGCGCCGTGCGCCCCTCGCCCACCTGGGCGTACCCGACGGCCTTCCAGCCCTCCCCGGGCTCGTCCCCCTCGACGAGGGCTAGCAGCCCGGCCGCGTCGCTCTCCTCAGCCCCGACGTCGGCACCGTCCGCGGACTCCGCGGACTCCGCGGCTTCCCTGGGCTCTCCGGGCTCTCCGGGCTCCCCGGAGGCATCCGGCCCGACCCACAGCTGGACCATCCCCTCCCCGTAGGGGCCGTCCCGCAGCACGGTGGGCGGCACCAGGCCCCACCCGAGCGCTTCGGAGACCTCGTACGCGGCGACCTCCCGCTGCGCGAGGGTCCCGTCGGGGAAGTCCCACAGGGGCCGCTCCCCGGCGACGGGCTTGTAGACGCAGGCGGCGCTCTGCTCCTCGTAGGCGACCGTGCAGTAGAGCACCGCGTTGGAGGCCTCCCGGATCTGCCCGCGCACGGTCAACTCACCGCGGGCGAGCAGTTCGGTGGCGCTCACGCGTCCCGCCGGTATCCGTTCTGGCGCGGGCATACGTGTCCTTCCGGGTCGAGCGGCAGGCTGCACAGCGGGCACGGCGGGCGGCCCGCGTTCACGACGTCGAGGGCACGCTTGGTGAAGGCCCTGGCCTGGGCGCCGGTGAGGCGGACGCGGAGCATCGGGGGGCCGTTCTCCTCGTCCTGCAGGAGCCTTTCCTCGGCCTCCGCCAGGTCCTCCTCGGAGTCCGCGTCCAGCTCGACGAGTGCCTGCGCCTCCACGATCATGCGCTCCTCGTCGCCGTCCCAGGCGAGCGCCATCGTGCCGACCCGGAACTCCTCCTCGACGGGCGAGTCGAGCGGGGCGCTGTCGGTGACCTCGGCGGGCGCCACGGCGGGCACCGCCGCGCTGCCGCCGCTGCGCCGCACGACCTCGTCGAGCAATTCCTCCATGCGCTCGGCGAGCGCGGCCACCTGGGTCTTCTCCAGGGCGACGCTGGTCACCCTGACGCCCGCGGAGGCCTGGAGGAAGAAGGTACGCCGACCGGGGAGCCCGACGGTTCCGGCGACGAAGCGTTCCGGCGGGTCATAGAGGAACACCTGACGGGACACGTCCTGTCTCCATTGGAATCGACTGCATGTACTTGGCGCGACCACTGCACCCTACTGCGGGCGACGATCACGGTGCGCCCGCGTCGCCGCCCACCTGTGCGTCGCCGCTCGCGGACGCCTCGCGCGGGGCGAGCGAACCGAAGTCGCCGGTGTCACCGAGCCGTACGAGGAAGGGCCGCAGCCGGGTGAAGCGGATCGCCGTGACGGAACAGGGTTCCACGGAGATGCGCTGGAACAGGTCCAGGTGCAGCCCGATGGCGTCGGCGACGAGGGACTTGATGATGTCGCCGTGGGAGCACATCAGATAGACCGCGTCGGCGCCGTGGTCGCGCTCCACGCGCGCGTTCCACTCGCGCACGGCCTCCGCGGCCCGCGTCTGCATGGCCCGCAGCGACTCGCCGCCGGGGAAGGCGGCCGCGGCCGGGTGCTGCTGGACGACCTCCATCAGGGGCTCGTCCGCGAGCTCGGCGAGCTTGCGGCCCGACCAGTCGCCGTAGTGGCACTCGCCGATGCGCTCGTCCGTGTGGACGGGCACGTCGGGGCGCGCGGCGAGCAGCGGCGCGAGGGTCTCCTGACAGCGCTGCAGCGGGCTGGTGACGACCTCGGCGAGGGGCAGCGCGGCGAGTCGCCCGGGCAGCGCGGCGGCCTGCTCGGCGCCGCGCTCGTCGAGGCCGACGCCGGGAGTCCAGCCGGCCAGCAGGCCCGCGGTGTTGGCGGTCGAGCGTCCGTGGCGGACGAGGATCAGCGTGGGCATGCGGGCCAGCCTAAGCCGCCGAGGGGGTGCGGCAGGGGCCGAGCCCGGGAAGAATGCGCAGCGTGATCGTGGACTGCGCCACCTACCGGCACGGGGTTCGCGCCCAGGGCCCCGCGGACTTCTCCGACGCCCTGGACGAGGCCCGGGCGGCCGGGGACGCGTTCGTCTGGGTCGGCCTGTACGAGCCGACGGAGGACGAGTTCGACCTGGTCGCCAAGGAGTTCTCGCTGCACCCGCTGGCGGTGGAGGACGCTTTGAAGGCCCATCAGCGGCCGAAGCTCGAGGTGTACGACGACTCGGTGTTCGTCGTGTTGAAGCCGGTGGTGTACGAGCCGGAGAGCGACGCCGTGTCGTCCGGCGAGCTCATGATCTTCATGGGCGACTGCTTCGTGGTGACCGTTCGCCACGGCGAGGGCGCGCCGCTCAGCGCCGTGCGCCACCAGCTGGAGTCGGACCACGAGGTGCTCGAGCACGGTCCGACGGCGGTGCTGTACTCCATCGCCGACGCCGTGGTCGACCACTACCTGGAGGTCGCGGACGAGCTGCAGACGGACCTGGAGGTCCTGGAGGCGGAGGTGTTCTCGCCGGACGGGGGCGGCTCGCGGAACACGGCCTCCAGGATCTACCGCTTCAAGCGGCAGATCCTGGAGTTCCGGCGCGCCACGGGCCCCCTCGCGATGCCGCTCGCGCGGCTCGCGGGCCTGGGCCCGTCCGGCCGCGCGGTGCCGTTCGTGGACGAGTCCGCGCAGCCGTACCTGCGGGACGTCAACGACCATCTGCTGCGCGTGAACGAGTCCGTGGAGGGCCTTGACCGCCTGGTGACGGACATCCTGTCGGCGCATCTGGCGCAGATGAGCGTGCGGCAGAACGACGACATGCGCAAGATCTCCGCGTGGGCGGCCATGGCGGCGGTGCCCACGATGATCGCGGGCATCTACGGCATGAACTTCGAGCACATGCCGGAGCTGCGCTGGTGGTGGGCGTACCCCGCGGTGATCCTGCTGATGGCCGCGCTCGAGGTGGGCCTGTTCCGGCTGTTCAAGCGCCGCGGTTGGCTCTAGCGTCCCTCCTCGGGGACCTGTCGGGGTGTGCGCGGTCAGGCGAACTCGGCCGCGGAGGTGGCGGGTCCGCCGAGCGCGTCGCGCCGTTCCGGCATCTTCAGGGTCACCATCCGCCGCCAGCCGCCCGCGCGTTCGTACGCGTACATGGCATGGATGCCCGCCGTGAGCGTTCTGGACTTGACCGGGGACCAGCGCAGGATGCGGCCCATGTGCTCCATGACGGCGAGGCTGACGTCGCGGTAGATGACGATCTCCGCGAGCGCGCACTCGCGCAGGGTGCTCTGGATGGCGCGGCCGTGCCCGGCGTAGGCGAAGCGCAGCAGTTCCTCGTGGCAGTACGCCAGGTGGTTGTCCTCGTCGTTCGAGATCATCTTCACGGCCTTGCCGACCTCGGGGTCGTCCCCGAAGTGCTTGCGGAGCATGACCATCTGGTCGGCGGCGCGCTGCTCGGTGACGCGGCTGTGCGAGAGGTACGTGACGATGTCCTGCTCGGTGAGCGGCTGGTCGGCGCGGAGCTTCTCGTGCGCGAGTCCGATGCCGCTGCGCTCCAGGATCATCGTGTAGTCGGTGGCGGCGGGGACGTCGACGGGGTCGAGGCCGCGCTTGCGCAGCAGCGCGTTGAAGATCCGTCCGTGCTTGTCCTCGTCGGCGCCGTGCCGGGCGATCTTGGGGGCGAGATCGCGCTGGCTCTCGGGGACGAGCGCGGCGATGCGCCCGTTCTCCCAGCCCCCCTGGGACTCTCCGCTCGCCGCGATGGAGCAGAACAGCCGGAACGACTCGTCGTTGTCGAGGATCTCTTGGAAGAGACTCCGGGCCGAAAGCATCGCAGGCACCTCCATGCCGTCACTGACCACACAGACTTCCGCAAAGAACGAGTCAAATGCGCAGTGCGCCAACAGGCAACAGGTGTACGCGACAGCTCAGCCAAACGAAGGACACAGGGGACCCAAAGGGGCGGATGAGCACTCCGGAGGGGGCGGTCGGACAGATGGGGACGGGAAGCCTCCGGGGCCGTAACCGGAAGGCTCGTCGCCGCGTTGTGCTCCGTGACGGCCGTGGCGGGGAAGACCCCCGAGCCCCCACCACGGCCGCGGAAACCTCCCGCTACGCCAGCCCGGCGCGCTCCATGGCCTCGGTGCCCGCGCGCAGCGAGGCCAGCCGCTCCTCCACCGTGAAGCCCGCGGGCGCCAGCGTGAGCGTGGTGACACCGGCCTCCGCGTAGGCCCGCATCCGGTCGGCGATGCGGTCCACGGAGCCGAGCAGGGTGGTGGAGTCGATCAGGGACCGCGGCACGGCGGCGGCCGCGCCCTCCTTGTCGCCGGACAGGTACTTGTCCTGGATCTCGGCGGCCTCCTTCTCGTACCCCATGCGCTGGGCGAGCTGGTTGTAGAAGTTCTGCTTCCGGCTGCCCATGCCGCCGACGTACAGCGCGGTGTAGGGCCGGAACATGTCGGCGAGGGTGTCGACGTCCGCGTCCTTGCCGACCGCGAGCGGCAGGGTGGGCACCACGTCGAAGCCCTCCATGGTCAGGCCCGCCTTCTCGCGCCCGGCCCGCAGATGACGCAGCGCGGTCTCCTCCAGGTGCTCGGCGGCCGGGAAGATCAGCAGCGCGCCGTCGGCGATCTCGCCGGTCTGCTCCAGGTTCTTCGGCCCGATCGCGGCGATGTACAGCGGGATGTGCTCACGCTGCGGGTGCACGGTCAGCTTGATGGGCTTGCCGGGGCCGCCCGGCAGCGGCAGCGTCCAGTGCTCGCCCTCGTAGCTCAGCCGCTCGCGCGTCATGGCCTTGCGTACGATCTCGACGTACTCCCGGGTGCGGGCCAGCGGCTTGTCGAACTTCACGCCGTACCAGCCCTCGGAGACCTGCGGCCCGGAGACGCCGAGCCCGAGCCGGAACCGGCCGCCGGACAGCGAGTCGAGGGTGGCCGCCGTCATCGCGGTCATCGCGGGCTGGCGCGCCGGGATCTGGAAGATCGCCGAGCCGACGTCGATCCGCTCGGTCTGCGCCGCCACCCACGAGAGCACGGTGGCCGCGTCCGAACCGTAGGCCTCGGCCGCCCAGCAGACCGCGTAGCCCAGCTTGTCGGCCTCCTTCGCGACGACGAGATTGTCCGCGTCCATCCCGGCGCCCCAGTAGCCGAGGTTGATACCGAGCTGCATGGCCGAATCCCCTTACCCGTGAGTAACGTGCCTGTTCCGGGACTGTAGCGCGCGGGCGGGCGATCCGGCAGGGGCGGGCGGCGGTCCCGGCGGGGCCGGAGGGCGGGGCCGCGGGGCGTGGCGGGAGCCGTTGCCCGATCGGGTTCATGAGTTGTCCACAGGCGCGGCTTTGTCCACACGCACACCCAGCGCTGAGGCATGGCCAGTAATCTCGCCGCCATGGAGCAGAGGCATCTCGGCCGAACAGGTCTGCGCGTGTCCCGGATCGGGCTCGGCACCCTCACATGGGGGCACTCCGACGAGATCGGGGAGAACGACGCCGCCGACCTGCTGAAGGCCTTCTGGGAGGCGGGCGGCACCCTCGTGGACACGGCCGATGTGTACGGCGACGGGGAGGCCGAGTACCTCCTCGGGCGACTCGTCGAGCGCCTGGTGCCGCGGCGCGATCTGGTCATCGCGACGAAGGCGGGCAGCGTGCCCGACCCCGACCGCCGCTTCGACGGCTCGCGCGGCCATCTGCTGTCCGCGCTCGACGCCTCCCTGGCCCGCCTCGGCACGGACTACGTCGACCTGTGGCAGGTCCACGCCTTCGACAGCGGCACGCCCCTGGAGGAGACGCTCCAGGCCCTGGACATCGCGGTCAGCAGCGGCCGCGCGCGCTACGCGGGCGTCTCCAACTTCAGCGGTTGGCAGCTCGCCAAGGCCGCCACCTGGCAGCTCGCCGCGCCCGGCACCCGCACCCGCATCGCCAGCACGCAGATGGAGTACTCCCTGCTTCAACGCGGCGTCGAGCGCGAGGTGCTGCCCGCCGCCCTCGACCTCGGCGTCGGCCTGCTGCCCTCGTCGCCGCTCGGCCGCGGCGTCCTCACCGGCAAGTACCGCAACGCGACTCCCGCCGACTCGCGCGGCGCCTCCGAGCAGTTCGCCCCGTTCGTCGCGCCGTACCTGGACGACGCGGCCGGGCGGGTCGTGGACGCCGTGGCGATAGCGGCCGACGGCCTCGCCGTCACCCCGTTGCAGGTGGCGCTCGCCTGGGTGCGCGACCGCCCCGGAGTGACCGCCCCGATCGTCGGCGCGCGCAACGCCCAGCAGCTCACGGCCGCATTGTCAGTGGAGACCCTTAGTCTTCCTGACGAGATCTGCCAGGCGCTCGACGATGTGTCAGCGCCCGTGCACCGCTACCCAGACCAGGACTGGAGCACGCTGTGAGTACGGAGTCCGCTGCCGCGGAGGTCGCCGAACCCGAGGCCCCGGAAGCCGGATCGGGCCCCGCCGCCGAGGACGCGCCGGAAGCCGGGGCCGCGCCGGACGGCGGGGCGCCGGAGGGGGATGCCGGGGGCGCCGGGGACGGCTCGGCGGGCCCGGACGGCCTGGAGGACGCGGCCGACCCGACCGGCACGGGTGAACCGGACGGCCCGGACGGCCCGGACGACGCCCCGGAGGGGGCTGCTTCCGAGGGCGCTGCCGAGGCCGGGGGCAACGCCCCGGACAGCGGTGCCGAGGCCGGTGCCGGCGAGGGCAAGGACACCAGCGCGGACGGCGAGGACGCCGGGGTGTCCGAGGCCCAGGCCGAGCTCGCGGCACAGCGGGAGCTGCGGGAGCGGATCGAGCAGCGCAAGGCCAGCAAGGACGGGCCCGTGGCGGCGGGCGCGAAGCTCAAGGGCACGGCGGCCGACCTGCTGGCGGCGGTGCGGGCCGTGGAGAGCGGCGAGAAGCCCGTCGCGTCCGCGTTCCGCGAGCCCGCGCCGGTCGCGCCGCAGCGGACCGCCCCCGAGCCCCTGCGGCGGCCGGCGGCCGAGGCCCCGGCCGTGGCGGCCGAGCCCGCGCCGGAGACGGTCGAGGCGGTGGCGGCGGTGCTGGCCGACGGCGGTGCGCCCGCGGCGCTCGCGGCCCGGGCGGCGGCCGTGCTCGGCGAGGGCGCGGACGGGGTGCTGCGTGCCGACCCCTGGCAGTTGCTGCGGGTCGCCGGGGTGCGGCCGGAGCAGGCCGACGGGTTCGCGCGGGCGCTCCTCGGCCCGGACTGCGGTCCTGGCGACGAACGCAGGGGCTGCGCGCTGACGGTGTGGCTGCTCGAACAGGCCGCGCTCGCCGGGCACACGGCGCTCGAGTCGTCGGCACTCACCGCGGCGCTGGCGCAGCGCGGGGTGCCGGACCCGGCCGAGGCCGTGCAGTCCGCCCTCGCGGAGGGCGACGTGCTGGTCTTCCAGGACGCGCTGGAGGAGGTCCCCGGGGCGGCTCCGGTGCGCCCCGCCCCGCCCGGAGACGACACCGACGGCGCCGACGGCACCGGGGACGCGGAGGCAGCGACGCCGGTCCGCGTACTGCTCGGCCTCGAGCGGTACGCCCTCGCGGAGGAGAGCCTGGCCGACGGCCTCGCCCGGGTCATGAACTCGCTGCCGAAGGAGGGGGGTTCGGGCCCGGAGGGCGACGGCTCGGCTCCGGCGGACCAGGGGGCGGATCCCGACGGCGCGGATCCCGACACTGCGGCTCCCGACACCGTGACTCCCGGCGGCTCGGGGAGCGACGGTGAGCGCTCACGTCCCCCGGCCACCGCCGACTGGGAGTCCGCGGCGGCCGCCGCCAAGGGGTCCGCAGCCGACCTGATCCGCGCCGTGGCCACGCACGGCCTCGTGCTGCACACGGGCGGCGACGCGGCCCGCGCCGAGCCCGCCGCGCTGGTGGCGGCGGCCCGGACGCTGGGCCTGCGGGTGTGCGCGGCGACGCACAGCGCGGAGGGACAGCGGAGGCTGGCCGAGGGGCTGGACGGGGGCCCGGACAAAGGTGTCGCCGTGACCGTGGCCGGTCTCCTCTCCGGGCGGCAGGGCCCTGGCCGCGACGCGGACGGCGCGCTGTCCCTGGACCTGCTCGTGGTCCTGGACGCCCCGCAGCTGGACGTGGAGACGGCCGCGATGCTCGTGGAGTCGCTTCCGGACGGCGCCCGGCTCGTGCTCAGCGGGGACTCGGGAGTGCTGTGGTCCGCGGGCCCCGGCCGGGTGTTCGCGGACCTGCTCGCGGCCCGCTGCTGCCCGCAGGTCGTCTCGCGCACGCCGGACCCCGGCCCCATCGGGGAGCTGGTCTCCAGCATCGGCGTCGGTGAGCTGACCCAGGTCGAGGCACCCGGCAAGGAGGTCGTGATCGTCCCCGTGCGGGACGCGCCCGACGCGATCCACCGCACGGTGCAGCTGGTCGCGGACTCGGTGCCGCGCGCCATCGGGGTACCGGCGGGACAGACGCAGGTGATCACGCCGGGCCACGGCGGCGCGGCGGGTACGCGCGCGCTGAACGCGGCACTGAAGGAGCGGCTGAACCCGGGCCCCGGCCGGTTCGGCGGCTTCGACCCCGGAGACCGGGTCGCCTACGCCCCGACGCCTGGCCGCACGGTGCTCGGCCGGGTGGTCGGCGCCGACGCGCAGGGCCTGCGCCTGGAGTGCGAGGGCACCCCTGTCGCCGTGCCGAAGGAGCGGGTGGAGCAGTCCGTGCGGCACGCCTGGGCGCTCACCGCGCACCAGGCCGCGGGGCGCCGCTGGCCCGCGGCCGTCGTCGTCCTGCCGGGCGACGCCGCGGGCGCCCTGACCCGGCCGTGGGTGTACACGGCCTTCAGCCGCGCCGAGCGCCACCTCTCGGTCGTCCAGGGCGTCGCCCAGGCCCTGCCCCAGGCGGTCGCCGAGCGCCCCGCCAAGGAGCGCACAACGCGCCTGCGCACGCTCCTTCGCCCCCAGGCCCCGGCCGCGGGCTAGCGCGTACGCGGCGAGCGGCCCCGACCCCCGTGCAGGGGGCCGGGGCCGCGCTCATCCGGCCGAGGCCTTCTAGGAGCGGCCTCCGCCCTTCCCCCGCTCGACGACCTCCACGTCGTCCACGTCCTCGATCTCGTCCTGCTCGAAGTCGATGTCCGAGTCGATGTCCGGCGCGAGATCCGTGTCGAGGTCGGTGTCCAGGTCTCCGTCGATGCCGGTGCGCGCGTCCCGGCCCCGGCGGGTGCCGCCCGCACGCCGGGCCGCGGCGTCCAGGTCGTCGTCGAGGTCGTCGTCCGTCTCGTCGTCGAAGACCGCGCTGACGTCGAAGCGGCAGACCACCCGCGGGGAGTCGGGCTGGTCGAACGGAGCCTCCAGCCACTCGCCGGGCTCCGCGGGCTCGTCCGCCGCGATGACCCACAGCGTGGAGTCGCCCTCCTCCAGGCCGAACTCCTTGTGCCGAGAGGCGATCTCGTCCGGCTCGAACTCGCCGAAGAGCAGGCCGAGCGCGCCCGGCACGGTGCCGGCGAGCCGGTCGGACTCGGCGGTGGCGTCGGCGTCGGCGGCCTCCACCCGCGCGGCCTGGGCCAGGAGTCGCTGCGGCTCCGCGACGGCGTAGTCGCGCCGGATCAGCACGCTCAGGGCGTTCGGCTCCGCGGGCCCCTGGTACGGCGGCAGGGCGTCCTCCGCGCCGGGGATCTCGAAGGGGGTGACCTCGTCGTAACGGTCGTAGAGCAGTTCGTCGTACGCCTCGGCCGCGGCGGCCAGCTCGTTGAACGCTTCGTAGACGTCGGGATCGTCCTCGCCCGACCTGCGTTCGACCGCCGCAAGGTGGCGGTCGAGCGCGGTCTTGACCGCCTCGGCGGCGGCGCGTACCTCGGCAGCGGTGGGCTGCGCAGCATCAGACATAGTGCAGACGCTATCCGTACCGGGCCTGTGCCCGCACAATAGATGCGATGCCGGAATACGAATTTGTCGACGTGTACGTTCCGCGCGGGGTCTCCCGCAAAGAAGCCACGCGTCTGCTGACCGACCACGCAGAGTACGGACACTGGGAGTTGGACCGCCTCAGCCTGCACGCCGACGGCAGTCGGCGGGTGCGGCTCAGACGGCGCATCATCCGCCAGACAAGGGCCACTTGGTGAGCCGGTGACAGCCGCCCCGTGCCCGGCGGACGGTGTGAAATCGGAGCGGGCCCCGCGATCGCGGGGCCCGCTCCGATTTCACTGCCGGCACTGATGTCACCTGGCGCGTTCGCCCGGGACCTGCGCCGGGGCCGTTCACCCTGGGGTGCGCCGGTCCCGGTCACCTGCTCTCAGGCACGCGTCCAGCGGCCTCTCGGGACAAAGCCCAGCGGCCTCTCGGGCGCGCGTCCAGCGGGCTCTCAGGCACGCGTCCTGCGGTACAGGACGGTGCCCGCGAGCAGCATGCCCGCGCCGACCGGCAGCGCGACGCCGATCGGCAGGGAGCTGCCCGTCTGCGCGAGCTGGTCCTTGCCCTTGGGCGGCGTGATCATGTGCGCCTCGGGGACGTTCGGGCCGGTCGCCGGACGCTCCGGGCTGTGGTGCACGGGCGAGACGGGCTGACCCGGCTTGCCGGGCTGCTCGGGGCTGCCCGGCTGGTCGGGCTTGACCCCGTCACCGGGCTGCTGCGGCTTGCCGGGGTGGTCGGGCTTGCCCGGGTGGTCGGGCTTGCCCGGGTGGTCGGGCTTGCCCGGGTGGTCGGGCTTGCCCGGGTGGTCGGGCTTGCCCGGGTGGTCGGGCTTCGTGGGCGGCTTCCCGCCGGTGTGGCTGCCGGAGTCGTTGGCGCACTCGTTGCCCACGGCGGCGTTGCCGGCGCCGCCGAGGTTGACGCTGTTGCCGCAGACGTTGACGGGGACGTCGACCGGCAGCTGCACGCTGTTGCCGGAGCCCACCCCCGGCGAGCCGTGGGTGCCGCCCTCGGCCGTCCCGCCGCCGCCCGAGGGCTTGCCCCCGTGGTCGCCCCCGTAGCCACCGCCGCCGTGCCGGGAGCCGGACGTGTTGGCGCACTTGTTGCCCGCCGCCGGGTTCAGGCCCCCGATGACGTTCACGGTGTTGCCGCAGACGTTGACCGGCACGTTCACGGGAAGCTGAACGGAGTTCCCCGACAGCACGCCGGGAGACTTCGAACTGCCTCCCTGAGCGTTGGAGTCGGCCTGTGCGTGACCACCCGAGACAGCCAGTACGCCAGTGGCGGCCGCCACAGTGATCAGGCCTTTGCGCGTGACCTGTCGCATAGCTAGTTCCTGCCTTGCCTTCCGGAATTGCGCACGGGCCCAGTGCGCCGTGCGCCCAATGCCCGTCGGCCCCGGAGTGCATGACACGCACTCCGGGGCCGACGGAATTCAGACCCTCACGGGGTGAGGCCCCTCACGGGGTGAGACACAGCGGCGTCACTTGTTGACGCAGTAGTTCCCGAAAGCGGGGTTCAGGACCCCGATCACGGAGATCGTGTTGCCGCACGCGTTCACCGGCACGTGCACGGGGACCTGGACGACGTTGCCCGACGCGACGCCCGGGGACTTCACCGCGGCGCCCTGCGCACCGGCGTCGGCAGCGGCAACGCCCGCACCCGCGAGCACCAGACCGCCGGTTGCTACCGCAGCGGCAACGACCTTCTTGATCATTATTCCTCCTAGTTGGCAAATGCGGTCCCAGCCGCGGACCGCACCACCTGTAACGAAGGAGAAAGTTGAGGGCTACGAGAGCAAGACCGCTTTCACTCTTTTCGGTCAACTGTGCACGCGCTGCCGATTACTGGAGTTTCGTTTCGGCACCCGCCCGCGCAGAGGGGAGGCCATACATGTACCGAAATGCGCACCGGAGCGCGCGCCGACACGCACACCGACGGCGCCCCGGGCTCAGGAGGCGTCGATGAACCGGTCGAGCACCCGCACCCCGAACTTGAGGCCGTCCACCGGCACCCGCTCGTCCACGCCGTGGAACATGCCCGCGAAGTCCAGCTCCGGCGGCAGCTTGAGCGGCGCGAAGCCGAAGCCGCGGATGCCGAGGTCGTCGAAGGACTTGGCGTCCGTGCCGGCCGAGAGCATGTAGGGCACGGCCCGTGCGATCGGGTCCTCCGCCTGCAGCGCCATCTGCATGGCGTCGACGAGGGCACCGTCGAACGTGGTCTCCAGGGCCTTGTCCGCGTGCACGTCCTCCCGCTTGACGTTCGGGCCGAGGATGCGGTCGAGGTCGGCCAGGAACTCCTCCTCGTACCCCGGCAGGAAACGGCCGTCGACGTGCGCGGTCGCCTGTCCGGGGATCACGTTCACCTTGTACCCGGCGCCGAGCTGCGTCGGGTTGGCGGTGTTCTGCAGCGAGGCACCGATCAGCTTGGCGATGCCGCCGAGCTTGGCGAGGGTGTCGTCCATGTTCTCCGGGTCGAGCTCGGTGCCGAGGGCGTCGCCCAGCTCGTCGAGGAAGTGCCGCAGCGTCTTGGTGACCCGCACCGGGAACTTGTGCCGCCCGAGCCGCCCCACGGCCTCGGACAGCTCGGTGATGGCGTTGTCCTTGTGGATCATGGACCCGTGGCCGGCACTGCCGTCCACGGTCAGCTTCATCCAGTGCATGCCCTTCTGCGCCGTCTCGACCAGATACAGCCGCAGCTGCTCGTTGACGGTGAAGGAGAACCCGCCGACCTCGCTGATCGCCTCGGTCACGCCCTCGAAGAGGTCCGGGTGGTTGTCGACGAGGTACCGCGCCCCGTACGTGCCGCCCGCCTCCTCGTCCGCGAGGAAGGCGAGGACGATGTCCCGCGGCGGCTTGCGGCCGCTGCGCAGCCGGTCGCGTACGACCGCGAGGGTCATCGCGTCCATGTCCTTCATGTCGACGGCGCCCCGGCCCCACACACAGCCGTCCGCGATCTCACCCGAGAAGGGGTGGTGCGTCCAGTCCTGGGCATTGGCGGGTACGACGTCGGTGTGGCCGTGGATGAGCAGCGCGGGCCGCGACGGGTCCTCGCCCTCGATGCGCGCCACGGTGGACGCGCGGCCCGGGTGCGACTCGAAGATCCGCGGCTCGAGCCCCACCTCCGCGAGCTTCTCCGCGACGTACTCGGCCGCCTTGCGCTCCCCCGGGCCGGAGTGATCGCCGTAGTTGCTGGTGTCCATCCGGATCAGGTCCCGGCACAGGTCGACGACCTCGTCCTCGCCGGAAACGGCCCGCGCCCCGTCCGCCCTGCCGCCCGTGGTCGGCTCGCTCACGCTGTTCCTCCCGCTGTCGCACTGTGGGTCCCTCCCATCCTCCCGCGCCGACCGCCCAGGCCCAAGGGCGGGCACCGCTCGTCATGCGCCGTTCACCCCCGGGACCAGCGTGATCAGGAGCCCCTGAATGTTTGCTATGGTTTTCCACGTCGCCGCGGGAAACCGCGACAGACCACCGGTCCGGGTGGCGGAATGGCAGACGCGCTAGCTTGAGGTGCTAGTGCCCTTTATCGGGCGTGGGGGTTCAAGTCCCCCCTCGGACACCAGCAAGAAAGCCCCTCTCACGAGGGGCTTTCTTCATGTCCGGCCCTTGCCTGCTACGCCCCTCCGCTGTTCGTCGGAGGGACCTGGCGCCAGGGTGCGAAGGCCGTGCCGGTGCGAGGGAGCAGGGCTGCCAGGTCGGGGCAGTGGCGGAGGATCACGGAGTTCATGCCGCCCTTCTGGACCCAGTCGATGCCCAGGGGGGTGTAGATCTCGGGGCGGAAGTCGACGGTCAGGAAGCGGTCGCTCTGGATGCGGCGGGTGGCCATCAGGATGAAGACGCGGAACGCGGTGTCGCTGAAGCCGAAGCCGGTGGGCGGGTTCTCGGCGAACAGGCCGACCATGGTGTCGATCTCGTCGACGGAGCTGTAGACGTCCTTCAGGCGGGCGAGGGTCTCCGGGTTCTCGGTGAGGTCCTCGAAGTTGCGGATGCGCTGTTTGTGCAAGCCCGCGCGGAAGTCGTTGTAGCGGGGCACGCCGCGGCGGCGGGTGCGGGCGAGGTCGACGACGGCGAGGTCGATGAGTTCGCCCTCGCGTTCGAACTTCTGGAGGGCGCGCGGGAAGTTGTGGAGGGTGATCGCGCCGGGGTGGGCGATGCCGAAGGAGTACAGGGTGTTGGCGAGGCCGGTCTTGCGGATGGCGCCCTCGGCCGCGGCGCCGTTGATGTCGAGGAAGCCGACCGCCTCCAGGCGGCGGCCGAAGTGGTGCTCGCGCAGCTCGTAGTCGTCGGGGATGAGCGGGTGCATGCGGTAGACGGTGACGAAGTCCTCGGTGAGGGAGTACGGGGCGTTGTGGTGGTCGGGGAGGGTCTTCGGGATGCCGGTGAGGGAGTGGGCTTCCAGGAGCCACAGGCCCAGCTTGTTGAGCCAGTTGTCGGGCGGGCCTTCCCAGTTGGTGTGCAGGCCGAGGTCGATGGCCTCGGTGGCGAGGATCGCCGGGGTCCACTCCACGGTGTGGATCTTCGCGATGAGGGCGGAGACCACGAGCCGGGCCGTGTGGTAGACGGACTCCTCGCTCATCGAGGGGTACGCCTGCCGCAGCGCCGCGCAGACCGCATTGTGCTCGCGGGCGAACAGGGTGTGCATCACGCTGAGGCCGAGCCACCAGTTGTCGGTGAAGCCGGACAGCGGGACGCCGTTCTGTCCGATGGGCAGGTGCCCCTCCTCCAGGCGCAGGTCGGCGCCGCCGTCGGGGGCGCGCAGGAACTTCGCGGTCGCCTCGTCGGCGCCGTAGACCTCGGAGCCGTCCCACCAGTGGGACGCGGTGTTGGCGAAGAGGACGGGCGGGCGGCCGTCGGACACATGGATGCCCTCGTTCTCGGCGAAGCGCATGACGGTCTCGGGCGGCCCGCCGGGGGTGTTCTGCCAGGACGAACCGGGGGGCAGGGGCACCTCGACGGTCTTCGTGCCCGCGGGGTAGCGGCGGTGGTTGACCCAGTCGTGGACCTGGAACTGGATCCAGGCGGCCGCGAGGACGTTGAGGGTCGTCGCGGGCAGGAAGGTCTCGCGGTAGAGGAGCTGGCGGCTGACCGTGACCGGGTTCGGGGTGTCGAAGAGGTCGGGGCGGTAGTCGGGTGCCATGTTGCGGCCGAAGGCCGCGCCGACGGCTCCCATGGCGGGGGCGGACAGGTCGTTGTACGTGCCGTCGTAGGAGCGGGCCGTACGCAGCCGCTCGTCCGGGAGCGGCGGTACCGGGACGGCCCTGGGCGGCGCCTCGTGCACGTCGGTGTCGATGAGGTTGAAGCGGCGGAGGACCTTGCGGAGGAAGACCAGGTTCAGCAGGCTCAGCTGGAGGGGCAGGCGGTGCCAGGGCACGGCCCGGTTCAGGAGCCGGAAGGCGGCGCCCACGGGGACGCCGAGCACCCGGTTGCGCAGCGGCTCCTCGGTGCTGAAGCGCAGGCCCTTGCGGTACGCGGCGCTCGCCTCGTAGGCGGCCTTGCGGGCGCGGTTGAGGTTGCCGAGGGGGCGGAACTCGTCGGTGGTGTACCAGGGGTTGAACGCCAGTTCCTCCACGCGCCGCGCGGCCGAGCGGGCCTGTGCGGTGTCCAGGTCCTGGCTGGGGATGGTGAGGCGGGCGACGGGCACGGCGGGGCTGACGGCCTCGCGCCACTCCACGGCGCCGTCCTCGACGGGCGTGCGGGTCTCGTCGACGTACCGCTGCAGGCACAGCTCGAAGGCGACGTCGGTGGTCGCGAGGCGGTGGGCGAGCTCGCGGTGCAGGTAGTTGGGGTCGCGGCGGTCCGGGCGCGCGGCGGGGGCGGCGCTGCCCGCCGGGCGCAGCAGATAGCGCACGGGGCCCGCGGTGCCCCAGAGGGTGGCGCCGCGGCTGAAGTACGTCTCGCCCGCGAGGCTGTTGACGGTGTGGCGGGTGGCGGCCTGGATGTTGCGGCGCATGCGGGTCGCGGTCGACAGACCGACGGCGAGCGGGAGCTTCACGAACAGGCCGAAGGCCTTCTGCAGAGGGCTGCGGGCGCCGGCGAGGGCCTTGGCGAAGGCCACGAACTCCCGGGCGTCCTTGGCGTGCGACACCGGCCAGTTGGTGGCGAGCAGGTCGTGGCTCTCCTCCGCGGAGACCTCCACGCGCACGGCGGCGCCCCGCAGGTCCGGTGCCCCGTCCGCCTGCCCGATGCCGCTCGCGCCGGAGAGGCGGACCGTCGCGGGGTACTCGGCGCCCGGCTGGGCGTAGCCGCAGCGCAGCTCCTCCGGCAGGTCGTCGCGGAAGCGCAGGCGGGCGTTCTCCACGCCGAGCGAGGACTTGGCGTGCTGGACGCGGGCCGGTGAACCGGCGTTCGCGGCCCGCATGTTGGTCCTCTGCACCTTCATCAGCTCGCGCGCGAGCCGTTCGAAGAGGATGCGCTCCGCTTCGGGGCTGCCGCCCTGGTAGCGCTCGTAGCTCTGCTCGTACTGTCCTGAGGGCTGTCCTGGAGACATCATCGGGCGCTTCCTTCGGACGGGGGAGGAAACGGACCGCGCGCACGCGAGGTGCGGGCGTGCACCGCAGAGGCGTAGACGCTACTGGCGGGGCCGGACGGATTACAGCGGGCGATCCCGCCTATGTGCGCGGGGGCACCGCCGGCTCGAACTGGCACGCGGGCTGCGGCGTTTGGGCCCGTCAGGGCCACGGCCGGGGGCCCGCGTCCGTCGGCGGCACGTCCCGTGCGCGCCTCCTTCTCCAGCAACCCCACGCGCGGGGCACCGGTGTGGCCGGGTCCCGACGGGTCGCGCAAGCGGGCGCGCGCTCGCGTTGACGGTGTGCGCGCTCCGGTGGTGTGCTCACAAGTCCGTTGCCGCCACCGCCTGTTACGGGGGGACGCCATGCGGGACGAGTACGTCGTGGGTCCGGACTTCGCCGAGCTGCGGCCGCTCAAGCGGTCCATGAACAAGGGGGGCGAGGGGGATGAGGGGGGCAAGGACGGCAAGGGGGGCAAGGGGGATGAAGGCCCCGAGAGTTCCGGGTTCCCGGTCTATCCGGACCTGGTGGAGCGCCTGGTCGACGGCGCGGAGCAGCCCGATCCGGACGGCGTGATCCCGCACGCGCTCGCTGCCTGTTCGGCGTACGCCTACGCGGGGTTCGCGCAGCGCGGCGCGCCGGACACCGTCGCCACGATGATGGCGCGGCTCGGCCTGGAGCGGAACCGCTGCCGGCTGTTCGAGCTGCGCGTGGACGCGCTGTACATCGCGTCGGCGGCGTATCTCGTGCAGGACGAGGACCGGCGGGTGGTGATCCTCTGCTACCGCGGCACCCAGCCCGAGGACATCATCAGCATCCTCACCGACGCCGACGTGCGGCCCGAGACCCTTTCGGTGGAGCTCGGCGGGCGCAGGCACGAGGTGCACGCGGGCTTCTACCGCACGATGCGCGCGAGTCGGTACCTGGTCATGAGGGCCCTGGAGCGGGCGCTGCGCGGCGAGTCGGTCAACCCCGACGAGCACGACGTGCGCGGCGACGGCATGCAGGCGCTGTACATCACCGGGCACAGCCTGGGCGGTGCCACGGCCGCGCTGATGGGCGTGGTCCTCGCCCACGAGCCGCGCTACCGCGCCGTCGCGCAGAAACTGCGCGCCGTCTACACCTTCGGCCAGCCGATGCTCGGCGGACCCGACCTGGCGCGGGCCTGCCGGACGGCCGTGGACGAGCGCGGGGTGCACGTGCTGCGGGACCGGCTGCTGCGGTACATCTACGACCGCGACGTGGTGCCCGCGCTGCCGCCGCGCCCCGTCGGCCCGTACGCGCCCTTCGGCAGGGAGTTCCACTACCGCAAGGCGCGCTCCCCGGTCGACGGCGTGCTCGCCGCCCTGGGGAACGCGGGTGTGGAGGCGGCGGCGCTGCCGGGACGGCTGCTGCGGGCGCCCCTGCGGAGGCTGCCGGAGCACACCGCGCGGGCGGCGGAACGGGTGCTCTCGCCGCTGCGCCACGTCCCGGAGTCCGGCTGGAGCGAGGTCCACGAACCGGGTCGGCACTATCCGCAGATGGACACCCTCGCCGGGCTCGCGGTCGTCGCGCCGCTCGCCTTCTTCGCGGCGCGCCTCGCCCTGACGCGCACCGTGCCGTTCGCGTACTCCTTCGACGACCACGGTCCCGGGCACTACGTCAACGCGCTGGCTCCGGCGGGGGTCCTGAGCGAGTACGGGGACGTGCGCTGAGGCCTACGGGACGTGCGCTCAGGCTGCGGGGCCGAGCGGCGCAGGTCAGTCGATGAAGTCGCCGTCCACGTACACCCACGCCCCGTCCACCCGCTCGAAGCGGCTGCGCTCGTGCAGGGAGTCCGGGCGCCCGCCGTCGGTGTAGCGGGCGCGGAAGGTGACGGTGCCCGTGGTGTGGAACGCCGTGCCGTCGGCGGTGTCCTCGATGGTGAGCCCGGTCCAGCGCATCGCCGGGTCGAACGCGACGCGCGGCGGCCGGGTCCGGGGGTGCCAGGTGCGCAGCAGGTACGCCTCGTCGCGCCGCGCGAAGGCGCTGTAGCGGGACCGCATCAGTTCCTCGGGGTGCGCGGCGGCGGCCTCGCCCCGGTGCAGTCGGCCGCAGCACTTCTCGTACGGCAGGGGGTGCCCGCAGGGGCAGGGCTCGGGGCGCGTGGGGGTGCGTCGGGACATGGCGCCCATTCTCCCCTCACCAGGGCGGACGGGGGGCGGCCGGGGCCGCGGGGCGCCGGGGCGGCCGTTGAGGGCCGGGTCAGCCCGTCGGGGGCGGGGGCGCCAGGATGTCCAGCTCCTTGAGGGCGCCCTCGGCGATCTCGCGGGTCAGGGCCTCGGCGCGGTCCGCGTCGCCTTCCCGCACCGCCTCGGCCACCCGCACGTGCAGGGTCACTGCTGCCGGGTCGGGGTCCTCGAACATGACGTCGTGGTGGGTGCGGCCCGCGAGGATCTCGGCGACCACGTCGCCGAGCCGGGCGAACATCTCGTTGCCGGAGGCGTCGAGGACGACGCGGTGGAAGGCGATGTCGTGCACCAGGTACTCCTCCAGGCGGCGGCCGCGGGAGGTGGCGACCATGCCGAGGGCGCACTCGGTGAGGGCGGCGCACTGCTCGGCGGTGGCGTTCCGCGCGGCCAGGCCCGCGGCCACCGGCTCGATGGCGGAGCGCAGGACGGTCAGGGAGCGCAGCTGGCGCGGGCGGTCGGCGCCCGCGAGGCGCCAGCGGATGACCTGCGGGTCGTAGACGTTCCACTCCTCGGTGGGCCGCACGGTCACGCCGACGCGGCGCCGGGACTCGACCAGGTGCATGGACTCCAGGACGCGCACCACCTCGCGCATCACCGAACGTGACACCTCGAAGCGCTGTGCGAGTTCGTCCGTGCGCAGGACGCTGCCGGGTGGGTACTCGCCCGCGGTGATGGCGGGCCCGAGGCTGTCCAGTACGCGGGCGTGCAGCCCCCGGGCCTGTGCGGTCATGACGTCAGCGTACGAGGGGACGCGCGTACTCAAAAAGTCAGACTTTTGCATCACAGCCTCTTGAATTCATCTGACCTAATGGGTTTCAGTGGCGTGAACCGATCGATGTCGACGAGGACAGCGAGGCAGCAGCAGCGATGAGCACCACCCACGTCGTCGTGGTCATGGGCGTAGCGGGCACCGGCAAGACCACGGTCGGTCCCCTGCTCGCGGCCCGGCTCGGCGTTCCCTACGCCGAGGGCGACGACTTCCACCCCGAGGCGAACATCGCCAAGATGTCGGCCGGCACCCCGCTGACCGACGACGACCGCTGGCCGTGGCTCGATGCCATCGGTGAGTGGGCCCACGGCCGCGCCGGACTCGGCGGCGTGGTCAGCAGCTCGGCGCTGAAGCGGGCCTACCGCGACCGGCTCCGGGCCGCCGCGCCCGGCCTGCTCTTCGTCCACCTCACCGGCGACCGTGCCCTCATCGAGGAGCGGATGCGGCAGCGCAAGGGGCACTTCATGCCGACCGCGCTGCTCGACTCGCAGTTCGCGACGCTCCAGCCGCTCGGGCCCGACGAGGCGGGCGTCGACGTCGACGTCGCGGGCACGCCCGCGGAGATCGCCGACCGGGCCGCGGCGGCGCTCGCCGCCCGCGACCGCTGACCGGCCCCGGCCTCCTCCTCTCTCCCCCGACCCACCACTGACCGGCCGCTCCCCCGGCCCCGCACGCCCCACCCCACCCCCCGCACGCCCCCTCCCCGTCCACGTACAAGGAACCCACCGTGACCAGTCTCAGCGTCGAGATGCTGGCAGCGGACCCCGTCGAACCGATCACCTCGGCGGGCCACGCCCAGCTCGGGATCGCCGTTCTCGCGGGCATCGCCGTCATCGTTCTGCTCATCACGAAGTTCAAGGTCCACGCCTTCCTGGCGCTGACCATCGGGTCGCTGGCGCTCGGCGCCTTCGCGGGCGCGCCGCTCGACAAGGCGATCGCCAGCTTCACCACCGGGCTCGGTTCCACCGTCGCGGGCGTCGGCGTCCTCATCGCGCTCGGCGCGATCCTCGGGAAGCTGCTCGCGGACTCCGGCGGCGCGGACCAGATCGTCGACACGATCCTCGCCAAGGCCGGGCGGTCCGGCGGGCGTGCCATGCCGTGGGCGATGGTGCTCATCGCCTCCGTCATCGGGCTTCCGCTGTTCTTCGAGGTCGGCATCGTGCTGCTGATCCCCGTCGTCCTGATGGTCGCCAAGCGCGGCAACTACTCCCTGATGCGCATCGGCATCCCCGCGCTCGCCGGGCTCTCCGTCATGCACGGCCTCATCCCGCCGCACCCCGGCCCGCTCGTCGCCATCGACGCCGTCAAGGCCAACCTCGGTGTGACCCTCGCGCTCGGTGTGCTCGTCGCCATCCCCACCGTGATCATCGCGGGTCCCGTCTTCTCGAAGGTCGCCGCCCGGTGGGTGGATGTGGCGCCGCCCGAGAAGATGATTCCGCAGCGGCCCTCCGAGGACCTGGAGAAGCGGCCCGGCTTCGGCGTCACCGTCGCCACCGTGCTGCTGCCCGTCGTCATGATGCTCGCCAAGGCCCTCGTCGACATCGTCGTCGACGACCCCGACGCCACCGTCCAGCGCGTCTTCGACGTCGTCGGGTCGCCGTTGATCGCGCTGCTCGCCGCCGTGCTCGTCGGGATGTTCACCCTCGGGCGGGCCGCGGGCTTCACCAAGGAGCGGCTCTCCGCGACCGTCGAGAAGTCCCTCGCCCCCATCGCCGGTGTGCTGATGATCGTCGGTGCCGGTGGTGGCTTCAAGCAGACCCTCATCGACGTGGGCGTCGGCCAGATGATCCTCGACTTCTCCGAGGACTGGTCCATTCCCGCGCTGCTGCTCGCCTGGCTCATCGCTGTCGCGATCCGGCTCGCCACGGGGTCGGCGACCGTCGCCACGATCTCGGCGGCCGGGCTTGTCGCTCCGCTCGCCGCGGACATGTCCACCTCGCACGCGGCCCTGCTGGTGCTTGCCATCGGGGCGGGGTCGTTGTTCTTCAGCCATGTGAACGATGCGGGGTTCTGGCTGGTGAAGGAGTACTTCGGGCTGGACGTGGGGCAGACCATCAAGACGTGGTCGGTGATGGAGACGATCATCTCCGTGGTGGCGTTGGGGTTCGTGCTGCTGCTTTCGCTGGTGCTGTAGGCCTCGCGGGGCGCCCCGGTCCCGCCCCTTCTCCGAAACCGGGGCCGCGCCCCTGGACCTCGGAGGTGGGTCTGCCCTTCGGGGGGGGGAGCCTCCGCCGGATCCCGCTGCTTCGCGGCTCGTCCTCAAGCGCCGGACGGGCTGGAATCCACCCGCACATCCTCACTGGGGCGCACCGCGAAGGCCCCTACCTGCGCCACAGCGGATGCTCCCGGTCCGCCCAGTCCGGGTCGACCGAGCCGGTGCGCATGCCGCGGCGGGCCTCGGGGTCGCGCAGGGCGAGGGCGATGTGGGCGAGGAGGACGAGCCCGAGGGTGAGGGCGAGCCAGTCGTGGACGAACGTGGAGCTCGTGCGCCACAGGAGCGGGAAGAGCTCGGTGCGCCACATGACGAGCCCCGTACCGAGCATGACGAGCACCGCCCCGCCGACCCACGCGGCGTACACCTTCTGCCCGGCGTTGAACTTCCCCGCCCAGCGCGCCGTCCCGCGCGGATCACGGCGGCGGACGGCGGCGAGCCAACGCCGGTCGTGCGGGCCGTAGCGGTTGAGGAGCCGCAGGTCCGCGCGGAAGGCGCGGGAGGCGAGGCCGAGCAGGAACGGCAGCGGGAGCAGCAGCCCGGACCACTTGTGGACGTCCACCACCAGGGCCCGGCGGCCGACGAGTTCGGCGAGCTGGGGCACGTACAGGCACGCGGCACTCAGCACGCACACGCTCATCAGCCAGGCCGTGCCGCGGTGCACCCATCGCTCGCCGGGGCTGAACCGCGGCACCCGCCCGGTCTCAGGCGGTGGGGTCATCGCTGCGCCCGTTCGACCGGCCGACCCACGCGTCCACGTCATATCCCCTGCGCTCCCAGTAGCCGGGCTCGACCTTGTCGGTGAGTTCGATGCCGGACAGCCATTTCGCGGATTTGTAGAAGTACATGGGCGCGACGTAGAGGCGGACGGGGCCGCCGTGGGCGTGGCTCAGGTCCTCGTCCCGCATGCGCAGCGCCACCAACACGTCGCTCCTGCGGGCCTGTTCGAGGGTGAGGCTCTCGCTGTACGTCCCGTCGAAGCAGGTGAAGCGGACGGCGCGGGCGTCCGGGCGGACCCCGGCGGCGTCGAGGATGCGGGAGAGCCGGACGCCCTCGAAGGGGGTGTCGGGGACCCGCCAGCCCGTGACGCACTGCACGTCACGGACGATCCGGGTCTGCGGGCGCCCGCGCAGCTCCGCGAGGGTGTAGGTGGCGGGGCGGTGGACGAGACCGGTCACCGTGAGGCGGTAGGAGGAGGCGTCCTTGCGCGGTACGGAGGAGGCGACCGAGTAGTAGCGGAAACCGCCGCCGTTGGGCAGGAGCTGGGTGAGGCCGGTGGGGTCCTTGTCGGACGCGGCGCCCAGGAAGCGTTCGAGGCCGCGTTGCAGCGGGGGCGCCGCGGCCACGCCGAGGGCACCGAGCGCGAGCGTGCCGAGGACGAGTCGGCGGCCCACGGGGGTGCCGTCGGCCTCGGGTTGGGCGGCCGGATCAAGCAGTTCGCCGGTGGGAGCACGCCCGTCGGCCGGTTCGCGCCCGTGCGCCGGGGCTCTCTCTTCGCCCGCGTCCCGGTGTTCGGTGGTCACCCCTCGATTCGAGCACCCGCGGGCACGGGAGGCCAGGGCCCGCGGGTGTCCGTCAGCGGTTCGTCACATCCACGCCGTCACATCCGCCGGGGGGTGCCCTCGCGCCCCGCGTCCCCCGCCGCCTTCTCCAGCTGGAACGCCTCGTTGCCGAGGCCGATGCGCGCGTGCGCCGCCGGGCGGGCCTTCTTCAGGTACGCCCCGTACGCGATGCCGACGACCGCCGTGAGGCCGATGATGCCCGGCAGGACCCAGCTCAGCGACGAGTCGGGGCCCGCGCCCACGAGGACGTCGAAGTCCTTGACGGTGTAGCCCGCGATGACGAGCAGCGCGACGGCGGCGAGCGCGGACGCGGTGATCCGCCAGATCTGGGGGCCCGCGGCGCCGCGCCGGACGAAGAAGACGATGACGGCGACGGACGCGGTGGCCATCAGGAGCAGCACGCCGAGCGCGCCCACGTTGCCGCCCCAGGTGAACAGGCGCAGGACGGGAGCGGTCGGGTCGCCGGCGGGGGCGTCGTCGGTGAGGGCGAAGGCGATCACGACGCTGACGGAGATCGCGGTCTGGAGCAGCGAGCCGGTGCCCGGCGCGCCGCTCGCGCTGTTGGTACGGCCGAACGCAGCGGGCAGCAGGCCCTCGCGGCCCATGGCGAAGGCGTAGCGGGCGACGACGTTGTGGAAGCTCAGTACGGCCGCGAAGATGCCGGTCACGAACAGGACGTGGAGGACGTCGGTGAAGGTGGTGCCGAGGCGCGGTTCGGTGAGCCCGAACAGCAGGCCCGCGCTCTGCTGCTGTGCGGCGGGCACGATGCCGGAGGGCCCGGCGGCGACGGTGAGGGCCCAGGAGCTGAGGGCGAAGAAGACGGCGACGAAGCCGACGGCGAAGAACATCACGCGCGCGACCACGACTTGGGGGCGGCTGGTCTCCTCGGCGTACACGGGCGCCTGCTCGAAGCCGGTGAACGCCGCTATGCAGAAGCACAGCGAGGTGGCGACGCCCGCGCCGGTGAGGGTGTCGGGGTTGAAGGCGTGCAGCGACAGGCCCTCCTTCGCCGGGTCGGCGACGGCGGCGATGTCGAAGATGACGACGAGCGCCACCTCGACGAGCAGCAGCACACCGAGCACGCGCGCGTTCAGGTCGATCTTCAGCCAGCCGAGGGCGCCGACGATCGCGACGGCGACGAGGGCGGGGATCCACCAGCCGACGGTGACTTCGGCATACTTTTCGAGCAGCCCGGCCACCTCGAAGCCGAGCAGCCCGAACAGGCCCACCTGGAGCACGCTGTAGGCCACGAGCGCGACGGCGGAGGCGGCCGCGCCCGCGGTGCCGCCGAGGCCGCGCGAGATGTAGGCGTAGAAGGCGCCGGCGTTGTGGACGTGCCGGCTCATCTCCGCGTAGCCGAAGCTGAACAGGGCGAGGACGACGCCCAGTATCAGGAACAGCAGGGGCTGGCCCACCACGCCCATCACGCCGTACGTCGTGGGCATGACCCCCGCGACGACCATGAGCGGCCCGGTGGCGGCGAGCACGGAGAGGAGCAGGCCCGCGGTGCCGAGGCGGCCCGCGCGCAGGGCCCGTTCCTGGCCCATGTAGGTGCTGATGCCGCCCTGACGCGGGACGGACTTGCCGCGGGATCCGGTGCCGCCGCGGCTGCTGCTTGCACTGGTGCTCGAACTGCCCGTCGCCATGGCGCGGTTGTCCTCTCCGCCCGCAGGGGGCCGTTGGTCGTGCGTCTCCTGTGCCGGTGGTCGTGCGTCTCCTGTGCCGGGTGGTGCGTGTCACGTGCGGGTGGTGCGTCTGCTGTGCAGGGGTGGTGCGCAGTCGCGAGGGGTACGCGGTCAGGCCGTGCCGAGTGCCGCGCCGCGGGCGGCGAAGTAGGCCTGGTGCGGATCGCGGTCCGGGTAGGACCAGGGGACCTCGGTGGCGTACCGGCCGATGCGGTGGAACAGGGCCGCGGACTCGGCGGCCCGGCCCTCGCAGAACCTCGCGTGGGCGAGGAAGTTGAGGTCGACGAAGGCACGCGGGTGCACCGACCGGTGCGGCATCTCCCACTCGAGCCACCAGTCGAAGGACGACTTCATCACCTGCCGGGCGCGGCGGCTCGTCCAGTGTCCCGAGGCGACCGGGTCCTTGTTCTCGCTGCCCACGGTGGCGAGCACGCGGTAGCGCTCGGCGTGCGCGACCACCGGGAGCACGGCCAGCGGCGAGTGGTCGGGGGCCTGTTCGGCGGCCCACGACGCGAAGTCGTACACCTCGTGCAGCGGGTCCTGGCCCGCGCCGGGCCGCCGCTCGGCGAGGCGCGCGACCATCAGGTGGTGGGCGTGGTGGTGCTCGGGGTGGCGGTGGCGGACCTCGTCGAAGAGGCGTACGACGTCCTCCTCGTGGCCGAGGCTGCGCTCCAGGAGCAGCAGCGCGAGCCACGGGGTGGGGTCGGCGGGGACGAGCGCGGCGGCCTCGCGGCAGGCGGCGCGGGCCTTCTCGGAGCGTTCCTTGCCACGCAGCGCCCGGTGCACGGCGGCGAAGGCGAGCAGGGCGACGGCGTCGACGCTCTCCGGTTCGGCGAGCCGCCAGTCGCGGGCCCAGGCCGCGGTGGCGGACTCGCGCCCGAGGACGTCGAAGCGGTGGCCCCTGCGGTCCCAGTCGTCGCCGGTCGCGGCGAGCAGCGCGCGCGCCTCGGTCCAGCGCCCCTGGGCCAACGCGGCGCGGGCGGTGACGAGTTCGGCGTCGTCGAGGGCGGCGTCGAAGGCGTGCGCGGCCTTCTTGCGGGAGCGGCCGAGCGGCGGGGGCGGAGGTGGAGACACCGCTGGACGTCCTCCCCGACGCGTTGGGCGAGCGTGTGATTACGCACAGCAAAGCGGTACACGATACTCCGCGTCAAGGCCTCGTCACCGTCAGCCCCGTGCGCGACTCCTTACCCAACTCCGGCTCCGGGCACCCGACTTGGCCGTCCGACGCGGCCCGCCCGCTTCGGCCCCGACCGGCCGGCCCCGCCGGACACCTCCTAGCCGACCGCCTGCCCCGCAGCCCGCCCCGCCGCACGACCCGAGAACAGGCAGCCGCCGAGGAACGTCCCTTCCAGGGAGCGGTAGCCGTGCACTCCCCCGCCGCCGAATCCGGCGGCCTCCCCGGCCGCGTACACGCCCGGCAGCGGGTCGCCGCCCTCCTGGAGCACGCGCGAGGACAGGTCGGTCTCCAGGCCGCCCAGGGTCTTGCGGGTGAGGATGTTCAGGCGCACGGCGACGAGCGGGCCCGCCTTCGGGTCGAGGATCGGGTGCGGCGCGACGGTCCTGATGAGCCGGTCGCCGACGAACTTGCGCGCCCCGCGAATCGCGTTGACCTGCAGGTCCTTCGTGAACGGGTTGACGATCTCGCGGTCGCGCGCGGCGATGGTGCGGTGCAGCGCGGCCTCGTCGATGAGGGGTTCCTTCGTCAGGGCGTTCATGCCCCGCACCAGCGCGCCCAGGTCGCGCTCCACGACGAAGTCGGCGCCGTGGTCCATGAACGCCTTGACCGGGCCCGGCACGTCGGCCCGCGCCCGGTCGATGACGCCGCGCACGGACTTGCCCGTCAGGTCCGGGTTCTGCTCGGACCCGGAGAGCGTGAACTCCTTGCCGATGATGCGCTGGTTGAGCACGAACCACGTGTGGTCGTACCCGGTGTGCATGATGTGGTCCAGCGTGCCGAGCGTGTCGAAGCCCGGGAACAGCGGTACGGGCAGACGGTTGCCGCGGGCGTCCAGCCACAGCGAGGACGGTCCCGGCAGGATGCGGATGCCGTGCTTGTCCCAGATCGGGGCCCAGTTCTCGATGCCTTCCGTGTAGTGCCACATCCGGTCGCGGTTGATCAGGTGCGCGCCCGCGCCCTCGGCGATGCCGAGCATCAGGCCGTCCACGTGCGCGGGCACGCCCGAGATCATCTTCTCCGGCGGGCTGCCGAGGCGCTCCGGCCAGTTGGCGCGGACGAGGTCGTGGTTGCCGCCGATGCCGCCGGACGTGACGATCACCGCCTGGGCGCGGAGCTCGAACGAGCCGGTGACCTCGCGGCTGCTCGCCTTGCCGCGCTCTACGCCGGAGGGCTCGAGGACCTCGCCGCTCACGGTGTCGACGACGCCGCCCGTGCGCGCGAGGCCCGTGACGCGGTGGCGGAACTTGAACTGCACCAGGCCGCGGGCCGCGCCCTCCTGGACGCGGCGCACGAACGGGGCGAGGAGGCCGGGGCCCGTGCCCCACGTGATGTGGAAGCGGGGGACGGAGTTGCCGTGGCCCTGGGCGTCGTAGCCGCCGCGTTCGGCCCAGCCGACCACCGGGAAGAAGCGGACGCCCTGGGCGTGCAGCCAGGGGCGCTTCTCGCCCGCCGCGAAGTCCACGTACGCCTCCGCCCACTTGCGGGGCCAGTGGTCCTCGTCGCGGTCGAAGGCCGCCGTGCCC
This sequence comes from Streptomyces flavofungini, assembly GCF_030388665.1. Classification (NCBI taxonomy): domain Bacteria; kingdom Bacillati; phylum Actinomycetota; class Actinomycetes; order Kitasatosporales; family Streptomycetaceae; genus Streptomyces; species Streptomyces flavofungini. The sequence goes on along the minus strand of NZ_CP128846.1, from coordinate 7,525,069 downwards.
AGCCAGTCCTGCAGGGCGAGTTCCCTGTGGTCCTTGATGCGCATACGGCGCTGTTCCGGGGAGTCCACGAAGAACAGGCCGCCGAAGGACCAGTGGGCCTGGCCGCCGAGGCTCTGTTCCGGTTCCTGGTCGACGAGGATCACCCTGCGGCCCGCGTCGACGAGCTCGGCGGTCGCCGTGAGGCCGGCGAGGCCCGCGCCGATCACGATCACGTCTGCGTCGTAGGCCATGGGGGCTCCTCTGGGGGTGAGGTGTTCGGCTGGCGGGGTTACCGGTGGGTCAGATCCTGGGTGGGGCGGGGGGTGGAGTCAACTGTCGGGGGTGGGTTGTGGCCCTGCGGGGCGGGCTGACGGTGCCGGGCTGTTGGTGAGCCGGTGGGAGTTCAAGCAGGTGGGTGTGGAGACAGCCGCTCCGGCGTTTGAGGAGCGGGGGCCTGGGGCGGAGCCTCCCAGGGGGTGCTGTTGGATGGAGGGATGGATATGGGTGGGGCCGCCGATCCGGCGGACGAGGTGGTGGATGTCGTCGACCAGGACGACAACGTCGTGGGGACGGCGCCGCGCGGCGAGGTGTACGCCCGCGGCCTGCGGCACCGCTGCGTGTTCATCGAGGTCCGCGACGCCGAAGGCCGCGTCTTCGTGCACCGCCGCACCGCGGACAAGCTGGTCTTCCCGTCCCGGTACGACATGTTCGTCGGCGGTGTCGTCGCGGCGGGCGAGTCGTACGAGGACGCGGCGCTGCGCGAGGCCCAGGAGGAACTCGGCGTCAGCGGACTCCCCCGCCCCGTACCGCTGTTCAAGTTCCTGTTCGACGACGGCGCCGGGCGCACCTGGTGGTCGTTCGTGTACGAAGTGCGCTGCACGACCCCGGTCGACCCGCAGCGCGAGGAGGTCGCCTGGCACGACTTCCTCACGGACGAGGAGCTGGCGCGGCGGGCCACGGAGTGGGCGTGGGTGCCGGACGGCCTCGACGCGTACGAGCGGATTCGGGCGTTCCGGGCCGCGGAGTAACCTGACGCGGCCCAGAGCGCCCCGGTCACCCGGTGCGCCCGGCGTCGCCCGGTGCGCCCGGCGGGCGACGGCCGTGCCGGGCGACCTATCGTGCAACGGTGAGCACCTTCGTACAGAGCCTGCGGCTGTGGTTCGCCCCCGAGCGCGTCCGGCAGGAGGGCGAGACCCCCGACTACCGCTTCTCCCTCGCCAACGAACGCACCTTCCTGGCCTGGCTGCGCACCGCGCTCGCGCTGATCGGTGGCGGCTTCGCCGTGGACCAGTTCCTGCCCGACCTGCGCTGGGGCGTGCGCGTCGGCCTCGCCCTCGCGCTGCTCGCCGCCGGTGTGCTGTGCGCGCTGCGCGCCGTCAACCACTGGGTGCGCTGCGAGCAGGCCATGCGCCGCGGCGACGACCTGCCCGCGTCCCGTTTCCCGGCGCTGCTCGGCGTGGTGGTGGCGGTGGTCGCGGTGGCCATGGTGGTGGTCGTGGTGTTCGGGTGGGAGGGGTGAGCGAGGCCGCGGGCCCCAGGGCCGGGGGTGCCAGTGGGGCCAGAGACGTCAGTGGGGCCGGGGGTGCCGGTGGGGCCGGGGGCGCCGCCCTCCAGGCCCCCGCGCCCCGCGACCCCGGCCTCCAGCCCGAGCGCACCCGCCTCGCGTGGCGGCGTACCACCCTCACCTGCACCGTCGCCGCGGTGCTCGGCGCCCGGGCCGCGCTGCGCGACGGGGCGTCCGTGGTGGCCGCCGTCGCGTGCGCGCTGTGTCTGCTGCTGTGGCTGGGTTTCCTGGTGGTGGCGCACCGCCGGATGACCACGCTCACGGCGGCCCGCCCGCGCGCCCTGAGCCGCCGCGCCGCCGCCGCGGCGACCGTGTGCACGGGGGCGCTCGCGGTGTGCGCGGCAGCGCTGATCCTCTAGCCGAGCCTCACCCGATCTCTGGCCGCGACTCCGCCCCGGGCCGCCGTCCGGGCCCTGGCCCGGTCCCTGGCGGGTCGCCAGCTGGGTGCCCGCTCCCCTGGGCCAGGCCTCCGCCCGAGCGGCCCCGAGCGGCCCCGAGCCCAAAGGAATCCCGCCCCCGGCCTGCCCCGAACCTGCTCCCCACCCCCTGGGCGGTCCCCTGAGCCGACTCCCCCGCCCCTCCCCTCTCCCCCCTCCCCTCTCCCCCCTCCCCACTCCCTTCCTACCGCCCGCCCTCCTCCGCCCAGTCCACCCGCACCACGATCTTGCCCCGCGTCCGCCCCTCCTCCAGGAGGCGGAAGGCGTCCGCCGCCCGGTCCAGGGGGAACGTCTCCTGGACGTGGACGGTGAGGACGTCCTGTTCGACGAGTCCGGTGAGGCGGGTCAGGTCGGCGGCGTCGGGGCGGACGAAGCAGTACTGGCCGCCGAGGGCGGCGACGGAGCCGTCGGCGATGGAGGCGAGGCGGCCGCCGGGGGCGAGGAGGTCCGCGGAGAGTTTCAGGGTGTCGCCGCCGATCGTGTCGAAGGCCGCGTCGACGCCCTCGGGGGCGAGGGCGCGCACCCGCTCGGCGAGTCCGTCGCCGTACACGACCGGCTCCGCGCCGAGCTCGCGCAGGTAGTCGTGGTTGCGTTCGCTCGCGGTGCCGATGACGCGGGCGCCCGCGTGCCGGGCGAGCTGCACGGCGAAGGTGCCGACACCGCCCGCGGCGGCGTGCACGAGCACGGTGTCGCCGTCCGTGACGGACAAGGCCCTGTGGATGACCTGGTAGGCGGTGAGCCCGGCCAGGGGCAGGCCCGCGGCCTCCTCGAAGGTGAGGTTGCGCGGCTTGCGCGCGAGGGTGCGCACCGGGGCCGCCACGTACTCGGCGAGGGTGCCGCGGGAGAGGAAGTCCTCGCGCACGTAGCCGATGACCTCGTCGCCGACGGCGAACTCCGGGGCGGCGGCCCCCGGCTGGACCACCACGCCCGCCACGTCCCAGGCGGGGATCACCGGGAAGACGGTGTCCAGGACGGCGTCCAGATACCCCTCGCGGCACTTGTGGTCGACGGGGTTGAGGGCCGCGGCACGCACCTTGACGAGGACGGAGTCCGGTCCGACCTTCGGGTCGCGCACGTCGCCGTACTCGAGGACGTCGGGCCCGCCGTACGCGCGGTAGCTGATCGCTTTCATCGGGTCGCCTCACGGAGTCAGAGAAGTAGTGAAAAGCTTTCACAACGGGATCAAACAGGCATCGGGGACTAGCCTGAGAGAGTCACCCGGCACGGCCGACAGGGACAGCTCCCGCACGGAAGGCGCAGTCATGACCACGCTCCACCAGGAACACGCGGCCCACGACCACACCCACAGTCCGGACTGCGGCCACCAGGCGGTGCCGCACGGCGACCACGTCGACTACGCCCACAACGGCCACCTGCACACCGCGCACGACGGCCACTACGACGAGTGCGAGCCGAGCGAGCACGTCACCCACGAGGGCCACGACCACCAGCACGGCGAGGGCTGCGGGCACGAGGGCGTACTCCACGGCGATCACGTCGACTACGTCCACGACGGGCACCGGCACGCCGCGCACGACGGCCACTGGGACGACCACTGAACCCTCCTCCCAGGGCGCCCGGTCACCCCTTCCCCGGCCGGGCGCCCGCCTGCACGGCATCCGCACGGCACCCGCGATCCTGATCACGTTCCGCCCGGACCCTCTGGACGACATACCGACTGGTCGGCATCATGAACGGCAGCGTTGGCACCACCGACCCCCGTCCGCTGCCCGTCGTTCATGATCAGGAGCGATCCGCCCATGAGTCCAGACCGCCCCCTCGGCCCGCCCGGCCTCGACCTCGACCGGCTGCGCGGCCACCTCGACCGCGAACGGCCGGGCCTGCTCGCCGCGGGCCCGCTCACGGCCCGGCTGATCGAGGGCGGCAGGTCGAACCTCACGTACGCCGTGACGGACGGGACGAACCGCTGGGTGGTGCGGCGCCCGCCGCTCGGACACGTCCTCGCCACCGCGCACGACATGCGGCGCGAGCACCGGGTGATCAGCGCCCTGCACCCGACGGACGTGCCGGTGCCGCGGCCGGTGCTGCTGTGCGAGGACGAGGAGGTGCTCGGCGCCCCGTTCTACGTGATGGAGTTCGTGGCGGGCACGCCCTACCGCACCGCGGAGCAGCTCGCGCCGCTCGGCCCGGAGCGCACCCGTGCCGCCGTGCTCGGCCTCGTCGACACCCTGGTGGACCTGCACGCCGTGGACCCGGAGGCGGTCGGGCTCGGCGACTTCGGCCGGCCCGAGGGCTTCCTCGACCGGCAACTGCGGCGCTGGGGCAAGCAGTTGGACGCCTCCCGCGGCCGTGAGCTGCCCGGCATCGAGGAGCTGCACGCGGCCCTCGGCCGATCCCTGCCCGCCTCCCCCGCGCCCACCGTGGTGCACGGCGACTACCGCCTGGACAACGTCCTGCTCGACACCTCGGGCGACGCCGACCGCATCACCGCCGTCCTCGACTGGGAGATGTCCACCCTCGGCGACCCGCTCACCGACCTCGGCCTGCTCGTGATGTACAGCGTGCGCCTCGAGGTACCCGACTCGCCCGTCAGCACCACGGCGGGCGCCCCCGGCCACCCGGACCCGGCCGAGCTGATCGAGCGCTACGCCGCCCGCTCCGGCCGGGACGTCACCGCCGTCGCCTGGTACACGGCGTTCGCCTGGTTCAAGCTCGCCGTGATCCTGGAGGGCATCCACTACCGCTACACCCTCGGCCAGACGGTCGGGGCGGGCTTCGACCGCATCGGCGAGCTCGTGCCCGTCTTCATCGAGCACGGCCTGACCACCCTGTCGGAAGCCTGACCCGGCACCAGCCTGAGAGGACCCGGACACCACCATGCACTTCGCATACGACGCCCGCACCGAGGAACTCCGCGGCCGGCTGCTCGCCTTCATGGACGAGCACGTCCTGCCCGCCGAGCCGGTGGCCGAGGAGCAGCGTGCCGCCCTGGCCTCGCCGTGGGACACGCCCGCCGTCGTCGGGGAGCTGAAGGCCGAGGCCCGCCGCCAGGGCCTGTGGAACCTCTTCCTGCCCGACGCGCGCTACGGAGCGGGCCTGACGAACCTCCAGTACGCGCCGCTCGCCGAGATCACCGGCCGCAGCCCGCACCTGGCGCCGACCGCCCTCAACTGCGCGGCACCGGACACCGGCAACATGGAGGTGCTCGCCCAGTTCGGCACGGACGAGCAGCACAAGCAGTGGCTGGAGCCGCTGCTCGCGGGCGAGATCCGCTCGGCGTTCGCCATGACGGAACCCGAGGTGGCCTCGTCGGACGCCACGAACATCACCACGCACATCGAGCGGGACGGCGACTCGTACGTCATCACGGGCCGCAAGTGGTACATCTCCGGAGCGATGAACCCCGACTGCAAGGTCTTCATCGTGATGGGCAAGACCGACCCGGACGGCGCCGACATCCGCCGCCAGCAGTCGATGGTGCTCGTGCCCCGCGACACGCCGGGCGTCGAAGTGCGCCGCGCGATGCGGGTGTACGGGTACGAGGACCACTCCCACGGCGGGCACGCGGAGGTGGTCTTCGACGGGGCCCGGGTGCCCGCGGCGAACCTCGTCGGGGAGGAGGGCGGCGGCTTCGCCATCGCCCAGGCGCGGCTCGGTCCCGGCCGCATCCACCACTGCATGCGGCTCATCGGCATGGCCGAGCGGGCCATCGAGCTGATGTGCCGCCGGGCCGTGGAGCGCACCGCGTTCGGCAAGCCGCTGGCCCGGCAGGGCGTGGTCCAGGAGTGGATCGCGGACGCGCGGGTCGCGGTCGAGCAGGTGCGCCTCCTCGTCCTGAAGACGGCCTGGCTGATGGACACGGTGGGCAACAAGGGCGCGCACACCGAGATCCAGGCCATCAAGATCGCCACGCCCCGGACCGTCGTGGACATCCTCGACCGGGCCGTCCAGCTGCACGGCGCGGGCGGCGTGAGCCAGGACTTCCCGCTGGCGGAGCTGTGGGCGGCGGCGCGCACGCTGCGGCTCGCCGACGGTCCCGACGAGGTGCACCAGCGGTCGCTGGCGCGGCGGGAGTTGAAGCGGTACCTCTGATTCCGGCACGGGGGGGGGCGGCGGGCCGGCGGCCTGCCGCCCCCTCCGGTCCGGCCTCCAGGTCTCCGGGCCTACGGCCGCAGCGCCCGCAGCAGCAGGTCCGCCAGGTGGTCGGCGACCTGCTGCGGCGTCAGGGAGCCGTCGGGGCGGTACCACGTCGACAGGTGGTGCACGGAGCCGAAGTGGTAGTCCACGACGAGGTCCGCCGGGGTCGCCGTGGAGAAGACCCCGGCCTCCTGGCCCTCCTCGATCAGGGCGCGGAACCGCTCGTGGTAGCGGCGCCGCTCGGCCCGCACCTGCTTGTGCTTCTCGGGGCTGAGGTGGTGCATCGACCGGAAGAAGATCGAGGCGTCGTCCAGGTTCGCGATGGTGGTGACGACGACGTCGGCCGCCGCGGCCCGCAGCCGCCGCTCCACGGGCTCGTCCGCGTCGGCGAACGCGTCGAGCCGCTCCTGCTGCACCCGCAGCATCCGCGCGTACACCTCGTGCAGCAGGTCGTCCTTGGACCCGAAGTAGTGGTAGAGGGCGCCCTTGGTGACGCCTGCCGCCTCGACGATCTCCTGCACGGACGTGCGGTCGTAGCCGCGGTCGGCGAAGAGCCGGGTGGCGGCGGCGAGCAGCCTCTGCGGGACGGGCGTACCGTCACCGTCCGTCGTTCTGGCCACTGCCGCCACCTGCCTTCCGTTGCATGCTGTTCTGGTCTTCCAGCCGTCCCGCCGCGATCCACCGCGGGTCTTCATGGACGGGAACGCGGTTCCCGCCGAAGGATCTTCCCATTCGCGCTCCCCGGCGGCGTCTTTAGGACCTCCACCGCACGGGGGTACTTCTGCGCGGCGGCGGCCCGGGGTCCGCTCACCGCCCGGACGCCTCCCACTTCTGCTGGATGTGGTTCATGCTCGTCAGCCACTTGTCGGGGGTCGCGGCCCGCGCCTGGTAGTACGCGGCGACCTCGGGGTGCGGCAGGATCAGGAAGCGGTCCTCGGCCATGCCGGCGAACAGCGCGTCGGCGACGTCCTCGGGCTCGATCGCGGTGGGCGCGAGGACGAGTTCCCCGGCGGAGCCCGCGGCGGTGAGCATGTCCGTGCGCACGCCCTGCGGGCAGATGGCGTGGACCTTGACGCCGCGGTGACGGTAGGTCAGGGACAGCCATTCGGCGAAGGCGTACGCCCCGTGCTTGGTGACGCTGTACGGCGCGGCGCCCACCATCGTGAGCAGCCCGGCCGCCGACACCGTGGACACGAACCGGCCCTCGCCCCGCTCCAGCCAGCCGGGGATCAGGGCGTCCGCGGCCCGCACGTGCGCCATCACGTTCACGTCCCAGGCGTCGGCCCACACCCGCTCGGCCGCGGCCTCGGTGCCGCCGGACGCGAGGCCCGCGTTGGCGCAGTACACGTCGACGGTGCCGTCGAGCGCGGCCATGGCGTCGGCGACGACCGCGGAGGCGTCGCCGGGCAGGGCGACGCCGCCCACCTCGGCGGCCACCTCCGCCGCCCTGGCCGCGTCCAGGTCGTTCACGACGACGCGGGCCCCGGCGGCGGCGAAGCGGCGGGCCAGCGCGGCCCCGATCCCGCCACCCGCTCCGGTGACGACGACTCCCTTGCCCTGCAGGCTCTCCACGGACGGTCTCCTTCGGCCTCGATCACGTTCTCCATCGCAGACTAACCAGTCGGTATGTTGTGCCGGAAGGGGGTCTCCGGTCCCGGTGGCCCCCGCCTCCTGGTGGAGCGAACCCCACCCTCGGACGGGGTGCCTCCGGGATGGTCGCGCGGTCCGCGGCACGGAATCGTGATCTTCATGGAGAGCACGATTGCCAGGAGGAAGAACATGGCACGCACCACCTCGTCCCGGGCCTCGCTGATGCTGGTCACGGCGGTCGGGACCGGGGCCCTGCTGGCGCCCGCGGCCACGGCCGCCACCCCGCGCCCCGACAGCCCGGTACGGGCCATCGAGAGCGCCGCGCACCCGCTGCGCGCCACGGGCCCCGCCGGGTCGACGAAGGACCTGCGGCCCCTCGGCCGCATGGTGGGCGACGCCAAGGTGGTGGGACTCGGCGAGGCCACCCACGGCACGCACGAGTTCTTCACCATGAAGGACCGGCTGTTCCGCTACCTCGTCCAGGAGAAGGGCTTTCGGACCTTCGCCCTGGAGGCGAGCTGGAAGACCGGACTGCGCTTCGACGCCTATGTGCGCGGCGGCCCGGGAGACGTGCGCGAGCTCGTCCGCCAGGAGCTGTCGAAGGGCCCCTGGTACAACCAGGAGTACATCGAGCTGCTCGCCTGGATGCGGCAGTACAACGAGCGGCACCCGCAGAGCCAGGTGCGCTTCCTCGGCAACGACCTCAACAACCCGGACATGGGCGTCGAGCTGTACGACGCCGTGACCGACTACGTCCGCCGCCACGAGCCCGGCCGGCTCGACCGGCTCAAGGCCCTGTACGCGCCCCTGCGCAAGGTCACGGACGGCGACGCCCACCTGGCCCTGCCCGTGGCCGAGCGCGCCCGGCTCGCGAAGCAGGCGCGGGCGGCCTACGAGCTGGTCAAGGGCATCCAACCGGACCGCAGGGGAAAGAAGTTCGGGCTGATCCTGCAGCACGCCCGGTCCGTCATGCAGACCGCGGAGATCTACGCCTTCGACACCGACACGCCCGCCGGGGTCAAGGGGGCGATGCTGTACCGCGACCGGATCATGGCGGCGAACACCGTGTGGTGGCAGCGGCACACCGGCGGCAAGGTGCTCGCGTCGGCGCACAACGCCCACGTCGGGTACGAGTCGCGGGACCCCAACTACCCGAAGATGCAGGGCTCCTTCCTGCGGGACGCGCTCGGCACGAAGTACCGCAGCATCGGGTTCACCTTCGACCAGGGCTCGTTCATGGCGACCGGGCCCCAGGACTCGAAGTGGAAGCCCCGGACCGTGGGCGCGGCCACGCCCGGCATGAACGAACACACCCTCGACAAGGTCTCCTACGACGACTACTACGTGGACATGCGCACCGCGCCCGCCGCCGCCCGCAAGTGGCTGGACAAGCCCCGCCCGACCCGCAGCATCGGCACCGCCTACCCCGACGGCCCGTACGAGATCCGGCTCGGCGCGAACCACGACGTCCTGATCCATCTGCACCGGACCACGGCCGCCCACCGGCCGCAGTAGCCCCGTCGGTGGCTCGGCCGGTCAACTGCTGAGCCACCAGCGCCCGTTGTCCTTCGCCAGGGCGTCCCAGAGCAGGTTCAGGGGATGGTTTGCGTCGTACGAGGCGCGGTCGCCCCGCCGCGTGAAGACGCCGACGAGGACCTCGGTGCGCGGCCCGACGTCGCCGGTCACGTCGAGGCGGCGCAGGCCGCCGGCCTCGGGGAGGCTGCCGGACTCGGCGGCCTCCGCGATGCCGCGGGTGACGAGCATCGCCCCGCTGACCACGCCGGAGCGCAGCAGTTCGAAGCCGTAGTGGGCGGCCTCGATCTCGGCCGCGATGGACATCTCCTTGCGGAAGTCGGCGCCGTACCAGGCGGTGAGGAAGCGGGCGATGAGGCCGCCGGCGGAGACCACCAGGGGCAGGCCCGGCAGTTCGCTCGCGCCGACCGCGTCGGCGGGCAGCTTCTCCGGCGGCAGGTTCGTGAGGATCGACAGGCCGCTGCGCCGCCACTCCACGATCTCGTACGGCTCCAGCTCGGCCTCCTGGCCCTCCGTGACCACGATGCTGCCGCAGACCAGGTCGAGTTCCTTGGACCGCAGCCGGGCGAAGAGGTCGCCGGTGCGGACGTGGGTGACCTTCAGGTCCACGCCGCGGCGTTCGTAGGCGTCGCTGACGCGCTCCACGGCGTCCAGGAGGAAGCCGAGGGTGTAGCGGGTCGAGCCGACCGAGAGGGTGCGGCCGAGGCGGCGGCGCGCGTCGTGGATGCCGTCCGACCAGGCGGACAGCGTGCTGCGCGCGAGCGCGACCAGGTGTTCCCCGGTGGCGGTGAACAGGACGTCCTTCCCGCGGCCCCGCTTGAGCACGAGTGCCTCGCCGCACAGCGCGCCGAACGTGCGGTTCATCGTGTCCAGTTGCTTCTGGACGCTGGACTGCTCCCGGCCGAGCTGGCGCGCGGCGGCGAGCGCCGTGCCGGTCTCGTGCACGGCGAGCAGCGTACGGAGCTGATCCATCGTGGTGTCCAGCAGTTCCGCGGGGTACTGCGTGGGACCGTTTAAGGCCATGCGAACTTACTCTCTCCAACTCCCTTTGAGTTTTACGGCATTGCAGCATAGCCGCCGCGGAAACTGATCCCTCGATCACCCCAGATTATCTGGGGATTTCTTACAGGAAATGCTGGCCGTGTTCGTGGCGCCCATGGAATGGTCGAGACAATCCCACTCGAACCTTCATCTCTGCGAGGAGAGTCGCACCCGTGAGTCAATACCAGGTCGCGCCCGCGCCGGTCGGCCCCCGCCGCGCGGCCCGCGCACACCGCGCGGTCCGGCGGCCCGGCACGCTGACCACTCTGGTCTGGACCTCTGCCATATCCGTGGTGTCCGCAGTCGTCGGCGCGGTGCTCGTCTTCGCCGGCGGCAATGACATGGCCGACGAGAACATCAGGGACGTCATCGACGACCATCCGGATGTCGTCGGACTGCCGTCGAATACGACAGCGGCCGACATCAAGTCCCTCTCGGGGCCCATCTGGGACGATCTCGTCAGTGACCGCGCCGGGGCGCTCACGGCCCGCGCCGGATTCGCCATTTTCACCGCCGTGTGTCTCCTTCTATTCACGCTCTGCGTCCGCAAGAAGGCGGCTACTTGGGCCCGCGTATTCATTACCATTTCGGGCGTCGTTGCCTTGTTCCCCCATGTCCTCATCTTGGGTGACTACGAACCCGAATCCGTCATGGCGACGAGCTTCGTGGCACTGCTCACGGTGCTCGTGGCCGTCGTCTGCTGCTGGCTCCCGCCCACCAACCGCTACGCCCGCGACCAGAAGACGCCGCGCCCGCCCGCCGCCGTGCCCTACGGCGCCCCCGCCCACCCCGGCGACCGGATGCCCTACTGACCGCGCGCCCCGCAGACCCACGCGGGAACCGGTGCCGCCGCCCGGGGGACGGCACCGGCTCCCGCGTGTTCCCGTTGAGCTCCCCGCGTGTTCCCGCGCGACATCTGGCCATGAGCGCCGCACGGCAGGACCATGCGGTCGTGGAGCCCTACTGGGAACTGACCTTCGACGCCGACGGGGACGTCGACGCGGCGCAGCGCGACCGGCTCCTGTCGGGCGCGGAACGCGAACGCGTCACCGACCTGCTGGTGTTCGCGCACGGCTGGAACAACGACCAGCGGATGGCCCGGAAGCTGTACCGGCGCTTCCTCGCCCCCTTCGATGAGCTCGCCGCAGCCGGGGTCCGCCTCGGCCACGTCGGCGTGCTCTGGCCCGCGATCCGCTTCCCCGACGAGCCGACCCCGGACTTCGAGCCGTCCGCGGGTCCGGCCGCGGCCGCTTCCGGGTCACCGCCCGCCGCCCCCGCCGCCCCCGCCGCGCCCGGCGACCCGGTCCTCGACGAGGCCACCCGCGCCCTGCTGTCCCGCACCTTCCCGGGCCCCGCGCAGGCCGCCCGGCTCGACCGGCTCGCGGCGCTGCTCCAGGAGCGGGCCGAAGTCCGCTCCCGCCTCGACGAGTTCGCGCGGCTCGTCCGCGATCTGGTGGCGGTGCGCGACACCAGCCCGGCGCACGAGTTCGCCGACGACCTCGGCGCGGGCGAGCCCGCGATGCTCACCGACGACGCCGTCGAGGTCTGCGAGGTCTTCCTGGCCATGCTGGAGGACGTCCGCGGCGCGCAGTTCCTCGACGGGGCGCGGCGGCGGCTGTGGCGCGGCGCGAAGGAACTGCTCCGGCAGGGCACGTACTACGCGATGAAGCGCCGGGCCGGCGCCATCGGGCAGCTGGGCCTGGGCCCCGCCCTCGGTCTGCTCGCGGGGGACGTGCCGGACGTGCGCGTGCATCTGATCGGGCACAGCTTCGGGGCCCGCCTGATCTCGTACGGGCTGCGCGGCATGCCCGCGGGCGTGCGCTGCGTGAAGTCCGCCACGCTGCTCCAAGGGGCCTTCTCGCACTACGCGTTCAGCCCCCGGCTGCCCCACGACCGCTCGCGCGGCGGGGCGCTGCGCGGAGTGGAGCGGCGGGTCGACGGGCCGCTCGTGTGCTGCTTCTCGCGCCACGACGACGCGCTCGGCAAGCTCTATCCGCTCGCCTCCAAGCTCGCCGGCGACTCCGCGGGCTTCCTCCATCTGTGGGAGCGCTGGGGCGCCCTCGGGTTCGACGGGTTCAAGGCCGTCGACGGGGCCAAGCGGGTGGCGCTCGGCGGGGCCCTTCCGGCCCGGGGGTGCGTGAGTGTGGACGTGGCGGCCGTGGTGCGGCGGGGCGGCCCGCCCAACGGCGCGCACAGCGACATCTGCCATGCCGAACTGGCTCGCGCGGTGTGCGCCGCCGGACGGATCGCCCTCGCCTGAAACGGGGTTCACCGGGAGTCGGCCGGACAGGGCGGTCCCTGTCCGGCCGGAGTGGTCCTCCTCCCGCGCCGGTCACCGGTGCCGGGGGAACTCCACCACCTGCTGGTAGGTCGGCCGGTTCTGCCACTGCACGGCGCGGTGCGTGATGCCGCCGACGGCCCGGTGGATCACGGCGTCCGCGCACCACTGCTCGCCCGCCTTGCAGCTCGCGTCACCGGGGTAGACCTCTGACGCCGGTTTCGCGACGGCCCGCTCCAGGCTCTTCAGGAGCACGTCACGGCACGCGTCGAGCTTGCCGTCGCCGCAGTACGCCTCCTTCGTCCAGCCCTCGACGGGCTGTCCGAGCACGGTCCGCAGGTCCTTGTCGGCGTAGCCCCACCAGCCGTACTGGAAGGCCGACCCGGCGTGCGCCCCGGTCGGTCCGTGCCCGGCCGACGGCGCCTCGTCCACGCCGAGTTGCGCGGTCAGCGCGCCGTAGAGGCCGTCCCCGAGGCCGGGTTCGAACGCGGCCTCGACGAGCTGCGGCCACCAGGCGTCCATGATCCGTACGGCGTCGGGGTGGGCGTAGACGTGCGAGCCCTGCGCGGTCTCCTTGCGCTGCGAGCCCGCCTTGCGCCAGGCCTCCAGCTGCTGCACGGCCTGGGCGAGCCGTGGGTCGTCGACGGCCTTGCTGCGGATGACCTCCAGGAGTTCGGGAAGCACCTGTTCGCCGCGCAGGTCGGTGACGGCGGCCTCCGCCATGGCCCGGGTGAGCGAGGCCCTGGTGACACCGCCCTCCTCGGTGAGCTTCTTGACGCGGTCGTCGAGCAGGTCGCCGCGGTGCACGGCGCTCATGCCGAAGCCGGCCGCGCTGAAGTCCTTGGCCTGTTTGTTGTTCCAGGAGATGTAGTAGTCCTGGTTGACCGAGTTCGGGTGCTCGGCGGCCGGTGTCTGCGCCGAGGTGTTGTCGGCCGGGTCGAAGTCCCGCCATTCGTAGGCCTGTTGGCCCTTCACCGGGAAGGACGGGTCGATGCCGTCGGCGCGCCGGGGGTTGGCACCGCTGTTGTAGTACGCGATGTCGCGGGAGTCGGCGTAGAACCAGTTGAAGGCGTAGGAGATGTGCTGGGCCGCCTTCTGGAAGCTCGCGGCGTCCTTCACGTACGACGGGTCGTTGAGCATCTGGAAGCCGATGATCGAGTCGGCCTCGTGCCGGTAGGTGGAGCGCAGCGAGACGTACGCCACGGGCTTGCCGTCGACCGTCGCGCGGTGCGTGACGATGCCGTAGTTCGTGCGGAAGACCTGCATGCGGTAGGAGCCCGCCGCCGTGGAGTCGGCGACGGTCGGCTTCCAGGCGTTCTTGCGCTCCAGCTTGTCCATCGGGGTGCAGGTGCCCCGGTAGAGGTAGTGGGTCGCGTCCTTGCCGGGGGTGCCGCCGCCGGGCGCGCACAGTTCGACGGCGTACGTGTCCGTGATGTCCTGGCCCGCGGACGTCGCCGACCACGCGTAGTCCTGGCCGCGGCCGAGCTGGACGTACATGCCGACGCCCGCGAAGGAGACGCCGCGCGCGCTGATGCCGGGGCCCTGGAGTTCCTGCTGCATCAGGAGCTGGGGCGCGAAGTAGCCGGTCTGGGGGCCGAAGACGGCGACGGGGTTGCCGCTCGCGGTGTGCTTGCCCGAGACGAGCAGGGCGTTCGACATGCCCTTGCCGTGCGCGGGGTTGCCCGCGGAGGCGAACAGGTCGGCGGGCAGGACGCCCTTGTCGTACATGCCCTGGAGCGGCTTCAGCTTCTTCGGGGCCGCCACCGGGTCCTTGGGCGCCTTCGCCGGGTTCTTCGCCGTGGCCTTGGCGCCGCCCTCGCGGTCGTACACGAGTTGCTCGCGCTCCACCGAGCCCGGGTCGGGCAGGGCGGCGCCGCGCGCCTTGTCGGGCTTGCCCGCGTAGGGGAAGCTGCTGCCGTCGTGGATGGTCTGCACGGTCTCGGGGTCGTTGCGGGCGCGGAACTTCTCCCAGACCTCGGTGCCCTTCTCGACGCCGTACTTCTGCTGCGCCGCGAGCAGCGAGAGCGCCGACTCGACCTCTCCGCCGCCGCCGTTGCCGAACAGACCGCCGACCACGGAGGCCAGCGCGATCATGTCGGTGATCTTGAAGGGCTGGATCTCGCCGACGTTCGTGATCGCGTCGATCTTGCCGGTGAGGACGTACTCGCCGGGGAAGTAGCGGCCGTTCTTGGCCTTCTCGCGGTAGGCGTTGAGGCCGTCGACGTAGGCCTGCGCGTCCTCCATGGCCCGCTGGCCGCGCTCGCCCTGCGTCTGCCGGATGTAGTCGACCTGGCGCTGGAGGTCCGCTTCCGTGTACGGGGCCTGCGGCCAGAACTGCTGCTCCAGGCCCTGGTTCGCGGGGGCGCCGCCCGCGAACGGGGTCAGCTCGCCGCGGCCGATGTGCCGGAACAGGTCGATCAGCCAGAGCCGGTCCTGGCCCGCGGCGAAGCCCGCTCCGAACTCGGTGCCGTAGCGGGTGGTGCCCTGGATGTGCGGAATGCCGTACTTCTTGTCACGGGTGATCGTCACGTCGTCCCGCGGCTTGGTGACGGAGGCCACCTGGTCGGGCTCGACGCCGAAGGAGGCGTCGTTGAAGAACTCGGTGAGCTTGCCGTCGGTCAGCGAGGGATAGCCCGCCGCGAGCGCGTCGTAGGGGCCCAACTGGTCGTCGGCGTGGGCGGGCTGGGTGCCGAGGACGCGGTGGCTGAGGATCTCGGCGAGGGTCGCGCTGCCGTTCGCGCCGGGCGGCAGGATGTCCGCGCAGCGGTCACCGCAGTAGTCGGTGACGGGCGCGGGTTCGGCCGCGGCGGCGCCGGGACCCGGCGCGAGCAGCAGACCGGCCCCGAGGACAAGGGCCGCTGACATCGTGAGGGTTCTGAGCCGTGCGGTGCGTCGTCGCATGGGTGCTCCTCCGGGTCCTTGGGGTCCTGGGGGCCCTTGGGGTCCTGTGGGTCCTGCGGAAGGCCGTCGCGGCGGAGGTTACTGTCGGGTTGCCGAACCTGAAAGATGAACAACCGTCGCCTTTTCACAACCGCCACATGGCCCGGGAGCGCCGATCGGTGCCCGATCTGGCCGGATCTTCACAGGCATCGCCGTTGACCTGCGGGGAACGCGCTGATGGGAGGCCATCGAAAATTGGATGGCACCAAAACGTGAGTCGATACGTCTACTCGATGCCCCTCGGGTGCGGGGCGACTTCCCGCGGCCCGGGGCGACGTCCGAGAACGTGTGACGGAGGTGCAGGGCGATGGCTGGATTCCGGAGTCTCGCGAGACAGGTGCGTGATCCCCAGAGCGATCTGGCACTGCGGCGGTACTCACTGCGCAAGTGCCTGGAGAGATTCGCCCCTTACGGTCACCGGGCGACCTGGGACCACCTGTGTTCCCGGTTCGGGTTCGGCCCCGAGGACCGCTCACCCGACCCGGCGCGGCTCGTGGCCGCGCTCGACGAACTGGAGGCGGCCCGCGCGGTGTGGCTGGCCTACGAGGAGAGCTTCGCGCGCCGTCGGCGGCGGGAGAAGCACGACGGCCTGCGCCGCCCCGGCAGCGTCGACGACTGGCACCGCTGCACCTGGGGCGGCCGCGGGGTCGCCTGGTGCGACGACCCCGGCGTGCACCCGTCCGCGCCGCTCCCCGACGTGCTGCGCAAACTCATCGACGCCCTGGAGCGAGAGCCCGGCGCCGCCTGCCCCGTGTGCGGCGACACGGCCCTCGAATGGCGCTACGGCCTGGCGCACGAACCGTCGTCGGGCCCCGTCTGCACGAGCTGCGGCATCGTGGTCCCCGCCCCCGTCCTCTCGCCCGAGGCCGTGCGGAACGCCAGGATGCGGCACTCGCGCCCACTGGTCTCCGCGTGAGAGCGACGGAGCAGGCACACGGCGGACCCCTCGCGGGCCCGCCGGTCCACCCCTGACCCTCAGGGCCTGGCGACGTCCGTGAGGATGGCCAGCTTGAACTCGGCCAGCATCAGCGGCGCGGCGAGCTTCACGTCGCCCGGTCCGCGCGCGGATATCTTCAGGCCCACCGGGGTCCCGGGGTGCACGAACATCTGCCAGGTGTACGAGCGGTACTGCCCGCCCCGGGTGGGGACGGCGTCCGTGGTGGCGGTGGAGTCGTAGCCCGTCGACAGGTTCAGCGGATCGCGCACGAACCGCGCGCGGTACTCCGTCGGACGGTTGTCCGGCTCCCAGAAGACCATCGCCGACAGCGTTCCCCATCCGTCGTGACTCGGCCATATCAGGCCCGAGCGGGCGTCGGGGAACCGCGACGGAGTGGTGAAGCCGTGCGCCGGGTCATGCATGCGCCAGGGGTCGTACTGCTCCTCGCCGGCCTCGTACGGGAAGCGTACGAGGTGGTACCCGTCGCTGTCGTAGGTGATCTTCTGGCGTCCGCTGCGTGCTGCTTCCCACTTCAACGAACAGATGACGACACTCATCCCGTTCCCCCGTGTCCTGTAGGCGTGTGTTGTGGACGTGCGCTGTAGGCGCGTGCTGTCGGTGTGTGGTGACGGCGTGCTGTGATGGCTCGATGCAGGTATGTCTGAACGGCGCCCGTGGCGCGGACGACGGAGCGGCCGTGCCGCTGTCGCCCGGGGACCTGGCACGATCGGCGGCCGAGGCGGTCGCCGCCGGCGCACTTGATGTCCATGTACACCCCAAGTCCCCCTGTGGGGAAGACACTTTGGCGCCACGCGCGGTCGCGGCCACCCTGGACGCGCTGCGCGCCGCCGTCGCGGTGCCGGTCGGCGTGACCACGGGCGCCTGGGCCGAACCCGACCCGGCGGCGCGCGCGGCACGGGTGCGGGCGTGGACCGTGCTGCCCGACCACGCCTCCGTCAACTGGCACGAGCCGGGCGCGGAGGACGTGGCGCGGGCGCTCCTCGAACGGGGCGTGGGCGTCGAGGCGGGCATCTGGTCCGGCACCGACGGCGCGGAGCGGTTCGCGGCGTCGCCGCTCGGGCCCCGGGTGCTTCGGGTCCTCGCGGAGGTCACCGACCGGGATCCGGCGACGGCCGAGGCGTCGGCGCGGGCGCTGCTCGCGGACATCGGCGACGCGCACGGCCGCCCGGTGCTGCTGCACGGCGAGGAGGGCGGCACCTGGCCGGTGCTCGCGCTCGCGGGGCGGCTCGGGCTCGGGCGGCGGATCGGCCTGGAGGACACGCTGGTGCTGCCGGGCGGGGAACGGGCGGGGTCGAACGCGGAGTTGGTGGCGGCGGCGCTCGGGCGGTGAGGGCGGCGGGCCGGTGAGGCGGCGCTCGGGGCGGGGTGACGGCCGGGCCCGGCGGCCGGGCCCTCTCCGGGCGGGGCCTGCGGGGTCAGGCGCGGCGTTCGCCCATCAGGCGGGAGCCGATGATGCGGGCGCCGAACTCGTCGTCGGGGTTGGACAGGACGCAGGTCTCCAGGGACAGACAGCCGCAGCCGATGCAGTCCGTGAGGTGGTCCCGCAGCCGCCCCAACTGCTTGATGCGCTCGTCCAGCTCGGAGCGCCAGGTCCGGGACAGCGCCGCCCAGTCCTCGCGGTTGGGCGTGCGCCCCTCGGGCAGCTCCGCGAGGGCCTGACCGATGGTGGCGAGCGGGATCCCGACGCGCTGCGCGGCCCGGATGAAGGCGACGCGGCGCAGCGTGTCGCGGTGGTAGCGCCGCTGGTTGCCCGAGGTGCGCCGGCTGCTGATGAGCCCCTTGGACTCGTAGAAGTGCAGGGCGGACACGGCGGCGCCACTGCGCGCGGCCAGCTGTCCGACCGTGAGCTCGTGGACCTTCTCTGGGATCTGGGGCACCCCTCGAAGCCTACTTGCTGGTCCGTTGACAGCGGTCGGCGGCACCCCGCATGCTGAGCAAGCGCTTAGTTCACCTACGTCCGGGAGGCCGGGGACATGGCAGAGCCGAGGATCTTCACGTCAGCCGAGGAGCTGCGCGCCGCGGTCGGCGAGCAGCTCGGGCACAGCGACTGGCTGGAGGTCGACCAGAAGCGGATCGACCTGTTCGCGGACGCCACGGGCGACCACCAGTGGATCCACGTGGACCCGGAGCGGGCCGCGGCGGGCCCGTTCGGGACGACGATCGCGCACGGCTATCTCACGCTGTCGCTGCTCCCGGTGCTGGTACCGCAGGTGCTGCGGGTCGAGGGCATGAGGATGGGCCTCAACTACGGCACGAACAAGGTCCGTTTTCCCTCCCCCGTGCCGGTGGGCTCACGGGTGCGCGGGACGGCCGTGCTCACCTCGGTGGAGGAGACCAAGGACGGCGGTGTGCAGGTGACGGCCGCGGTCACCGTGGAGCGCGAGGACGGCGACAAGCCCGCCTGCGTGGCGGAGTCGGTGTCGCGCTACTACTTCTGAGCGGCACTGCTGCCGAGCCGCACCGCTCCTGAACCGCATCGCTCCTGAGCAGCCCCGACGGTTCCGGGCCGCCCGCTACCGCTGGGGCGCCCCCACCATCCGCAGCACGAGGTCGGCGTAGAGCGCGCCGACCTCGTCCGGCGTCCTGCGCCCCCCGACGTCGAACCAGCGGGCGACGTCGATGCACAGGGACAGCACGGCGAGCGTGGTGCCGGGCACGTCGGGGACGTCGAACTCGCCCGCCCGCACGCCGTCGTTGATGATCTCCCGGACGGCGGCGTCGGAGAGGCGGCGCAGGACCACGATCTCGGCGCGGTGCTCGGCGCTGAGCGCGTCGAGTTCGTACTGCACGACCCGGGCGGTGGTGTGGTGCCCGGCGTGCCAGCGGACGAAGGAGCGGACCGCGGCGGAGAGCCGGTCGGCCGCGGTGCCCTCGCCGTCGGCGGCGGCGCGCAGGATGGCGAGCGCCTTGTCGTGGCCGAGCCTGCTGATGCGGTGGAGCAGCTCTTCCTTGGTCTTGTAGTGGATGTAGAGCGCGGCGGGGCTCATGCCGGCGCGGCCCGCGATGTCCCGCGTCGTCGTCGCGTGGTAGCCGCGCTCGGCGAAGGCGTCGACGGCGGCGATCAGCAGCCGCCTCGCCGCGTCGGGACTGACCTCGGCCCACGGCTGTTCCTCGCCGAGGGTCTCCTTCGCCGCACCCATGCGCGCTCCTTCCACGTTCAGGACAGTCACCCTACCCTGAAGGTGAGCAAGCGCTTAGGCAAGTGGGCGCCGTGACAACCGGGCCCTCAGAACGCGGACACCCCGGTCAGCGCCCGCCCGATGACCAGCTTCTGGATCTGGCTCGTGCCTTCGTAGAGGGTCATGACGCGGGCGTCGCGGAGCAGCTTGCCGACCGGGTACTCGTCGATGTAGCCGTAGCCGCCGAAGACCTGGAGCGCGTTGTTCGCGGCGCGCACCGCGGCCTCCGAAGCGAACAGCTTGGCCTTGGAGGACTCGGTCGCGAACGGCAGGCCCCGGTCGACGAGGTCGGCGACCCGCCAGGTGAGCAGCCGGGCCGCGTCGACGTCCACGGCGATGTCGCTGATCAGCTCCTGCACCAGCTGGTGCCGGGCGATGCTCTTGCCGAACTGCTCGCGCTCGCCCGCGTACGCCACGGCCGCGTCGAGCGCCGCCTGGGCGATCCCCACGCACCCCGCGGCCACCGACATCCGCCCCTTGGCCAGCGCCGACATCGCCACCGCGAACCCCTTGCCCTCGGGTGCGAGCATCGCGTCCGCGGGCACCCGCACGTCCTGGAGGACCAGCTCGGCGGTGGCCTGGCCGCGCAGGCCGAGCTTGCCGTGCACGGGACGGCGGGTCAGGCCGGGGCTGTCGGCGGGCACGAGGAAGGCGGAGACGCCCTTGTGGCCGGGGGTGTCGTTGGTGCGCGCGAAGAGCAGCACCACGTCGGCCCAGGTCCCGTTTGTGATGAACATCTTGGAGCCGTTCACGACGTACGCGTCCCCGTCGCGGACCGCCCGGGTGGCCAGATTTCCCGCGTCCGAACCGGTGCCGGGCTCGGTCAGGCCGAAGCACCCGACGTGGGCGCCGGACGTGAGCCCCGGCAGCCAGCGCCGCTTCTGCTCCTCGCTGCCCCAGGCCGCGACGGACTTCGCCACCAGGCCGAGCGAGACCGACACGATCCCGCGCACCGAGGAGTCGCCGCGCCCCAACTCCTCCGTCACCAGGCAGTACGCCAGGTGGTCGCCGCCGGAGCCGCCGTACTCCTCGTCGATGGTCAGCCCCAGGAAGCCGACCTCGCCGAGCCGCCGCACGATCGACTTGTCGACGCTCTCGGCCCGGTCCCACGCGGTCACGTGCGGGGTGATCTCGCGCTCGACGAAGTCCCGGGCGAGCCGCCGGGCGGCGTCCTGCTCGGGCTTGAGCTCCAGATTCATCGCGGCCACCTCACGCTCGGCTCCAGCACTCCCGGATCGTCCCCGAGGCCCGAAATTAGCAGTGCTAGTTTCTGCGGGCAGCCCTACTATGTGCCGCATGGCCCGACCGCGCAAGCCCCTCCTCAGCCGAGATCGCATCGTCGACGCGGCCCGCGGCCTCGTCGACGCCGAGGGCCTCGCGGCGCTCTCCACCCGCCGCCTCGCGGCCGAGCTCGGCGTGAGCGGGCCCTCGCTCTACAACCACTTCCGCACCAAGGACCAGATCCTGGAGGCGGTCGCGGACTCGGTGAGCGCGCAGGTCGACCTGTCGATGTTCGAGGACGGCCGGGACTGGCGCTCCGCGCTGCACGACTGGGCCGTCTCCTACCGCGCGGCCCTCACCCTGCACCCGAACATCGTCCCGGTCCTGGCCCGCGGCCCCGGGCGGCGGCCCGCCGGACTGCGGCTCGCCGACGCGATGTTCGGCGCGATGGTCGACGCGGGCTGGCCACCGGCCCAGGCCACCTCGATCGGCGCGCTCATGCGGTACTTCATCATGGGCTCCGCCCTCGGCTCCTTCGCGGGCGGCTTCGTCGACGACGAGACGGCGTACGACCCCGCCGACTATCCGCACCTCGGCCAGGCCCACCTGCTGGCGGAGCACCAGGAGCTGGTGGACGAGCGGGCCTTCGAGGCGGGCCTGCGGGCGCTGCTCGACGGCCTGGAGGTGCAGTACGCGCGCATGGCGGCGGCGCGGCCGGCCTGAGCGCGCCCGACCCTGCCCCGGCCCGGGCCTGTCCGGCGGATCTTCGCGGGACGGGCCCTAGAACACCACCAGAGCCCGGCCGCCCTTGCCCGCCACCATGTTCGCGAACGCCGCCGGGATGCCGTCGAGGCCGATGCGGTCGGTCACGAGGGCGCCGAGGTCCAGGCGGCCCGCGCGGACGTGCTCGGCGAGGACGGGCAGGTCGACGGCCGGGTCGGAGTTGCCGTAGACGCAGCCGGACAGGGTGCGGCCCCAGTGGAAGAGCTCCAGGGCGTTGAAGGTGACCTGCTGCTCCTTGCCGCCGATGCCGACGACCGTGGTCCGGCCGCCGCGCCGCGTCGACTCCCAGGCGGTGCGGATCGTGACGGCGCGCCCCACGCACTCCACCGCCACGTCGACGCCGTGGCCGCCGGTCAGTGCGCGGACGGCGCGGGCGGTGGCGTCGGAGGCGACGACGTACTCGGTGGCGCCCGCGGCCCGCGCGAGGTCCTCCTTCGCCGGGGAGACGTCGACCGCCACGATCCGCGCGGCCCCGGCGATCCGGGCCGCCTGGAGCGCGGCGAGGCCCACACCGCCCGCCCCGAAGACGGCGACCGTCTCGCCCTCCTGGACACGGGCCGCGTGGTGCACGGCGCCGTACCCGGTCAGGACGGCGCAGCCGAGCAGGGCAGCGTCGGTGAGCGGGACGCCGGCGGGCGCCGGAAGCACGCAGGCGGCGGCGACCACGGTCTCCTCGGCGAACGCGGCGACGTTCAGGCCGGGGTGCAGGTCGGTGCCGTCGGAGCGGCGCGCGTACACCTCGCCCGCGCCGGTGAGCGCGTTACCGCACAGCCACACCTCGCCCAGGTGGCAGGCGTGGCAACTGCCGCACGCGGGCGCCCAGTTCAGGACGACGCCGTCGCCCGGGGCGACATGCGTGACGCCCTCGCCCACGGACACCACGGTGCCCGCGCCCTCGTGCCCGAGCACCGCGGGCACGGGCACCCGCATCGTGCCGTCGGACAGGGACAGGTCGGAGTGGCACACCCCGGCGGCGGCGAGGCGCACCCGCACCTGGCCGGGCCCCGGTTCGGGCAGGTCGACCTCGGCGATCTCCAGGGGGGAGCCGACGGCGGGCAGGACGGCGGCGCGGACGCGGACCACGATGGCGTACTCCTAGCGGCGGGGAACGAGGGGGCTGACGACGGTCAGAACTGGAGCGACTTGGTCTGGAGGTACTCGGTGAGGCCGTGGGCGCCGAGTTCGCGGCCGACGCCCGACTCCTTGTAACCGCCGAACGGAGCCAGCGGGTTGAAGCTGCCGCCGTTGATGTCGACCTGCCCGGTGTGCAGTCGGCGGGCGAAGGCCACGGCCTCGGCGTCGTCACCGGCCCACACCGCGCCCGCGAGCCCGTACACCGTGCCGTTGGCGATGGCCTCGGCCTCCGCCTCGTCCTCGTACCGCAGGAGCGAGACGACGGGGCCGAAGATCTCCTCCTGGGCGATCGTCATCTCCGGCGTGACGTCGGCGAAGACCGTCGGGCGGACGTAGTAGCCCTGCTCGCGCGGGGCGTCGGGGCCGCCCGTGACCAGGCGGGCGCCTTCCTTGACGCCCTGCTCGATGTAGCCGCGCACGCGGGCGCGCTGCTTCTCGCTGACGACCGGGCCGATGCGGTCGCCGTACTTCGCGGCGGCGGCGCCGGCGAGCTCCACCGCCTCGTCGTACCGGGAGGTGTGCACCAGCATGCGGGTCCAGGCGCTGCACGTCTGGCCGGAGTTGGCCATGACGTTGGCGACGCCGACGTTCACGGCCTTCGCGAGGTCGGCGCTCGGCAGGATGACGTTGGCGGACTTGCCGCCGAGTTCGAGGGCGACGCGCTTGACGGCGGCGCCCGCGAGGGCGCCGATGCGCTTGCCGACGGCCGTGGACCCCGTGAAGGAGACCAGGTCGACGCCGTCGTGCTCGGCGAGCGCCTGGCCCGCGACCGGGCCGAGGCCGGTGACCAGGTTGAACACGCCCGCGGGCAGCCCCGCCTCGTGGACGATCCCGGCGAAGAGCCGCGCCGTCAGCGGGGTGTCCTCGGCGGGCTTGAGCACCACCGTGCAGCCCGCGGCGAGGGCGGGGGCGACCTTGGCGACGATCTGGTGCAACGGGTAGTTCCAGGGCGTGATCGCGCCGACGACGCCGACGGGCTCGGCGTACACCGTGGAGTTGCCGACCTTCTCCTCGAAGGCGTACGTGGCCGCGAGGTCCGCGTAGGAGCCCGCGACCAGGACGGGGACGGCGGCGTGCACGGACTCCGAGAAGCGCAAGGGGGCGCCGAGTTCGGCGGTGACCGTCTCGGCGATCTCGCCCTGGCGGGCGGCCAGGCCGTCGCGGATCGCGCCGATCAGCGCCGCGCGCTCCCGGGGCGGGGTGGCCGACCAGGCGGGCAGGGCGGCGCGGGCCGCGCGGACGGCGGCGTCGACGTCCGCCTCGGTGCCCGCGGGGACGTGGGCGATGACCTGTTCGTCGGCCGGGTTCACGACCGGGATCGTGGCCTCAGTCGCGGCGGGGCGCCAGGCGCCCCCGATGTACATCCCGTCGTGGGCCTTCATCCGATTCCTCCCCAACGTGACCTGCGGCTGACGTGCGCCACCCAAACTAGCGCCGTTAGTTTTCCGCCGCCAGGCCCCTCCGTGAGGGCTGCCCCGGCATCCCCACGTCGGCGGGCCCCACCCGCTCCCGCCGGGCCCGAAGGAACTCCCCGAGAAGGCTTTCGCCGTCCACGGGGCCGACGGTGGCGCCGGGGGTACGAGGACGGGCGGGTGCGCGACTCCCCGGCGGGCGCTGAGGTCGCGGAGCGGGGCGGGCGGGAGAGAGCCGTCCGGCGATCGAGGACGAGCGCGCAGCGCGACCGGCGGCACCCCCTCTCAGGGGGACCGACGGTCCGGCCCCGGAACCCCGGCCGGGGCCGCCCCGGGACCGACCCGAGGCCCAGGCTCCCCGGCCCCACGCCCAGAAGCCCGGCGCGGCCCCAGCGCCGCCGCCCCCAGCAACAGCACCCCCAGCATGACGAAGGGCGCCCCCACCCCCGCCACCCCGGCGACCGCCCCGGCCCCGGCGGGCGCGGCCACCTGCCCGAGCCGATTCCCGGTGAGCCGCAGGGCCAACGCGGTGGACCGGGCCGCCGCGGGCGCGGCCTGGACGACGGTCGTCATCGACAGGGGCTGACCGACCCCGAGGCAGAAGCCGAGCAGGGCGAGCATGACGGCGAGCGCCCACACGGGCAGGGGCACGGCGACCCCGGCGCACAGCACCGCGCCGAGCAGGCAGGTGCCGGTGATGAGGGCCCGCCGGCCGAGGACCCGCAGGAGCGGTGTCAGCACCAGGCGGCAGGCGATCGTGGCGCCCGCCCGCAGACTGAGCAGGATCCCCACGGTCGCGGGGGCGATCCCCCGGTGCTCGCCGACGACTGGCAGGTACGCGGTGAGGATGTCCGTCGCGGACAGCACGGCGAGGCTGATGAAGATCCCCGCGGGCACCCCACGGGCCCGCAGAATCCCCAGCACGGGCACCTTGCCGGACCGCCCCGCGGCCTCCCGCCCACGCGAACCGTTCGCCCCGGGCGCCCCGCACCCCCCGCGCGCCGACGCCCCGGCCGCCCCACCCCCGTACTCGATCCGCCACAGCGCGCCGACCGCCGCCGCCCCGACCCCGGCCGACACCACGAGGGCGAGGGCGCTCGTGCGGTCCATGTCCGGCCCGATGAGGGCCCCCGCGGCGACGGGGCCGACGAGCTGGCCGAGGGAGGCGCCGATCGTGAAGTGGCCGAAGTTCCGGTCCTGTTCGGCGGGAGCCGACTGGCGGGCCACGATCGACTGGGCGCCGATGACGAAGCAGAGGTGGCCGAGCCCCATGACCCCGCTCCACGCGGCGAGCGCGGCGAGGGAGGAGGCCGTACCGCTGAGCGCGCACCCGCCCGCGATCAGGGCGACGCCGACGGGAAGGAGCGGCGCGCAGCGCCCGTGGTCGGTGCGGCGGCCGAGGGGCACGGCGGCGAAGAGCGGGAGCAGCGCGTAGACGCCCGCGATGACGCCGATGGCGCGTTCGTCGGCGCCCAGCGAGAGGGCCCGGTAGGAGACGGCGGGCCGCGCCATCGACACCGCCCCCTGCGCGAAGCTGAAGGCGATGACGAGGCGCAGCAGCCAGCCCCGGCCGGACGGCCGGGGCCCGCCGCGGCGTCCACGCCGCATCAGATGATGCCGAAGAGGATTCCGGCGCCGAGCACCACCAGCGAGGTCAGCACGGCCCACTTGACGGTGAACCGGGTGTGGTCGCCGAACTCGACCTTCGCCATGCCCACGAGGACGTACACGGCGGGCACCAGCGGGCTCGACATGTGCAGGGCCTGGCCCGCGATGGAGGCGCGGGCGATCTCCAGGTTGGAGACGCCGTGCGCCTGGCCCGCCTCTGCGAGGACGGGGAGGACGCCGAAGTAGAAGCCGTCGTTGGACATGAAGTAGGTGAGCGGGATCGACAACAGGCCGGTGACCAGGCCCATCTGGCCGCCCATGCCGTCGGGGATGGTGGAGACGAGCCAGTCGGCCATGTGGTCGACCATGCCGGTGCCGGTGAGGACGCCGGTGAAGACGGCGGCGGCGAAGACCATGCCGGTGACGTTGAGCACGTTCTCGGCGTGGGCGGCGATGCGGGCCTTCTGGTCGGGCATGTGCGGGAAGTTGACGGTGAGGGCGAGGGCCGCGCCGAGCAGGAACAGGACGGGGATCGGCAGCCACTCCATGATCATGGCGGTGAGGAGCAGGACCGTCAGGGCGGCGTTGAACCAGTAGAGCTTGGGGCGCAGGGTGGGGCGGTGGGGGTCGAGCCCCTGGAAGCCGTCGTCGTCATCGGCGTCGTCATCGGCGGCACCGGAAACCGAAGCCGAACCCGAATCCGAACCCGCGGCCACGGAGGCGGAGTTGCCGCCGGCGAGGCCACCCCCCGCTGGACCGCCCCTGGCGGGGCCGCCCCCGGCCGCACCGCTCTTGGTGAAGCTGACGCGCCCGGCGCCCGCCTCGCCGTCCGCCCCGACGAGCACCGGCTCACCCGCCCGCGTCTCGCTCTCCAGGACCTCGTCGAGCGAGAGCACCCCGAGCCGCCTGCGCTCCCGCAGTCCGAGGACGTACGACAGGATGAAGACGGCGACGAGTCCGCAGGCGAGCGCCGGGATCATGGGGACGAAGATGTCGGCGGCGTCGACTTTCAGGGCGGTGGCGGCGCGGGCCGTGGGACCGCCCCAGGGCAGCGTGTTCATCACGCCATTGGCGGTGGCGGCGACGCCGGTCATCACCACGAGGCTCATCTTCAGGCGCTTGTACAGCGGGTACATCGCCGAGACCGTGATCATGAAGGTGGTGGAGCCGTCGCCGTCGAGGGAGACGATCGCGGCGAGCACCGCGGTGCCGACCACGATCCGCATCGGGTCCGCCTTGCAGAAGCGCAGGATGCCGCGGACGATCGGGTCGAACAGGCCCACGTCGATCATGACGCCGAAGTACACGATGGCGAACATGAGCATCGCGGCCGTGGGGGCCAGGTTGCCCACGCCTTCGAGGACGTAGTCCCCGAGATGGGCGCCCTTTCCTACGAAGACGCAGAACAGCGCGGGGATGAGCACCAGTGCCGCGATCGGCGACATCTTCTTCATCATGATCAGCACCAGGAAGGTGGCGATCATGACGAATCCGAGGATGGTCAGCATGGGGGCTACCTATCGTTCACCATCGAACTACCACCAGGTCTGGCGGTTCGGATGACCGTAGGACCCGCTCTCAAGCGTTAACAAGATGTTGACTTGCGAGCAATAAGCGCAAAACTCCAGGTCAGCGGGTTTCTGCTCGGGGCAGCGGGGCGACGGTGACCTGGAAGCCGTTCAGGACGGCGGTGCCGGAGAGCGGGTCGAGGAGGGTGCCGTCCAGGAGCTGGTTGACGTTGGCCCCGGGGTCGGCCGCGGCCACGCTCAGGCGGGTGCCAGGCCGGTCGTGGCCCCAGCCGTGCGGCAGGCTCACGACGCCGGGGCGGACGGCGTCGGTGACCTCGACGGGCACGGCGATCTCGCCGCCTGCGGCGGTGACGCGGGCCCGCCCGCCGTCGACGAGGCCGAGGCGGCCCGCGTCGTCGGGGTGGACGTGCAGGGTGCAGCGGTTGGTGCCGCCGACGAGGGCGGGGACGTTGTGCATCCAGCTGTTGTTGGAGCGCAGATGACGGCGGCCGACCAGGACGAGTCCGGCGGGAGCCCCGCCCGGCGTGCGGGAGGCGGCCAGGGCGCGGGCCAGGCGTGGCAGGTCCTCGGCGATCGGCCCCGGAAACAGCTCGACGCGGCCGCTGCGGGTCTTCAGGACCTGGGGGACCCGGGGTCGGAGGGGGCCGAGGTCGATGCCGTGCGGGTGGTCGAGGAGGCGTTGGAGGCCGAGGCCTTCCGGGTCGGCGCCGAAGCCGTCGCCGTACGGGCCGAGGCGCAGCATCAGGTCCAGGCGGCGCTCGGGTCCGCTCTCGCCCGTGAGCCGGTCGGCCAGTTCCCCGGGGTCCTGGCCGTGCACGGGCGCGTGCGGGTCGGCGACGGCCTTGCGGAGGGCGCGGTCGATGGCGAGGGCGTCGACGGCTGCCGGGTCGGCGCCGTGCTCCCCCAAGCTCTCGGCTTCGCTCGAGCAGGGGGGACCCCCATCGCTGACCGCGAGCACGAGCCGGGCCAGGATCTCGGTCTCCGCCATCCGGCCCGCCTCCAGAGGGACGGCGGCGCGGTTGTAGCGGACCTGGTTGCGCACGGCGAGCGCGTTGAGGGCGAAGTCGAAGTGGGGGCTCTGCGAGGGCGGGGGCGGCGGCAGGACGACGTGCGCGTGGCGTGAGGTCTCGTTCAGGTACGGGTCGACGCTGACCATGAAGTCCAGTGACTCCAGGGCCTTGTCGAGGCGGTCGCCGTCGGGGGCGGAGAGGACGGGGTTGGCGGCGATGGAGATGAGGGCGCGGAGGGGACTCTCTCCCAGGCCGCCGTCCGCAGGGACCCGGCCCGGGGCACTGCCCACGGGGCCGCCGTCCGGGCCGCCGTCCACCGAGTCGCGCCCCGCCCCGCCCCCGCGCACAGGCGTGTCGATCTCCGCCGCGAGCGCGGCGATCGGCAGCTCCCCCTTCGCCTCCGGGTGCCCGTCGGCGCGGCTGCGCCAGCGGCCGAGCGCGAAGCCTTTGCCGGGTCCGGCAGGGCGCGGGGCCCGGTCCGTGGCGGAGAGGGGGAACATGGCGCCGCCGGGCCGGTCGAGGTTGCCGGTGAGGACGTTCAGGACGTCGACGAGCCAGCAGGTGAGGGTGCCGAGGGCGACGGTGCTCGCGCCGACGCGACCGTAGACGGCGGCCGTGGGCGCGGCAGCGAGCTCACGGGCGAGCTCCCGGATGGTGGCGGCGGGCACGTCACAGGCGTCGGCGACGGCTTCGGGAGTGAAGTCCCGTACGGCGTCGGCGACTTGCTCGACCCCCTCCACCTGCTCTGCGAGCGCCCCCAGCGTGACCAGGCCGTCCGCGAACAGGACCTGTGCCACCGCGGCGAGCAGCAGCGCGTCCGTGCCGGGCCGGATCGCCACGTGCCGGTCGGCCAGCTTCGCGGTGCGGGTGCGGCGCGGGTCGACGACGGTGAGGCTGCCGCCCCGGGCGCGCAGCGCCTTGAGCCTGCCGGGGAAGTCGGGCGCGGTGCACAGGCTGCCGTTGGAATCCAGCGGGTTGGCGCCGAGCATCAGGAGGTGGTCCGTGCGGTCCAGGTCCGGCACGGGGATGGCGAGGGCGTCGCCGAAGAGCAGTCCGCTGGAGACGTGCTTGGGCATCTGGTCGAGGGTGCTGGCCGTGAACAGGCTGCGGGTGCCGAGGCCCGCGAGGAGCAACGGCGGGTAGAGGGCGCCGGCCACGGTGTGCACGTTCGGGTTGCCGAGGACGACGCCGACCGCGTGCGGCCCGTACCGCTCGACCAGAGGCCGGATGCCGGCGGCGACGGCGTCGAAGGCCTCCTCCCAACTGGCCTCCTCAAGGCGCCCGTCGCGGCGCAGAAGGGGTCGCCGCAGCCGGTCCGGATCGCTGTCGGCCGCACCGAACGAGGCGCCCTTCGGGCAGATGAAGCCGCGGCTGAACACGTCGTCCTTGTCCCCGCGCGCGGCGGTCACGCCGGTTCCCTCGACGGTGAGGGTGAGGCCGCAGGTGGCTTCGCAGAGGGGGCAGACGCGCAGGGCGGTGCGGGGCATGGGTCCTCCAGGACGGCCGCGTCGGCGGCCGCGGGGCTTCGGCGCACGGGCGAGTCGAGCATACCGACCGGTATGCACGCTGGCGAGGGTCCGGCCGGGCCCGGCGCCCGCACAGGATCACGCCCGCCCCTCACCCGGCTCGGCCCCACGCTCCGCCCGACTCGCCCCCGCCCTCCGCCCGGCCCGACCCCGTCCTCCACCCGGCCCGCCCCTGCCCTCCTCCGCCCGGATCAGTCCAACACCCCCGCCAAATAGGCCCGAAGGAGCGCCCGCGCCTCCCCCACGATCGCCTCGTCCCCGCCCGGGTCCACCCGGAAGGCGAGGCGGAACAGCGCGTCGGCGGTCTCGACGGCGACCAGGAAGGCGCGGCGCAGGGCGGGGTCGGGGGCGCGCCCGATGTAGGCGGAGAGCAGTGCGGCGAGGTGGTCGGCGACGCGGTGGTTGGGGGCGGCACCGGGGTCGCCGACGGGGATCTGGGTGCCGAAGTCGACGAGGGAGAAGCCGGGGGCGGTGCGCTTCATGGCGAGGTACTCGTCGAGGAGCGCGTCGAGGGCGGCGCGCCAGTCGCCCGGCGCGACCGGCACCAGGCGCCGGGTGACCCGCTCGGCGTAGCGCTCCAGGTTGCGGTGGGCCAGGGCGTCGACGAGAGCCCGTTTGTTGCCGAAGAAGCGGTAGACGGAGCCGATCGGCACGCCCGCGCGCTCGGCGACGGACCGGGTGGTCAGGTTCTCGTAGCCGATCTCGTCGAGGAGGTCCGCGCAGGCGTCGAGGATGCGGGTGAGGCGCTCGGCGCTGCGGCGCTGGACGGGGGCGCGGCGCAGGGCGGTGGGGGCGGGCGGGGGCCCGGGGGCGGGTGCGGGCGGGGGCCCGGGGGCTGGTGCGGGCTCGGCGGAGGCGGGTGCGGGCGAGGGCTCGGAGGCGCTGCGGTCCTGCATCCCGGGAGAGTAGAGCACTGTTCACGTTTCATGGATCCTCTTGCGCCGGGAAATCGTGAATCCTACGGTGTTCCATAGGAATCAGGTCGGGATCACCGGCCGGAAAGCCGAGGGAGCTGTGATGACCGGGGACGACCCGAGGGACCACGCACGCAAGACGGCCGAGAAGCTGGGCTACCTCAGCGGCTTCGGCAACGAACACAGCTCGGAAGCCGTTCCCGGCGCCCTGCCGCACGGCCGCAACTCGCCCCAGCGCGCCCCCCTCGGGCTGTACGCGGAGCAGCTCAGCGGCACCGCGTTCACCGAGCCGCGCGCCCACAACCGCCGCTCCTGGCTGTACCGCATCCGCCCCTCGGCCGCGCACCCGGCGTTCACCCGCGTCGACAACGGCGCGATCCGCACGGCCCCCTTCACCGAGTCCGTCCCCGACCCCAACCGGCTGCGCTGGAACCCGCTGCCGGAGCCCGCGCCCGGCACGGACTGGCTCGCGGGCCTGTGGACCCTCGGCGGCAACGGCGACGCGACGCAGCGCACGGGCATGGCGGTGCACCTGTACCACGCCAACTCCTCCATGGACCGGGTGTTCAGCGACGCCGACGGCGAGCTCCTGATCGTCCCCGAGCACGGTGGCCTGCTCCTGCGCACCGAGTTCGGCCTGCTGCGCGCCGAGCCCGGCCATATCGCCCTGATCCCGCGCGGCGTCCGCTTCCGCGTGGAGCTGCTCGACGAGAGCGCCCGCGGCTACGTCTGCGAGAACTACGGCGCGGTCTTCCAGCTCCCCGACCTCGGCCCGATCGGCGCCAACGGCCTCGCGAACGCCCGGGACTTCAAGGCCCCGGTCGCGGCGTACGAGGACGACTCGGACACGGCGGGCCCGGTCGAGGTGGTCAACAAGTTCTGCGGCAACCTCTGGTCGGCGACCTACGACCACTCCCCCCTCGACGTCGTCGCCTGGCACGGCAACCACGTCCCGTACGTGTACGACCTGCACCGCTTCAACGTCATCGGCACCATCTCGTACGACCACCCGGACCCGTCCATCTTCACGGTGCTCACCTCCCCCTCGGACACCCCGGGCCTCGCGGGCGTCGACTTCGTCGTCTTCGCGCCGCGCTGGCTGGTCGGCGAGGACACCTTCCGGCCGCCGTACTTCCACCGGAACGTGATGAGCGAGTACATGGGCCTGATCGAGGGCGCGTACGACGCGAAGACCGCCGGGGAGGGGGGGTTCGTGCCGGGCGGCGGCTCACTGCACAACATGATGTCGGCGCACGGCCCCGACCGGGAGACCTTCGAGAAGGCCAGCGCGGCCGAGCTGAAGCCGCAGCGCATCGACGACGGCCTGGCCTTCATGTTCGAGACCCGCTGGCCGGTCACCGCCACCGAGCAGGCGGCGAAGGCCGGACACCTGCAGCGCGGCTACGACGACGTGTGGCAGGGTCTGGAGCGTCATTTCCGGCCGTAGTGGCATCACTTCAGGCCGCTGCCCGCGTCGCCACCGGAGTACGGAGTTCCACGTGACCGCTTTCGCCCCGGACTCGATCGTCCTGAACCGAAAGCTGCCGCTCTGGTATCAGGTGTCGCAGTCGCTGCGCGCCTCGATACTCGGCCGGGCGCCCGACGCCCCGCTGCGCCTGCCCACCGAGGAACAGCTGGCGGGGCACTACGGCGTCAGCGTGCTCACCATGCGGCAGGCGCTCAAGGAGCTGGAGGACGAGGGCCTGATCAGCAGGCACCGGCGGCGCGGCACGTTCATCGAGCCCGGGGTGCAGCGCGGTTCGCCGGTGCGGCTCCTCGGCTCGGTGGACGCGATCGTGGCCCAGCAGTCCGGCATGGACACCGAGCTCCTGTCCCACGGGCAGGAGCCGGTGCCCGCCGAACTCGCCCAGTACTTCCCGGACGTGCAGCACGTCGCCACGTACCACCGCCTGCGCAGCGACACCAAGACCGGCGAGCCCACCAACCACGCCCGCAACCACATCCGCCCCGACCTCGCCGACCGCGTCGACCCCGCGGACCTGGAGCGGTGGCCGATGACGAAGGTCCTGCGGGATGTGGTGGGCGTGGCGATCTCCCGCATCACCGACACCGTGGAGGCCACCCTCGCCGACCCCGAGACGGCCCGCCTCCTCCAAGTGCCGCTGCTCAGCCCGATCCTGCACTACACGGGCATCACGTACGACGACCAGGGGCGGGCTCTGGACGTGGCGCGGATCCACTATCGGGGGGACCGGTTCTCGTTCACGGTCACGCTGGACGCGACCTGATGGCCGCCGCCGGGGCCGTCGTACGATGCCGGGCGTGACGCACGACGAAGCGCCGCTGCTCGCGGATCTCCTGCCGTGGTCCGTCGCGCCGCTCAGGGCCGGGCGCGGGTGGCCGATGGCGCCGGACGCCGCGTCCCTGAAGGCCCGTTGGAACGCCTTCGTCCGCGCCGACCCCGCCGACCGTGAGGCGCTGCTGCGGCCCACCCGGGCCCGGACCCTGCACACCGCCGTCGCCCAACTGCCCGGTTTCGGCGGCGGCACGGTCCGCCTGGCCCGCGAGACCGGGCCCTGCCCCGAGCCCGTCCCCGTCCTGCACGGCCCCTTCGACGAGCAGTGGCTGATCCCCGACCACCGCCTCATCGACGTGGCCAGGCCCGAACTGTGGCGCGTCCGCGGCGACGGGCAGCTCTTCCTCACCGAGCAGGGGTACGTGGCCGACGGCGCGGGCCCGGCGGTCCTCGCGTCCACCGTGCTGCCCGACGGGCGCTCCCCCGCGGGCCGCCCCGGCCGCGTCCGCCCTCTGTTCCGGCGCCCCGGCGGCGTCGAACCCAACCTCGCGCCGGGCCTGACGCGCCATCTCACGCACGTGTACCGGACCGAGGTCGGCGCCCCGGACGTCCTCGCGTGGACGCTGGCGGCCGCCCGGGCCTCGGCGTCGGGCTGCGCGGTGCCGCTGACCTCCGACGCCCGGGTGTGGGAGCGGGGCGTCGCGGCGGGGCGGCGGCTGCTGTGGCTGCACCTGCGGGGCGCGGGCGGCGAACGCCCCAAGCTGCCGGGCGGCCGGCGCCCCTACGTCCGCTCACCGCTGCCCGCGCGCCCCCGCACCCTCGCCTACGCCCCGGACGAGGAAGCCCTCCTGGTCGGCGAGAGCGGCGTCATCTCCCCCGTGCCCGCGGCCGCCTGGGACTTCCGGGTGAGCGGGGTGCGGGTTCTGGAGCTGTGGTTCGAGCGGCGCACGGCCGACGCGGAACCGGGCTCCCTGGAGGCCGTCCGCCCCACCACCTGGCCCCAGGAGTGGACGTCCCGGCTCCTGGAACTGGTCACGGTGCTCGCGCTGCTCGCGGCGGAGGAACCGTTCGACATCGGCGACGCGGGGCGGATCACGGCCGGGGACCTGCGGGCGGCCGGGGTGCTGCCGGTGCCCGGGTGGGCGCGGCGGCCCGCCTCGGTCCTCGACCACCATGAGGAGGGTCCTGAGGGGCAGTTCGCGCTCCTGTGAGGGGTGGGGAGGGCTTCGGTCCGGGCGGTGGCGGCCGTGCTCGCCGCGCCTGCCGTGCCCGCTCGGCCGCCCCCGTGCCCGCTCGCCGTCACGCGCGGGCCGCGCGCCCCTTCCCGGCCCCCGGCAACAGCGCCGCCAGGCTCAGCCCCTGGAGCACTGCGAGGACGACGACCCCCACGTGGAATCCGGACTCCCCACCGCCGCCGACGCCGTACGCGAGCGCGGCGACCGCCGGACCCACCGCGAAGGCCAGCGTGCGGGACGTGTTGCCGACGCCGCCCGCCGTGCCGACGAGGTGCGCGGGGGTCGCGCCGAGGATCCCGGCGTTCACCGGCGTGCCGAACAGGGCCTGCCCGGCGCCCGCGAGGGCGAGGCGCCAGCCGATGTCCCACAGGCCCGCGTCCGGCCCGAGGGTCGCCGTGCTGAGGACGCCCGCGCCGCACAGCCCGGCCCCGACCACCCCCACGAGCCGCGGCGGCAGCCGGTCGGCGAGCGTCCCGCCGAGCGGTGCCGTCAGCGCGACCGCGCCGATGAAGAAGACCATCGCCACGCCGGTCAGGGAGGCCCCGGCGCCCAGGACGTCGGCGACGTAGTACGGCAGCAGGAAGTAGGAGAGCCCCACGAACGTGCCGCTGAGGAAGAGGGAGAGGACCGGCAGACCCACCTCCCGGCGGCGCAGCAGGTCGAGGACCGGGCGGGCGGTGCCGAGCCGCGACCAGGCCACGGCGCCCGCGACGGCGGCCAGGGCGAACAGCGTCGCGGTGACGGGCGCGTCCGCCTCGATCCGGCCGAAGGCGAGCAGCAGCGCGGTCACGGCGGCGCCGAGCAGCACGCCGTCCCCGACCAGCGAACGGCCGGGCGCCGCGAGGCCCTTGTCCGTGCGCGGGATGAGGCGCGCCCCCAGCCACCACACGCCGAGCAGCACGGGGATCTTCAGGAGGAACACCGGCCGCCAGCCGTAGGCGTCGACGACCGCCCCGCCGAGGGACGAGCCGCCCATCGAGCCGATCGGCATGACCGTGGCCACGAACCCCATGGCCCGGCCCCGCTGTTCGGGCCGCACGCTCGCGGCGACCACCGGCAGGTAGAGCGCCCCGACGAGGGCGCCCGCGACGCCCTGGAGGACGCGGGCCGCAAGGAGCACCGGCAGGTTGGGCGCGGCGGCCGCGAGGACGCTGGTCAGGCCGATCGCGGGCACGGCGAACAGGAACAGGGCGCGCAGGTCCACGCGGTCGCTCCAGCGTCCCGCGGGGATCGCGAGCGCGGCGGTGGGCAGCGTGTACGCGAGCAGGACCCACTGGGCGGACGAGGAGCCGACGCCCAGGTCGTCGCCCATCGCGGGCAGCGTCACCGCCGTCAGGCTGATCTCCAGGGTGACCATGAGCATGGCCAGCGCCATCACGGCCACGGGTGCCCAGCGCGTGGGCGGGGCGCCGTCCGGCGGCGGGGTGCGGGCGGATTCGGGAGTGTGCTGAGTCATGCGGCCGACGCTAGGAACGGGGTGCGGGGCGTCGCCTCTGTCGGACGACTGGGGTGCGCACGCCTTTGTCGGACGACTGGGGTGCGCACGCCTTTGTCGGACGACTGGGGTGCGCAGGGCCCGGTCGCTCCGGGGCACTCGGCTCCAGGCCGCGCAGGGGCACCGCCCCCAGTCGCCTCGGCCGTCCGACCCCAGTCGTCCGGCCCCAGTCATCCGACCCCAGTCATCCGACAGAGGCGACCGCGTGCACCGCCCCCATAACTTCCTGGATGCGGGCCCAAGCCGCCCCACTCACCTCCCACCCCGGAAGGACGTCCCGTGCACGCCATCCGCATCCACGCCTTCGGCGGCCCCGAGCAGCTCCGCTACGAGGAGGTGCCCGACCCCGAGCCAGGACCCGGCCAGGTCCGGATCTCCGTGCGGGCCGCCGGAGTCCACCTCCTCGACACCGCCCTGCAGCGCGGCGCGGGCGACGAGCTGCCCTTCGCGCTGCCGGAGCCGCCGCTCACCCCGGGCCGTGAGGTCGCCGGGGTCGTCGACCGGCTCGGCGCGGGCGTCGGCGATCAGTGGCTGGGCCGCCGGGTGGTCACCCATCTCGGTCTGGTCAACGCGGGCTACGCCGAACTGGCGGTACGCGAGGCGGAGGCCCTGTTCCCGCTGCCGGACTCCCTGTCGTACGAAGCCGCGATCGCCATGGTCGGCACCGGCCGGATGGCGCTCGGCGTCCTGGCCGTGGCCGCGCCCGCGCCGGACGACGTGGTCCTCGTGACCGCGGCGGCGGGCGGCGTCGGCACGCTCCTCGTGCAGGCGGCGAAGAACGCGGGCGCGACCGTCGTGGCCGCGGCGGGCGGCCCCGACAAGGTGGCGCGGGTCCGGGCGCTCGGCGCGGACCTCGCCGTCGACTACGCGCTGCCGGACTGGGCGGACCGGGTCCGTGACGGGCTCGGCGACCGTGAGGTGGGCGTGGCCTTCGACAGCGTGGGCGGCGCGGCGGGCCGCACGGCCCTGGAACTCCTCGGACACGGCGGGCAGTTCGTGATCTACGGCTGGTCGTCCGGCACGCCGACCGAGTTCACGTCGAAGGACCTGCACGACAAGGTCCTGACGGTCACGCACGCGCTGGGTCCGCGGCTCCTCCGGCTGCCCGACGGGCTGCGCGGGCTCCAGGAGCGGGCGCTCGCCGCGGCGGCGGACGGCACCCTGGTCCCGGCCGTCACCACGTTCCCGCTGCGGGACGCGGCCGCCGCGCACACGGCGCTGCTGGGCCGCGCGACGGTCGGCAAGGTCGTCCTGACCACCGGCACGACGGACACGGAGGTGGCGTCATGAGGATGGACGCGATGGCCCTGCGGGAGTACGGCGCGGCCGACGTGCTGCGCCCGGTGCGGCTCGACGTGCCCGAACCCGGGCCCGGTCAGGTGCGGGTGCGGGTCCGCGCGGCGGGCGTGATGCCCTTCGACATCGGCATCCGGCAGGGGGTGATGCGGCCGCCGGGGGTGGGGTTCCCGATCGTCCCCGGCAACGAGTTCGCGGGCACGGTGGACGCGCTGGGCGCGGACGTCACGGGCTTCGCGCCCGGCCAGGGCGTCCTCGGCTTCACGCTGCTCGGCGCGTACGCCGAGTACGTCGTCGTGGGCGCCGACCACCTCGTCGCCAAGCCGGACGCCATGGACTTCACCGTCGCCGGCGGCTTCCCCGGCAACGCCCAGGGCGCCCACATGGCGCTCAGCGCGCTCGGCGTCGGCCCCGGAGACACGGTCCTCATCAACGGCGCGGCGGGCGGCCTCGGCACGCTGTCCGTGCAGCTCGCCAAGGCCTGGGGCGCCACCACCGTGATCGGTACG
The DNA here is from genome assembly GCF_030388665.1 of Streptomyces flavofungini. NCBI lineage: Bacteria > Bacillati > Actinomycetota > Actinomycetes > Kitasatosporales > Streptomycetaceae > Streptomyces > Streptomyces flavofungini. Next base: position 7,487,543 of record NZ_CP128846.1, on the reverse strand, counting down.
GCGAGCCCGCGCAACCACGACCACCTGCGGGCGCTCGGCGCGATTCCCGTGACGTACGGGGACGGTCTGGAGGAGCGGGTGCGTGCCATCGCGCCCGACGGCGTCGACGCGGCGCTCGACGGCGCGGGCGCACAGGCGCTGCGCGCCTCGGTCGCCGTGGCCAAGGACCGCTCCCGCGTGATGTCGATGGTCGACGACGAGGAGGCCGAGCGCCTGGGCCTCCCCCTGATCCGCGGCACCCGCACCGCCCAGCGCCTGGCCGAGGTCACCGACCTGTACGCCAAGGGCCTGCTGCGGGTGCACGTCCGGGCGACGTTCCCCTTGGCGGAGGCCGCGGCGGCACAGCGGGAGGTGGAGTCGGGGCACGGGCGGGGGAAGGTGATCCTCACGGTGGCGGAGTGAGGCGGGGCGCGGCCGGGCAGAGCGGGGCCCTGCTGGACGCGGCGGGGCGCGGCCAGGGGGTGGGCGGCCCTCGGGCCGCCGGAGGACGCTCCCTTGCCCCGGCCCCGCCCCGGCTTCCCCGGCTCGCGGCCTCCCGCCTCCCGGCCTCTTCGCCTCCTCGCCCCCTCGCCCCCTCGCCCCCTCGCCCCCTCGCCCCCTCGCCCCCTCGCCCCCTCGCCCCCTCGCCCCCGGGAATATCCACCCCCTACGGCGGATTACTTGAACCATGCTTCAAGGTCGCACCGCCGAACTGGACCAGCTGGCAGCCCTCCTCGCCCGGGCCCGGCAGGGCGAGAGCTCTGCCCTGGTCCTGCGCGGCGAGGCGGGCATCGGCAAGTCGGCCCTCCTCTCGGAGACGGCGGCCATGGCCACGGACCAGGACTTCAGGGTGCTCCGCACCACGGCCGCGGAGACCGAGACCGACCTCCCCTTCGCGGCCCTCCACCTGCTCCTGCACCGGCACACCGACCGGATCTCCGCCCTGCCCGCACCTCAGGCGACGGCCCTGCGCACGGCGTTGGGGCCGGCACCGGGGGCGGGGCCGACGGACGGCGACGGCGCCACGAGCGCGGCCGACCGCTTCCTCACCGGCCTCGCCGTCCTGACGCTCCTCGCCGAACTCGCCGACGAGCGGCCCCTGTTGTGCGTGGTGGACGACGCGCACTGGCTTGACCACGCCTCCGCCGAGGCGCTGCTGTTCGCCGGGCGGCGCCTGGCCGTCGAGGGCGTGGTCCTGCTGTTCGCGGCCCGCGAGGGGCACGCACCGCAGTTCCCCGCTCCCGGACTGCCGGAGCTGCGGGTCGACGGCATCGGCGAGGAGGCCGCCGCCGACCTCCTCGCCGAGCACGCGGGGGATCTGCCCCCGTACGTACGCGCCGAGATCCTGGGCGAGGCGCGCGGGAACCCGCTCGCGCTGCGGGAACTCCCCGCGGCCCAGCGGGAAGGGCACCTCGGGGTGCTCGCGGGGCCCGCGCACGCGGTGGCGCCCCCTCATGGCTCCCGCGTGCAGCAGACGTTCGTGGACCGCGTGACCGCGCTGCCGGAGGCGACGCGCACGCTGCTCCTCGTGGCGGCGGCGGAGGGCACCGGCGATCTGGAGGCGACCGCGGCCGCGGCGAGCACGCTCGGGGCGGGTGTCGCCGATCTCGAACCGGCCGAACGCCGACAGCTCGTGCGCCTGGACGGCGGGCGGCTCGTGTTCGGGCACCCGCTGATCCGTACCGCCGCCTACCAGTCGGCCCCGCTCGCCGCCCGGGTCGCCGCGCACCGGGCGCTCGCGGACGCCCTGCCGCGTGTGGGCGGCGCCGACCGCCGCGCCTGGCAGTTGGCGGCGGCCACCACGGCGCCGGACGAGTACGTCGCCGCCGCCCTGGAGGAGACCGCGCGGCACGCCCGCGCACGGGGCGGCTACGCGGCCGAGGCGGCGGCGCACGAACGGGCCGCGCGTCTCACCCCGGACGGCGCCGCCCGGGCCCGGCGCCTCGCGCTCGCCGCCGTGGCCGCAGCGGACGCGGGCCAGAGCGCGCACGCGGCCGACCTGGCCCGGCACGCCGCCCCGCACCTCACCGACCCGGCCGTCCTGGCCAGGCTCGCCCGGGTCCGCGCGGGCGTGGCCCGGGAGCGCGAGGAGTTCGACGCGGCCCACAAGGTGCTCCTCGGCACGGCGTCGGAGATCGCGGGGCGGGCTCCGGACACGGCGGCGCTGCTCCTGTACGAGGCGATGACGGCGGCCTGGGTGGCGGGGCACCGCCCGTCCATCGACGAGATCACCGACCGGGTGGCGGCCCTCGGCCTGGCGCCGCCGCCCGGCGCCCCGCCGTACCTGCCCGCCGTCGACGGCATCGCCCGGCTCGCGGCGGGCGAGCCGGGCCGGGCCCTGCCCCCGCTGCGGGAGCTGTTCACACGCCTGCGCGGCGACACCGGTGGCCTCGGCCTGCGCGAGCGGGCGTCCATCGCCACCTGGTTCGCGCCGCTCGGCGATCTGGAGGGCGGCATCGAGCTTGCCGCCGAGCTGGAGCGCGAGTGCCGTGAGCAGGGGGCGGTCGGGCCGCTGCCGCTGGTGCTGCTGCTTCGGGCGCGGGCTCGGGTGCTGCTCGGGCGGCACGGGTGCGCGCTCGCCGGGGCGGCCGAGGGTGTGCGGATCGCCGAGGACAGCGGGCAGCGGCACTACGCCGCCCAGCTGACCGGCGTCCTCGCCTACTTGGCGGCGCTCGGCGGCGACGAGTCCCGCGTCAAGGAACTCACGAGCTTCATCGACCCCCGTCAGGCCCCGCCGGGCCGGGTCTGGAGCGCCGCCGCCCGGCCCCTGCTCGACCTGGGCCTCGGCCGCCACGAGGCGGCGCTGCGCGGCTACGAGGACCTGGCGGCCGGCCCGGCGTCCCACACGACCGTCGCGCTGTACTGCGTCCCCGACCACGTCGAGGCCGCCGTCCGCGCCGGAGAGCCGGACAGCGTACGGGAGTTGGCGGAGCGGTACGCCGCGTGGGCCGGGCACACGGGGGCTCCGTGGGCCCGTGCGATCGCGGCTCGCTGCCGGGGGCTGCTCGCCGAGGCGGATCCGGCCCGGGCCGGGGGCGACGCCGTGCAGGCGGCGTACGCGGAGGCCCTGCGGCTGCACGCCGACGACGGGCGTCCCTTCGAACGGGCCCGCACCCAGTTCCTCTTCGGCCAGTGGCTGCGCCGTGCGGGCCGCAGAAGCGAGGCCCGGGGTCCGCTGCGTTCGGCTCTGGACGTCTTCGAGCAGTTGGAGGCGGTGCCGTGGGCGGGGCGGGCCCGCGCCGAGCTGCGCGCCACCGGCGAGAGCAGGGCTCCGCGGGGTCCGGAGAAGCTGACGGCGGCTCGGCTGACGCCGCAGGAACGCCAGGTCGTGCGGCTGGCCGCTACGGGGCTGTCCAACCGCGACATCGGGGCTCAGCTGTTCCTGTCCCCCCGCACCGTCGGCTACCACCTCTACAACGCCTACCCCAAGCTGGGCGTGGCGTCCCGGGGTGACCTACCGCACCTGAACCTGCAGGCGGACTGAGGTGGCTGCGCCCTGCGGGACTCTCCCCGATCCCGCCCCTTCCCGAAACCGGGGCTCCGCCCCTGGACCCCGAGGGCAGGTGTCCCCTTCCGGTGGGACAGTCCTCCCCCGAATCGGCGCTCCGCGCCTCGTCCTCAAACGCCGGACGGGCTGAGACGCACCGGCGCGGCGAGCGCGAGGACGCACGTCCCCCGCTGCCCGAGAGCAAGGATTTCGAGACCGTCCGCCGGGGGTGAGGGGCGGCCCGCCCGGCACTTGAGAATGACGAGGGACGCCAGCCCACCCGGCCTTCAAGGACCAGGGATGTCGCCCCGCTCGGCGCCAGAGGACGAGAGATTCCGACCCGCCCGGCGCCAGAGGACGAGAAGTTTCGGCCCGCCCGGCGTTCGAGGGCGAGGGATTCCAGCCCGTCCGGCGTTTGAGGACGAGGCCGGAGGCCGATCGGGGGCGGCCCGGCCCACGGGCAGCGTGCGGCAGCGCAGGCAGCGACAGGACAGAGGGGGCGGGTGGGCGGGAGAGAAGCAACGAGAGGGGGACGGCGGGACGCCACGGCCCGAGACCAAGGCGCCCACGCCAGAAACTAGTGGCTGCCGAACAGCGAACGCCGCAACCGCCGCAGCGGAGCGAACAGCGACACCCGGCGCACCCGTGCGCGCCTGCCACCGCTGCGGTCGTGCGCGACATCACGCGAGGTGAGCTCGCGCATCAGCAGCGTCGCCTCGGCCGCCTCGCGCTGCGGGACGGCGGGACCGCCCAGCACCGAGAGATGACGGTCGAGACGCGAACTGCTCGCGCCGCTCCCACAAGTGATCGCAGGGACCCTCGCCCTACTGCGCACTGTTATCTGTTCCATGTCACTCCCCACCCGTACGAGGGCACCCGGCCCAGGGCAGGTTAACCCTATCGCCCCACCATGACACTCGTGTATCCCGGTCGCAGGATTCACCTTCCCCGCAAGGACGTTGACGATTACTCTCCGAATCCAACTGATTTCAGGGTGAGTTGGACAACCGGTGCGGTGGTGGGCCGCACCGAGCCGCCGTCGGGTTCGACGGTGACAGCGAGTGAGCTCGCGCCCCCGTCCAGATCGTCCGCGACGACCGGCGTTTCGCCGTCGACAAGGCCCAGGGAGCGCGGCGCGGCCCCGTCGCGCATCACCCACAGTTGATGGTCCCGGCCGGCGGGCGGCCTGCCGAGCCCGGACGCCGTGACGACGGCCTGCCCCTGCTCGCGGGACGCGACGACGCCGAGGCCGCGCCCTTCGGTGTCCCGGGTGCGGGCCGCGCGGGCGTCGGGCGCGGCCAGGACGTGGGCGATCTCACGTGCGGCGGCCCGCTCCTCGTCGAGCCGGTCGTCGGCGCGGCCGAGGGCGAAGGTGAGGATGCCGACGGCGACGAGGGCGAGGACGGCGGCGGACGCGGCGAGCGCGACGAGGACGGGGGCACGGCCGCGCGCCGGGGCGCCCCCGGGCTCCCCCACCACCACCGCGGGCTCCGGAGCCTCCTGTTCGGTGGCGCGCACGGCGGTCAGGATCCGGTCCCGCAGGTCCGGTGGCGCGGGGACGGAGGCGGCACGCGCCAGGCGCACGGTGTCGGCGGCGAGCGCCCGCACCTCGTCGGTGCAGCGCGGACACCCCTCCAGGTGCCGCTCGAAGCGCCGGGTCTCGCTCGGGTCGAGGGCGTCGAGGGCGTAGGGCACGGCGAGGGAGTGCACGGTGCGGCCGATCCGCAGGCCGCCCACGTACATCCGGATGCGGCCGAACAGGCCGGTGCCCGCAGCTCTCATGCGGCGGCGCCCAGACAGTCGCGAAGGCGCAGGAGTCCGTCCCGCATCCGGGTCTTGACGGTGCCGAGGGGCACGGACAGGCGGCGGGCCACCTCGCGGTAGGTGTAGCCGTCGTAGTAGGCGAGCGTCACGGCCTGGTGCTGGAGGTCCGTGAGCCGCTCCAGGCAGCGGCGCACCCACTCGCGCTCCAGGCTGCCCTCGACCTCCTCGGCGACCTGGTCGAACGCGGGTGTCTCGGCGCGCTGGGCGACGCGCTGCTCGCGGTCGCTCGCGGCCCGCGCGCTGCGGACCCGGTCCACGGCCCTGCGGTGGGCGAGCGTGAGGATCCAGGACAGGGCGGTGCCGCGCGCCGGGTCGTACCGGGCGGCGGTGCGCCACAGTTCGAGGAGCACCTCCTGGACCACCTCCTCCGACTGCGCGCGGTCGCGCAGCACTCTGCGGACAAGGCCGTACACGGGCCCGGACACCAGTCCGTACAGCTCTTCGAACGCCTTCTGGTCGCCGCGGGCCACCAGGGGCAGCAGTGCGTCAGCGTCCACCCGAGTCCCCCTTTTTCGGCCTCTCCCCCGGAGCTTCGGCGCACGTCGCCGCCGTTCCCCGCTCCCTGGGCGCCCAATTCTGGACGCGGTGGGGGGCGGGGGCGAGACCTCCGGCGGGATTGATGCCAATCCGAGCGCGGGGCCGCGCCGAATGGCGGGGGAGACGGACCGCGCCCGGCCCACGCGCGCGGCCGTCGCACCGACCCGTACCGACCCATGAGAACGCACGACCACCCACCACCACAGTGAGGACGGACGCGATGACAGCAGTCGCGAGGAGCCGCACGAAGCCATGGAGCACCCGTGGAATCGTCGGGCTCGTGTGCGGCGTGCTGGCCGCCGGGGGGCTCGCAGCCGCCGGGACCGGCACGCTCGTACCGGAGGCGGCCCGCGCCTCCAGCCACCGCGAGGCCCCGCTGATCTCGGGGCAGCCGCAGTACGACAACACGGACGTGTACGCGTTCGTCAGCCCCGACAAGCCCGACACCACGACGATCGTCGCCAACTGGATCCCGTTCGAGGAGCCGGCGGGCGGCCCGAACTTCTACCCGTTCCCCGAGGACGCCCAGTACGACGTGCACATCGACCGCGACGGCGACGCGCAGGGCGACCTGCTGTACCGCTGGACCTTCGACACCCGTACGAAGAACGGGGACACCTTCCTCTACAACACCGGGCCCGTCACGTCCCTCGACGACCCCGACCTGAACGTGACGCAGACGTACGACATCGACCTGTTGCGGCTGAAGGACCAGAAGGTCGTCTCGACGAAGAAGGTCGCCGACGATCTGCCGATCGCGCCGAGCCACGTGGGCAAGGCGTCCATGCCGAACTACGGCGAACTGCGCGACCAGGCCGTGCGCGAGCTGCCCGGCGACCACACCGCGTTCGCCGGTCAGGCCGACGATCCGTTCTTCCTCGACCTGCGGGTGTTCGACCTGCTGTACGGGGGCGATCTGTCGGAGGTCGGGCGGGACACCCTCGCCGGGTACAACGTCAACTCCGTCGCCCTGCAGGTGCCGTCGGCCTCGATCCGCCAGTCGGAGAAGCAGCCGACCGTCGGGATCTGGTCGACGACGCAGCGCGAGAACGCCGACGGGAAGTGGACGCAGGTCTCCCGGCTCGGGGCGCCGCTCGTCAACGAGGTCGTCGTGCCCATGAAGGACAAGGACAAGTTCAACGCGTCCGCGCCCTGGAACGACGGGGACTTCCTGCCGTACGTCACCAAGCCGGAGCTGGCGCGTCTGATCGAGTCGATCTACAAGATCAAGGCGCCGAAGGAGCCCCGCAAGGACCTGGTGTCGGTGTTCCTGACCGGTGTGAAGGGCCTCAACCAGCCGCCGGGCGTACGGCCGGCGGAGGCCCTGCGGCTCAACACCTCCATCAAGCCCGCCGCCTCGCCGAAGCGCCTCGGCGTCCTCGACGGCGACAACGCGGGCTATCCCAACGGGCGACGCCTTGCCGACGACGTCCTCGACATCTCCCTCCAGGTCGTCCAGGGCGAACTCGTCGGCCGGAAGAACGACTTGGGCGACGCCGTCAACGCCAACGACCGCGAGTTCGGCCGCTCCTTCCCGTACCTGGCCCTGCCCACGGCGGGCTCGCGCGGCCCGCTCGCCGAGAAGGGCGCACGCGCCGGCTCGGACGACGGCTCCGGGGCACCCGGCAGCGCCATGACCGGCGGCGAACCGGCCGGCGCCGCCCGCGACACGGACGACTCCACCGACACCGTCCTCCTGGCCTCCGCCGCGGCCGGCGGCGCCGGTCTGCTGCTCCTGACCCTCGGCATCGTGTGGTGGCGCACGCGAGCCGGCGGGGGCCCGCGGGGACGCGACTCCGGGGTCACGGGGGTCTGAGATGGGCAGCCGCCGCTTTGGGGACTGGTGGGGGGTGGGCCGGTCCACCGGGTCCGCCCGGCCCACCGGATCCGCCCGGTCCACCGGGTCCGTTGGCTTCACCGGGTGCACCGGCTCCATCGGGCCGGCCGAGCCCGTCGGCTCCACCGGGTCCACGGAGTCCGCCGGATCCGCCGGGGTGCCGCTCGACGGCACCCCGGCCGGGGAGCGGGCCGGGGACGACGGGGGCGATGCGCGGCGGCTCGTCGGCGCGCCGGGCGGGCGGACGGCTCGTGCGGGTCTCGCCCGGCGGGCCGGGTGGCGGCTCGGGGCCGTCGTCGCTCTCGCGGTCACGCTGACCGCGGGTGCGGTGGTCGTCGGAGCGGTACGGGAGGAGGGGCGGCCGTCCGTGGCGGCCGCCCCGCCGGCCCCGTACGCGGCACCGCCCGACGGGATGCGCGCGGGCGACCTCGACCGCGCGGTGTCCTCGCTACGGGAGCGGGTGCGGGCGCGTCCCAGGGACTTCGCGTCCTGGGCCGCGCTCGGGTCCGCGTACGTCGAGCAGGCGCGCACGCACGCCGACCCCACCCGGTACGACGAGGCCGAGCGCGCCCTGGACCGCGCGCTCGCGCTCCGCCCCGGCCACGACGTCGCCCTTGCCGGGCAGGGCGCCCTCGCCGCCGCGCGGCACGACTTCCCCGGCGCGCTGCGGCACGCGAAGAAGGCGCTGGCCGTGAACCCCTACAACGAGCGCGCCCTCGCCACCCGCATCGACGCGCTCGTCGAACTCGGCGCGTACGACCGGGCGTTGCGGGCGGCGCGGGACGCCGACGCGCGGCGGCCCGGCATCCCGGTCTTCACGCGGTACGCGTACGTGCGGGAGCTGCGCGGGGACGTCGGCGGGGCCCGGCGCGTCCTGGAACGCGCCCTCGCCTCCGCGCGGGCGCCAGGCGATGTCGCGTACGTCGCCACAGCACTCGCCCAACTCGCCTGGCGCCAGGGGCAGTACGCGCGGGCCGCGCGGCAGTGCGCGGTCGCGCTGCGGGCCGACCCGTCGTACGTTCCCGCGCTGGAGACGCGGGGGCGGGTGCGGGCCGCCCGGGGCGAGACGGGGGCGGCCGTCGCCGATCTGCGCGACGCCGTGGCCCGGCAGCCGCTGCCCGGCACGCTGGTGGCCCTCGGCGAACTGTACGAGTCCCAGGGGAAGTCGGCGCGGGCCCGGGAGCAGTACCGGCTGATCCACGCCTGGACGCGGCTGGCCCGCGCGAACGGGGTCAACCCCGATCTGGACACCGCGCTCGCCGCCGTGGACCACGGGGACGCGAAAGCCGCGCTCGCTGCGGCGCGGGCCGAGTGGGGGCGGCGGCGCACCGTGCACACCGCTGACGCGCTGGGGTGGGCGCTGCATGCCGTCGGGCGCGACGAGGAGGCCCTGCGGTACGCCCGGCGGGCCACCGCCACGGGGTTCCGTGAGGCGTCCTTCTCCTACCACCGCGGGGTGATCGAGCTGCGCACCGGCTCGCCCGCGGCCGGGCGGCGCTGGCTCGAGCGGGCGCTCGGGCTCAACTCGGGGTTCTCGCCCGTGGGGTCCCGGGACGCGAGGCGACTGTTGGAGGGGTTGCGATGAAGGCTGTTTCGTATACGGGCGCCGTCCGGCGGGAGCCCGGGCCGGGCACCCTCGGCGGTCGGGCCGAGGCCGGGCCGAGCGCGCAGGCAGGTGCGTCCGAGGCCGATCCGGGCAGCCGGGGAAGTGCGCTCGTCGCCGACGGGGCGCCCGGGCGCGAGCGCCCCGTGCGGCGGCTCCCGCTGTTCGGGGGCGCACAGGCCCGGCGAGGGCCGCGCCCGGGACGGCCCGGACGTGCCGGGCCCGACGTGCCCCCCGCGCCCCCTTCGCCCCGTGGAGCAGGCCGGGCCCGGCCTTCGAAGCGCGCTGCCGCCCGGGCCCGCCGTGCCCTCGCCGCCCTCCTCCTCGCACTCTGCGGCACCCTCCTGGTCCCCGCCGCCCCCGCCTCCGCGCACCCGCTCGGCAACTTCACCGTCAACCAGCACGACGCCCTCACCCTGGCCCCCGGCCGGCTCCGCGTCGACCACGTCGAGGACCTCGCCGAGATCCCCGGCTCCCAGGCCGAACCCGGCATCGAGCGCGCGGGCGCCCACCGCTGGGCGGCCGAGCGGTGCCGCGAGGCCGCCGCCGGTACCCGCGTCGCCCTCGCCGGGCGTCCCGTCCCCGTCCGGTCCGGCACCGCCCGCGCCCTCGTGCGCACCGGCCAGGCCGGGCTCCCCACCGTCCGCGTCGAGTGCCGCTTCGCCGTCACGCTTCCCCCGGGCAAGGACCTCTCCCTCAGCTACCGCGCCACCCGCCAACCCGCCCCCGGCTGGCGCGAGATCACCGCCCGCGGCGACCGCATGACCCTCACCGACACCGACGTACCCGCGGCCTCTCCGTCCCGCGCCCTCACCCGCTACCCGAAGCAGCTCACCTCCTCCCCTCCCGACACCACCTCCGCCACCCTGCGCGTCCGCCCCGGCGGGCCCGCCCTCGCCGCCGACCCCGCGCCGCCCGCCGCCGCCCTCCCCCGCACCGCCACCGACGCCCTCACCCGGCTCGTCGCCCGCCACGACCTCACCTGGACCTTCGCCGCCGTGGCCCTCGGCACCGCCCTGCTCCTCGGCGCGCTGCACGCCCTCGCCCCCGGGCACGGCAAGACCCTGATGGCCGCCACCGCCGCCGCCCGCGGCACCGCGTCCCTCCGCGACGTCCTGCCCCTCGCCGCCTCCGTCACCGTCACCCACACCCTGGGCGTCGTGGCGCTCGGGCTCCTCGTCGCAGGCGGTTCCGCCGCCGCTCCCTCCGTCGTCGCCTGGCTCGGCGTCGCCAGCGGCCTCCTCGTCGCCGGCGCGGGCGCCGTCCTGCTCCGCCGGGCCTGGCGCCACCGCCGCCACGCCCACGGCCACTCCCACACCCATGGGCACGGCCACTCCCACGCGCACGAGCACCCACCCGTACCCCCCACGGTCCGCGGCACCCTGCTCCTCGGCTTCGCCGGTGGTCTCGTTCCCAGTCCCTCCGCCGTCGTCGTGCTCGTCGGCGCCGCCGCTCTCGGGGAGGCCTGGTTCGGGCTGCTGCTCGTGCTCGCGTACGGCGCGGGGCTCGCGATCACGCTGACGGCGGCCGGGGTCCTCGTCGTGCGGCTCGGGACGCGGGTCTCCGCGGTCGCGGGGCGGCGGCTGTCGCGGAGGCGGCGGGGGCGGGTGCGGCTCGCCGGGCTCACCCGGCGGCTCGCGCCGCTGGGCTCCGCGTGCGTGGTGCTCGCCCTCGGATGCGGATTGGTGTTCAAGGGGGCCGCAACAGCGCTCGGTTGAGCTACTTTTGTGGAGAATCGCACGGCTGCGAATGGGGGGCTCGTGTCCGACGAAACGCGAGTGATCGCTGGGCGTTACCGTCTCCTGGCGCCACTGGGCGAGGGGGGCATGGGCACGGTGTGGCGGGCCAGGGACGACGTGCTCGGCCGCGAGGTCGCCGTCAAGGAGGTCCGCGCGCCCGCGGGGCTCCCGGCGAGCGAGGTCGAGCGGCTCTACACCCGGCTGGAGAGGGAGGCCTGGGCCGCGGCCCGGATCCCGTACCGCAACGTCGTGACGGTGTACGACGTCGCCACCGACGAGGGTCGGCCGTGGATCGTGATGGAGCTGGTGCGCGGCCTGTCCCTGTCGGACACCCTGGAGGCCGAGGGTCCGATGTCCCCGCAGCGCGCCGCGCACATCGGCGCGGAGGTCCTGGGTGCGCTGCGCGCCGCGCACGACGCGGGGGTGCTGCACCGCGACGTGAAGCCCGGCAACGTCCTGCTGTCCAACGACGGCCGGGTCGTGCTCACCGACTTCGGGATCGCGATGGTGGAGGGCAGTTCGGCGCTCACCATGACCGGCGAGGTCGTCGGTTCACCCGAATTCCTCGCCCCGGAGCGGGCGTTGGGCCACCGCCCCGGACCGGAGTCCGACCTGTGGTCACTCGGTGTGCTCCTGTACGCGGCCGTGGAGGGCGTCTCGCCGTTCCGGCAGAACACCCCGCTCAGCACGCTGCGCGCCGTCGTCGACGAACAGTTGCCGCCGCCGCGCAACGCGGGGCCGCTGACCCCGGTCATCGAGGGCCTGCTGCGCAAGGACCCGGCGGAGCGCGCGCTCGCGGCGGACACCGAACGGGACCTGCGCCTGGTGGCGGAGGGCCACGCGCCACGCACGGAGTCGTCCGCCTCGTACCAGCCGACGGTCGCCGCACCCCAGCGCCCCGATACCACTCCCCCTCCGCCACCGCCGCCCGGCGGTCTCGCCTCGTCCGCCCCGACCGGCACCACCCCCACGCCGGACACGACGACCACGACGCCCCCGGCACGCTCGCGCCGTACGACCGCCGTGCTCGTCGCGGGCATCGCCGCCGTGGCCCTGGCCATCGGCGGTGTCACGTACGCCCTGGTGAACGACGACTCCGGCGGCGGGAACGGCGGCGCCGACAGCGGCAGCGGCACGACCGGCGGGTCGAACAGCGGTGGCGGCAACGGCGGATCCGACAGCGGCGCCGGAGGGGACGGGGGCGACGGGGGCGCGACCGGCAACGGGAGCAACGGCAGCGGAGGCGGCGACAACGGCGGCACCAACGGCGGTGGCGGCGACGGCGGTTCCACCGACGGCGGCGGGGACGGCGGCACCACCACCCCGGCCCAGTCGGTGCGCGTCAGCGTAACCGGCCACCGCACCTCGTACACGGGCGCGTGCCCGGTACCGGCCGGCGAGGCGCCGTCGTTCGCGGCGACCTTCACCGTGGGGCGGGTGCCGGTGGGCGTGCAGTACCGGTGGGTGACCGCCGCGGGCGAGTCGAGCGACCCGGGCTGGAAGACGCTTTCGTTCCCGTCGGACGGCGGGAAGAGCAAGCAGGTCAACCACGTGGAGGTGCCGGCCTGGACTGACCCCGGCACGCACCGCGGCAGCGTGCGCGTCGAGGTCCGCAGCCCGGTGACCGCGACATCGAACTCCGTCGCGTACTCCGTGACGTGCGAGGAGGAGCCCCCGACCACTTCAGAAGGCTCCCCCTCTCCCTACGATCAGTGAGGCCGGTGCCGCGGGCGGCTCAACCGCCTGCGGACCGCAAGACGGTGACGGTGCGTCAGGACGCCGCCCCGCGGAAGACCGGGAGGTAGCCGCCGGACTGGCCCGCGGCGGTCGGGTGGTAGGACTCGCCGATGTTGCCCCAGTTCACGCTGTGCAGCCACGCGTCGCCGGAGCAGATCTCGTGGTTGGTGAACGTGGTGGTGACGTCGCCGAAGGTGAAGCCGTGGTCGGCGGCGCGCTTGGCGGTGGCGGTGTTGAGGTGGTCGGCGGCACCGTTGATGGCACGGCGCTCGCCCTCGGTGAGACCGGCGAGACAACTGCCGCCGAGTTTGTAGAAGCGTGGATAGCCGAGGACGACGACGCGGGCGGACGGCGCCTTGCTCCTGATCGCCGAGTAGACCTGGTTCAGCCGGCCCGGAAGCGTCGAATCGACGTACGCCTTGGCCTGGTTGACGCGCGTCACACAGCTCGATTCGGACTGCAGTACGCACGTCATCATCACGTCGGCGAAGCCCGCGTCATTGCCGCCGACGGAGAGGGACACCAGTCCGGTGCCGGAGTTCAGCGGCCCGAGCTGGTTGTTGAGGACGTCACTCGTCCGAGCGCCGGAACAGGCCGTGAAGCTGAAGCTGGAGGGTGAGTTGGCGGCGGCCCACAGCGCCGGGTAGGAGCGGGTGCTGCGCTTGCAGTTCCCGCTGCCGCTGTCGTAGCTGCCGGCGCCGACACCGGAGGAGTAGGAGTCGCCGAGCGCCACGTAGGCGGGGGCGGCGGCCCGGTCGTCGCCGGAGTCCGCGTGCGCCGTGGCCACCCCGGTGAGGGTGCAGGCGGCGGCGAGGAGAAGCGAGGAAGCGTATGCCGTGAAACGGGACAATCTCATGGAACCTCCCTTAGCAGGATTTCTGCCTCGACAGTGGTAGCACGCACCACCCGTTGCCGATAGTGTTCATGACAATCAATTCTTCACTAATTCCCTTGCCCGCCAGGACAGTTCACCGATCGGACTACAGTCCGACAACGAACATCTGCACACCCTCTCCGCATCTTGACGGGCCGCCGGATGCTGAGCGACATTGAAGCCCGGCATCCGGCGCTTCGGGGGGCAAGTCGCCCATGCAGACCATCAGGATCAAGTCATCGGCTTCCGGTACAGGACGGCCGGACCACGACCCTGACAGAGGACCGCGCGCGGCGGCGTCCGCCGATCTGACACCCCTGTTCGCGGGCGTCGCCGTGACCGCCGGGTGCGTCGGGGCGGCGTTCGCGCTGCTCGACCTCTCCTCGCCGCTGCGCGCCCCGTTCGTCCTCTTCTTCCTGCTCGCGGCCCCCGGCTTCGCGCTGTCCCCGTGGCTGCGGGGGCTCGACACCTGGGCCCGCGTCGTGGCCTGCGGCAGCGGAGCGCTCGTGGTCGACCTGGTGGTCGCCCAGGCGATGCTGGCGTTGCACGTGTGGTCGATCCGCGGCGGCGTCGCGGCGGTCGGCGCACTCAGCGTGCTCGTCTTCCTGTCGGCCCTGGCGCGGCGACGGCGTCACCGCGCCCCGAGTAGACGGACGTGATGACGTGGAGGTCACCGTGCACCGCCCCGGCGAGCTCACCGCAGCCGACCGAGCGGCATGGACGGCCATGCAGTCCAAGGCTCATCTGAACGGGTTGTCCGACCTCTCGAACCCGTTCCTGGCACCGGAGTTCACCCTCGCCATGGCGCGGGTGCGGGGGAACGTGCGGGTGGCCGTCGCCCGGGAGGACGGCGAGCCCGCCGCGTACTTCCCGTTCCAGAGATCCAGAACCGGCGTGGGCCGGGCCGTGGGCCTCGGTGTCTCCGACTGCCAGGGGCTGGTGCACCGGCCCGGCTTCACGTGGGACGCCCGGGGGCTGCTCCGCGACTGCGGGCTCGTGATGTGGGAGTTCGACCATCTCGCGGCCGGCCAGGACGCGTTCGAGACCGGCGCGTCCGGCCACTTCGCGTCGCCCGTGATGGACCTCGACGAGGGCTACGAGGGCTATCTCGCCCGGGTGCGCGCCCGCTCCCCCAAGTTCCTCCGCTCCACCCTCGCCAAGGGCCGCAGGCTCAGCCGCGACCACGGCGAGGTGCGCTACGTCCACGACGAGCGCGACCCCGCCGCGCTGCGCAGGCTGATCGCCTGGAAGTCCGCGCAGTACCGCAGGACGGGCCGCAGCGACCGCTTCGCGCACGACTGGATCACCCGCCTCGTGGACCAGCTCTTCCACAGCCGCGGCGACTCCTTCGCAGGCGTCCTCTCCGTGCTCTACGCCGGGGGCGCGCCGATCGCCGCGCACTTCGGCCCGCGCAGCGAGCGCGTGCTCGCGTGCTGGTTCCCGGCGTACGACCCGGACTTCGCCCGGTACTCGCCGGGCCTGCTGCTGCATCTGCACATGGCCGAGGCGGCCGCCGCCGACGGCATCGCGCACATCGACCTCGGCCGTGGCCAGAAGCAGTGGAAGGACTCCCTGAAGACACGTGAACTCACGGTGTCGGAGGGATGGGTGGCGTTGCGGCACCCGATGGCAATCGGACATCGTGTCCACCGGGCACCCGTACGGGCGCTACGCAATACCGTCGTAGGCCGACCGGAATTGTTCGGGCCTGCAGATCGCCTGCTCAAACGCCTGGGAAAGATCAGAGCCGGGCGCCGGAACGATTAAGAAACGCGCAGGAACCGTCAAGGAACGCCAGGGGTGATGGGTGAACCAGACACGCTCGTGGTGTCCGAAGAGAACGGTCAATTATCCGAAACCGTGAGACCCCGTTCCAGGTCTTGCCATACGGTCGCAAGCATCAATACCGTCGTACATCCACCCGCATCGGTCCATCGGCAGTCGGTCTAGGGGAGGGCTCAAGACCGCGATGGCTCCGGGGCGGGGCGCTGTAGGGGGGTGCTCGTGTTCGGTGATCGAATTTCTGCCGGATCACGTGCCGCGCAGTCATGCCAGCTCGCTCGGTGTGCCCGGAAATCCATTCCGCCATGACCGCAGTGAGAATCCCCCCTTTCGAACCGGATCCACCACCAGACTGCCCGGGGGCGGGCAGTCCACCGGACGAGAGGGATCAGACTCATGAGTTCTGCTGTGCGCCCGGCCGGCCGGGGGCAAGATCCTTTAATCGAACCGTCGCCGAACGCGTCCGAAGGATCGAACGAAAAGACCGGACCAATGGAAGAGACCGCCCTAGCGGGATTGCCCGTCATTCCGAGCCAGCACGAATACCGTCCGGTTTCCTCACATCTGGCGATTGCGCCACCGGTGAGTGTCGTGATTCCCGCCATGAACGAGGCGGAGAATCTTCCCTACGTGTTCAAGACGCTGCCCGAGTGGATCCATGAAGTCGTACTGGTGGACGGCAATTCCACCGACGACACCGTCGCCGTGGCCCGGGAGCTGTGGCCGGACGTGAAGGTCGTGCGCCAGCTCGGCAAGGGCAAGGGCGACGCGCTCATCACCGGCTTCGAGGCCTGCACCGGCGACATCATCGTGATGGTCGACGCGGACGGCTCCGCGGACGGCCACGAGATCGTCAGCTATGTCTCCGCCCTCGTCTCGGGCGCCGACTTCGCCAAGGGCTCCCGCTTCGCCAACGGCGGCGGCACCGACGACATGACCTTCATCCGCAAGCTCGGCAACCACGTCCTGTGCTCCGTGGTCAACGCCAAGTTCGGCGCCCGCTACACGGACCTGTGCTACGGCTACAACGCGTTCTGGCGACACTGCCTCGACAAGATCGAACTCGACTGCACCGGCTTCGAGGTCGAGACGCTGATGAACATCCGCGTCGTCAAGGCCGGGCTGAAGGTCCAGGAGATCCCGAGCCACGAGTACCTGCGCATCCACGGCGTGAGCAACCTCAGCGCCGTGCGCGACGGACTGCGCGTGCTCAAGGTGATCCTGGCCGAACGCTCCAACAAGCGCACACAGCGCCAGAGTTCGCGGACAGCACCCCAGGCACGGCACCAGGGAGAGGCTTCTTGATCTCCATCTCGGTGGTCGTGTGCGCGTACACCGAGGACCGCTGGGAGGACATCCTCGCAGCGGTCGCCTCGGTGCGCGCGCAGTCCCACACCGCCCACGAGACCCTGCTCGTGGTCGACCACAACACGCCTCTCCTGGACCGCCTGGCCAAGGAGTTCAAGGAGACACAGGGAGTGCGGGTGCTCGCCAACGCGGGCCCCCGCGGCCTGTCCGCGGGCCGCAACACCGGCATCGCCGCGTCCAGCGGCGAGATCATCGCCTTCCTCGACGACGACGCCGTCGCCGAGCGGGACTGGCTGCGCCACTTCGCCGCCGGGTACGAGGACCCCCGGGTCCTCGCCGTCGGCGGCCGCACGCTGCCCGCCTGGGAGTCGGGCCGT
Source organism: Streptomyces flavofungini (assembly GCF_030388665.1). NCBI lineage: Bacteria > Bacillati > Actinomycetota > Actinomycetes > Kitasatosporales > Streptomycetaceae > Streptomyces > Streptomyces flavofungini. Next base: position 7,470,459 of record NZ_CP128846.1, on the reverse strand, counting down.
CGGCCCCGCTGGTTCCCCGAGGAGTTCGACTGGGTCGTCGGATGCATGTACCGGGGCCATCCGACGGGCCGCGTCCCGGTGCGCAACGTGCTCGGCGGCAACGCCTCCTTCCGGCGCACCGCCTTCGAGATCGCGGGCGGCTTCGCGACCGGCATCGGCCGTGACGGCGACAAGCGCCCGCTGGGCTGCGAGGAGACGGAGCTGTGCATCCGGCTCACCCGCGCCCGGCCCGACGCCGTGCTGCTCATCGACGACCGCGCGGTCATCCACCACCGGGTGCCCGCGGCCCGGGAGCGGTTCGGCTACTTCCGCACCCGTGCCTACGCGGAGGGCCTGTCCAAGGCCCTGGTGTCCCGGAGCGTCGGCGCCGACAAGGGCCTGGAGTCCGAGCGCCGGTACACCACCCGGGTGCTCCCTGCCGGGGTCGGCCGCGGGCTGCGGGACGCGGTGCTCGCGCGCCCCGGTGGAGCCGGGCGCGCGGGCGCGATCGTCGCGGGCGTGGTGGCGGCGGCCGGTGGGTACCTCGTCGGGAGCGTCCGGGCGCGCCGGTCCGGCGCGACCTTCGCCGTCGTCGACGTGTCCGGCCCGTCGCCCGCGACACGCGGCACCGAGGGCGCGCGCGGCACGGGTACGAGAGGCGGTGAGGGCAGCAGATGAGCACCGGCGGGATACCGATCCTGATGTACCACGCGGTCGCGCCGCACCCGAACGAGGCGACCCACGACCTGTCCGTGTCGCCCGAGGCGTTCGCGGAGCAGATGGAGGTGGTGCGCGCCCTCGGCTGCACCCCGCTCACCACCTCCCAACTGGCCTGGCACTGGCGTCAACCCGGACGCCCACTGCCGACCCGGCCCGTCCTGATCACCTTCGACGACGGCTACGAGGGCGTGCACCGGCACGCCCTCCCGGCGCTCGCCCGGCACGGCTTCAGCTCGACGCTGTTCGTGGCGACGGGCTGGCTGCCGGGGAAGTACGACACGGGCGGCGGCCTCGACACCATGCTCGGCTGGGACCAGGTGCGCGAACTGGCCGCGGCCGGCACGGAGATCGGGGGGCACAGCCACACGCATCCGCAGCTGGACCAGCTCTCCGACGACGCGCTCTGGTTCGAGCTGGTGCGCTGCCGTGAGATCCTCGCCGATGAACTCGGCACCCCGCCGGTGTCGTTCGCCTACCCCTACGGCTACTCCAGCCGCCGGGTGCGGTGCGCGGTCCGCGGCGCCGGGTTCAGCCAGTCCCTCGCCGTGGGCAACGGCCTGGCGCGGCGCTGCCAGGGCCCGTACGCGCTGCGGCGGGTGACGGTGCGGCGCTGCACCCGGATCGGGGAGTTCGAACGGATGCTGCTCGGCCGCTCGATCGTCCGGTCCTTCGCCAGGGACCGGGTGCTCAGCAAGGGATACGCCATCGTCCGCAGAGCCCGACAAGCCCGCCGGAAGGCAGCTCGCCCCCGTGTCTGACACGACCACCGCACAGGCAGCGGTCACCGGGACCGACGCGCACACCGACGGCGCACCGCCGTCCGGCAAGTGCCGCAGGACCCGGAGAATCCGGCTGCCCGGAGCGGGCCGGAGCGGCGGCGGGAGCCCGCTGTTCCGCAACGCCTACGCGCTCATGCTCAACACCGGCATCTCCGGTCTGCTCGGCCTCGGCTTCTGGCTGGCCGCCGCCCGGTACTACTCGGAATCGGCGGTCGGCCAGGGTTCGGCGGCCATCGCGGCGATGAAGCTCCTCGCGGGCATCACCGCCGTGACGCTCATGGGCGCGCTCGCCCGCTTCATCCCCGTGGCGGGCCGCGCCACCGGCAAGCTCATCTTCCGTACGTACGCGACGAGTTCCGTCGTCGTCGCGTGCGCGGCCCTGGTCTTCCTGGCCACGCTCGGCCTGTGGGGCCCTTCGTACCGCTTCCTGCACGGCCCTGTGGCCGGGATCTGCTTCGTCGGCGCGGTGGTGGCGTGGTCCCTCCTGACGCTCCAGGACGGCGTCCTGACCGGGCTGCGCAACGCGCTGTGGGTGCCGGTCGGCAACACGGTGTTCTCCGTCGTCAAGCTCGGCCTCCTGATCGTCTTCGCGGCGGCCATACCGACGGCCGGGGTGTTCGTGTCGTGGGTGGCCGCCATCGCCTTCTCGGTGGTGCCGCTGGGGTGGCTGGTCTTCCGGCGGCTCGTGCCGCGCCATGTGCGGGCCACCGAGGACAGGACGACGCCTCCGACGCTGCGCGAGATGGGGCGCTTCCTCGCCGGTGACTACACCGGTTCGCTGTGCTCGCTCGCCGTGGTCTACCTGGTGCCGGTGATCGTGGCCGCGCAGGTCAGCTCCGCCGACAACGCCTACTTCTACATCGCGACGACCATCGGCGGCACCACGAACCTGCTCGCCATCAACATGGGCGCCTCGCTGACCGTCGAGGGCGCGCACGACCCGGCCCGGCTCGCCGCCAACACCCGTGCGGCGCTGCGCCGGATGGCGCGGATCATGGTCCCGGTGTGCGGGATCCTCTTCGTGGGCGCGCCCTACATCCTGCACGTGTTCGGCCAGGGCTATTCGGAGGCGGCCACTCCGCTGCTGCGCTGGTTCGCGGTGGGTGCACTCCTTCGGGTGGTCATGGAGACGTACTTCGCCGTCCTGCGCGCGCAGAGCCGGACCTCCGGGCTCGCCTGGCTGCAGGGCCTGCTGTGCGTGCTCGTGCTGGGCCTGACGCTGCTCCTGCTGCCCCGGATGGGGCTCACCGGCGCGGGCGTCGCGGAGATCTCCAGCCTCGCGGTGATCGTGGCGATCGCGGCGCCCAAGCTGTACGCGATCACGCGCGCGGCCCCGGCGGCCGAGCGCGCGGCGCCGGACGGGGACCTGGCGGACCTCGGCACCCGGGACGTGTCCGCGGGCACCACCACCCTGGAGCTCACCCCGCAGCGGCCCGCCGAGCGCGGCGACAAGGAGCGGCGGCACGGTCCCGCGTGGGCGCTGCGCGAGTCCCTGGACTCCGACACACTTCAACTGGCGGTCCAGATCGACGTGGAGCATCAGGAGCGCCGCCCGGACGTGCGTCCGGGCCCGACGGCACGAGGGCCCGTGGGAGCGGGCAGGGGGGACGACATGGAGGGGCACCGGCCCACCTGGGCGGCCCGGTCGGCGCGCACGACGCCCGCCGCCGGCGCGTGCTCGGGCTCGCAGGGGTCCACTTCGGAACGGCCCGCCCCGGACAGGTCCTCGGACCGGTCGGAGGCGCCGGGCAGCCGGTCGCAGGCGCCGGACGGGCCGATGGCGCCGCAGAGGGCGAGCAGGTCGGAGAGTTGCGTCTCGCCCGGGCCGGGCCCGGTCACGGAATCCGTCGGCGAGGCGGACCGAAGGGACGCGGAGAGCGACGTGCGCGCCGGGAGCCGCCCGTACGCCGAGGGGCACCCGTACGCCGGGAGTCAGCCGTACGCCGAGAGCCACTCGCGTGCCGAGGGCCACCCGGACACGGAGAGCCCCGCCGACGCGGCGGGCCGACCCGCCGCCGAGAGCGGCCTCGACCCGGTGGGCCTGCCCGTGAAGGAGCCCTGGCCGACCGTGGCGGACCCGAAGGCGCCCCCCGTCGCCGTGCCCCCGCCCACGGGGGGTTCACCGGGCACGCCGCCCAGCACCGGCCCGTCCGCCACGGGAGCGTCGGCCACCGGCCCCTCCCTCACGGGACCGTCCACCACGAGGCCGTCCGCCAACGGACCGTCCACCACCGAACCATCCGCAACGGACCCGTCCACCACCGGACCGTCCGGCCCACCGTCCCCGGCCTCCGCTCCCCCGGCCCGCCCCGCCCCGCCCGCGCGCCCGTACCGGGCCTCCCGCAAGACCCTCGTCCTCGGCGCCCTGCTGCTCGCCGCCCTCGGCCTGTACTGGATCCCGGCGTTCGGACTCGGCGAGGACGACCTCGACCGGATGGGCGGGCTCGGGATCGTCTCCGTGCTGCCGCTGCCCACGCTGGTCGGCGCCGCGCTGCTCGTGGGGGTGTTCGCGGCGCTGCTGTGGCTGGAGCGGCAGCACCGGTGGCTGCTCCTGCTCACGCTGCTCGCCACCGTCGTGTCCCTGCACGCGCTGCCCGCCGTGATCGAGACCGAGCCGCGGTTCGCGACGGCCTGGCAGCACCTGGGCTTCATCGAGTACATCGACCGGACCGGCACGGCGGTGCCGGACCTGGACGCGCGCTGGAGCTGGCCCGGCTTCTTCGCCGCCGCCACGTTCCTCGCCGAGGCCTGCGGCGTCTCGGACCTGACCGAGGTCATCCGCTGGTGGCCGACGGTCGTCCAACTCCTCTACCTGGCCCCGATGCTGCTGCTCACGCGCTCCCTGCGGGCGAGCTGGCGCGCCAAGTGGGCCGGGCTGTGGATCTTCGTCCTGAGCGGCTGGGTCGGCCAGGACTACTTCTCGCCGCAGGGCTTCACGTACCTCCTGTACATCGCGTTCGTGGCGATCCTGCTCGTGTGGTTCCGCGCGCCGCGGGTGATCTGGACGAAGCGGCGGCCGGGCGAGGCCGAGGTCGAGCCCGCGAACCGACGTCAGCAGGCGGTGCTGCTCGTCGTCCTCCTGGGCCTGTTCGCGGGCACGGTGCCCGCGCACCAGCTGACGCCGTTCGTCATGCTCGGCGTCCTGACCGCCCTGGTCCTGCTGCGCCGCTGCGAGCTGCGCGGGCTGCCGCTGCTGTGCGGCGTCATGGTCGCCGTCTGGCTGGGCTTCTTCGCCGAGCCGTACTGGTCGGGGCACTTCGACGAGCTCTTCGGCGGTGTCGGCGGCGTCGGCGGCAACGTGTCGTCGTCGGTGTCCGGCCGGATCGAGGGCGGCAGTTCGACGCACAAGCTGGTGCTGTACGTCCGGGTGGCGCTCGCCGGCGGCGTGATGGCCATGGCCTGCTGGGGCTGGCTGCGCAGGCGCCGGCACAAGTACCGCGAGGTGTCGCTGCTCGTCCTCACCTTCGTGCCGTTCCTCGGCTTCGGCATGCAGTCGTACGGCGGCGAGATGGCGCTGCGCGTCTTCATGTTCGCGCTGCCGGGCGCCGCGCTGCTCGCCGCGCTCGCGCTGTTCCCGCGCACCGGCGCGACCCCGAAGGAGCGCGACCGGGACAAGGCGAGCCTCGCGCCGCTCGCCGCGCTGCTCGCGGGCCTCGTCCTGATGGGCGGCTTCCTGGTGGCGCGCTGGGGCAACGAGCCCTTCGAGCGGGTCAGGACCGGCGAGGTCGCCGCCATGGAGTACGTGTACGCGCACGACGACCCGACGGTGCGGCTGCTGTGGATGAGCAACGACACCGTCAACAACGTGACGCCCGCGATCCCCTGGGGCAAGCAGGACGCGGAGAAGGTCGAGTACGTGCCGACGCTCGCGCCGCCCGACCCGGTCCTGGTGTCCGGCCTGGTGAAGGCGCTCAAGGACGCGGGCCCCAACTCGTACCTCATGATCAACCGCAGCCAGACCGTCTATCTCCAGATGGACACCGGCTATCCGGCGGACTGGGACACCCGACTCACCCGCAACCTCGACAAGCGCTCCGAGCTGAAGAAGGTCTACGGCAACGCCGACGCGACCCTGTACGCGCTGCGCGAGCAGCCGGAGGGGCCGGTCGCGAAGGCCGACCCCGGCGCCGTCGGCCCGAAGGTGACGTGGACGCCGTGGACGGTGGTGGGCGCCCTCGCGGTGCTCGCGCTGATCGCGCTGCTCGCGGCACGCGAGGTGGTGCGGGTCGCGGCCGCGCCCAGCGTGGGTCAGCAGCGGTGGCTGCAGAGCAGCTTCTGGTTCTCGCTGCCGCTGCTCGCGGTGTTCGTGGCGTCGCTGCTCCAGCGGTTCCTGACGATGGCGTAGCGCGCGGCGGGCCGGGCCGAGGGCAGGCGGCTCACCGCGTCACGACTTCACCCCCTCAGCCGCTTCACCGCGTCAGCCGTTTCACCGCGTCAGCCACTTCACCTCGTACCCGGCCATGTCGAACCGCTTGCCGTCGACCTTCGCGCTGATCTTCCGGTCGAGCGTGTTCACCACGAGCACGGCCTTGTCGTCGGCGAGCACGCGGACGTTCGGCACGTCGTCCTCGGCGACGTCCACCTCTTCGTAGCGCGTGCCGGGCGGGAAGGCGTCGGAGAAGCGGGAGAGGAGCCGCAGCATCGGCAGTTCGCGGCCGCCGTCGGCGCTCTGCGTGGGGCTCCACAGACAGCCCGCGCAACTGCCGCTCCGCTTCTGCGGGTTCCAGTAGAAGCCGCTGGTCGCGCCGCCGCGCGCCATCGCCATCAGACCGGCGGCGTGCACGGCGACGCGGCGCTCCTCGGCCCACTCGTCGCGGTTGTCCTGGCGGTCGCCCGGCTCCACGTAGTACTCGGCCCACCACAGCGGCAGGTCGCCGGTCTGCTCGCGCACCCAGCGGCCGACGGCCGTGAACTTGTCGGTGGCCCCGAACTCGTCGGGCAGCAGCTCGTCGTCCTCGGTGTAGCTGGCGCCGTCGACGACCACGAAGTCGGCGCCGTCCTTGTGCTTGTTCCAGTACGTGAAGACGTCGACGGAACGCTTGTCGAGGCGGCCCCACGGGCCCTCGACGGAATCCGAGGCGCCGTCGGAGCCGCGCGGGTCGGCGCTGTCCATGACCAGGTAGGGGCCGCCGACCTGGATGTCCTTGTTGACCTTCTTCAGGGCCTGGTAGACGAGGTTGTAGAGCTTGGTGTAGCCCTCGTAGTCCCAGCGGGCCTCGGCGGAGTTCCAGAAGCCCTTGAGCTCGTTCCAGACGAGGAAGTGCCGCACGTCGGGGTAGCGCTTGGCGACGGTCGCCGCGAGCGCGGCGTAGTCGTCGAAGTGCTCGGGCCGGGGCGCGGTCTCCAGGGAGTCCTGGCTCCAGTTCGTGTTGTCGGAGCCGGACTTGCCGCCCTTCATCCAGTCCGGGGCGCAGCACAGGGTGACGACCGGCGTGCCCTTGGTGGCGCGGATGAAGTCCATCCGGTGGTCCATCGCCTCGAAGTCGTAGCGCCCCTTGACCGGCTCGGGGTTGCCCGCGCCCCAGCCCATGACGTGCTGGATCTGCGGCAGCGGGCGGGGGCGGTCGGCGAGCAGTTCCTGGATGCGGCCGACGGCCGCGTCGTCTCCTTCGTTGGCGCTGTACTGCGTGTGGGTGAAACCCCAGCCGACCTCGGGCCGTGTCCCACCGCGCGTCGGAGCCGGTGTACCGTACACCTTGTCGCCGTCCGGCGTCGTGCCCGCCGTGCTGCCGCGCTCCCCCTCGGGCAGCGTGAGCATGGTCAGGACCAGGGCCAACGCGGCCAACGCCACGCCGACGAAGGCGGTCAGACGCCACCGCCGTGCATCCACTTGCCACCCATGACGTCCCATCACCGGCAAGCGTATCCGCGTACCCTCGCGGTAGGGGCGGTTCCGCGCGAGAGTCGGCTCCACGGCGCGCGGGGTGGCGCACTGGGGAAACCACGTGCACGGAAGCACACCCGTGACGGATCATGGCGGCATGTCTGCGAACCCTCAGGACGCCCTGCCGATCCGGCTCAACGTCGACGACAGCGACTCCCCGTCCGACGTCGTGGACGCGCTGTTCCTCGGCCGCTTCGCGACGGGCGAGCAGCCGTTCTCGCACAGCGCCAACATCGACCGTGTGAAGCCGGGCTCCGAGCTCCTGCCGCCCGGCGCGACGGTGCTGCGGTCCGCCCGCGACGACGACCGCAGCGCCACGCTCGCCGAGGGCGAGGGCTGGACGCTGCTGGTGTCCCGGTGGAACCGCGGCGCGGACGTGACGGTCACGGCCACCACCGCCGAGCTCGCCGAGCGGGTCCTGAAGGAGGCCACGGACGGGGCGCACGACGACCCCGAGCCGCAGCCGGAGAACGTCACCATGGGGTTCTGGTACGTCTCGCCGCGGCGCGGGCCGCACCGCACCACCCGGCAGATCTCCGCGGGCACGTGGGACGAGGTGCGGGAGAACTACACCGCGCCGGTCGCCGACGCCATGGACAAGCTGATGAAGACCACGCCGGAGGACATCTCGGGGCGCCTCCTGCTGCTGCACGGGCCGCCCGGCACCGGCAAGACGTCCGCGCTGCGCACCCTCGCGCGGTCCTGGCGCGACTGGTGCCAGGTGGACTGCGTCCTCGACCCGGAGCGGCTGTTCACCGACGTCGGCTATCTGATGGACATCGCCATCGGTGAGGACGACGGCACGGCGAAGGGGCGTTGGCGGCTGCTGCTCCTTGAGGACTGCGACGAGCTGATCCGCGGCGAGGCCAAGCACACGGCGGGCCAGGCCCTCTCCCGGCTCCTGAACCTCACGGACGGGCTGCTCGGCCAGGGCCGCAACGTCCTCGTCGGCGTCACCACCAACGAGGACCTGGAGCGTCTGCACCCGGCCGTGGTCCGCCCCGGCCGCTGCCTGGCCCGCATCGAGGTCGGCCCGCTCACCCTCGCCGAGTCCGTCGACTGGCTCGGCACGTCCGAGGGCGTGTCCCGCGAGGGCGCGACCCTGGCCGAGCTGTACGCGCTGCGCCGGGGGCAGTCGCCGACCGCGCTGCCGTCCGCCAGGGACGGGGCGGAGGCGGGCTTGTACCTGTAGGTCTGCGGGCTCGTGGCCGCGGGCCTTCAGCCGGCGGAGCCGTAGGCGGCGCGCAGCGCGTCCCGGGCGGCGGCCACCGCGTCCGCCTCGGAGAGTCCGAGCCGCCGCACCCGCTCGGCGTAGGCCTGCGCGGCCGAGGCGGCGCCCTTGGCCGCCGCGTCCCCCGCGGCGGCCACGAACGTCCCGTTCCGGCCCCGGGTCTCGATCACCCCGTCCTCCTCCAGAGCCCGGTAGGCCTTGGCGACGGTGTTGGCGGCGAGGCCCAGGCCTTCGGCGAGCCCCCGCACGGTGGGCAGCTTGTAGCCCACCGGCAGGCTCCCGCTCCGCGCCTGCGCGGCGATCTGCGCCCGCACCTGCTCGTACGGCGCGGCCGCGGCCCGCCCCTGCGCACCCTCATCGATCACGATCTTCAGCGTCACGCGCCGATTGTCCCGCACCCCTCGGGGGAAAAAGGAGAGGCGGCTCCCGCGCACCCCGACTACCGTCCGGCCCATGACAGAAGTCCTGGTCCGGGCCCTGCGCCCCACCGATCCCGCGGACACGTCCGCGTTCGCGGCGGTCCGCCGTGCCTGTGTGCCCGCCATGCTCGCCACGTCCGCGTCCGTGGCGTTCGACGCGGCGCACGCGCATCCCGACGCGCACTACCTCCAGTTGGTCGCGGAGGTGGACGGCGAGGTGGTCGGCACCGCGCAGACCGGCATCGCGTACGACAGCCCGGAGCCGGGCCAGAGTTTCGCCAACGTCTACGTCCACCCCGGGCGCCGGGGCGTGGGCGCGGGCTCGCTCCTGGTCCGCACGGCGGAGGAGTACCTGGCGGGCAAGGGCGCGACGACGCTGTACTCCTGGGTCCTCGACAGCGAGGAGAACCGCGCGTTCGCCGCGCGCCGCGGCTATCGCGCGAGCCGGTCCGCGCACTTCCTCCGCCTGGACCTGGCGAACGGCGAACTGCCGCCCCTGGCAGCGGTTCCGGCCGGTGTGGAACTGCGCAGCGGCGCCGATTTCGCCGCCGACCCGCGCCCGCTGTTCGACCTGGACGCGGAGACGGCCGCGGACGAACCGAGCGACGTACCGGCGGAGTTCACCGACTACGAGCACTGGCTCGCGGAGACCTGGCGCCACCCCCTGGTCGACCAGGAGCTGACGACGGTGGCGCTGGTGGACGGGCAGCTCGCGGCGTTCAGCCTGGCGCGCACGGACGACGCGTCACGGTACGCGAGCGGGATGACGGGCACGGCGCGGGCGCACCGCGGGCGTGGGCTCGCCAAGCTGGCGAAGAACGACTCGCTGCACCGGGCGCGGGCCGCCGGGTGCACGGAGGCGTTCACCGGCAACGACGCGGGCAACGGGCCGATGCTCGCGATCAACAAGTGGTTCGGCTACGAGATCTGTGACACGGAGGTACGTCATGTCCGCGCCCTCGGCTGAGCCGACGCCCGCCCCTGACGTGGAGGTCGTGCTGCGCAAGGCGGGTCGCACGAAGATCCGCTATCCGGCGCGGCTCCTCGCGGACGACGGCACCCGCGTCACGGTGCGGGCGCCCTGGGCGGGCGCGGGCGTACGGGACTTCGGTTTCGTGCGCTTCGAGCCCGGCGACGTGTTCGTCGAGCACTTCTGGCGCGACCGCTGGTACGCCGTGAAGGAGGTGTACGCGGCGGACGGCACGCTCAAGGGCTGGTACTGCGACGTGACCCGCCCCGCCGTGCGCGAGGGCGCCGTCCTCACCGTGGAGGACCTCGACCTGGACCTCTGGTGCTCGGCGGACGGCACCACGATCCTCCGCCTGGACGAGGACGAGTTCGCCGCGAGCTCCCTCCCCGCCACGGACCCGCCCGCGGCAGCGGCGGCCCTGGCGGCCCTGGACGACCTGGAACAACTGGCCAAGGCGGGCGGCCACTTCCCCAGGACGGCCTGACCGCGGACCTCACGCGTCCGCGTCGGGCAGCGCCACCAGCTCCACCTCGTACCCCTGCGTGTCCTCCAGGTACGCGGCGCACTGTGCCTCTCCCCCGGCGTGCGGATACCGCTCCGCGTACAGCTGGGACCAGCCGTGGCCCGGGGCGAGCGCGACCAGCCGGTCGAGCTCGGCCCGGCCGCCCACGTGGAAGGCCAGATGGTTCATCCCGGGGGCGCGGCGTTCGTGCGGGCCGGGGCGGAGGTCGGGCGACTCCTCGATGACGAGGTACGCGTCGCCGCGCCGCCAGCTGCGGCCCCGCTCCCAGACCTGTTCGCGGACGTGCCCCAACTCCCCGAGCAGCCAGCCCCAGGAGGCCTCCGCTGCCTTCAGGTCGGGCACCCACAGCTCCACGTGGTGCAGGGTGCCCGGGAGCGGCGGGCGGGCGCCGTCGTGCGCCGCCGTCCCCACCACCACGTACCTCTCGTCCGCCACGCTCCTCCCCCACAGCCGCGCGTCCCCCGACAGGCGCTCCGCGTGGGTGTGCGGGAACAGGGGGGCCAGGGAGCGTATGAGGTGGGGGGCGGGGATGCCGACGGGGCTGGTGGTGCCCCAGACGCCCTCGATGAGGACGAGGCGGCCGCCGGGGCGGAGGAGGGTGTGCCAGTGGCGCAGGGCGGCGTCCGGGGCGGGGAGGGCCCACAGGACGTGGCGGGCCAGGATCGCGTCGAAGCGGTGGTCCCCGACGGGGGGTCGGGCCACGTCGCCCACGAGGACGCGGGCGTCGTGGGCCGTGAGTTTCGCGCGGGCCCGCTTCGCCATCTCCGGGGAGAGGTCGACCGCGGTGACGCGGTGTCCCTGTTCGGCGGCGAGGAGTGACAGGCTGCCCGTGCCGCAGCCCGCGTCCAGGATCTCGCCCGGGGTGTCAGGCAGCCAGTCGGCGAGGCGGTCGGCCCAGGCCGCGCGCACCAGCGGGTCGCGCAGGCCGTGGTCCGGCTCGTCGTCGAACACGGCGGCCCGCGCGTCCCAGTCCGCGATGACCTGCGCTTCTTCCGCGCCGGCGCGTCCGTCGTCTCTCGCGTGATGGCCCACGTCAAAGCTCATGTGCCGAGCGTGACACGCGCCACTGACAGTCGGCCCGCGATGAGAAACGCTCCCCGGACTGGTCTACCGCTGTGTCATCGAGCTCTTCGGTGGGTACGGCACGACGAGGTAGGCAGGGAGGCCGTCATGCGCCGAGTGACCGTGCACAAGACCGTCGAGAAGTCCGCCGCGCGCCGCGCGAGGGCGAGCCGGGAATCCCGTGAGGGCGCCCAGCGGCTGCCCCGGGAGCGCCCCGAGGTCCGCAGAGACGTCCTGCGCGTCTGGTGGCCCACCGAGTAGCCGGGGGGGGACGGCAGCTTCAGTCCGTGAGCCGCTTGCGGTAGTGGAAGCGGTCGTAGATTCCTTCTACGCGCCGCTCCACGAATTCGTATCCGTACCGGGGATAGATCTTCTGGTTCTCCCACATCATCGCGTTGGTGTAGAGCCGGATCTCGGGCAGCGCGAGGGCGCGCGCGTGTGCGTCCACGAAGGCGAGGAGGCGGCCGCCGAGGCCCTGGCCCGCCGCGTCGGGGCGGACGGCGATGTTGTCCAGGTAGAGGTGGTCCTCGTGGGCGTACACCACCACCAGGCCGACGACGGCGCCCTCCGCGTCCTCGGTGACGTGCACCCGCCCCGCCGCCACGTTCGCGGCGTGGTCCGACTCCATGGGGGCGGGCACCCGGCCTATGCGCTCGATGTAGTGGTGGTACGCCGCGTCGGTGACCGCCTTCACGGCGGGCACGTCGGTGGCTTCGGCGAGACGGATGCCGGTGAAGGCGCCTTCGGTGGTCGTGTCGGTCATCAGCTCACGGTACGACGGGAGTTCCGCAGGCCGCGCGCCAGTTTCCGCAGCAGCGGCCAGAGCACCATCAGCGCGACGACGGCGTACACGGACACCGAGAACGGCGTGTCCACCAGGCCGCTGACGCTGCCGTCGCTGATCTGCAGGGCGCGGCGCAGCTGTTGCTCGGCGTTGGGGCCGAGGATGACGCCGATGACGGCGGGCAGGACGGGCAGTCCGTAGCGCCGCATGCCGAACCCGATCAGGCCGATGATCAGCAGGACGACCAGGTCGAGCGCCTCACCGCCGACCGCGTACGCGCCGACGGCCGCGAAGAACAGGATGCCCGCGTAGAGGTAGGGCCGCGGGACGCGCAGGAGCTTCGCCCACACGGGTGCCAGCGGCAGGTTCAGGGCCAGGAGCAGCACCATGCCGACGAAGAGGGACGCGATCAGGCCCCAGACCAGCTCGGACTCGCGCTCGAAGAGGAGCGGGCCCGGCTGGATGCCGTACTGCTGGAAGGCGGCGAGCATGACGGCGGCGACGGCGGTGGTGGGCAGGCCGAGCGTCAGCATCGACACGAGGGTGCCCGCGGCCGAGGCGGAGGACGCGGACTCCGGTCCCGCGACGCCCTCGATGGCGCCCTTGCCCCACTCGTCCTTGTGCTTGGACAGGCGCTTCTCGGTGACGTAGGAGAGGAAGGTGGGGATCTCGGCGCCGCCCGCGGGGATCGCGCCGAACGGGAAGCCGATGAGGGGGCCGCGCAGCCAGGACTTCCAGGTGCGCTTGACGTCCTGCCTGCCGAGCCAGGGGCGGCCGACGGGGATCGCCCGGCCGCTGGTGCGGCGCAGGTGGGCCGCCACCCACAGGGCCTCGCCGATCGCGAAGAGCCCCACGGCGACGATCACCACGTCGATGCCGTCGGCGAGTTGGAGCGAGCCGAAGGTGAGGCGCTGCTGGCCGGTCATCTGGTCGAGGCCGACCAGGCCGAGGGTGAGGCCGATCAGGAGGGAGGCGAGGCCGCGGATGCGGGACGAGCCGAGCACCGACGTCACCGCGATGAACGCGAGGACCATGAGGGCGAAGTAGTCGGGCGCGCCGATGTCCACGGCCAGGTCGGCGACCTTCGGGGCCAGCGCGACCAGGAGGACCGTGCCGATCATGCCGCCCGCGAAGTGGCCGATGGCGGCTGCGGCCAGGGCCTGGGCGCCGCGCCCGGACTTGGCCATGGGGTTGCCCTCCATGGCGGCGACGACGGCGGCGCTCTCGCCGGGGGTGTTCAGCAGGATCGAGGTCGTCGAACCGCCGAACATGGCGCCGTAGTAGATGCCCGCGAACATGATGAACGCGCCCGTGGGTTCGAGCCCGTAGGTGACGGGGAGCAGCAGCGCCACGGCCATGGCGGGGCCGATGCCGGGCAGGACGCCGATGGCCGTGCCGAGGAGCACGCCGACGGCGGCCCACAGGAGGTTGATGGGGGTGAGGGCGGTGCCGAAGCCGTCCATCAGGGAGCTGAAGGCGTTCATGTCACAGCACTCCCATCAGGGGGCCGCCGGGCAGCGGCACTCCGAGCAGGTTGTTGAAGAGGGCGTAGGTGGCGAGGGACAGGCCCGCCGCGATGAGCGGGTCGCGGTGGACCGCGCGGCTGCCGAGCGCGTAGGCGGCGCCCCAGAAGAGGAGTGCTCCGGCGACGGGGAAGCCGACGGGTTCGATGAGGACGGCGGTGGCGAGGAAGACCCCGGCGAGCAGCAGGACGGTGCGCCAGTCGGCGGGTTCGGACACGTCGATGGCGTCACTGCCCTCGCCGCCCTCGGTCTCTCCCGCCCGCCGCCCGACCACCGCCCCGGCAGGACGCGCTTCGCGCGGCACCCCTGACCCGCCGCGCAGCACGTCGACGGCCAGCAGGACGGAGACGACGAGCAGTCCGACGCCGACGGCGACGGGCACGGTGCGGGGGCCGACGGGGCCGCGCTGGGTGAGGGCGACGTCCATGGTGAGGGCGTCGGTGAGGACGACGGTGCCGAGGGCGAGCAGCAGGACGCAGACGCCGAGTTCGGAGTGTTCCCGCAGCCAGGCGCGGCGGGTGGCGGTCCGCTCGGCGGGTGGTTCGGTGGTCGTCACAGCCCCAGCTCCTTCAGTACGGACACCACGCGTCTGTCCTGCGCGTCGAGGAAGTCGCCGAACTCGTCGCCGGTGAGGAAGGCGTCGTCCCAGCCGTTCTTCGCCAGGGACGCGCGCCATTCCTTGGATTCGTGCAGCTTGCGGATCAGACCGGTGAGCTTGTCGCGTTCGGCGTCGGAGAGGCCGGGCGGGGCGACGATGCCGCGCCAGTTGGTGAAGTTCACGTCGTAGCCGGACTCCTTGAGGGTGGGTCCGTCGAGGCCCTCGACCCGCTTCGGTCCGGTGACGGCGAGCAGCCGCAGCTCGCCGGACTTGATCTGGTCCAGGTACTCCCCGACGCCCGAGACCCCGAAGGCGACCTTGTTGCCGAGGATGGAGGCGAGGAGTTCGCCGCCGCCGTCGAACGGCACGTAGTTGACGTCCTTGGGCGGGATCCCGGCGGCGCGGGCCATCAGCATGGGGGCGATGTGGTCGGGCCCGCCGGGCGAGGAGCCGCCGCCGACGGGCAGCTTGCCGGGCTTGTCCTTCCAGGCGTCGACGAGTTGTCCGATGGTCTTGTACGGGGAGTTCTTCGAGACCACGACGACGTCCTGCTCCTCGGTGAGGCGGGCGATCGGGGTGGTGTCGGCGAGGGTCTTGGGCGCGTGGTTGGAGCGGGCGGCGCCGACGACGCCGAGGCCCATGGACATGGCGAGCTTGCCGTTGCCGTGCTCGCTCACGAGGCGGCTCAGGCCGACGGTGCCGCCGGCTCCGGGCAGGTTGAACACCTCGATGTTGTGGGTGAGTCCGGCGTCCTCGGCGTTCTTGGCGGCGGTGCGGGCGGTGATGTCGTAGCCACCGCCCGGGGTGTTGGGGACCATGAGGCGCAGGCCGGGGATCTTGGTGCCGGTGTCGTCGCCGCTGCCCGTGGTGAGCAGCGGCGGCCCCACGAGGACGAGGAGCGCGGACCCGAGCAGGGCGAGGGGGACGCGTAGTCGTCTGGGGGTGCGGAGTCGCACGGGGTGCCACCACCTGTCTGACCGGATACGTGTGTGAAGTGGCCCACATGTTGCCCACGCGTTAAGAAGCTGTCTCTCTTCCGGAATCAACGGACGTTGTGGTCCTTGTGGTCACGCTCGTAACCTGCGGCGACGACGAGGGGCGAGGGGGCCCGGCGATGACGAGAGTGCTGGTCGTCGACGACGACTTCATGGTCGCCAAGCTGCACGGCCGGTACGTCGCCACGGTGGACGGCTTCACGGTGGTGGGAGTGGCGCACAGCGGCGCTCAGGCGCTGCGGGCTGTGGAGCGGCTGCGGCCCGACCTGGTCCTGCTCGACGTGTATCTGCCGGACATGGACGGCATCGCGGTGCTGCGGGAGCTGCGGGCGGCGGAGGAGCGGGACGCCGGGCGGGCGCCGGTGGACGTCCTGTTCATCACGGCCGCGCGGGACGCGGAGGTGGTCAGGGCCGCGCTGCGCGCCGGGGCCCTGCACTATCTGATCAAGCCCTTCAACCAGGCGGCCCTGCACGAGCAGTTGCGGCACGTCGCGGCCCTGCGCGCCCGCCTCGACGGCCTGGCCGAGGCCCGCCAGGAGGACGTCGACCAGATCTTCGGCCCCCGCCCGCCCGGCTCCCGCGAACTCCCCAAGGGCCTCGCCCCGCACACCGCGGACCTGGTGGAACACACCCTGCGCGGCCACCCCGCCGGCCTCTCCGCCACGGAGTGCGCCGAGGCGGGCTCCCTCTCCCGCGTCAGCGCCCGCCGCTACCTGGAGTACTTCGCGGACACCGGCCGCGCGGAGGTGACCCTCAGGTACGGCGGGGCGGGGCGGCCGGAGCGGAGGTATCGGTGGGTGGGGTGAGGCCGGCGCCGCGACGGCATCCCGGGCGGGTGACCTGAGGGGAGGCTGAGGGGGTCCTTAACGGCGGCATAAGGATCGCCTCCAGCCCGTCCCAGCAGGCGAATTCGGGGATCTCGGCGGCTAGCTTGCTGATCGCCGCGAGGTTCGCGCCCCGCCCGTCGAGGGGGTGCGCGGCCCGCCCGCCCCCACCTGTTCGCCGCCCTAGGAGAGATCCCCCATGACCGCAGCTCGCAAGGTCGCCGCCATCGCCGCCGCGGGTGTCGCGCCGCTCGCCCTGACCGTGTTCGCCGCGGCGCCCGCCACCGCGCACGGGTCGATGACGGACCCGGTGAGCCGGGTGTCCGCCTGCTTCCAGGAGGGGCCGGAGGCGCCGAAGTCGGCCGCGTGCAAGGCGCTCGTGGCGGCCGGCGGGACGCAGGCCCTGTACGACTGGAACGGCGTCAACATCGCCAACGCCGCGGGCAAGTCGAAGGAGATCATCCCGGACGGGAAGCTGTGCAGCGCCGGGAACGACAAGTACAAGGGGCTCGACCTGCCGCGCGCCGACTGGCCGTCCTCCAGGCTCACCGCCGGCACCCACACCTTCAAGTACCGGGCCACCGCCCCGCACCGGGGCTCCTTCGAGCTGTACGTCACCAAGGACTCGTACGACCCGAAGAAGCCCCTGAAGTGGTCGGACCTGGAGGCGAAGCCCTTCGCGAAGGTCACCGACCCGAAGCTGGAGAACGGCAGTTACGTCTTCCAGGGGAAGGTGCCCGCCAAGTCCGGCCGCCACCTGGTCTACTCGATCTGGCAGCGCTCCGACTCCCCCGAGGCCTTCTACACCTGCTCCGACGTGGTGTTCGGCGGCAAGGGCAGCGGCGGTTCGGGCGCCGGGGCCGCCGCGCCCGTCGCCGCCGCGCCCTCCGAGAAGGACATAGCCGACGGCGCGGACAAGTCGTCCGTGGAGCACCGCGGCCACGGCGACAACGACGCGAGGACCGGGCCGGAGGTCACGGAGGCGGAGCCCGTGAAGGACGCGGGGGACGCCGATGCCACCGGTGAGGGCGGCGCGGCGGCCGCGCCCGGTACGTCCGGCAATCAGCCCGAGGTGAAGGGCGCCGCGGGCAAGCCCGTCGCCGCCGACGAGAACCTCGCCGAGACCGGCGGCGACAGCACCACTGCGTACATCGCGGCCGGCGGCGCCGCGGTGCTCGCGCTCGGCGCGGCCGCGATGTTCGCGACGACCCGCCGTCGCGCGGCCACCGGCGGACGTCACGGCCGCTGACCGGGTGCTCCCGGCTGGGCGGAGGTCATCCGGGGCCAGGGAGAGGTGAGGGCCGTCGGCACCCCGGACGCGGGGCGCCGGCGGCCCTTCGCCGACCGCTGCCGCGGCTACGACAGGCAGGTGGTCGGCTTCGCGTGGGCCGGGTCGAGGGCGTTGGCCACTTCGTGGTGGGCGACCCGGTCCAGGATGCCCACCGCCACGTGCTCGGAGAGGTCCACCGCGCAGAGGTCCTGCACGACGACGTTGCGCACGTCGGGGCCGTTCAGGAACTGCGAGCGGTAGGGGGTGACGACCTCGTCGTACTTCGTGGCGATGACGGTGTAGCGCACGCCGGGCACGGTGTCGCCGCCCGCGTTCAGCTCGGTGAGGAACTTCGAACCGGCGATCTGGTCGGCGAGTGCGGGGGTGGCCGCCGACAGCAGGTCCTCCGCGCCCGGGAAGAAGGGCAAGAGCTTGGTCAGGCCGAGCAGGGTCGTGCCGTGGTTGTCGGGCGCGAGGCCGATCAGGGCGTTCACCTTCTCGGCGCCGCCGAGGAACTTCAGGTAGTGGCGGGGCATCATGCCGCCCTGGGAGTGCCCGACGATGTCGACCTCCTTGGCGTCCGTCGCCTTCAGCACCTTGTCGACGTAGTCGTCGAGCTGTTCGGCCGACTTGTCGATCGGGCCGAGCCCGTGGAAGAAGGGCACGCCGGGCAACTGGCCGTAGTCCAGCGAGAAGACGCAGTAGCCGCGCTTGACCAAGTAGGGCGCGAGAACGAGCCAGTTGTCCACGGAGTTGCCGAAGGTGCCGTGGGCGAGGACGACCGGGCGGGGGTGGGCGGCGGACGGCTCGCAGTCGTAGTCGTTCCAGCCGCTCGACACGGCGACGGTGGTGCGTGAGGGGGCGGATTCGGCGGCCGTGGCGGTGGGGGTGAGCGTGGCGGCGCCCGCGAGGACCAGGGCGGCGGTGAGCGCGCGCAGCGCTCGTCTCCAGGGCAGCATCGGGTGATCTCCTTGCGGCTCAAGGGAGTGCGAGGACTGGGTAACGATCGCCCTGTGACCCGGGACACGAGGTTGACGTGGTCACGCTAAATTACGAGCCGGTAGTGCAAGTGTGAAGTTACGCGCGGGTAAAATCGCGGATGGATCCAGCGATCACTGGCACGGTCGACCACCGACGCCATGCACGGTCGGCCATCGGGACCCTTCACGATCGGCCACCGGCACCCTTCACGGTCAGCCACCTGCCACCCTTCAGGCGTCCGCCACCCGCAGCCCGGCCAGGCCCGCCAACGCCGGTGCGAGTTCAAGCAGTTGGATACCGCTGATGGTCGCCCCGCGCAGCCCTTCGAGCCCCGAGGCGATGCCGAGGGCCGCCGCCCCGCTCAGGTCGGCCCGGTCCACGGTGACGCCGTCGAAGCGGACGCGCTCCAGCGTCGTACCGGGGAAGGCGACCCCATTGAGGCGCGCGCCGCCGAAGTCGACGTCGCGCAGCAGGCAGTCCACGAAGACGACATCGCGCAGCTCGGCCGCGCGCAGGTTGACCGAGTCGAACTTGCAGCGGTGGAACACCACGCGGCGGAGGCGGGCGCCGTACAGCTCCACCCCGGCGAGCAGCCCCGCGCCCGACTCGCAGTCCGTCCACTGGGTCTCGGCGAGGTCGGTGCCCACCCAACGGGTCTGCCACGTCCAGACGTCGGTGAAGCGGACCCGGCGGTACCGCCCGCCCTCGACGGCCACCGAGGAGAAGGCGCACTCCAGGAAGGTGGTGCCGCCGCCGTCCAGATCGGCGAAGTCGCCCCCGTCGAAGTGCACGGACTCATGATCGCCGTCCCGCCCGAGCTCCCCGTCGAACACTTCGAGGCGGTGGGCAAACGGGAGGTCGGCGAGGCTGCGGGGAGCGGGGGTGGCGGGGTGCGGGGTCGCGGGCATGACGGGTCCTCTCCGAAGGCCGGGGGGGGAGCTGAGGGGTGGGATGCCGTTCGTTGTATCGCACCGGGGTGGCGACGACCCCATCGGGCACCGCCGGACACCTGTCGCCGCCACCCGAGCCGTCGCGGCGAGACGCCGGTCGAGGGCAGCAGGGCGTCCAGGCCCGCGTCGGCGGCCGCCCCGGAGCCCGCACCCCGCCCCCTGCGGCCTACGGGCGGCAGCAACCGCAGGCGTCCGCCCCGGCGTCGACGGACGGCGCCACCGCGGCGGACGGCGCCACCGCGCCCGGCGCGCAACACCCCTTGCCCCGCCACGCCTCGCGCCCCTCCTTGACCGCGATGACGGCGATGACCAGGGCGGCGACCGGGTCGGCCCAGGACCAGCCGAGGGTGGCGTTGAGGAGCAGGCCGAGCAGGAGGACGGCGGACAGGTAGGTGCACAGCAGGGTCTGCTTGGAGTCCGCGACCGCGCTCGCGGAGCCCAGCTCGCGCCCGGTGCGGCGCTGGGCGGCGGACAGGAACGGCATGACCGCCAGGGACAGGGCGGCGATGACGATGCCGGGGATCGAGCGCTCCGCCTCCCCGGTGCCGGTCAGCGCGCGGACGGCGTCGACGCCGACGTACGCGGCGAGCGCGAAGAAGGAGACCGCGATGATCCGCAGGGCGCGCTGTTCGCGCGCTTCCCGCACCGCGTGCTCGCGGGCGGAGAACTGCCAGGCGACCGCGGCGGCGGAGGAGACCTCGATGACGGAGTCGAGGCCGAAGCCGATCAGGGCGGTGGAGGAGGCGAGGGACCCGGCGGTGAGGGCGACGACCGCCTCGATGACGTTATAGGTGATCGTGGCCGCGACCAGCAGGCGTATCCGGCGGGCGAGCAGGTCCCGGCGGGCCGGGGAGCGGCCCGGGGACATCGGTGTCCCGGCGGCCATCAGCAGCAGCCCTTCTCCTCGGCGTCCGGGCAGGCGCGGTCGGTCTCCACGGCCACCACGGCGGCGCGCAGGTCGTCGAGGGCGTGACCGAGGCGCTCGTCCGCCAGCTCGTACCGGGTGCGGCGGCCGTCGGGGGCGGTGACGACCAGGCCGCAGTCGCGCAGGCACGCCAGATGGTTGGACAGGCGGGTGCGGGAGACGCCGAGCGCGTCGGCGAGGTCGGCGGGGTAGGCGGGGGCGTCGCGCAGGGCGAGCAGGATGCGGCAGCGGATCGGGTCGGCGAGCGCCCGGCCGAACCGGGCGAGGACCGCGATGTCGGAGGCGACGGTCAGCACGGCACAACAGTACACACAATCCTGAATTCAGGTAACCGTGAACTCCAAGGCGCGCACCCCGAATCGCTTATCGAACGAACGTGCGAACATTGAGTTAGAGTGCTGTACGAGGCCGAGCGAGCCGGACGACACAGAGGGGGGTCATGGGAACCAGGAGGTGTGCATGTCGTTTACGCACCTCCGTGCGGCGAGTGGCTACTCGCTGCGGTACGGGGCCAGCCACCCGCACACGCTGGCGGAACGGGCCGCCGAGCGCGGGCTCGACGCCCTGGCGCTGACCGACCGGGACTCGCTCGCGGGCGCGGTGCGCTTCGCCAAGGCCTGCGCGCGGGCCGGGATCCGGCCGCTGTTCGGAGTCGACCTGGCGGTGCCCGGCGTACCGGCGCCGGGAGCGGCACCGGCCGGGCGGCGACGCGCCCCCGCCAGGGGCGGCGCGTTCGTGACCGAGGCGCCGCTGCGCGCGGTGTTCCTGGCCCGGGACGCGCGCGGCTGGGCCGAGCTGTGCCGCCTGGTGACGGCGGCCGCGGCGGACCCGGACCAGGGCATCGCCTGGGAGGACCTGACCTGCGCGGAGGACGAGGCGTTCGTGCTGCTCGGGGCGGACTCCGAGGTGGGGCGGGCGCTCGCGGCGGGGCGGCCGGACCGGGCCGCGGCGCTGCTCGGCCCGTGGCGCGAGCGGTTCGGCAGGGCACTGCGCGTGGAGGTGGCCTGGCACGGGCGGTCCGGCACCGGGCCCGGCTCGCTGCGCCTCGCCGCGCGGATGGCGGGGTTCGCCGCCGAGCAGCAGGTGGAGACGGTGCTGAGCAACGCCGTGCGCTACGCCGATCCGCGCCAGGGCGAGGTCGCCGACATCCTGGACTCCGCCCGCCTCCTCGTCCCGGTCGACGACCGGGACGCGTCCCGGCTCGACAGCGGGCAGCGGTGGCTCAAGGACGCCGGGGAGATGGAGCGGATCGCCGGGCGGATCGCCGAGGCCACGGGCGGCCGGGGCGCGGACGCCCGGCGGCTGCTCGCGGCGACCGAGGAGACGGCCGCGGCCTGCGCGGTCGACCCCGGCGAGGCGTTCGGGCTCGGGCAGCTGAACCTCCCGGAGTCCGAACTGGTCGGCGCCCGCGCCGAGTTGGTCGACAAGGTCCTGGCGGACCGGTGCGCGGCGGGCATGATGCGCCGCGGCTACCACCGGGAGGTGCGGCGCTGGGACCGCCTGGAGGACGAGCTGCGGATCATCGCCGGGCACGGCTTCGCCGGGTACTTCCTGACCGTCGCCGAGGTGGCGGCGCAGGCGCAGCACCTCGGCATCCGGGTCGCGGCCCGCGGCTCGGGCGTGGGCTCACTGGTCACCCACCTCCTCGGGATCAGCCCGGTGGACCCGGTGGCGCACGGTCTGCTGATGGAGCGGTTCCTGTCCGCGCGCCGTTCCGCGCTGCCCGACATCGACCTGGACGTGGAGTCGGCGCGGCGCCTGGAGGTCTACCAGGCGGTGAGGAAACGTTTCGGCGCTGACCGGGTGGCGACGCTCGCGGTGTACAAGACGTACCGGGCGCGCGGCGCGATCGAGGACGTGGCGCGGGCCCGCGGCATGGACCCCGACCAGGCCGCCCGCCTCGCCAAGGCGTTCCCGCACATCCGGGCGAAGGACGTGCGGGCGGCCCTCGCCGAGCTGCCGGAGCTGCGCGAGGTCGCCGCCGAGGACCACGGCCGGCTGTGGGAGCTGGTGGAGGCGCTCGACGGGCTGCCGCACGAGGCGGCCATGCACCCCTGCGGCCTCCTGGTCTCCAACGCGGGGCTGCTGCGGCGCACCCCGGTGGCGCCGACCACCGTGGAGAACATCGCCATGTCCCAGTTCGACAAGGAGGACATCGAGGACACCGGGCATCCGAAGATCGACGTCATCGGCGTCCGCATGCAGTCGGCCCTCGCGCACGCGGTCGCCGAGATCGAGCGGGTCACCGGCGAGCGCCTGGACCTGGACGACCCCGCGCAGGTGCCGCCGGGCGACCCGGCCACGTACGACATGATCACGTCCGGGGACACCCTCGGCACCTTCCAGCTGGAGAGCCCCGGACAGCGCGAGCTGGTCCGGAACCTGCGGCCGCGGTCCTTCGACGACCTGACCCTCGACATCAGCCTGTTCCGTCCCGGACCGGTCGCGGCCAACATGGTGGAGCCGCTGATCAAGGCCCGCGACGGCCGGAACGGGACCCGTTACGCGCACCCCGACCTGAAGCCGATCCTGGCCCAGACCGAGGGACAGGTGGTCTTCCACGAGCAGGTCATCGCCATCATGGCGACGATGACCGGCTGCGACCGGGGCATGGCGGACGAGGCGCGCCGCGCCCTGTCCGACCCCGAGCGGCAGGGCCGGGTGCGGGCCTGGTTCGCCGGCCAGGCCCGCACCCGCGGCTATCCGGTGCAGGCCGTCCGGGACGTGTGGGACATCCTGGAGGGCTTCGGCAGCTTCGGCTTCGCCAAGGCGCACGCCGCGGCCTTCGCGCAGCCCGCCTACCAGTCGAGCTGGCTCAAGGCCCACCGGATGGCGGCCCTGCTCGCCGGGCTGCTCACGCACGACCCGGGGATGTACCACAAGCGCGTCCTGGCCGCGGACGCCCGTCGGCACGGGGTGCCGCTGCTGCTGCCCGACGTCAACCACTCCCAGGCCGCACACACAATCGAACTGGTGTCCGGGAAGTGGGGGGTGCGGATCGGGCTTTCGCAGGTCCGCGGCATCACCGAGGCCGAGAGCGGACGCATCACCGCCGGGCAGCCCTACACCTCCCTGGAGGACTTCTGGCAGCGCGCCCGGCCCAGCCGCCCGCTGGCCGAACGGCTCGCGCAGGTCGGCGCCCTGGACGCCTTCGGCGCGCGGCGCGAACTCCTCCTGAAGATCTCCGAGTTGCACCGGTCGGGGCGCGGCCGGGGCTCCGCCACGGGACAGCTGCCGATGGCTGACGGCGACGGTGGCGCCGTCGAGCCGGGCGGCACCGCCGCCGCGCTCACCGGCCTGCCCGCCATGGACGGCTCCGAGCAGCTCGCCGCCGAACTGGACGTGCTCGGCATGGACGTCTCCCGCCACCTCCTCGAGGACCACCGCTCCCTGCTGGCCGACATCGGCGCGACGCCCGCCGCCGCCCTGCCCGGCCTCCGGCACGGCGCCACGGTGCTGGTCGCCGGGATCAAGGTCGCCACCCAGACGCCGCCGATCCGCTCCGGCAAGCGCGTCGTCTTCGCCACCCTCGACGACCCCACAGGACTGTCCGACCTGGCGTTCTTCGAGGACAGCCACGCGGCTTGCGCCCATACGGTCTTCCACAGCAACCTGCTCCTGGTCCGCGGGACGCTGACCCGCCGCCCGCCGCGCGCCTTCAGCATCACCGGCACCGCCGCCTGGGACCTGGCCGAGCTGATCGAACTGCACCGGGACGGCGGCCCCGCCGCGGTCGCGGACCGGCTCGCCCGCCCCACGGCCCCCGCGCGCCGGTCCGGAACGCGCCGCACCATCACCCAGCCGACCGGCTACGCCCTGCACCCCTGGGCCGACCTCAAGCCCCCGGGAACCCCGGCCGCCCTCACCGCTCTCGACGGAAGGACCTTCCACCATGCGAGTCCCGGCAGCGCGGGGTGACCGACGATGATCCTCTACCTCCACTTCGGCGACCCGCAGCCCGAGCCGACGTACCGCCAGCTCATCGACACGCTGACCGAGTTCACCCCCATGGTCCAGGCGCTGCCCCCCGAAGCGGCACTCGCCGACGTGTCCGGGAGCGTGCGGTACTTCCACCGCGACGCCGCCGCCCTCGCGGCCCTGATCCGGATGCGGACGGCCGCGGTCTTCGGCCTCGACGTGACCGTCGGCGTCGGCCCGAACCCGCTCCTCGCCCAACTCGCCGCCCACCGCGGCGCCCCCGGTGCCGTCCGCGCCGTCCCCGACGACCCCGGGGCCATCACCGCGTTCCTCACCGGGCTGCCCGCCGCCGCGCTGCCCGGGGTCGGCCCGGCGACGGTCCGCACCCTGGCCTCCTACGGCCTGGTCACCGCCGACCGGATCGCCGCCACTCCCCTGCTCACGCTCCAACGCATCCTGGGCACGGCGGCCGGGCGGCAGCTCCACCAGCGCGCGGCCGGCGTCGATCCCACCCGGGTCGCCCCCGGCGCCCCGCCCCGCACCTTCAGCGCCGAGCACCGCTTCGCCCGCGACGAGCTCGACCCGGACCGGCAGCGCGGCGCCCTGGCCCACCTCACCGAACACCTCGGCACCCGGCTGCGCGGCGAGCAGCAGGCCTGCCGCCGCCTGACCCTGACCGTCCAGTACGCCGACCGCGGCGGGCGCTCGTCGATCACCCGCAGCCGCACCCTGCCCGAACCCACCGCGCACAGCCCTCGGCTCCGGGCGGCGGCACACGCGTTGCACGCGGCACTGGGGCTGCAGCGCGCCCGGGTCCGCGCCCTCGCGCTGCGCGCGAGCGACCTGTGCGACGCGGGGGCGGCGACCCGGCAGCTGACCTTCGGGGCCGAGGACGACAAGGCCCGCCGCATCGAGGCCGCGGCCGATCGGGCCCGGGCGCGCTTCGGTCCGGGCGTGGTGCGGCCCGCCAGCACCGCGGGGCTGCGGTGACCTTTCCCGTACGGCCTTCCGGCGTGGCCCTTCCGCGCGTCGAACCGCGGGCCGGGCCCCGCTTCGGCCGGTAGCGCGCAGGCACCAGGGCGGGTGCGGGCTGGTCCTTGCGCACCAGGGGAAGACGGCGGCGAGGGACGATGCCCGGCCGGGGCGGCGGAGACGAGTGTGGGAGACGCGCGGACTCCCGCGCTCGCCCGCACCCCACGACGAACGGGACGCCCATGGCCGCACCTGTCGTTCCACCGGCCCGCGTCGGAAGGCTGTCGACCGGTGCCCTCGGCATCCTGGCACTCGCCCTCGGCACCCTGCAGTCAGTGGTGGAGCCCGCGCTCCCGCAGCTGCAACGCGAGTTGGGGGTCAGTCCCGCCGAAGGGGCCTTGATCGGCAACACGTTGCTCGTCACCGGCGCGGTGGTCGCGCCCGTCGCGGGCAAGCTGGGCGACCGCTATGGCGGGAAGCGGATCCTCGTCCTGCTGATGGCCGTGGTCTCGGCCGGCGGTCTGCTGGCCGCGCTGGCGCCGAACCTGCCGGTGCTGCTGGCGGGTCAGGTGCTGCAGGGCGTGATGGTGGGCGCGCTGCCCCTCTCCTTCATCCTGGTCCGCAAGCACCTCACGCCGGGAGAGTCACGGCTGGCGATCGGCCTCGTCATGGCGCTGTTCACGGGCGGCGGCATGGTGGGGACGCTGAGCGCGGGACCGATCTCGGAAGGCCTCTCCTGGCACTGGATGTTCGCGCTGCCGACGATCGCGGCCGTCGGGACGACGGCGGCCGTGGCGCGGCTGCTGCCGCACGACCCGCCGCTCGGGTCGGACAGCGGGGTCGACTGGCCCGGCGTGGTGCTGCTGAGCGGCACCCTGCTCGTGTTCATGCTCGGGCTCGTGAAGGTGACGGGCTCCGGCCTGCCGCCCCTCGCGGCAGGCGCCCTGGTGGCGGCCGTGGCCGCCCTCGCGACCGGCTGGGTCGTGGTGGAGCGCCGGGCGGCCTCGCCGATGGTCGACCTGCGCATGCTGGCGCGGCCCGCCATCTGGCATTCGTGCGTGCTGACCTTCGTCATCACCGCCAGTTTCGGGATGGTGGCGTTCCTGCTCCCGCGGCTGTGCGCGCTGCCCGCCGACGGCTACGGCTTCGGGCTCGGCACCACCGACATCGGGCTCCTGCTGCTGCCCGGTGCCATCGCCGGGGCGGTCCGCGATGCCGTCGGCGACGGCGCGACCCGCCCACTCGGCCCTGACACTGCCCGATTTCGCCCCGGCGCCCTGCCCCGTCGCGCCCCCGCCGCCCCGGCCTACTCGGGTGTTGCCCGGGCCAGGCCCGTCCGGTAGGCGATGACGACGAGCTGGGCCCGGTCGCGGGCCTCCAGCTTCGTCATGGCGCGCTGGACGTGGGCGCGGACGGTGAAGGGGCTGAGGAACATCTGCTCGGCGATCTCCTGGTTGGACAGGCCGGTCGCGACCAGGGCCACCATCTCGCGTTCGCGCGGGGTGAGCACGGCGAGCTGTTCGGGGCGGCGCGGCGGGGCGTCCTCCGGCGTGGCCAGGAACCTGGCTACCAGGGAGCGGGTCGCGGCCGGGGACAGCAGGGTGTCGCCGTCGGCGATCGTCCGTACGGCCGCGAGCAGGTCCTCGGCCCCGATGCCCTTGCCGATGAAGCCGCCCGCACCCGCGCGCAGCGCCTGCGCCACGTACTCGTCGGTCTCGTACGTGGTGAGGATCAGGATGCGGCTCGACCGCAGTTCGGGGTCCGCGCAGATCTGCGACGTGGCGGTGAGGCCGTCCACCTCGGGCATCCGGATGTCCATGATCACCACGTCCGGGCGCAGTTGCCGGGTGAGGCGCACCGCCTCCCTGCCGTCGGCGGCCTCGCCGACCACGGTGATGTCGTCGGCGGAGTCGAGGAGCAGCCGGAAGGCGCCGCGCAGCAGGGCCTGGTCGTCGGCGAGCAGCACCCGGAGGGTCATGGCGTCTCCCCGGCCCCTGCGGCACCCGGCCGTCCGCCGCCGGTGGCCGCTCCGTCGGTCGTCCGCCCCTCGGCCCCCGCCGCTCCGTCGGCCAACGGCCCCTCGGCCCCTGCCACTTCGCCGGTCATCCGCCCCTCGACCCCTGCCACTTCGCCGGTCTTGCGTCCCTCGACCCCTGCCGCCCCGTCGGTCCTGCGTCCCTCGACGCCCGTCGCCCCGTCAGCCGTCCGCTCCTCGCCCGTCGTCGCTCCGTCGGCGCCCGGCGTCGTCGTGTCCTTGGCGGGCGGCAGCGGCAGTTGGGTGGAGACGAGGAAGCCGCCCTCCGGACGTCTGCCCGCGGAGAGTCGTCCGCCGACCGCGACGGCACGTTCGCGCATCCCGATCAGGCCGTAGCCGGGCGGGCGGTCCGCCGTCGCGACCGCCCCCGGTCCGGCGGAGGCGGTCGGCGCCGTACGGGCTCCCCCGCCGTCGTCGGCGACGGTGAGGGTCATGTGGTCGCGGGCCCAGTCGAGGTGCACCCGGGCGCTGCCGGAACCGGCGTGCTTGGTCACGTTGGTCAGGGCCTCCTGGACGATGCGGTAGGCGGTGAGGTCCACGCCCGGCGGCAGCGGCCGCGCCGTGCCCTCCTGGTGCACCGACACCTCGAGTCCCGCGCGCCGGAAGGACTCCAGGAGCGTGGGGAGCCGGGACAGGCCGGGCGCCGGTTCGGCGGGTTCGGCCGTGTCCCCGGTCTGCCGCAGCAGTCCGACCGTGGCCCGCAGGTCGTCGAGCGCGTCGCTGGTGGTCTCCACCAGTTCCTTGAGGCTCTTGCGGGTCTGCTCCGGGCGGGTGTCGAAGAGGTGCGCGGCGACCGTGGCCTGCGCGTTGGCCAGGGTGATCTGATGGGCCACCAGGTCGTGCAGTTCCCGGGCGATGCGCACCCGCTCCTCGGCGACCCTGCGGCGCGCCTCGCTGTCCCTGCTCTCCTCCGCCCGCAGGGCCCGCTCCTCCACGGCCGCCAGGTAGGCCCGCCGGTTCCGCACCGAGCGCCCGAGCACTCCGGCCACCAGCGGGAACGCCGCGACCGCCCCCACCCTGCTCGCGTCCTTCCAGGAGAGGGCGCCGAACAGGGGGGTGGCGGCGAGCAGGAGCCCCGCGGAGACGAGCAACACCGCGCCCGCCGCGCGACGTTCGTTGCGCACGGCGAGCGCGTAGGAGTACGCGGTGATCACGGCGGGGGCCACGATGAGCGGACTCAGCAGGAGCCCCAGGGGCGGCACCAGCATGCCGCTCGCGGTCGTGGCCACCATGACGGCCAGGGGTGCCCGGTGCCGCAGCGGCAGCACGGCACTGGACACCACGGCGATGAAGTAGGCGGCGGCGGACGGCGGTGACAGCGGGCCGTCGTCGTCCCGCAGCACGCCGCCGAGCAGACAGAGCGCGAACGCCGCCGCCGTGACCAGGCCCTCCCGCCACCACGTGCCACGAGGCCGCGGGCCACCGCCGTCCGGGTGCGTCATGACCGGCTCAGTACCGGTGCCGGCCGGCGGGCAGCGGCGTCGGCGCCGCCTCCGGCGCGGCCTCGGGAGCCGGGGCCCGCCTGCTCAGGGCCTCGCCCTCGACGTCCACATTCGGCAGCACACGGCTCAGGATACGGGGCAGCCACCAGGCCCGGTGGCCGAGCAGCGCGAGCACCGCGGGCACGATCGCCATCCGCACCACGAAGGCGTCGAAGGCGACGGCGGCGGCCAGGCCGACGCCCATCGTCTGGATGGTCGGGTTGCTCATCCCGATGAACCCGGCGAACACGCTGACCATGATGATCGCCGCCGCGGCCACCACCCGTCCGCTGTGCCGGAACCCGGTGACGAGCGCCTCGCCCGGGGACGCGCCGTGGACGTACGCCTCCCGCATCCGGCTGAGCAGGAAGACCTCGTAGTCCATGGCGAGGCCGAACACGATGCCGATGATCAGGATCGGCATCAGCGACATGACGGGGCCGGTCTGCTCGATGCCGAGCAGGTCCGCCGCCCAGCCCCACTGGAAGACGGCGACGAGGACGCCGAAGGCGGCACCGACCGAGAGCAGGAAGCCGAGGGCGGCCTTCACCGGGACCAGGAGCGAGCGGAACACCACCGTCAGCAGGAGCACCGCGAGGCCGATGACCACGGTCAGATAGGGGATGAGGGCGTCGGACATGGCTTCGGAGATGTCGATGTTCATCGCGGTCCTGCCGGTCACCAGGACACCGGCGCCGGTGTCGGCCTCGACGGCGGAGACCTCGCCCCGGATCGACTGCACCAGGTCCTTGGTCTCGCCGCTGTTCGGCGCGGTCTTCGACACGGCCGTGAGGACGGCCGTGTCCTTGGACTCGCTGAACACCGGGTCACCGACCGACGCGACCCCGTCCACGCCCCGTACGGCCTTGGCGACCAGGTCCATGGCGGCCCGGGTGTCCGCGGCCTTCGCGGAGTCCACGACCACGGTCAGGGGGCCGTTGAAGCCGGGGCCGAAGCCGTCCGACAGGAGGTCGTAGGCGCGGCGCTGGGTGGTCTCCACCGACTTGGACTCGTCTCCGGGCAGCCCGAGTTCGAGGCTGAGGACCGGGAGGGCGACGGCGCCGAGGCCGAGGCCCGCGACCAGCAGGACGGCCACGGGGCGGCGCAGCACGAACCGCGCCCAGCGGGTGCCGAGCCCGGGACGGCCGGCCGCGCCGGGCACCGGGTGCTCGCTTCCCCGCGGGGTGGCCCTGCGGGCGGCGCGGGACAGGACCCGGCGGCCGAAGAAGCCGAAGAGGGCGGGGACCAGGGTCAGCGCGACGAGTACGGCGAGGGCCACGGCGCCCGCGCCGCCCAGGCCCATCTTGGTGAGTTCGGGGATGCCGACGACGCCGAGGCCGACCAGGGCGATGAAGACGGTCGCCCCGGCGAAGACGACGGCGGACCCGGCCGTGCCGACCGCCCGGCCCGCGGCCTCCTCCGGGTCGCCGCCCCGGGCGCGCTCGTCCCGGAAGCGGGAGGTGATGAACAGGGCGTAGTCGATGCCGACCGCGAGGCCCAGCATCAGCGCCAGGATGGCGACGGTGTCGGTCAGGCCGAGGGGCACGGTCAGCGCGGAGACCAGGCCGAAGGCGATGGCCACGCCCACGAAGGCGGTCAGGAGCGAGAGGCCGGCCGCGACCAGCGAGCCGAGGGTGAGGACGAGGACGACCGCCGCCACCGCCACGCCGATGATCTCCGTCGTGCCGCCCGGTGCCTCTTCCGCCTCCAGGGCCGAGCCGCCGATCTCGACGGTCAGGCCCGTGTCCCTGGCCTTGTCCGCGGCGTCCTCCAGGGCGCTCTTCGTCGCCCCGGTCAGGTCATGGGCGTTCTCGGTGTAGGTGATCGTGGAGTAGGCGATGGTGCCGTCCTTGCTGACGGCGCCGGTCCGGTACGGGTCGGTGGCCGACGCGACCTGATCGCCGCCGTCCAGCGAGCCGAGCGCGTCCTCGACGGCCGCCTTGTTGTCCTTGGCCGTCACCCGCTGCCCGTCCGGGGCCCGGAACACCAGGCGGGCCTCGGCGCCCTGGGCGTTGCTCTCGGGGAAGCGCTCGTCAAGGAGGTCGAACGCCTCCTGTGACTCGGTGCCGGGCATGGAGAGGTCCTCATCCTCCGCGGCCGGAGCGACGGCGGCGGCGACCACGGCGAGGAGCAGGGCCCCCAGCCACAGACCGCCCACGAGCCGACGCCGCCGGAAGGACCACCGCCCGATCCGGTAAAGAAAAGTCGCCACCTTCTGATCACTCCAGACACCGCTAGGCAAGGGAAGGAACGCGGAATGCGCGCGCCTCCCACAGTTGCCTCCGGCGCCCCGGCGGGGCATCGTCCCCTGCCGCCGTCTTCCCCTGGTGCCCCCGGACCAGCCACGCACCTGTCCTGGTGCCTACGCACTAGGCCCGTCCGGAGTGGCGCCGCGCCGGTCGGGTCACGCCGGTGGTCCCGTCCTCCATTCGGCCCACCCCGCCTGCGTGAGCACCGGGGGCCTCGGAGCGTGGGGGCATGACCTTCGCCGACGAGTTGAAGAGCGCCGTCACTCCGCGAGCAGCCCTGCTCGTCATCGGTGTACTGGCCCTCCAGTTGCTGTTCATCGCCTCCTACGTGGGTGCGCTGCACCATCCGAAGCCGCGGGACGTGGCCTTCGGAGTGGTCGCCCCCGGGGACGCGGCCGCCCAGACCAGGGACAAGCTGGCGAAGCTGCCCGGCGAACCGCTGGACCCGCGCGTGGTCGCGGACGAGGCGGAAGCGCGGCGGCAGATCATCGAACGGAAGATCGACGGCGCCCTGATCGTCGACCCACGGGGCACCACCGACACCCTCCTGGTCGCGTCCGGCGGCGGCAAGGCCCTCGCCAACGCCCTGGAGACGATCGCCGTCAAGGTCGACGGGGCCGAGAAGCGCTCGGTGCGACCCGTCGACGTCGCCGCCGCGTCGCCCCAGGACTTCAACGGCCTGTCGTCGTTCTACCTGGTGGTCGGCTGGTGCGTGGGCGGCTATCTGTGTGCCTCGATCATGTCGATCAGCGCGGGCTCGAAGGTCGCGAACCCGCAGCGCGCGGCGATCCGGCTCGGCGCCATGGCCCTGCTCTCCCTCGCGGGCGGCCTCGGCGGCGCGGTCATCATCGGCCCGATCCTGGGCGCCCTGCCCGGCTCGGTCATGGCCCTGTGGGGTCTCGGTGCCCTCGTCACCTTCGCGGTCGGCGCGTTCACGCTCGCCCTGGAGGCGATCACCGGCGTCGTCGGCATCGGCCTTGCCGTCCTCGTCATCGTGGTGGCGGGCAACCCCAGCGCGGGCGGCGCCTTCCCGCTGCCGATGCTGCCCCCGTTCTGGGAGGCGATCGGCCCCGCCCTGCCCCCGGGCGCCGGCACCTGGGTGGCCCGTTCCATCGCGTACTTCCAGGGCAACGCGGTGACGGGCCCGCTCCTGGTGCTCTCGGCGTGGGCGGTGGCGGGAACGGCGGTGACGCTGCTGGTCGCAGCACGCAGGGTGGGCGGACGGACAAAGGCGCCCGAGCAGGCGGGCACCGGCCCGTCCGGCGTGTGAGGACGAGGCGCGCAGTACCGGAAAAGCAGTACCGGAAAAAGGGGGCCAGGGCGCAGCCCCGTGATTGTCGGACCCACCTGCGACCCTGAAAAACATGATCCGCACACTCGCCGTCGAGAACTACCGCTCCCTGCGCAGACTGATCGTCCCCCTGGACCGGCTGAACGTCATCACGGGCGCCAACGGCACGGGAAAGTCCAGCCTGTACAGAGCCCTGCGCCTGCTCGCGGACTCCGCGAGCGGGGGCGCGATCGCCGCGCTGGCTCGCGAGGGCGGCCTCCCCTCCGCCCTGTGGGCCGGCCAGGCCAAAGCGGAGGCGACGAGCTTGCGGCTCGGCTTCGCGGGCGACGAGTTCGGCTACGCGGTCGACTTCGGCCACCCCCTGCCGACGTCGGGCGTGGGCGCGGCCCCGTCCCTGTTCAACCTGGACCCGGAGATCAAGCGGGAGTGCACGTGGGCGGGCCCGGTCCTGCGCCCCGCGGCCCTGCTGTGCGACCGCGCGGGCCCGGCGGTGCGCACGCGGACGGCGGACGGCGGCTGGCACCGCACGCAGGGCCTGCGGCCGTACGACAGCATGCTGAGCGAGCTCGCGGACCCGCAGCTCGCCCCCGACCTGCTCCGCCTTCGCGAGCTGATCCGCTCCTGGCGGTTCTACGACCACGTCCGCACCGACGCCGAGGCGCCCGCGCGCGCCGCCCGCATCGGCACCCGCACGCCGGTCCTCGGCCACGACGGCGCCGACCTGGCGGCGGCCCTGCAGACGATCCGCGAGATCGGTGACACCGAGGCCCTGGACGCGGCCGTGGACGACGCGTTCCCGGGCACGCGGGTGCGGGTCGAGGACAACGGCGGGCGGTTCGAGGTGCGGTTGCACCAAAGCGGCCTGAACCGCCCCCTCGGCGCGGCGGAGCTGTCCGACGGCACGCTGCGCTATCTGCTGTGGGCGGCCGCGCTCCTCACTCCGCGGCCACCCTCGCTCCTGGTCCTCAACGAGCCGGAGACCAGCCTCCACCCGGACCTGCTGCGCCCCCTCGCGGACCTGATCCTGCACGCGACCAAGGACACGCAGATCGTCCTGGTGACCCACGCCGACCCTCTGGCGGAGGCGGTGGCGAAGGGCGCGCGGCGCCACCGCGTGGACGTCAACTCCATAGAGTTGGCCAAGCAGTCGGGCGAGACGAAGGTCGCCGGCCGCGAGAGCCTTCTGGACGAGCCGCTGTGGTACTGGCCCAAGCGGTGACGCACCGCTCGACGGCGCCGCTTCTCGTCCACGGGCAGGGGATGCGGGGCCCGTCTGCGGGCGTGGGGGAACCGCGCTCCCCTCACGCCCGCAGACGGCAGCGGGCCGCCCAGCACGCAGAGGCACCGGACGGCCCGCAGCCAGGGACAGGGCTCAGGCGGCCGACCCCACTCCGTAATACGCCGCCCGCATCAACCGCTCCAGTTCGGAGAGCATCGGCATCCGCGGATTCGCGGGCGCGCACTGATCCGCGTACGCGTTCCTCACCTGCTGAGGCAGCGCCTCGATGAAGGCGGCCTCGTCGACCCCTGCCTCCTGGAAGGAGGCAGGGATCCCGCACCGGGCGCGCAGGTCCTCCACGGCGCGGGCGTAGGACTCGACGCCCTCCTCCGGGGTGCCCGCCGCGAGGCCCAGCGCGCGGGCGATCTCCTGGAACCGCTCCGGCGCCCGGTACACCTCGGCCTTGGGCCAGGGCGTGGCCTTGCCGGTCACGGTGCCGTTGTGCCGGATGACATGCGGAAGCAGCACCGCGTTGGTGCGGCCGTGCGGGACGTGGAAGGTGTTGCCGAGGGTGTGCGCCATGGCGTGCACGAGGCCGAGGAAGGCGTTGGCGAAGGCCATGCCCGCGACGGTCGACGCGTTGTGCATCCTCTCGCGGGCCTCGGGGTCCTCGGCGCCGCGCACCACGCACCGCTCCAGGTTCTCGAAGATCAGCTTGATGGCCTGGAGGCAGAGGCCGTCGGTGTAGTCGTTGGCGTACACGGAGACGTACGCCTCGGTGGCGTGGGTGAGGGCGTCGAAGCCGGAGTCGGCGGTGACGGCCGGGGGCAGCCGCAGCGGCAGGACCGGGTCGACGATGGCCACGCTCGGGGTGAGGGCGTAGTCGGCGAGCGGGTACTTCTGCGCGGCCGCGGGGTCGGAGATGACGGCGAAGGGGGTGACCTCCGAGCCCGTGCCCGAGGTCGTCGGGACGGCGATCATGCGTGCCTTCTCCCCCAGGCCCGGGAAGCGGAAAGCCCGCTTCCTGACGTCGAAGAACTTCTCCTTGGTGTCGGCGAACTCGACCTCCGGGTGCTCGTACATCAGCCACATGACCTTGGCCGCGTCCATCGGCGAGCCGCCGCCGAGGCCGATGATCGTGTCCGGCCGGAAGTCCCGCATCCGGGCGGCGCCCGCGCGCACGGTGGCGAGCTCCGGGTTGGGTTCGACGTCGTCGATGACCTGCACGGTGACCGGTTGCGTGCGCGCGGCCAGGATGTCGGTGACCTTGCGTACGAAGCCGAGTTCCGACATCGTCCGGTCGGTCACGATGGCGACGCGCTCGATGCCGTCCATCTCGCCCAGGTAGCGCAGCGAGTCGCGCTCGAAGTAGATCTTCGGCGGGACCTTGAACCACTGCATGTTGGTGTTCCGCCGTCCGATCCGCTTGACGTTGACGAGGTTGACCGCGGAGACGTTGTTCGACACCGAGTTGTGCCCGTACGAACCGCAGCCGAGGGTGAGCGAGGGCAGGAAGGCGTTG
This sequence comes from Streptomyces flavofungini, assembly GCF_030388665.1. NCBI lineage: Bacteria > Bacillati > Actinomycetota > Actinomycetes > Kitasatosporales > Streptomycetaceae > Streptomyces > Streptomyces flavofungini. The sequence goes on along the minus strand of NZ_CP128846.1, from coordinate 7,435,355 downwards.
TAGACGTCGCCGATGCCGCCGAAGGTCGAGGGCGCGTTGACGATGACGCGGACCGCCTTGACGCGCCTGCCGAACTCCTCGGCGAGCGCCTCGTCCTCGGTGTGGATCGCGGCACTGTGCCCGAGGCCGTCGAACTCGACCATTCGCGCCGCGAGTTCGATTCCCTGCTCGGTCGAGCCCGCCTTCAGGGCGGCCAGTACGGGGGAGAGCTTCTCGCGGGTCAGCGGCTCGCCCTCGCCGACCTCCGCGCACTCGGCGAGCAGGATCTGGGTGGACTCCGGCACCTCGAACCCGGCCTGTTCGGCGATCCAGTGCGCGGACTTCCCGACGACGGCCGCATTCAGCTTCGCGCCCCCGCAGTTCGCTGCGAACGCCGTGGTGCCGAAGACGAACTCCTCCAGCTTGGTCTTCTCGGCCGCCGAGACGACGTACGCGCCGAGCCGCTGGAATTCGGCGATCCCTTCGTCGTACACCTCCTCGTCGAGAACGACCGCCTGCTCGGAGGCGCAGATCATGCCGTTGTCGAAGGCCTTGGAGAGCACGACGTCGTGCACGGCGCGCCGCAGCTTGGCGCTGCGGGCGATGTACGCGGGTACGTTGCCCGCGCCGACGCCGAGCGCGGGCTTGCCGCAGGAGTAGGCGGCGCGGACCATCGCGTTGCCGCCGGTCGCGAGGATGGTCGAGACGCCCTCGTGGTTCATGAGGAAGCCGGTGGCCGCCATCGAGGGATCCTCGATCCACTGCACGCAGTCCTCCGGCGCCCCGGCCGCGACCGCCGCGTCCCGCACGACGCGGGCGGCCTCGGCGGAGCACTTCTGGGCGCTCGGGTGGAAGGCGAAGACGATCGGGTTGCGGGTCTTCAGGGCGATGAGGGCCTTGAAGACGGTGGTGGAGGTGGGGTTGGTGACCGGGGTCATCGCGCAGACGACGCCGACCGGCTCGGCGATCTCGGTGATGCCGTTCAGCTCGTCGCGGGAGATGACGCCCGCGGTCCTCAGGCCGCGCATCGAGTTCACCACGTGCTCGCACGCGAAGAGGTTCTTGACGGCCTTGTCCTCGAAGAGGCCGCGTCCGGTCTCCTCGACCGCCTGCCGGGCCAGCTCCCCGTGCGCGTTCAGCGCCGCGAGGGAGGCCTTCGTGACGATGTGGTCGACCTGCTCCTGGTCGTAGGACTCGAACCGGCGCAGCGCGCCGAGCGCCCTGCGGACCAGTCCGTCCACCATCTCCTCGGCCTGCATCTCCTTGGCCTGTGTCTCCTCGGCCTGGATCTCCTTGGCCTGTGTCTCCGCGGTCTCCATGGCAGGCACTCCTTCTCGCGACCCTGTGGTGACGTCTCCATTCGACCTCCGCAGCCCCACCCGGAGCTTCCGAAAAAGCCCTGATCCGAGAGGGAGAAGGTCCTGCGGGAAGCGCGAACACTTCCGGAAAACGATCTCTCACCTGCGCGAACGCCAGAGGTCCAAAGACCCTTGCGAGCTTGTGAACGCATTCACAAAATCTTCCCCACGCTCCGGTTCCGGCCAATCCCGCAACCCCCGGAACGCCCGGCCGGAGTGACCCACCCCACTCCCCCGAACCCTCGCCCCGGATTCCACCCATCCGGGAACTTCCCCACGATTCCCCCTTCCCGCCGGTCACACGTGGTGCACGACGTCTCGACCGACCGTGAGGAACCGTTACCTCTCGCCACTACACACAGTTTTCAAACAACGACTGAAAGTCAGCGACGGATGTGCTTTCGACGCCTCCCTGAGCAAGACTCCGGTCCGTTCCGTTCGTTATCCGTAACGACAAGCAAGGGAGTGTTCGAAATGCGGTACATCTCTGGGGGGATCGCGCTGGGCGCCGCGCTCGCGCTCGGCGGTCTGGCCACCGCGGCCACCGCCGCTCCGGCGCCCGCGGCCACCGCTGCGCCCGCCGCCGCGAGTGGCTTCGCGCCCTCCGAGCTGGTGCTCACCGTCGGCTACGGCACCAAGGCCGCCGACGCCTCGATCCAGCGGGCCGTGACCCTCGGCTGTTCCTCCGGCGGCGTCGGCAGCCACCCCGACGCGCCCGGCGCCTGCGACCAACTGCGCGCCGTCGGCGGCAAGTTCGACAAGGTGACCAAGGCGCCGACGACGATCGCCTGCACCAAGGAGTGGAACCCGATCGTGGTGACGGCGCAGGGCGTCTGGGAGGGCCGCCGCGTCTCGTACGAGCACACCTTCGCCAACCCCTGCGCGATGACGGCGGGCCAGGGCAAGGTCTTCAACTTCTGAGACCGCGCGTTCCGGGACCGCACGGGCCCTAGGGGCCCGTGAGCCAGCCCCGCAACGCGGCCTGGGCGCCGGCCTGGAAACGGGTGTCGGCGCCCAGTTCGTCGAGCAGGCGGCTGATGCGGCGGCGCGCGGTGTGCACGTGCACGCCCAGACGGCGCGCGATCGCCTCGTCCTTGAAGCCGCCCGCCAGCAGGCCGAGCAGATCGCGGTGCTCGTCGGAAAGGCGCGGCCCGGCGCCGCCGAGCGGCAGCGCCCGCTCCCACAGCGCCTCGAAGAGCGGCCGGAAGACGTGCTGGAGCAGCGTGTCGCGGACGACGACGGCCGTGCGGGCCGGGTCGGCGCCGGCCGCGGGCGGCAGCAGCGCGTCCCTGCCGTCCACCGCGATCAGCTTGGTCGGCACGTCGGCCGCGACCCGCACCCCGAGCCCCCGGTCGACCAGCGGCCCGAGCAGCCGGGTCCGGCCGGGGAGCGCGAGCCCCTCGCGGGCGAGCACCACCCGCACGCCGACCCCGCGTTCGAGCAGGGCCGCGATGCCGGTGCCGGGGTCCGCGCCCGCGACCGCCCACGGGTTGAGGTAGGGCGGCCGGTCGAGGATGAGCACCTCCTTCTCGGCGCGGGCGAGCAGTTGGTCCACGTGCCGCACGATGGCGCCGGGACCGCTCACCGCCTCGACGGCCGCGACCGCGCCGGGCGCGAGGGCCGGAGCGGGTTCGAGGCGCTCGGCGATCTCGTCGGCCTGGCGCCGCAGCCGCTCCAACTCCGCTGCCTGGGCGTGCAGTTCCGCCTGTCTTCGGTGGATCAGGGCCCGCACTGCGGGCGCCGGTGGCACCGGACGCGGCAGCGCGGCCCGGCCGCAGGAGCCGCCCGCGTCCAGACTCTCGCCGGGGTCCGCGTACGGAACCGTGAACCCGTGCTCCCGCAGCCGCGACAGCGCACGCTCCAACTCCCCCCGGGTGAGCCCCAGTTCCCGCCGCAACTCCTCGGCGTCACGCGCCGCCGGCGCCCGCCGCCGCAGCAGCGCACCGTAGACCCGCTCGTCCGCCTCCCCCAGGCCCAGGTCGCGCAGCGCGCTCCCCTTGCCGCTCCCCATGGTCATGTCGGGCAGTCTCACCCCGCCCCACGGCGCACACAAGTGTGCGGCCCCACTTGTGACCAGTCGTTATTCCTTGATCAACACACGGGCAACGACTTGCATGAGCACGGCACGTACACAGCACGTCCATGGTGCGCTCACTTCTGCGCGTGGAGGGGAACTTGAGAAGCTCACGCAGACGGACACGGACAGCACAGGCACGAATAACCCGGACACGGATGACGGGGAGCGCGGCGCTGCTCGGCGCCGCGGCACTGCTCGCCTCCGGGGTCCCCGCGGCCCAGGCCGCCCCGTCGGCTCCCGAGGGCCCCGCCGGCGAGGTCGTCCCCGGCACGGGCACGGCGACTCCGGCCCTGGTCGACGGGATCGCGGAGGCGGCCAAGGACGCGGGCAGCCCGGCCGACGCGGCCCGCGGCCACCTCGCGGCCGAGGAGGGCCGCTACCGGATACCGGACCCGCGACGGGACCTGAGCGCCGATCAGACACTGCGGCACGGCGACAGCGAGACCGTGCGGTTCCAGCAGAAGCACCGGGGCGTGCCGGTCCTCGGCGGTCAGTACCTGGTGCGGATGGAGAAGAAGGACGGCGAGCGGGTCGTCACCGGCACCTCCGGCAAGTACTTCACCGGCCTCACGGTCGGCACGAAGGCCGAGGTCGCGGAGCGCACGGCCGTCGAGCGCGCCGTGGCGGCGACCGCAGCCGGGGACGGCCGCACGGGCAGCCTGACCAAGCTGTCCCCCAAGTCGCCCAAGTCCCGCACGGCCGAGGGCGGGAGCAAGGCCAAGGGCTCCGAGGGCGGGAGCAAGGCCAAGGGCAAGGCCGACGCGCAGGGCCCCGCCCTCTCGGGCGCCTCCCACGGCCTGGTCGTCCTGCCCCAGGGCAAGGGCCTCCTGACGTACCACGTCACCGTCACCGGCAGCGACCCGGCGACCGGTGCCCCGGTGAAGCAGCAGGTGTACGTCGACGCCGCGTCCGGCTTCCCCGTGCTCCAGTACTCGGCGATCCAGACGGTCGACGGCCCCGGAGGCTCCTTCCCCGGCGCCAAGGGCAGCGGCGTCAGGCTCGACGGCAAGAAGGTCGGCCTCGACGTCGCGCACGACGCCGCCTCGGACACGTACCGGCTGCGCGACTACCGCCACCAGTGGAACGGCAGCAAGAACCCCCTGGCCACCTGGGACGCGCGGGGCGTCGACGCCAACGACGCGTCGGGCACCTGGCCGCAGGGGATCACCGAATTCGGCTCCAGGACCAAGAGGTTCGGCAAGGAGGCGACCGACTCGGGCGCGGTCGACGCGCACTGGGCGGCCGGGCAGGTGCACGAGTACTACAAGAAGAAGCACGGCCGCAACAGCCTCGACGGCAAGGGCATGGCCATCAACTCCCTGGTGGGCGTGACCGACGGCGGCTTCCCGTTCGTCAACGCCTACTGGGACGGCCAGAAGATGGTCTACGGCGGCGGCGACGAGGAGTTCAAGCCGCTCTCCGCCGACCTGGACGTGGTCGGCCACGAGATGACGCACGGCGTCGTCGAGCACACCGCGGGCCTGGTCTACGTCGGCCAGTCCGGCGCCCTGAACGAGGCCGTGGCCGACTACTTCGGCAACGCCATCGACGTGAACGCCTCGAAGACGCCGATGGGCGACCCGAAGGCCGGGCTCATCGGTGAGGACCTGTGCCGCACCCAGTCCCCCGCTGACTGCGCGCTGCGGGACCTGGGCGACGGCCGCACCACCGCGAAGGACTTCCTCGGCGTCACCATCGGCACCGACAGCGGCGGCGTGCACCTCAACTCCACGATCGTCTCCGGCGCGCTGTGGGACATCCGTGAGGACCTGGGCGCCACCCTCGCCGACAGGATCGTCTACAAGGCCCTCGCCGAGTACCTGACGCCGCTCGACGGCTTCACCGAGGCCCGCAACGCGGTGGTCGCCGCGGCCAAGGACCTCGGCGTCAAGGGCAGGGAACTGCGCACCGTGCGGCGCTCGTTCGACGCGCACGGCATCACCAAGGGCTGGGAGAAGGCCATCGGCGCCGACTCCGAGAAGCTCCTCGGCGACCTGAACGCCACCCGCGTCGGCGGCAGGCTGCCGAACACCGGCGCGGGCGCGGGCGGCGGCTGGTGGGCCGCGTCGAAGTCCGACGACGAGGGCCAGGAGGCCTTCTCCGTGTACGCGGGCCGCACCGACGGCACCGGCACGCCGAAGCTGCTCAGCCCCAACGACGGCCGCTACCACGTCTACCCGGACACCGACGGCAAGCGCGCGGTGTGGGTGGCGTACGGGCCGACCAGCGTGGAGGTCCTGTCCCGGCCGCTGACCGGCGGCCCGGTGAAGAAGCTGTGGTCGGCGGGCACCACCGTCGCAGGCGTGCGGATCTCCAACGGCACCGTCACCTGGCAGGAGTCGAGCCCGCACGGCCAGCAGCGGGTGGCCTACCTGCGCCCCGGCGACCGGGAGCCGGTGTTCGTCGACGGCGGCCGCTACGACGTGGTGACCGCGCTGCCCACGATCCACGGCGACAAGCTCGGCTACGCCAAGGTGTACACCGACAAGGACGGGCGGCAGCAGGTCTCCACCGAGATCACGGACGTACGGACGGGCAAGCAGACGCTGGTCCCCGCCAAGGGCGCGCAGCTCGGCATCGCCACCCCGGCGATCAACGGGAAGTACCTGTACTGGCTGGTCGACGACATCGCCGACGACAACCGCATGGGCCTGCGGCGTGCGAAGCTCGACGGCACGGGACTGACCGACATCGTGCCCGAGGACTCCGAGGACTCCTACTTCTGGAACGTGGACGCCTCCGAGTCGGCGCTCACGCTCACCCAGTGGCAGCCCCAGCGGGGCTGGAGCAACGGCAACCTCACCAAGCTGGTGCAGACCGACCTGAACGGCAAGGGCCTGGGGCGGGTCTCCTGCAACCGGGGCGAGCAGACCGGCCACGCCGCCGACACCGGCAGGCGCGTGGTGTGGATCGACGGCACCACCGGCCACACGGACCTGGTGACCCGGGCCCGCCCGGCCGGCACCTGCTGATCCAGGACACGCCGAGCCGGGACACACCGAACGGCGGTGCCCCGCCCACCTGCGCCAGGTGGGCGGGGCACCGCCTCGGGGAGCCCGGTCCACCGCCCCGCCCCCTCCACGGGGCCGTGGACCGGGGTGGCTCAGACCATCGCGGCGAGCAGGTCGCGCGTGTACGCGGCGCCCGGCCGCTCGAAGACCTCGTCGCGGGCCCCGGTCTCGACGACCTCGCCGCGCCGCAGCACGGCGACGCGGTCGCAGAAGTGCCGGACGACGGCCAGGTCGTGGGAGACGAAGAGCAGCGAGAGGCCGAGTTCGTCCCGCAGGTCCATCAGCAGGTTCAGGACCTGGGCCTGCACGGAGACGTCGAGCGCGGACACCGGTTCGTCGGCGATGATCAGCCGGGGGCGCGGGGCGAGCGCGCGGGCGATGCCGATGCGCTGGCGCTGGCCGCCGGAGAACTCGTGCGGGTAGCGGTCCAGGTCGTCGGCGGACAGGCCGACCTGTTCCAGGAGTTCGACCGCGCGTTCCCGGCGCTCGGCCGCCGCGGCCCGGGTGTGCACCCGCAGCGGTGTGGTGACGATCTGCTCGACGGTACGACGCGGGTTCAGCGAGGCGTAGGGGTCCTGGAAGACCAGCTGCACCTCACGGCTCAGCTCCCGGCGCAGCGCGGCGTCCCCGGCGGCGCCCGAGATGTCCTTGCCGTCGAAGCGGACCTCGCCCGCCGTGGGCCGCTGGAGCCCGGCGAGCACCCGGGCGGTGGTGGACTTGCCCGAACCGGACTCGCCGACCAGGCCGAGGGTCTCGCCCTCGCGCACGTGCAGGCTGACGCCGCGCACGGCCCGGGCGGGCTCGCGGCGGCGGCCGAGCAGGGTGCGGCCGCCGCCGAACTCCACGTGCAGGCCGCTGACCTCGGCGAGGGGGCGTGCGGCCGCGGTGACCGGGGTGCGGGCCGCGGTGCGCGGCTTCGGCTCGGGTTCGTCGACCGTGGGCAGGCGGGTGCCGGGCTCGCTGGTCAGGGTGGGGGCGGCGCCGATCAGGGCGCGGGTGTAGGGGTGTTCGGGTGCGGTGAGGACCCGGCGGGTCGGGCCCTCTTCGAGGAGGTGGCCGCCGCGCATCACGAGCATGCGGTCGCTCGCGTGCGCGACGACGCCCACGTCGTGGGTGACGAGGACGACGGCGGTGCCGTGCTCGTGCCGCAGCTCGTCCAGGAGGTCGAGGACCTGGCGCTGGACACGGGCGTCGAGCGCGGTGGTGGGCTCGTCCGCGACGAGCACGTCCGGGCTGTTGATCAGCGCCGTGGCGATCATCACGCGCTGCCGCATGCCGCCGGAGAACTGGTGCGGGTAGTCCCGGCCGCGGGCGGCGGGGATGCCGACCCGCTCCAGCATGTCGGCGGCCCGGTCGCGGGCCTCGGCGCGCGAGGCGGCCCGGTGGTGGATCCGGTAGGCCTCGGCGAGCTGCGCGCCCACAGTGTGGAAGGGGGAGAGCGCGGCGAGGGCGTCCTGGAAGACCATCGCGACCCGGTTGCCGCGCAGCGGCCGCAGCGTGCCCTCGTCCGCCCCGACGACCTCGGTGCCGCCGACCTCGACGCTGCCGGTGATCCGGGTCCGCGCCGGGTCGTGCAGGCCGAGCGCGGCGAGCCCGACGGTGGACTTGCCGGAGCCCGACTCCCCCACCAGGCCGACGACTTCGCCCCGCGCCAGGTCGAAGGAGACGCCCTCGACGGCCATGACGGTGCCGCGCGTCCCGGTGAAGGTGACGCTCAGGTCCCGCACGCGCAGGACGGGCCATTCCTTGCCGGAGCCGCTCACGCGAGCCTCACTCTCGGATCGAGCCAGGCCACCACGAGGTCGGCCAGGGCGACGAACACCACCACGAAGAACGCGGCGAGCAGCACGGTGCCGACGACGGTGGGCAGGTCGTTCTGCGCCACCGCGTCCACCGCGAGCTTGCCGACGCCGCTGAGCCCGAACACGGTCTCGGTGATGAACGCGCCGCCGAGCAGCGCGCCCACCTCCAGGCCGAGGAGCTGCACCAGCGGCGCGGCGGCCCCGCGCGAGGTGTACTTCAGGTGGGCGCGCAGCGGGCTGAGCCCCTTGCCGCGCGCCGTGCGCACGTACCCCTCGTGCATGACCTCCAGCATCTGGGCGCGGGAGAGCCGGGCGAACACGGCGGCGTTGACGAAGCCGAGGACCAGGCAGGGCAGGAGCAGTCCCGCGGCCCAGGCGCCGATGCCGTCGCCGGGCGAGGTGTAGCCGGGCAGCGCGAACCAGCCCGTCCGGTAGACCAGGAGGTACTGGAGGGCGTAGCCGAGGAAGTAGATCTGCACGCTGGCGCCGACCAGGGTGAAGCCGGACAGGAGCCGGTCGGTGAGCCGGCCGCGGCGCAGCGCGGACACGAAGCCCGCGCCGATCCCGAAGACGACGATCACCGCGAGGGCGCCGCCCGCGAGGGAGAGCGTGACGGGGAAGCGGCTGGTGATGGCGGCGCGCACCGGTTCGTGCAGGGCGTAGGAGTAGCCGAGGCAGGGTGCGTCGCAGGCGATCGGGGTGCCGTCGACGTCGTTGATGGTGCGGCCCGCGATCAGGCCGCGCACGTAGTCGGCGTACTGCGCGAGCATCGGCTGGTCCAGGCCCATGGAGTCGCGGACCGCCGCGATCTGGGTGGCGTCGCACTTGGGTCCGCAGGCGATGACGGCCGGGTCGGAGGGGGCGGCGTAGAAGAGTGCGAAGGCGGTCGCGGAGATCGCGAGGAGCACCACGACCGCCTGGAGCACCCTCCGCAGGAGGTAGCTGGGCATGGTTCAGGACTTCTTCAGGTACAGCCAGGCCGGGCTGATGGTGCCGTAGATCGGGTGGATGAAGGCGCCGCCGACGTCGGCGCCGCGGACCTGCTGGACGCGCTGGTGCAGGAACGGCACCAGCGGCACGTCCTTCATGATCGTGTCCTGTTCGAGGGCGATGAGCGCCTTGGCCTTCTTGGTGGCGTCGCCGATCCGCGCGATGCGGTCGAGCTCCTTGTCGACGGCCGGGTTCTGGTACCGCGGGTCGTTGTCGAGGGTGTCGCGGCGGCTGTCGAAGCGGTACGGGACGCCGGTGGCCGGGGTCGGCCAGTCCACGGACGAGGCGGACATCCACAGGTCGTACTTCGGGTCGGTGCCGCGCAGGACCTCGTTGGTGTAGGCGGGCAGCGGCATCGGCTTGGTGACGAGTTCGATGCCGGCCTTGGCGAAGGCGTCCACCAGGACCTGGGCCAGGCGGTCGTTGACGGCGTTGGACTCGTAGGCGTAGCTGAGCCGTTCGACCGGCTTCGCGGCCTTGGCCAGGTGCTCCTTGGCCTTCTTGATGTCGCCGGTCGGCGCCACCGGGTAGGTGTCGTAGGGGTGCCAGCCGACGATGGCGGGCGAGGAGTAGGTGGTGGCGATGTCGCCGACGCGCGGGCCGCCGAGTGCCTGGCGGGCCTGCCGGCGCGGGAAGAGGTAGTGGATGGCCTTGCGGACCTCCGGGTCGGCGACGCGGTCGTTGCGGATCACCAGGTGCGAGCTGAACGCGCCGCGGCGGCCGTCGACGACGAGGTCCTTCTTCTTCGGGTCGCGGTTGGCCTCGCCGATCAGCTCGGGCGGGAAGTCGTTCTTGGTGGTGACGGTGGCCGCGCCGTCGCCGCGCCCGTTGAGGATCTCCTGGGCGGTGTTGAGCTCCTTCTTCCCGAAGGTGAACTCGAACGCGTCGGCGTACTGGTGGCGGATCGGGTCGGTGTCCGCCTTCCAGTGCGGGTTCTTCGCCAGGGTCAGGGACCGGTTCTGGCGGTGCGCGACGATCCGGTACGGGCCGCTGGCGAACGGCTTGAGGTCGTAGGCGGCGCCGGTGTCCTTGTCGGGGCGCACCGGTGACGAGGAGGACTGCGCGGCCATGAACGGCACGTCGGACTGCGTCTCGTGGAAGCGGAAGACGATGGTCTTGTCGTCCGGTGTCTCGATGCGGTCGAAGTCACCGTCCTTCTCGGGTCCGCCGTAGACCTCGCGGGCCTGCGCGAGGTCGGACTTGCCGGTCAGCCACTGCGGCCAGTACGAAGGGCCGACCTCGAAGCCGGGCGCGAAGGTGCGCTGGATGCCGTACTTGACGTGCTCGGAGGTGATCGGCTTGCCGTCCTGCCAGGCGATGCCGTCCTTGAGCTTGTACGTCCAGGTGCGGCCGCCGTCGGAGGGCTTGCCGGTGTCGGTGGCGAGGTCGCCGACGAGCTTCGGCTCGCCGTCGACGATCTGGTACTGGGTGAGCTGGCGGCCCCACAGGAGCGAGGTGTTGTAGGCCTCGCCCGCGTAGATCTTCTGCGGGTCCAGATGGGCGTGGTCGCGCAGGTTGGCGACGTGAATGGTGCCGCCCTTCCGGGCGCCCGCGACGGCCGGGGCGGGGCCCGCGCTGTCCTCGGCGGTGCCGACCCGGGCGATCAGGTCGGCCTCCTGGCGCGGGGATGCCTTGTCGCTCGTGGTGCCCGCCCCGGCCGAGCAGGAGCACAGCACGAGCATGGCGGAAGCGGCGGCGGCGACGGGCACGGCCACGGTGCGTGAGGTGATCCTGGGCATGGCGGAACTCCCTTGCGGGTGGAACGGGTTGACGGTGACGCGGGCAGAAGCGGGACGGCGGCGTCGGGGGTCAGCGGCGGGTACGGGGATCGAGCGCGTCCCGTACGGAGTCGCCGAGCAGGTTGAAGGCGAGGACGAAGAGCAGGATCGTCACGCCGGGGAAGACCATGTAGGTCGGGTCGTCGTAGAAGACCTCGGAGCCCCGGGCGATCATGCGGCCCCAGTCGGGGATGGGTTCGCTGATGCCGACGCCGAGGAAGGAGAGCGCGGCCTCGGCGGTGACGATGCCGGGCAGGGCGACGGTGAGGTGCACGAGGACGGGCGCCCACACGTTCGGCAGCAGTTCGCGCAGCACGATGTGGCGGCGGGACGCGCCCACGGCCCGTGCGGCCTCGACGAACTCGCGTTCGCGCAGGGAGCGCACCGTCGTGCGGAGCACCATCGCGAGCGGCACCCAGCCGAAGGCGGCGAAGATCAGCACGAGGACGGTGAACTGCATCCAGGCGGGCTCGCTCTCGCCGGGGTCGACGAAGCGGGTCTGCACGATGGGGCTGAGGGCGAGGAAGAGCAGCAGCGTCGGAAAGGCGAGCAGGACGTTGCAGACGAAGGTGAACACCCGGTCGGCGAGCCCGCTCAGATAGCCGACGGTCACGCCGAGTACGACGCCGAGGACCGCGATGACGGCGATGGACGCCCCCGCGACCAGGAGCGAGGTGCGGATGCCGTACAGGAGCTGGGTGAACACGTCCCGGCCGAGGCCCGGTTCGAGGCCGAACCAGAAGTCGCCGGAGATGCCGCCGTTGGGCAGCACCGGCAGGCCCTCCGGGCTGAGCAGTCCGGGTTCGTTCTGGCCGTAGTGCTCGGTGGGGTTCTTGCCGTACGCGGCGGCGACGAGCGGCGCGGCGAGGGCGAGCAGCGCGAACAGGGCCACCACGCACAGCGCCGCGAGGCCGAGCCGGTCCCGGCGGAAGGCGCCGACGGCCGCGGCGAGCGGGCCGCGCGGGCCTGGGTGTGGCGCGTCGGCCATGCTGCCCAACTCCTGATGACGTGCGGACGCGGAGGTTTTCCGCGTCGGGGTGCGCATCATTAGAGCCAGCGATGCGGAGCCTTTGCAAATCCCCCGCAGAAAGCATTTCAAGAATGCTGCGCAGATTTACAGCCGCGCAACATTGCGGGCCCCCATAAGGGCATGAACACGGACATCTCGCCGCTTTGAGATCTACACCACAGACCCCCACCAAGGAAGGTCACCTGACACATCAGCCTTGCTTACGAAGGTCATCTAGCGACACCACCTCCGCATCATGGAGATATCTACGCGCGTCACCCCTTGAGAATTCAGGGATCCTGAATTCTTCAACCAGCCTTCTTAACTCCGCCGGAAAATGCCAGCGGGCCCCGGAAACCGAGAGGTTTCCGGGGCCCGCCGCCGCACTCGAACCAGACGTCAGCCGATTTCCGCCCCGAAGGCTTCGAGGGCCTCGGGCACCGGCTGGAAGAACGTCTCGCCGCCGGAGCTGCAGTCACCGCTGCCGCCGGACGTCAGACCGAGGGCCGTGTCGCCCGCGAACAGCGCGCCGCCGCTGTCACCGGGCTCCGCGCACACGTCGGTCTGGATGAGGCCGTTCACGATGTCGCCGTTGCCGTAGTTCACGGTGGCGTCCAGGCCCGTGACCTTGCCGTCGTGCAGCTGCGTGGTGGAACCGCTGCGCTGCACCTGCTGGCCGACGGTCGCGGCCCCGGCCTTGGTGATCTTCTGCGTGGAGCCGTTGTAGAGGTTCACCTCGCTCGGGTGCGCGGTGTCGCCGGAGTACTTGACGATGCCGTAGTCGTTGTCGGGGAAGCTGGAGCCCGCGTTCTCACCGATGGCCGGACCGCCCTGCTTCTCGGACCAGCTGGTGACGGCCTCCGTGCAGTGCCCCGCCGTCAGGAAGTGCGGGGCACCGTCCTTGACCACGTTGAAGCCGAGCGAGCAGCGGCTGCTGCCGCCGAAGATGGCGTCGCCACCGGCGATGAAGGGCTTGAACTCTCCCTTGGAGTGCTTCAGTTCGGCCTTCTCACCGAGACCCTCGACGACCGAGGTCAGCTTCTTGAGGTCGGCGCCCTTGACCGTGCGGTCCACGGTCACGACGACCTTGTTGGCGGCCGGGTCGGTGGCCCACGAGCTGCCGGGGACCGAGGCCTTGTCCGTGAGCGTGGCGCGGGCGCTCTTGAGCTCGGCGAGGGAGTTCTCGACCAGTCTGGCCTTGGCGCCGGCGGACTCGACGGCGTCCTTGGCGTCGTCGTCGAGGACGTTCACGACGAGCTGCTTGGCCTGCGCGTCGTAGTACGTCCCCGCGGCGTCGGCGCCCAGCTCCTTGTCCAGCGAGGAGGCGAGCTTTCCGGCCTTCGCGATGGAGAGCGTGTCCGGCTTGGGGGCGGGGGTGTCCTCACTCGCGTTCGCAGTCTGGAAGGTGACGGCCGCGCCGATCAGAGCGACGACACCCGCACCTGCCATGGCGGCACGGCGCTTGGGTATGCGGCGGTGCTTCAACTCGCGTCCTCCTGTGGGGGGTCGGTCCGCTCCGGTGTGGGGACCTCGGCGGCCGAGAGGCGTACGCGCATGGCGGGCTGACGATGGGAAAGCCGCGTCCATGCCAATAGGACGCGGCCCACTATTCCCAGCGCACGAGGTCGCACACAAGGTCTACTTCAGGACGCGCGCCCGACAACGCGCCCCCGGCCAGGACGCGTTGACCGTCCGTGGTCTCACCACGTCGGTTCCCGCTGCAAACACCCCGTGCGAGCAGTGGTCGGCAGCGGGTGAGGACTAGTCCTGTCCGGTTCTCGATGCTCGTCGGCCGGGCGCGGACGACGCCGGGACGGCGAATAGCCCCCGCCCAGGAGTGGGGGCGGGGGCTCAAGTGGCCGCTGACCGTGCGGGGTACAGGGGTGGGCGTCAGTACACGCTCACGTTGTACGCGCGCAGGGCCTCGGTGACCGGCTGGAAGAACGTCGTACCGCCGGAGGAGCAGTTGCCGCTGCCGCCGGAGGTCAGACCGAGCGCCGTGGAACCGGAGTAGAGCGGGCCGCCACTGTCGCCGGGCTCGGCGCAGACGGTCGTCCTGATCATGCCGTACACGATGTCGCCGTTGCCGTAGTTCACCGTCGCGTTCAGGCCCGTGACGCGGCCGGAGTGGGTGCCGGTGGTGGAGCCGCGACGCGTCACGCTCTGGTTGACGGTCGGGTCGGCGGCGCGGGTGATGTCCTGGCTGCCCACGGTGCCGGGCTTGGCGATCGAGTTGTTCGTGTACCTGACGATGCCGTAGTCGTTCGTCGGGAAGCTGGAGCCGCGCGTGGTGCCGAGCACGGTGGTCTTCGACGAGTTGGCCCACCAGGTGCCCGCGCCGTCGGTGCAGTGCCCGGCGGTCAGGAAGTAGTAGGTGCTGCCGCTGCGGACGTTGAAGCCGAGCGAGCAGCGCCAGCTGGTGGCGTACGTGGCGTCGCCGCCGGAGATGTACTTCTGGAACTTGCCGGGCGTCCGCTCGATCTTCAGGGCGCCCGCCTTGTCGCCCGCCGCCTGCTTCAGCTTGGCGATCTCGGCCTCGGAGACCGTGCTGTCGGCGGTGACCAGGACCTGCTTGGTCTTGGGGTCGACGTTCCAGGCGGTGCCCGCGACGTCCGCTTCCAGAACGGCGTCACTGGCGGCCGTCAGGTCGGAGGCGCTGTAGCTGCGGGCCTCGCCGGCGCTGGCGGCAGGGACGGCGAGTGCGGCCGCGGCCACGAGCCCGGTCGCGACGGCGACCGTGCGGGAGTGTCTCGCTATACCGCTGCGGGGGGTGGTGCGCTTGATCCTCACTGCTGGTTCCTCCCGAGGGAAGTCAGGGGGCCCATGTGGGTTGGGGGCCCGTGAGGCGCGGTCGAAGGACCGGCGCATTCCGGTTACGCCGTGTCCCTGACAAGCGCTGCTCGGGAGTATTCGGGGCGCCGTGACACCGCACAAGGGGTGCCTTTCAGCCGGGATGGCCGATACACGACGACCGGCCCCGGCGGTGTCGCACGTGCGGCACACCACCGGGGCTCTGGGTCATCGGCGTCCTGTCAGACGTATCAGCGGCGGGAAAGGTTCCGTTCCCCGGCGGCGATCTCGACGGTGAGGGTGTTGCCGGGCGGCGGGAAGGGGCAGATGAAGTGGTCGGCGAACGCGCACGGCGGCAGCAGCGACCGGTTGAAGTCGACGCGCGTGCGGCCCTGTTCGTCGGGCGCGGCGGGCCGCAGGAACCGGAAGCGGTAGCTGGAGACACCGCTGGTCCCGTCCGCGAACACCGCCCACAGCGAGCCGTCGCCCTCGACGCTCACCTGCAGCGCGTGCTCCCGCCCCGCCAGCGTGAAGGCGAGTTCACCGCCGAGCCCGAGCCCCCGCTCCACGCCGTCCGCGTTCCCCACGCGCACGGTGCGGTCCCGCTCGTACGGGGTGAAGAAGCCCTCGACCGCGAAGTCCGGGTCGTACGCGGTGACCTCGATGCCGGTGAAGGCGCGCCGCGCGGCCGCTTCCGGGTCGAAGTCGCGCACCGCCCAGAGCCCTTCGCGGCGCAGCACCACCAGGCGCCGCTCACCGAGGCCGAGCCGGGCCGCGCTGACGGGCCCCGCGTCGGGCGTGAGGCGGGCCGTGCCCGTGAGGGGCCGCCCGTCGAGGGAGATGCCGTCGTCGGCCGTCACCGTCAGGACGAGTTCGTCGCCGTCGGCCGACCAGCGCCCGGGCAGGCCGGGCAGCGTACCGCCGGGGTGGTCGGCGAGCCAGTGCGTGCCGGTGAGGGCCAGCGGGCCGTGGGGCGCGGAGACCGTGGCCGTGCGCAGCTCGTGCCACTCCTTGAAGTCCCGCAGCGTGTCGTCGGTCGTGCTCATGATGATCAACCCTTCCATGCGGGCTCGGGCAGCCCGAGGTGTGAGCGCAGCGTCGCGCCCCGGTATTCCGTGCGGTACACGCCGCGCTCCTGGAGCAGCGGCACCACTCGTTCGACGAACTCGTCCAGCCCGCCCGGCGTCAGGTGCGGGACGAGGATGAAGCCGTCGGCGGCGTCCGTCCCGACGCACTCCTCCAGCTGCTCCGCGGTGTCCCCGAGGACGAAGGTGACGCCGGGCATGATCCTCAGGTCGTCCGGCGCACGCCCGTACGCCGCGAGCCGCCCTTTGACGTCGGCGCAGAAGGCTCGGCCCGCCTCCAGGGTGCCGTGCCTGGTGAAGACGACGTCGGCGGAGGGAGCGGCGAACTCCCTGCCCGCGGTGCGCGACCGGCCGCGGCTCACCCACGGCTCCGTCGACCCCGTCGGAGGTCCAGGAGTCCCACAGCTCCCGTGCCGCCGCCACGAACTCGGCGGCGCGGGTGTACCGGTCGGCGTGGCCGAGGAAGCCGCCGCGGCGGAAGTTCTCGCCGGTGAAGGCGTCCGACGAGGTGACGACGTTCCCGGCGGCGGTGAACCGGCTCATCGAGGACGGGACGTACGACCGCATCCTGAGGAAGCGGGGCACCCGGGCGTCGGCGATCGACGCGTCCCGGATCTCACCGCCGGAGATCAAGGACTGACGGCACGTCACCGGCGGGCGGCCCGCACCGGGCCCCCGCCGGACACACCCCGAGGGGTCCCGTCTCAGTCACAGCACGAGCAGCAGTCACAGCAGTCGCAGTCGCAGTCCCGGCAGGCGCCCTCGCGCTTCTTGCGGGACCACGGACCCTCGTACTCCTTCGCACAGCACAGCCGGCAGGTGCAGCACAATCCGATCGCGACGGCGCACCCGGCCCAGAACCCGCGCCGCGGCTTCGGCGGCTCACCGCCGGACCAGTCGCCGCTCCCGCCGTAGTTGCCGCCGCCGTACGAGTCGCCCCGGTGGTTCCCGCCCCCGTAGTACGACCCGTCGCTGTAGGAACCCGAGCCGCCGGACCCGTACGGCCCCGATCCGTAGGACCCGTCATGGGCCGTCACCTCGTGCGCGGACGCCCCGCGCACCTCGTGCGGCGGGTGCCCGCACGAGGTGGTCCCGAACGCCCGGGCCACCGAGCGCTCGAGCTCGTGCACGAGCAGGAAGTGGGCGAGCTTGGCGTCGGTGAACCGCACCTCGGCGAGGGCGAGCCGGATGCCGTGCAGCGCGTCGTCGGCGAGCCGCCGGGCCTCGGCGCGGGAGGTGCCGAGGGCCGTGAGGGGGTTCCAGGCACCCGCCTCGGTGTCCGCGACCCGGTCCTCCACGGCGTCCAGGAGGTGCGCGAGCCTGCCGAAGAGGCGTCCGGCCTCGGCCAGCGGCTCCGCGTTGCCCGGGCGTCCGGCGAGGACCGCGGTGTGCGCGAAGGCGGCGGCGGTCGCGGTCTCCGTCGGCTCGGTCACGGTGAGCAGGGAGGTGCCGGGTCCGGCCAAGGCCTCGATGCCCTCCTGCCGTTCGACGGCGTCGAGCAGGACGGTCGTGTCGAAGCCCACGTCGGCGCCGGTGCTCGCGCCCGCGCGGCCCCACCGGCCCGCGACACGCCGGGCCGCGGCGGCCACCGGCCTGCGCGCCAACAGGCCGTCGCCGTCGACGACGTGGTCCTTGACCTTCGCGGACGCGAGCACGAGCGAGACGGCCGCGGCGAGCCGCGCGCCCTCGCCCTGGGCGACGGAGGCGGTGCGCATGCCGCGCAGCGGGCAGGGGCCCGCGGTGCGCCGCCGGCCGGAGGCCCGCTCGGCCTGAGCCTCCGTCAGAACCGAGATGATCAGACCGTCGTAGTTGGTCACGACGCGTGCGAACTGCCCGTGGTCACCGCGCAGCGCGAGACACAGCCCGCACAGATGCGCCAGCCACTGGGGCTTGAGTCCCTCCCCGAGACGGTGACTGCAGGGCCTGACGATTCCGAACAAGGCGACTCCCCCGTGAGTCCGATGAGTCCGATGAGTCCGACGAATCCGCCGGGCGAGCGAACTCCGGCATCGTATCGACCCGTCCCTCCCCCCGCCCGTTCACCCGTACGCACCGCGCGTCACCCATACGCCGCGAAGAATCATATTTCACTCACTGTCAGCAGCCGTACACGGCACGACCCTTGAAGAATCCCGCGCGTCGCCGTATTGACTGTGTGCCAGTACCGTCACGAAAACCCCGCGCGGCGACTATCCCCTTGGCGCACCATCCGCATCATGGACGACCATAGGGATGCGGAACGCAAGCAGACCGCTGCGAGAGGAGGCGTCCATGGGATCGGTGCGCAAGGCGAGTGCCTGGCTTGGCCTCGTCGACGACAACAACGACGAGCGTTACTACGACGGATACGAAGACGACGGGGCCGACGGCCCCGAGGCGGCCGAGGCGTGGGTCACGGACCCGCGGGTCAAGGTCGCGTCGGACGTGGCCGAGGACAAGGGCCACAGGATCGGCACGGTCACGCCGGACAGCTTCCGCGACGCCCGCGCCATCGGTGAGATGTTCCGGGACGGCGTGCCGGTCATCATGAACCTCACGTCGATGGAGCCCGGCGACGCCAAGCGCGTCGTGGACTTCGCGGCCGGGCTCATCTTCGGTCTGCGCGGCTCCATCGACCGGGTCGCGCACCGCGTCTTCCTGCTGACCCCCGCCAACACGGAGATCGTCAGCGGCGAGGCCACGGCCCAGCGGACCGACGGCTTCTTCAACCAGAGCTGAGGCGAGGCCGCTCGCCGCGCCCGTGCCCCGCCGCCGCGCGCCCCGCGCGCTCAGCGGAAGGCGTCGAGCCCGGTGAGCGCCTTGCCGAGGACCAGCTGGTGCATCTCGACGGTGCCCTCGTAGGTGAGCACCGACTCGAGGTTCGTCGCGTGCCGCATCACGGGGTACTCGAGCGAGATGCCGTTGGCGCCGAGGATCGTGCGCGACGTGCGGCAGATCTCGATCGCCTCTCGTACGTTGTTGAGCTTGCCGAAGCTGACCTGCTCGGGGCGCAGCCGCCCGGCGTCCATGCGGCGTCCGAGGTGGTGCGCGAGCAGGATGCCCTTGTGCAGCTCGACCGCCATGTCGGCGAGCTTCGCCTGCGTGAGCTGGAAGCCGCCGATCGGCCTGCCGAACTGCTCCCGGGTCTGCGCGTACGCGACGGCCGCTTCGAAGCAGGCCCTGGCCGCGCCCATCGCGCCCCAGACGATGCCGTAGCGGGCGTGCGACAGACAGCTGAGCGGGCCCTTCAGGCCGGTGACGCCGGGCAGTACCGCGTCGGTCGGCAGCCGCACCTCGTCCAGGACCAGCTCACTGGTGACGCTGGCCCGCAGCGACCACTTGTGCTTGATCTCCGGCGCGGCGAAGCCCGGGCTGTCCGTGGGGACGGCGAAGCCCCGGATCCCGTCGTCGGTCTGCGCCCAGACCACGGCGACGCCCGCGACCGAGCCGTTCGTGATCCACATCTTGCGCCCGGTCAGGACCCAGTCCGTCCCGTCCCTCTTCGCGTACGTCCGCATGGCCGCCGGGTCCGAGCCGTGGTCGGGCTCGGTGAGGCCGAAGCAGCCGATGATCTCGCCGGCCGCCATTCCCGGCAGCCAGCGCTGCTTCTGCTCCTCGGAGCCGAACTTCCAGATCGCGTACATCGCGAGGGAGCCCTGCACCGACACCAGCGACCTGATCCCGGAGTCGGCCGCCTCCAGCTCCAGGCAGGCGAGCCCGTACTGCACGGCGCTCGCGCCCGCGCAGCCGTAGCCCGTCAGCGACATCCCGAGCGCCCCGATCGACCCCAGCTCCCGGGCCAGTTCCCGCACCCCGGGCAGCTCGCCGCTCTCGTACCACTCCGCGATGTGCGGCAGCACGCGGTCCGCCGCCCAGGACCTGACGGTGTCCCGGACCGCCAGGTCCTCCGGGTCCAGGAGGTCGTCCAGGCCCAGGGGGTCGGTCGGGTCGAAGGGGGGCAGGTTGCTGCTGCTTGCGGGCGACATCGCGGGGCCTCCGGCGGGCTCTTAACTAGCGCTGGTAGTCACATGCGGCTCGGGTCGACGCTACGGCGCGGCATCCCTCACGTCCAGAGTGGGCCTGGGCCTTGCCGGGGGCTCCCCAGTCCTGCCTCTTCCCGAACCCGGGGCTCCGCCCCGGACCCCGCATCGGCGCTTCGCGCCTCGTCCTCAAACGCCGGACGGGCTGAAAATGTGCGTGCAGCAGCGTCTTAGCCCCTCCGGCGTTTGAGGAGCGGGGTCCGGGGCGGAGCCCCAGTTCGGGAAGGGGCGGGCCTGGGGCGCCCCCGCGAGGGCCTCAGCGCAGGGACTCCGCCGGAACCCCCGCGCCCTCGCGAGGAACAGGTATGCCCGGCTCGACCTCCCCGGCAGAGCCCCCGCACTCCATGACCCGGGGCAGCCGCAGCGCCGCGAGCGCCCCGAGAAGCAACAGCCCCGCACTGACCAGGAGCGTCACGTGCAGCCCGTGCACGAAGGAGTCCCGGGCGGCGACCCGCAGCGCCTCCCCCTGCGCCCCGCCGAGCCGATCGGCGACGTCGTAGGCCTCACCGAGCGAATGCCCGGCGGCAGCGCTGTCGGCGGCGGGCACGCCCCGGACGGAGGAGAGCCCGGGCGCGTACGCGGCGTTCATGACGCTGCCGAGGAGCGCGATGCCGATCCCGGCGCCGAGCTGGTAGGAGGTCTCACCGATGGCGGCGGCCCCGCCGGCCTGGGTCTGGGGCGCCTCGCTGAGCATCGACTCGTAGGCACCGAAGAGCGTGGTCTCCAGGCCGAAGCCGAGCAGCACGAAGCCGGTGAGGAGCAGCGGGGCGTTGTCCTCGCTGCCCATGGCGGTGAGGGCGGCGACGGCGAGGGCGGTGAGCCCGAAGCCGGAGGCGACCATGGCGCGCGGCCCGAAGCGCTGGAGCATGCGGGACCCGGCGAGCCCCGCGGCCATGGCGGCGATGGTGAGGGGGAGGAGGCGGAGACCGGTCTCCAGGGGGGACAGGCCGAGGACGAGCTGGAGGTACTGGGCGGCGATGAGTTCGAGCCCGACGAGGGCGAGCATCGCGAGGACGATGCACCCCACGGACGTGCTGAACGCGGGCCGCGTGAACATGGCGAGGTCGACGAGCGGATGCCGCCGGCGCCGCTGGCGGCGCACGAAGGCGACCAGGAGTCCGCCGCCCACGAGGAGCGCGAGCAGCGTGGTCGCGCCGAGCGGCGACTCCCCGCCGCCGAGCCGCTTGACGCCGAGCACGAGGCCGAAGAGCCCACCGGCGGCCATCAGGGCGCCGACGACGTCCCAGGGCCCGTTGCGGGCGCCGGTCGACTCGGGCAGGAGCCAGCGTCCGACGGGCAGGCTGACGAGCATCAGCGGGATGTTGATGAGGAAGACCGAGCCCCACCAGAAGTGTTCGAGGAGGAAGCCGCCGAGGAGCGGTCCGCAGGCGGCGCCGACGGCGGCGACGGCGCTCCAGACGCCGATCGCGAGGGCGCGCTCGCGCCGGTCGGGGAAGACCTGGCGCAGGATCGAGAGCGTCGCGGGCATGATCATCGCGCCGCCGACGCCGAGCAGCGCGCGGGCCGCGATGAGGACGTCCGGGGTGTCGGCGAGCGCCGCGATCGCGGAGGCCACGCCGAAGAGGCCGTAGCCGAGGAGCAGGACGCGTCTGCGGCCGACGCGGTCGCCGAGGGTGCCGAAGAGGATCAGGAGCGAGGCGCAGACCAGCGGATAGATGTCGACGATCCACAGGAGCTCGATCGCGCCGGGCTTGAGGTCCTCGGTGACGGCGGGCACGGCGACGTGCAGGACGGTGGCGTCGACGGCGACAAGGAGCAGGCTGACGCAGAGGACGACGAGCACGACCCAGCGGTTGGCGCCCTCGCCGGGGGGCCGACGGCCGGATGGAGCGGCGGCCGTGGTCGTCCCGGACATGTGCGTACCTCCCAGTGATTCCTCGCGAGTGCGGCCAGTGGGGGGCCGGCGGGACCCTACGGGATCCGGTCGTCCGGCTGTGGCGGCTGTGAACGGCGAGTGGCCGTCAGCGTACGCGAGTCCCCGGCCGGCTCGCGTGGCGGACCTCTCATGGTTGCCGCGCGGGCGTGTGGTGTGCGCCACGTTCGCTCGTGCCGGTGATGTTCGGATGCCCTCGCGCCGTCACGAGCATCCGGGTCGGGAGCCGATAATCGAGCCCGTGACCGATCTTGATCAGCGTCCCGCCACGGGGCACCGGACCGCCGCCGCGCTGCGCCGGGCAGCGCCCGCGCTCTTTGTGTACGCCGGGGTGCGCGCGCTGGGGCTCGTGGTGCTCGCCGTGTGGGGTGCCGCGGCGGGCAAGAGTCCGCACACCTTGCTGTCCGCCCGCTGGGACTCGCTCTGGTACACCCGCGTCGCCGACTTCGGCTACGGCTGGGAGGTGAAGCTGCCGGACGGCAGCGTGCACTCGAACCTGGCGTTCTTCCCGCTGCTGCCCTGGCTGGAGCGGGCCGGTTCGGTGTTCGGCCTGTCCTACGCGGACGCGGGCCTGGTGGTGAGCGCGCTCGCCTCGCTGGGCGCGGCGGGCGGGATCTTCGCGGTCGCGGAGCACGTGTACGGCCGCCGGGCCGGGGTGTGCGCGGTCGCGCTGTGGGCGGTGCTCCCGGTCGGCGTCGTGCAGTCGATGGCGTACAGCGAGTCGCTGTTCACCGCGCTCGCGGCCTGGGCGCTGTACGCGGTCCTGACCGGTCGCTGGGTGACGGCGGGGCTGCTCGCCTCGCTCGCCGGGCTCACGCGGCCGGTGGGCGCGGCGGTGGTCGCCGCGGTGTGGGTGGCGGCGGCGCTCGCGGCGTACCGCAGGAAGCGGGCCGGTGAGCGGCCGCTGGTGGTCGGGCGGGACCGGCGGGTGCTGCTCGGCGTGGCCCTGGCGCCGCTCGGCGCGGCGGGCTATGTGCTGTGGGTCGGGCACCGCACGGGCGACGGCCTGTTCGGCTACCTCGACGTCCAGAGGCAGTGGGGCAACGGCTTCGACGGCGGCTACGCCTTCGCGCGCTTCATCGGCGAGAAGTTCACGTCCCCGGCGGGGGCGCTCGCGGGGATCGGTCTGATCGTCGGGGTCGCCGCTCTGATCTGGCTGTACGTCAAAGGGGTGCGCCAGGGCCAGCCGCCCGCGCTGCTCGTCTACACCGGGATCGTCGTCGTACTCGCGCTGTGCGCGTCCGGCTACTTCGGCTCCAAACCGCGCCTGCTGATGCCCGCCTTCCCGCTGCTGCTGCCGCTCGCGGTGGCGCTGGCGCGGCTGCGTGCCAGCAGGGCGGCCCTGGTCGTGGGCGGGGTGGCCGTGGTCAGCGCGGTGTACGGGGCCTTCTGGCTGCACGGCTCCGGGCCGCCGTGAGGCCGCTCGGGGCCCGCCGGGGCCCTCCGCTTCTCGCCAAGATCGCCACTCAAGATCGTTTCCGAGCACGGGCGGTGAGCACCCGGTGAGCGGACGGAGAATTCCGCGCCAGGTCCCGGTGAACTAATTCATAAGGCGACTAAAACCGCGAGCGTAATGATCAACGGATTGGGTAAAGCGGGCATCATTGAATAGGCATTCCGGCCGGAATAAACCGGAGCCTGAGATCAATGCCACATCACATCGTCATCACAAACGCTCTGATTCGACCTAGTGGGGCACTCACTCGCTGTAACGTCGATTGGGTGCGTACCGAACGAAACCTGACCCGTCTGGACCGGCTGTTCGCCCGGCTAGACCGTGAGCCGGAACGACCGGCCCACCTCGATGAGCCGCGGATGAGCCCGCACCGGGTCGTGCTCTTCAGCGCGACGCTGGCCTTCTACGTGGCCATCGTCGTCGCCGTCGTGGCCACCTCCTGGCTCGTCCGGTTCGACTGGCAGGTCATGTTCTTCCGGCCCTACCAGCAGTGGCCCGAGGTCCACGGCTTCCTCGACTACTGGGTGGTCCTCGGCCAGCGCGGCCCGACCGCCGTGATGGTCGCGGCCTGGCTCGGCTGGCGCTCCTGGCGGCAGCACACGCTGCGCCCGCTGCTGATGTTCGGCGCGGCCCTGCTGCTGCTCAACGCCACGGTGGGCGCCGCGAAGATCGGCATGGGCCGCCTCGGCCCGCACTACGCCACCGTCATCGGCTCGAACGAGATGTGGCAGGGCGGCGATATATTTCCTTCGGGCCACACCGCCAACGCCGTCGTGACCTGGGGAATCCTGGCCTATCTCGCCTCCACGCCGCGCACCCGCCGCTATCTGTCGGCGCTCTCCGCCGTCGTCTCCCTCAGCGTCGGCCTCACCACCGTCTACCTGGGTACGCACTGGCTCAGCGACGTCCTGCTCGGCTGGGCCGCCGGCCTGCTGATCCTGCTCGCGCTGCCCTGGGTCGAACCGCTCATCACCCGTGTCGAGGCCTGGATCCTCAGCGTCCGGGACGCCTGGGCCCGCCGCGGCGGCCGCCCCGCCACGACCCCGGTCCCCGCCCCGGCCCTGGTCCCTCAGCGCGCCTCCGGCGGTCCCGCGGGCCCCGGCTCCCCCGGCGACGAGCAGCCCGTCCGCGAGCCCGTGGCGACCGCCCGCCCCCGCACCCCCGCCTACCTCGCCCCGGGCCCGCACACCGCCCGCTGCGAGCGCACGCCGGTCACCCCTCAGGGCCCCCGCCGTCCGCCGCACCCCGAGCGGGTGCGCGGCACATCGGCGCGGCCCCTCGCGGGCGGCTGAGCGCCCCCCGACCGCGGGAACGGTACGCACAGCTGGATCCCGCACCGCGAAGGCCCCGGACACCACTGTGGTGTCCGGGGCCTTCGCACGTCGCTCCCGGGGGCGCCCTGTGCGGGGCGTGGGGTGCGGGAGTGGCCGAGGGGGCGCTCAGCCTTTCCAGCAGCGCGTCACCGCGCCGTCCGCGACCTCGAAGTTCAGCCGCCCCGCGAGGTACTCCATGGTGATGAAGGCGCCCGGCGGCAGCGACCTGACGGTGGACCAGCCGCGGGCACGGGCCCGGCGCTCGGCGTCCTCGGCGGCGAGGCCGACGTAGGAGTCCGGGCTGTCCTGGGGCTCGGGGGCGGGTGTCGGTATGGGTGCCATGACGGTCACGTTAGGCGGCCGACGCGGCGCGGGGAAGTCCCGATAGCCGTGCACCATGCGTCACCGGTGCCCCTCTGGTCACGCTTCTGTCACAGGATCACGACGCGCGTTTCGCCCGGACTTCGTCACACGTACGAGCGGTTCGTTGCTCCCGAGAGTCGAATTCGGCGTGAACTCCGGGTCACCCGGGCGGCCCTGGAGAGACCGCGGAAAAACCTCTCGGAACGCTGCCGGAAGATCCTTCCTGAGGCCCGGCAATGCCTCCCGGATTTCTTTACCGATCCTCCGCATTCTCGATTACCGGGCGCTTCCGGTGAGGTGACGGGGCATGAGGAATTCATGGTTCCAGGGCGCGTGGAGGGCCGTTGCCGGAGTGTGCCCGGCGCCGGAACGCGGTAGGCGCGCCGCCGGAACGAGGGACGCCCCCTGTCGGATCCGGGGGCGCGGCGACATCATGGCCTGTGCTTCGAGCAAGCCCGGGACGGGACAGCGAAGGGGCAAGCGATGGGGACGCAGACGGTGCGGGCGCAGGCGGGGCCGGCGCGGGAGCGGACGCCGGGGCGGATCGTCGTCGACTGGCTGACCACCACCGACCACAAGAAGATCGGGCATCTCTACCTGATCACGTCGTTCGCGTTCTTCCTGATCGCGGGTCTGATGGCGCTGCTGATGCGGGCCGAACTCGCCCGCCCGGGCCTGCAGCTGATGACCAACGAAGAGTTCAACCAGATGTTCACCATGCACGGCACGATCATGCTGCTGCTCTTCGCGACGCCGACGTTCGCGGGCTTCGCCAACGAGATCATGCCGCTGCAGATCGGATCGCCCGACGTGGCCTTCCCGCGTCTGAACATGCTCTCGTACTGGCTGTTCCTCTTCGGCGGCCTGATGGTGCTCGGCTCGCTGCTCGTGCCGGGCGGGCCCGCGGCCTTCGGCTGGTTCGCGTACGCGCCCCTGAACAGCCTGGAGCGGTCCCCCGGCATCGGCGCCGATCTGTGGATCATGGGGCTCGCGCTGTCCGGCTTCGGCACGATCCTCGGCGCGGTGAACTTCCTGACCACCATCATCGGCATGCGCGCGCCCGGGATGACGATGTTCCGGATGCCCATCTTCACCTGGAACGTCCTGTTCACATCGATCCTGGTCCTGCTCGCGTTCCCGGTGCTCGCGGCCGCCCTGCTCGTCCTGGAGGCCGACCGGCGCTTCCACTCCGTGGTCTTCGACGCCCAGTTCGGGGGCGCGCTGCTGTGGCAGCACCTCTTCTGGTTCTTCGGGCATCCGGAGGTCTACATCATCGCGCTGCCGTTCTTCGGCATCATCACGGAGATCATTCCGGTGTTCAGCAGGAAGCCGGTGTTCGGCTACGTCCCGCTGGTCGGCGCGACGATGGCCATCACCGGGCTCTCGGTGGTCGTGTGGGCGCACCACATGTTCGCGACGGGCGCGGTGCTGCTCCCGTTCTTCTCGTTCATGTCGTTCCTGATCGCGGTGCCGACCGGGGTGAAGTTCTTCAACTGGACGGGGACGATGCTCAAGGGGTCCCTGTCGTTCGAGACACCGATGCTGTGGTCCGTCGGGTTCCTGGTGTCGTTCCTGTTCGGCGGCCTGACGGGGGTCATCCTCGCCTCGCCGCCGCTGGACTTCCACGTCACCGACTCGTACTTCGTCGTGGCGCACTTCCACTACGTGGTCTTCGGCACCGTCGTGTTCGCGACCTTCGCGGGCTTCTACTTCTGGTGGCCGAAACTCACCGGCAAGATGCTCGACGAACGGCTCGGGAAGATCCACTTCTGGACGCTGTTCGTGGGCTTCCACGCGACGTTCCTCGTGCAGCACTGGCTGGGCGCGGAGGGCATGCCCCGGCGGTACGCGGACTATCTGGCGGCCGACGGCTTCACGGTCCTCAACACGGTGTCGTCCATCGGCGCCTTCCTGCTCGGCCTGTCCACGCTGCCGTTCCTCTACAACCTCTGGAAGACCGCCAAGTACGGCGAGAAGGTCGAGGTCGACGACCCCTGGGGGTTCGGCCGCTCCCTGGAGTGGGCCACCTCCTGCCCGCCGCCCCGGCACAACTTCGTCACGCTCCCCCGGATCCGCTCGGAGTCCCCGGCGTTCGATCTGCACCATCCCGAGTACGCGGCGCTGCGGGCGCCGGACGACCAGACAGATCACCCCGGTCCAGGGCCCGGCTGAGCCGGTCCCTGACCGACCGGATCCGCTCGCTGAGCCCCTGGGGTTCGAGCACCTCGAACTCGAAGCCCAGGAACAACAGATGGAAGACCATGAACTCCGGGCTGCCCGCCCCGGTCCGCAGCAGGCAGGTGCCGTCCGTCTCGGCCTGAAGGGTGCCGTCGGACGGCGTCACCCGCTGGGCCGCCTCCTCCAGGGGCACGAGGAGGCGGACGGTGGCCTGCGCCGCGTAGGCGCGCGTGGAGACGCCCCTGGAGACGTACGCGGCGAGGTCGGCGACGGGCGGGGTACGGGGCTCGCAGCGCGGGCCGTGCGGGGGCTTCGGCGTGATGCGGTCCACGCGGAACGTGCGCCAGTCGGCGCGGTCCAGGTCCCAGGCGACGAGGTACCAGCGGCGTTCGGTGCACACCAGGCGGTGCGGCTCCACGACGCGGCGGCTTGAACTGCCGCCGTGGTCGCGGTAGTCGAACCGCAGCCGCTCCGAGTCCCGGCAGACGGCGGCCAGTTCGGTCAGGACCGAGGGGTCGACGGCCTGGGAGCGCGCGGTGTGCAGCATCGGCACGGTGAAGGCGTTGAGCGCGCCGACGCGGCGCCGAAGCCGCCCCGGCAGGACCTGTTCGAGCTTGCCGAGGGCGCGTACGGAGCTCTCCCCGATGCCCTCGATGCCCTGCCCCGCGGCCGTGCGGAGCCCCACCGCCACGGCGACCGCCTCGTCGTCGTCCAGAAGCAGCGGCGGCAGTTCGGCGCCCGCCCCCAGCTGGTAGCCGCCGCCCGTGCCGGGGCTCGCGTTGACGGGGTAGCCGAGCTCCCGGAGCCGGTCCACGTCCCGCCGCACCGTGCGCGGGGTGACGCCGAGCCGCTCGGCGAGGTCGGCGCCGGACCACTCGCGGTGGGCCTGCAACAACGAGAGCAGCCGCAGCAGCCGGGCGGAGGTCTCCAACATGAGGGCGATTCTCCCCCGGCCGCAGACCGGAGCCGACGACCGGCCCGGCTAACCGGCGGCCGCCGCCACCCGTACCGCCAAGTCGTTGTCGTTCGTGTAGTACGGGCCCACCTCGACCTGGCCGCCCACGCAGTCCACCCGCTTCACCGGGTACGTGAAGATCGGCTTCTTGTCGGCCACGTCGTCCAGGAGGCGGGCGAGGCGGATGCGCGGTCCTTCGTCGCCCGCCGGACGCAGCCACAGGTCCCAGACGCCCTCGGCGTCGGCCAGTTCGGCGTACGGCAGGGCGAAGCCGAAGTCCGGGGCCGCGAGGGCCGCGGGCGTCACCTCGGCGTGCAGGACGCGGGAGACGTCGCCGCGCAGGACGGCCTCGACGCGCGCGGCGCCGGTCAGCGCGGTGCCGTAGACCCGGCCCTGCCCGGTCAGGCCCGTGCCGTCGATGCGCAGCTCGCCGACCTCGGCGTGCGGGGCGCGCAGCCAGGCACGCACCGACAGGTTGCCCTGCTTGGTGGCGTACGGGATGCGGACCGCGACATGGCCGCGGCTACCGCTGGGCGCGCGGTCGACCAGCGAGCGCAGGTCGTTCACACCCGGCACGAGGCGGCGCGGCTCGCCGCCCTCGACCTGCGCGTACGCGTTCCAGCGGCCCTCGGCGAGCTCGACGCTGCTGGGCAGCGCGGCGCGCAGGCTGCCGTCGGCCGCCGGGGCCAGCGGCAGGCGCACCTCGACGGGCGGGTCGGAATCCCGCAGCCGAAGCAGCAGATGGGCGTCGCCCGCCCCACCGGGGTCGGTGACGTCGAAGGTGAGACCGCCCGCGGAGTCCGCGATGCAGTCGGCGCGTGGCGCGATCGGCTGCGCCTCGCCCGTCGTGGCCTCCCGCGAGTCGTCCAGCGTGCCCCGTGTGAACACCGCCGTCATGCCAAGCCCTTCGTCGGTACCGTCCGGCGGGCGTCCCGCACGGCGTACGCGCCGCCGAGCAGGGCCCCTCTCGCGCGGTGCATCGAGCCGCGCACCCGGCCGCCCAGCGAGCTGCCTCGCGTGAGCATGCCCTGGAACATGTCCTCGTAGCGCTCGGCGATGCGGGCCGGGTCGAAGCGCTCGGAGTCCTCGAGCGCGGCGCCCGCCATGCGCTGCCGCAGCGCGTCGTCGTTGATGAGTTCGAGCAGTCCGCCCGCGATCGCGTCGGCGTTGCCGACCTCGACGAGGCGGCCGTCCACGCCGTTGTCGATGATCTCGCCGGGGCCGTGCGGGCAGTCGGTGGCCACCACGGGCAGGCCACAGCGCATGGCCTCCACGATGGTCATGCCGAACGACTCCAGGCTGGAGGTGACGGCCGCGATGGAGCCCTTGGCCCACTCCGGCTCGATCGGGTGCGCCGGGCCCATGAGGAACACGTGGTTGTACAGGCCGAGGTCGTCGATCAGCTTGCGCAGCTTGTCCTTCTGCTTGCCGCCGCCGTAGATCCGCAGGCGCCAGTCCGGACGCTCGCGGCGGACCTTGTCGAAGGCGCGGATCAGCAGGTCGTACCGCTTGACGGGGGCGAGCCTGCCGGCCGCGACGACCCACTTGTGGGAGCCGTCGGCGGGCTCGATGCCGGGCGCGGGCACCGGGTTCGGCACCGCCTGCACATGGACGCCGGGCAGCCGCATCCGCTGGCGGTAGGCGTGCGCGTCGGCCTCGGTCGTCGTGGTCAGGACGTCCAGGCGCGGGTACACGCTGCGCAGCTGCAGGCGCAGGTCCTTGGAGTGGCTGTCGAGGGTGAGGTGCTCCTGGCCGACGCGCAGCACGCCGCGCCGGGCCTGGCGGGCGATGTGCACGTTCAGGCCGGGCCGGGTGCCGATGACGACGTCGGACTTCAGGGCGGACAGGTGGGCCGCGATGCGCTCGTCGGTGAGGGCGCTGTACTGGGCGTAGCGCCCCTCGGCGCTCGGGAAGACCTTGGCCGGGGTGCGGTAGGCCTCCGTGTCGCCCTCGTACCCGGGGCTGTTCTTCCGGATGTCGACGAGATGGCTCAGCCTGATCCGCGCGTCGGGAGTGAAGACCGGCTCGTCGCGGTGGCGCAGCACCGACACGATGTCGACGTCATGGTGCTCGGCGAGGGTGTTCGCCAAGTTGTACGTCGTCCGGATCGTCCCTCCGATCCCGTACGCGTTGTGAATCAGGAAAGAGATATGCATACGTCCCCGTATTCCGCGCTTACCTGCGGACAGTCCGTCTCGTCCGCCTACCGAGGGGTTAGACGGGAATCTCAGGCCAAGGGTTGGGTCGAAAATCCGTCTTGTTCTGAAACGGTCGCCTGAACGTGAGCCGGAACGGGGAACTCCGTGACTGGTACACCCATCAGGGCTGGTAGGAGAGCTGCGGTACGTCGAAGCAGGTACGGTTCATGTCGCCCTGTGTGACCCAGCCCTCATCGTCGTTCCAGCGGGCGACGGACACGCAGGTCTCCCGTGTCCTCGGTGGCTCGGACCGCCGTTCGTACGTCACGGGCAGCAGCAGGCCGTCCGCGTCGTACGGTTCCCCACGACTCATGAAGCGGTCGACGCAGGCCCGCGTGACGTCGCCCGCGGACGCCAGGCAGGACTTCGCCGCGTCCGTGAACCACATCGCGGCCGCCCAGCCCTCCAACTGCCACTGGGAGCGCGTCTTCGCGCCCTTCGTGGCGTCGCGGAACTCCCGCACCGCCGGGTGGTCCGTGTCCTCGTGGTTGCGGCTCGCACCGGTGGCCCAGAGGGCGTTGCGGCAGCGCGGCGCGTCCTTGTAGTCGTCGGCCACGGTGGATGACCAGTTCTGGACGTTGGTCACCTTCGCGGTGATGTCCGCGTCGGCGTCGTCCATGGCCTTGCACAGCTGCGCGTTGCCGTGGGTGTCCATCGCGTCGAAGACGAGGTCGACGCCGCGGTCCTCGAGGTCGGCGGCGACGGCACGGAAGTTGGGCAGCGCGAAGTCGACCTGCTCGGTGACGACGTCGTAGCCCTCGGTCTCGAGGCCCCGCTTCACGAGGCGGGCGTACGCGGCCGACGCGGCCTGGTTGTAGGAGACGACGGCGGCGGTGCGGGCGCCGTGCTCGCGCTTGAAGTAGCGGTAGACCTCGGTGCCGCCGACCAGCTTGCCGTCCCAGCCCGGCTTGCCGGTGCGCGGGGAGATGCTGCCGTAGATGCCGTAGAGGTGCGGGTAGGTGTCGTAGGCGGAGCCGATGGGCTGGCCGCCGATGTCGGGCACGGCCGCCTTGGACACGCGCGGGGCGCCCGCGTAGTCGAGGGAGGTGGTGGCGACGAGAGCGACGACCTTCTTCTCGTCGAGCAGCTTGTGCACGCACGCGTTGTTCCCGACGCCGCTGCCGCCGTCGTCGCAGGTGTGCACCTCGACCTTCCGGCCACCGACGCCACCGCGGTCGTTGAGGCGCTCGAAGTACGCCTCGGCGCCGTCGCGGGGCCCGGTGAAGGCGGAGCCGCCGACCGGGCTCGTGGCGCTGGTGATGATGCCGACCCGCACCGGTGGCCCCTCCTGGGTGCCGCGCGGCGCGGGCGGGCGCTCCTCGAAGTCGCTCTCCGGGAGGCGGCTGCCGCAGGCCGCGGCGGCCAGGAGCGCGGCGGTCGCGCACAGGGCGAGGACGCCGGAGCGCAGGCGCCGCCGGGCACGACGACCCCGCGGAGCCTGGGCGGGCCCTGCCCGGCGGCTGTTCAAGGCCTCAGCAGCCGGGGCCGGGCGACGCGTTGCCGCTCAGCTTCACCAGGGCGCACAGCGTCTTCACGGACACCTTCCAGGTGTCGTCCTGGTGCACGGCCGTCCCGCTGGCGGTGGGCAGGGCGGTGGCGCCCTTCAGTGTCAGCGCGTACGTCACGTCGGCCTCCGTCGCCGAGGTGAACTCGACCTTGCCGACCTTCGCGCCGACCTGCTTGCCGCGCTCGTCCCCGCTGAAGCCCTGGAGGACCGCGCGCATCTTCGGGCCGTTCTCCAGGACGGCCTCCTTGTCCCGCATGGACGTGGCCGGGTCGAAGAACTTCTCGAAGTTCTTCCGCACCTCCTTCTCGGCGGCCGCGGGGTCGGCGGGCTCGTTCCCGTCGGGGGCCGCACCCGACGACGGGGGCTCCGCGGGAGTCTTCTCCGTCTGCTCCACCGAGGGCTTCGGCGGCGCGTGGTCGTCGCCGCCACCGCTGTCGTCACCGCAGGCCACGGCGGCCGGAGCGATCAGCAGGACCACGGCTGCCGCCAGCGCCGCGCTCCGCACCCTTCCCCGCCGAAGACCACTCCCCCGCCTGGGGCTTGTCCCGAGAACCATCTGGCTCACCACCGGGTGTCGGTCCGGGCGAAGAGCACCCGGAGCTTTCAGGGTCAGCTTCCAGAAGGCATAGTGCAAGCCATTGGCCGACATGAACAGACCTGTCAGTAACAGACCTGTCTGACTTACGACGTCTCCCAGGGGGCCTCGATGCGGGCGGCACGAACGGCTCAGCGATCTCCCGCGGCGTCCTCGGCCGCCGCCCGCGCGTCCCGGCTGCGCGCCGTGCACCCGATGCTCTGGGCGGCGTTCGCGTCCCTCGCGAGCGGCGCGGTGCTCTGCGTGATCGGCTGGTACGGCGTCTCCGGCGAGCGCTTCGCCGAACGGCAACTGCCCTATCTCGCCTCCTGCACGGTGCCGGGAGCCGCCCTGATCGTCGCGGGCGCGGTGCTCCTCGCACACGGCCGCGGCGCGCTCGCGGCGGCGCGCGTCGAGGAGTTGTACGGGCTGCTGGTCGCCGTCGAGGGCCAGGACCCGGCGGCCGTGCGCGCCGAGCGGGCCGCAGCGCCCCTCGCGGTCAGTGCCGACCTCCTCGTCGTACCCGGCGGCAGGCTCCTGCACCGCGCGGACTGCCCGCTGGTGGCGGGGAAGCCGGAGGCGGTGCCGCCGGACCCGGGCCTGCTCGCGTCCGGGACGACGGGCCCGTGCCCGATCTGCGCGCCCCCGACGGAACGGACCGACCCCACTGCCCCACCTGCCCCACCTGCCCCGACCGGCTCGGAGGCCTGACCCGGTGGCCTCCCTGAGCTACGACCTCACGCTGGCCGGGCTCTCCGTCGGCAGCGCCGCCGCCCTCACCGGCATCGGCCTGATCGTCACCCACCGCGCGACGGGCGTGCTCAACTTCGCGCACGGCGCCATCGCGATGGTCTGCGCGTATCTGCTGCGCCAGCTCACCGTCGAGTGGGACTGGCCGCTGTGGCTCGCCGCGGCGGTCACCCTGCTCGTGGTGGCGCCCGCGATCGGCCTGATCCTCGAACGCGTGGTCTTCCGGCCGCTCGCCGTCCTCGGCGGCGACCCGGCGCAGACGCTGGTCGCCTCGATCGGGGTGTTCGTGCTCCTGGTCGGCGGGGCCGCGCTGATCTGGGGGCAGGGCGCCCGCGCGGACGTGCCGACGCTCGTCTCGGCGGACCCCTGGGGGCAGTTGGCGGCCGCCGTGGTCCTCGCGCTCGCCGTGTGGGCCCTCACGCGCTTCACCCGCTTCGGCGGGGAGCTGCGCGCGGTGGTCGACGACCGGCGGCTCGCGGTCCTCGCCGGGATCGACGCGGACCGGGTCGCGGCGGCGGGCTGGGCGTTCGGCTCGTTCACCGCGGGCCTGACCGGCGTGCTGCTCGCCCCCTACGTACGTCTCGACCCGTACGGCATGCCGCTGCTCGTGATGGAGGTCGTGGCCGTCGCCGTGGCCGCCCGGATGCGGAACCTGCCGGTGGCGGTCGTCGTGGCGCTCGGCATCGGTGTGGCCCAGAGCCAGCTGACCCGGCTGCACCCGTCCGGCTGGGGCGAGCCGCTGCTCCAGGCCGTCGGCGCGAACCTGTTCGTGGTGGCGCTCCTGATCGCCGCGCTCGTCCTTCCGGGCGTCGGCACCGGGGACGCGCTGCCGCGCACCGCCACCGCCCGCCTCCCCACGCCGCCCGGCGCGTGGATAGTGGCCGTCGTCCTCTTCCTCCTGCCCCTCGGCTTCGCGGGCCCGGACCTCACCACGTCCGTGCAGGTGCCCGCGCTCGGCGTCATCCTGCTGTCCCTGGTGGTGGTCACGGGACGCGGCGGGCAGATCTCCCTCGGGCAGGCGGCGTACGCGGGTCTTGGCGCCCTGTTCACGGCGCTGCTCGCGGCGGGCCGGTTCCCGGGCCTGCCGGAGCTGCCGACGCTGGCCGCGCTGGCGGTCGCCGTGCTGCTCGTCGCGCCCCTCGGCCTGCTCACGGGCTGGCCCGCGATCAGCCGCCACGGCCTGGCGCTCGCCCTCGCCACCTTCGCGGTCGGCGTCGGGGTCAGCCGCTTCGTCTTCGCGCAGCCGTACGCCACGTCCGGCCTGAGCCTCGGCCGCCCCGCGGGCTTCGACGGCGACCGGGCCTACTACCTCCTCGAACTCGCCCTGCTCGGGAGCGCGCTGCTCCTCGTGGCGGCCCTGCGGCGGGGCCGCACGGGGCGGGCGCTCGCGGCGATGCGGGACCACGAGGCGGGTGCGGCGGCGGCCGGAGTGCCCGTGCGGACGCTGAAGCTCGGCGCGTTCGTGACGGGCGCGGCGCTCGCGGCGCTCGGTGGCGGCATGCTCGGCATGGGCTTCCGGGCCTTCGACCCCGCCGCGTACGACCCCGTGCGGGGACTGCTGTGGTTCGCGGCCGTGGTCGTCCTCGGCGCGGACAGCCTGCTCGGCGCGCTGCTCGCGGCGGCACTCCTCGTCGGCCTCGACGCGGGCGCGCGGGGCGGGGTCGCGGCGGCGGTCGTCGGCGTCCTCGCCATCCTGATCGGCCGCTTCCCCGGCGGCCCCTACGAAGCCCTCCGCACCACAACCCGCCGCCTGCGCCGCCTCCCCCACCTCACCCCCACCGGCCTCCGGGCCCGCACAGCCCTGACCCGCACCTCACCGAACGCCGCAGCCGACTGCCGCGCCGTGGGCAGTCGTGCCGCAGGGCGATGGGGGTCCCCCCTGGCTGAGCGGAGCCGAGAGCTCGGGGGCGGGTGGGCGCAGTCCCAGGCCGAGGGCGAAGGCACCCCGGCCCTCACCCGGGCCAGCGGCAGCCCCGGCGCCGACCCCGGCACTGACCCCGACACCGACACCGACCCCGGCACAGGCACTGACACCAGAACCGGCACCGGCACCAGCACCAGCACCAGCACCAGCACCAGCACCAGCCAGCCTCCGGTCCCCGGCGCGAAGGGCGACCATGCTCCCCGCCCACCGGGGCGCACCTCCGGGACCCGCTCCCGGGGAGCCGGGGCGCCCCCACCCCGGCCCCCCACACTCAAGGCCCACGGCCTGTCCCTCTCGTACGACGGATTCACCGCCCTCCGAGACATCTCCCTGGACGTCCCGCCGGGCCGGGTCACCGCCGTGATCGGACCCAACGGCGCCGGAAAGAGCAGCCTGTTCCACTGTCTGGCCGGAACGGTGCGGCCGGACGCGGGCCGCGTCACGTTCGCGGACCGGGACATCACCCGCCTCCCGGCCCACGCCCGCACCCGCGCCGGCGTCGCCCGCACCTTCCAGCAACTCGCCGTCTTCCCCACCCTGACCGTCGCCGAAAACGTACGGGTGGGCGCGGAACAGGGCCGCCTGCGCGACCCCGGGGCCCCGGACCGGGCGCTCCGCCTGTTCGAGCTGACCCCCGTCCGCGACCACCCCGCCGCGGACCTGCCCACCGGCACCCTGCGCCGCGTCGAACTGGCCCGCGCCCTCGCGGGCGACCCGCACGTCCTGCTCCTGGACGAGCCCGCCGCGGGCCTGGACACCGCCGAGGTGACCGCCCTGACCCGGATCCTGCGGGCGCTCGCCGCGGACGGCACCGCCCTCCTTGTGGTCGAGCACGACCTGGACCTGGTCGCGGGCCTGGCCGACCGCGTGTACGTCCTGACGGCGGGCCGCGTCGTCGCCTCGGGCCCCGCGGGCAAGGTCCTCGCCCCCCGCCGCACCCCCGATGGCGGCCCACCGTGAACCGCACCCTGGAACTCCGCGCCGCCCGCGTGCGCTACGGCCCCCTGGAAGCCCTGCACGGCGTGACCCTCAGCGCCCCCTCCCCCGGCCTGACGGTCCTCCTCGGCCGCAACGGCTCCGGCCGTAGCACCGCGCTGCGCGCCCTGGCCGGAACGGTCCCGGTGTCCGGGGGCACCGTCGTCTGGGACGGCGCGGACATCACCCGGCTGCCCGCCCACGAACGCGCCCGCCGCGGCCTGTGCCTCGTGCCGGACCGGAGGGCCGTCTTCGGCTCGCTCACCGTCGGCGAGAACCTGGAGCTGGCGCACGCCCGCGGCGACATCACCGCCGCCCTGGCCGCGTACCCGGAGCTGCGCCCCCTGCTCGCCCGCCGCGCGGGCACCCTGTCCGGCGGCGAACAGCGCATGCTGGCCGTCTCCCGGGCACTGCTCTCGGACGGGCGCGCGGTCCTCGTCGACGAACCCACCCAGGGCATGGCACCGGCCGTCGCCTCCCGTACGTACGACCTGCTCATGGGCCTGGACGCGGGTGTTGTCGTCGCCGAGCAGCGGCTTCCGCCCGGCCTGCGCGGGCGCGCGGGCCGGGCGGTGGTGGTGTACGAACTGCGCCGCGGCGAGGTCGTGTTCGCCGGGGAGGCCGCGGAGGTGCCGCTGGAGTGAGGCCGCTCACTTGTCCGGGACGACGAGCACCGTCCCGGGAGTGAGCCGGTCCGGGTGCGGCCCCACCGTCTTGCGGTTGGCCTTGTAGAGGGACTTCCAGCCGCCCTTGAGGTGATGGCGCCGGGCGATGGAGCTCAGCGTGTCGCCACGCTCGACCACGTGCGTGATCCGCACCGGCAGCAGCGCGTAGCGGTCAAGGCCCGCCGCCTTGACCCTCTTGGAGCAGACCGGCCACGCCTTCCAACCCTGGTTGCGCAGCACCTTCTGGGCGATCCTGATCTGCTGCTCGCGGGTGGCGAGGTCGGCGCGGGGGGCGTAGGCGAGGCCGCCGTGCTCCACCCACGTGGGCTGGTAGAACTGCAGGCCGCCGTAGTAGTTGTTCCCGGTGTTGGCGTCCCAGCGGCCGCTGCTCTCGCAGTGGGCGAGGCACGCCCAGGGCCCCTCGGCGCGGGAGCAGACGTAGGCGTACCGAGAGGCCTCGGCGCCCGGCAGCGGCGGCGGGGGCGACGCGGTCGCCGACGGGGCCAGGAGCGACAGGGCCGCCGTGACGAGCAGAGTCACGGACCGGGGCCGAAGACGTGTGTTCGACAGCGGGTGCATCGGGTCACGCTAAGCAGATCATCGGTCCGGTACGGCCCGCGCCGCGCCACCGCCGACGCGGCCCCACCCGGTCGGCTGAAGCCGCTGACGCCGCGACCGGTCGGGCCCGGCCGCGGCGTCAGAGCTGTCGAGCCGTCAGACACAGCTCGACTGCAGAACTACAGAACTACAGAGCCACAGAGCAGCAGAGCGTCAGACCACGAGCCGCTGCCCCGGCACGATCACGTTCGGATCGCCGCCGATGACCCCCTGGTTGGCCGCGAAGATCCGCTGCCAGCTCGTGCCGTGCGCCGCCGCGATGCGGCTGAGCGTGTCACCGGACCGCACGGTGTAGTTGCCCGAGCCGCCGGGCGCGCGGTGGGCGGTGCCCCGGTCGCTGCGGGCGGGGGCGCGGTACGTCGGAGCGGGCTGCTCCGGTGCCGCCTTCGGCGCGGTGGACCTGGGCGCCGCGGGCTTCGGTGCGGAAGGCGCGGTCCCGCCGGGGGCGGAGCCGTGGGCGCCGGCGCGCGCCGAGCAGGACGGCCAGGCCCCCCAGCCCTGGGCGCGCTGGACCTTCGTCGCGACGGCTATCTGCTGTGCCTTGGACGCCTGCGCGGCCGTCGGCGCGTACGCCGTGCCGCCGTACGCCCGCCAGGTCCCGGCGGAGAACTGGAGCCCTCCGGAGTAGCCGTTACCTGTGTTGATCTGCCAGTTCCCACCGCTCTCGCAGCGGGCGATCCGGTCCCACACTCCGCTGTCCGCGGCGGCCTGGCCGCTCGCGGCGAGCAGTGCGAGGGGCGCGAGGAGCGCGGCCCCGCCGAGCACTGCCGTCCTGCGAATGTACTGGGGACGAACGGACATGAATTTCCCTCTCCACGAACCCGGGCTCCCCCGGGCTCCACGGGCCCCGCGCGTATCCGACGCCGGGTTCCCGCCGAGCCCCGCCCGCCGGTCGGACGGCGCGCCGCCGTCCCGCCTCCGGGATCCGTGCGGATCCGGGGCGGTCGATGAGGCTGCGCGGCGCCCTGCCGCACCGAGGAGCCGGAAGTCCGGCCGGTGCGATCGGCGTGCGTACCCGAGCGGTGCTCACTGCACACGGCGGTGGAATCTAGGAGCGCTCCCGCCCCGTCATCAACCGGATCCTCGTCATTCCAGGCCAGTTGACCGTTACCGGGAGTATCATCGACTTTCGGACACCCACTTAATAGTTCGATATCGCCACATGTCACCCCTCATCCGAATCGATCTGTGACTCACTTCACCTCCCCAACTTCCCTGCCCTCAGCAGTCGTTGACGCGGAGTGACCGATTCCGCCCGTCAACTCACGCTCCGCTCAGGACAGTTCAATTCCGTTCGCTCCCGCGCGTGACTTGTACCACTGATCGCCCGTTGTCTCCTTCATGAGCCGGGCACCACCCGGACACCCCACGCATCGATTCCGAGGAGCCACCCGTGCCGCGCATGCTCGACCTCAGCGACGAGGTACGCGCCGAGATCGGCGATGAAGAAGCCGACCGCCTGCTCGCCGGGGAGAACGCCCCGGGCGCCTACGACTGCACCTCCTGTCGCACCCCCGGCGACTCGGACCGCGAGCGCACCAGCACCGTCCTGTTCGTCGGCGACGAGACCGCCGTGCTCGCCTTCGCCCACGCCGTCTGCCTGCCGTCACAGATCGTCGAGGTGGCCGAGGAGCAGCTTCAGGGCGCCGTCCGCTCGATCACCGGCGACACCCCCGACACGGGCGGCGCCCCCGACTCCGCCGCGGGCCCCGGCGGCCGCCCCGAGCAGGCCGTGCTCGGCGTCACCAGCGGGCTCGTCCTCATCGAGGGCGAGCTGCGGCCCGCGCTCGTCGTGGAGCCGACCGGGCCGATCTCCCGCCCCGGCGCCGCGCCCGGCGGCGGCGACGAGTTCCTGTCGCTCCTGATCGAGCAGGGCTTCATGCCCACGACGTCGCTCGACGGCGTGCCGCCGACGCTGCACGGCTGGTCGGTGCTGCTCGCCATGGGCCAGCTGCACGCCATCCTCCAGCCCGGCACCGCGGGCGGCCCGCAGGTCGCCTGGTGGCAGGCGCACCAGGCGCTCCAGGTCACCGAGGGCTGGCGGGCCGCCGCCAACAAGCTGCAGTCGGTGCTGCTGTTCGCGGCGCCCGCGGGCGCCATCGGCCGCCAGCCCCGCGAGGACCTGCTGCGCGACGCCTTGGACCGGGCCGCGGGGCGCGGCCAACTGGTCGCGTGCGCCATGCCATTGGCCGGTACGTGAGCCTGGCCCTCCTTCCGTCCGCGCGCCGCAAGACCGGCGCGCGGACGGCACCACGGCGGCCGCTGCCTCCTACCAGGCGAACGAGGTGCGTTTCCCCGCATCCGACCGGCCCCGGGGTCGTTGGCCCAGACGTGCACGCATACGATCCCTCACCCCACCGGCCGTACCAGAGCCCCATCCCGTCCATGCGCACGGCGCAGGACACCTCGGGCACCCACTCGGCCACGCCGATCTACGACGCGCTGTACTCGGAGTACATGAGGGCGTTCCGCGCCCTGCCCGGCGACAGGACCGGCGAGGAGGAGCTGAGGTTCAACGCGTTCGGCACCGCGCCCCACGGCAGCCAGCACAGCGCCGTACGGCACGAGGCGCGGTACGAGCCGCGCCACCCGACCCGGCACGACCCGCGCTACGACCCGAGGCACGACCCCCGCCACAGCCCCTTCCACGTCGCCCGCTACGGCCAGCCGAGCCAGGCCGACCACACCGGCTACGGCCAGCTCTTCCCGGCCGCGCTCCCGCCGGGCCCGCGCCGCGAGCGCTGACCCCGCACTCCGCGAGCCCCCCGCGCTCCCCCACAAGCCGATGCCCGGCCTTCCCCGTGGAAGGCCGGGCATCGTCGCGTCCGCGAAGTTCACGGGGGCGGGCGCGCCCGCCCCCGTACCGCGGCTACTTCTTCTTCTGGGTCTTCTGGCCGCGCTTCTCGCGCACCCGCACCGAGATGTGGATCGGCGTGCCCTCGAAGCCGAACTCCTCGCGGAGCCTGCGCTCCACGAAGCGGCGGTAGCCGTGCTCGATGAAGCCCGACGCGAAGAGCACGAACCGCGGCGGCTTCGTGCCCGCCTGGGTGCCGAACAGGATGCGCGGCTGCTTGCCGCCGCGGACCGGGTGCGGGTGGGCGGCGATCAGCTCGCCGAGGAAGGCGTTCAGACGCCCCGTCGGCACGCGCGTCTCCCAGCCCTCCAGAGCCGTCTCGATCGCCGGGACCAGCTTCTCCATGTGGCGGCCCGTGCGCGCCGAGACGTTCACACGCGGCGCCCAGGCGACCTGCGCGAGCTCCGTCTCGATCTCCCGCTCCAGGTAGTAGCGGCGCTCCTCGTCGAGGGTGTCCCACTTGTTGTACGCGAGGACGACGGCGCGGCCCGCCTCCACAGCCATGGTGACGATGCGCTGGTCCTGCACGCTGATCGACTCGCTGGCGTCGATCAGGATGACGGCGACCTCGGCCTTCTCGACGGCGGCGGCGGTGCGCAGCGAGGCGTAGTAGTCGGCGCCCTGCTGGAGGTGCACCCGCTTGCGGATACCGGCGGTGTCGACGAACTTCCAGGTGACGCCGCCGAGTTCGATGAGCTCGTCGACCGGGTCGCGGGTGGTGCCCGCCAGTTCGTTGACGACGACGCGCTCCTCGTTCGCGACCTTGTTCAGGAGCGAGGACTTGCCGACGTTCGGGCGGCCGATGAGCGCGATGCGGCGGGGGCCGCCGATGGCCGTGCCGAAGGACTGCGCGGGCGCCTCCGGCAGCGCTTCGAGGACGGCGTCGAGCATGTCGCCGGTGCCGCGGCCGTGCAGCGCGGAGACCGGGTGCGGCTCGCCGAGGCCGAGCGACCACAGCATCGCCGCGTCCGCCTCCGCGGAGGGGCCGTCGACCTTGTTGGCGCACAGCACGACGGGCTTGCCCGCCTTGCGCAGGAGGCGCACGACGGCCTCGTCGGTGTCCGTCGCGCCGACCGAGGCGTCCACGACGAAGACGACGGCGTCGGCCGCCTCGATCGCGTACTCCGCCTGGGCGGCCACGGACGCGTCGATGCCGAGGACGTCCTGCTCCCAGCCGCCGGTGTCGACGACCTTGAAGCGGCGGCCCGCCCACTCGGCCTCGTAGGTGACGCGGTCGCGGGTGACGCCCGGCTTGTCCTCGACGACGGCCTCGCGGCGGCCGATGATGCGGTTCACGAGTGTCGACTTGCCGACGTTGGGGCGGCCGACGACGGCGAGCACCGGAAGCGGGCCGTGGCCGGCCTCCTCGATGGCGCCCTCGACGTCCTCGACGTCGAAGCCCTCTTCGGCGGCGAGCTCCATGAACGCTGCATACTCGGCGTCGCCAAGCGCACCGTGGTCGTGCTCGGCGTGCTGGGCCGAGCCCTCGCCCTCGGGCTGGATCTGGTCGTTCATGAAGTCCGTACCTCGTCGTTCATCGTGGTGATCGGTGGCCCGCCGCGCGGCGGGCCACTACTGAAAGTCTTACTCAGCGCCCGGTGAGGCGCCTGGCGTTCTCCAGGTGCGCGGTGAGCTGCCCCTGGATGCGCACGGTCGCCTCGTCCAGCGCCGTGCGCGTACGCCGCCCGCTGCCGTCACCCGCCTGGAACGGGTCGCCGAAGACGACGTCCACGCGGCCGCGCAGCGGCGGCAGCTGCTTTATCAGGCGTCCGCGCCGCTCCGTGCTGCCGAGGACGGCGACGGGCACGATCGGCGCCCCCGAGCGCACCGCGAAGTACGCGAGGCCCGCGCGCAGCGAGGCGAAGTCGCCGTCGCCCCGGGTGCCCTCCGGGAAGATCCCGAGGACCCCGCCCTGGTCCAGGACCGCGAGCGCGTCCGTAATGGCCGTGCGGTCGGCCGTGGAGCGGTCGACCTGGAGCTGGCCGATGCCCCGCAGGAACGGGCCGAGCGGCCCGACGAACGCTTCCTTCTTGATCAGGAAGTGCGTAGGCCGGGGCGCCACGCCCATGACCATGGGGCCGTCGACGTTGTGCGAGTGGTTCACGGCGAGGATCACCGGGCCGGCCGCGGGGACCCGCCAGGCACCCAGGACACGGGGCTTCCACAGGCCGTACATGAGGCCCACGCCGATGCGGCGGCCGACGTCGGCGCCGCGCTCGGAGGGGGCGCCGCGCCCGGTGGAGTCCGCGCGCGCCGACGCGGGCCCGCGCTCGCCGGGAACCTGGCTCACTTCCCGGCCCGCTTCTCCTCGACGAGCGTGACGACGCACTCGATGACCTGCTGGAGGGTCAGCTCGGTGGTGTCGACCTCGACGGCGTCGTCGGCCTTGGCCAGCGGGGACGTCTTGCGGCTCGAATCGGCGGCGTCACGCTTGATGAGGGCCTCGCGGGTGGAGGCGACGTCGGCGCCCTTCAGCTCACCGGAGCGGCGGGCGGCGCGGGCCTCGGGCGAGGCCGTCAGGAAGATCTTGAGGTCGGCGTCGGGCAGCACCGTGGTGCCGATGTCCCTGCCCTCGACGACGATGCCGAGCTCGGCCGCGGCGGCGATGGAGCGCTGCAGCTCGGTGATCCGGGTGCGCACCTCGGGCACGGCGCTGACCGCGCTCACCTTGGAGGTGACCTCGGGGGTGCGGATCGGGCCCGCGACGTCCGTGCCGTCGACGGTGATGGTGGGGGCGGACGGGTCGGTGCCCGAGACGATCTCCGCCTTGCCGGCCGCGGCGGCGATGGCGGACGGGTCCGCGAGGTCGATGCCGTTGGCCACCATCCACCACGTGATCGCCCGGTACTGGGCGCCGGTGTCCAGATAGCTCAGGCCGAGCTGGGCCGCGACGGCCTTGGACGTGCTGGACTTCCCCGTGCCGGAGGGCCCGTCGATGGCGACGATCACGGGGGCCGGGCCTGCGGCGGCGGTCTTTTCCACGGATTCCACGGGGAGCGGACACCTTTCTCGGTGCGGGGGACGGGGTGGGCCGCCTGCTCGGCGCCCCGCACAAGGTTACTGGCTCCGGAGTGGGCCCCTTCCCGGTCCCGGGCCGAGGCCGCCCGCCGCCCCTTCCCGGCTCCCTGCCACAGCGACCCGGCTCCTCGCCACAGCGACTCGGCCCACCGCCACAAGGACGCGGCCCCTCGCCACAGCGACTCGGCTCACTGCCGCAGCGACCAGCCGCGCTCCCGCAGCCCCGCCGCGAGCCCCGGCGCCGCCTGCGGCTCGACCATGAGCTGGACGAGGCCCGCCTGCTGGCCGGTGGCGTGCTCGATGCGGACGTCCTCGACGTTGACCCCGGCCCGCTCCGCGTCGGCGAAGATCCGGGCGAGCTGGCCCGGCTGGTCGTCGATGAGGACGGCCACGATCTCGTACACGGCGGGGGCGGAGCCGTGCTTCCCGGGGACGCGGGCCTGGCCCGCGTTGCCGCGCCGCAGCACGCCCTCGACGCCGGTGGCGCCGTCCTGCCGCTTGGTCTCGTCGGCGGACTGCAGGCTCCGCAGCGCGGTCACGGCCTCGTCGAGGTCGGAGGCGACCTCCGCGAGCAGGTCGGCCACCGGGCCGGGGTTCGCGGACAGGATGTCGATCCACATCCGCGGGTCGGACGCCGCGATGCGGGTGACGTCACGGATGCCCTGGCCGCAGAGGCGTACCGCCGACTCCTCGGCGTTCTCCAGGCGGGCGGCGACCATGCTGGCGACGAGGTGCGGCATGTGCGAGACGAGCGCGACCGCCCGGTCGTGGGCGTCGGCGTCCATGACGACGGGCACGGCACGGCACAGCGCGACCAGCTCCAGGGCCAGGTTCAGGACCTCGGTGTCGGTGTCCCGCGTCGGGGTCAGGACCCACGGCCTGCCCTCGAAGAGGTCCGCGGAGGCCGCGAGGGGCCCGCTGCGCTCCCGGCCGGACATCGGGTGCGTGCCGATGTACGGCGTGAGGTCGAGGCCGAGGGACTCCAGGTCGCGGCGCGGCCCGCCCTTGACGCTGGCCACGTCGAGGTAGCCGCGCGCGGACCCGCGCCGCATCTCCTCGGCGAGGGTGGCGGCGACGTGCGCGGGCGGCACGGCGACCACGCACAGGTCGACGGGTCCGGTCGGCGGCTCGCTGGTGCCCGCCCCGAGCGCGGCCGCGGTGCGCGCCTGCTCCGGGTCGTGGTCGGCGAGGTGGACGGTGACGCCGCGGCGGGCCAGGGCCTGGGCGGCGGAGGTGCCGATGAGGCCGGTGCCGATGACGAGGGCGCTTCTCACTGGGCGATGTCCTTGCGGAGTGCGGCGGCGGCGCCGAGGTAGACGTGCGCGACCTCGGACCGCGGCCGGTCGGACTCGACGTGGGCGAGTATCCGCACGACGCGCGGCATGGCTCCGTCGATGTCGAGTTCCTGGGCGCAGATCAGCGGTACGTCGGCGAGGCCGAGCTCGCGGGCCGCGGCGGCCGGGAAGTCGCTGTGCAGGTCGGGGGTGGCCGTGAACCAGATGGAGATCAGGTCGTCGGCGGTGAGGCCGTTCCGCTCGAGCACGGCGGCGAGCAGCGCTCCGACCCGCTCACTCATG
The DNA here is from genome assembly GCF_030388665.1 of Streptomyces flavofungini. Classification (NCBI taxonomy): domain Bacteria; kingdom Bacillati; phylum Actinomycetota; class Actinomycetes; order Kitasatosporales; family Streptomycetaceae; genus Streptomyces; species Streptomyces flavofungini. Next base: position 7,390,638 of record NZ_CP128846.1, on the reverse strand, counting down.
TGGTCGGCCGCGTCCCGCTCCAGTTGGACGGCGCCCCGCACCGCTCGTACCGCCACCGTGCTGCTCCTCGCTCGCGTACATCCGTCGTGCTGTCCCGACTGTCTGCGTGACCAGGGTAGTCAGGGCCCCGGACGCGCGTGCGCGGCGCCCGCCTGCCGAGACGGTCGCCGCGCGCCGCCGGACCGTGGCGGGGCTCCGGCCGACCGCGCCGGCACCCCGCCGCCGGACCGCGTCAGAGCCCCTGCTTGCGGATGATCTCCTCGAGGGACTCGGTCGGCATCCGGCCGTCCGGCGTCAGCTTGTCGACGGTCCCCGGCAGGACCTGGGCGATCTGGTCCGCGGCCCGCTCGGGCGAGACGCCCGCCTGCTCGGCGGCCTGCCGGAGCGCGTCGTCGGGCACCGCCTGGCGCACCTGCTCGCCGGTCACCGGCTGGTTCTCGCCGGACCCCACCCACGACTGGGTCTGATCGGTGAGCCCGGCCTTCGTCAGGCCTTCCAGGAGACCGCCCAGCGGGTTGTTGCCGCCGTTCTTGTTCATCAGCGCGCCGAGCAGGGCGCCGAGGACGGCGCCGCCGCCCCCGGAAGCGACCCCGCCTTGCTGCCCTCCGCCGCCGAGGAGACCGCCGAGGAGACCGCCCAGATCGTTTCCCGCCATGGTGGTGCTGCCTTTCGGTTCAGTGGCCGGGCCCGCCCTCGGGGCCCCGGACCCTGCCAATGTCACCCGCGGCGACACCCTCCGCCACTTGGCGCAACCGGCGCGAGACCCACCCGCACCACTGGCGCACAGCCTCCGTGCGCCTCTGGACGCCGGGGTGCGGGTCGGCTTGCATGGAGAGTCAGGCCGCGCGCCTCGGGGGGCACGTATGAAGCGCTCAGGACCCTTGTTCACGCTGCTCGCGGGGCTGGTGTTGGCCCTGTTCATGCTGTCGGTCAACGCGACGTCGGGGACGGGCAGTTCGTCGTACTCGGACTCCTCGTCCGACACCTCCGGCACCGCTGGACCGTCGGTGTCTCCGACCGCGGGCCCCCCTTCGAAGGGCCCGAGCCCCTCCCGTACCGCCGCTCCCACGCCCTCGTCCACGCCCGCGAAGAAGCCCCCGTCCGACGCCCGGTACACGGGCCGCACGGACGACGACTCGGCCTCGATCGCCATCACGCTCCGTGACGGCGAGGCGGTCGCGTACTTCTGCGACGGCCGTGCCACCGAGTCCTGGCTCAAGGGCGACGTCGAGGACGACGGGTCGATGCGGCTGACCGGCAAGAACGGCGCGAAGCTCGACGGCAGGATCGTCGGCGACAAGGTCCGTGGCACCGTCGAGATCCGCGAGCGGACGTGGGCGTTCACCGCCCCGAAGACCCGCAAGCCGGCGGGGGTGTACCGAGCCACGTCGGAGGTGCGCGGCGAGAGGCTCGACGGCGGCTGGGTCGTCCAGGCCGACGGCAGCCAGGTCGGCATCCTCAACCGCGACGGCGAGCCCGCCGCGGCCCCCCGGCTCGACCCGGACACCGGCGCCGTCGCCCTGGCCGACGGCGACCGCCTCACCGCACGCCCCGTGGTGCCCTGACCCCGCCCGCACCCTCGACCGCCGCCCCCCGCGCCCGCACGCGATCCCGCGTCCACCAGGGAGCCCTCATGAGCGTCGACCCGAACGCCCCCACCCAGGGGGGTTTCCCCGTGCCGCCCGGCGCGGGCGGCCCGCCCCGCGCGCACCCCGCCCGCTATCTGGTGCCCGCCCTGGTCGCCGCCGCGGTCGCGGTGGGCCTCGGGGCGTACGGCAAGGTCCACGACCCGGAAGGCACCGCCTTCAATCTCGCCGGGTTCAGCAGCACCGGCGCCGTGAAGTCCTGGCTCGCGACGACGGCGCTCGGCTTCGCGGTGCTCCAGGTCGTGTCGGCCCTGATGGTGTACGGCAGACTGCCGGGCCCGTCCTGGTCGGGTGTGCTGCACCGCTGGTCGGGCCGGGTGGCGTTCCTGGTGTCCGTGCCGGTCGCGGTGCACTGCCTCTACGCCTTCGGGTACCAGACGACGACGCCGCGCGTGCTGTGGCACTCCGCCCTCGGCTGCTTCTTCTTCGGGGCGTTCAGCGCCAAGATGCTGCTGCTCCGCTCGGAACGGCTGCCGGGCTGGCTGCTCCCGGTGGTGGGGGGGCTCGTCTTCGCGGTGCTCACGGTGGTGTGGATGACATCGGCGCTGTGGTTCTTCCGTACGTTCGGGGTGAGCACGTGAGCGGCGGCGGGCGCCCCAGCCGGCGCACGGCCCTGGCGGCGGGCGCGCTGGCCGCCGCCGCGGCGGCCGGGTGCTCGAAGTACGGCGACGAGGGCGCGGACCCCGAGCCGCCGCCGAGCAGCCCGGCCGCGTCCCGCTCCAAGGGCTCGCCGGGCAAGGACGGCGAGGCGCCGCCCGAGGGGCCCGTGCTCGCGAAGACGTCCGACATCCCGGTCGGCGGCGGCAAGGTCTTCAAGGACGAGAAGGTCGTCGTCACCCAGCCCGCCGAGGGCGACTTCAAGGCCTTCTCGGCGGTCTGCACGCACTCGGGGTGCACGGTCCGCGACGTCGACGGCGGCACGGTCAACTGTCCCTGCCACGGCAGCCGGTTCCGGGTGGCGGACGGGGCGGTCGCGGGCGGCCCCGCGCCACGTCCGCTGCCGCCGCGCGGCATCGACGTCACCGGAAATTCCATCAGGCTCACCTGAGCGAGGCCGTACCCTCCGGGCATGAACCCGGCGCCGTTCCCCCAGGTCCCCGACGTCCCCCAGGACCCGCTCGACCCGCTCGACCTGGTGCGCGAGCACACGATCTACGCCTGCGTCATGGGCTCGCGCGCCTTCGGCCTGGCCACGGACGGCAGCGACACCGACCGCCGCGGGGTGTTCCTCGCGCCCACCCCGCTGTTCTGGCGGTTCGAGAAGCCGCCGACGCACGTGGAGGGACCCGCCGACGAGCAGTTCGGCTGGGAGCTGGAGCGCTTCTGCGAGCTGGCCCTGCGCGCCAACCCGAACGTCCTGGAGTGCCTGCACTCCCCGCTCGTCGAGCACGTCACCGACACCGGCCGCGAACTCCTCGCCCTGCGCCCGGCCTTCCTGTCCCGCCAGGCCCACGAGACCTTCGCCCTTCCCCAAGCTCTCAACTTCGTTCGAGCAGGGGAGACCCCATCCGCCCTCGGCCAGCGCAAGAAGCTCGACGCGGACGTCCGCACCCACGGCGCCCCGCGCTGGAAGCACGCCATGCACCTGCTGCGGCTCCTGATGAGCTGCCGCGACCTGCTCCTGACGGGCGAGCTGACCATCGACGTCGGCGACCGCCGCGAGCCGCTGCTCGCGGTCAAGCGCGGCGAGGTCGGCTGGCCCGAGGTGGAGGCGTGGATGGCGCGCCTCGCGGCGGAGGCGGACGCGGCGGCGGCAAGCACCTCGCTGCCCCTGGAGCCGGACCGGCGGCGCGTCGAGGACTTCCTGTACCGCGCCCGCCGGGCCTCAGCCCTGGAGGCGGGCCCGTACGACGAGGTCGTGCAGCGCGTCGTACGCGACGGGGGCGTCCGGCAGGGCTGAGTTGGCCTGGGCCTCGTCCAGGACGGCGTGCAGGCGCTCGACGTCGGCGGCCACGCGCGCGTGGTCGACGTCGGCGGCGCCGTGCTCGGCCTCGCGCTTGGCCGCGATCAGCTCGGGCAGGTAGCCGGGGGCGTGGGTCTCGGCGAGCAGCGTGGGCAGATGGGCCTGGAGTTCGCCGGTGCGCATCAGGTGGATGCCGGTCAGCAGCACCCGGAACGTGTACAGGAGCGGCTTCAGCTCGCCGCTCCTGTCGAACAGCTTCCACTGGGTGGACGCGAAGCCCCGGTAGTGGTGCGCGTGGTGCGAGGTGAGGACGCCGGGCGCGAGCGCCGCCAGCTCCTCGTGCAGCGCGCCGGTGTGCACCACGAGCGGCGAGAGCAGCTGCTCCAGGACGTAGCCGTTGCGCCGCAGCAGCAGCCGGACGAACTTCCTGAGGTCGTGCGTGACGAGGTCCAGCTCGACGTCGTCGCGCACAGACATCCGCGACCGCGTCTCCTCCGGCTCCCGCAGCCCCACCAGGTCTCGCACCGGCAGCAGATGGACACCGCGCAGGTCCACGTCCGAGTCCCGGGACGGGAACCCGTACAGATGCGCCCCCGAGACCGTGGCGAAGACCAGCGGGTCGGGCTGCTCCGCGACGACGAAGCCCAGGTCGGCCACGCTGATTTCGATCATCCGCACAGCATCCCAGACGGCCGGACACGGCAGCCGGGCGACCACCCGGGAACGACGTCGGCCGCCCGCACCCGATCCGGGAGCGAGCGGCCGACGACGTACGCACGAAGACCTGAGGCAGGCCTACAGGTCGACTTCCTTCATCAGCATGCCGACCTCGGTGTTGGACAGGCGCCGCAGCCAGCCCGACTTCTGGTCGCCGAGGGTGATCGGCCCGAAGGCGACGCGCACCAGCTTGTCGACCGGGAACCCGGCCTCGGCGAGCATGCGCCGCACGATGTGCTTGCGGCCCTCGTGCAGGGTCACCTCGACCAGGTAGTTCTTGCCGGTCTGCTCGACGACGCGGAAGTGGTCCGCGCGGGCGTAGCCGTCCTCCAGCTGGATGCCGTCCTTGAGCTGCTTGCCCAGGTCGCGCGGGATCGGGCCGACGATGTGCGCGAGGTAGACCTTCTTCACGCCGTACTTCGGGTGGGTCAGGCGGTGCGCCAGCTCACCGTGGTTGGTGAGCAGGATGACGCCCTCGGTCTCGGTGTCGAGCCGGCCGACGTGGAAGAGCCGCGTCTCGCGGTTGTTCGTGTAGTCGCCGAGGCACTGGCGCCCCTCGTTGTCCTCCATGGTGGAGACGACACCGGCGGGCTTGTTCAGGGCGAAGAACTGGTACGACTGCGTGGCCACCGTCAGGCCGTCGACCTTGATCTCGTCCTTGTCCGGGTCGACGCGCAGGCCCTGCTCCATGACGATCTCGCCGTTGACCTCGACGCGGGCCTGGTCGACCAGCTCCTCGCAGGCACGCCGCGAGCCGTAGCCCGCGCGGGCGAGGATCTTCTGCAGCCGCTCGCCCTCCTGCTCGGCGCCGGGGAAGGTCTTGGGCGGGCTCACCTTGGGCTTGCCCGCGTACCGCTCGCGGTTGCGCTCCTCGGCCCGCGTCTCGTACTCGCGCGAGTACGCCGGGGCCGGGCGGCCACGACCGGCGCCGCGCTGGTCCTGGCCGCGCTTGGGGCCGCCCTTGGCGCCGCCGCGCGCCGAGGCGCCGCGACCCGACTTCGGGCCGTCCTGGGTGCCGCCGGGGCCCACGTCGTAGCGCCGCTCCTCGGGGCGGGGCTTGCTGGGGCGGCCACTGCCCTGCCGGTCGTCGCGACCGCCACCGGCACCCCGGTTGTCGCGACCGCCACCGGCACCCCGGTAGTCGCCGCGGCCACCGCCGCCGCTGTTGCCGCGGCCACCGCCGGTGGGACGGCCGCCGCTGTTGCCGCGGCCGCCACCGCCGGGGCGGCCGCCACTGTTGCCGCGGCCGCCGCTGTTGCCACCACGGCTCCCGCCGTTGTTTCCGCTGCTGTTCCTGCCGCTGCTGCTTCGCATCAAATGTCCGTCTTAGTCGTCTGCGTCCTCGTCACCCGGCGCATCGGGTGCGTCCGGGTCGAACGACGGGAGACCCTCCTGGGTCTCCGCCTCGATCGCGTCCGCCTCGGGGAGGAAGGGCGCGAGCTCGGGGAGCTCGTCCAGGCCGCGCAGGCCCATCCGCTCCAGGAAGTAGCTCGTCGTCCTGTACAGGATCGCACCTGTTTCGGGTTCCGCGCCCGCCTCCTCCACCAGACCCCGCTGCAACAGGGTGCGCATCACCCCGTCACAGTTCACTCCGCGCACCGCCGAGACCCGCGAGCGGCTGACCGGCTGGCGGTAGGCGACGACGGCGAGGGTCTCCAGGGCCGCCTGGGTGAGCCGGGCGTGCTGCCCGTCCAGGACGAAGCCCTCGACGGCGGGCGCGTACGCGGGCCGGGTGTAGAACCGCCAGCCGCCCGCCACCAGGCGCAGCTCGAAGCCGCGGCCCTGCACGGTGTACTCGTCGGCGAGCTCCCGCAGCGCGTCGGCGACGGCCCGCCGGGGGCGCTCAAGGACCTTGGCCAGGTGCTCCTCGGTCGCGGGCTCGTCCACGACCATCAGGACGGCCTCCAGGGCGGGCTTGAGGTCGAGCTCGGCGACGGCGGCCCGCAGGTCTCCCGCGGGGGCCTCGGGGCTCCCCTGCTGCACTGCGCTCACGGCTTCCTCTCCTCGTCCGGCTCGGGGGCCCGGTCGAACTCGTCGGTCACGGTCGGCTCCGCCTCGCCGTCCCCGCCGGTCCAGCGCACCATCAGCTCGCCGAGCGCGTCCTCCTGCTCCAGGGCGACGGCCTTCTCCCGGTACAGCTCCAGGAGCGCGAGGAAGCGGGCGACGACGGTCAGGGTGTCGTCGGGCCCCAGCTCCTCGATCAGGCCCCGGAAGCTCGCCTCGCCCCGCTCCTTGAGCCGGGCCACGACCACGGCGGCCTGCTCGCGCACGCTCACCAGCGGGGCGTGGATGTGGTCGACGTAGACCTGCGGCTTCGCCTTGGGCTGCATCGCCTTCACGGCGAGCTTGGCGAACCCTTCGGCGCCGATGCTGATGACGACCTCGGGCAGCAGCTCGGCGTGGTGCGGCTCCAGGCCGACGGTGCGCGGATAGCGCCGCGCCTCCTCGTCGAGCCGCCCGCTGAAGATGTCCGCGATTCTCTTGTACGCGCGGTACTGCAGCAGCCGCGCGAACAGCAGGTCCCGCGCCTCGAGCAGGGCCAGGTCGGCCTCGTCCTCGACCTCGGCGGCGGGAAGGAGACGGGCCGCCTTCAGATCGAGCAGCGTCGCCGCGACCACCAGGAACTCGGTCGTCTGATCCAGGTCCCAGTCCGGCCCCATGCCCCGGATGTGCGCCATGAACTCATCGGTCACCTTGGACAGCGCGACCTCGGTGACATCCATCTTGTGCTTGGAGATGAGCTGAAGCAGCAGGTCGAAGGGCCCCTCGAAGTTCGCGAGCCGAACCTTGAACCGCCCGTCGTCAGGCTCGGCGGAGGCGTCCGGCGTCGGCTCCACCGCCACCTGGGGCTGCCCGTCGTCGTGGGCCATCGCCCCGCTGGGCAGGCCCCCGGTCTCGGGAAGGGCCGGGCTCGGGGAAGCAACCGCTCCACCACGCCCCAGCGACCGCCGAGGACGACGAGGCTGGGCGGGTACGGCGTCGGTCGGCATTCACGATCCAAGGAAGCGGCAACGGCAAGGCACTACGCGGAAAGGTACCGCTACCGCCCACGCAGCCGTCGCACGAGGATGCTCGCGTCCCCCCGCGATTCGAGGTCGGCCAGCACCACGGCCACCGCCTCCCGCACGATCCGTCCCCGGTCCACCGCGAGCCCGTGCTCCCCGCGCAGCACGAGCCGCGCGTGCTCGAGGTCCATCAGCTCCTCGGCGGAGACGTACACGGTGATCTTCTCGTCGTGCCGCTCACGCCCGCTGGGCCGCCGATTGGCGGCTCGGGCGCGGCGCCGCGCCTGCGCGGGCGTGTCACCGGAGGCGTTCGCGGACTTGCCGCCCGCGGCGGAGCTGGCAGAACCTTCCTGCGCCGGGCGCCGCCCGGAGCCCTTCCCGGCGTCCGTGCCGGACCCCGAGCGGCTGCGTGACGGAGCGCCGGACTCGGCGTCCGCCGCGGTGTGTTCGGCGGTCTCGGGGGAATCCCCGTCCTCCCGCGGGGCGGGGGACTCCTCGGCGGCCGCCTCGTCGCTCTCGCCCGCCGGAGCGGGCACCCTCGCCTCGCCATTCGCCTGGCGCCGCGGGGTGGACGCCTGCAGCGCCATCCCCCCGGTCGTACGGAACAGTTCGTCGGCCCCCGGCAGACTCACTCGGCGTGACACCGGGCGAGCACCTCCCTGGCGAGCTGGCGATAGGCGGCCGCGCCCACCGAGTTCGAGGCGTACGTCGTGATCGGCTCACCGGCGACCGTGGTCTCCGGGAAGCGCACGGTCCGGCCGATCACCGTGTGGTAGACGTGATCGTCGAACGCCTCGACCACGCGCGCGAGGACCTCGCGGCTGTGCACCGTGCGCGAGTCGTACATCGTCGCGAGGATGCCGTCGAGCTCCAGGTCGGGGTTGAGCCGCTCCTGGACCTTCTCGATGGTCTCGGTGAGCAGGGCGACACCGCGCAGCGCGAAGAACTCGCACTCCAGCGGCACGATCACCTTGTGCGCGGCGGTGAGCGCGTTGACGGTGAGCAGGCCGAGCGAGGGCTGGCAGTCGATCACGATGTAGTCGTAGTCGGCCATCAGCGGCTTGAGCGCGCGCTGCAGCGTGGACTCGCGCGCGACCTCGCTGACGAGCTGCACCTCGGCGGCGGAGAGGTCGATGTTGCTGGGCAGCAGGTCCATGTTGGGGACCGCGGTCTTCAGCAGGACCTCGTCCGCCGACATGCCCCGCTCCATGAGCAGGTTGTAGACGGTGAGGTCGAGCTCCATCGGGTTCACACCGAGACCCACCGAGAGCGCGCCCTGCGGGTCGAAGTCCACGAGCAGCACCCGGCGCCCGTACTCCGCGAGCGCGGCGCCCAGGTTGATGGTCGACGTGGTCTTGCCGACGCCGCCCTTCTGGTTGCACATCGCGATGATCTTCGCGGGGCCGTGGTCGGTCAGCGGCCCCGGGATCGGGAAGTACGGCAGCGGGCGTCCCGTGGGGCCGATGCGCTCGCGGCGCTGACGGGCAGCGTCCGGGGCGAGCGTGGCCGCGTACTCGGGATCGGGCTCGTACTCCGCGTCGGGGTCGTAGAAGTGACCCTGGGGCAGTTCCTCGTAGTCGGCGAGAGGGGTGGGGGTGGTGTTCTCGCCACTCCGGTCGCCGGCCATGGCGTTCACGTGATGGCCATCCATGCTCTGGGGTGCTGACTGTGTCGGCTGCGGACTCTGGCGGGCTTCGAAGGTGCGGACAGCGACGGAGCCGACAGCCTGAAGCCCGACGGGGCCCTGGCCTCGTCCAGTCATTCCTGGTTGACCACCCCCGGGAGCAAATGTCGACTCATTCACAAGTCGTCTTACCTCCTTGGTGACCAGGAAATTTCTAGATAGGTCAGCGTGGCACCATGCCGACGGTTGGCGACTCTATGGCGTGTCACCGCTCCGCAGCAACACAATCCGCCGGACCCGGCCCGATGTGTCGGCAATGGAACATCCCGATGTCAAGGGCGCACTGCATGGCATCGCCGCGTTTGCGTGGTGGACGAATCGCCCAAATGTTTACGTACAAGGCGAGTTGAGCGAGTGTACGCCCAACCGCCCGCGGCCGGACCCCTCACAAGGTCCGGCCGCGGGCGTGAGATTGACGACTTCCCTTGACCCGAGTCGACGGAAAAGCCGTGGTCGGCGTGGCGGTCAGCCGAGCAGCGACTCGAGCTCGACGTGCTCGAGACCGTGGGCCTCGGCGACCTCCTTGTAAACGACCTTGCCGTCATGGGTGTTGAGGCCCAGGGCGAGCGCGGGGTCGCGGCGCAGGGCCTCGACCCAGCCGCGGTTCGCCAGCTCGACGATGTACGGCATCGTGGCGTTGGTCAGGGCGTACGTGGAGGTATTGGGCACCGCGCCGGGCATGTTGGCGACGCAGTAGAAGACCGAGTTGTGGACCGGGAAGGTCGGCTCGGCGTGCGTGGTGGGGCGCGAGTCCTCGAAGCAGCCGCCCTGGTCGATCGCGATGTCGACAAGGACACTTCCGGGCTTCATGCGCGAGACCAGCTCGTTGGTGACGAGCTTGGGGGCCTTGGCGCCCGGGATGAGGACGGCGCCGATGACGAGGTCGGCCTCCAGGCACGCCTTCTCCAGCTCGAAGGAGTTGGAGACGACCGTCTGGATCTTCGTGCCGAAGATCTTGTCGGCTTCCTTGAGCTTGTTGATGTCGCGGTCGAGCAGGGTCACGTGGAAGCCCATGCCGATGGCGATCTGCGCGGCGTTCCAGCCGGAGACGCCGCCGCCGATGACGACGGCCTTGCCCGCGGCCACGCCGGGGACACCGCCGGGCAGCACGCCGCGGCCGCCGTTGGCGCGCATCAGGTGGTAGGCGCCGACCTGCGGGGCGAGGCGGCCCGCGACCTCGGACATCGGGGCGAGCAGCGGCAGGGCGCGGCTGGGCAGCTCCACCGTCTCGTACGCGATGGCGGTGGTGCCGGACTCCAGGAGGGCGTCCGTGCACTCCTTGGAGGCGGCCAGGTGCAGGTAGGTGAAGAGCGTCTGGTCCTTGCGGAGGCGGTGGTACTCCTCGGCGATCGGCTCCTTGACCTTCAGGAGCAGGTCGGCCGTGGCCCACACCTCGTCGGCGGTCTCCAGGATCTCGGCGCCGGCGGCGACGTACTCGCCGTCCGTGATCGAGGAACCGACACCGGCGTCGCGCTCGATGACGACCTGGTGGCCGTGGCGCACCAGCTCGTGCACACCGGCGGGGGTGATGGCCACCCGGAACTCGTTGTTCTTGACCTCGCGGGGGATGCCGACCTTCACGTCGATCACGGTCCTTGGCTCAGGGGGGTTTCGGGCAATGCGGTACAAACCGGCACGCAAGCGAGCGCATCGGAAGACACCACGTAAGCACGCGGCGGAGCCAGTCTAATGAAGGATTTCTCGCTGTCTAGCCTTCCAATAATTCAATCTTGACTGGATGCACTACGGATTTCGCAGGCGGAGGGTGCTCGTCCATCCGCCTCCCCAAGGTTCGCCCCGACTTCCTCACGGGAAGTCGGCGCAACCCCTGCGACCTCGGTGAACTCCTCTCCCAGCATGCGCTCGGCAGCCGCGCGGTGCAGCCCGGCGGCGGTCGGGTCGCCGAGCCGCTCCAGGGTGTCCGCGAGCCGCACCTGCAGCGCCGCCTGGAGGCGTACGTCGGCCGCCTCGCGCGCCCATTCGGCCGCTTCCTGGCAGGTGCGCAGGGACTCCTCGGGCCGCCCCGCGTACTCCTGGACGCGCGCCATCTCGCTCAGCGCCCGCGCCCGGCCCGCGACGTCGCCGATCTTGCGCAGGCCCGCGACGGCCGAGCGCCAGTTGCGCAGGGCCTCTCCGTAGCGCCCCGCGTAGGTGTGGGTGGTGGCGATGCGGCCGTGCAGCCGGGCGGCGTCGGCGCGCTCGTCGCGGGCCAGGCGCTGGGCCAGGGCCCTGCCGTACCAGTCGGCGGCCCGCTGGAAGTCCCCCAGTTCCTGGTAGGCGCCGCCTACGGATTCCATCGCGCGGCCGGTCGCGTACGGGTCCCCGGCGGCCCGGCCGCAGTCCAGGGCGGCGCGGTAGCGGGCCAGTGCCTCGTGCGTCCGCCCCGTCTGGGCGTCCAGGTCGGCGAGGTTCAGGAGCGCGGCGGCCTGCTCCCTCGGCAGGTTCCGGCGCTCGGCGACGTCGAGGACGAGCCGGTGGACGGCGTACAGCTCGGGCGCCGCGTCCCGCGTGCCCCGGTGCGCGACCAGGGCGCGGGCGAGTGCGGCCATCAGACGGCGGGCGAGGGTGTCCAGATCGCCGTCCGCGACCGCGAGCCGGGCCGCGGCGAGCAGCGCCGGCTGCCGGATCCGCAGCCACTCGGCGGCAGCCCGGGAGGTCGGGAAGCGCAGCGCCCGGGGCAGCCCGGCGAGTCTCTTGCGCGCCGTCGAGCCGTCGGGCTCGGTGACCGCCCGGCAGGACTGGAGCAGCCGCACGGTCCGCTCCAGCATCCGGGCCCGCGCCAACTGCACCTCCCCCGGCCGGTCCTGGCTCTGCGTCAACTCCCGCAGGAGCGGCACCAGGCACCCGGGCACCTCGTACTGCGGCAGCGGCGACGCGACCGCCCGCAGCAGGCCGAGCGCGACGAAGTCGTCGAGCGTGGCGCAGGCCGCGGACACCGAACAGCCCGCGAGCGCCGACGCGGTGTGCGGGTCGACGTACCCGGCGGGGGCGAGGCTCAGCAGTCGCAGTATCCGGGCGGCGGGCGCGGGCAGCGCGGCGTAGGTGTGCTGGAAGACCCGGGCCAGACCGGAGTCCGCGGCGCCCTCCTCGGGGCACTCCCTGACCTGCTTGGCGAGGTCGGCGACGGCGGCCTTGGGGCGAGCGGCGAGCCAGCCGCCCGCGATGACGAGCGCGGCCGGATTGCCGCCGCACGCCTCCACCAGGCTCTCCGCGGAGCGCGGGTCGACGGTGATGCGCACCGACCCCGCGCTGCGGGCCAGCAGGTCGAGGGCGGCCTTGGTGTCCAGACCGCCCAGGGTGCAGGGGCGGACGTCCGGGATGCCGGTGAGCGGGCCCTCGGACACGGCGAGGACCAGACAGTCGGGGCTGTCCGGGAGCAGCGGGTCGACCTGCGCGCCGCCCTCGCCGTCGGTCACGTCGTCGAGGAGGAGCAGGGCGCGGCGGCCGTCGAGGGCGGCGCGCAGGGCCGCCGCCAGGTCGTCCTCGTCGGCCCCCGCGGGCGCGGGGGCGCCGAGCGCGTCGAGCAGCTCGCGGGCGGTGCGCTCGGTGGGGACGGCGGCGCCGTCGGGGTCGGTGAGGCGGGCGCGCAGGACGCCGTCGGGGTAGTCGTCGGCGAGCTGCCGGGCGAGTTCCTCGGCGAGGGCGGTGCGTCCTGATCCGGGGCGGCCCGCGACGAGCAGGACGCGGGCGCGGGGGGCCTTGCGGCCGGAGAGGGTGTCGAGTCCCGCGCGGTCGATGTCGGCGCGGAGTTCCTTCAACTCCCGGTGGCGGCCGACGAATCGGCCGCCGTCCGCGGTGGCGGCCGCCGCACCGCCGGGCGAGGGCGCGCCACTCGCCGAACCGTCCGTGTCGACCGCCTGATCCGTCACGGGTAACGCTCCCGTCCGCCTGCGCACGAACCCGCCGGGACTCCGGTCGGGACGCTTTCAGAGCCTAGTTCAGGCGCTGCCGCGTTCCGGGCCGCACGGGGCCCACAAGTCGCCCGATCGGATCAGGAGATCGTCGGACCGCGCGCCGCCGGACGGGGGACGCGGGGCGCCGGAGGCGTTCGGCGCCCAGGCCTCGAACGTTCGCTCAGATCTCGAACGGTCGCGCGGGCCACGGCGCGTCGGCCGGGCGCAGGGAGTCGACGCCGTCGCCCTGGAGCGCGGCGGTGAGCGACAGGACGCCCACGACCAGGCAGTTGTTGTGCAGTTCACCGGCGAGCACGCCGCGTACCAGCTCCGCGAGGGGCACCCGCGCCAGCTCCATGTCGGACTCCTCCTCGGAGACCTCGAAGCGCTCGCCCTCGGCCTCGGAGAGGTCGCGGGCCAGGAAGACGCGCACGGCCTCGTCGCAGCCGCCGGGCGTGGTGTAGACGTCGGTGAGCACCCGCCAGTCCTCGGCCTTGACGTGCGCCTCCTCGTACAGCTCGCGCTGGGCGGCGTGCAACGGGTTCTCACCGGGGACGTCGAGCAGTCCGGCCGGGATCTCCCAGAGCTTGTGGCGGACGGGGTGGCGGTACTGGCGGATGACCAGGACGCGGTCCGCGTCGTCGAGTGCGAGGACGGCGACCGAGCCGGGGTGGACCTGGTAGTCGCGGCGGACCACTGTCCCGTCGGGCATGACGACGTCGTCGGTGCGCACCGAGGTCTTGTTCCCGACGAACGGGGTCTCGCTCGCCGTGACCTGCCACTCCTCGGCGGTGTCCTTGATCGTCATGTCGCCCTGCCCTTCCACGTGCACAAACAAAACAGAAACCGGGGTACGCGCCCGCAAGGCGCGCACCCCGGCAACCGTATCCCGCCGCTACTTGCCGGCGGCCTGCTGGCGCTGGACGGCGGCCTTCACCAGGCCCGCGAAGAGCGGGTGCGGCCGGGTCGGACGCGAGCGCAGCTCCGGGTGGGCCTGGGTCGCGACCAGGTAGGGGTGGACCTCGCGCGGGTACTCGACGTACTCGACGAGCTTGCCGTCGGGCGAGGTGCCGGAGAAGAGGATGCCGGCCTGCTTCTCCAGGTCGGCGCGGTAGGCGTTGTTCACCTCGTAGCGGTGGCGGTGGCGCTCCTCGACGTACTCCTTGCCGTCGTACACCTCGCGCACGATGGAGCCCTCGGCGAGCTTGGCCGGGTACATGCCGAGCCGCATGGTGCCACCCATGTCGCCCTCGCCCGCGACGATGTCGAGCTGCTCGGCCATGGTGGAGATGACCGGGTGGGAGGTGGCGGCGTCGAACTCGGTGGAGTTGGCGTCGGGGATGTCCGCGAGGTTGCGGGCCGCCTCGATCACGATGCACTGCAGGCCGAGGCAGAGGCCGAGCAGCGGGATCTTGTTCTCGCGGGCGAACTGGATCGCGCCGACCTTGCCGGACACGCCGCGGTCGCCGAAGCCGCCGGGGATGCAGATCGCGTCGACGTCGCCGAGCTGCTTGGCGGCGCCCGCCGGGGTCTTGCAGTCGTCGGAGGTGACCCACTTGATCTTGACGCGGGCCTTGTTGGCGAAGCCGCCGGCGCGCAGCGCCTCGGTCACCGAGAGGTAGGCGTCGGGCAGGTCGATGTACTTGCCGACCAGCGCGATGGCGACCTCGTGGTCGGGGTTGTGGACCCGGTCGAGCAGGTCCTCCCACTGGGTCCAGTTCACATCGCGGAAGGGCAGGTCCAGCTTGCGCACGACGTAGGCGTCCAGGCCCTCGGTGTGCAGGACCTTCGGAATGTCGTAGATCGACTTGGCGTCGATGGCGGCGACGACCGCGGCCTCGTCGACGTCGCACATCAGCGAGATCTTGCGCTTGATGGCGGTCGGCACCTCGCGGTCGGCGCGCAGCACGATCGCGTCGGGCTGGATGCCGATGTTGCGCAGGGCGGCGACGGAGTGCTGGGTCGGCTTGGTCTTCAGCTCGCCGGAGGGGCCGATGTAGGGCAGCAGCGAGATGTGCACGACGAAGACGTTGTCGCGGCCGACCTCGTGGCGGACCTGGCGGACGGTCTCCAGGAACGGCAGCGACTCGATGTCGCCGACGGTGCCGCCGACCTCGGTGATCACAACGTCGACCTCGTCCGTCGCCATGCGGCGGATGCGGTGCTTGATCTCGTTGGTGATGTGCGGGATGACCTGCACGGTGTCGCCCAGGTACTCGCCGCGGCGCTCCTTGGCGATGACCTGGGAGTAGACCTGGCCGGTGGTGACATTGGCCGAGCCGTCGAGGTCGACGTCGAGGAAGCGCTCGTAGTGGCCGATGTCCAGGTCGGTCTCGGCGCCGTCGTTGGTGACGAACACCTCGCCGTGCTGGAAGGGGTTCATCGTGCCGGGGTCGACGTTCAGGTACGGGTCGAGCTTCTGCATCGTGACGCGCAGGCCCCGGGCCTTGAGGAGCGCACCCAGGCTGGAGGCCGTCAGGCCCTTGCCGAGGGAGGAGGCGACACCCCCGGTGACGAAGATGTGCTTGGTCGTCGTGGATGTGGGTGGCATGGCCAAGAGGGGGCTCCCGTGCGTCGCGGTCTGAAGGTGCGTACCGGCGTCCGCTCCTGGTCGGAGGGAGGTGCCGTCGCTGCGGTTCGGGGGTTCTAGGACCACCGGCTCACGGGCTACCAGGGTATCAGCGACAGACGGGGGCTGCTTCCGGCCACGTCTTGACACGCGCTTTCACATCACGTACATGATCTTCACTGCTCGAACACTGGACGGGTACCGGACCGGCACCGCTTTCACCCGGAACTCGTTCGGCGTAGTCACGTTGGCGGGACGAGCGGGCAGATATCCGGGGCGTCGATGTATGTTGCTCGGACACTCGCTGCCGAGCCGTGCGCACGGGCTGAACCATCCCCCGTCGGCACTTCTGGACATCACTGGAAACCTTCGGGCCCGGCAGTTCGTTTTACAGCGAACCCTTGACCGTAGAACGAGCGCCCCGTGAGCGGGCGAACGTGGCCGTTTGAATGGGGATGCACGTGGCCGGGCGCATCGAGGATTACGCACTGATCGGGGACATGCAGACCGCCGCGCTGGTCTGCCGGGACGGCACGGTCGACTGGCTGTGTCTGCCCCGCTTCGACTCCCATGCCGTCTTCGCCGGCCTCCTCGGGACGGAGGAGCACGGCTTCTGGCGGCTGGGCCCCGCCCACGGTCCGGGCACAGCGCCCGCACCGGCGAGCCGGCGGACCTACCGCGGCGACTCCCTGATCCTGGAGTCCGAGTGGGACACCCCGCGCGGCACGGTCCGGGTCACGGACTTCATGCCGCCGCGCGACTCCGACGCCCCGCAGCTGGTGCGGATCGTGGAGGGCGTCAGCGGCCGGGTGCCGATGCGTTCCGCCCTGCGGATGCGTTTCAGCTACGGCCGCGTGGTGCCGTGGGTGCACAAGGTCGACGGGCGCACGGTGGCCGTCGCCGGGCCGGACTCGGTGTGGCTCGACACCACCGCCGAGACCTTCGGCAAGGACCTCACGACGTACTCGGACTTCACCGTCGCCCCCGGCGACCGCATCGCCTTCACCATCTCCTGGCAGCCCTCGCACAAGGAGCCGCCCGCCCACCCCGAGCCGGAGGCCGCGCTCACGGCGACGGAGGAGTTCTGGCACGACTGGGTCGCCCAGTGCACGTACCACGGCCCCTACCGCGAGGCCGTGGTCCGCTCCCTGATCACCCTCAAGGCCCTGACGTACGCCCCCACGGGCGGCATCGTCGCCGCGCCCACCACCTCCCTGCCGGAGGACATCGGCGGCTCCCGCAACTGGGACTACCGCTTCACCTGGCTGCGCGACGCCGCCATCACGCTCTCCTCGCTCCTGCGCACCGGCTATCGCGAGGAGGCCCGCGCCTGGCGCGAGTGGCTCCTGCGCGCGGTCGCGGGCGACCCCGAGAACCTGCAGATCATGTACGGCATCGCGGGCGAACGCGAGCTGGGCGAGGCGGAGCTCGACTGGCTCCCGGGGTACGAGAACTCGGCGCCCGTCCGCGCGGGCAACGGCGCGGCCCACCAGCTCCAGCTCGATGTCTACGGAGAGGTCACCGAGGCCCTGCACCTCGCCCACATGACCGGCCTCGCCCGCAACGACTACGCCTCCCTGCTCCAGCTCAAGCTGATCCGCTATCTGGAGACGCACTGGGACCAGCCCGACGAGGGCATCTGGGAGGTGCGCGGACCGCGCCGCCACTTCGTGCACTCCAAGGTGATGGCCTGGGTCGCCGTCGACCGCACCATCAAGCTCATCGAGTCCGGCGACGCCGACGGCCCCCTGGAGCGCTGGCGCGACCTGCGCGACGACATCCACCGGGACGTCTGCGAGAAGGGCTACGACAAGGAGCGCAACACCTTCACCCAGTCGTACGGCTCCAGGGAGCTGGACGCCTCGCTGCTCCTGATCCCGCAGGTGGGCTTCCTGCCGCCCGACGACAAGCGCGTCATCGGCACCATCGAGGCCATCCAGCGCGAGCTGTCCACGCCGGACGGCTTCATCCTGCGCTATCCGACCTCGGGTGACGACGCGGGCGTGGACGGCCTCGAAGGCGACGAGGGCGCCTTCCTCGCCTGCTCGTTCTGGATGGCCGACGACCTGGCGATGATCGGCCGCGTGGACGAGGCCCGCAAGCTCTTCGAGCGCCTGCTCGCCCTGCGCAACGACCTCGGCCTGCTCGCCGAGGAGTGGGACCCGCGCCTGCAGCGCCAGGTCGGCAACTTCCCGCAGGCGTTCAGCCACGTGCCGCTCATCGACACGGCCCTGCGGCTGACGGCTTCGGGGGCGTACGGGGGCTAGCGGCAGGTCGCAGGCGGCCGACACCGGGTCGTAGGACGGCGCCGCCGAGTCCGGGGGGGGGCCAGGGGCACCGGCCCGGCGCACCCCGGCCCGCTCCCGGCCTGGTCAGGTAGCGTCCGCCCCATGGACAGTCAGGACACCCAGGGCGGCATCACCGTACAGCGGGCGCTGGAACTCCCCGGTCTGCGCGGCGGCCTTCCCGAGATCGTCGCGGGCGCCGACCGGCTCGGCCGCACGGTGCGCTGGGTGCACGCGGGCGAGGTGCCGAACATCGCCTCGCTCCTCAAGGGCGGCGAACTCCTGCTGACCACCGGGCTCGGCCTCGGCTCCCGCCCGGCCGAGCAGCGCGCCTTCGTCCGCGACCTCGCCGAGCGCGGCATCGCGGCCCTGGTCGTGGAGCTGGGCCCGCGCTTCGCGCGCCTGCCCGCCGCGCTCGTCGACACGGCCCGCGCGGCCGGTCTGCCGCTGGTCCAGCTGCACCGCGAGGTGCCCTTCGTGACGGTCACCGAAGAGGTCCACACGGAGATCGTCAACGGCCACTACGCGCTCCTGCGCCGGGCCGAGGAAGTGCACCGCCGCTGCACCGGGGCGCTGCTCTCCGGCGGCGGCATCCCCCAAGTGCTTTCCGTCCTCGCCGAGTTCAGCGGCAACCCGGTGTTCCTGGAGACGGCGGACGGCCAGCTCCTGTACGCGGCGGGGGCAGGCAGCGCGTGCGCCGACCCGCTCCAGGTCTGGGAGGGGCTGCGAGGACGCCCCGAGGACCGGGCCGAGCCCCCCGCGGGCGCCGTCCTCGTGGACGTGCCCGGCGGCGGCCCCGGCGCCGGATCGGTGCGGGCCCGCCTGGTCCTGCTCGCCGTGGAGTCCACGCTGCTCCCCGTCCACCGGATCGCCACCGAGCGGGCCGCGGGCAGCCTCGCGGTGGTCCTGATGCAGGCGAGGCAGGAGGAGGAACTGGCGGCCCGCGGCCGCGGCGACTTCCTCACCGACCTCGCCGAGGGCCGCATCACCCCCGAGGACGCGCCCGCCCAGGCGCGGGTCCTCGGCTTCAAGCCCGGGCCGAGCCCACTGCTCCCCGTGGTCATGCGGATCCCCGACGGCCTGCCGACCGGCGGCGGTTGGGCGGTCCTCGCGCGCGCGGTCGCGGAGGAACTGGCGTCGGTGGGGGTGCCGGTCCTGCTCGGCGTGCGCCCCGTGGAAGGAAGGGTTCCGCTGCTGCTCGGGCTGCGCGCGGAGCCCGAGCGCACGACGGTCGCGGACCGGGTCGCGGCGGCGCTGCGGGCCGGGGTCGAGCGGGCGGGCATGCGGCGGGCCGGGGCGCAGCCGCCGATCGTGGTGGTCGGCGTGGCGGGCGGCTGGGCGGCGGCCGCGTCGGGCCTGCGGCACGCGGCGGAGACGGCCACGGCGGCGCAGGGGCTGCCGGACAGGCCCTGGTACGACGCGCGGCGCCTGGACATCGACCTGCTCCTGTGGCGCCTGCACCAGCACGACGGCACCGCGCTCGCTGCGTTCGTGGACCGCGCGATCGGCCCCCTGCGCGACCACGACCAGCGCTCCAAGCCGCCCCTGCTTCCCACCCTCCAGACCTACCTGGCGCACGCGGGCCGCAAGGCGGAGACGGCCCGCGAGCTCCACCTCAACCGCCAGACCCTCTACAACCGCCTGGCCCGGATCGGCGAACTCCTCGGCACGGACCTGGACGACCCGCAGACGGTCCTCGCCCTCAGCCTGGCGCTGCGGGCCCGCAGGCACGTGCCGTAGGCGGTCAGTACGGTCTGATCGGCTGGGTCAACTCGTCGTAGACGCTCAGCACTTGAGTGACCGTTTCGTCCTCCGTGGGCCAGGTGGCGGCCTGGGCGGTGCCCAGGTCCTTCAGTTCCTGGCGGCGCGCGTCGTCGGCGAGAAGCCGGGCGACGGCGTCGGAGAGGGCCCGGGCGTCCCCGTACGGGACGAGTTCGGCGGCGTCGCCGACGAGTTCGGGGATGCCGCCGACGGCGGTGGCGACGAGCGGCACGCGCGCGTGCAGGGCCTCCTGGGCGAGCAGCGAGCGGGACTCCCACTCGCTGGGCAGCACCACGAGGTCGGCGGCGGCGAGGAGTTCCGGTACGTCATCCCGGCGCCCGATGAGCCGTGCGGGCAGGCCCTCGGCGTCGATGCGGTCCTGGAGGGCGGCGCGCACGGACCCCTCGCCCGCGACGACGAGCAGCGGCTGCGGGGCGAGCTCGGCCCAGGTGCGGGCGGCGTCCAGCAAGATGTCGTAGCCGCGGTGGGGCTCCAGGGAGCCGACGGCGAGGAGCAAGGGGCGGTCGACGGCGCCGAGTTCGGCGCGGATCTTGTGGCGGGGCCCGGTGGGTTCGCCGTCCGTGCGCTCGGCGCGGCGGGGCGTGGGCAGGGCGACGGGGGCGAGGCGGGCGTCGCGCGCGCCCCGGCCGCGGGCCCGGACGACGAGATCGGACGAGGTGCCGAGGACCACGGCGGCGGCCTTGGCGACGCGACGCTCCAGGACCCGCAGGACGTGGGCGCGGGCGCCCGAGGCCTGGGCGCGAGTGTGCCAGGTGACGACGAGCGGGACGCGGCGGCCGGTGAGGGCGATGGCGGCGCGCAGGGCGGCGTGCAGCCCGTGCGCGTGCACCAGGTCGGCGTCGGCGCAGGCGGTCCGCAGGGCGGCGACGGACGCGGGGTCGCTGCGGCGCGGCACAGCCACGTGGCGGGCGCCGGTGCCCGCGAAGTCGTACGCCTCGTCGGCCTCGGTGGGGGCGCACACGGTGACGCGCACGCCGCGCGCGGCAAGCCCTGTCGCCAGGGACCTGACGTGCGCGCTGCTTCCCGCGCTGCCGCCGCCGAGGACCTGCACGGTGTGCAGCGGCGGCTGGCCTTGCGGTGCGGGGGTGCTCACGTGGCTCACGTGGCCGGGGCTCCTGGGTCGGGTCGGCGGCTGGGCGGCGCGCCGAGGGATGGGCGGGCGCCGGCGGTACGGGCGGTCGGTGGCCCGCCCACGGGCAGCGCCAAGAATGCCAGTACGTACGGCCGTTCCGGCACTGCTGAAAGGTCCCTTCCGCGTCGGGCCGGACAACTTCACGCACGGGATCACCCACTCGGGTGAGCACAGGCCCGGGACCCGGCCCGGGACCCCGGCCGAACGCCCCCCCGGCCCACGGCCCGCCGACCCCCGCATCTTCGCAAGCCGGAGGCCACGGCGGAAAGCCTTTGCCGAAGTTGGGGGCTGCGCCCCCGGGGAACTAAGCCCCCCGTCCGCCCCCTTCCCCTCTCCCCCTCTCCCCCTCCGCAACGAGCCCCGACCGGGCGACCCTGCTCACCGTGTCCCCGCACACCGCCGCGGCGACCAGGCCCGCCGCGTGGGCGGCGATCCCGGCGCGGCGGTTGCCCGCCACGATGGCCGCGCCCAGGGCCGCGCCGAGGGCGTGCGCCCCCGTGTCGCCGATCATCGTGCGCTGCGCCAGGTCGTCGGGCAGCAC
Source organism: Streptomyces flavofungini (assembly GCF_030388665.1). Classification (NCBI taxonomy): domain Bacteria; kingdom Bacillati; phylum Actinomycetota; class Actinomycetes; order Kitasatosporales; family Streptomycetaceae; genus Streptomyces; species Streptomyces flavofungini. The sequence continues at coordinate 7,369,481 of NZ_CP128846.1, read as the reverse complement.
GGCGGCCGCCGCTCCCATCGACGCCGCGGCGAGGGTGGCGCCCGGGCCCGCGCGCAGCAGGCCGGGCGCGCCGAGGGCGAGCACCGTGGCGGCGGCCCGGCCGGGGCGTACGTCCACGAGGTTCACGAAGTGGGCGGTACCGGCGATGACGACGCCCGCGAGCACCTTGTCGACGGGACGTTCCTTCAGCAGGGCGCCCGCGGCGAGCGCGGCGGCCGAGACACCGAACAACTTCACGGCGCCACTGGTCACTTCGCCCCCGCGCAACGCCCCCAGATGCGCCCGGAACCCGCGCCGGGGGTCCGCCGCGCCCGCCACGTCGTCGTACGCCCCGCAAGCCCCCGCCGCCAGCACGGCGAGGCCCGCCGCCGCGCGCGGCCGGGGCGCGAGTGCCACCGCCCCGAGCGCGGCGCCGACAGCGGCCGCGGGGCCCGCGTGCAACTCGACTGTCCGTCCTGCGAAGTTCGTCCGCCGCCATTGGGCCGGCGTGCCGGGCGGGCGGGTGCGCAGCGCCGTGAGGGTGGCGAGGGTGGCGGTGGCGGCGAGGAGGAAGGCGGTGCGGCGACGGGAGGGAATGATCATGGAGATGAGGGTACGGGGGCCTCACGGGTGCGCCCCAGGCCCCGCTCCAGAAGCGCCGGACGGGCTATCTCTGGCCCGTCCGGCGCTTGAGGACGAGGCGCCAAGCGCCGATGGCGGGGGTCCGGGGGCGCAGCCCCCGGTCTCGGGAAGGGGCGGACTCGGGGAAACCCCCGGCAGGGCCCCCACCCCTCACCCGTCCCCCCGAGCCGCAGCCAACAGCTCCTCCGCATGCGCCCGAGCAGTCTCGGAGTCCTCCTGCCCGGCCAGCATCCGCGACAGCTCCCGCACCCGGTCCTCCCCCTCGAGGACCTGCACCCCGGACCGCGTGACGGACCCGTCGTTGGTCTTCTCGACCAGAAGCTGCCGATCGGCGAACGCAGCCACCTGCGGAAGGTGGGTGACGACGACGACCTGCGCGGACTTGGCGAGCCGCGCGAGCCGCCGCCCGATCTCGACGGCGGCCTTGCCCCCGACCCCCGCGTCGACCTCGTCGAAGAGATAGGTGGGCACGGGGTCCGTACCGGCGAAGACGACCTCGACGGCGAGCATGACGCGGGACAGCTCACCGCCGGAGGCGCCCTTGGCGATGGGCCGGGGCGGCGCGCCGGGGTGCGGGGCGAGGAGCAGCTCGACCTCGTCGACACCGGCGGGGCCGTAGGCGACGGTGCGGCCGTCGATCTCGACCCCGTCGGGATCGTCGGTCTGGCGCACGTCGATGGTCACGCGCGCGTGGGGCATGGCGAGCGAGGCCAGCTCCTCGGTGACGGCGGCGGCGAACCGGGAGGCGGCCTCGACACGGGCCTCGGTGAGGGCCCGGGCGAGCCCGGCGAGCTCGGCGCTCAACGCGTCCCGTTCGGCGGTGAGTCCGGCGAGCCGGTCGTCGTCGCCCTCCAGCTCGACGAGCCGGGCGGAGCCGTCCTCGGCCCAGGCGAGCACGGCTCCGAGGTCTTCTCCGTACTTGCGGGTGAGCTGCGTCAGGGCCGCCCGGCGCTCCTCGACGGCGGCGAGCCGCAGCGGGTCGGCGTCGAGGTCGTCGGCGTACCCGGCGAGTTCGCCCGCGACGTCCGACAGAAGGATGCCGATCTCGCCGATGCGCTCGGCGAGGGCGGCGAGGGCGGGGTCGTGGGAGCGGACGGCTTCGAGGGCACGGTGGGCGCCCGCGACGAGGGTGGTGGCGTCGACGCCCTCGGGGTCCTCGGGGTTCCCGGCGAGGGCGGCGTGGGCGAGCGTCGCGGCGGAGGCGAGCGCTTCGGCGTGCCCCAGGCGCTCGGCCTCGGCGGCGAGTTCGACGTCCTCGCCCGCGCGGGGTTCGACGGCGGCGATCTCCTCCAGGCCGAAGCGGAGCATGTCGGCTTCCTGGGCCCGCTCACGGGCGCGGGTGGTGATCTCGTCGAGTTCGGCGGCGACGGCCCGCAGCCTGCGGTACGCGGCGGCGTACTTCTCGAGGGGCACGGCGACGGCCTCGCCCGCGTACCGGTCGAGCGCACCGCGCTGCCGGGCGGGCTTGAGCAGGCCTTGCTGGTCACTCTGCCCGTGCACGGCGATGAGGTCGTCGGCCAGCTCGGACAGCACGCCGACCGGCACCGAGCGCCCGCCGAGGTGGGCGCGGGAGCGGCCCTCGGCGGAGATCGTCCGGCTGACGAGCAGCGCCCCGTCGTCGAGTTCGGCCCCGGCCTCCTCGGCGCGCACGGCCGCAGCGGCGTCCGAGGGCACGGTGATGCGCCCCTCCACGACCGCCGACTTGGCGCCGATCCGCACCAGGGCGGGGTCGGCGCGCCCGCCGAGCAGCAGGCCGAGGCTCGTGACGACCATCGTCTTGCCCGCTCCGGTCTCGCCGGTCACGGCGGTGAATCCGGGCGACAGCTCGACCACCGCGTCGTCGATGACTCCGAGCGACCGTATCCGCATCTCCTCCAACACGCACACGACCTTACGAGGTCAGAGGTCCGCTGTGCGACGTGCCCTGGCGTCCTTGCGTGAACGCGCAGGTGGCGAAGGCCCCGAAAACGTCACCTGTCACCCGCCGGGGTGGGGTTTTCCTCAGGGGGATTGTGCGGCGGCCTTCATGGTGGACGGCCACCCCGCCGCAGGATCATGATCGATATGAGTACAGGACTGGCTCGGGCGGCGCTGCGCGCGCACCGCCCGGCATTCATCGGCACGGCCGTCGCGGCGCTGTTCGCGGCGACGGTCGTGAGCGCGTCGACGATGGTGCTGCGGTCGACGAGTGCGGACGGCCTCTCGCGCGGAGCCCGCGCGGCACTCACGGAGAACGGCGTGGGCGACACGGCGGCCGTGCTCCTGATCGGCTCCATCTACATGTCGATATTCGTGGTCGCGTCGACGATGGGCACGGCCGTGGTGCAGCAGCACCGCGAGCTGGCCCTCGTCCGCTCCATCGGCGCCAGGCCACGCCAGGTCCGCCGCGCGGTGGCCGTCCAGTCCCTGGCCGCGTCGGTTCCCGCCGCCCTGGTGGGTTTCGCGCTCGGCGGTGTGCTGTCCCGCGTGTGGTTCCGTGGCATGGTCACGCACGGCCTGGTCCCGGCCGAGGTGCCCTTCCGCTTCAGCTGGCTCGCGCTGCCCGTGTGCCTGGGTGTCGCCGTGGTCACGTCGGCGCTGGCCGCCGTGCTGTCCGCGCTGCGCTTCTCCCTGCTGCGGCCCGCACGCGCGTTGCACGAGGCGGCGGCGGGGCGGCGCGGTCTCGGGCTGCTGCGGGCGCCGCTCGGGGTGCTCGCGGTCGCGGGCGGTGCCGTCCTCTCGGTGCTGCTCTCGCGGCAGCCCGCGGACGAGGCGGGCGAGGGGGCGTTCCTGGTCCTCATCCTGTTCTGCGTGGGCGCGGGGCTGCTCGGCCCGCGCCTCATCGGGCCCGCCGCCTGGCTGGTGTCGGCGGCCGTGGGCCGCGTCGGCGGCGGCGCGGCCCGCCTGGCGATGCTCAACGTCCGTTCCCAGCCGCGCCGTTTCTCCGCGGCGGTGGTGCCGCTGCTCCTCGTCGTCGGCTTCGGCCTCACGAAGATCGCGATGCACACGACGGCCCAGCACCACACCGGCTCCGCGGGCAGCACGGGCGAGGTCTGGATGGACTACATGGGCACGTCGTTGTACGCGGGCTTCGCCGCCATAGCCTCGGCCAACACCCTCGCCATGATCTCCTTCGAGCGCCGCCGCGATCTGGCCCTGCTGCGGGTCGTGGGCTCCCAGCGCCGCCAGGTGCGGGCGATGGCGGCCTGGGAGGCGGTGGTCGTCGCCGGGACGGCGCTGCTGCTCGGCGCCGTGATCGCGCTGGCGACCCTCGCCCCGATGCTGAGCACCGCCTTCGGCTCGGCCGTCCCGCATCTGCCGTGGGCGGTGCCGACAGGCATAGCTGCCAGCACGCTGCTCCTGACCCTGGGCGCCACCGGACTTCCGGTGGTGGCGGTGCTGCGGCGCCGGGCCATATCCGTGGTCAGCGCGACCTGACCCGGGGACATGGCTCTGTACGGGCCCCTGAAGCGCCCCGGCGAGGTCCGGGGCGCCCCGAAAGGGGCGCGGGGAACTGCGCGACCAGCCCCCACGAACCCGCGGAAATCAGCACAGCTCATCCAGCACAGTGCATCCAGCACAGCACAGCCCATCCAGCGAAGCGCTACTGCGGCGCCCCCCGCCACCCGGAGACCGGCAGGGCGAACTTGGCCACGAGCCGGTCGGTGAACGACGCGTGGTGCAGCCGCGCGAGCCGCACCGGCACGGCGCCCCGGCGCACCTCGACGCGTGCCCCGGCGGGCAGTTCGACGGTCCGCCGCCCGTCGCACCACAGCACCCCGTGCGGCGTGTGCGGTTGGACCTCGACGGCGAGGACGGAGTCCGGCGAGGTCACCAGCGGCTTGGCGAACAGGGCGTGCGCGCTGATCGGCACCATGAGCAGCGCCTCGACCTCCGGCCACACCACGGGCCCGCCCGCCGAGAAGGCGTACGCGGTCGATCCGGTCGGCGTCGCGCACACGATGCCGTCGCAGCCGAAGCCGGTCGCAGGACGGCCGTCGATCTCCAGGACGACCTCGAGCATCCGCTCGGCCGACATCTTCTGCACGGCGGCTTCGTTGAGGGCCCAGTCGCGGTGCACGACGTCGCCGTTGCTGTGCACGACGACGTCGACGGTCATGCGCTCCTCGACCTCGTAGGCCTTGGTGACGACGCGGTCGACGACCTTGTCCAGGTCGTCGCGCTCGGCCTCGGCGAGGAAGCCGACGCGGCCGAGGTTCACGCCGAGCATCGGCACCCCGGAGGCGCGGGCGAACTCCGCGCCGCGCAGCAGCGTCCCGTCACCGCCGAGCACGATGAGGAGTTCGCAGGCGTCCAGGCAGGCGGGGGTCGCCTCCTTGACCAGCTCCACCTCGTCCGGCAGCGGCAGGTCGGCCGCCTCCGCCTCCAGGACCCGCACGCCGAGGCCGCTGCGCAGCAGCCCCTGCACGACGAGTTCGGCACTGCGGATGGCCGCGGGCCTGCCGGTGTGCGCCAGGAGAAAAACAGTACGAGCTCGGGTCTGACTCAACGGGGCCCCTCCGCCACGGCACGGTCGACGTCCGCCGGGTCGAGTTCCGGCGCCCCGGCGCGCAGCCACAGAAAGTACTCGACATTCCCGGAGGGCCCGGGCAGCGGGCTCGCCGTCACTCCGCGCACCCCGAGGCCGAGCCCCCACGCCTGCCGTGCCACGGTCCGCACGGCGTCGGCCCGCAGCTCGGCGCTGCGCACCACGCCCCCACTGCCGAGGCGCTCCTTGCCGACCTCGAACTGCGGCTTGACCATCATGACCAGGTCCGCGTCAGGGGCGGCGCACCGCACGAGCGCGGGCAGCACGAGCCCCAGCGGGATGAAGGACAGGTCGCCGACGACCAGGTCCACGGGCTCGCCGTCGATGAGGTCGAGCGTCAACTCGCGTACGTTCGTCCGGTCCTTGACGGTGACCCGGTCGTCGCTCTGCAGTGACCAGGCGAGCTGGCCGTAGCCGACGTCGACGGCGACGACGTGCGCCACGCCCGCGCGCAGCAGCACGTCGGTGAAGCCGCCGGTGGAGGCGCCCGCGTCCAGGGCACGCCGCCCTTCGACGGTGAGCCCTTCCGGCACGAAGGCCTTCAGGGCGCCGGCGAGCTTGTGGCCGCCGCGCGAGACGTAGTCGGGGTCGTCGTCGTCCTGGGTGACGACGATCGCGGCGGCCGTCTCCACCTGCGTGGCCGGTTTGGTCGCGAGGGTCTTGCCGACGCTCACCCGGCCGGCGGCGATCAGCTGGCTTGCGTGCTCGCGCGAGCGCGCGAGCTTCCTGCGGACCAGCTCGGCGTCGAGGCGGCGGCGTGCCACTCCTGCCACGTTCGGTTCAGCTCCTGTTGTCGGTCGGTGCGGGTGCCCCCGAGGGGGCGGGCGGCCCGGGGTGTGCGTCCAACGAGGTCAGCGCGTCGCGCAGACCCCGGTGCACATCCTCGTACACCTCGATGTGGCCGTCGGTGGCGAGGTGGTCGGCGTCGCCGAGACGCTGGAGCTGGGCATCCACCTCGGCGTTGCCGGTGGGGGTGCGGACGATTTCCAGCGGGGCGGGCTCAAAGGGGTCGGCGTCGGCCTCCGAGGACACCGGAGCATCAGCCTCCGGATCCACCGGGACATCGGCGTCCGCCTCCACCGGAATCTCGTACTCCGCCTCCGCGAGCTCGGGCTCGCGGCCCGGCGTCCAGTCGCTCATGCCACGACGCTACATCGAAGCCCTGCGGTACCGTCGATCACGATGGCGACCATGGCGGAGTGCCGCAGCGCACTCGACAAACTCTCCGACAACCTCGCGGCCGCGGACGGCGACGTACGCAGCGCCGCGGCGCTCGACCGCTCCCTGAGCTGCCACCTCAGAGACCTGGACGTCACCCTCTCCGGCCGCCTCCAGAACGGCCGGATCGAGGTCCTGGACGAACACCCCGGACCACCCCGCGAGAAGTCCCAGATCCGCCTGGCCATGACGGGAGACGACCTGGTCGCCATGGTCAACGGCGATCTGAACTTCGCCAAGGCCTGGACATCGGGCAGGGTCAAGCTGGAAGCGGGCCTACGCGACCTCCTCCACCTGCGAAAGCTCCTCTGAAGCCCGCCCACCGCTCGAGGCCGAGCCGCGCCCCAAGCCCGTCCGGCGCTTGAGGACGAGCCGCGAAGCGGCAAAAAAGGGGGGAACGGGGGCGAAGCCCCCATATAACAACCCCGCCCCCATCCTTACGCGCCCCGCGAGCCCCCGCGAGACTTCCGAGCCGCAGGCACCACCAACGGCGTCCCCGTCTCCGGATCATCGATCACCTGACACTTGATCCCAAAGGTCTCCGCCACCAGCTCAGCGGTCACGATCTCCCCAGGCGGCCCCTCGGCCAGCACCTTCCCGTCGCGCAGCGCGATGAGATGCGTGGCGTACCGGGCGGCGTGGTTCAGATCGTGCAGCACGGCGACCAACGTGCGCCCCTGCTCCTCGTGGAGATCGGCGCACAGGTCGAGGACGTCGATCTGGTGCTGGATGTCGAGGAACGTGGTCGGCTCGTCGAGCAGCAGCAGCGGCGTCTGCTGGGCGAGCGCCATGGCGATCCACACACGCTGGCGCTGGCCTCCGGAGAGCTCGTCGACGTACCGGTCCCCCAGCTCGGCGACACCGGTCGACTCCATGGACTCGCGCACGATCCGCTCGTCCTCCTTGGACCACTGCCGCAGCAGCCCCTGGTGCGGGTAGCGGCCGCGCGCCACCAGGTCGCCGACCGTGATGCCGTCGGGGGCGATGGACGACTGCGGCAGCAGGCCGAGCGTCCGCGCGACCTGCTTGGCGGGCAGCGACTGGATGGTCTGGCCGTCGAGGAGGACCCGCCCGGCGGAGGGCTTGAGCATCCGGGACAGGGCGCGCAGGAGCGTGGACTTGCCGCAGGCGTTCGGACCGACGATCACCGTGAAGGAGTTGTCGGGGATCTCCACGGACAGCTTCTCCGCGATGACACGCTGGTCGTAGCCGATGGTCACGTCGTCGGCGATGAGCCGGTTCACGGGGACACGCTCCTGGGCGTCGGGTTCTTCGTACGAGGTCAGGGACCGCGGCGTCATGAGCGCCCCCACCGGGGGGCACGGCCGCGGCGGGCGCCCGGGCCGGGACAGCCACGGCAGGCGCAATCGCGGCGGGCGCGATCGCGGCAGGCACTCATATGCGCCCCGCCTTGCGCTCGGTGACCAGCAGCCACAGCAGATACACCCCGCCGAGGACACCGGTGACGACGCCGACGGGCAGCTGGTCGGCGCCGAAGGCCCGCTGCGAGGCCCAGTCGGCGACGATCAGCAGGGTCGCGCCCATGCACATGGCGGGCACCAGGTTCGGGCCCGGCGAGCGTGTCAGACGGCGGGCCAGCTGCGGCGCGGTGAGGGCGACGAAGCTGACGGGCCCCGCGGCGGCGGTCGCGGCCGCGGTGAGCAGCACGGCGGCGCCCATGAGGACGACGCGGGTCCGCTCGACGGGCACCCCGAGCGCGTACGCCGTGTCGTCGCCCATCTCCAGCATCCGCAGCGGCCGCGCGTGCATGACGATCAGCGGAAGCAGCACGGCGCACAGCGTGAGCAGCGGCCAGACCTGCTCCCAGTCGCGGCCGTTGAGCGAGCCCGTCATCCACACGACCGCGCGGGCCGCGTCGACGAAGTCCGCCTTGGTCAGGAGGTAGCCGTTCATGGCGACGGCGAAGGCGTTGATGCCGATGCCGACGAGGACGAGCCGGTAGCCGTGCACGCCGCGCCGCCAGGCCAGCAGATACATCGCGGCGCCGGTGACCAGGCCGCCGACCAGCGCGGCGACCGCGACCTGACCCGCGCTGCCGCTGAAGACCACGATCGCAAGGAGCGCGCCGGCGGTCGAGCCCTGCCCGATGCCGAGGACGTCGGGGCTGCCCAGCGGGTTGCGGGAGATGGACTGGAACAGCGCGCCGCCGAGGCCGAGGGACGCGCCCACCAGGAGCCCGACCACGACCCGCGGCAGCCGCAGGTCGTTGATGATGAACTCCTGGCCGGAGTCGCCGTTGCCCAGGAGGGTGCGGATGACGTCGGCGGCCGGGATGTCGAAGTCGCCGGTGCCGATGAGCACGACGCTCGCGACGAGCGCGGCGAGCACGAGGGTCACCACCACGACGGCCGTGCGGACGTCGAGGCGGACCGAGAGGCCGCCGCGGGTACGTATCGCCTTCACAGCTGGGCCGTCCTCCGCCGTCGTACGAGCAGGATGAACACCGGGGCGCCGATGGCCGCGGTGACGATGCCCACCTGGACCTCCGCGGGGCGCGAGATCACCCGGCCGAGCACGTCGGCGCCGAGCAGCAGGACGGGGGCGAGGACGGCGGCGTAGGGGAAGATCCAGCGCATGTCGGGCCCGGTGAAGGAGCGCACCATGTGCGGCACCATCAGGCCGACGAAGGCGATCGGCCCGCAGGCGGCGGTCGCGGCGCCGCACAGCAGCGTCGCGGCGGCCATGGACAGGGCGCGGGTGCGGGTCAGCCGGGCGCCGAGGGCGCGGGCGGTGTCGTCGCCCATCGCCACGGCGTTGAGCGGCCGGGCGAGGCCGAGCGCGAGCAGGGTACCGACGGCGAGGAACGGCAGGACCTGCTGGATGGTCTCCATCTTGGCGGAGGCCAGCGAGCCGACCGTCCAGAAGCGCATCTTGTCCAGCGCGGCGTTGTCCGTGATCATCACGGCCTGGAGGTAGCCGGCGAGGGCCGCGGTCAGGGCGGTACCGGCGAGCGCGAGCCGCACGGGGGTGGCGCTGCGGGTGCCGCCGAGCGCGTACACCAGCACCCCGACGATCGCCGCGCCCGCGAAGGCGAACCACACATAGCCGCTCAGCGAGGTGACGCCGAAGAAGCTGATGGCGGTGACCACGGCGGCCGACGCGCCCATGTTGATGCCGAGCAGGCCGGGGTCGGCCAGCGGATTGCGGGTCAGGGCCTGCAGGACCGCGCCGGACAGACCGAGTCCCAGCCCCGCGAGGACCCCGAGGAGGGTGCGCGAGACCCGCTCGCCGACCACGACGTCCGCGTACGTCCCCGAGTCCTCGAACAGCCCGTGCCAGACCTGGTCCATGGAGAGCTGTTTGGCGCCCACGGAGATGCTGACGGCCATCAGGGCCAGCAGCAGGACGACGGAGAGGACGAGCCCGGCACCGCGCAGGGCGCGGCGGCCGGGTGGCGCGGGAGCGGCTTCCGCGCCGGGTTCGGGGGGACTGTCGACCAACACGCGGTTAGGTTAGCCTACCCTCCTATTGGTCTTCGACGAGAGAAGCACCACGTATGCCCCGGTCACGCCCCTCTCCTCGCTCCCCTCTCGCCCCGCTCCCGCCGCTGTCGCGGCGCGCCTTCCTCGGCGCGGGCGCCACGCTCGGGGCCGGCGGCATGCTCGCGGCGTGCGGCGACGACAAGGGCGACGGCGGCAACTCCTCGCAACAGGGCGGGCCCTGGGCGTTCAAGGACGACCGCGGCGAGACGGCACGGGCCGGAAGCCGGCCGCGCCGCATCGTCGCCTACATCGGCGCGGCCGCCGCCCTGCACGACTTCGGCATCGAGTGCACCGGCGTCTTCGGCCCCACCAAGCTCAAGAACGGCGACCCCGACGTACAGGCCGCGGGTGTCGATGTCGACAAGGTGACCGTCATCGGCAACGCCTGGGGCCAGTTCAGCATCGAGAAGTACGCGGGCCTGCGCCCCGAACTCCTCGTCAGCACCATGAATGTCTCCCCGACCCTCTGGTACGTACCGGAGGAGTCCACCGACAAGATCCTGCCGATCGCGCCCAGCGTCGGCATCCTCACCGGCAAGACGACCCTGACCAAGGCCATCGGCCGCTTCGCCGAACTCGCCGAGTCCCTGGGCGCCGACCCGCGGGCCACGAAGGTGACCGCGGCGAAGAAGCGCTTCGAGGACGCCTCCGAACGGCTCCGCAAGGCCGCCGGGGCCGCGAAGTCCCGCGGCGGCGTCAAGGTCCTCGCGATGGCCGCGCAGGCCGACCGCATGTATGTGGGCGATCCGCGCGACTTCACCGACCTGCGCCACTACAGCGACCTCGGCGTCGAGTTCGTCACGCCGACCGGCACCGCGAAGGGCGGCTTCTTCCAGGACCTCAGCTGGGAGAACGCCGACCGGTACGAGGCCGACCTGATCCTTGTCGACAAACGGACCGGAAACCTCCAGCCCGCCGAGCTGAGGAAGTCCAAACCGACGTGGGCCCGTCTGCCCGCCGCCGAGTCCGACCAGGTCATCCCCTGGTTCAACGAAGCCCGGTTCAGCCACGCCGGATACGCGCCCCTCATCGAGCGGCTCGCCAAGGCGATAGAAGACTCGAAGAAGGTCGCCTGATGCGCGCGCTCCGCCCCTCCCGCACCCTCGCTCCCACCCGCACCGCCGGCGGCGTCAGCCGCCGCGGCCTGCTGACCGGCGGCGCCGCCCTCTGCCTCGGCGCCGCCCTCACCGGCTGCGGCAGCGAGAACTCCGACAGCTCCGAGAACTCCGACAGCAAGGCCAAGAACTCGGGCTCGGGCTCCGACGGCAAGGCCTGGAGCTTCAAGGACGACCGCGGCAGGACGGCGCGCGCCGACTCGACCCCGAAGAACATCGTCGCGTTCATCAGCACCGCCGCGGCCCTGCACGACTACGGCGTCGAGGTCACCGGCGTCTTCGGCCCGTCCAAGCCCGTGGGCGGCAAGCCCAACCCGCAGGCCGGCGATCTCGATGTCGACAAACTGACGAGCCTCGGCGAGACCTGGGGCCAGTTCAACATCGAGAAGTACGCGTCCCTCAAGCCCGAGCTGCTGATCAGCAACATGTTCCCCCCGCCCAACCTCTGGTTCGTCCCCGAGGAGAGCAGCAAGAAGATCGCCGCCCTCGCCCCGACGGTCGGCATCAACGGCGCCCGCGCCTCCCTCCTCGAACCCCTCAAGCGCTACACCGACCTGGCCGCCTCACTCGGCGGCGATCTGGAGTCCCAGAAGGTCAAGGCCGCCAAGTCCCGCTTCGAGAAGGCCGAACGGACGCTGCGCGAGGCCGCGAAGGCCAATGGCGGGCTGAAGGTCTTGGCGATGACGGGCGACGCCCAGCAGATGTACGTCGCCGTCCCGGACTCCTACTGCGACCTGAACTACTTCAAGGACCTCGGCGTCGAGTTCGTCGAGGGCAAGAAGAGCGACGAGTGGGGCTTCTGGGAGTTCCTCAGCTGGGAGAACGCCGACAAGTACCACGCCGACCTGATCATGGTCGACAACCGCTCGTCGGCGCTCACCGAGGACCAGCTCGCGAAGAAGCCCACCTGGAACAAGCTGCCCGCCGTGAAGGCCGGCCAGACCGTCCCGTGGTCCATGGAGGAGCGCTACAGCTACGCCGGTTACGCCCCCGTGCTCGAACAGCTCGCGGCGGCCGTCGAGAAGTCGAAGAAGCTCAGGCGATAGCGGCCGCCACCTCGGGGCGGCGGCCGTCCCGCCACCGCGCTCAGGAGAAAGGCTCAGCCCATGACCGACGCCCCGTTCCGGTTCTTCGACACCCAGGTCCTGCGCACCGAGCGCCTGACGCCGTCGATGGTCCGCGTGGCCTTCGGCGGCTCCGACGTGGCCGAGATGGCATCGGGCGGCCGCGACCAGCGCGTGAAGGTGTTCCTGCCGCAGCCCGGCCAGAGCGCGCCGGTCATGCCGGACACCGAGTCCCCCGACTGGTACGCGGCCTGGCGGGACCTGGACCCCGACGTCCGCGGCATCATGCGCACGTACACCATCCGTGAACTGCGCCGCGACCCGCACGAGTTGATCGTCGACTTCGCCGTGCACGCGCCCGCCCCGGACGCGCCGTCCACCGAGGGCCCCGCGTCACGCTGGGCCCGCACGGCACGCCCCGGCACCCGCGTCGGGGTCCTCGCTCCGGTCGAGGAGGAGAACGCCGCGTACGACTTCAGGCCGCCCGCGGACACCGACTGGATCCTCCTGACCGGCGACGAGTCGGCGCTGCCCGCCGTCGCGGGCATCCTCGAATCGCTGCCGCCCTCGACGCGGGTCCTGGCCTGGCTGGAGCTGCGCGACCCGGCGGACCGCCGGCACCTGCTCACCAAGGCGGACGCCGACATCACCTGGCTCACGGGCGAGGGCACGACGACGGTCGCGATCAGCGCCGCCGACCTGCCCACCGGCGCTCCCTACGCCTGGATCGCCGGCGAGTCCGCGACGGTCAGGGCCGTACGCCGCCACCTGGTCACCGACCGGGGCTTCGACCGCAAGCGCATCAAGTTCACGGGGTACTGGCGCAAGGGCGTGACGGAGGACCAACTCCTGTCCCGCGGCGAGGAAGCGTAACTTCCGCAGCACTCGCACCGCTTCAGCCCGTCCGACGCTTGAGGACGAGGAACGAAGCGGCGATCCGACGGAGGTCCGCCCCACCCTCCCCTGACTCCCGCCTGCGCTCACCAGCCCGTCCTGCGTTCGGGGCCGAGGCCCTGAGCGCCGACAGCGGGGGGCCGAGGGCGCAGCCCCCGGCTTCGAGCAGGGGCGGGACCGGGGAAACCTAAAGCCCCAGCCGCGCCAACGCCTTCCCCCCGTCCAACCCGCACGCCCCGTCCCCCGCCGCCGCCCACGCGGCCGCGCACAAGGCCCGCAGCCCGTCCATGGCCGCCCCCTCGCCCTCGAGGACCAGAGCCTCCCCGCGCGCGAAGGCAACCCACCCCCCACAGCCGAACCCCTCGCCCGCCTGCCCCACCTCGGGCTGCCCCCTCAGCATCCCCCGCAGATCGGCGTCCACATACGTGGGCCGGTGCTCGGGCCGAGCGGCCAGCAACCGCGCCCCGTCCGTCACTCCCGTCAGCACGAGCAGCGAGTCCACACCGCCGTTGAACGCGCCCTCGATGTCTGTGTCGAGCCGGTCCCCGACGACCAGCGGCCGCTCGGCCCCGGTCCGCAGGATCGTCTCCCGGTGCATCGGGGGCAACGGCTTCCCCGCGACCTGCGGCTCCGCCCCGGTCGCGATGCGCACGACCTCCACGGCGGCGCCGTTCCCCGGGGCGATCCCCCGCCCGCTGGGGATGGTCAGGTCCGTGTTGGACGCGAACCACGGCACACCCCGCGCGATCGCGTAGCAGGCCTCCGCGAACCGCCCCCACGCCAACTCGGGGCCCCCGTACCCCTGCACCACGGCCACCGGATCGTCGTCGGCGGACTCCACCGGCTCAAGCCCACGCTCACGCAGCGCGACCCGCAGCCCTTCCCCTCCCACCACCAACACCCGCGCCCCCGAGGGCACTTGCTCACCCACGAGCCGCGCGACGGCCTGCGCCGACGTGATCACGTCCGACGGGCCGGTGGGAATGCCGAGCTCCGTCAGATGGTCGGCCACCGCGTCCGGCGTACGCAGCGCGTTGTTCGTCACGTACGCGAGATGCATGCCCCCGGACCGGGCCGTCGCCAGCGAATCGACGGCGTGGGCGATGGCCTTCCCACCCGCGTACACCACCCCGTCGAGATCGAGCAGCGCCGTGTCGTAGCTCTCGCTCAGCGCCCGCTCACTGCCCGCTGGACGCGTCCGCGCAGGCTGATCGCCACCGCTGTTGACGGTCTGGCTCATTACGCATCTCTCCTCGCTAATTCCACTCCCCCGATCATCGCTCATGCCACTGACACACTTACGATGCACTAATGAACACAGCGGGTCACACGGACGTCCACGGCCTCGACCTGATCCCGTTCCGGGGGGTGCGGTACGACTCCGAACGGGTCGGCTCCCTCGCCGCCGTGACCTCACCGCCGTACGACGTGATCGTGCGGCCGGACGGTCTCCTGGAACTGGAATCGGCGGATCCGCACAACATCGTCCGCCTGATCCTGCCGCAGGCGACCACCCCGGCGGCCCGCAACCGCCAGGCCGCCGACACCCTCCACGACTGGCTCGCCGAAGGCATCCTGGCTCCCGACCCGATCCCGGCCCTGTACGTGTACGAGCAGCGGAACGGCGACATCCTCCAGCGCGGCATCATCGGCGCCCTGCGCCTGTCGGAGGCAGCCGACGGCATCGTCCTGCCGCACGAGGACGTCATGCCGCACGTCGTCGAGGACCGGGCCGCCCTCATGCGCGCGACGGCCGCGAACCTGGAGCCGCTGCTCCTCACCTACCCCGGCGGCGCGTCGACGGACGGTGCGGCGGCCGCCATAGAGCGCGCGACGCACCACAAGCCGCTGCTCTCCACGACCACCGAGGACGGCTTCAGCCATCGTCTGTGGGCGGTGACCGACCCCGCCGAGATCGCTGAAATCCAGTCAGATCTGGCCCACCACCAGGCTCTCATCGCCGACGGCCACCACCGCTGGGCGACAAATCTGCGCGTGCGGGCCGAACACGCCTCTCCCGGACCGTGGGACTTCGGCCTGGTCCTGCTGGTCGACACGGCCCGCTATCCGCTGCGGGTCCGCGCGATCCACCGCTATCTGCACCGGCTCCCGGTCGCCGACGCCTTGGCCGCGCTCGCGGACTCCTTCCGGGTACGCACACTGGAGTGCTCCTTGTCCGAGGCACTGGCGGCCCTCGGCGACGCCGCGGCCGAGAGCAACGCGTTCCTCCTGGCGGGCGACGGCTCGTACCACCTGGTGGACCGTCCCGACCCCGACCTGCTGGCCCGCACGGTCCCCCACAGCCGCCCGGAGGCCTGGCGCACCCTGGACGCGACGGTCCTGCACTCCACGCTCCTGGACCACGTCTGGCAGGTCCCGGACACCCCGGAGCACATCGCGTACATCCATCACACGGAGGCGACGGTCGAGAAGGCCGAGCGCGAAGGCGGCACGGCGGTGCTGATGCACCCGGTCCGTGAGGAGGTCGTACGCGACCTGGCCCGCCAGGGCGTCACGATGCCCCAGAAGTCCACGTCGTTCGGCCCTAAGCCCGCGACGGGTCTGGTCCTGCGCGACCTGGCGTTCTGACCTCGGACCGACGCTTCGTACGTACGCCGAAGGGGCGGGCCTCCCACTGGAGACCCGCCCCTTCACGTCCCACCGCCATCAGTCCTTGTCGCGCCGCACACCTTCATCGCCATCGGCAACATCGGCATCGACATCTGCATCTGCATCTGCATCTGCATCGACGTCATCCGCAACGCCCGCGTCGGCATCCACATCGACAGCGGCGGGTGCGGGTTCGGCCGCGTCCACCGACTGCCCCGACTCCGTCGACTCCGTCACCTGGGGCTCGGCCTCAGCTTCATCGCCCTCGAGCGCGTCGACGAACTCGACGCCGTCGAGCTCGGCGAGCCGGTCGGACGCGTCGGTGCTGCCGTCCTTGTCGGCCTCGATGGCCTTGGCGAACCACTCGCGCGCCTCGTCCTCGCGCCCGGCCGCGAGCAGTGCGTCACCGTAGGCGTACCGCAGGCGGGCGGTCCAGGGCTGGACGGAGCTGGAGGCCAGCTCGGGGCTCTGCAGCGTGACGATCGCGGCGTCGAGCTGCCCCATGTCGCGGCGCGCTCCCGCGGCGACGAGCCGCATCTCGACCTGGCCGGCCTTGTCGAGCTTGTGCACCTCGGGTGCACCGGCCATGTCGAGCGCCTTCTCGGGCCGTCCGAGCCCGCGCTCGCAGTCCGCCATGACGGGCCACAGCTCCACGCCGCCGGTCATCCGCCGCGCGGCCCGGAACTCGGCGAGCGCCTCGCTGTACTTCTGGTTCGCGTACGCGGCGAAGCCCGCGGCCTCGCGTACGGCGGCGACGCGCGAGGCGAGCCGCAGCGCGACCTTGGAGTAGCCGTAGGCCTGCTCGGGGTCCTCGTCGATGAGCTTGGCGACCATCACCAGGTTCCTGGCGACGTCCTCAGCGAGCCCCTTGGGCAGGCTCTGCAGCTCCTGCCGTACGTCCTGGTCGATCTCGTCGCCCGTGACGTCGTCCGGGATCGGCAGCCGCTTGATCGGCTCACGGTCCCGCTCGCGGTCGTCACGGCGGAACCCACCGCGGTCGCCGTCACGCCGGTCGTCCCGCCCACGGAACCCACCGGGCCGCCCACGGCTGTCGTCCCGACGGGGGCCGCGGCCGCGGTCGTCACGGCCTCGGTCGTCACGCCCACGGTAGCCGCCACCACGGTTGTCGTCGCGGCGGAAACCACCACGGTCCCCGTCGCGGCGGTCGTCGCGGCGGTCGTCGCGGCGGAACCCGCCACGGTCGTCGCGCCGGTCGTCCCGCCGGAACCCGCCACGGTCGCCACGGTCGTCCCGCCGGTCATCCCGACGGAACGCCGGACGGTCGTCCCGCCGATCATCCCGACGGTCACCATCCCGGCGGTCATCCCGACGATCGTCACGGCGGAAACCGCCGCGGTCACCGCGGTCGCGGTCATCACGCCGGAAGCCGGGACGGTCGCCACCACGGTTGTCGTCGCGGCGGAAGCCACCACGGTCCCCGTCGCGGCGGTCGTCGCGGCGGTCGTCGCGACGGAACCCGCCACGGTCGTCGCGCCGGTCGTCCCGCCGGAACCCGCCACGGTCGCCACGGTCGTCCCGCCGGTCATCCCGACGGAACGCCGGACGGTCGTCCCGCCGATCATCCCGACGGTCACCATCCCGGCGGTCGTCACGGCGGTCATCCCGGCGGAAGGCCGGACGGTCGCTGTCACGCCGGAAGCCGGGGCGGTCTCCGTCACGGCGGAAGCCGCCCCGGTCGCCGCCACGGTCGCGGTCGTTGCCTCCACGGTCGTCGCGCCGGTCATCGCGCCGGTCATCGCGTCGAAACCCGCCGGGCCGGTCGTCGCGACGGAAGGAGGGGCGCCCGCTGTCACGGTCGTCACGTCCGCGGTAGCCGCTTCCGCCACGGTTGTCGTCACGGCGGAAGCCACCACGGTCACCGTCACGGCGGTCGTCCCGTCGGAATCCGCCGCGGTCACTGCGGTCACCGCGGTCGTTGCGGTCCCGGTCGTCGCGACGGAAGGAGGGGCGATCCCCGTCTCGACGGTCGTCGCGGCGCGGACCGCGGTCGTTGTCGCGACGTGGCCCACCGCGGTATCCACCCCGGTCGCCACCATCCCGGCGGCGCTGGTCGCGCTCCGGTCGCTCGTCGGGAGAGTTGGTGGACATGGGTGACTCCTAGTCTTCGGTACCGCAGTCATTCTGACGCAGCCGCGTAGCCGGCGCTCTTCGAGCAAAAACAAAAAGGACCCTTGGTCCCAGCGTGAACGCTGGGACCAAGGGTCCTCCAAAAATTGTTCGGCGGCGTCCTACTCTCCCACAGGGTCCCCCCTGCAGTACCATCGGCGCTGTAAGGCTTAGCTTCCGGGTTCGGAATGTAACCGGGCGTTTCCCTTACGCTATGACCACCGAAACCCTATGAAATATCCCGCTGCAAGAGCAGGATCTCAAACAGGGCAGCGAACAAGCACACTCTTCAATTGAAGTAGAGCTGTTCAGCCGACACAACTGTTCGTTGTTTCAGAACCAACACAGTGGACGCGAGCAACTGAGGACAAGCCCTCGGCCTATTAGTACCAGTCAACTCCACCCCTCACAGGGCTTCCATATCTGGCCTATCAACCCAGTCGTCTACTGGGAGCCTTAACCCCTCAAAGGAGGTGGGAGTCCTCATCTCGAAGCAGGCTTCCCGCTTAGATGCTTTCAGCGGTTATCCTTTCCGAACGTAGCCAACCAGCCATGCCCTTGGCAGAACAACTGGCACACCAGAGGTTCGTCCGTCCCGGTCCTCTCGTACTAGGGACAGCCCTTCTCAAGACTCCTACGCGCACAGCGGATAGGGACCGAACTGTCTCACGACGTTCTAAACCCAGCTCGCGTACCGCTTTAATGGGCGAACAGCCCAACCCTTGGGACCGACTCCAGCCCCAGGATGCGACGAGCCGACATCGAGGTGCCAAACCATCCCGTCGATATGGACTCTTGGGGAAGATCAGCCTGTTATCCCCGGGGTACCTTTTATCCGTTGAGCGACGGCGCTTCCACAAGCCACCGCCGGATCACTAGTCCCGACTTTCGTCCCTGCTCGACCCGTCAGTCTCACAGTCAAGCTCCCTTGTGCACTTACACTCAACACCTGATTACCAACCAGGCTGAGGGAACCTTTGGGCGCCTCCGTTACCCTTTGGGAGGCAACCGCCCCAGTTAAACTACCCATCAGACACTGTCCCTGATCCGGATCACGGACCCAGGTTAGACATCCAGCACGACCAGAGTGGTATTTCAACGACGACTCCACGAACACTGGCGTGCCCGCTTCACAGTCTCCCACCTATCCTACACAAGCCGAACCGAACACCAATATCAAACTGTAGTAAAGGTCCCGGGGTCTTTCCGTCCTGCTGCGCGAAACGAGCATCTTTACTCGTAGTGCAATTTCACCGGGCCTATGGTTGAGACAGTCGAGAAGTCGTTACGCCATTCGTGCAGGTCGGAACTTACCCGACAAGGAATTTCGCTACCTTAGGATGGTTATAGTTACCACCGCCGTTTACTGGCGCTTAAGTTCTCAGCTTCGCCACCCCGAAGAGTGACTAACCGGTCCCCTTAACGTTCCAGCACCGGGCAGGCGTCAGTCCGTATACATCGCCTTACGGCTTCGCACGGACCTGTGTTTTTAGTAAACAGTCGCTTCTCGCTGGTCTCTGCGGCCACCCCCAGCTCAGACAGCAAGTGTCATCACCAGAAATGGCCCCCCTTCTCCCGAAGTTACGGGGGCATTTTGCCGAGTTCCTTAACCATAGTTCACCCGAACGCCTCGGTATTCTCTACCTGACCACCTGAGTCGGTTTAGGGTACGGGCCGCCATGAAACTCGCTAGAGGCTTTTCTCGACAGCATAGGATCATCCACTTCACCACAATCGGCTCGGCATCAGGTCTCACCCACAAGAACGACGGATTTACCTATCGCTCGGGCTACACCCTTAC